>CAWFBO010000009.1:0-287187 GCA_963814075.1 uncultured Chitinophagaceae bacterium | reverse complement strand
TGGCCTGTTCTGGAACCATTACGTATTGCTGAAGGTTATGAATTGGATATCCTGGACTATTTATTAAAACCAATAAGTTTAACAGGTTTTTTAAGGCTGCACTAAAAGCTGAAGAATTTATAAATTCCAAAAACAAAAATGAAGTTTTTTCTTCCCAGGATTTTTTCTTTATTAAATCCAATCAAAAGATAGAAAAAATAATGATTGCTGATACTGGTCTATGCTGAAGCACTATCCAATTATACCATACTGCACACCAGGCAAAAAAAACACATTGTGTATATCACTTTCAAGGGGTTGGAAGAACAACTTCCAAAACATTTATTTATTCGTGTGCATAAATCATTCATCGTTTCTATCAACGCAATCCGGGCTATTGATGGCAATGATATCATCCTTGAAAAAGAATCTGTTCCTTTGAGCAAAACTTATAAAGAAGAAGTGATGTCAAAAATTGATCGTTTGCTATTTAAAAGATAAGACTTGAAATTTTCTTAGTCGCGCTTCCAAAAATTAGCTGATTTTCAACGATACCAGTAAACGAATAAATAATTAAAATTTCTATTTTCGAATTGCAAAGAAGTATCTAATAAACACCCAGCTTAAAGGATTGACATCTTATTATAAAGAAATGCCCCTTATTTAATTCAATGTACTTTTGCACCACTTAAAAAATTGTTATGGATTTTACATTATCAGAAGAACACTTGATGATCAGGCAGGCAGCAAGAGATTTTGCCAATACTGAATGTTTACCGGGAGTGATTGAGCGTGATGAAAACCAGAAATTTCCTTATGAACAAGTAATGAAACTGGCCGACCTTGGTTTCCTGGGAATGATGGTTCCTGTAGAATATGGCGGCGCAGGATTAGATACCATCAGCTATGTTTTGGCGATGGAAGAGATAAGTAAAGTGGATGCCAGTACGAGTGTTTGTATGAGTGTTAACAACAGTTTGGTGTGTTATGGCCTGGAAGCTTTTGGCACTGAAGAACAAAAGAAAAAATATTTAATACCGCTGGCGCAAGGGAAAAAAGATGGCGAATTATATATAGGTGCGTTTTTATTAAGTGAGCCGGAAGCCGGCAGTGACGCCACTTCGCAAAGAACCACAGCGGAAGAAAAAGAAGATCATTATGTAATTAATGGCGTAAAAAACTGGATCACCAATGGAAATTCTGCTTCTGTTTATTTGGTGATCGCACAAACGCATCCTGAAAAAGGAAGCCGCGGCATCAACGCATTTATTGTAGAAAAAAACTGGCCGGGCGTTAAAGTAGGCGCGAAAGAAAACAAGCTTGGAATCCGCGGAAGCGACACCCACAGTATTTCATTTACAGATGTAAAAGTGCCTAAAGAAAACAGCATTGGAGAAGATGGGTTTGGCTTTAAATTCGCCATGCAAACACTTTCGGGAGGCCGTATCGGAATTGCTTCACAGGCGCTGGGACTTGCATCCGGCGCCATGGAAAGAGCGATCGGTTATTCAAAAGAAAGAAAAGCATTTGGTACAGAAATAAAAAATCACCAAATCATTCAATTCAAAATAGCCGATATGGCCACAAGGATTGATGCGGCCAGGTTTTATGTATGCGGGCCGCATGGCAAAAAGACCATGGTGAAGATTATACTGAAAGCGCTTCGATGGCAAAAGTGTATGCGAGTGAAACTGCGATGTGGGTTACAACAGAAGCGGTACAGATACATGGCGGCTATGGTTATGTAAAAGAATATCACGTGGAAAGAATGATGCGCGATGCCAAAATCACCCAGATATATGAAGGCACGAGTGAAGTTCAAAGGATCGTGATCAGCAGGGGAATTTTGAAATAATTAGCAAATGTGAAAATTGGAAAATGTGAAAATTAAAAACAAAATTAAAATTGCCTGTAAATTCTGAATTATATAAAAAGATTTCTGAAGAACTAAAAGAGAAAAACGTAACGCTGGTTGCAGTTTCAAAAACAAAGCCAGTTGAAGATATTTTAGAGTTGTATCATCTTGGGCCAAAGAGATTTTGGTGAAAATTATGTGCAGGAATTGGTAGAAAAACATGAACAACTTCCCAAGGATATTCGCTGGCATTTTATCGGCCATCTGCAATCCAACAAAGTAAAACAGATTGTTCCTTTTATCTCACTTATTCAAAGTGTCGACAGCCAGAAATTGTTGAAGGAAATTAATAAACAGGCGGTAAAAAATAAGCGTGTTATTGATTGCCTTTTGCAGGTTCATATTGCAAAAGAAGAAACGAAGTTTGGACTTGATGAAAATGAATTGATAAAAGTGCTCGACTTAGAATTATGAAAGATTACAAAAATGTTTCAGTAAAAGGTTTAATGGGCATGGCTTCTTTTACTGATAATGCAGAGATAGTAAGAAAAGAATTTCAAAGTTTAAAAAAGTTATTCAACCAATTTGCCATTCACCATTCACCATTCACCACTCTCAGCATGGGTATGAGCTCGGATTATAAGATCGCGATTGAAGAAGGGAGCAATATGGTTAGGATCGGCAGCCTGCTTTTTGGTGAAAGAACAATAAAAAAATGAGGCTTTGCTTTTTTAACTACAAAGTCGGAAAAGGACAATTGAAAATTGAATAAGTTCCGTTAAGAAACAAAAGAACATTTTTCTTTTAACATTTACAAACTTGAATATTTTTGTGCATTCGCTAAATTTGATCTGACAAAAAACTAAACCCATTGGACGTAGCTTTAATCAATCATCAATTTGAAGCCGAAAAAAATCGTAAGGCATTGATGTATACAATCATCGTTTGCGGTATTTTTTTAATCTTCGCTATTTTTTATACCTGGCAAATGCAGGTACCTCCCAAGCCTGCAGTAATGGATCTTATCGATGTTAATTTAGGTAACGAGCAGGAAGGAATGGGCGATGTACAACCATTGGTAAAAGGCGAACGCGCTCCTGATAACCAAAGCGTGGCGTCGCGGCAATCTGCAAGAAAAGTGCGCGAAGAACCTTCCCAAAATATAAAGGCTGATGAAAGTGATAATAAAGACGCCGCTCCGGTTGTAAAGACTGAAAAGAAAAACGAGACTGCTAAAATTGAAAATAAAGAAAGTGTTACAACAGCGTCCAAAAATATACATCCTTCACCGGTTGTAAACCCCAATCCGGCACCACCCAAACCAAAAATTCCTTTATACAAAGGTGGAAACGGGAACGGCGGCAACGGAGCGACAGAAGATAACGGATATAGAAACCAGGGGTATAAACCTGGTAATGGCGATGCGGGAAGTCCTGACGGCAGCCCGGATGCTTATGGCAATTCTCCCGGCGGAAAGAGTGGATTTAGTGTAGTTCGTGGTTTGTCAGGAAGAAGGCCGATCCACTTTCCTAATATGCAGGGAGATTTTAATGAAAACGCGAAAGTGTATGTCGACATAAAAGTGAACGCCGCAGGAACCGTTACCAGCGCAGTGGTAACAAGAGGCACTACTACCTCCAATGCGCAATTACGAAATATTGCTATAGAAAAAGCCAAACAATTAAAATTCCCCCCGGCAAAAAGTGATATCGAAAGTGGAACGATACTTTTCAATTTTGTATTAAAGAGTTAGGAAAGATAACTTATTGACATCTGCTGTTTGCATTGCCGAAATTTATAGTAAACAAACAAATTTCTTTTATTCGTATTTTATCTTTCGTTGAAAGCGTGTTTTTCTCCCGGTGGACAAGGGAAAAACAAGTTCAATAAAAAAGGAACCCCCGCCGAAGCAGGGGTTCTATAAATAAATGTTACGAACTATTTCTTAACTAACACCCATACAGGCATTTTGATATTTTAACAGACAACTATTGCTGTGATGCAAATTCCATTAGTGCTTTAGTAGGATGCTGCCTTGCTTCACATTTCACATCAAAGATCATCGTGTATCCATTGGCTGCTGTGTAGGCGGGCCAATTTGGTAGTCCTTTGGCATTCGGATTTCCCGTAGACGCAAAATTTATCCATGCCTGGCTCATTTTGTCAGCAAGTACATAGGCCTGTTTACCACCACCGGTCATTTCCTGGCAGCGTTGAATGTTATCAAACTCAAAAGCAATATCCATGCAATGCATCGCTTTGTACATACCATCATTTACAGGTGATTGCCAGGTAAATAAATAAACATAAACCGGTGCGGCACCCGGCACAGCAGATTTCATATTTGCCTGGTGTATTACCCCCGGACGCATCACAAAATCAATATCAGTATAATCAGAAGGTTTCACCGTGTTAGGATAAGCTGCTTTTACGGCTGCCAAATAATCGCCTGTTTTATTACCATACTTTTTTTCAAGTATTGATTTTGCCTGTTCCATAGTAATATCTCTTGTTGCCGGGTTAAAAGGAGTGAATTCGTTTTTAGTGGAACCCACCAACAATGGAACGTTTTTTCCCAGAGCAGCTGCTTCTGCTGAGTTTGGCTGATAAGGTAAAAAGCTGCCATCTAAAACAGGGCCCCAGCCAAGACCAAATCCTGGAATTGGTTTCCCGGCATCTTTTAATTCCTTTTGTACCTTACGCAATGCTTTTTCACCTGCTTCATTCAATACGTCATACGGTATTTTTTGCAAAGAATCAGCCTGCGAAGGTTCCAGGTTCAACTGCTGCAATAAAGCAGCGGCTACCATTTTAGATACAGATGTATCCATAAATTCATTAACGTAGCTCCCGCTCTCTATAATGGCCTTATTAAAAAGACCTTTCGCAGATGGAGCATCCAACATACAGGTTACTTTGCCTCCACCGCCTGATTGCCCGAATATGGTTACATTATCCGGGTCTCCGCCAAAGGCGGCAATATTTTGTTTTACCCATTTCAGAGCGGCTACAATATCAAGCAGGCCCACATTTGCAGAATATTTATATTTTGCGCCATAAGCGCGCATATCCAAAAAGCCCAGTACATTCAGCCGGTGATTGATACTTACAACAACTACGTCTCCTTTTTTAGCCAGGTTCTCACCATCATAACTTGGCAATTCGATTGAAGATCCGGCGGTAAAACCGCCACCGTGAAGCCACACCATTACCGGCCTTTTTTTACCGTCATTTATTTTCTGTGTCCATATGTTGAGGCTCTGGCAATCTTCATTCCTGTAACCAAGATCGTGCTGAAAAGGAAATTCAATTTCATCAAATGTAGTGGTGGTTGGGGTGATAGGACAAACCGGGCCGTATGTCATCGAACTACGAACATTCTTCCATGGCGTTGGTTTTTCAGGTGGCATAAATCTTTCTGCGTGAGCATAAGGAATACCCTTGTAGGTAAAAATACCATTATGAGTATATCCCCTTACTTTGCCGCTTTCGGTTTGCACCACAGCAAATTTTTTGCCGGCAACAATTGTTGGAGCTCCAACCTGGCAAAAAGTATTAATGGGGAAGGATGCAAGTGTAATTAGAATTACTGCGAAAATGTATTTTCTCATAAGCTTATAATAGTTTATATTCATTAAGATATTTTTTGCACTGATGAAGGTATTGTATTCAGTTTTGATGAAATTATTTTTTTTAGCAAGGTGCCCGTTAACTACATGAACGGTAAGTCTAAAGGCATTCATACATTCTAGTTTAAAGATCACAACAGTGACAGGCGGCAATTTATAGCTTGACCTTATTCAGAAAAACACTGCCCCAAAAATTTAAAAGGCCTGTATTAACATTACTAAATTTATTTATCTTCGTTAATTATAATATATTTAAATTTACAGCAGAAGCATTCCTTAGTTCAAAAGTTTCTACGAAAAGACAAGCCTCCCCGCCACCGGAAAGAATTAACAATCTTTCAATCTCAAAAAATTATTATTATGAAACACAGCATTCGTTTTATCGCAATGCTATTTGGATGTTTTGCGATTAGTTTCTTTTTTTCTTCCTGTAACTGGAAAGCAAAATTCGCCAAAACGGGACAAATGATAAGTGGGCCAATAAACATCACAGACTTTCACACTTCTGACGGCAGTCTTACTTTGAAGGACAATAATAACAATAATGCCAGTTGGGTGTCAGTTTCAAAAAACCAGGTTATCAAATGGAATGTTACTTCCAAAGCTTCAGCTTCCCATGTCGAAATTGTAGAAATTGCTTCAGCTTCGAAATATCATTCAAATAACCCAAATTTCTTTTCGACACCGCCTCAGCAGGCAGGCAATTCTCAGCATTGGCAGGCTACCGTTGATTCACCCGATCCTAACCAGGGAGTTATTTTTGAAGTATATTATATCAAATGGAAGTTAAAAGGTGAACCTACTATCTACACCTTCGACCCCCTTTTGCAATTAAATCCATAAAAAATAATAACCATGTCTTTGGCATATCGTGTTTATTATTTTTTGACTTTCCTTTTTTGTCTTACCACTTTTTATAGTTCTGCCCAGGACCAGAAAGTGGCCGACAGCCTTGCACGTATTTACCAACAGGATAAACTTCCGGATACTACCAAACTTGAATTACTAAGGCAGTTGTCTTTCAATGAAATAAAAGACTATAATTTGTCATTAAAATATGCTGAAGATTTAATAACCCTGGCACAACAACAAGGGAATGACAAATATCTTTTTTACGGCTATTTTCAAAAAGGGAATAAAAAGAGATTGTTGGGCGACTATAAGGAAGCGCTTGCTTCTTTTTTTAAGAGTGCAGAAGTGGCAAGAAGATCTGAAAATTTAAGGTGGGAAGGCAGCGTATATGGCGCCATTGCAGATGTATATTCACTCACCAATGATTATGAGAATACTGTGCTTTATCATCGTAAGGCCATTGCGATCCTTAGACAATCTGCTGATTCTATAACCCTTGCTTCAGCAATTTTAAATACAGGAGAGGCTTTTCGCACAGCAGGTAACTACGATTCGGCCCTGCATTATTTCCAGGAGTCTGAAAGGATATTTGAAAAGAAAAATTACACCCAGGGGAAGTTTTACAGTATTGGGAATATTGGGATGGTTTACGCTAGCCTGGGGAAAACCGAACTGGCCGAAAATAATCTGAATAAAGCCATTGATTTTCTTGAGTCATCAGAAGATTACTATGCTCTTTGCGCCTATTTTATTTCAATGTCCGATGTCTATTTGCAACAAAAAGACATTGAAAAGGCTTTAAGCTATGCTAAAAGAAGCCTGCACCTGGCACAGCAGAACGATCTTAAAGAGCAAATAAGAGACGCTGATCTTAAACTTTCAGAACTATATGAAAAAAACCATAACCCGGAACAGGCACTTAATTATTACAAAGAATATGTAGCTGACCGTGACAGTATTAATAGCATCAAAAAAGTACAGGAAATAGCGAACCTCCGCACTAATTACGAAGTAGCCCAGAAGCAAAAGGAAGTGAATGTACTCAACAATCAAAAAAACATGCAGAAGATACTTCTCTTTGCAGCATTGGCTGTTATAGCCATTATTGTAGTACTGAGTATTAAATTGCTCAGCAACTACCGGCAAAAACAAGCAGCCTTTGCGCTTTTAAGTAAAGAAAAAGATATTTCTGAACAACGGCGGGAACAGATCGATAAGGCCTTGCAACAATTAAAACGTACACAAGCCCACCTCATCCAGTCGGAGAAAATGGCATCACTGGGGCAGTTAACAGCTGGCATTGCCCATGAAATACAAAACCCGATGAACTTTGTAAACAATTTCTCTGATCTCAATGCAGAACTTATCGCTGAATTACAGGAAGAAAATAAGAATGGAAATGATGAAGCTGTACAAAGTATTGCAAAGGATATTTTAGACAATTCAGGTAAAATAAGCTATCACGGCAAGAGAGTAGAGGGAATAGTGAAAAGTATGTTAGAGCACAGCAGATCGGGTACGCCGGAAAAAAGGCTCACCAATATTAACACGCTGGCCGATGAATACTTCCGCCTTGCTTACGCCGGAGTGAAAGCAAAAGACAAAGATTTTAGTGCAAACATGCAAAAAGATTTTGACCCTAATGCCGGTGAAATTAACATTGTGCCCCAGGAAATCGGACGTGTTATTTTCAACCTGGTAATAAATGCTTTTCACTCCGTGGCTGCCAAAAGTAAGGAAACACAGAATGATTATACCCCAACAGTTATTGTTGGTACCAAAAAAGAGAAAGATCAGTTGTTGCTATCTATAAAGGATAACGGCATCGGAATCCCCCCCGCGCTGCAGGAAAAAATTTTCCAACCTTTTTTTACTACCAAGTCCGCCGGGTTCGGCGTTGGCCTCGGGCTTTCTATAAGCTATGACATCGTAAAGTCACACGGTGGCGAAATAAAGGTAGAAAGTGAGGAAGGAAGAGGCAGCGAGTTCCTCGTCATACTTCCTCTGGAGAATGATGTTTGATATATTAATAGACGCGGGATGGAATCCTTACAGTAAACAAAGAAATAAGAAGGATTTTTCTTTTTAGATTATCATTTAGGAATACGTTACATTTCAACGTAGCAATCTCAAAGTAAGGTAGATGTGTTCTATCAGAAAGATTGATATGGCGCTATTGTGTTAAAAAGCATGCAAGCGCCTCTTATTGGCGTTCGAAAGTGTACAACATCTCCCGGTTTACGTAATTGTGGAACACCATAGAAAATCTTTTTTGCGCAGTTAATCACAATGTTTACCTCGTTAGTGTAAATTGTGCCGAATTATATGTCACAAAAATTTCCAGACATCAGGACAGTAAATGTGATGCGTTACATAACGCCTTTACGCGAAGGCGGATCGCTGCCGGCGATCGCGGAAGCGGATGATGAATTTATGTACGTTATAAAGTTTCGGGGTGCCGGACAAGGAAGAAAAGCCTTAGTGGCAGAATTTATCGGGGCCGAAATTGCAAGGGCGTTGGGGTTAAAAGTTCCCGAAATAGTTTTTGCCAACCTTGATGAAGCCTTTGGTCGCACGGAACCCGATGAAGAAATACAAGATCTGCTGAAAGCAAGCGTGGGTTTGAACCTTGGCGTGCATTATCTTTCAGGTTCTATTACTTATGATCCCGCGGTTTCACCTGTTGATCCCAAATTGGCTTCGCAGATTGTATGGCTTGATTGCCTGCTTACAAACGTTGATCGAACTTCGCGAAACACAAACATGCTAATCTGGTATAAAGAATTGTGGCTTATTGATTTTGGCGCATCATTGTATTTTCATCATTCCTGGAACAACTGGAAAGAGCAGGCCGAAAAGCCTTTTATGTTGGTGAAAGACCACGTGCTGCTGCCGCAGGCATCTGAACTGGATTTGGCAGATGTAGAATTCAAAAAAATACTTAGCCGGGAATTGATTGAAAATATTATTGCAGCAATTCCGGAAGAATGGTTACAAGGTGAATCAACTTTTCAAACAGTTGAAGAACACAGGCGGGCCTATGTGGATTTTTTAACAACAAGAATTACACATTCAGATATTTTTGTAAACGAAGCCAAGCATGCAAGAGAATCAATTATTTGAGTACGCTGTTATCAGAATCGTGCCCCGCGTGGAACGGGAAGAATTCCTGAATGTGGGCGTGATCCTCTATTGCCCGAAACAAAAATTTCTGAAGGCAAAATACCGGGTCGATTACAAAAGAATTGAACATTTCTGCGACCAGGTGGATATAAACGAATTGGAAGATCATTTAAAAACTTTTGACCTGGTCAGCAGAGGTGTAAAAAATGCAGGGCCAATAGCACAACTTCCGATCGCAGAAAGATTCCGGTGGTTAACCGCTACCAGGAGTACGATCGTACAAACTTCAAAAGTGCATCCCGGCTTTTGTAGCGATCCCGAAGAAACCCTCAACAAACTTTTTGAGCAATTGGTTTTGTGATAGCCTCTCTTTTAAAATAAAAATTACCGGAAATTTTCTGTTTACTGATCAACTGGATCCCTTCAATTTATGAAAGGAAGCGGGCGGGCAATAACAATATTCCCCGAAAGCCTCCGCCAACTACAGGCTTTTTGTCAGCGTTTGTAAAGCCAATCTTACCAGGTACCAAATCTGATTATTCCGGATTGTATTGTAATATAAATTTATCATAGATCACTAAGGCATTAGGAACTAAGAGGCGTTGAAGTCCGGTAACAATTTATTAGATAAAAAATAATTGCCACGGAACTCTATTGTTAACACAACTATTTTTTATGAAAACATTTTTTGATTTAATCAGCGCGGTTGCCTTTTCATCTTTTATTATGGCTTCTGCAAAACCCGGATTGCCAAATCGAATTGGAACTGAAATTAGCTCTCATCATAAAACAGAAGCCAACGGAGTGCGGCTGGAATACTCCGGAAATATGGTAATGATGGTCATAAATGCACCACTAGCCACCATTGTAAAAACTCCTGATAAAGAGATTCCGAACCTGCCTCATAAACAAATGAATTTTGGTATCAATCTGCAAGTTGAAATAGATACTTTGATCGGCATCAGGTATGAAGTTTCCATTAGAAATGGGAATATCGAAATGGTTCATACGGCAATATTTTACAAATTTGACACCCCCAATCAAACGATCTCTTATGATTATTTGCGTCATACTTCTGATATTGATACTTCATCTGAGACGCCCGGCAGTGGAGATAATGGTTTAACTATTATCGGGCAGGAAGTAGTGGACAGCCTTACCAGTACGCATCTTCGGCAAGCTAAGAATCAATGGGACTTTTGGATGAGCCCAAATATTCCGGGGTTTGCGGAAATGGGTGATAAGTTACTTGCCATTGACCCCAGCCTGCCAATGACTTTTGATGACAACATATTTAATTGGGGCGGATTGGTAAAAATGACAGGCACATTTAATGATCCAAAGGCAGCCACATTTGTAAATTTCAAGGTGGAGCTCGTTAAAGCAAATTCAAATATGGATTTTCCACCCGGTGATTTCGATGTTCCCTCTCAATAACATTTTTAACTTAAATATTTTTTTATGAAAACATTCATCTTACTGGCGGCGTTCATCTTTTCGGGTAGCCTTTCAGCACAGAAAACGAGCGACATTCTTAAACAGCAGGCCGGCGAAGGCGTAAGGGAAGGCGCTTCGATCGCCACGCAAAAAACGGCGGATAAAGTAACTGACAAAGTATTGGACAAATTATTCAACAAAAAAAATAAGAATAAGAATTCCAATAAAAATAGCAACACCGCATCCGCAAACAACACCACGGCGCAGGCTTCCTCATCCGCTAACACCAGCTCCAACAGCAATTCAGGGAGTAGTTCAACCACTGTCTCCACTGCCGACACAAACCCCGGAGGACCGATAACCACCTACAGCAAATATGATTTTGTGCCTGGCGAAAAAGTTCTGGCATATGAAGATTTTTCGCAAGACGCTATTGGCGAATTTCCTCTCAAATGGAACACCAATTCTGCTGGTGAAATTGTTACCGCTTCCGGGCAAACGGGCAATTGGCTGATGCTAAATAAAAAAGGATTGTTTATGCCGGAATTCATCAACAACCTTCCGGATAATTTCACGCTTGAATATGACTTTATTTATTCCGGATCCAATTATCTTCCATTTCTGCAGTTGCTTTTTTTATCTACCGGTAATGGCAAAGATGGCAAGCAGGTTTTAAATTCAGATTTCAATTACAATAGAAGATCGGGTGTAAACCTGGGAATACAACCTATACCGCGTGACAAAGGAGGCATTTCTACAATTTATAATTACCAGGATGGGGAAAAAATGATGGATAATCAAATACAGTTTCAGAATAACGGGAACTCTAAAATCAAAGTTTCAATATGGCGACAAAAAGAGCGCCTGAGGGTATATCTGGATCAGAATAAAATATTCGATCTGCCCAGGGCATTCGAAGCTGGTAAAACCTATAGTACCATGATGTACCAAATATGGAGCGACTTTGCAGGAGAAGACAAATACCTTATCAGCAATATCAAACTTGCGGTTGGCGATCCCGACACCAGAAACAAATTATTGACCGAAGGAAAGTTTTCTACCACAGGGATTTTGTTTGACGTCAATTCTGCTGCCATCAAACCGGAATCTTATGGCACCTTAAAAGAGATCGCCGGCGTACTACAGGACAATGCCGGTGTGAAAGTAAAGATCATCGGACATACCGATAGTGATGGGGATGCCTCGCTTAATCTTGCACTCTCACATAAAAGAGCCGAAGCCGTAAAATCAGCATTAACAGGTGAATTTAAAATTGATGGATCAAGAATTGAAACCGACGGGAAAGGCGCAACAGACCCTGTTGCTGATAATAAAACACCGGAAGGCAAAGCGCAAAACCGGCGGGTAGAATTTGTGAAATTATAATTATGCACTAATCAACTTTAATAAATAGCTTTATAAAGGCACAAAAAATATTTTCTTTTGAACGCAAAATGCACGGATATTTAAACACAATCCCGGTTGAAAGTCTGCTGCGAGCTGTTGAATTGAGAGTTAAGTGGTAAATTTAGTGTGGCGATCCTTCATATATGTATATATGAAATCTCACTTTAAACAATATTTTTTGTTTCCCATCATTTTGGTTGGGTTAATTCCGCTGAATGCGAATGCTCAAACAAGCAGGCCTTCGGGGCCATTGCCATCTGCTTATTATGCACTTAGCAAAGACACCGCCCGTATGCGTTTTTTAATGAACACAATCAATGACTCACTTAATAGCGGACAACTTAATTTGGTTTATGACATGGCAAGGGAAGGTGAGGCGCTCGCAAACAAGAACAATGCGGATACCATGAAAGGGATCTTCTATTTTGATATTGCAAAAGCGTATTCCTACCACTTTGGTAATCCGGATAGTGCGATATTTTATTACAAAAAGGTGCTTCCCTACTTCCCGGACAAATTAAGTTTCTACAACCTTGTTTCGGTAAGAGAAATTATGGAACGATTCGTTCAGGCAGCAAAAAAAGATTCCGTGTTCGCTTACCTCGATTCGTTACATGAAAGGATAGATACCATGAGTCTCGCCAATCCACGACGATTCGGCATTTCATCCGTGATGGCGGGAGTGTACCAATATTATGGAATGTTTAGAACAGCTATTTCGCTTTACGAAAATTCCATTGAGGGGTATAGGAAAGCAGGTCATCCGGAAGAAGTTGGGCTCCCCATGGCAAATCTTGCCGAATTATACGATGAAGCTGATGATGATATCAACGCAGTGAGATATGCACGCGAGGCGTTAGGATATCTTTCGGGTAACAACATGCCATTTATGGGGACAGCGTCGAATTTAGCAACCTACTATATAAATCTAAATCGCATAGATTCGGCCTTTTACTTCACTAATCTATCTGATTCTGTAGCCCGCCTTACACACAACCTTGTGCAGGAACATGTTCATGATCAATTTAATTACATTAATATTCTATTTAAGGAGAAAAAATTCGAAGAAGCAAAAAAAGCGTTAGATCTTGTTAAGCCCTGGCTGGATAAAAATGTGGACCGGCCGGGATTTGTCACTTATTTGATTTCCTATGCCAGCATAGACACCGGGTTACACCGGTGGGCGCCGGCAGCCGATACGCTCACGCATGCACTTTCAGTTGCAAAAGAAAGCGGCCAGGAGATTTCCATTGTCCTGGTGTTGCGGCAGCTTTCGGTAGTAAATGCAAAACTTAAAAATTTTCCGGAAGCCTACCGTTACCTCCTGGAATACATTCAACGCAAAGATTCTCTCACCAGCGATGAAACAAAATCCAGGCTGGCAGATTTTGAAACGATGTATGCAACGAGGAAGAATGCAGAGCATATCGCACTATTGCAGAAGGACAATGATATTAAGAAGCTCCAGTTGAAAAACAGCAGGCAACGGAACATGGTTTATCTTGGTGGATTTATTTTTTTACTTGCCTCAACGGGTATCTTTTTTTACCAGAGAAACAGGCACCTAAAAATTCAGAGTCAAAAAACAAAAACAGATTTACAAATGCAGGTGCTGCGGTCGCAAATGAATCCTCATTTTATTTTCAACAGCCTCAACGGGATCGAATATTTTATTTTGCAAAATGATAAAAGACACGCCAGTGTGTATCTTCATAAATTCGCAAGCCTTATCAGGATTATCCTTTCAAACAGCAGGAAAGACCTGGTGCCTTTTATCGAGGATTTGCAAACCATCAAAATTTATGTTGATCTTGAACTTTTAAGATTTAATCATAGGTTCTGTTATGTTACAGAAATAGACAAAACCTTGCAGGACCTTGATTACCGTGTACCTCCGTTGTTGATACAACCTTTTGTTGAAAACGCAATCATTCATGGATTTGCACACAGTGATAAAAAGGATCTGAAATTAAAGATATCCGCAAAACCGGAGGATGAATATATTACCTACACAATTGAAGACAATGGCGCCGGCCGTAAAGAAACAGCAGCTTATAATAAGTTAAATAATCCAAATCGGACGAGCCTGGGCCTACAGATAACTCAGGAAAGAATTGATATTTTCAATCAAAGACACCATTCCAAAAGTTTGATGAAAATTGAAGATCTATACGATGCGAAAAATCAACCGGCAGGAACAAAGGTCACTGTAAAAATTAAAGCAATGTAATATGATTACCAAAAGCCTGAGGGCGATTTTAATAGACGATGAGATGACCAGTTTGCAAAACCTGAAACAAAAATTAGTGCAGTTTTGCAAAGAAGTAAATGTCGTCGCTGCGGTTCAAAAACCGGAAGAAGCTATTTCACTTATCAGGGACCTAAAACCGGATGTTTTATTCCTTGATATAGAAATGCCAAAAATGAACGGCTTCAGAATGCTTGAAGAATTAGGAACCTATGACGCCGAAATAATATTCACAACAGCGTATAATAATTTTGCGATTGATGCGATGCGGATCAGTGCATTTGATTACCTGGTAAAACCCGTATCAATTGAGGAACTTGAGAATGCAGTAAAGCGGCTGATACAAAAAAAATCGATGCAAACCAAGGACCGCCTCGCTGTTTTAAAACAGTCGATACGTGATGTCAAAAGCCAGGAAAATAAAATTGTTGTGCCGTTAAATGACGGGCTTGAGTTTATCATCATAAAAAATATTTCAAGAATTGAATCCAGTTCCAGCTACTCCAGGATATTCCTTACCGGCGGGCAAACGATCCTGGTAACAAAATTGTTGAAGGATTTTGAAGAATTATTAATCCCCTTCGGATTCTTTCGTGTGCACAACAGCCACCTCATCAATCTCAATTATATCAAAAAATATATTCGCGGATCCGGCGGACAGGTCTTAATGGAAAACGGCGATCTGGTCGACGTTTCACGAAGAAAAAAGGAAGAATTCATCAGCCTGATCAGTGTTTAACAGGTAATCTTGCGTACTACTACCAGTAAACAAAGAAATTATACCGATTTTTATTTTACCTTTTGAGAAATTTATTATTGGCTGAAACTTTTACTATATTCAATTTTAATTCTCAACCATTAGTCTTATGAAAGAAAAATCATACAATAAAAACCTGGTTTCTATTATTGCTGCTGTTGCCGCTACAGGTGGACTTTTATTTGGTTTTGATACCGGAGTTATTTCCGGTGCAATTCCTTTTTTCCAGCAGGATTTTCAACTTAGCAACAGCATGGTTGAAAATATTACTACGGCGGGATTAGCCGGAGCTGTAATTGGCGCTATGTTTACAGGACGCCTGTCAGATATATTCGGAAGAAAAAAAACGATATTAGCCGCTGCCATTATTTTTGTTTTAGGCGCTGCCTGGTCCGGCTGGGCTCCAACCCCGACTTCATTAATTATTGCCCGTTTGTTTATCGGGTTGGCGATAGGTATTTCCTCTTTTTCAGTTCCATTATACATTGCCGAAATCTCACCCAGCCACATACGCGGCCGCCTCGTGTCGCTGTTTCAACTACTGATTACTATTGGCATCCTCGTTTCCTATTTAAGCGACCTGGCATTCGCCAACAACAATAATGTAGAATCATGGCGACCCATGTTTTATATAGGCATTGTTCCCGGTTTTATTTTACTGGTTGGTATGTTCTTTCTGCCAGAGACGCCCCGCTGGCTGATGAGTAAAGGACGCGAAGCAGAAAGTCTTAAAATTTTAAAACGAATTGAAGAGCCGGCAATGGTGGAAGAATCTATGCAACGGATGAGAGACGAAGTTGAGAAAGCTAAGGAACGCCCTAATTTAAGTGAAGTATTCAAGCCGTGGCTCAGGAAGGCGCTGATCATTTCAGTAGGAATTATGTTTTTCCAGCAATTTGTAGGTATAAATACCGTCATTTATTACAGTCCGAAAATTTTTATAATTGCAGGTTTTGAAGGAGCCCGCGCAGGCATTTGGGCCGCGGTGAGCGTTGGTACGGTCAACGTAGTTTTCACCATTCTTTCCTTATTTATGATTGATAAATTAGGACGCAGAAAACTCTATTTCATCGGTTTGATCGGGATTGTTATTTCTCTTTTCGCACTCGGAATGGTCTTTTCCTTCCACAACAGTTTGGGCGACATGGGAAAATGGCTGGCCATTATTTTTGTATGGGTTTACATCGCCTTCTTTGCCATAAGCTTAGGGCCGTTAGGTTGGTTGATCATTTCTGAAATTTTCCCTTTGCGGATAAGAGGAATTGGTTCTTCAATCGGTTCTTTGTCTAACTGGTTGTTTAACGGGATCGTCGCTTTTACATTTTTTAAAATCGTAAAACTGCTCACGCCTTCAGGCTCAGGCATTATTACTAATGAAAGATTGTATGACGCTGCCACCAATAGTTTTGCCGTTCAGCCCGTCAATAATGGAAATCCGGCAGGAGCGTTTTGGTTTTATGCGGCCATTGGGATCATAGGAATTTTGTGGGGCTATTTTTATATTCCGGAGACCAAAGGGATTGTCCTGGAGAAAATAGAGGAACATTGGCGCGTTGGAGGAAGGCCAAGGGATTTAAAAAAATAATAAAGATCGTAATCAAAGTGTCGCATAGAGTTCTATATCGCAACTTCGCGTATTTCAGTGACTTCTTTTTTTGCAGGAGCAACTGCGGTTCAACGATGCAAAAGCTGCCAGTAAACAAATAAATTTTACCGTTTTTTATTTTAGCCTGGTAGACGAGTGAATCATAATTTACCCATTCTCTTTAAAGCTCCCCCGGAAAGAATAATCGCTGAACTATCCGAAATATGCAGTTCTAATGATTGAATTTGGGCATGGCCGATATCAAGAATAGTGTGGCCCGTTAAATCGGCTTTAACTGAATTAATCTTCATTGCTTCATCGCTTTTGATCTCATTAGAACCCTGGCCAGATGACGGTATGTTATCCCCAAAATTAATTTGAACCCCTTTATTTAAAACTGTGTCTTTTCTTTTCAAGGACTTGTAATCGGGTGACATTTCAAATTCAACCGCAGCAGAATCTCTCTGAACTACATTGATCGAATCCATCACAGGAATCATACTTTCTACCTCAAATGTAGATTTGCCTGACATGTTTACCGTTATACTTTTTTGCTTCAATTTAAACATTCCGAAATTGGTGTTAAACCCGTTTACACAAAGAAGTTCAGGAGAAAAAATACGGACTATGGTATTATGCTTCAGCCATTCTTTTTCATTTTGATTATCGGGCGAGTAAACGAATTTTATAAACAATGTGTCATTCTTTACCCCTGATTGGAACAATTGCGGATGATCTCTTTTCCAATCGTTCAAAACGCGTACTGAACTTTTTTTACTTTGCTCAAAAGCGATATTGGTAATATTTCCGCCTTTGATTTTAATATATCTAAAAGGTTGCGAAAACACCGTCGTATAGTTCCAGTAATAAATCACTTTTATCTATTTTATTGTATTCTTGTTTTAAAACAATATTCGACATTAGAAGTCCTGAAACCAATACTATCAACATGGCCAGCAATATTCGTGAACTTAATTTCATATCACTTATTTTTAAAATTATCTTTTATAAACTGATCATATAGTGTCTTGATTTCTCTGAAATCGATATCTAATAGATATATGTTGCGCAAAAAAACAGGAAGTTCATTTTCCATAAATTGTTCTCTCCTGAAATCAAGTATTTTTTCCATTGCATTATCATCTATAAAATAGCCCACTCCTCTTTTGTTGGCGATAATGTCACGCTGCTGCAAAAAATCATATGCCCTTTGAACCGTATTGGGATTAACCTGCATATTCACTGCCATGTCTCTTATACTGATAAGTTTATCACCAAGCTTCCATTTTTCCAATAAAATTTGCTCGCAAACGTATTGTGCAATCTGTATGTAAATAGCAGGTGTCTCTTTAAACTCCATTCAATTATTTTAAAATTCTTTTTCCCGTAATCTAATCAATGCAATGCCCCAAAGTACCACAGGCAACCCATAATTTATAAAATACCAGATAGGATCATGTACACTTTGAGGAAGCTCAACTGAACCCGTTTCCTTTCCAACCGAAATGGCTACATGCAAAAATGGGAAAGCATCTGCCACATTGTTGAACAACATTTTTGCAAATAAATAATTCAGTCCATAAATACCAAAAGCGAGAATACAAAGCCCTAAAGCAACTTTTATCAAAGCGCCGCGGTTAAAATAAAGGGAGCCCACAAGCATACACCCGGAGACAAACAGCAGCCATCGGGTAACATTGTTTGCCAGCGTATTGTTAAACCGAAACAAATAAACCGATTCATAAAGCTCTTTGTAAAATGGTCCGTTAGGATCAAGGCTGTTGTGATAAGCCAATATAAATCCGGCATCCATAATCCTGTAAAAAATGAGGAATATTAAAGGATATACTACAAATACAAGAAGTATTGCAATTAGCCATTTTTCCAGGCTTGACACGGGTAAAGTAAGATAAGAAGAGCCGCTGGCACCTGAACCAAAATAATTGAAAACAAAAGCAGCCAGCACAAAATCGCCACCTACAAAGCCCCAAAGAAAAGAAAGGTTTTGTGCCACATGAAAGCCTGCCAGCGTTTTCGCAAGATAATAAACTATCAAAATGAACAGGAAGATAAGACCGGTGAAACCAAACATTTGTGTGGGCTTTTCTAACATGGTTTTCTTAATCAAAAAAGAAAACCGCCGTATGTTGAATATGTTATTCATTATTGTTGTTTTAATTTTTGAAGATGGCTTTTGCTTTCGCCGGATTGTAGGTGATAGCATTAAAAAGATGCTCAAGATTTACTTTGGTATCTTCATCGTAACTATTTCTCATTACAACCGAAAACCCTTTTAGCGATTCTTCGCTATAAAGAACTTCGCTTGTGTCACCTAATTCGCTCACTGTTTTAAAACATAGTTTTTCCGCAATCTCGCCTATAGAAGCATTTAAGAGCAAATGACCATCGTCAACAATGATCACACGATCAATCAGGTTATCAAGATCCCTTATCTGGTGAGTAGAAATGAAAATAATTTTATCATCAGTAAAAGTGGAAGCAATTAATTTTCTGAATTTTATTTTGGACGGAATATCAAGCCCGTTGGTAGGCTCATCGAGCAATAAAACCCTGGTGTTACAGGCAAGCGCAAACGCAATTATAAATTTCTTTTGCTGGCCAAATGAAAGGCTTGTAAGTTTACCATCATCTTTTACATCGAGGTGTTCCAAATAGCTGTAAAACTTGTCCTCATCAAAAGAAGGATAAAATGGAGCAAACAGGTTTTTATACCTTTCAATACTAACAGGCGGTACATACACCTCTTCAGGAATAAAATAAATGGTTTCCAAAAAAGAAGGAATTCTTCTTTTCGGCTCAAAACCATTCACCATAAGCTTCCCATCAGTCGGAAATAATAACCCCATAAAATTTTTAAGCAATGTGGATTTACCAGCTCCGTTTTTACCAAGCAGTCCGTAGATACTTCCTGCTTCAAGTTTGAGGCTTAGATTTTTGTACAGTAGTTTTTTCCTTTTGTAACCAAACGAGAGATTTTCTATATCTATCATAGTGTATTAGTTAAGTAGTACACTACAAATGTAAATACATTTATTCCATATTTTCAAATTAATTTTTAAAAGTATTTCTGTGAGGGTATAGTTCTGCCAGTAAACCAACAAATAAATTAGATTTTGATTTGCTTCTACAGCTAGTAACTCAGCCCAAAACCAAACTTATACAACGGATCTTTTGAATCGTAAGGCACGTCCTCCTTTTGATTGCGCACGGCTTCCATGGAAGAAGGCAACTCGATTGGCAAATGACCGCCTGGTTTGTATTTCCCAAAAATCACATCAAGCAAAGCAGCGTCGCTGGCGCCAAAGTCTGCCAATAATCCTTTTGCATTGGCACTTATATCCGGAATAACGGCTGGCCGGTCAAGATAAATATCAACAATCGTCGGAACAGATTTCAAAAGATTTAAAATACTGTCTTTTTGCAATCCTTTAAAATCAAGATCACCATGATGAAACATCTGCGCCATCGGGATATCTGACTTAACAGGATAAAACGGAGTGCTCAAACGTATAATAGCTATATCTGCTTCCGAAGGGTTTTTCACAACCGTTCCGTATTGAGCGGCGGTTGCAGAATCAATATCTTTTAGATAAATTTTTAAAGACCCGGTTTTTAACGGCAATACTTTATTGTCATTTTTCAAAAGAGTAATGGCGCGGCGCTGCGATTCTTCCCCGGCCTTTACAAATTCCGGTTTGCCCACGATCTGCGTAGCTTTGGAAGCATCAATATACGGATCATCAAAAAGGCCCAGCTCGAATTTCACGCGCAATAACCGGGCAACCGAAGTATCAATCCTCGCTTCGCTGATCTTTCCTTCTTTCACTAATTGTACTACTACTTCGGGAATATTTTCGCCGCCAAATTGGTCCACACCTGCATTAACAATTTTTTCGACCCGCTGCTCTGTATTTAAGTTTTGTTCGCCCCAGGCACGTGCGGGCCATAAGACACCACCCATGTGCGTATCCGAAACCAAACCCCAATCTGTACAAACAATCCCATCAAAACCAAGTTGTTTTCTCAACAAGCCGGTAATAATTCCTTTGTTATAAGAAAAACCGACGTGCTCGTGTCCCGAATCCATTGGCACACCATAGTAAGGCATTATTGCTGCAGTACCGGCTGCAATAGCGGCTTTAAAAGGAATCAAATGATAATCAAAATTATTGCCGGGATACACCTGTCCTTTTTGAAAGGGAAAATGTGGATCAAGTCCTTCAAATTGCGGTCCGCCACCGGGAAAATGTTTCGTCATAGTGGCCACACTTTGTGAGCCCAACGTGTCAGTTTGAAAACCTTTAATATAAGCCGTTGTCATCCTCGCTGAAAGTTGGGCATCTTCTCCGAATGATCCTGCAATTCTTGGCCAGCGTGGTTCTGTAGTTGGCCCTATTTGCGGATGTAACGCTTCGCGAATGCCGACAGCCAAATATTCCTGCCTTGCATCATTAGCAAACTCACGTGTCAATGCAGTATCATTTATTGCTGCAAAACCCAACGGTTCACACCACTGCGAAAAAGTAGCAGCGCTCATGGCAAAAATATTTTTAGTAAAATGATTACGCGGATCAGAAGCAATGGTAATGGGAATTCCTAATCTTGTAGAATCTTCTGCGTACTTCTGCATATTGTCATACCAAATTGCCAATTTATCTATCGCCGGAATGGCCCAAAGATTAAAATGATTCATTTTCTTTTCACGGACCAGGTCCAGCGCATTTGGTGCGAAAGCAAACATGCCTTTTCCGGGTTTGTTTTCAATGCTTCCGTCATCATTTACCCTTGCGCCATTAATAAACATCATTCCCGCTTTTTCTTCAACTGTCATTTGAGAAAGAATATCTTTTACTCTCGCATCGACCGGCTGCCGGCTGTCTTCGTAAACATCCAGTTTGCCATTTTTATTCAAATCACGAAAGGTGTACCCCTCTACCGTAATGATATGTGATGAGTTGGCTTTCACCTCATCGGGCACTGTATTTTTTTCTGTTGTCTTACAGGCAGAAATAGTTATAGCAGCAAAAACGAAACAAGCAAGTACATTAAAGTTGATTTTATTCATTTTGAAAGTTTTAAAAAAATTGAAAGTGTATTTTAAAAATGCTGAAATTTAATTTCAATCTTCTCAACTGATCCGTTCCCAGGTTAAAGTGCGGGTAACCGACTCTCCATCGGCGGTAGTAGTTTCCAATTGGATAACCAGGTTGTCGCCGTTCACTCTAAGGTCGCGCGAGACGGTGATTCCAATATTCGAAGGTATAACAGAACCAATAAGCGTATGGGCGACTTTGCCATTTCTTTCATCTACCTCGTAAGTTCCAAAATAGGCATCATAACCATCCGCCGCCACGGTATTATTTTTTCCGGCTTTAAAATTAATCTGCCCGGAAGACGTGGATCTGTCGCGCTTCATGAACTGCGCAGCAAAATGATTTTTCGCATAAGACACAATGCCAACAGGGTCGGCACCCAAAACAGGATCAAACTTTTGCTTACCATCCTTCGTCCAGTCTTCTCTCGAAGTAAGCCACCACGTTCCCTGTATGTCTTTAGAAAGATTGCCCGAAGGCGGAGGAAGAATGTAATTTCCCATGGAATTTAATTTTGGACGCTAAAGTTAAGAGTTCCGGGGAATTATGAATGATGAATTAAATTCCCGATTCAATTCAACAATTGATAACATTGCGTAGCTATTTCCAATTCTTCATTTGTGGGAATTACCAAAATTTTTACCCGCGAATCTTCTTTGTTTATTTCATGCAATACTTTTAAGCGGCGATTATTTTTTTCTTCATCCATCTGAATTCCCAGGTATTCCAGCTTTGAAGAACAAAGTTGACGCATCAGCCGGTCGTTCTCCCCTACGCCGCCTGTAAATACGATCGCATCCAAACCATTTAGTACTGCAGAAAAAGTGCCTATATATTTCCTGATCCGATACGCATACATTTGATAGGCAAGCAAGGCCTGCTTATCGCCGTTTTCAATTTTTGCAATAATGTCGCGCATGTCGTTAAGGCCGGTCAGCCCTACCATTCCACTGTTGTTGTTCAACATTTCTTTTACCTTTTCCACTTCGTAGCCCAACTGGTTTACAAGGTAAAAGATAACGGATTGATCAATGTCGCCGGCGCGTGTTCCCATGATCAAACCGTTCATCGGGCCGAAGCCCATGCTTGTATCAACCGACTTGCCATCTTTAACAGCCGTCATACTGCAGCCGTTCCCCAAATGAATGGTGATTATTTTTGAATTTACTTTTTGTAAATATTCAATTGCTTTGCCGCTCACATACTTATGACTTGTGCCATGAAAGCCGTACACGCGTATTCCGTATTCATAATAAAATTTTGACGGAATGGCATAACGATAAGCTTCTTCAGGAATTGTTTGATGAAAAGCAGTATCAAAAACGGCTACCTGTTTCGCTTTGATGAATAATTTTTCAGCCACTTCAATTCCCAAATAGTTAGGCGGATTATGAAGCGGCGCAAGCGGGAATAATTTTTTGATCTTGTCTTTTACTTCTTTGGTAATTACGGTTGTAGCGGCGAAACTTTCTCCTCCGTGCACTACACGATGGCCGACTACATGTATTTCCGAAGGATCTTTAATTACGCCGATTTGCTGATGGGTAAGCAGCGCTGCAACTTCTTTCAATCCTTCAGCATGGTCATAAATTTTCATCACCAGTCGCTTTACCTGTTCCCTTCCTCCTTTATATGTTTTGTGAATAATGTCAGCGTCCTCGCTTCCGATTCTTTCCACAATACCACTGCAGATCACTATTTCAGAAGGCATTTCGATAAGCTGGTATTTTATAGAACTGCTTCCTGAATTGATAACAAAAATATTCATGCTGATTTTTACACTTTTTAAATTACGATTGCTGCGCCTGTATGGCCGTGATCACCACGGTATTAAAAATATCATCTACGGTGCAGCCACGGCTGAGGTCGTTCACCGGTTTGTTCAATCCCTGCAACATCGGCCCGATAGCCACCGCCCCCGTTTCCCGCTGAACAGCTTTATAAGTATTATTCCCTGTATTAAGATCCGGAAAGATAAGAACTGTTGCCTGGCCGGCCACTTTAGAATTTGGCAATTTTTGTTTGCCCACTACAGGATCAACGGCTGCGTCGTATTGAATTGGCCCCTCTATGGGCAGATCAGGCCGGCGGGCTTTCACGAGTTCGGTCGCGCGGCGCACCTTCTCCACTTCTTCTCCTTTTCCAGATGTACCGGACGAATAAGAAAGCATCGCAATTCTTGGCTCAATGCCAAACATCATGCTGCTTTGCGCAGAAGAGATGGCAATGTCCGCCAACTGCTCTGAAGTGGGTTGTGGTATCACAGCACAATCTCCGAAAACGATCACGCGATCCTGGAGGCACATAAAAAATACGGAAGAAACAGTAGAAACACCGGGCCTTGTTTTTATAAACTGTAACGCCGGGCGGATGGTATGTTGTGTGGTATTAATCGAACCGGAAACCATTCCATCGGCATCACCTTTGTAAACCATCATCGTCCCGAAGTAGGCACCGTCTTTCATAAAGTCGGTCGCCATATCCATGTTCACATTTTTATCTTTCCTCAATTCATACAAAGTGGAAATATAATCGGGCAACAACGGCGATTCAACAGGATTGATGATGTTTACATTTTTCGGATCAAGCTCAATATTTAATCGCTGCAGCGATGCCTGTATCTCTTCTTTTTTACCGAGTATCGTCAATCTCACCACTTCCTGTTTCAGCAATTTCGCTGCTGCTTCCAAAATGCGGTCGTCGCTTCCTTCCGGCAACACGATGTGCTTCTTTTCCAGTTTCGCTCTTTTCACCAGTTGATACTGGAACATGCGCGGTGTAATGCCTTCAGGCTGTGAGGTAACGATCTTATCTATCAAAGAAAGTGTGTCGGTATTTTTCTCAAAAGCGGTAGTTGCAAGATCGATCTTCAACGTATTTTCAGGATAAATTCTCGATTTAACCGACGCAACTTTATTCACTGTTTCAAAAGTTCCTGTTTGCACCTGCACAATCGGAACGACTGTTTCAAGACCTTCCACGAGTTTGATGATCGGTTCGTCCGGTGCCAATCCACCGGAAAGAATAATGCCGGCTACTTTCGGATAATTCTTAGAAAGGTTGGCTTGTATCATCGCGATGATGATATCACCACGGTCGCCGGGCGTAACGATCAATGTGTTTTCTTCGATGTGGGTAAGGCAATTGCGCAACTGCATCGCGCCAACGATAAAATGATCAACCGGGTTTGACAAATAATTCTGTCCAAACAAGATCTTTCCATCTACGCCTTCCACAATTTCTTTCATCGTCGGGCTCTTCAGTTCTTTTCCATAAGGAATGATGGAAGTGAGCAAATAGCCAGGTAACCTTTGGGCAAACAATACATGCAGCGCTTCCACATTTAACGGATCAACTTTATTGGCGATCACGGCCAGCAGTGGCACCTCCTGGTCTCTTAATATCTGCGCAGTGGATAGCACGTTTCGCGTTACTTCATCGGGCGTATAACCATCGCCTTTGGCAATCAGTATCAACGGAACCGAAAGGTTTTTAGCAATCTCTACATTAGAAGAAAATTCAAACGAAGCGCCTTCGCCTTCAAAATCCATCCCGTCAACGAGTACAAAATCGTGCGTATCTTCCAGCTTTTTATATTTGCTGATAATGGTATCGATCACAAAAGCATTATTGTCTTCACTCCGGAATTTCAACAACTCGGAATACGTAAAAGCATAACAATCATTATAGGTGAGATCCAAACCAAAATGATCGATCATGGTTTCGATATTGATATCCTTATGACTGGCGCTATTTTCCCTGATCACCGGCTTGAAATAGGCAATCTTCCTGACCTTTCCGAGTAAAATATTCATTAATCCAAGGGTAACTACCGACTTCCCGCTGTTCGATTCCGAGGAAGCTATATAAATCGCTTTAGACATTCAAATTCTGTTTATGGATTGGTTTTTGTTGTGCAAAATTCGTTCATTTTTTCTTTAGGCTGTATGAGCAAAATCATTCAGGAAATTGATTAGAAATTGATTAGCAATTGATTTCTCAATTTAATGCAGGCCTGATCATTAAACTTTGAGAAGTTTGCAAAAGTTTTTGAAGTTTCGGTTAACCAACCTTTTTTGGTTAAAGTCGGCACTATAAAATAAAAGTCGCATCATGAAAAAAGTAATCCTTACGGTTGTTATCACCTTAATTGTTCTTATTGGCATCTTCGTTATTTTCATCTATTCAGGTGCTTACAACGTGAGCCAGTTGGTTCATCACAACGCCATAACAAAATGGGCAATTAACACTACTGTAGAACATTCCATTGAATCACGTGATGAAGATATTAAAGCGCCGCCAATGAACGATACCGCTATGCTTCAGGAAGGTTTTAGTCATTACAATGAAATGTGTGTAACCTGCCACGGCGGCCCGGGAATTGAACCTGATGAACTTACGAAGGGACTTTATCCTGAGCCACCTAAATTTTATAAATCCGATGATATGCCCGATACTACAGAAGCTTTCTGGATCATCAAAAATGGAATCAAATTTACAAGTATGCCCGCTTTCGGGCCTACGCACAGTGATCCCAAAATATGGGCTATCACCGATTTTTTATTAAACAAATTAAACAAAATGTCACCGGAAGAATACCGGCAATGGCAGAGCAAATACGCAGAAAAGGACGAAACCGGAGAATAGGCCAATTTTGCGTTTACGAGTTACCGTTAATACGGGCAAAGGAAAAGAAAAAATACGGTTTATTTGTTCGTTTACTGATGTTTAACGGTTTTGCTTATTTAACAGGCGACAGGATAGCGTATATTAGCATAAATGCATAGGTTAGCAGCAGGTTAAACTAAAGGAATAGTTATGAACTGTAAAGCGCTATCAACAACTCTATGACAGACAATAAAACGAACGAACAAATAGTATAAACATTTAAACATATTACATCATGAGAAATTTAATTTTTTTTATGCACACTTCGCTCGACGGTTTTGTGGCCGGAGTTAACGGAGAAATGGACTGGATAAATTTAGACGATGCTATGTTTGACTTTGTTGCTACCATGACAGACAAAGCCGACACTGCATTGTATGGACGGGTAACTTATGAAATGATGCAAAGTTATTGGCCAACTGCCGGTGAACAACCAAACGCATCTAAACACGATAAAGAACATTCGGCCTGGTATAACAGAGTCTCAAAAATAGTTTTATCAAAAACGATCAGTGAAAAAGGACTTGACAACACTATCGTTATTAGCGACCAACTGGCAGACAACATAAATAAAATAAAAAAACAAGAAGGGAAAAATATTTTGATTTTTGGAAGCCCAAGAGCTTCGCAATCGCTTTTAAACGACGGGCTGATTGATGAGTTTTGGCTATTTGTAAATCCAATTATCTTAGGACAAGGCATGCCATTATTCAAAGGCATCTCAACAATAACTAAACTCAAACTTATCGAAAACAAAACATTTCCCTGCGGAGTAATTGCCCTTCATTACGAAACAAAACGCAATTAACGACAACGCCCCCGAAACTGTTTCTGGCCCAATTACATTTCGCACAACAACTATTCTCGTTTAACCATCGCTGTTACATTCATGATAAAATAAAAATCCCGGTTATTTCTTCGTTTACTGTTTTATGCAACGATATAAATTTCCACAGCCTCCCTATTGTATATTTGCGGCATTTTATAGAGCCCAAAGAAAATGTCATTATCATATTGGATCCATTTATTGCTGCAACAACTTAAAGAAACAAGCTGGATAGAATGGCTGGCGGTTGCTTTTGGCGTGGCAGAAGTTTTACTGGCACGCGTAAATAAAGTGGCGCTTTATCCCGCCGGCATTGCGGGCACACTGCTTTCCATCTACCTGTTTATTGCCACTGGTTTGTATGCAGAATCTCTGTTAAATTTGTATTATGTCATAATGAGTGTTTATGGTTGGTGGTATTGGATCAAAAAGAAAAACAGGCCGCCTGTTCAGGTCACATATACCAATAAAAGAGAATGGCTGATAGTGTTTAGTATTGTTGCAGGTGGTTTTATTTTTTTATATGTGGTTCTTAAAAATTTTACACCATCAACTGTTCCATTCTGGGATGCATTTGTAAGCGCAACAGCCTGGGCAGGAATGTGGCTGCTGGCAAAAAGAAAAATAGAAAACTGGATATTGCTGAACATCTCCAATGCAGTTGCGGTTCCATTATTATTTTATAAAGATTTGATGTTATATGCGGCACTTACCATTTTTCTTTTTATTGTTGCAGTATTGGGATATTTTGAATGGAAAAAAATTATACAAAAAGAAAATAACCTGACGGCTAATCTAAAATAAACCATGAATACCAAAACCGTTCCACATCCTTCCTTTTTTATTGATGATCATATCACCAATACCATTCGCAAATACGCTGCTGAAGCGGAACGTAAAGGATCTTTAAATCCCCAGCAGCTTAGTGTGATTTATAAAGAACACTGGTTTAACCTGTTTGTTCCCAAGGAATATGGCGGGCTCGGCCTTTCGCTGCCTGAAGCATTAAGTATTGAAGAAGCGCTTGCCTGGATCGATGGCAGCACCGGGTGGACGGTAACACTCTGCAGCGGCGCCAATTGGTTTATCGGATTTCTTGACCCCGAAACAGCTGAAATGATCTTTAATTCAAAGAAAGTTTGCCTTGCGGGAAGCGGACGCGTTAATGGCATTGCAAAGATGGAAAATGATGAATATGAAATTACCGGTAAATGGCCTTATGCGACCGGAGCCGCACATGCTACGGCATTTACTGCCAACTGCCTGCTCGAAAAAGATGGGGAAGTTTTGAAAAATAATGATGGCAGCGATTTGACCGCGTCCTTTATTTTTTTAAGAGACGAAGTATCTCTTTATGAAGACTGGAAAGAAATGGGAATGATTGCTACGTCAAGCAACAGTTTTGAAGTAAAAAAACTGAAGGTGAATAAAAACAGGCGTTTTGTAATTGATGAAAAACGAACCGTCTTGCCGGATAAAATTTACCAATATCCCTTTTTGCAATTTGCAGAAGCTACACTTGCCGTAAATATTTCCGGCATGGCCATCCACTACCTGGATCTTTTTGAAGGTATCATACAGGAAAGAAACCAAGATAGTCACTATACAAATGAACAACTGCTCTCACTCTCACTCCGGCACGACACTGCCAAAACTCAGCTTAATGAAGCCAGGCAATTATTTTATAAAACCATTCAACGTTCATGGAATGAAGGCAAAGGCAGCAAAGATTTCTCCGCAGAAACTTTAAAGGACGTGAGTATCGTTAGCCGGGAACTGGCAGCTACCTCAAGAAAAATGGTAGATGAAATGTTTCCTTATTGCGGGCTTGATGCCGCTGATCATGACACGGAGATCAATCGAGTTTGGCGCAATTTACATACAGCAAGTCTTCATCCTTTACTTTTGCAGTGAGAAATTATTTGTTGGTAAAATAAAAATTTCGCTAATTTCTTTGTCT
Source organism: uncultured Chitinophagaceae bacterium (assembly GCA_963814075.1). Lineage (GTDB taxonomy): Bacteria > Bacteroidota > Bacteroidia > Chitinophagales > Chitinophagaceae > Ginsengibacter. The sequence goes on along the minus strand of CAWFBO010000009.1, from coordinate 257,747 downwards.
ACTTGCAGAAAAGGATGATGAGATAATTTATGCTTGTTAGAATACTTTTTCGTAAATTACTTGGCCTGAAAATATTTTAAACCAATATAAATTTAAAACTCAATTATGTTTGATCAGATTCTAGACCTTGTAAAACAGCATCTAAGTAACAATCCCGAAGTAGCCGACAAAATTCCAGATGACAAAAAAGAAGAAGTACATAAGGAAATCGCCAGCCACATTACAAACGGGATTAAGAATCATGCAGAAAGCCAGGGCGGTATTGGCGGATTATTATCTTCGCTGCAGAATACTGTCGCTTCAGGAGGAACTTTAACCAGCGCCATTGAAGGCGGCCTTGTTGGAAGTCTTACCAACAAGTTAGGCTTGTCCCCGGCTGTATCAGGAGCCATAGCAGCAGCTATTCCGGGCATTTTACAGAAGTTTGCGCACAAAGCAAATGACCCCAATGACTCCAGTATAACCAAGGAAAGCCTTTCAAATTCTTTGTCAAATATTACCGGCGGCCTGGGAAAAATGTTTGGCTAAAAAATTATTAGAACAAGACTCATAAATCCGGAAAATAAAAATCCGGATTTTTTGCCTCCTTTGGCATGATTGATTTACTATCAGCAAAATTTTTGTTTTCCTTTGTTCATCAAAAAAATTACTACCATGAATATTCCGGAAGGTTACCAGGCAGTAATGCCTTATTTAATTTTAAAAAATGCTGAAGATTTTATTGATTTTACCGAAAAGGTTTTTAATGCGCAATTGTTGAATAAACATTTACGGGAAGATGGCCATACGATCATGCATGCGGAAGTGAACATCAGTGGAAGTGTGATCATGTTTGCAGAAAGACTGAACAATATGGCGTGCAAACCGCGAATCTTTTTGTGTATGTAGATGATGCGGATGAAACCTTGCGACTGCTTTAAAGAATGGTGCTACATCAGTTAATGAACCGGCAGATCAACCTTATGGCCGGTCAGGCGGCGTTAAAGATCCGAACGGAAATACGTGGTGGATTACTTCGGTTGCGAAATAAAAGAACGGAGACCTCTTGGCTAATCCATATTGCTGATAATCACTTTTACAATTTCATCAGTATCACCGTCAAAATGATGACCGCCCGGAAGCACTTCGCGCGTAAATCTTTTTAAAGTAATTTTATTTACAGCAAGTGTTTTATCGTCGCTTGCGCTAATAATAACCACTTTTTCATCAGTGAGTTTATTGATCTCGGAAACAACATCCATACTTCGTTTGGTATTTTCGCCAAAAATATCTACCCAGTGAATTTCAAAATCAGTACTTCCCGGAAGAAGCCATCAGGAATGAAACCAACACTTTGTCATCTGTTTCTTTTGGAACGCGATTAAGAATAAAAGGCAAAACATCTGCGCCAAACGAATAGCCAATGAAAGACAATTTGCTGACTTTTTCTTCCACTCAATTTTTTTTCTAAAAAGCTATTTACATCAGAGGCTGTTTTATCCGGTGTTTTTTTCTTCCAGAAATAAGAGCGTGCATTTAAAGCTATCACATCAAATCCGTTACTGTTCAGCTTTTCGCAAAGCGAAGTTGAAAAATTATTCATCCCGCCATCACCGCTGATGTAAAAGATCAATGGTTTATCGTGAGCTTCGGACGCCCATTCTTTTAAAGGAAGATCCTGCGCATCGACCGGTAAACGGATTTACAAAAGGTGCAATAAAAATGCACAATCAGGATTAAAAATTTATTCATAAAAAATTTTCAGGGTTGCATTACTTTATTAAGTGCCAATGGCAATTGCAGAAGATCATAATCGTTTTCATAGACAAGGAATTTATCTTTCCAATAGGATAGCATATTTTTCTTTAAAATCCCTCAGTCCATGATAATGTTTAAATCGTCTTTAAATTTTTTCCTGCAAATTTTATTATTTGTTCTGCCGGGCTGTTGGCTTCTGCCATTCCTGTCATCGGCACCAGCCCCATATTGATATAATGACAATCTTTTTCTTTCGCATATTCTACCAGTTTTACAATAACGCATCCATGCATCCTCCCGGGGCATCAGCTGTTTTCCTTATCAGATCATAAGTACATTCTTCCGGGGAATAATCAGGAATGATGTTTAGGAAAGCCACAATATTTCCTTCCGAATCGGAAACTGGTAATCACATCCTGGTGCATTAATTCTTTTGCATCAAACATTCCCTGGGAAAAAACCTGTTCTTCTTTTCATAAGCCTGTAGCCATTCATCGGAAACCTGTCTCAGCTTTTCTACGAAAGACTTTTGCAGAGGCGCTCTGTAAATGGCTGTAACATATCCTTTTTTTTGAAGCGCATTCATTGCATTTCTTAAAGATTTTTTTTCTCTTCCTTCCATTGTAAAATTCCGTGCATCTAAAATCGCTTCCTGGCCAATAAATATTTTTTGCTTTCGCAATTGGTCAAACCATATCATGCTGTTTTCATCCACACGTAAAAAGCAGTTTTCAAACCCATCTTTTTACAAAGCCTGTAAAACTTCGATCAACACCTCGGTTTTATGTTCTTCAGCACATACAGGCTCATCCAATACAATTGCAAAACCATTGGCAATACGGTAAGCAATAAACGCTTCATGCATTTCAGAAAAAAACAACAATTTATCAGGATAAATTTTAAAATGATCTACTGATGAACTTCCAAATTCACTTAGCAAAAACTTTGCCCTTTCCCTGTCCTGTTTCGGAAGTGTGCTTCCACTTTCAAAAACGGTTTAATAAGTGTAAAAAGAAGAAAACCCCAGCTTAAAAAACCCAGGATCTGGATCAATAAAATAAACTGCCTGCCCAAAAGTGGTATGAGGATGTAATGTGTCTTCCTGAAGAAAAAAACTACGAACAGAAAATTCAATTGATTGCTTCCATGTAAAATCGATCCCAAAATGTTTTACTTCAATAAAATAAAAACCTACAAAGCCAAAAACCAAGTACAGATAAAAAAATAATGGCAACTGAAAGAAAACCCATACGTATCCATCTGGCGCTGCTGCGAATACGGTATTGCCGCGCGGCTGATCCACAACAAAACAACAATGATTGCTGCAAAGGTGGCTTCTTCATAATCAAGGGCTTTGGTAATATTACCAATCACCGATAAAACAGAAAGCAATAACGCCAGTCGCCATGCATTCTTCAATCCTTTAAACATATAAGCTGAAGTGATCAGCAATGCAAGCCCGATAAAAAGCACCAGGATATTGGATGCATTGATAGCATCCAAAGGAAGAAAAGTCCTGATAAGTTTTAATCGCGGATGCAAAGGTGGTGTAACTACGGAAACAATATTGATAACACCCAAAGAAAAAATCAACAACGCCGGGACAATACGAATAAACAAATGCCTTCCTCTCCAACTAAAGAAAGAATGCCAAAAAACATAGGTAGCCAAAATTCAAACACACGATACAAAATAGTGATAGAAAGTGCGTCCACTGTCGAATAGCCATACATCTGCAGAATATAAACCAGCGAAAGTTCTACCGCGCCAAGGCCTCTCAAAAAAGGAGAAGTTATCATCAGCAAAACGGAAACAATATAACCGATAGCAGCAACAGTAAAAGGAAGCCGGAAGCCCAAGAGCGAGCATGGCAATATAAATATGAAACATGCCTGTAAACTCCACTCCCGTTGAATATAAAATACTGCCGGCATATTTTTTATTGTTCACATTAGCAGCAAAAAGTTCGTCTATAACAGTTGCAGAACGTGGAAATTTCTTAACAATCAATCGATATAATCTTCCTTTTTCTCTTAGTGTTTTCGCAATGCGAAAAATGGCTGCAATAAGAATCATCAACACGATCAAAGCGATCCAGGCATTTTGAGTTTGATGTTTTGCAGATAATGCAAAAAGAATGATAACCGGAAAGCCAACCAGGAAAACAGTGAATAATCCTGCGAAAGCATAAAGCCCGCTGGCCTGGTGAACCTGCGGTTTATTAAAACCTCTTTTTCTCAGTTGGATAGGCGTATATGCCAGAGCACTTACGCCGCCTGCAGGTAAAAAAATACTCAGAAAATTTCTTTTCAGAAAAAGTTCGATCGCGTCAATCCATTTTAATGAAAGCCCGATAGAAGAAAAACTGTTTACATACATGCCACTTTGGAGAAGCACATATAAAAAAGTTACGCCAAGGCCTGCCATCAACCAACGCACATCAGCCTGCTCAATGTTGGGAATGATCTGCTGCAACTCTTTACGCTCACTTCCAAAAAAAATAAATGCCAGCAAGATCATTAATACAGCCAGTATTTCACGCCAATATAATCTGGGCGAAAAGGCCTCCATTTTCTTATATAATGCTTTGAGATTCAGTTTCGTTCTTTTTATTTGCAAAGATAACCGAAAGAAGAAGTTCGGGTAATTTTCTCCCACAAATCATGCTTACATACTTGTTAAATCCGGATTTGCCTTATTAAACCTGCAAAATGAAAAAATTCATTTTTTCTTCGTTTACTGTTCCCGCACATTCCGTTATTGATTCACCGACTTAAAATTGTCTTTTACCGACTTTATATTTACACAAACCTAAATAGTCTTTTCCTGCATTAGCCACGTGTTATAATTTTGTATTATCATCTTAAAAATAAAAAACAGAAATATGGAAAAGAATGATCATGATATGGAAAGAAGTTAACGGGTCAAGAGTTGGGGGTGGGCTTTTTTTATTACTTGCAGGCTTTTTATTATTGGCTTATAAAATGGGAGCTCCCATTCCTGGCTGGGTTTTTACATGGCCTGTTTTGCTCATTGCTATTGGATTATTAACGGGCATCAAAAGCAGGTTTCACAATCCTGGTTCTTTCATATTGATTTTAATCGGCTGTGTCTTTTTGGCTGATCAATCAATGCCGGGGATAGACCTGCACAGGTATATTGCGCCAATCATATTGATCGGGCTGGGGCTTTTATTTATACTTCGTCCAAGAGGACGATCCTTCGGAAGATACAGGAGAGCCCGCTGGGACAGAAATCATTTCGGCAGCGATAGCCCTCAAAACATTCCACCAAATGCGAGCAGCGAAGAATACCTTGACGTGCACGCGGTGCTGGGAGGCGTAAAAAAAAACATTCAGTCAAAAAATTTTAAAGGAGGAGAAATAGTGTGCTTTATGGGGGGTGCGGAAATAAGTTTTATGCAGGCAGATATTCAACATCCGGTGGTGCTGGAAATAAATAATGTTTTTGGCGGAACGAAACTCGATCATTCCCGGAAACTGGGAAGTACAAACAGAAATTTCGGCACGTATTCGGTGGCGTTGAGGATAAACGCAATTTTCAAAACAACATTCCTGATGCTGATAAAAAAATTATCCTCACGGGGTTCATGTGTATTTGGTGGAATTGAAATCGACAATTACTGATAAAATAAAATCTTCATCTTTAAAAATTATATATATGAAATGGTATCTTGCAAAACTGGTTTTCAGGATTATTTGTGGTGAAGGAAATCATACTCCCCAGTTTGATGAGCAACTGCGCCTTCTTTATGCAGAAAATGAAATGCATGCTTTTCAAAAAGCAAGGATAATTGGCGATAGCAGAAGAAGATAACTTTTTAAATAATGAGCAAAAGCCTGTGCACTGGAAATTTATTGATGTTTCAGAACTACATGCACTCAACGAATTGGTAGATGGAACTGAAATTTATTCGTGCATTCGTGAAGAAGATAATGCTGATGAATATATAAAGATCACTAGCAAGGCGCGCCAATTATTTACACGAAAGATGTTTGGAAGAAACATTTGAAATGAGTTAAAGATTATAACTCGTTGAAGTCAATTTTGTCTGATAAACGTTTACGGATTTTTTTTGCTGCATGGTGGCTGCTGTGCATCATACTGCAGTTTTTTATTCTAAAGCAAATAAGTATTGACAACACCAACATGCAATTGCCGATAGTCTTGCGAGTATTGTATTGCTTGCTGCCGGGAGTTTTTTTATCAGCAACAATATGAAATACTATTTGCCGCGAAAAGAAAAATACTGGTATATACTCATCATAAGTATTACCGTCGGATTTTTTTGGTTTCTTGCTCATCGCGGCATTATGTGGATGATATTAAAAGACGGAGATCCTTATCTTAACTTTATCCGGTCCACAGCACTTATCAGGTTTGGCGCGGGTTTCCTGCTTCTAAGCAGCATGAGCATGTTCAGTTTGATGTGGTATGGCCAGCAGGAATATAAAGAACTGGCTAATCGAAAAACGGAAACAGAACAGCTCTCAAAAGAAGCAGAATTGTTCAAATTACGCAGGCAATTTCAGCCTCATTTTTTATTCAACAGCCTTAATTCTATAAGCGCATTAATCGGCTCTGATCCGGAAAAGGCAAGGCACATGATCTACCAGTTAAGTGATTTTTTGCGTGGTACACTCAAAAAAGACGAACAACAATGGATAGCGCTTGAAGAAGAAATTCAATATTTGCAATTGTATCTTGAGATCGAAAAAGTGAGATTCGGCCACCGGCTTGCAGACAGAAATAGTGGTTCCGGAAGAAGCGCTGCAGTTTAAACTTCCGGCTTTAATTTTACAACCGGTTGTAGAAAACGCAATCAAGTTTGGATTGTATGACACTACCGGCGACGTCCTGATAAAACTGCGTGGCCGACGTACAAACCGGCAACCTGGATATTTCTGTACAAAACCCCTTTGATCCTGAAACAGCACATCCTTCCAAAGGGACCGGTTTTGGCCTCGGTCCATTAAAAGAAGATTATTTTTATTATTTGCAAGGAACGATCTTTTAAAAACCAGCATAGAGAACAATCAATTTATCACAACGATAATTATTCCTCAAATATTACAACCTGTTGCAGCAAGTTGATGAAACAGAAAGAAAATGAAAGTGATTATTATAGATGATGAACCTTTAGCAAGAAGTATTGTAAAAGAATACCTGCAAAATTTTGAAGAATGCAGAGTTGGTGGCAGAATGCAACGACGGATTTGAAGGACTGAAAGCCATTCAGCAACATCAGCCCGATCTTATTTTTCTTGACATTCAAATGCCGAAGATCAACGGTTTTGAAATGCTTGAATTAATTGAAAATCCACCCGCAGTTATTTTCACGACCGCTTTTGATGAGTATGCCATTAAAGCATTTGAACTGAACGCCGTAGACTATTTATTGAAACCCTTCAGCAAAGACCGATTTGAAAAAGCAATTGAAAAATACCAGCATCAGCAAACAAATGTGCGTTCAGTTGAAAACGTTGTTGAAACCGCCGCAGAATCTCCACTACAACAAAACCGGATAGTAGTTAAAGATGGAAATAAAATCAAAATTATTCCTGTCCATCAGGTACATTACCTGGAAGCAGCAGATGATTATGTAAAAATCATAAGCAACGATGGCTACTTTTTAAAAAAACGTACTATGAGTTTCTTTGAAAAATCGCTCGGCGCAGTTTCAGTTCGTTCGTGTTCATCGGTCCTACATTGTAAATACACAACTAATTACGCGCATTGATGCTTATGAAAAAGACAGCCATTTATTATTGCTCACCACCGGCGAAAAAATTCCGGTGAGCAAATCAGGCTACGCTAAACTGAAAGAAGTGTTGGGCATCTGAAAATTTCAGTAAAATAAAAATCAGGATTATTTGTTTGTTTACTTCGCTTTCTTTTTTCAATCTTCTATTGATAACCGTCGGTTAGCGTTTTGATGAACTCAACGATATCTTCTTCCTCTTCTTTAGTTAGTTTAAGGTTGCCCAGTTCTTCCCGGTTAACGGTAGACGTGATTTCAGGCGGAGGAAAATTTTCTTCATCCCTTTTGAATAAAACACAGATTTTGATAGTACGTTTATATTTTCTCACTATTTAAAATTTTGCAGTGAAACCAAGATAAAAACTTCTGCCCGTTGCCGGAATGATGCCGGGGCCAGGATATTCATCAGTTCTCCTGGTAAAATAAGATTTGTCAGTAAGATTGTTTACGCCACACTTGATCGCATAATTGTTGATCTTATACGTAGCGCTAAAATCCAAAACCGTATAAGCCGGAATATAGCCGGCGATGGGATTGTCACTTGTTTTTGCATTCGTGGCATCGCCATAAGCATCGCCTGTGTAATTAACCTGGAAAGTTGCCGATAATTGTTTCCCGGAGAAAATAACGCCTGCTCTTTCTATCTCTTTTGCAGCCGCTTCTACCCTGTTTCCTTTAAATTCGCCAGTTGGTATATTTGGCGTCTATCCAGGCAAAAGAATTGAAAATGCTTAAACCATGTTTGGAATTTTGGTTTAAATATTTCAAAATATTAAACTCAATGTAAGCTTCCAAACCTTTATGCACGCTGTTGGCCACATTGGTGCGAAACGCATACTGCTCACCTGTCGAAGGATCAGTTTTCAATACTTCCCCAATGCGATTATTATAAGCCAGATAAAACAAACTGGCGTCGACATTCAGATAATTTTTAATGATAGTTCTGTAACCCAAATCAGAATTAAAGCCAAATGGATCTTTTAAATTGTCATCTATTTTTGCGGCCACACCAAAAGGTTGTTGCTGATCATAACCAATTGGTTTATAGGCCTGGCTGATGTTTGCATAAAAACTACTATTGTGTTTTAGTTTATATTCCAGTCCAATACCACCTAAAAGAAACGAGCGGGTTCTGGCCTTGTTCGTTGTAATTTTATCATCGTCATCATCAACATACCCGTTGGCGGTGGTTTTCAAATACTCAAATCTTACGCCGGGAGTAATCGGAAAAATTCTTTCCTATCCTAAAAATATTTTCAGCAAAGGGTGCAATATTGGTGGTTGTAAAATCCATATTTTTTTCCCATGGGCCAGTGATCGACAGATCGAAATCGCTGCCGGTAGTTCCTTCACCGCCTTCCAATCTTTTAAATTTTGCATAAGAAAGCCTTACTCCTGCTGCTAACGTAGATTGATTTTTTCCGAGTTTATAATTTTCCGACATGCGGCCTTCAGTCGTAATGCTATGCATGTCTTCACTTTCAACTTCACGGGGAACATATTGATTGGTAGCAGGATCAATCGTATCAAGCACTGCAGGCCCGCCATCTTCATTTCGCCAAACCAGAGAACGATTGCTGAAAATATAAGTGGTTTTGATGCTGATAGTTGTATTGTTATCCGGATTGATATTTATTGAATTACTTAAAATATTCCATGGACTTTTCAGCCAGTTCCGGGAACGGATAGAAGCTTTTGGATTGGCATTAAAAAGACTATCTGACAATCCGCCGGGCATTTGAATTTTATTGCGCAGCAGCGAATATTCAAGCGCAATATTCATTTTTTCTGAGGGAGTAAACTCCACCTTACCAAAACCCGAAAGCTGTGACTGTCGGCTGTTTGATCTTTCTCCTTCCATATTTCTATATTGAACAAAACCATAGTAGCTCCATTTTTTATAATTGCCCCCAATTGAATTGAATGAATTAAACATTCCAAAACTTCCGCCGGTCTGTGAAGTGACAAATTGAAACGGCTTGTTTTTGGGCGCATCTTCCGTGATGTAATTTACCAAACCGCCAAATTGCGAACCGAATTGCAAAGACGCAGCTCCTCTTACCAATTCTATTCTTTTGATGGCTTCCATGGGCGGAATATAATATGCCTCATTATATCCATACACATCAGCACTTATGTTATAACCGTTTTGTCGCGTGTTCATTTCGATGCTTTGTGTCGGATTCAATCCACGCGTGGCAATTCCATTGGCAGTAAAGCCACTACTTTCAGTTTCAACGATATTTAATCCCGGAATCCTTCCAAGAATTTGCCGCGTATTATTGATCGCTTTATTTGCATCGAGACTATCCACCACAATTACTTCTGTTTTTTTACCGGCGTAAATCGCGCCATCTTCGGATTCTAACAGGTGACCCACACCATTTACTGTTTTATAGCCGGTTACAATTATTTCTTTTAAAGTTTTTACGGAATCTTTCTCCTGTGCCATTGTGTTTAAAGCACCCGATAATACAATCACCGTTATTATTATTTTTTTGACCTTCATTTTTACAGATTTTATTTCTGCAAAAAAAGAATGATGTGTCCCGAATCATTTGCGAAATCAGGAAAAACGATTTACGAAATCGGGAAAAAATATTTTACACCCTGAAGATTGAATAAGTAAAAAGCAAAAAACAGAAATCTTTAATTTTTGTTTGTTTACTGAGAAATAAAAAAACCTCTGTTAAAGAGGTTTCAAAAAGAAGGTCTGTAAAAATCCTTATTGCTTCAAAATAAATTTCGCGTTGATATTGGAAGAAACCTGGATTTTTTCAAAATCAATTTGAGGTAATTCCTGATCATGCTTTGCTTGTTTTTCATAATTGTACAAGCCCAGTTTGCCTTTCCATCATGGATGAATCGGATACACTTCATTGTCAGAAATATAAATAGCGGGCCCCACCTCCTGCTTCAAAGGTTTTGTCAATGCGAGCGCACGCGATTTTGCATTTTCGATTGCCTTGGTGCGCATCAGATTTCTCATTCCCTCCATATCAGAATAATCAACATGATCGATCGTACTGTTTGAAATTCCCAGGTCTTCTAGTTTTATAAACACTTTGCTGGCAGTAACGGCGTCTACTAACTTTCAACATATATTCTTTAGATTTCAAAACATTTTTACCTCTTAGAAAATAATTTTTAAAGTTGCTTGAGATGTCGCTGGTGGTAAGATATTTTTCCACATCAATCCCCATAGCTTTTAAAGCGTCAAACATTTTACGTTCCAGGTCTTCTACAGAAGTTTTGTTTTTGGTGTCTGCTTCAGAAATTTCGATCTTAATAAATATTTCATCAGGAGTAACCATCGTATCTGCACTTCCGGCCACTTCGATGTAAGGCTGATCAATAAAGGTTTTCATTTGAGCCTGTCCTGCAAAAAAAAGAGAAATAAAAATGGCGGTTAATTTAATTTTTTTCATACAAGATTGTTTTGATTTATCGTATAATGCTGTTTAGCCAGCGATTACTACTAAGACGCATGTTCTCTAAAAATTCAGTTAAGAATCTGTTATTTAAAAAATGAAGGAATTTGTTTGTTTACTATGGGCGAATTTCGGGTCGCATGAATTAAATGATTTTTACATCAAAAACTTTTTCAAAATTTCTTTTTACTTTTTCCTTTGCATCTTCAAAATCCACTTTGTATCCAAGCTCTTTTTCTATCGAAGTCACTTGTTTGTTTACAATGCCGCAGGGAATGATGTTATTGAAAAAACTAAGATCGGTATTTACATTTAAGGCAAATCCATGCATCGTGATCCAGCGGCTGCAACGAATTCCCATGGCACAAATTTTTCTTTCCCTTCCCGGATGCCCGGCTCAATCCACACACCGGTCTCGCCTTTGCTCCTGTCGCCTTTTATTCCATATTCGCCAATAGTAAGGATGATCACTTCCTCCAGGCTTCGCATATACCTGCCAATGTCAGTGAAAAACTTTTCAAGATCAAGAATAGGATAACCGACGATTTGTTGCAATCCATGAAAAGTAATATCGCCTCCGCGGTTGGTTCTGAAAAATTCAATTTCTTTTTCTTCCATTTCGTTTTCACTCATCAACACATTTTCCATGTGGCCGCTTTTGCCCAAAGTGTAAACAGGGGGATGCTCACAAAACAGCAAATAATTTTTTGTAGCCAGTTCCCAGGGGCTCAATGGCGCTTCACCGGTTTTGGTGGCGTTCCTTGCTTCCGATTTTATACGAACATTATTTTTTACCAGTTCTTCCTGGTAGTCCCACGCCTCTTTATAGTTGATCACACCTAAATCCTCAAAAATGATCTGCTGTTTTTCCAATGCAAAGATTTTAATTTGCAAAGATAAGGAAGAGGAGTTTAGAGTTTAGAGTTTAGAGTTTAGAGTTTAGATGATTTAAATTATGAATTATGAATGAAGAAGAATTACAGGAACACGAATCGGAAGAACTTTTTGAAAGAGAGACAATTGTTTGTGCCAAAGGGCCAGGAACCATTAAGAATCGATAAATTTTTAATGGGAAGAATCGAAGGGGCAACAAGAAACAAAATTCAGCAGGCCATAGCATCAGAGAGAGTTTTATTGAATGATCACCCGGTAAAATCGAATTACAAAGTCCGTCCTTTAGATAAAATTGTTATCTACCAGGATTATTCACCTGAAAGCAATGAGATCGTTCCCGAAAATATTCCTTTCAAAATTGTGTATGAAGATGAAGATTTAATGGTAATTGATAAGGAACCGGGAATGGTGGTTCACCCGGGAAGCGGCAATCCCGGCGGCACGTTGGTAAATGCAGTTGCGTGGCATTTAAAACAACAAAACCCTAATATTGATGAAACCGAACTGGCAAGATTTGGTTTGGTTCATCGCATCGATAAAAATACTTCCGGGCTTTTGGTAATGGCAAAAACGCCAAAAGCTATGACCGAATCTTGCCAAACAATTCTTTGATCATACGGTTCACAGGAGATATGTGGCATTAGTTTGGGGAGATTTTGAAGAAGAGGAAGGAACGATCGTTGCGCATGTGGGAAGACATCAACGATTCAGAAAATTATTTACGGCTTATCCTGAAGGGGAACATGGAAAAGAAGCGATCACTCATTATAAAGTGTTGGAAAGATTTAACTATGTAACACTTGTAGAATGCAGACTGGAAACTGGTCGCACCCACCAGATACGCGTTCACATGCAACATATCGGCCACCCGCTTTTTAATGATGAAACTTATGGTGGCGACAAGATCGTGAAAGGAACTGTCTTTACCAAATACAAACAATTTGTAGATAATTGTTTTGAGCTTTGTCCGCGCCATGCATTGCATGCGCAACAGCTCGGATTTATTCATCCCACAACTAAAGAGCAAATGAATTTTGAAAGTCCGTTGCCGGTAGACATGAGCGCCGTTATTGACAAATGGAGGAGGTATAGTATTTCGAGAAATTCGTGAAAATTCGTGTAATCCGTGGCTTACAAAATCACTTTAAGTCGTAACTAACAAAATCAGAAAGTGTAGCTGTAAAAACACCTCTTTCCCTCTTATTAAAAATAACTTTCCAGTTTCCGTTATACGTCAGCAAATCCGGCACCAATAAATCGCCAACTTTAGTCATCTGCACTTCCATTTTTACATTGAAATCATATACGCCGGCATCATAACTTAATACATAATTTCTTGCTACAATCTCGAAAGTTTTTGCATCAAACCACGTAGTCATTTCATCTATTACCACATTGCTTTTCCGGTTATCTTTTACATTGATCGTAAACACATAACAGGGCACAGAATTATAATCCCTGTAATCAATATACATATTGTAATTCTCCGCCATTGCCGGATCAAAAATTTCGGTTTTGTTGCTAATAAAAGGTAGTCCGTTTATTCTTTTTCCGGGATCGAAAAAAAGCATCTTTAATTGTTCCTTATGTTTTTCAATTCCGGTTAAGCCATTAGTTGAAAATTCGTGCCCTTTTACAATATTCGTTTCGCCACAAACCGAATCTTTTGTAAAAAACAAGCCGGCATACATTTGTGCCGTGTAATAATTAAAATTTCCTTTACTGTCAAACATGTCTCCTTTTGTCGTTTGATCGAGCACTTTCATCGTTCTGCAATTATCTTTTCGTACCTGTTGAGTAGTGCTGTGCAGCGATGCTTTTATCTTTCCGTTTTTGTCGAGCATCCGGATATCATTTATCGATTTATAGCCAATAACCCTAAGATTACGAAATGCTTTATAAAAAGTAGTGTCGTTCTTTACCCTCCTGATGAAAGAAGCTACATCCAGTTTTTTGTTGACAACAATTTCAGAAAGTGTAATATAGTTTTCATCCACTTTTACGGTGCTGTCATTTTCCTTTTGTGCAAAAAGAAATAAAGAGGCGAACAACAGCAGAACTAAAAGCGTAAAAAACTTTTGAATCATACGGTAAAACTAATTCTTAAAATGTTGGCGGAATGTAAATTAACCAATCAGCTAATTGACTAGTTATTTATTGAAGGCCATTTTATAATCGACTGAAATTTTCCCCTTGGAAATATCACTAAGTTTACGCTTCAGCAAACTTTTTTTAAGGGGTTTGAGGTAGTCAATAAAAAGTTTTCCTTCGGTATGGTCATACTCGTGAAGAATGACCCGCGCTGTAACACCTGTAAATGTTTTGGTGTGCTCCACAAAATTTTCATCAAAAAAATTAATAGTAACAGTCTCCCGGCGCATAATATCTTCTCTTATCTTGGGAATGCTCAGGCAGCCTTCATTATACAGCCATTCTTTTCCGTCAATTTCCTCGATATGGGCGTTTATGAAAACACCTTTATAGCCCTCATCGCCGGGAAACTCATCTTTTTCATCCACGTCCAGGTTTTCGATAATCTGCAAGCTGTCCATAATAAATAAGCGGATGCCTTTATTCACCTGCGGAGCGGCCAGTCCAACGCCTTTACTGTTGTACATGGTTTCCCACATATCGTCAATCAGTTTTTGCAGCCCGGGATAAGCTGGCGTAATTTCAACACCTACTTTTCTTAAAACCGGATTACCATAAGCGACTATTGGTAGAACCATAGAAAGATTGTAATTTTTTTAATAATTGAAGTGCAAATTTACAGGATTTACTCAATTAAAATAAGCTAAAGGTCTTGCATATATTCCTGCAACATAATAGTAGCCGCTATTTCATCGACAGTTCTTTTGTTTCTGCGATCTTTTTTTTTCATCCCCATTTCAAGCATTGCTTGTTTGGCCATTTTTGAAGTAAAACGTTCATCCACTTTTCTAATTGGAATTTGCGGAAATTGCTTTTCCAGTTTTTTAATGATTTCTTTTACTAATGGTGTTGCATGTGTATCCGAATCGTCCAAATTCTTCGGTTCACCGATCACGATCAATTCAACATTTTCCTGCAGAAAATATTTTTTGAGAAATGGAATCAATTCAGGAGAATCAACAGTGGTGAGGCCGGTGGCAATTATTTGCAACGGATCGGTAACGGCGATGCCTGTGCGTTTTTTTCCATAATCGATGCAAATGATTCGGGCCATTGTTTAGTTTAGTTTGGAGAGTTTAGAATAGTTTAGAGCGTTTAGAGGTTTTAGCTCTGCCAGGTAAAAATAAAAATGCCTATTATTTATTGGTTTACTGGTAAGTCACTTATAATTTGGTGAAAATATCCAGCAACACGAAAACACAAAACACTACTGACGCGATTCCGTTTGAACTAAAAAATGCTTTATTGACTTTGGAAAGATCTTTCGGTTTTACCAACGTATGCTGGTAAAAGAGAAAGAAAGCAAAAACCAAAACGCCCGACCAATAAAACCATGAAAAATTTCCAATCATTCCGGCCGCAATGACGGCCGCAGCGGATAGAAAATGCAAATACTCGCTCACCCGCAAAGCTCTTTTTGTTCCCAGCCATGAAGGAATGGAATACAAATTATTTTCTTTGTCAAACTCCTCATCCTGCAATGCATAAATAATATCGAAGCCACTTACCCAAAATAAAACCGAAAAAGAAAACAATACCGGAACCAAAGCAAACTGCCCGGTGACTGCAATATAAGCGCCAACAGGTGCAAGGCTTAAACCCAGTCCCAGTACCAAATGACAAAGCGGAGTAAATCTTTTTGTATAACTATAAAACAAGATCACAAAAAGAGCAACCGGCGACAAAGCCAGGCACATCACATTAATAAAATAAGTCGTTATAATAAACGCAAGGCAATTAACGATCACAAAGACAATCGCATTTCTTTTTGAAATAATGCCCCCGGGAATTTCCCGTATTAACGTTCTCGGATTTTTCGCATCATACTCTGCATCCAGCCAACGATTGAAAGCCATAGCCGCACTTCTTGCGAAAACCATGCATAAAATAACCAGGATAAAAAGCACCCACCACTGCCTGTTTAATTGAAAGTTGACCGCCTTTAAGCCATAAAAAAAGCCAATAAGCGCAAACGGCATTGCAAAAATCGTATGAGCGAATTTTACAAGCGAGAAATAATTTTTTATTCCGTTCAAAGAAGATTTCAATTCCAACGTTTTACTATTGCTTTCCATTACTATAATTATTTTCTTTCAGCGAGCTGAAAATTTTTAACGGCTTCCCACAAAACAATCCCCGCGGCTACGGAAATATTTAATGAATGTTTCATGCCAAATTGTGGAATCTCTACACTGCCATCACATAAAGAAATAGTATTTTGTTCTACGCCGGTTACTTCGTTTCCAAAAATAAAAGCGATTTTATCGGCAAATAATTCATCCATATTTTCAAGCGAAATGCTATGAGTAACCTGTTCAACAGCAAATACCTTATACCCATTTTCTTTAAGATGCCCGATAGCTTCCTTAGAAGTTTTAAAATATTTCCAATCAACGGAATCTTCGGCGCCCAGGGCCGTTTTTTTAATTTCCTTATGGGGAGGCACAGCGGTATAACCGGTAATAAAAACGGATTCAATCAAAAATGCATCCGCTGTTCTGAAAACACTTCCCACATTATAAGCGCTTCTTATATTTTCCAAAACCGCAATGACAGGATTCTTATCAGATTCTTTAACTTCGTCCACCGATTTGCGATTCAGTTCATCCATTCTTAGTTTTCTCATCAAAAGAATATTAATTTGCAAAAATAAATTAATTAGCTGATTAGCTGATTAGCCAATGTGCTGATTAATCCTGCGATATTGTGAGGATTTTTAGTATAAAGACTTTATAGTCATTAGCACATTAGCTAATTAACACGTTATCAATTAACACATGGCTTCTTCCGACACTCCTTTAATGAAACAGCACAATGCGATCAAGGCAAAATACCCTGACGCAATCCTGCTTTTTCGTGTGGGAGATTTTTATGAAACTTTTGGCCAGGATGCCATAACCGCGTCAAGAATTTTAGGAATTACGCTTACCAAAAGAAATAACGCATCGGCGACTGCTCTGGAACTCGCGGGTTTTCCTCATCATGCGCTTGACACTTATCTACACAAACTGGTTAAAGCCGGTTACCGTGTGGCCATTTGCGATCAGCTTGAAGATCCCAAGCAAGCCAAAGGAATTGTAAAGCGCGGCGTTACAGAACTGATCACGCCAGGTGTTGCAACGAATGATAAACTGCTCGAGCATAACCAAAATAATTTTTTATGCGGAATCCATTTTGTAGATGAAAAAGCAGGAATTTCTTTTTTGGATATTTCTACCGGTGAATTTTTTATTGCCGAAGGTGATAAGGAATATGCTGATAAATTATTGCAAAGCCTTAACCCCGCAGAAGTTATTTTTCAACGAAACCAACAGAAAAATTTTAAAAATTACTTTGGAAGTAAATTTTACACCTACACGCTTGATGAATGGATTTTTACGGAACAATATGCACAAGACACTTTATTAAAACATTTTGGAACCCAAAGCCTGAAAGGTTTTGGAGTAGAAAATCTGCCAACCGGCATCATTGCTGCAGGCGCTATTCTCCATTATTTAAAAGATACAGAACATCCCAACCTCCAGCACATCACATCTTTGCAAAGAATTGACAAAGGTGATTATTTATGGATGGACCGGTTTACGATTAGAAATCTCGAATTGTTGAGCAGTAATGAAAATAGCAACTCTTTGCTGAAAGTGCTCGACAATACAGTCTCACCAATGGGCGCAAGACTGCTTAAACGCTGGATGCTACTGCCTCTTACAGAAATAAATAAAATTCAGGAAAGACAGAACCTAGTTGAATATTTTATTAAAACGCCTGACGAAAAAACAAAGATAACGCACAATATCAAGCAGGCGGGCGACATAGAAAGGCTTGTAAGCAAAATTCCTTTAAAGAAAATAAATCCGCGTGAAGTTTTGCAAATTGGCAAAGGATTAAAATTAACAGCGCAAATAAAAGACTGGTGTGAAGGCTCAGCTAATGAATATTTAAAAAGATTGGGTGATTCTCTAAATCCCTGCAAATACATTGCAGATAAAATTTTTAAAGAGATCATTGACAATCCTCCCGTGTCTGCCGGAAAGGGCAATATTATCGCCACAGGTGTAAATGAAGAGCTTGATGATTTAAAAAATATTGTTACTAACGGTAAGGCGCACCTGCTAAATTTACAACAGAAAGAAATTGAGCGAACGGGAATTTCTTCTTTAAAGATTGGTTTCAATAATGTATTTGGCTATTATCTTGAAGTGACCAACACGCATAAAGACAAAGTGCCGGAAAACTGGATACGGAAGCAAACGCTTACCAGCGCGGAAAGATACATTACACCGGAATTAAAAGAGTATGAAGAAAAGATAACCGGTGCCGAAGATAAAATTTTGCAACTCGAACAAAATATTTTTGAGCAATTGCTGGATGAACTGCAGGATTATATTGCGCCGATGCAATTAAACGGGCATATTCTTGCGGTTCTAGACTGCATTATTTGCTTCGCCAACAACGCCTTACAATTTAAATACAAAAGACCTGAAATACACACTGGCCTTGAGCTGGAACTTAAGGAAAGCCGTCACCCGGTGATAGAAAGGAATTTACCGCCCGGAGAAAGTTACATCGCGAATGATATTTTTTTAGATCCGCAATCACAGCAAATCATTATTTTAACCGGCCCCAATATGAGTGGTAAAAGTGCGATCCTAAGACAAACTGCGCTAATTACTTTAATGGCGCATATGGGAAGTTTTGTTCCCGCAGAAGAAGCAAGAATTCCGCAGACAGACAAAATTTTCACGCGCGTTGGCGCAAGCGATAATTTAAGCAGCGGCGAAAGTACTTTCATGGTAGAAATGAATGAGACAGCAAGTATCATTAATAATATCAGTCCGCGAAGTCTCATTCTCCTTGATGAAATTGGGCGCGGAACTTCCACCTACGATGGTATATCAATCGCATGGAGTATTGTTGAATATTTGCACCAGTCGCACCATGCACCAAAAACTTTGTTTGCCACACATTACCACGAGTTGAATGAACTGGAAAACAAACTGGAACGTGTAAAAAACTTTCATATCACTAATAAAGAAGCAGGAAACAAAATTATTTTTTTAAGAAAATTAGTCCCGGAGGAAGTGTTCATAGCTTTGGGATTCATGTGGCAAAAATGGCCGGCATGCCACCTTCCCTGATCGACAGGGCAAATGGAATTTTAAAACAAATGGAATCAAAGCATGTTGATGCCTCTGAAGAAAATAACACCGGCGAAGCTTTTACCAAAAACAAAAAAAGTATTAAAGAAAACCTGAAACAGCTAAATGCTCCTCAAATGCAATTGAGCATCTTTGATGCCCATTCACAGGCTTTTGAAGACATCCGCAAAATATTGGAAGCAGTTGATATCAACAGGCTAACACCAGTTGAAGCACTTTTGAAATTGCAGGAGATAAAGGCGATGGTGAAGTAGGAATTCTTTCCAATTAAACTATAATTCAACTATTTGGTTTGGTCCAAGTTTACTTTGTGAAGGCTGAATACTTGCAGCCCGATTTTCGATAAACCCAAACCAGAATAGTTTGGGAAATTCCAAAACCGATATAAAATAAAAATTACCGTTATTTGTTAGTTTACCGGCGTTAATTCAATTAGCTGGAATTGCTTAAAATTAATTTTTAGGTTGGCTTGGTTGCCGTTGATTGTTCCCAAATTTTTATCATTAAAATAATCATACACCTTGTATTTTTTATTTGGGTTTAAACCGCGCAATTGAACTGTTCCGTTAAAATCCGGGTTATAAAAAGCGTAATACATCGTATCCCCTTTTTGTATGCAATGCGTTTCGGGAATGTCATAACCTATGTCATAAAAATCGCCACGATATATTCCTTTGCTTAGCATTTCCTCATTATAAATTTCAATCCAATGCTTAAACCATTTTTCTTTGCCAGGGGTTAATAAATTTTCATCTTTACTTTTAACGCCTGTTGCAGGCCAAACAAATTTCGTTCCCGGCACCGCCCCGACTCCAACCTGTGAGGCGAAATCCTTCCTGGTATCTGTTAACTCTACGTGATCCCCAAAATAAGCTGTGTTTGGCATCAACGCGTGGTAAACCTTACCTTTCAGCCGGACTTGCCAACTGCTTTCTGGGTCACTTGCAACAAATTGGTTGACATAAGGCATGTGATAAAAATCCATTACATCCCCGCAAGGGCAAAATTCAACTACGGCATCCCGCTTGATACTTTTTGCTGTCTGGTAAATCGCTTTAAATAATAACGGCATTTTCTCAAAACTTTGTTCAGGATAAGCAAGGTTGTGGCCACCATAATCCGGTGCACACGCATTCATAAACTGGCCGTCTAATTTTAATGCATCGAAACCCCAATCCTGTAAAAAAAGTTTTACCGTTTTTTTTGTTTCACTTATTACTATGCTGTCTGTTGGCGACATATAATAGGAATTCCACCAGGTGATAAATTGAGGTGCGCCATTCTTTTGTTCAAGAAGAATACGGGGGTGTTCTTTTACAATCTTACTATTAGGACTTGCCGCCATCGGTGCCCACCACAAAACGGCTTTCATACCGAGGGCATGAATACTATCAACAAATGCTTTCATCTCTGCATCGCCTCCCGGAAAATGTTTTTTGTTCGTGTGCCAATCCCCCACAGCTTGTTGGTAACCATCATCAAGGCCAACCCATTTTATACCAAGCTCTTTAACTTTAGGCAGCGTATTTAAAATTTCCTTGAGCGTAAAATCTCTTTCATATCCCCAGGCACACCAGATCGCTTCGTAGGCGGCAGGCTCTTCAGGTGCGGGTTTGATACCTTTCGCCTGCATAAATTTTGAAAAATCTCTTAGCGTTGTAAAGCAATCTTTCTGATGCACACTTACAAAAGTTTCAAAGGTGCTCAACGTATCGTTGGGTTTCAGAATCTCTTTTCCGGGATAATTATATTCTATGCTAATTTTAGCCGTGGGAGAATATTTGTCAAAATCTATTGGCAATGAAACGAGTTTAGCAACCGGAGCTGTGTTACCAATTGCGATCCCCTTATCTTCTCTCCAAAGATCGATCACAGGAATGCCGCCACCATAATCAGATGCATTCATTCCCATAAAATTTCTTTCAGAAAATCCGGGATTCACTTTTTGTATCCAATCGCGCCTGTCTGCATGTGAACTACCCTGGAAGCTCCAGAATTTTGTTGAATCAGTTGACGGAATTATATCGTATTCACTATTCACCCACTTAATTACAGGCAAATCTTTTTTGCCATGGTTAATATATTTCACAGTAATGTAAGCAGCATCCGGAAAATTGTCATAGGTTTTTATGGACAGGATTTTTTCCATTTTATTTGAATTATCAGTGCCATAAAATTTATATTCTTCCCCATTCCCTGCCGCATCATGAATTGGATTTTTTTCCTTTTTAGAAAAATGAAAAAGCTTTGAAGTAAAATATTTTGTTTCAATATATTCTGATGATGAAAAATTATTCATCAATGGTTTTGCACCAACGAATGTCGTATTCGTTTTTGTTTGAAGATCATTGTTTACTACAATCTGAAGATTCTTATTATTTATAACGGTTTGCGCCGATGTCAGCAAAACAACGCAGCAAAAAATAACAACTAGAGCGACTTTACTTTTCATTATCAAATAATATTTTATTCTTGCTAATTAGTAATTTCATGATTCAAAAAACACTTTACCAAACTTCTAAAGTTGTTTTTCATAGTTTAAGATTTTTTCTGCATTCTTTCGATATATTTTTTCCAATACTTGTTTTGACAGATGCAAACCATATAAGGGCCAGTGATAATTAAACATGTCCGCTTCATAAAAATGCTCATCCGCTGTTTCCAATATTCTAAAAGTAGTTTTATACATTTTTTCTTCCGGATCATTGTCTGTTCCATACAATAACCTATCCTGGTATTTTGTAATGAATGCCGCAGCATAACGAGGCACCGGTGCGATTTCCGCGTAGCGCGCTGCGATGTCTGCATATAGATTCGGATACTTATCCAGCATATCACCTAACACTTTCAAATTAGAACAAGAGTTTAATAGGTGGCATGCTATGAAGATGTTTTTGGGATTGTCACGTACCGCGTTTTCAAACGATTTAATTAATTCATCGTGGCCTAATTTTCCTGCCTCATTCATATTCACATGCCACGTAGCCGCATTCATCATTCCATCATTGGTAGAGTCTGGTTTTTCATACATCCATTCATCTTCTGCAATATGGATACTGATAGGCATGTGTAGTTCCGCACATTTTTCGAGAAGCGGTTTCATTTGCGGGTCATCAATATGCAAACCTCTTCCAGGTGTGGGTTTGGAGTATAAGTCACCATCCCCTTTATCACCTAATTCTCCGACACCGCGGGCACCTTTTTTATAACATCTTTCCAATTCTGCCACCGCGTGTTTTTGCCAACCGGGTTTTCCATAACCTGTATAATCAAACCCGCACCAGATTTGGAAACGGCCCGAGTAACGGCTGTATTTTTCAACTACGCTATCAAAACTTCTTCCGGTTTGCATCGAAAGAATTATCGTTTTTTGAATATTCATTTTATCCATCAGTCTCACCAATGCATCCAAATTTTTTTCCGGTACATAATTGTGCGAATGCATATCAATAACCGGGAAAGAAGCTCTCTGAATGTTAGCAGTTGGCGTATGATAAATAGAAACCGGCCTGTAATTTTTTAAAAGAATTTCATCTTCTTTTTGAGCAAATAAATTTGAGGTTGCAACTAAAAGTAATAATGTAAAAAAAGATTTAATCATTATTAAATATTGATCGTGGTTAATTTTTTAGAGATAAGTTCTTTTACTTCATCAATTGCTTTCGGAAATATTTTTCTAAGGTCTATTTCATCAGTATCAGCCAGCAACAATTGCAGCTTTTTCATGAAAGTATTTTTTGTTTCTGTCGCGAGATTGATCTTGCTGATCCCGCAACGGATCGCTTCCTGCAACTGTTCATCAGGAATGCCACTGCTGCCATGTAAAACCAAAGCACAATTAGTAACCGCCCTTATTTCCTTTAATCTGTCAAGCCGAAGTTTGGGCGTTTCTTTATAAAAACCATGCGCATTACCGATGGCCACCGCTAAAGCATTTATGCCAGTTGCCTCCACAAAATTCTTTGCATCTTCTGCGCTTGTCGGCTCAATAGTTTGTGATTGGTTCAACTTGGCGATATAACCTAATTCCGCTTCCACATTTGCGTTGTATGGCTCAGCAATTTTCACCGTTTCTTTCGTAATGCGCACATTTTCTTCGAAAGGTTTTTCACTGGCATCAATCATTACGCTATCAAAACCTGCATCCAAACATTTTTTTACCACCTTAATACTGCTGCCGTGATCAAGATGCACCCACGCTTCTACGCCCAACTCCCTTTGCATCGCCCGCGCCATCGCAATAGCCGGTTTAATTCCTAAGTAGTTTAAAGAGCTTTCACTCAATTGCAATATCAAACTGCTGTTAGTTGCCTCAGCTGCAAGCAGCAAACCTTTCAGGGTTTCAAAATTGTAAAAATTTACGGCCAGTAAAGCTTTACGCTCTTGGGTAAAGCTTGCCAGCTTCTCTCTCATCGTCATTTTAAATTATAATTAAATTTTTTCAAAGCAATTTCTTTTACTGCATTCCAATCTTTAAAGGCTGTGGTACCGCCTTTTTGGGTAGTATTAACAGCGCCGCACACCGCCCCAAATTCAGCACATTCTTTTAAAGATTTGTTTTGCAGGAATAATCTTATAAAACCTGCATTAAAACTATCTCCCGCGCCAATAGCATCTGCAAAATCATTATTAATAAAAGCCGGTTGTTCGATTATTTCATTTTGATAAAATACAGTAGCCCCTTGCGTTCCTTTTTTAACCACAATGACGTTAGCTATTTTTTTTATTGAATCAATGGCCTCATTGGGGGATTGTTTTTGAGTAATATTTTTCAACTCTTCAATGTTGGGTAAAAACAAATCAACCAGGGGTAACAGGTTTTCCCAATCGCAATCCCATTCTTCTTTAGGATCCCATTGAGGATCTAAGGAAGTGGTCAATTTTAATTTTTTTGCTCTTGTGAAAAGATCGGCCAATCCCGGCTTTAAAGAAGGTTGCAAAAAAACAGAACTCACATGCAGGTGCTTTGATTGTTCAAGCATTTCGTCTGTAATATCCTCTGCTTTTAATTCATTCATTGCCCCCGGGTAAGTAACCATCGCTCTTTCCTGGTTAAAATTAAAAGCAACCGTAATGCCTGTGCCCGCAGTTGTGCTTCTTATGATATGGTGAGTAGCTACATTTTTTCCAGACAAATCATTTAGGATCTTATCTCCAAAATTATCCGTACCCACCCGGCCGCAATAATTAACTAAAGCCCCCATAGAGCTTAAGTTTGAAGCAAAAATAGCTGAACTGCTTCCTAAGGTGTACATCATTTCATCAGCCATAATTTCTTTACCGATAACGGGAAATTGATCAAGCTTATCAAGAATCAGGTCAATATTTAATTCACCCGCTACCAAAACATCAAATTTCTTTTTCTGCAAAACTGTTAATTTGAATATATAAATTGTTTATTAACTAAATCCCGGAAATTAAAGTAATATTCTATTAATCGTTAAAAGGCAAAGCCCGAATAGTTGCGCAAATATTTAATCTTTCGAAACCAGGCTTTTTTCTTTGTCAAAAGAATAAATTTTAACTCCTTGGACCACCCTTGAAATAGATCCGTTAACAGAAGGCGTATCGGGCTTCAAACCAAGTTGAAGGCTTTTATAAAACCCAAGCAACTGCCCAACAATTATGGCGCAAACCGGTAAAAAATCTTCTGCTATATTTTGAATATCTGTTCCAAAATTTATCTGTTCATCTACATTACTTATCTTTTCAAACTGCTCTCCCACAGCTAACTGAAACCTGGTGTGGTTACCCTGATCCATCGCTTGTATAAGATCTTTCTCGTATTTTTTTACGTAATTATCATTACTTAAAAAGTAAACAACCAAAGTATTCTCATCAATTACAGCTTTAGGTCCATGCCGGAGCCCCATGTAAGAGTCGGTTTTACAAACTATCTTTCCATCAGTAAGCTCCTGTAACTTTAGCGCCGCTTCAGTTGCAGTCCCCAATAAGCCTCCTGAGCCGATAAAAAAAGCACGGTTAAAATCTTTTGAAGCAATCTCTTGAAGCAAAGAACTATAGGTTGTAAAAATATTTTCTGCAGCTTGCCTTAACAATGTTACCTGGTCTTGTATTTTTCTTTTGTATCTAATATACGCCATCATCAAACCAGTCAGTAACATGCCCGAATAACTTCCCGTCATAGCAAGGCTTTTATCATTGGCTTCTTCGGGCAAAACAAAAACATAATTAGGATTTGGTGAGGTGCAATTAGCCAGGGCGCCATTTTTATCGCATGTAATAATGAGATGAAAACATTTCTTCGAAAATTTATCTGCCAGTTCAATAGCTGCGCAACTTTCCGGGCTATTGCCACTTCTTGCAAAAGAAATTACCAACGGGATTTGATGCTCATCAAAAAAATCCTGCGGGTGAGAAACAATATCTGTTGTGGCTACTGCCCTTGTAATAATTTCCGTATTTCTAAAAAAAGGCCCCTGTAACGATAGCCCGATAAAGGCACTGGTTCCGGCTCCTGTAAGTATGATATTGTTAACTTGTGAATAAGCACTTTTTAAAAAAATTTCAATATCATTTGAAACATTACAAAAGTTCTCAGAAAGGATTTTCCAGAGTTCCGGCTGGCCGGAGATTTCTCTGGCTGTAAATAGTGCCCCTTTTTGAACTAAAAACTCTTCATCCAGGTTTATAAATTTCATGAATTAATTTTGTAAAAACAAAAATACACTTATAAGAATATCTTTCAAAATCTTTCTTTAAATTTCAAATACTTGTATTTAATTAAAACCAATACTCGAATAGTTTAATATCTTTATCAAAAAATTAAAAATCAACAAAATGCCAGTGCCAGTAAAAAAAGGAAGGTTTACCGTATCAAGGCGAAAGAAAATATTGGAACATATTAAAGAAAAAGGGGAGGTTTTGGTTACCAGTTTAAGTAAGGAATTTGGTGTAAGTGAAGTTACCATAAGAAACGACCTTGAATACCTTGAAAGGAAAAATCTGCTGGTCAGGGCGAGAGGTGGCGCAATGCAAACGGAGAATAATGTAGGAATTGACCAGCGGATTGCTGAAAAAAATAAGATACATGTGAGTGAGAAAGCAGCAATAGGTAAAGCTGCCTCTTCTTTAATTAAAGATGGCGATACAATAATCATAGACAGCGGCACCACAACTGCCGAAATTGTAAAGCACCTTAACGGGATAAAACAATTGAACGTGATAACCAATGCCTTGAACATTGCCAACCATTTATTAATTCATTCTTCAGTTAATGTAATAATACCGGGAGGCTACCTGAGGCAAAATGCGATGAGCCTGGTAGGCCCGCTGGCCGAAAATAATCTTCGCAATTTTTTTGTTGATAAACTTTTTTTAAGCACAGATGGCTTTGATACAAAACAAGGAATATTTACCCCGAATATAGATGAGGCACATCTAAACGGTATTATGATTGAGATCGCAAAAGAGGTAATCCTGGTGACTGACAGCAGCAAGTTTAAAAGAAAAAGTCTTGCTTTTATTTGCGGGTTGGATAAAATAACAAAAGTAGTAACAGACAGCGGTATACAGGCCGACGATCGAAAAAGATTGGAGGATGCGGGGATTGAAATCTTAATTGCGGGATAGAGATAAAATGGCCGAAATAATTTTATTGCAATCAAAAGTGAATTAGTAATCGAAAATAAAAATCTTTAATATTTGTACATTCACTATAATATTTTTCTAATAATTTGGTGAAGTATCTTTTCGTTTATGCATATAGGTTATGAAACAAATAATCTTAAAAAATACGCATAATTCTTCCACTAGATATTTTAGTCACTTAACAAAATAATTGCTATTACCGCTAATAACAGTCCAATCAGAAGCACGGTCCCCGGCATAACTGCATAAATAATTAATGACAATACAATCGTGATAACGGGAGATAAACCCGTAAGAGGCACAACAATAATTGCCTTTCCATAACGAAGTGCATATACCAACATGAGCGCTCCGATTGAATTTAAAACATGAACAATTGCTGCCAGGTATGGCCCCTTAAATCCCCAGTTTATTGGCTGCGAAAAATCTGTCATCCATATAGCAAAAGGAGATAAAACCAGCGCGCCTATTGTCATATACATAAATATACTTTCTGCTTTCATAGTATTATTTCCAACCTTCATTACATAGGCCTGAAGCCCCCACATCAGAAAAACAATGATGGAAAGCCACAACCAGCTATTCCCTGACGTTTCACTTCCTGTAATTTTTGGATTCGCCAGGAATACCGCGGCCGCCAATGCGAGCACGATTCCTATCCAATGTTTTCTATTGGTATGCTCTTTTAAAAATGCAACGGATAAGAAAATAGTAAGTACCGGAAATAATGAGATCAGCGGGAAGACGATATAAGCGGGGCCTTGCCGCAATGCTTCAAATAAGATCAATTGCCCGCCGGCTCCCAGGAGTCCCGTTGCCATACCGAAGAATAAAGAACGTTTATCAGTTTCAGGTTTCCACTTAATAATTGCTAAAGCAACAATTGCACAAGGGATCATGGTTAAACTCCACACGACATAGCCCAATGTCGCAGGAAAACCAGCCTTTTCCGGTATTTCAATAAAGGCACCCCAAACTCCCCAAAACACCGTTGTAATGATCGCATACAACAACCAAAGCCGCGAAGATTTTATCATAAGTAACTAATTTTTAGACGGCATAAAAATAATTAAAAAAAACTTTAAATATTTTTATTTTGTTTTTATTTCTTTCGTTATCTTTGTTTTCAAAATTGTTTTGAAAGTAATTCTAAGATTTTATTTCTTTTTTGAAAAATGAGGTAAAAGTTCTTTCAAACCCGATCGAATTAATTAAATAATGTATTGTCTAAATTTTGCTTATGAAAAAAGTAATGCTCCTGCCTTTATTAATGGTTTCCTTATTTGCATTTTCGCAAACAAGGACGCTTACCGGGAAAATTATTTCGAACCTGGATCAGCATGCAGTAAGCAAAGCTTCTGTAATCATCAAAAATGGAAAATCCTTTGTGGCAGATGACAGTGGTTATTTTCATATTGACGCTCCGAAAGGTGAATTACACCTTACCGTAAGTTCTATAGGCTATGCACAAAAAGAAGTTACTATTGCCCCGGGAGAAAATAATATCACTATAACCCTCAATGAAATCAATAAGAATCTTGACGAAGTGGTGGTAGTTGGGTACAGCAATAAAAAGAGAGGCGAATTAACCAGCGCCGTAACGGTTGTTGATGCATCAAAGTTGAAAGATGTTACCTCTAACGATGTGGGCAGTATGCTCCAGGGAAAGGTGGCTGGTTTACAGGTAGTAAATAGTTCCGGGGTTCCTGGCGCAAGTGCAGAAATACGATTAAGAGGTGTTTCATCCATTAATGCCTCACAAACTCCTTTATATGTGGTGGATGGAATCATAGGTGGCAATTTCGATCCAAACGATGTGGCAAGTATTACCATATTAAAAGATGCGGCAGCTACTGCCATGTATGGATCCCAGGCCAATGCAGGTGTCATAGTAGTAACCACCAAAAGAGCTACTACATCTAAGCCGAGCATTGAAGTAAAAGCTACCACCGGAATTCGCACTCCTGATTTTGGAGAGTTGAATATGATGAACGGAAGCCAATTGTATAATTACCAAAAAGAATTTTATCGTGATTATATTCCAACTGATACCGGAAATTCTCATAAAATAGATCTGCTGAAATTTTATGCTGAACGCCCGCTAAGTTTAGATAGCCAGAATCATAACTGGCTCACTACCATTTTTAAACCGGCGTTAATGCAGAATTATTATGTTTCCGTGTCGGGAAAAACAGATAAAACCGATTATTATTTAGGAGCGTCCTATTATAATGAAGACGGCACTTTTATGAACACGAATTACCAGCGTGCTAATCTGAGAGCTTCTCTGGGGCTACATTTCAATTCAAAAGTTTCTTTAACGAATACACTCAATGTCAGCGGAACAATAGGAAAAAGTTATGACTATAATGATATTTATTATGCCTTTTTAAACTTACCGTGGGATAACCCCTATGATAAAGATGGCAATCCGATATATGTAGATGGCAACTCAACCTTTAAATGGTGGAGCCGCGATAAAGTTAATCCTGTTCATACAATTGCCAATTCGGACCATCCTTACAAAGGCTTCGATATCAATTATGATCTGAACTTTAATTACGAAATTAATAATTGGCTAACCCTTTCCAGTACCAACCGCGTATCTGCCGGTTATAATAAAAGTACCAGCTACTATTCACAGGATGTTGCAGGGCAGTATCACGGAACCGGTTATTTGGAAGAAGACGATTATTTTAATTACGGCGGAATATCCAATGATCTGCTGAAATTCAACTTTACTTTAGGCGATCATCACATCAGCGGTTTGGCGGGTGTGGCATTTGAAGGTGGCAAAACTCAAACACTTGGCGGGACAGGAAGAGGCCTGCCGTTTGGTTTAAGAGTATTAAATGTTGTATCCAGCAATTTAAGTGTGAATGGGTATAACGATCAATCCGCACTCATTTCTTATATATCACAGGTTAACTATAGCTATAAGAATAAATATTTCGTTACCGGATCTTACCGCGTAGATGGCTCAACCGCTTTTCAAAAAGATAAGCGTTATGGAGCATTTCCCGCCATATCCGGAGCGTGGCTTGCCAGTAATGAAGATTTCCTCAGAACAAGTAATGTAATTGATAACCTCAAAATTCGCGGTAGTTATGGAGTCACAGGCACGCAGGATATTGGTGCATCACGTTATCTCGGTTTATTTTCTTTAACCAGCCAGTACAATTCGGAATCAGCAGCAACCCCGTCTCAATTGCCAAGCCCGGGATTAACGTGGGAAAGTAAATACCAAACCAATGTTGGTGTGGATATAAGTTTTTTCAAAAGGATTGCCTTATCGGTTGACGTGTATAATAATCTTACTAAAAATTTATTGTTGCAGGTGTCACAGCCTTTGTCTGTTGGCTTTGAAACAAGATGGGAGAATTCGGGAGAGATCCAAAATAAAGGGGTGGAAATTTCATTATCAACACAAAACGTTCAAAGCAAGAATTTTTCCTGGTCTACCGATTTCAACATAAGTTTCAATACAAATACATTGAAACAATTGCCTGCCAGTTTTATAAAGACAGGCGATTGGGCCATTTCGCAGATATACCGCAACGATGGAAATTTATATGAATTTTATATGCCCGTTTGGGCAGGTGTCGATAAACAAACCGGCGCACCTTTATGGCAAAAAATTACCAAAGATGGCAATGGCAATCCTACGGCATCTGAGACTACCTCCAATTATGCAGATGCTACTTTCCAGGAAGTCGGTTCTGCATTACCCAGGTACCAGGGAGGCATGACAAATACACTCACTTACAAAAACCTATCACTCAGTGTTAACGCCTATTTTTTATATGGCAACAAAGTATATAGTAATGATCTGAGGTTTGTAATGAACGACGGCAACGAACCTTATTATAATCAAATCGTACTCCCTTCCGGGTACAGCATCTGGGCAAAACCTGGGGACAATGCTACCAACCCAAGCCCGCAAAATGAGGCTAATTCAACAGAAGTTTCGACAAGGTATTTAAAAGACGGAAGTTTTCTTTCCATACGCAATATCACGCTTGGTTACAACCTTCCACATTCATTTGCGCAACATCTAGGGTTGAATGATATTTCTGTTTCGGCATCTGCTGATAACGTTTATACGTTCACTAAATTTCTCGGACAGGATCCACAAACAACCATTCAGCAGGATATATATACTACGCCCGGCGTAAGCGATTTTAAGTATCCAAACAATCATCAGTATGTTTTAAATATCAATGTAAAATTTTAGCACCTATGAGAAATAAACTGGAAACAAATTTGAAAAATATTTTTTTAATACGGGCAGAAAGGCCTTTGATGGGGTTCACTAATTCTGTAAAAAAATTAAAACAACAAATGAATACCCGAAAATTAAAACCGTTCAAAATTCTTCCTGTTATAGCTATTATTTTGACAGTAACATTAAACGGTTGCCTGAAAGATATTTCACCGAGCGATGCTATCACAACGGAAACGCTGACGTCAACTACCGAGGGATTGACAAATGCTGTGAACGGTGCTTATGCACTATTTAAAGACCATGTCGAATTTAATGGTACCGCTGATGATAACAACATGTATTTGCGCCAGTATTTTCAACTTTCAGATTTTGCCAGCGATGATATTGTTTGTGCGCAAGTCACTGAAGACCCTTTATTTTATAGTTTCAGTTTAAACCACTCACCTACTCAAACCAACACCAGATACTTTTGGTACATTTCTTACAAAATCATAAGCGATTGCAACACTGTAATTGAAACAGTAGAAAAAGAACCGACAGACGATCCCGTAAGAAAACAATTATTAGGTGAATGTTATTTCCTGCGTGCCTTTTGCCATTTTAATTTGGTAAGATTATTCGCAATGCCTTACACAGAAAATAAAGCGGCGGCTGGAATAGTATTAAGAACGTCAACAGATGATCCGGCGCAAAAAGAAAGATCAAGCGTTGAAGAAGTTTATGCACAAATTATCGCTGATGCACAAAAAGCAGAAGGCCTTATGGGCCAGCCTCGTGGCGTGGAATACGCAAGTAAAGAAGCTGCTGAAGCATTGCTTTCAAGGGTCTACCTGTACATGGATGATAATAAAGACGCCGCGGATTATGCAACGAAAGTAATAAGTTCCGGAAGGTTTTCTTTAGCCACAGCAGCTGAATTTCCCAACATGTTTGCTAATGCAATGGCAAGCAGCGAAACCATTTTCTGTATTGCATTTACACCTAAGGAAGATTACGGCAAATTTGGTTCTATTGCCTCAATGGTTTATTCTGATGGCAACAGCGGTTGGGGAGAAGAATATGCCTCTCCGTCAATCAGGAAGCTGATGAGTGCCCATCCTGAAGATGTGCGATGGGATTACATCGTACCATTGTCGGATGGCAACGGCGGCATTGCAAAAAAGAACGGGATTGAGACATATTATATCAGTAAATTTTCTTTCCAGGATGGAAGCCCCACTCTTAGTTCGCCAATTATGTTCCGCCTTGCCGAAATGTATCTGAACCGCGCGGAAGCTAATGCAAAAATGGGCAATACTCAACAAGCATTGGATGACGTAGATGCCATAAGAAAGAATCGTGGATTGGAAAATAGTTTGTACAACGGAACAGTTCCATCTGGTTCAACCGTATTAGATGTTGTATTGAATGAAAGACGCATAGAGCTCGCTTTTGAAGGACAGCGCACTTTTGATGTTTACCGGAATAAAATGGCGATGGACAGAACCTATTGGGGTTATCATTTGCCTGGATTGAAAGAAACGGATATTGATCTTTCAAAACAACCAACAGGTTATCCCAACATGATCATCCAACCAACAGACAGCCGCATCATTTATTATATTCCTATTGATGAAGTGCAATCAAATTTATTATGTACACAAAATCCCTGATTACCAAAACGAGGATAAATTATCAAATATGAAAAAGACAAATTACATTCTATTAATATTTGCGCTGGCAACCGCTATCATTTTTACTTCATGCAAAAAAAATTCTGAAAAACCAGCACCTTTTGTTTTCTACAGTGTGAGTGTAGATGGAGCAACGGTTACATTTACCAATGAATCAACAGGTGCTTCCTCTTATCAATGGGATTTTGGAGATGGAGCAACATCAACAGAGGAGAGCCCAACACATACCTATCCCGGTAAAGGAAAATACGTGCCCACGCTGTACGCTGTTTCAGCTTCCGGCGTAAAAGCTGAGGCATCTACTGTATTACATATAGCTAAAACATCTTCTATAAAATTGGACGACCATTCCCTTGCAGATTGGGATACTATTACGCATAATGTTGTGCTGGGAGGTCCCGGTGCGGGAAACTTTATTAAAGCAAAATATGATTATGACGGAGAATATATCTATCTCTATTTTGAACAAAATGCTAAACAATCTGATGGAAATATTTATGACTTGTATATAGATGCGGATAACGACCCCTCGACAGGGCTTATAACCGGTGATATTCCGGGTGGAGGTTATGAAATATTACTTGAAGGAACCGTATTTGATGACTGGCTTGATCCTTACTATTTTATTGGGTCTGATCAGCAAAATTTTGATAACTATAAGCCACAGTCTATAAATGAATATTTCAAACTGGGCGATGTGGAACAAAGCGGAAATGTTTTAAAATTTGAGTGGGCAATCAGCAGAAGCAAAATAAAAGGATTGACCGGGAAAGGAATCAGAATTGGTATTCAGGCGGCAGCTAGCGACTGGAGTGCAGAGATTGGATTTTCTCCTGACCTTGGAAGTAATTCATTTTACCTGGATATGAGCGAATGATTTATAAATTTTACCAGGTTCAACTTTCAAAATATTATTGTTCACCAGATGCGTTTTTAGCGCGTTTCCTGCAACATTCTAAATTATTTGAATCAACTATTTGCCGATTTGTAGGATTTGGCTTTTATCCCGATAGATTTGAAAAAACTCATTAGAACGCAGTTCTGTTGAGGCAACGACCTTCTTGTCCGAAAAGGCAGGAAAATAAAAAAATATATTATCAATACTCATACACCAAATATCCCCACGGCTTCAGCGAGTAAACATGATTTTTGTAAAGATGAATTTTCCTCTTTACAAAAACGTTTGTCGGATAACCATAAATCTCTTTTTCTTTTATAGTAAAACTTTGAGGCTCATCAGACAGGTTTAAAACCACAAATATTTTATGTGTTCCTTTTTTTCGTGTGTACGCAAAAATCGCTTCATCATTTGCAGTTGGTATTTTTTTATAAGCTGCATCGGCTGCAAGTGCCGGATCTTTGCTACGCAAATGAAGCAACGTACTGTAAAATGGTGCCATCGCATATTTGCCCCAACTGATCGGGTCTCTTGTAAAAAATTTCAATCTTTTCTTAATCGGTTCTTCCTGCCCGCTGTAAACGAGCGGTACACTTTCATACATTGTCTGACTGAAAACTGCAAAAGCTTTGTAAGCATCTCCATACTTTTCAAACTCGGTACCGTTCCAACTGTTCTCATCATGGTCGGAAGTGAAATACATGCGTTCCGCATTCTTCGGGAAAGTGGTAAAATTATTATTTAAGTACAGAATCCAAATGCGCCACCGATGCTTTTCCCTGCGCCACATCTACGGTGGCCCACATCATATTCCAACCGTAAGTCGCATCAAATCCGGCATAATGAAATTCAGGCTTTTCACTTTCGGCCAGCATAAAAACATTTTTGATCTTGCGAAGCTGGGTTATGCATTCTTTCCAGAAATCGACAGGAGTCGGATCTACGTGATCACAACGAAAACCGTCAATGCCTGTACTCGTCACCCAAAACTTCATCGCCCTGATCATACTATCGCGCAATTCTTTATTGTTGTAATCCAGATTACGTGTATCGGTATAATCCGCATCATAAACCGTATTTCCGTTTTTATCATGTTTATAAAAATCAGGATGCGTTGTCATCCACACGTTATCAGGCGAAGTATGATTGGGCACCCAATCAATGATCACTTTAAAACCCAGTGCTATGCGCATGTTTTACCAGTTCTTTCCAATCGGCCATTGTGCCAAATTCAGGATTTACTTCGTAATAATTTTTTACCGAATAATAACTTCCCAAATCAGACTCGGTCATTTTTCTTCCTTTTACACCGATCGGGTTGATGGGCATAAACCATAAAATTTGCACGCCCATTTTTTTCAATCGGGGTAAACTTTTTTCAAACGCTTTAAAAGTTCCCTGTTTTGAATATTGCCGCACATTTACTTCATAAATATTGCTTTGTTCGCTCCAGGAAGGATGAGAAAATGAGGTAGCTTCTAGCGCCGATATTACCAGACTGGGAAACTTTTTGGCTGAAAGAAAAACCGTAAAAGGATATTAAAAAGAGTAAAGAAAGTGAGAATGATTTTATTTTCATGATGAGAAATTAGGCAAATAAAGAAAAGGTAAAAATAAAGAAAATCGCCTTTTGATTTTGCGAAAACAAATGAAACGTGTTTAAATAAGTAAAATAAAAATTTTTCTTGTTTGTTCGTTCACTGTATAAGACTGTTGGAGGAACTTACCTGATCAAAGTAACCGTTCCCCGTTGTTGTACTGGTTCGTTTTGTAGCAAAGAATAGTTGACAACATAAATATAAACGCCGGGCGGAACTTCCTGGTTTTTGTACATCCCGTTCCAGCCCTGGTGTATATCATTGCTCCTGAATACAAGTTGACCCCAGCGGTTGTAGACCCTAAAATCAAAATTGCTCAGCCCGATGTATTTACATTGCGGCGTGGCTTCAAATACATCGTTCAACCCGTCGCCGTTGGGCGTAAATGCAGTGGGAATGAACAAACGGCAGTTTTCACAGCCTTGTACTGTTATATTTATAGAATCTTTTTTTGTACAACCATAGTCATCCGTAAGTTTTACCCAATATAGCCCTGAAGTATCTACCTGCTGCGTCGTCATCCGTACTTCCGTTTTGCCACAGGTAACTGGTAGCATCAGGTGTTGTTGCATTCAGCGTAATGGACGCAGGCGCGCAAAGCAAGGTATCGTTGCCTAAAGTAAAATTTTTAAGGCTTGAAAAGTTTACCGCAAACGGCAAACTGTTTAAGCAGGTATTATAAGGCCTCCCGATGTTCACTACATAATTGCCTGCCGCTTCCGGCTTATCGGGTACGGTTAGGTTTCCGAAGTGGCGCCCGGGATCAAAACCTGGTCTTTATACCATTGGTAAGTAGAATTGAGGTAAGGTGGTGCCTTTAATACATAATGACCATTACATACATCTCCTGAAATAGCCGTAATATTTCTGAAAGAAAAATCGGCTATGGGCGCCAGGACAAGTTTGTCCATATAATGCGTAGATGCCGAATAATAAAAGTCAGCATCAATGCTATGGTTACTACAATCCGGGCCAATGCCAATGCAGGCAATATTGGTTTGGGGCGTAAATTCAATAGCAGCGGTTACCCATTCGTTATTTCCTTTTATGGTAACTTTTCCCAATTGTACCCAACCCGAACTATTGGTTAAACATCCATCCATCAGTTCCGGTGAGCCGGGCGGAACTTTTAAAGGATAACCGGGACAATCCGTTCTTCCAAAAATAGCTACTGTGTAAGGGCTTTGTGATTTGTTTGGATATCCAACGTTACAAGTTGAGGAAACAGAAGTGCCGAAGCCAAAATAAAAAGTGAGTAAATATTTCTGCCCCGCATATAAAGGCTGGGGGAGGCAATTAAGTG
Organism: uncultured Chitinophagaceae bacterium; assembly: GCA_963814075.1. GTDB lineage: Bacteria > Bacteroidota > Bacteroidia > Chitinophagales > Chitinophagaceae > Ginsengibacter. The sequence continues at coordinate 221,288 of CAWFBO010000009.1, read as the reverse complement.
AGATAGTTTTTTGTTATAGAAGTTTCTTTTACAAATTTTTGGCAATATCATTCTCGAAAACTCCAATGAAACCGTTTCCCGCGGGCAAAGGCATGGGCACTTTTGGGATAAAAATAAGAACACGGCTTGTCAACCTGGAACGCTGTGGTATCAAAAATACTGTTGAATTGTTTGGTTCCGCAATCATAATTAAAATAATGTTACTTCCCATGCGAAGGTGCAGCGAAAGAATGCCAATAGTTAACTTTTATTCCTCCGTGGATTTATTTTCATCTATCAATCCTCCTTCTAAAAATGGATCGACCCGAGCAACCTGAATATTGCTCAAAAGAATTATTAAGCAATAAGTGATGAAGGAAAAGAATCTTTGCAGGCGGGCAATTGCGACAATGCCAGTTTTGGTAAAATGATAATCAAAATGTAAAGACAAAATGTTTTCATGAAACAATGATCTTTGCTTTAAAGGTAAAGTTTCTCCAAATAAAAATCAGGATTTTTTGTTGGTTTACTGTATAACAGGAAAGAGTATACGAAAAAGATAACTATAAAGAAAAATAAAAACTAATTATCCCAGGCAAACATGGAAATACCAAAATTTTACCTGAGCAAAGTAACTGTTCCCCGTTGTTGTATTGGTTCGTTTTGAAGCAAAGAATAGTTGACAACATAAATATAAACGCCGGGTGGAACGTCCTTGCTTTTGTACATCCCGTTCCAGCCCTGGTGTATATCATTGCTTCTGTATACAAGTTGCCCCCAACGGTTGTAGACCCGAAAATCAAAATTACTCAGCCCGATGTATTTGCATTGCGGCGTGGCTTCAAATACATCGTTCAACCCGTCGCCGTTGGGCGTAAATGCATTGGGAATGAACAAACGGCAATTCTCGCACCCGCGTACTGTTATATTTATCGAATCTTTTTTTGTACAACCATAATCATCCGTAAGTTTTACCCAATACAGCCCGGAAGTATCAACCTGCTGCGTCGCATCCGTACTTCCGTTTTGCCACAGGTAGCTGGTAGCATCCGGTGTTGTTGCATTCAGCGTAATGGACGCAGGCGCGCAAAGCAAGGTATCGTTACCTAAAGTAAAATTTTTAAGGCTTGAAAAGTTTACCGCAAAAGGCAAACTGTTTAAGCAGGTATTATACGGCCTCCCAATGTTCACTACATAATTGCCTGCTGCTTCCGGTTTATCGGGTACGGTATAGGTTTCCGAAGTGGCGCCCGGTATCAAAACCTGGTCTTTATACCATTGATAAGTAGAATTGATGTAAGGTGGCGCTTTTAATACATAATGGCCATTACATACATCTCCTGAAACAGCCGTAATATTCCTGAAAGAAAAATCGGCTATTGGCGCCAGGATCAATTTATCCATAAAATGCATAGATCCTGTATAATAAAAGTCAGGATATATAGCTATGGTTACTACAATCGGGGCCAATACCGATGGAGGTAATATTAGTTTGTGGTGTAAATTCAATGGTGGCGGTGACCCATTCATTGTCGCCTTTTATGGTAACTTTTCCCAATTGTACCCAACCCGAGCTGTTGGTTAAACACCCACCCATCAATTCCGGTGAACCCGGCGGTACTTTTAAAGGATAACCGGGACAATCCTGCCTTCCAAAAAGAGCCACCGTATATGGGCTTTGCGATTTGGTTGGATATCCGACGTTACAGGTGGATGAAACAGAAGTGCCAAAGCCAAAATAAAAAGTGAGCAAATATTTCTGCCCTGCATATAAGGGCTGGGAGAGGCAATAAGTAAGATAGGTTTTTGCTATAGAAGTTTCTTTTACAAATTTTTGGATATCATTTTCGAACATTCCAATAAAACCGTTACCGCAGGCAAAGGCATCGGTACTTTAGGATTGGCATAAGAACACGGCTTGTCAACCTGGAACGCCGTGGTATCAAAAACACTGTTGAATTGTTTGGTTCCGCAATCATAATTGAAATAATGTACTTCCCATGTGCTGGTGGCGAAGGAGTGCCAATTGTCAACTTTTAGACCACCGTAATTTATTCGCATCAATGAATCCTCCTTCTAAAGTTGGGTCACTTAAATTACAACCCGAATAGTCCTCAAAAGAATTATTAAGCAATAATGATGAAGGAAAAGAATCTTTGCAGGCGGGCAATTGCGAGAATGCCAGTTTTGGTAAAATGATAATCAAAATGTAAAGACAAAATGTTTTCATGAAACAATGATCTTTGCTTTAAAGATAAAGTTTCTCCAAATAAAAATCAGGATTTTTTGTTGGTTTACTGATAACGGTTAAGCATACGCGTAACCTACAACTTAAAACTCTCCAATCAATCCTCCATTTCTTTTCTTATTTCATCAGAAATTTTTACCAGCACTTTATCGATTCGCTGGCCATCCATATCTACAATTTCAAAATCAAATCCGCGCCACTCAAATTTATCGCCGGTAACCGGGATACGTTTTAACTCATGAAGAATAAACCCTGCCAGTGTATCAAATTCATTTTCCCCTTCATTGATCCAAACGGTTTTATCAAACTTTGTGAGGAAATCATAAAATTGTATCTGTCCGTCAATCAGGTAAGTGCCATCCTTTCTTTCAATGATAACATATTCGTCATCTTCCTCTTCAGGCATCTCTCCTACTATTGCTTTCAGTATGTCTTTCACCGTGATCATTCCCAAAAGGCTTCCATATTCGTCCACCACAAAAGCATAAGGGATTTTGGTGATTTTAATTTTTTCGAGAACCTGGTAAGCAGAATTATTTTCGGGTATGAACAGCGCTTTTCGGAGAAGGTCTTTTAAAGGAGCATCAGGCTTGAGGTACATATCTTTTACATAAACAATCCCTTCAATATCATCAATCGTTTCGTTGCAAATAGGGTAAACAGAATGTTGAAACTCTTTGATCTTTTGCTTTACCGACGATCGCTCTTCATTGATGTCAAACCAGATAATATCGGTGCGATGTGTCATGATAGAGGTAATATTCCTGTCGCCCAAATGAAAAACCCTTTCAATAATATCTTTTTCTTCTTCTTCAATCGCGCCCAGTTCACTTCCCTCATTGATCATCGCTTTAATTTCTTCTTCCGTTACCTGGCTGTCTGAACTTTTTTTAATATTGAAAAGCCTGAAAAACCCTGAACTCATATTGCTTAACAACCAAACGAGCGGATAAGAAAAATCACTTAACGTTTTGATCGGAACCGCAACGCCTTTTGCAATCTTTTCAGGGTTCATTAAGTGCGATCCTTTTGGGAATCAATTCGCCGAGAAGGATAGAAAGGAAAGTAACAATAATTACAATAATGGTGGTAGCAATAGTAGCGGCATAAGGCTGAAAAAATCTATTTTTTCAATAATACGGTTGCAAATAAATACTAAATCGTTCGCCGGAATACACACCTGTTAATATGGAAATAAGCGTGATATAAATTTGTGTAGTTGATAAAAATATCTCGGGGTTTTCTTTTAATTTTAAAACGATCTGCGCTTTTTTATCTCCTTTGTTGGCTATTAGTTTCCAGCCGGCTTTTTTTGGCAGAAACCAACGCCATCTCACACATTACAATGAATGCATTTAACAGGATCAGGAAAAATAAAATAATCAGTTCCAACTATATTATTTTTTCATTTTGGCAACTCCAATCCAAATTTTCGATTGAAGATCGTTGCCGGAATGTATCCAAGAATCAGGCCCACAATTGTTCCGCAAAATACATCAAATGGAAAATGAACACCTACATATACCTGCGCATAGGAAATAGCGGCCGCCCATAAAAAAAGTAAAGCCCAGGCAGGGCTGATTGTTTTCCTGAACGTTGTAAATATAAACATTGCTGCGGCAAAATGATTAACAGCATGTGAAGAGGTAAAACTTGAACTTTCAGGGCAATAGGAAACCAAAAACCTGATATGTCCGAAAAGCGCCGGATCATGGCAAGGGCGCAGGCGGATAAAATTTTCTTTAATAAGCCTGCTGCTTACCGTATCACTTAATCGCACGTTCAGCAGAAAAAACAAAACCCATATCCAGCCTTTTGTTTTAAAATTAAGAGTAACAAAAACCACCAGGAAAAAATACAACGGCACCCAAACTGTCGGCTCCCGAATAAAAGGAAAAAAAACATCGAAAAAAGAATTATGCCATTGGCCATTCATTTTGGCAAATAAATTATAATCAAATTGTTTTATTGCCTCGGGCAGAAACGATGCGTTTTGTATTTCCATCAAATTCATTACTGCAAAAATAACTATTGCGCAAAAACAGTAGTTAAATATTTACATTTGCCGATACAACCTCCGGGAACCGGATGGCTATTTTTTATTACACTGTAAATTTTTCTGATGAAAAGAAAATCCAATTTTCCCCGATTGGTAAAATGGATATTTTTAACCGGAATCGCATTTTTGATTTTCATGACCATCATGCGTTTCATTTTTTATTATCATTTCGCTCCACTTAATTATTCTTTTTCAAATTGTTTCAAGGCGTTTCTGCTTGGATTAAATTTTGATGAAAGAATTGTTTGCGGATTGATCATTTTTCCTTTTGTAATAGGCAATCTTCATTTAACTTATAACGATAAAAAAAGGCTGACTGTCGGCAGTATCATCGAATTGTTTTTTACAATTCTCATCATGGCGCTGCTGCTTTTTTTATGAAAAAAGGACACGCAACACCGGTTACTTTAATTGGCACAGGAATTCTATTTGTGCTGATATTGGTTTGGCTTTTTGTTACCAAAAACTGCAATCCATTTGAAAATTCTTTTTCAAGAAATGTATTTAAAGTCTACTTTTTTATTATTACAGTAGCACTTGTATTCCTTTATGCCATTGATTTTGAGAACTATGATTATCTGCATGAAAGATTGAATGCTTCTTTAATGAACTATTTGGGCGACGCGAAAATTTCAATGAATATGGTATGGGAAACTTACCCGGTTTTTACCATTGTCATTTTGATCATTGTAGTTGCACTGTTTCTTATATTGGCTGATCAATCGCTGGTACAATAAAACAGAAAAATCTGTTTATAACGGTGCAGCCGGCCATAAGAATTATTATTGGTTTTGCTTTTGCTCTTTTATTGGGGTTGGGTGTTTTTGGAAGATTTAACCAGTTTCCGTTGCGATGGAGTGACGCTTTTGTTTTTGATGATAATTTTAAAGCCAATCTTTCTTTAAACCCGGTTCAAAGTTTTTTAAGCACTTTAAAATTTAAAAATTCCACTTACGATCTTAAAAAAGTAAAGGAATATTATCCGTTGATGGCGCAATATCTTGGCGTTGCAAATCCTGATAGTGTTCATTTGAATTATAAAAGAATTCACGAAGCCGCACCAACGGCCAACAAACCAAATGTAGTAGTAGTTATTTGCGAAAGTTTTTCGGCTTACAAAAGCAGCATGTGGGGAAATCCTTTGAACACGACTCCTTATTTCGACCAGATGTGCAATAACGGTATTTTTTTCGATCGTTGTTTTACGCCCGCTTATGGAACCGCGCGTGGCGTGTGGGCTGTCGTTACCGGAATTCCGGATGTAGAGTTTCCGAATACAGCCAGCAGAAACCCGGCTTACGTGGATGAACATTCTATTATTAATGATTATAAAGGATATCAAAAATTTTATTTTATCGGCGGAAGTTCAAGCTGGGCCAACATTCGGGGATTGCTGACCAATAATATTGACGGCCTGCATCTTTATGAACAGGAAAATTATCCTGTAAAACCGATTGATGTTTGGGGTATTAGTGATAAAAATTTATTCCTGCAGGCCAACAATGTTTTAAAGCAACAAAAAACACCTTTTTTTGCGGTGATTCAAACCGCAGATAACCATCGGCCTTATACTATTCCGGAAGAAGACAGGAAAACTTTTCCCCTGGAAAATTACCCAACAGATACTTTAAAAAAATATGGCTTTGAAAGTAATGCAGAATTGAATGCTTTTCGCTATACTGATTTCAGTTTTAAAACTTTTATTGAAACTGCCAAAAAAGAACCTTATTTTAAAAATACCATTTTTGTTTTTGTGGGCGATCATGGTATTCGCGGAGATGCCGGAGATATGTTTCCAAAAGCGTGGGAAGTGGATGGCTGACTACGCAACATGTGCCTTTGCTTTTTTATGCGCCCGCCTTGTTATCTCCGCAACGAATAGACAGAACGTGCTCACAAATTGATCTTATTCCTTCTGTATCGGCTTTGGCAAATATTTCTTTTACCAATACTACCCTTGGGAAAAAATTTATTTGACACCCACTCAATAACAACGTGCAATTTAAAAACCTTGCTTTTTTATTTGATCCAATGGTAAAACAAATCGGGATTGTTACTGATCAATATGTTTATGTGCATGATCTTTCAACGGGAAAAATTGATTTCAGATCTTCGGCGAATAATATACCACTGCCTCCATCACCTGAAATCAGTTGCAGATAAAAAAGCGCTTGATCAATTATCCGACGCTTATTACCAGACAGCAAAATACCTGTTGCTGAATAATAAAAAACAGTAAACGAACAAATAATGAAGAAAATGAATTTCATCATTTAATCATGATTCTTAAAGCAAAAATCCCCGGCTCTGTTCCGTTAACAATAAAATGGATCGCAATGCTATGGCTGATTTACCTGCTTATATTTACTATTCTAAGAATTGCAACTGTTGTTTTATTTATTCCGGAGAAATATAAATTTGACTTCGCTGCTTCCTTCATTCATATTGGGTTTCAGGTATGATGCCAAATGGATTTCCATCATTCTTTTACCCATTGCAGTCCTTTCAGTTTTATCCGCGTTTCTCTCCTTTTCATTCAGAAAGAAATAAAAAATGGTGGTCTTATTATCTTGCTCTTGCCACTCTTTTTGTTTTATTTTTTTTCGGTGCCGATTTTGGAAATTTCAGTTATAACCATACACGCATCAACGCAAGCGCTCTAAATTTTGCGGAAGACCCTTCCATTTCATTTAAGAATGCTTTGGCAAAGTTATCCCATCGTGTGGCTGGTTACTGCTTTGGTTGTTGCCGTTTTTTTAATGTCAAAACTTTTTAAGCACACTCATGTGCTCACTAAAAGAAATGAGCAGGAAAATATGATCTACAAAAAACGATGGCACGCAGGAGCAGTTTTTTTTTTATTATGGTGTTTCTATGGAATTTTTTCTATTCATTCCTTTAAAATGGAAAGATGCCTTTGAACTGAATGACAATTTTAAATCGTATGTGGCTTTAAATCCGATGCAAAATTTTTTTACAACGCTAAAATTCCGAAAGCCTTCATTCGATGACGATAAAGCCAAAAATTATTTTCCCCTGGTTGCTGATTTTTTACAACTGGATCAAAAAAATATCAATGACGAAAGTTATTCAAGACTGGTTTTGCCAAACAGCAAATCGCTGGAAAGCAGGCCCAATATAGTTTTGGTGATCTGCGAAAGCTTCAGCATGTATAAAAGCAGCATGAGTGGCAACCCTTTGAATACAACTCCTTATTTTAAACAACTTTGTGACAGCGGTATTTTTTTTGATCGTTGCTTTACGCCCACTTTTGGAACGGCACGTGGTGTTTTTGCCGTACTTACGCGGCATTCCTGACGTACAACTTTCCGAATTCTCTACCCGAAATCCGGAAGCAGTAAAGCAACAATACCATTGTCAATTCATTTGAAGATTATAATAAATTTTATTTCCTCGGGCGGCAACAGTGATTTCAATAATTTCGACGGACTTATAAAAAATATAACAGGCGTAAAAATTTACCAGGAAGGGTCTTATAAATCAAAGACATTAAATGTTTGGGGCATCAGCGATAAAAATCTTTTTCTGGAAGCCGAAAATGTATTTTCAAAACAAACAAAGCCTTTTTTTGCCATTGTTCAAACTGCCGATAACCATCGCCCCTACAGTATTCCGCTTGAAGATTCAGATTTTGTAAAGCGGAATAAGATGAAGACACGCTGCATAAATATGGCTTCGAATCTCTGCAGGAATTTCAATCTTTTTGTTATACCGATTATTGTTTTAAAACATTGATTGAAAATGCCAAAAAAGCAAATTGGTTCAACAATACCATTTTTGCTTTTGTAGGCGATCATGGTGTGGAAGGAGAAACTTCAGCCATTTATCCAAATGCCTGGGAAAAAGGGAGCCTTGAGTGATGAACATGTCCCACTTTTATTTTATGCACCCGAGCTATTGACGCCAAAGACAAGGCACGAAGTAGTTTCACAAATTGATATTCTTCCCACTTTGGCAGGCATGGTTCATCAATCCTATACAAATACAACCCTGGGAAGAGATCTTTTGAATTCAAAAAATAAAATGGATGCCGCATTTATTATTCATCATGATGAAGGAAATATTGGCGTGGTAACTGATGATTATTATTTTGTAAAAAACTTACGGATCAGTAAAGAAACTGATGCCAATAATTCAAATACACTTTCGCTCGATACAAAAGAACAAGCAGATTCAGTGAAAAAAATCTTTCCGAACTTACTTCTGCGTATCTATGAAACGGCAAAGTGGATGCTGGTGAATAATCATTAATGTGCTAATTAGCTAATTAGCCGATTAGCTAATGTGCGTTGAAAGTTTTCGAATTATCGGATTCATCAACAGTAAAGCAACAAATTTTAAAGATTTTTCACATTAGCTAGATTGGCTAATCAGCTAATTAACAAACATCAAACCAAATCTTTTTTTATCATTCCAGTCACCGTTATAATTGATGGTAGTTCTTCTCCCGCATTAATTTTTCTTACGGTTTTTACCTGGATCGTTTCTTCTTCAAAATCCATAAAATATTCGCAATTGCTGGTATAGCTGTGATTATAAAGCGGCACAAAACCCAATGCCATGCAACATTTGTCTTTTTTTTCGCCCCAGGCAAAAATATAATCATGAAGCAATGTTTTATCAATGATGTACGCGATCTTCGGCGCTCATTACAATTACCGGAGCTTCCTCGATAATCGTATTTGTAGTTAATCGCTTCTTTTGTAAAAACACCCCTTCCTTTTGAGACAGTTTTTTTTATATATAAATAACTTTTTATCATTCTGTATTTCCTATCAGCATTAAAAATTTGCAGTAAACCAACTTATTCATGATAATTCTTATTTCTGTCAATTGATTTTCACATTGCTCATTGGCAAATTGGCTAATTAGCTAATTAACCTTTTTCTAAAGATAAAAATAAATTAATTTTGCGCCCTCATGGCTTAAACCGATTCTCATGGCCGAAGAAGAAATTTTGGTTCAGGAGCAATTCGAAGATGTTTTGAAAACCGGAAATGAAGAAGCGATCAGTGAATTTTTAAATGAACAAAACATCAGCGACGTTGCTGAACTTATTGACGAAAATGAAGACAGGGAAATAGATATTTTCATGAGGCTTTCCATGCACCGCGCCACAGGTGTTTTTAAAATCCTGGATCATCCTACCCAAAAGAGAATTATTAAAAACCTTCCGCCTAGCAAGAGCGCCGAATTACTCAATAAGATGGAGCCGGATGACAGGACTTCATTTTTTGAAGACCTTCCCAATGAAGTGGTGCGCGAACTGGTAAAAACGCTTGTACCGGAAGAAAGAAAGATCACACTTTCGCTGCTTGGTTATCCTGAAAACAGTGTGGGTCGTTTGATGACACCCGGATTATGTTTATGTATATGAATACAATACCGTTGCAGAAGTTTTAAATATCATCCGCAATGTCGGGAAGAATACCGAAACCATTGATGTTGTATATGTGATCAACAAGCATGGCGAATTGCTGGATGACCTTCGTATCAGGGAATTTATTTTGGCTTCGCCTGAAACCAAAGTGAGTGAAATGATGGACGGCCGTTTTATTGATCTGAATGTAAACGATGACCAGGAAACCGCGAACGAAGTTTTTAAAATGAATAATCGTGTAGCCCTTCCTGTTGTAGACGATTATAATGTGTTGCTCGGTATCGTTACGATTGATGACGTTTTGTGGGTAACGAATGAAGAATTCAGTGAAGATATTCAGAAGATAGGTGGTGCTGAAGCACTTGGACATGCCTTATCTTGAAACGCCTTTTTTTGGATTGGTAAAGAAAAGAGTTGGATGGCTAACCATCTTATTTTTTGGTGAAATGCTTACCGCCACAGCGATGGCTTTTTATAATGATGAAATGAAGGCCGCGATAATCTTAACCAATTTCATTCCTTTAATTATAAGTACCGGTGGTAACAGTGGCACCCAGGCATCTACATTGATCATACAGGCGATGGCGCTGGGGGAATTAAGCGTTGTTGATTGGTGGCGGGTTATGCGTCGTGAAATTTTATCCGGGCTGATGCTCGGTATCATTCTCGGCTTTATTGGTTTTTTACGAATCACCATCTGGAGTTTTTTGATGCATCATGGTGTAATGCCGGATATTTATGGGCTTCATTGGATCCTGATAGGATTCACTGTTTTCTTCTCTCTAATTGGAGTGGTTCTGTGGGGTTCATTGATCGGAAGTATGCTTCCGCTGCTTCTGAAAAAACTGGGAGCTGATCCTGCCTCTTCTTCCGCTCCGTTTGTGGCAACATTGGTTGATGTTACCGGTTTGATTATCTTTTTCAATATAGCACTTTGGGTTCTGAGAGGAACTCTTCTGTGATTTAATATCTGGTTATTGTAGCCTTTATATAACACCGTTTCACCTTCTTACAACCGCCATTCGCCGAAAACGTAATCTTCTTTTAAAAAATTTTTCAGTTTACTTTGTATCCAACATTATTAAAACAATTACATAAGAACATTTTCTTATTGAATATACGCTTAATGAAGTCACAGGGAAAAAAGCCGAAACAAAAAAAACCGAATATTTTTAAGATACTGAAACCTTATTCAGGAATGATCAGCCTTTTATTGTTCTTTGCCCTATTAAGCAACGGACTCAACCTTGTCATTCCAAAAATCATCCAGTTTGGTATAGATGATTTTTCCAAAGGCACTTTTAGTATGAAGAAAATCGTAACCTGGTTTTCTATTGCCGCTGTTTTAATTTTTATTTTCACTTATATCCAAAGTATTCTCCAAACTTTTGCTTCGGAAAGAGTGGCGCGCGATATGCGAAAAAAACTTGCTTCCAAAATTTCGCAACAGGATTATGTATACATCCAGGATGTTACGCCGGGCAAGCTTCTCACTAATCTTACTTCAGATGTGGATGCTATAAAAATGTTCGTCTCGCAGGCTATTGTTTCTATCGTTTCTTCTGTAATATTAATTATCGGGGCGAGTATTTTATTGCTAAATATTAACTGGAGGCTCGGATTGATGGTACTCCTTATCATTCCGATCATTGCAACCACCTTCATCCTGATATTTAAAAAAGTAAAAACTTTATTTAAAAAAGCGCAGGAGGTAATCGACTGGTTGAATAAGGTGATCAATGAAAGTATTCTCGGCGCTGCACTTATACGCGTACTAAATGCACAATTTACCGAATACAATAAATTTATGGATGCAAGCGCGGAAGCAAAAAACCTGGGCTTGTCTATTTTACGTTTATTCGCTACGCTTATTCCGATAATCGTTTTAACAGCCAACCTCGCACGCCTTACTGTTTTAGCCGTGGGTGGCCATTTTGTTATCAACAGCACAATGACGTTGGGAGAATTTGCAGCCTTTAACAGTTATATCGCCATTTTAATTTTCCCGATCATTATGATCGGTTTTATGAGCAATGTAATAGCACGCGCTTCTGCCTCGTACCAGCGGATTCATAATACACTGGAAACTCCTGATTTTGTTGACAAAGGAACAGTAAACAAACAATTAGAGGGAAATATTAGTCTGCAAAATGTAAGTGTTTTTTATGGCGAAAATCCGGCATTGAAAAATATTTCATTCGAAGTGGAAGGCGGAACAAGAACAGCGATTATCGGACCAACAGCAGCGGGAAAAACGCAATTGCTTTATTTATTAACGACTTTAATAAAACCCAACGAAGGCAATATTTTTTATGATGAAATAAATATTGACGAATACAACAGGGATTCTCTATTAAGCCAGATAGGATTGGTTTTCCAGGACAGCATCATTTTCAATTTAAGCTTCGTGAAAATATTGCATTTAATAATGAAGTGACAGAAGAAGATTTGCAAAAAGCAATTGAAACTGCAGAACTGGATGATTTTATTAAAACGCTTCCACAAGGATTAGACACGATTGTTTCTGAACGTGGCTCCAGTCTTTCAGGCGGACAAAAACAACGTATCATGCTGGCAAGAGCATTGGCGATCAATCCAAAAATTTTATTGCTTGATGATTTTACAGCAAGGGTAGATACGCTTACGGAAGAAAAAATTTCAGAAAATGTAAAACGAAATTATCTCGGATTTAACGCTGGTTTCTGTTACACAAAAAATAGATCCTGTAAAAGATTACGACCAGATCATTGTGTTGATGGAAGGCGAATTGATCGCGAAAGGAAAACATGAATACCTGATGCAACATTCACCGGAATATGTTCAGATTTACCAGTCACAAAAAAGCACAACGGATTTAACGGTTTAAAAAATGGATTACAATCTTAATATAGAACACAAAACTTCTACCAAAGCGGCATTAAGAAAAATGCTGCAGTTCATGAAGGAAGAGAAACGGAACCTGGTAATTGCGTTCATTGTGATGGCGTTAAATTCGGGTATCGCGATGCTGACTCCTTACCTGATCGGCTACACAATTGATCATTATATCCAAACAAAAATGTACCGTGGGTTAATGATCTTTTCCGGCATTTTACTCGGGCTTTTTCTCATCTCTGCGGTGACCGACTATATGCAAACAAAGATTATGGGAAGCATTGGTCAAAGAATGTTGTATAGCTTGCGCAACGCGGTTTTCAACAAAATACAAAGTTTGCCAATTGCTTTTTTTAACCAGAATAAAGCGGGCGATCTTATCTCAAGAATTAACAACGATACGGATCGTGTAAACCAGTTTTTCTCCCAGTCACTTTTACAATTTGTTGATAGCATTTTCACCATGACAGGAGCCGCGATATTTTTACTCGCCATTCATGTAGAACTTGGCGCGTCTGCATTAATTCCTGCTGTTTTTATTTTGGTATTTGTAAAACTCATCTCGCCGCTCGTAAAGAAAAAGAACGCTGCCAGTTTAAAAAGTACGGGTGGACTTAAGTGCTGAAATACAGGAAAGCCTTGGTAATTTTAAAACCATTGTAGCTTTTAACCGCAGAGATTATTTCAGAAAAAAATTCAACGGAGCAAATGTGATTAACTATAAAGCCGCTGTAGGAGCGGGTTTGGTAAACACGCTTTTTGTGCCGGTCTTTACACTTTTTTCGAACATCGCTCAACTGATCGTTTTGGCGTTCGGTATTTACCTGATCTCAACAGGCAATTTCACCATTGGTTTATTGATCAGTTTCATCGCCTACGTACAATATTTTTACCAGCCATTGCGACAACTGGCAACCCTTTGGGCCAGTTTTCAAACTGCTATGGCTGCGTGGGACAGGATTTCAATTATTTTAAATTTAGAATCAGATCTTCCGCAAAAAATCCAAACGTCCGCAATTCAAATTCCTGATGCGCCTTTGCTGGCTTTTAAAAATGTTTCTTTTAAATATCCGGAGGGAAAAGAAGTATTGCACAATATCAACTTTAAACTGGAGCAAGGGAAAAAATACGCTTTTGTAGGGCCTACGGGCGGCGGAAAAACAACAACCGCATCGTTAATTTCAAGATTGTACGATCCTACAGAAGGTGAAGTATTTCTAAACGGAAAAGATTTGAGAAGTTATTCTTCAGAAGAATTGAGCAAAAAGATTGGGTTCATTTTGCAGGAACCTTTTTTGTTCAATGGTACTGTTCGCGATAATATTTTATACGGAAATGAAGCCTACAAACTTTTTGATAAAGAACAATTGAAGCAGGTGTTGAGCAAAGAAGGACTTGAGAGTTTGGTAAACAGGTTCGAAGAAGGTTTGGATACTAAAATCGTTTCAGGAGGCGATTCTATGAGCCTTGGAGAAAAACAACTGATCGCATTTATCAGGGCCGTTTTGCGCAAACCTGAATTGTTGATCTTGGATGAAGCCACCGCCAATATTGATACCATCACTGAAAAATTGCTGGAAGATATTCTTCAGAAACTGCCTTCTTCAACAACGGAAGTCATTATCGCTCACCGACTCAACACCATTGAAAATGCCGATGAAATTTTCTTCGTTAATTCCGGGGAAGTTACTGCTGCCGGCGACTTTGACCACGCTTTGAAATTGTTGCTCGAAGGCAAGAGGGAGAGTTAATTGGTTTATTGGTTAATTGGTTAATTGGTTTATTAGTTTATTGGTGAATTGGTTTATTAGTTAATTGGTTAATTGGTTTATTAGTTTATTAGTGAACAAATAAATAATTGCAATTTTTATTTTCTTCCTAACCAAAGAAGTGCATCAATGATCATCTTATTCTGCCATTTACTGGAAAAAGTGGAAGATAATGTTCGGTTGGTGTTGTCGTATTTGTGTTCATAATCCATATCGTTGTGCCCCATATTAAAATAGATCATTTTATAATTTTTGTTGGTCCACACAACAGGGTAATAACCGCTATGCCAGATCTCACTTTGCTTTGGGCCGGTTCCTAACGGGAAACTTGTAGAATCGATAGAAACCAAAATATCAATATCAGGGTTTTTCCTTAAATCATTTTGCCAACGATACCATTCATTTGGTGCGGATTTAAAAGTTTCAGGGAGATTTTTTGTCGCCGGATGATTTTGATCTTCCACCCGCAAAATCGCTGAGACAGGCCTCCATGTGTTGCTAACATAAGAACCGGAACCCAAAAATTGATTGTGATACCAATCCCAATTCATGGGGTAATCAGAAGGTGTCAGCGCGAACGCAGAAAAATGAAACCCCATCCAGGCGCCGCCATTTTCCATATACTTTTGAAATGCCAGTCGTTGTAAGGAATCATTCAGGCCTTGTGTCCAAAAAAATAACCACCTGGTAATGCGATAAAAATTCAGCATTGAGATTTTTCCAATTATTAGTTGAATCATAAAGTGAAATTATATTTCTCTCGCCATTTTTGGAAACCATTTGTTGGCTTCATGTACAAAACTGATATGCGCGAAATCGTTCTTCGCAGTATAGAAAGCGATTACTTTAAAGCGTGCATTTTGCTTTTGGGCAAAAAGAGTGATAACACAAAATAAACCGAATGAAAGACAAAGAATTTTCTTTTCCATTTTAAAAACATTAAACATAATCTTTATGATAAGAATTGAAAAATACTTTAAAGTGATTATTCTTTAACAATAGATGATAAATCGACCTCGAATGCAGTAATAGCAAAGGAACTTTTAATTCATATTTCTATTTTGTTCCGAATCAGCTACAAACTATAACTGCCCACTTTTTCGTTAATTTGTGTAAATAATAAATAAAAATAATTTATGTGTGGAATTGTTGGATATATTGGCCACGAGAGATGCGTACCCTATCATTATTACAGGACTAAAAAGACAGGAATACCGTGGCTATGACAGTACCGGCGTAGCTTTGATAAATGACAGCGGGCTACATGTTTTTAAGAAAAAAGGAAAAGTAGCTGAGTTGGAACAGTCGTTACTCGGCAAACCAGTTAATGGGAATATCGGTATCGGCCATACACGTTGGGCCACGCACGGAGAACCCAGCGATGTAAATGCGCATCCTCATAGAAGCAACAACGGCAAACTGGCGATGATCCATAATGGCATCATCGAAAATTACGCACAGCTAAAATCTGAGCTTACTAAAAAAGGATACACTTTTAAAAGCGAAACCGATACAGAAGTTTTATTAAATTTCATTGAAGACATTCAAAAGAACACACAATCACCACTGGAAGAAGCAGTGCGGATTGCATTAAAAAGAGTTTCGGGCGCGTATGTTATTTTATTGCTTGATGCAGACAATCCTGACACTATTATCGCAGCACGAAAAGGAAGTCCATTGGTAATCGGCATTGGAAAAGGACGAACATTTTCTCGGTTCGGATGCCACGCCGATGCTCGAATACACCAAAGAAGTAGTATATGTAAATGATTATGAAATCGCGATCATAAAAGCAGATGAATTGATTCTTAAAAATCTGGGTAATGAAAAACAAACGCCTTACATCTCCAGTCTTGATATTAGAATTGGCGGCTATTGAAAAAGGTGGTTACGATCATTTCATGCTTAAAGAAATTTATGAGCAACCAACAACCATTTACGATTGCTTACGGGGACGCTTAGACGCAGAAAAAGGAACGATCACGATGAAGGGAATTCAGGATAATATTGAAGCGCTTATTAATGCATCCAGGATATATCATCATCGCCTGCGGCACCAGTTGGCATGCAGCATTGGAAGCAGAATATATTATTGAAGAACTTTGCCGCATTCCTGTAGAGGTAGAATATGCATCAGAGTTTCGGTACAGAAACCCTATCGTAAATAAAGGAGATGTAATTATTGCTGTTTCACAAAGTGGCGAAACCGCTGATACTTTGGTTGCTATTGAAAAAGCAAAAGAACAAGGCGCTTTTATTTTCGGAATTGTAAATGTGGTTGGTTCTTCTATTTCACGCGCTTCGCATGCCGGTGCTTACACGCATGCCGGACCTGAAATTGGCGTTGCTTCTACAAAAGCATTTACAGCACAATTAACCGTTTTGATGATGATCGCTTTAAAGATTGCAAAAGAAAAAGGAACGATTGAAGAATCAAGATATACAGAACTTTTAGTTGAACTGGAAAACATACCTGAAAAAGTAGATGCAATTTTAAAAGATGGCGAATTGATAAAGCCGATTGCAAAAAAATATAAAGATGCGATTAATGCCTTGTATCTCGGAAGAGGATATAATTTTCCTATCGCTTTGGAAGGTGCTTTAAAACTCAAAGAAATTTCTTACATCCATGCAGAAGGTTATCCGGCGGCTGAAATGAAACACGGCCCAATCGCTTTGGTTGATGAAAGATCTTCCTGTAGTTTTTGTGGCGACAAAAGATGAATATCATGCAAAGATCGTAAGCAATATCCAGGAAATAAAAGCGCGTAAAGGAAAAGTGATCGCCATCGTTACAGAAGGTGATGATATAATACCAACCATGGCTGATGATGTATTTATTGTGCCGCCTGCAAACGAAGTAGTAGCGCCGCTTTTAAGTGTGATTCCTCTGCAATTGCTTTCGTATTATATTGGCGTCTTAAAAGGTTGTGATGTAGATAAACCACAGCAATTTGGCAAAGTCGGTAACTGTGGAGTAAGGGATTTCTTTACCAAAATTCAAACACATCATTCTCAATTTTCAATTTTTCCAATGAACATAATTACAAAACACCCGATTGATAATCTTGGGTATAATTTTATTGATCCAAAATATTTACCTCAGGGCGAAAATGAATATTATTTAAGGAATCAGCAAAACAATAATGGAATTCATTATCGGCGTCTTTCCGGTTCAGAAATTGAAATTTTAATCCGTAATGGCAATACCTCTGACGATTGGGCAAAAATTTTTGTATCAAAAGAATTTGATCCTGCGTTGGTAAAAAATTCAAAATTTCACGGGTTGATCCGCATTGGAAAACTGGAACCTTTTTATCTTGAATTTCACAATTTGCGGATGCCTGTTGGTATTTACAACAGCCATATCATTAGTTGCGATTTTGGAGATAATGTTTGTATTGATAATGCCGGATATTTAAGCCATTATATTATTGGCAATGAAGTAATGATCACCAATGTAAATGAACTAGCCACCACCGATTATTCAAAATTCGGAAATGGAATTTTAAAAGATGGTGAGCAGGAAAGCGGCAGAGTTTGGATTGAAGTGCGTAATGAAAACGGCGGCAGGCGCATTGCCCCGTTTGATGGAATGCTTGCCGGAGACGCTTATATCTGGAGCAACAATCCTGAAGACGCGGAACTTCAAAAAAGATTTTTAGAACTTACTCAAAAAGAATTTAATTCTAAAAGAGGATATTACGGAACCATCGGCGACCGCTGTGTAATTAAAGATTGTGACATTCTAAAAGATGTGATGATCGGTACTGATGCTTATTTAAAAGGAGCGAATAAATTAAAAAATCTTACGATCAATAGTGATGCGGAAAGAACTTCACAAATCGGCGAAGGCTGTGAAATGGTAAATGGAATTGTTGGTTATGGGTGCAGGATATTTTACGGCGTAAAAGCAGTAAGATTTATTATGGCGGCTCATTCACAATTAAAATATGGCGCCCGGCTTATCAATTCTTATCTCGGAAACAATTCGACTATTTCATGCTGTGAAGTATTGAATACCCTTAATTTTCCCCAGTCATGAACAGCACCATAACAATTCATTTTTATGTGCATCATTGTCATGGGACAAAGCAATATTGCAGCCGGCGCAACTATAGGAAGCAATCATAACAGCCGCGCTGCAGATGGTGAAATCATTGCCGGGCGTGGCTTTTGGCCGGGATTGTGTGTAAGCCTGAAACACAACTCAAAGTTTGCCTCATTTTGTATTTTGGCGAAAGGAGATTATCCTTTTGAAATGAATATCACACTTCCGTTTTGTTTGGTGAGCAATGATGTATCCGATGATAAGCTGGTTTTGATGCCGGGTTATTGGTTTTTGTACAATATGTATGCGCTGGAAAGAAATGCATGGAAATTTGCCAATCGGGATAAACGCACTGAAAAAATTCAAAAGATTGAATACGATTATTTAGCGCCTGACACGATCAATGAACTTTTTACTGCCATTAAAATTTTATCAAAACTAAAAGTGGATGAAAATGGAAATGCTGAAATAGAAGGAGTTGAAAACAGTAACCGAAAAACAGAAGTGGTAAAGGTAAACCAGGCAATAGATTTGTTCAAAGAACTCATCAGCTACTATGGAACAGTTCAGTTAATTAATCATATCCAACAAAATAAATTTTCTTCATTTGATGAATTCAAAAAAAGTATTCCAACGAGAGTTTCAAGAAATGAATGGAAGAACATTGGTGGCCAACTAATTCCTGCTGCGGATGTGGAAAAGTTAAAAAATAAAATTAAAAATAACAAGATCAATTCATGGACTGAAGTGCATGATTTCTACCGCCAGGGCGGAGAAGAATATGAAAAGAACAAATTAATACACGCCTATACTTCTTTGTTGGAAATTGAAAATATCACTTCCAAACAATTTACACCGGCATATTTTAAAGAATTGCTTCAACGATCTGTAAATACTAAAACATGGGCCAGCAAAGCGATCTACGAATCGCGCGCCAAAGATTATTCCAATCCTTTCCGAAAAATGATATATGAAAATGTGGATGAGATGAATACGATCATTGGTAAGCTCGAGGACAACCAGTTTATCCAGGACCAGTTTAAAGATTTAGAGATCTATAAAAAAGGAATTAAGAGCATAGAGAAAAAGTTTGGAAAATAATAGTAAAGCAACAAATTGCCTGAATTTTTATTTTCGAATGCCCGGCAATGACACGCTTAATGGAGATCACCCGGCCGGGTAGAATTTACCACGACGTCTTACCTTATCAACATAAAACTCCCTTTTTTATGCACCGTATCGCCAAGATCACAAATTGCTTCAATAATGTAAACGTAAACCGAGGAAGGCTGTGGGATGCCTTTCAACTGCCCGTCCCATCCGAAGGTTTTATCATTTGGTGAGAAATTTTGTGCCTGGTAAACCAGCTGCCCGAAACGATTAAAAATGGAAAAATTAACGATTGTTTTGATACCGCGGGTTAAGGGATAGTAATAGTCGTTAAGCCCATCATTATTAGGCGTAAAAGCAGTTGGCATCAGAATGTAAGAATCTTTACATTGGACAAAGATCGTTACGCTGTCCCTGGCAATACAACCGCTGTCAGAAGTAACCGTTACAAGGTAGGTGGTAGTTGCCCACGACGTACCTTTCGGATAAGCACAGGTATTGCAATTCAAAGAATCTGTAGGCGTCCATAAAATCGAAGCTACATTGTTGCTATAAGTGGGATTTAGGGAAAAAGGCGTATCATAAGGATAGGTACTGTCTGCACCGGCATCTACGGCAGGCAGGCTTTTTACATGAACCGTTATGTTGGCCGTGCTGCTGAAACATCCGACAGAATCGATAAGAGTTGCCGTGTAAGTGGTCGTTTGAGAAGGGGAAGCAACGGGGTTGTAGGCATTTGGATTCGACAATCCTGTAGCCGGCGTCCATGTGATTTGTTTGGTGGGTGGCGAAACTTCAAGAGTTATTGTGTCTAACTGGCATATATACGGATTCGAAACAGAAGGGGTAGCTGTAAAAGGAGGAAATACGTTTACCAGTACGCTATCACGATAGGTACAGCCAAACCGTGTTGTTGCAGTTGCATAATAAAGTGTGGTATCAACAGGATTTGCAAGCACTGTGTCAGCGGTGGCACTTGAAAGGCTGCCGGCGGGTGACCATGTAAGTGAATGATTATGGAATGCGATTAACGTGTCTGGCATTCCCTGGCATAAAGTATCAATCGTGGGGATTGTTTGAACAAAGGGCAAAGAATGTATGGTAACCTGCTTACCAAGACTGTCAAAACAGCCGTTGATATCAATTGCGGATAAGGTTACATTGAATGTACCAGATCTCGGAAAAGCATAAGGATCAGGTTGATACAGCGTGTCATTAATAGAATTGTCACCGAAGTTCCAGTACCAATATCTTATCGAATCCTGGGGAAGATAAGGTTTAGAATTATTGGTAACCGTGTACACGCTATCGAAACAAAGGGAGGAAGGCGCGGTGAAATTAAGTTCAGGACCTCTGACCAGGATTTTATGATCCAACCGAATAGTGTCCTGACAATAGCCACCGCCATTATTTATCAACACGTAATTATCAAAATTACCCAGGACGGTAGCTGTATCATCAAAAGTTGAATCCTCAAAAGGTCCTGATTGAATGCCTGTAACATTCCATGTGTAGGTAGCATTAGCATTATCATAACTATTAAGTACAGAAAAATTTGTGACACTGTTTCTGCAAATAGAAGTATCGGGATTATATAAGGACGGTTTCGCCGTATATATGGCTCGTGAGATTGAATCCCTGCATCCGGTAATGCTGTCAATTACCAGTAAAGAGGAAGAAAAAGTTCCGTCCGACGGATAAGTGTGGCTTGTATTTCGTGTCGTTACAATTCCGCTGCCATCACCAAAAGTCCAATTCACCGTAGAAAGGTTTCCCTGGCTTTTGTTGTTGAAAGTAAAAGTTTGCTTAGCCAAGCAAGTGTTAGTATAACTATAATTGGCAATTACTCCAACTACGTCAATCGTAAAAGTAACAGAGGCGCCGCGGCAGCCATTAAAAGCAGGGGTAACCGTAACGGTCTTGGTTCCCAGGGTTTTATATTTATGGTGGGCGATAGTATCAGAAACTGTGTTGCGGGTCCCGTCGCCAAAGTTCCAGATGTACCGATTAGCTTTTGTGGCTTTTGAAACAAAAGCGGCTGTTTCAGAGCCACAAATCACTGTTTTTAATGGGTATGCGACAGGATTGGTTGGAGGGGTTCCAAAAGCTATCCGTGGATAATTATACATTCCGGTACAACCTTCAGAAGTAGTAATCATAACAGTTGGTAAGTATCCACCTGTATTACCATAAACGTGAGAAGCATTCCCGGAAGGTGTTGATAAAACAGGGCTCCCATCCCCAAAATTCCAGGTATATTGTGTAACAGAACTTTTAGGGGGTATGTCCGCTGCTACTGTAAAAGAAGAGGTTGCTGGTATGCATCCTGAACGCGGCGTGACAGTTCCTGTGTCTGTAATATCTTTCAAACTAACAACAGTGCTGGCAGTATCGAAACATCCAAAAGCATTGGTAGCTTTTAGCATTACATTATAATCCTGCTTTGCCGAAAACGGATGTGCGATATTGTTGTTCGTTGTTGGAATGGTACCGGTGCCGTCTCCAAAATTCCATTCATAATTGATTCCGGCGGGAGCGGCGGTAAAGTTGATATTTCCGGGAGTACAGATATAACTTCTGTCAGTTTTTATCGAAGCGCTCACGGAAGGATTGATGGTGATCTTTTTAACCACCGCTTTCGCTTTGTTTTCATAAACTACTACCAACTTTACAGTATAAGTACCAGCCTTGGCATAAGTCACTTTCGGGCTGGTTCCGTTAGTGATGGTACCGTTACCAAAATTCCAGATATAGGAGCGCGGATTGCCTGAAGCAGTTGGGGTAAACTGTACGACCGCAGGAGCGCAAAACGTTCCATCACTGTAAGTAAAGTCAGCAGTCTGCGCTTTTACGCAAACTGAACAAAAAAACAAGAAAAGTGTTAGATGTATTTTTGGCATCTGTCAATCGGTTAATCGGAAAATTGTAACGCTATAGATATAAGTTTAAGTTCTACAATATGACAACAAAGGCTCCGTTTTTAACGTGCGTAGTATTGGCCGGTAATGGATTAAAAAAAACAAATTTACTTATTTAAACGCTGTGGCCAACTTTTCATCAAGATAAAAACGAACTCACGTTTTGTTTATTGGATAGCGATTATGCAGAAATACCAAGATAAAGCTGTTTCAGCTAGTTAATGGCTCAGTCGTCGTTGAGCATGGCTTCGGTACAGATAGTGTGTAAAAAGAGGTAAGTCCCAATATCTATGAAAATTACTATCTTTCATCTGTAAAATCATTTTGTTGACCTGGATTGGGGTTATCGTAAATTCACCATGAAAAAAACAACTGCACTGGGCTTTTTTTTCTTATTGCTTTGCCATCAGGCTTTTTGCCAATGGAAAATAACCGGAGAGGTTAAGAATGGCGCGGGCAATCCCCTCTCACCTGCAAGTGTATTTGTCAGCAATTCAACCAAAGGGCGATCTTACTGATTCTTCCGGCAGGTTCGAAATAAGTGGCTTATCAAACGGCAATTACAATGTCATCGTTTCTTTTGTTGGATATGAAACCCAGATCTACCCTATTAGCGTGAACGAGAAGAACGACAACGTTTTATTTGTGATGAAAGAAAATGCAAAAGAACTCAGGATGTGGTCATCAATCTAAAAAACGGCGACAGGAAAGAGCAGTTAAAAACCTTTAGAATGGCTTTTATCGGGACTGATAAAAATGCCAGGCAAACTGATATCCTTAATGAAGACATTTTGAAAATGCATACGGGTCCGGATGGAAAAATTACCGCCCACAGCAATGACATGTTGCAGATCTCA
Source organism: uncultured Chitinophagaceae bacterium (assembly GCA_963814075.1). GTDB lineage: Bacteria > Bacteroidota > Bacteroidia > Chitinophagales > Chitinophagaceae > Ginsengibacter. The sequence goes on along the minus strand of CAWFBO010000009.1, from coordinate 198,022 downwards.
AACAATGCATTAGGCTACAATATTAAATATCTTTTAAAGGAATTTTCTTATGATAAAAAAACCGGTGACCTTCATTATATGGGCTATCCATTGTTTGAAGAAATGCAAGCCTCATCGAAATCCCAAAAAAAAGAATGGCAGCAAAAAAGGGAAAAAGTATACCAAACCTCCCTACTTCGGTTTTATCAGAACCTTGGTAAAAGACAACTGATACAAAAGGGTTATATTGTTGGAGATGTTAATTGCCCCTGAAGAAGAGAGGATGAACGTGGGCGGAGGTATTACCAAAAAAATCAATGTGCCATCGAATGGATTTTTATTAACCCTGGGAAACAAGCAATATGTTGATACGCTTTTATGGCCCGAAATTCCTTACTACCGAATGATAACTGCATTGCCCGGTCATAAATACAGGCTCAATTTTTCAGGAATGTTGAGCGTCGATGCTACAGAATGCGGAAATGGCGTACAATCAACTGATTATTATAAGCCCGGGACCAAAAACCAGTATCATCACCTTGCAACAACCTGTATAGATCAACGAGAACGGCTTCCCTAATTCCTTCAAAAATCGTTATTTATGGTTATTGGATAGATTCCCGTATTGCAGATCTGCTTCCGTTTGATTATCATCCGCCAGATGAAAAATAGGATGTTGCAAACACTTTTATTTGCATGAATACAGAGGACCTGGAGAAGAAATCTGTTTTCACGGTAAACAAATAAATAACGCCAAATTTTATTTCGCTTCACACCGCTTTGAGCCTCTGTCTTTACAGTCCTTGTTTTCCTAACTTTGCCGCCTATGATTACTATTCTTGCCATTGAATCTTCCTGTGATGAAACCGCTGCTTCGGTTTGCAGGGATAAAATCATTCTTAGCAATGTAATTTCCAGCCAGAAAATTCATGAGAAATACGGGGGTGTAGTTCCTGAATTGGCTTCGAGGGCCCACCTTCAGTCTATAGTCCCGGTTGTAAATGAAGCGTTGAAATTGCCGGTGTTGAGTTGAAAGAAATAGATGCCTTTGCATTTACGCAATCTCCCGGGCTTATCGGCGCATTGCTAGTGGGTGCCGAATTTGCAAAATCGCTGGCACTGGCATTTGATAAACCATTGATTGCTGTCCATCACATGCAGGCCCATGTTTTGGCCAACCTCATTCAGCCAGTAAACAGTGAAAGTAAAATTCCTTCCTTTCCGTTTTTCTGCCTTACAGTAAGTGGCGGCCATACGCAAATTGTCGTTTGTGAATCGCCCGTTACAACAAAAAATAATCGGGCAAACGCTGGATGATGCGGCAGGAGAAGCTTTTGACAAGTCGGCAAAAATTTTAGGGCTCCCTTATCCTGGCGGCCCTTTGATAGACAAATATGCAAAAAAAGGCGACGCCCGAAAATATCATTTTCCCGAACCAAAAATTGACGGACTGGATTTTAGTTTTAGTGGATTAAAGACAGCATTCCTTTATTTTATTCGTGATGGAAAGCTACACGAATGAAAATTTCGTGGAAGAAAATCTGCCTGATATTTGCGCTTCCATACAATCTCGGATTGTTTCCATTTTATTGAACAAATTAAAAAAAGCAGCGAACGAAACCGGCATCAAAGATGTGTGTATCGCCGGCGGAGTAAGCGCCAACAGCGGTTTGCGTGCTGAATTTGAAAAACTCGGGCAAAAAAGAAGGCTGGAATACTTTTATTCCAAAATTTGAATATTGCACCGATAATGCAGCAATGATAGCGATAACCGCTTATTATAAATACCTGGACACAATTTGAAGATCTGTCTGTAGTTCCAAGTGCCAGAACTAATTAATATGCTGGTTACCGTATTTTACTAACTCATCACTCAACATTCAACATTTCCTTTGTCCAACAACTATTTTCAATTCAAACAATTTAAAATTAACCAGGATAAAAGCAGCATGAAAGTATGTACCGATTCCTGTTTGTTTGGTGCGTGGGTAGCAGATAAAATTGAAAAAAAAATTCTTCAACCCGGAAATATTTTGGATATCGGTTCCGGTACCGGATTGTTAAGCCTGATGCTGGCTCAAAAATCAAATGCAGAAATTGATGCCGTTGAGATCGATGAAAATGCATTCATGCAGACAAAAGAAAATTTCAATGAAAGCCAATGGACTAAACAATTACAAGCTTTTCATGCCGATATAAAAAATTGGGGCGCAACCATAAAATATGATCTCATTATTTCTAATCCGCCTTTTTTTGAAAATGATCTCCTCCGGAAATAAAAATAAGAACATTGCCAAACACCATGAAGGATTAACCTTGAAGGAACTGTTTCCTCAATTTCGAAACATCTTAATGAAGGAGGGTATTTTGCTGTACTTCTTCCCTTTCATCGGAATTGATATCTTTAAAAAACTAGCAACTGAAAATAATTTTTATTTGGTGGATGAATTGCTGGTAAAGCAAACACCGGCGCATTCCTTTTTTCGGGGAATACTATTATTTGGAAAAGACAAGGAAAACAGTGTCTGTCAAATGAAATTACAATAAAAAATAAGGAAGGAAATTACACGCGAAAGCTTCAACTATTTACTGAAAGATTATTATTTATAAACCCGCATAATCTTTCATGTAAGCGAAATTTTCTGTAAGCTGTCCATGATCAGTTATCATTGCTTCATCAATAATTTTTGAGCTACCGGCTTTAAGGTCGTCCAGGATATATTTAATCAGTTGTTCGCCAAAATACCTTGAAGCATCACGTGGCAATTCATTGGGCAAATTACCCACCGCCATCACATCGACCGATCCTTCAACATAAGGTCAGTGCGTTTTCCAGTGATTTTATCCACGCCATAAACAGGATCTTCCATCGTGTTATCGCCAAGGTTGCAGGGAACAGAACCATATTTGTCGTCAGAAATATCCGCTATGGTTTTTATCCTGAAATTGTCTTTTTTCATGTCTTCCAGCTTCAAATAGCCGCGGAACTTTTTCATACCAGTAAATGCCGTTCAACAAAATATCAGTTTCAGAAATATAATCACTGAAAAGACATTTGTAATTTTCAGGATGGTCGTGGAATTCTTTTCGTGTATACTTTCCTGTTAGTTTATTCACATAAAGATCAGCTCCTTTTAAATGTACGTACACGGGATAAGAAAACTGTGATTGATTTATATTCGTCAGGTTCCGCCTCATGGATTTCCATAAGGTTCATGATCTCTAAAATACCATGAGCAACTCGCCCGCTACCTGTAACTGCCACTTTTAGATTGGGAAGTTTTAATCCAAAATAAGTATGTATCAGTTCCTGGAAATTTCTCTTTTTATAAACCCGGTTTAAATGATAATTTCCTGTGCGGTTTCCATAAGCCATCATTCCGTTATGAGCGCCCACAACACCGGCAAAAAATCCAAAACCGATCAACCTGGTTCCGTCCTCATGTTCCAGGCATTCATAATCTATTAAAGTGATTTTTTTGCTGATGATCGCCTGCAATAATTTCTGATTATACGATTGAAGTTTTCGGGTATGGGAGAAAAAAAAGTAAGTCTTTCCAGGTATCAGCATATCAACAGGCACTTCTTTTATTCCAAATAAAATATCACATTCGCCGACAATCTTCTTTCACTTCTATCCCGGCTTTCTGGTATTCCGCATCCGAATAACAGCGTGTTGCCGAACGTTGTACTACTATTGAAATATTTTTATTTTCCTGCACCCATTTACATTGGGTAGGCGTTAAGGCAACCCGGTTATCAGGAGGAATTTTACCTTCTCTTTATTAATCCTATTTTAAGCATCCATTCATTTTTTGCAATTGCGGCAATTTACAATATCTGAAGAAAATAGTTTAGTTGGAATCAGGTGCCAGTAAACGAACTTTATTTAAGAAATTTTGTTTTGAAAAAAATATAAAAATACCAGGATGGATTTTGGACAAATTGCGGGGAATGCGTAATATTGCCACCCTTTTTATAAATGTTTGAAGATCGCCCAGGTGGCGGAATTGGTAGACGCAGCAGACTCAAAATCTGCCGTTCGCAAGATGTGCTGGTTCGATTCCAGTCCTGGGCACTCGCTTGAAACCCTGTTCAGTATATGTTTCAAGGTTTTTTATTAAAACGAACGCTCCCGTAGTCAACGCTAAAAAAAAATCCCCTTCAAAAAACGGTGTAGCTGTTCCCGGGAAGCCCCCGGAATTTATAGGCCCTGTTTCGCCAGGTATTGCGCCGAAAGTATCAGTATCTGAAAAAGCTGTGTTGGTATAAACATTTCTGCTCTTAAAAAAAAGTTTACGAAAGTGCCTGTCTCAAATAAAGAGTCAGCTTAATTAGTTTGTTTACCGGTACATGGACCGGATTTTTCTTTTCCTTTATTCCGTCTTTTCAACAACTGCCCTTTATGATATACAGGGACTTCACTTCCCAATAATTTCCCCCACGGCCTTAGACCATCTACCCTGTCAAAAATGATTTTCAGAACCGCAATGAAAGGAACAGATAAAAACATTCCCGAAATTCCCCAGATTGCACCGCCCAACAATACAATAATAATGGAAACCAAAGCATTGATCTTTACCTGCGACGAAACAATTTGTGGAACTATCAAATGATTATCCAGGAATTGAATGATCGAGTAGGCTATGATTATTCCGATCTGTGTTGAGTATCCATCTTTTGTGACCGTCGCTATCAAAACAGGAAGGATGATGGCAATGATCCCGCCTATATAAGGTAAAATATTTAAAAGTGCGCCAATGACGCCTAACAAAATAGCATATTGGACGCCAAGTATAAATAACGCGGTAGAATTCAAAATGCCGATAATAAGTGCCTCCAGCAACAAGCCAACCATATAACTTTGAATGGCATTTTTTGTTTCCGACAATACATTTCTTACACCTTGCGAATTTTTTTCCGCAAAAATTTCATACAAAAAATTAAGAATAAGTGTTTTATAATATAGCAGCAAAAAAATGTAAACCGGGAGTAAAAAAACTACGCTCAAAGTGCCAAGTACCGTTCCGAGTGTTTGTCCTATCAATGGCTTAAGGCTATTTCCCAGTTCCGAAAGATATTCCCGCTGTTTATAAACGGGCAATGAATAATTGTTTTGCAGCCACAATTGAAGGTTGTGAAAAAGCATGGAAAATTTTTGTTCCAACGCCGACATATTATCCGAAAATTTCACTACCTGCGAGGAAATAAAATATAACACAGCAGCTACAAAGAGAATAGCCAATAATAAAGCGATTGAGATCGATATACTCTGTTAATGTTTTTGCTGTTAAGAAAATTTACAAATGGATTCAACAAAATAGCGATCATCAAGGCAAATGCGATTGGAATCATAATATTCCTGAGCACAAACAATACATATACGAAAAAGAATGACCCCAAAAAGGGTTACGGTTGAACGGAAAAAGAACGGGTATTTTTTCTGCATAAAGCGGCAATGAGTTGATGAAGATACTATGCATATTTCGTGCTGAAATTTGTATTATTTGAAAAAACAATATTATTATTTAAAAAAACCGCAAAAAAGGGAACCAACTTGGTTCCCTTTTATAAGAATTTATGTATTTACTTTTTTAATTTATGTCACTCATTTTATCCCTGGTAACTCTCCCTCCGCAAATGAATCTTTTGGAATAATAGTGATCATCAAGGCTGCTGATGGTAACACCATGAGAAGAAGCCTGCACAAAATAATCATTTTCTAAGGTAAACACCTACGTGGGAAACACCGCCGCGGGTATTGAAAAATACAAGGTCGCCTTCCTTTAATTCATCTTTGCCGATGTGCTCAGTTGCACCATACTGTTCACGTGCAGTGCGTGGCATATTAAATCCGTAAACCGCCAATAAGAGCGCTCCTGTAAGCGCGCTGCAATCAATTCCTCTTTTGGTAGTACCGCCATAACGGTATCTTGTTCCGAACCAATCATCAATGAATCCCAGTAAAGCAACATTTTTTAAAGATTCCACGTCCACATCCATCATCATCGCATATTTATATTGCAAAGGAGAAAGCGATTCAATAACAGGGCTTTTTTCTATGACAGGAGCTTTACCTCTTTCATTACAACAGGTGCGGGAAGATTTTTAATGCTTTTTGTGCCACCGCTTTCGGTAGTTCTTAAAATACCGTCAGGAGTGAATGCAATGCCATCTACCGGAGAAGAAAGGGCACTTTCGCCATTATCATTGGTAACACTTATCGTATTAACGCTCGTTTGTGCATTGGCAAATTGGACGGTGCATGCAAAGATAATTGCTATGCAGATTAATGTGGGTTTATTCATTCTGTCGGGGTATTTGTTGTTTGTAAAAAAAAATAAGTAGTGGATATTGACCAAGCCTGACTTTTAAACAAACGTAAGTTCCTAAATTTTATTTTCTCCAGCAAAAAACGAAGATAAGTTTCACTTCACATAAAAGCAAAAAAAAGTTATTTTCTTCCTCCTTAAAAAATCCTTAAAAAAATTCCCTTTTGTTGATAATTTGAAAAAGGGAGCCCATCCTTTTTTGCGATATTTGCGTTTAGAGCTTTAATGCTGAATACACTCATAATTCATAACTCATAATTTTTAATTCTTGAAATTTTCTCACCTCCATGTTCACACGCAGTTTTCCTTGCTGGACGGCGCAGCGCCCATTAAATCTCTTTATAATAAAGCGATTGCCGACGGAATGCCCGCACTTGCCATTTCTGATCATGGAAATATGTTTGGCGTTTTTGAATTTGTGAAGCATGCCCATACGCTCAAAAATGCCGATGGTTCACTGAAGGTTAAACCCATTGTAGGTTGTGAATTTTACATTACTGAAAACAGGCTTCAAAAACAATTTACCAAAGAACAAAAAGATCCGCGCCATCACCAGATATTATTGGCGAAGAACACTGAAGGTTATCGAAACCTTAACCAAACTCACTTCGCTTGGGTACATTGAAGGAATGTATTCCAAGTATCCGAGGATTGATAAAGAACTGATCCATAAATACCATGAAGGCTTAATGCCACCACCTGTTGCCTTGGCGCGTTGGTGCCACAAACGATTTTAAAAAAGGGAGAAGCGGAAGCAGAAAATGAATTCAAATGGTGGTTGAATATTTTTCAGAAAGATTACTATGTTGAGCTACAAAGACATGGGATCCCTGAGCAGGACAAAGTGAATAAGATCCTGTTAAAATTTGCCAAAAAATATGATGTGAAAATCATTGCGAGCAATGATTCGCATTATGTGGACGAAAAAGATTTTAACGCTCATGATATTCTTCTTTGCATCAACACCGGCGAAACGCAGGCCACTCCTGCCCTACGTGAATTTACGGATGATGATGTAATGATCAAGAACAAGAGATTTGCCTTTCCCAACAACCAGTTCTATTTAAAGAATACCTCGGAAATGCTTTCTGCTTTTGACGATCTTCCGCATGCTTTGGACAACACCAATGAAGTGATCGATAAAATTGATGTGCTTGATTTGAAAAGAGACATTTTGATTCCTCATTTCCCGGTGCCAAAGGAATTTGCAGAACCAGGAAGCCTATCTTGAACATTTGACATGGACAGGCGCTAAAAAAAGATATGAAACAATAACTCCCGAAATTGAAGAACGGATCAATTTTGAATTGTTCACGATCAAAACCATGGGCTTTGCCGGTTACTTTTTGATCGTGAGTGATTTTATTGTTGCCGGAAAAGACCTTGGTGTGTTTGTAGGCCCGGGCCGTGGTTCTGCTGCCGGCTCCGTAGTGGCTTATTGCATTGGCATCACCAATATCGATCCCATAAAATACAACTTGCTTTTTGAGAGATTTCTGAATCCTGACCGTAAATCAATGCCGGATATTGATACCGACTTTGATGATGAAGGCCGGCAAAAAGTGATGGATTATGTGGTGGAAAAATATGGCAAAAACCAGGTAGCCCAAATTATTACTTATGGCACGATGGCTGCCAAGATGAGTATCAAAGATGTTGCGCGCGTAATGGATCTTCCGCTTTCTGAAAGCAATGCCCTGGCCAAACTGGTTCCGGACAGGCCGGGCACCTCTTTGAAAAAAGTATTGAAAGCACCGGTTACCGGGGCAAAATCTTTGACAGAAGATGGCGTGGGCCCCGATGATATGAGCAATATCTAAAGCTGCGGGAGATATATAACGGTGAGGATATACGCAGCAAGGTTTTGCACGAAGCGGAGATACTGGAAGGTTCTGTAAGAAATACAGGCATTCATGCTTCAGCGATCATTATCGCTCCGCAGGATCTGATGGAACTAATTCCTGTAGCCACTTCCAAAGATTCCGAATTGTGGCTCACACAAATTGACGGCAGCAATATTGAAAGTGCGGGCGTTTTGAAAATGGACTTCCTGGGTTTAAAAACACTTAAGCATTTTAAAAACGGCCTTAGGGCTTATCAAAAAAAATCACGGCGTTGCCATTGATCTTGATACGTTGCCGCTGGATGACGAAGAAACCTATAAACTGTTTCAGCGCGCAGAAACCAACGGCACATTCCAGTTTGAAAGTGCCGGCATGCAGAAATATCTGAGGGAATTGAAGCCTGATAAATTTGATGATCTGATCGCAATGAATGCCTTATATCGCCCGGGGCCGATGGCTTATATTCCCAACTTCATTGAACGCAAACACGGCAGGCAGGAAATCGTTTATGATCTGCCGGAGATGGAGGAGATTCTTAAAAGAAACCTACGGGATTACTGTTTACCAGGAGCAGGTGATGTTGCTTTCGCAAAAACTAGCAGGATTCAGTAAAGGCGATGCCGATGTCCTCAGAAAGGCCATGGGAAAAAAGAAAAGGGACGTGCTGGATAAAATGAAAGACCAATTTATCGAAGGCGCCAAAAAGAATAATCATCCTGTAAATGTTCTAGAAAAAATATGGACAGACTGGGAATCATTTGCCCAATATGCTTTTAATAAATCACATTCTACCTGCTATGCATTTGTAGCTTATCAGACGGCCTATTTAAAAGCGCATTACCCGAGTGAATATATGGCGGCGGTTTTGAACCATGCCGGCGCTATTGAAAAGATCACCTTCTTTATGGAAGAATGTAAAAGCATGGGATTAAAAGTGCTTGGTCCTGACATTAATGAATCTCAAAAAGGTTTTGCTGTAAATAAAAAAGGAGAAATCCGCTTTGGTTTCAGCGGAATGAAAGGCGTTGGTGAGGCCGCCATAGAAAATATTATCGAAGAAAGGGAAAAACATGGAACGTTTACGTCCATTTTTGATATGATCAAAAGGGTAAATCAAAGAACCGTAAATAAAAAATCTCTTGAAAGCCTTGCCTATGCCGGCGCTTTTGATTGCTTCAAAGATTTTCACAGGGCGCAATTTTTTTATACAATTCCCGGAGAAAATATAAATTCCCTGGAAAAGATTATTAAATTCGGCAACCAATACCAGGCACAACTTCATAATAATACCAATACTCTTTTTGGTGATCTGCAGATGGGAGAAGTAACTCCGCCGGTTATTCCTGATTGCCAGCCGTGGCCTTTGGTACAACTGCTGGACAATGAAAGGGACGTGATCGGCATGTACCTGAGCGGCCATCCACTGGATAATTTTAAATTTTTTTTGAAATATTACAAGTTTGACACAATTGCAGAATTTAATGAATTTAAAGCTGCAATTGATCTTTATCCGAACCCTGCGAGGTCATTCAGGATTGCCGGTTTGGTAACGGAAGCGCAGCACCGGATTTCTAAAAGAGGAAATAAATTTGGGATAATGCACCTGGAAGATTATACCGAAAAAATGGAACTTATGTTTTTTGGGGAAGATTATGTGAAATTTACTCATTACCTGGAGCCGGGAATGGTCATCAGTATTTCCGGTTCTTTTAAACAACGATATAATACTTCTCCTTACGAATTCAAGGTCAATAATATTTGCCTTCTGGAAAGTGTGATGAAAAGCAACACCAAAAAACTAAATATTGAGATCAATCCAAAAGATGTATCTGAAGAACTGATCAGATTTTATTGGCGAAAACGTGCAAAAATTCCCCGGTAACACGGGTCTTCAGGTTCAATATCTGTGATGATATTTCTAATTTAAAATTTGCGATGTATACGATGGATAATGTATTTGAAATGAATGACGAAATGGCCAATTATCTTCAACACAAACCCGAATGCGGCGTAAAAATAGAATTAACATAATGTGGATATGACATTTAATCATCTAAACGATATTGGCTTTAACTTTGCACACAATTATTCATTAAATAAATTTTAAAATAAATAAAAAGTAAATTATGGCTCAGGAATATACCGATGCGAACTTTAAAGAAAAAGTTTTGGATTCAGACAAATTAACAATGATCGATTTTTGGGCAGAATGGTGTGGCCCATGCCGCGCTATCGGCCCCGTTGTAGAAGAACTTTCTAAAGAATACGATGGAAAAGTGAATATTGGAAAAGTGAATGTGGATCAAAACCCGCAATTAAGTGTAAATTTTGGGATCACCAGCATTCCTGCCATTCTTTTTGTAAAAGAAGGAAAAGTAGTTGATAAACTGGTTGGTTCACAGCCAAAATCCAATTTTGTAAAAAAGATTGAAGCACTTAAGTAAAATTTCAAAAACATTTATTTAAAAATCTCCGCAAGTTGTGGAGATTTTTTTTGCCCTGTAGTAAACCAACTTTTTCACCGGATTTTTGTTTTCAGCAAAAGAAATCACTTTCGGAGCACATTGTTAAAAAAGGCTTTTGCTTAGAAACATTTATTCGGTGAATACCTACAGGCCAGATCAGGTATGCTTGTACAGATCTGAGCCGCCATTAAGCTGTTTCGAAATAATTTGCAGGAAAAGATGAAAACGGGAATATATATTTTAAATTATAATAAATAGCTTTGTTTTTAAAAGCCCCCGCATTTGATATTTGATATTATCGGGAAGTTGGTGTGCGATTTGAGATACATACTGTATAATCAATGACAGTTATGGAATTAAAAGAAGGAGATGCAAAGAAAGAAGAAACAAAAACCACAAGAAAGAAATCGGCTTTAGCCACTATCACAAAGGTATTTTTATGGATCCTTGCATCTGTTTTATTTATAATAATGCTTGCTTTAATATTGATCCAAACTTCATTTGTACAAAATTTTGCACGGAAAAAGATCGTCACCTACCTTCAAAATAAACTTCATACAGAAATCAGATCGGAAAGCTGGATGTGGATTTTCCCACAACACTTTCTTTACAAAACATCTTTATCGATGACCAGTCAAAAGACACGTTATTTTATGGAAAAGAGTTGAAGGTGAATATGGATATTGCCAAACTGATCAGTAAAAAAATTGATATTAAGGAAATAGCGCTTAATGGTGTGGTAGCCAAAGTAAAAAGATTACCACCGGATTCCACTTTTAATTTTCAATTTATTGTAGATGCTTTTAATAATCCGAAGGATACGACGACCTCTAATAAGGATACTTCGTCAACGCAAATGAATATTGATAGAATACTTGTAAACAATACAAGAATTATCTATAAAGATTTGTTTACCGGTAACGATATGGACCTGGCTTTCGGGCACCTTGATACCAAAATTTCCACCTTCGATCCATCACATTTATTGTTCAATATTCCATCGATAACGCTTAACGGGCTCCACGGACATTTTTACCAATTGAAACCTTTAAAACAACCGGTTAAAGTCACTGTTTCAGAAGCAGCAGCGCAGCCTGATAATTATCTACAACTTTTAAATAATGAAATCAATCTTTCAAATATTGATGTGGCTTACAAAAGTGAACCTTCACATATCAACACCTCTTTTGTTATTGGCAAAGCGGAAGTTCATCCAAAAACCATTGACCTTAAAAACAGCATCGTTACCTTAAAGAATGCTTCTTTAGATAACTCAGATATTATGATTGAAACTGCCTCTAATGCTGCCGGATCAAAAACCACCCGATTCAGCAACAACTGCACCGTCAACACCATCATTGAAAATTATTGCGGGCGATGTATCTGTTAATAATTTGAATTTAAAATACGATGACCAGTCTGCATCAAAAGCGCCTTACGGCATGGATTATTCGCATTTGGGGTTTCAGCAATTTTCACTAAAAGCTTCTAATCTTAAATATAGTGCAGATACGATAGTCGCTTCAATTCGATCAGCAAGTATGAAAGAAAAAAGCGGTTTTGTTTTAAATAATTTAGTTACTGATTTTTCGATGAATCCCACCGGAGTTTCTCTTGAAAATTTATCGATAAAAACACCCGGATCAGAAATAAAAAGACAGGCAATCATTTCTTATCCTTCTTTGGCCGCGCTCAAAAACGATCCCGGTAAACTAGGCCTTGACCTTGATTTGAAGAACAGTAAAATAGCCATGAAAGATCTTTTGACTTTTGTTCCGCAATTAAGAAATCAAACAACCTCTTTGTCGCCCGATGCCACAATTTTTGTAGATGCAACAATTACCGGCAAGGTAAATGATATGAATTTTCATAAGTTGGTTCTAAAAGGTTTGTCAGCAACAGATATTAATGCAAATGGTGTGGTGAACGGTCTGCCTGATGCCGAAGCATTTATGCAGATCTCAACATCAATAAATTTCAAACTTCCAAAAGCGACATACTTGCATTCATTCCACCGAACACGTTGCCTGATAATATTTCTCTTCCCGACCGCTGTTTCAGCCAACGGAAAAATTAAAGGAGGAATGAAAAATCTGTATGCAAACCTGTCAATAAATTCTTCATCGGGAAACGCGGCGATTGATGGCACTTTGCAAAACATTACTGATAAAAATAAAGCAACCTATGATGTTGTCTTGCACACGAGCAACCTGCAATTGGGAAGCATTATGCAAAATCCAAAATTAGGCCCTGCAACCGGCGATTTTAAAGTAAAAGGTACGGGCTTTGATCCGCAAACTGCCAATGCTACTTTCAAAAGTATGATCTCAAATATCACGCTCAACAATTATAATTATCATAACATTCAGGCACATGGGAGTATCGCTAATAAAAATTATAGAATTGATGCAACAGTTTCTGATCCCAATCTCGCAGCGAATGTTGATGCTAATGGAAATTTTTCAGGAAAATATCCAACGCTTCATTTGCAATCAACCATTGACAGCATAAAAACACTACCACTACATCTCACCAAACAAAAGAATATTTATCACGGTGATATTGCTGCGGATTTTTCCAATCTTGATCCCGATCATCTTGACGGAAATTTAAAAGTAACGCATTCAATTCTTGTTACTGACAGTAATCGCATTACTATTGATTCAATCGGCCTGACAGCAACAAACTCCGGAGTAAACGAACAAATTCGCTTAAAAACTAATTTCCTTAATGCCTCTATTGACGGGCAATACAAGCTTACCCAATTAGCGAATGTATTTCAGCAGTCGATCGATCCCTATTATTCGTTACTCAGCGAAAGATACAGTGAATGTTGCACCTTATGATTTTACGATCACAGCCGCTATATTGACAATCATGCCTTACATGCTTTTTTGCCTTCTTTCGATGAACTTAGAACGATTAATATGCAGGCAAAATTTTCAAGTGACAGTGGCTGGGCAATGTATATAAAATCACCTCATCTTGTCTATGGAAGTTACCATGGTTGATTCATTAAATATCAATGCTGCAACGCACAACAATGCACTGGTATTTAACTACTTCATTTCAAGATTTAAAAGCGGAAGTTCAATTGACGTGTATGCCACTTCGTTAGATGGCAGCTTCAAAATAATAATCTCGATTATACTCTGGCATATTAAAGACCAGCAATCAAAGACAAATACCGGTTGAGCGGAAGTTTCAATCAGCCTTCCTTCAACAAATATGTTTTCAGTTTAAGGCCGGATAGCCTTTTATTGAATTATGAGAAATGGAGTGTAAATCACCAATAATCAAATTGTGATTGCCAATAAATAATATCAATGCACACAATTTTATTTTAAGCCAGGGAAACCAGCAATTGTAATCAACAGCGACGGAACAGGCAGCAAATGCTCCATTGGAAGTAAGTTTTAAAAATTTTAAATTGGCAACGCTTTCCGGGTTCGTTCAAACTGATTCTGTTATGGTGAACGGCTTACTGAATGGAAATGCCATTAGTAAAAAATTTGCAGACACAACCCACTTTTCACCTCTGATCTTACGGTAAATAATCTCAGTGTTTATAAGTGATACAGTGGGCACGCTTACTGCCAAAGTAAATAACAATGTTGCCAATAAATATCATAGCGGATGTAGGACTGAAAGGACGTGGAAATGATGTTAAAATCAACGGTGATTACAATGTAAATCCAAACAACAGCACTTACGATTTTGTAATCGATCTTACCAGCTTCAAATGAAAACCGTGGAAGGTTTTAGCAAGGGGTGCGATAAAAGATGCAAGTGGAAATTTGTATGGAAAAATTGCGATGAATGGAAGTTTGAATAATCCGCAATATTGATGGCAAAATCCATTTCAACAATACAGCCTTTAATGTCACAGTTTCAATAATGTTTTCAAAATAGATAACGAAGCAATCGCCATTAGTAAATAATGAAGGAATCTGTCTGAATACTTTTACCATCCGCGATACAGCCAATAATGCGATTGTAATATGATGGCGCTTTGAATTCGAAAGATTTTATCAATTACACATTTGATTTAAATGTGAAAGCGAACAATTTCCAGGCAATCAATTCAACCAATAAAGACAACCAGCTTTTTTATGGCAAAATGGTTTTCTCAACCCATCTAACGGTAAAGGGCACGCCCAACCATCCCATAGTAGATGGCAATCTTACGATCAATGATAAAACAGATTTTACTGTGGTGTTACCACAAAACACAGCCGGGATCGAAAAAAGAAAAGGAATTGTTCGTTTCGTTGACAAAAGCGCCACAGCTGAAGATTCATTGTTTATGGCGCCTTATGATTCTCTGAATAAAGCCCCGTTCCAGGGGTTACGATGTTTCCGTAAATATCAAAGTCGATAAAGACAGCCATATTTAATTGATCGTAGATGCAGGCAATGGTGATTTCTTAAGGCTGAAAGGAGCAGGGCAATTGACAGCAGGCATTGATGCAAGTGGAAAAATAACTTTGGTCGGATCTTATGTAATATGACCAGGGAACCTATAATCTTACCTATAATTTTTTAAAACGAAAATTCGATATTCAGAAAGGAAGCAAGATCGTTTGGACCGGTGAACCCACCACTGGACAATTGGATGTAACAGCAATTTATATTGCCAATGCAGCGCCAATTGACCTGGTACAGGGACAGATAGAAACCGCAACCAAGCTATCTATAAACAAAGGCTTCCTTTCCAGGTTAATCTTACGCTGCAGGGAGAACTTTTGCAACCTCAAATAAGTTTCGATGTCGTTCTTCCCAAAGATCAAAATTACGAGGTATCAAGTACTGTTACAACTACCGTTAGAACGAAACTGGCCCAACTCCGCCAGGAACCCAACGAAATGAATAAACAGGTATTTGCGTTACTGCTTTTGAACCGTTTTGTGGGTGAAAATCCTTTTGCAAGTAGCGGAGGATCCATGAATGCAGGATTCGTTGCAATGCAAAGTGCCAGCCGTCTTTTATCAGAACAACTAAACCAGTTAACCAATAATCTTGTTCCGGGCGTTGATGTAAATATGGATCTTGCCACTACGCAGGATTATACTACCGGCACTGAGCAAAACCGAACCGATTTGAATGTAGGGATCTCCAAACGACTTTTAAATGACAGGCTAACAGTAACGGTTGGTAGCGACTTCCAATTACAGGGACCTGCAGACAAACCAACAAGCAAAACAGTTTTGCAGGCAATATTTCTATCAATTATAAGCTTAACAAAAGATGGAAGATACGAGGTAAGGGTTTATCGTAAAAATGATTATACAGGTGCACTCGAAGGTTATGTAATTGAAACCGGCATAGGATTTATTGTATCAGTTGATTACAACAAATTCAACCAGATCTTCAAGAGTAAAGAAGAAAGAAAACAGAAAAGACAAATTAAGCAGCAAAACAAAGAAATAAAGAAAGAAGAAACCCAACAGCAGCTAAAGGACAAATCAATAACACCTCCATCAAAAGCCAGGAATAATGACCAATAGATCAGCCATAATATTTTTTATAGTTGCAATCCTGTTTTTTGCCTCGTGCAGCACGACCAAGTCTTGTTCCGAAAGGAGATGCACTTTATACAGGAGCAACCGTAAAAGTAAAAGACAGTACTATAACAAGAAAACAAAAGAAGAAAGTAGAGGAAGCTACTGAAAACTTACCACAGCCAAAACCTAACAGCCGGTTTTTTGGGATCCCTTTTAAACTCATTTTTTATAATATGGCCGGCGATACCTCCAAAGCATGGATTCATCAGGAAATTTTTAAGAAAGATAGGCCGGCCACCTGTTTTGTTAAGCAAGTGTAAACCTTGATTACAATGTAAAATTTCTTGAAAATTATCTGCAAAATATTGGATATTTCAATGCAATGCCTCCGGCGATACTATAGTAAAGCACAGAAAAGGTCACGCCTATTATACTGTTACTCCGGGACCTGTTTATACCATTAAAAATGTGATTTTTGAAACTGACAGTTCTGCTGCGGGGCAAGCAATTAAGGCAACTCAACCAAAAACACTTCTACATTCCGGCGATCCGTTTAACCTCGCAGTTATTAAAGGAGAACGGGAACGGATAGACGCAATTTTAAAAGAAGAAGGTTACTATTTCTTTAGCCCTGATGCGTTAATCGTTGAAGCGGACAGCACCGTAGGAAAAAACCAGGTGGATTTATTTGTGAAACTAAAAGCAGATGCCCCGGCAATTGCGGAAAAACCTTATATCATTGACAGCGTGTATATTTTCCCTGATTACCGGCTGAACGGGAATGATGCTGATACTTCACTTCAGACTAAAGCACTTTATGGCGGCTATTACATTGTTGATCCCAAAAATAAATTTAAACCCAAGCTTTTTCCGGAAATCATGCGCTTTGATTCAGGAGATGTGTATAACAGGAATGACCATAATCTTACCCTTAGCAGGCTAATCAATCTTAATATTTTTAAGTTTGTAAAAAACCGGTTTGAAGTAACCGCTTCCAATAATCGCCGACACGGGCAAACTAATACGTATTATTATCTGACTCCACAGGAAAAAAAATCCATCCAGGCCGAGATTATCAGGCAATACAAAATCTAATAATTATGTTGGTTCCCAGATAACTCTTTCCTTTAAAAACCGGAACACTTTCAAGGGCGCAGAAGAATTGGATGTACATGCAAATGTAGGAACCGAGGTGCAATACAGTGGTAATAAAAATGGTTATAATACCTATGAAGTTGGTGGTGGTGTAACTCTTACGATTCCAAAATTTGTAGTTCCCTTTTTTCATTTTAATACGACGAATGCATTTGTTCCCAAAACAAAAATCGACCTTAGCTATGATCTTCTTAACCGAAGGAAATTATATACATTAAGTTCATTAAAAGGAGAATTGGGGTATGAATGGAAGCCGAGTTTTGACGTAGAACAAAAGTTCAATCTCTTCTCAGTTAACTATGTTCATTCGATAAACGTAACGAAAGAGTATATTGACAGTATTGCCAACAACCCTATATTAAAACATTCTATAGATACTCAATTCATCATTGGTTCTAATTATTCGTTTACTGTTGATCCATTTGCTAATAAGCACAACGGGAACAGGCTTTTATTTTAATGGCCTGGCCGATGTTTCAGGAAACCTTGCAGGACTGCTGATCCCGGCAGATCCGGTTACCGGAGAAAAGAAACTTTTTGGCGCCGCTATTTCGCAATACGTGAAAGCGCAAACTGATCTTCGCTATTACCTGCAGTTCAGCAAAAAAGCCAGGCTGGCTAACCGTTTGTTGATTGGCTTTGGATATCCTTACGGAAACTCGACGGGAACTTCCTTACATCAAACAATTTTTTATTGGCGGCAACAACAGTATCCGCGCTTTCCGGAGCCGCTCGGTTGGCCCGGGAACTTTCAGGCCGCCAGATGCCGACAGTCTTAAATTTTTCCCTGACGAATCAGGAGATATAAAACTGGAAATGAATACCGAATTTCGCTACGCTTTTAATAATATTGTGAGAGGTGCCTTTTTTCGTAGATGCCGGGAAATATATGGCTTTACCGGCCCAACCATGAAATGCCCTGGCGCTGTTTTAATAAAAATTTCCTGAGCCAACTGGCAGTAGGAACGGGAATTGGGCTAAGACTTAATTTCTCAATCTTATTGTTAAGGCTTGATCTGGGAATGCCTTTAAGAGAACCATGGCTACCACAGGGACAAAGATGGGTGATCAATCAAATTAATTTTGGTAACAGCGACTGGAGAAGAGAAAAACCTGGTATTAAATATTGCGATCGGTTATCCTTTCTAAATTAATTTTCCTAATTTTCATGCATGATAAAATTAAAAACAATTTGGTGCGTGCAGCTTTGGCTGTTTTATTTATTTCGCCTGCAATTCCAACCAGGAATGAAACAGTAAAAACGCCTCCACCGGAGCAAGAAGTAACTGATACAGTTTCCTCAGATAATTCTGCTGATTCAATGAGAACGATTGTCAACCGTTCGCATGATATGGAGCGTTCAACTCAGGGGAATCAGAAAAAGAAAAATTAAAAGCGCCGGATTCCACCCGAATCAGGACTTATTCTTCCGCACAATTAATTGATCTCTTAAATCAAAACTTTCCTGATGTTCATCTTTATTTTGTAAAAGTTTCTCATGATACTATTTATGTAAAAATTCCCGATAGTGAAAAACTTACCAATCAACTGGGCGATACCGGCGCTGAAGAATTACCTCGCTTCTGCTACATATACTTTAACAGAAACAAACAATATTCATTTTGTAAACATCGATATGAAAGCAGGCGACCATGCGGAACCGGGCGTTTATAGCAGGGATAATTTTAAAAGTTTAAGGTAACCAGTAAACGAATAAATTTTAAAGATTTTTAATCTCCTACAGATTGCGGCACACCAAGTGTTTCTTTCATCCCGGCAAAACATGGTCTTCCATACAAGATTAAAAAACGATTTATAAATATTCCTGTCATAGTGTGCACTTACTGAAGTGCCGGAATTATTATTATTTACCACAAGATTGGCAGCAAGACTAATCAATCCTCGTTTTTTAATTTGCTTTGTGTCTTTATCACGTTTCAAAACATTAATTTTCATCCCGTCATAATTCATGAGGAAACTTCCTTGAGCATTTGTATTATTTCCTTTAAAATGAAAATCAATTGAATGGATATTACCTGATATTTATTTTTACCAATGCCATCGGAATAGAAACCTTATTCAGAAGCTGTTGCATCAAAACCTTTCACATGGCCATTTACAAAAAAATCTCCATTTTTATTTCCAAGCAAAAATTTAAAATTGCCTTTTAAAGGAATCGCTCCTAAAGCAGTCGCATTAAAAGCAATATTCATTTCATTATTTTTTTGAATCGCTTCAGGAATATTGGTCACGTTTGAAATGTCAAAATCAGTCATTGGTAAATCTTACCACCCCTATGCTATCACTTGCAGTTTCATTTTCCCTGTATTCAACAAGGGCGTTTTTCACTTTGATGTTGGGCAATATTTATGGGTTGATCCATTTGCGAGCAACATTTGTGAAGGATAATTTCCTACTTTGCTTTTATGTTCCAAAGGTTTATGCAGATCACGATAAATTTTCGCATTGGCATTATCAATCACCAATTCAGAAGCTTCAATTCTCTTATCCAGCAAACTGTTCATATCAATATTTCTCAAAGTAAGACCTGATAAAGCAAGGTCATAACGGTCTTTTTGAAAATGAAACGCATTGGCAAATTTTTGTTCTGACGCAAAAGGAACTATATTAAATGAACTTAATGTAAGTGACTGTTGAAGCGAATTAATACTGATATTATCAAAATTAAAATGATAAGTTTTATCTTTTGATTCCAGTGAAAATACGATCTACATTTACTTCTGCTTCTTTCGTATAATTCATTGGGTGGTTTTCAATCTGAACGATTTTATCAGCATTTACCTGGTTCACCTTGATAGAAATATTTCCAATCGAATAATTACTTTTTGCAAAAGGAATAAAAGTAACTTTTGGAAAATTGAGATGCTTCAGGTAAACACTGTAAACATTCGTAAAACCGGTGCTGTCCGGTATTTTTAGGACCAGTTTTACCGTCGGTTGTTTTTAAATTTTCAAGTGGAAATTCATATAGAGCTTAATGTCTTTACAAATAATTGTATCAACAAAAAGATTTTTATTTTTTACGATCTCATTGGTGTTGACACCATTCAAGAAAAGTTTTTTGGCATCTAAAAGCCTGAGCCCGGCGGAACTGTCATCTTCAAACCTGTTGATGTTAATTTCATTAAACAAAAGTTTTTGTTGTTTGCCCAAAAAATGAACCTGCTTTACAGACAGTTCCTTACGGTCATGGTTAAACGAAAAAAAAGAATCAACCGTAAATGCCGCCTGTTTGCAAAATAATGCCGGTTAGTATCCATAGTTATGAGAACTGTCTATCAAAACATCTTGCAGTACAAACTTCCCGTTTATCAGTTCAAAATTATTATCCTTTGTAAAAAAATTAATTCCTTTTACATGTACATTATTTACAAAAACAAATCCCACTTTTATCAGTTCCAGTTTTCCCAATATTTGCTTGTAAAGATTCTGTGCTTCATTTTGAAACATCGTTTTTTTCTGTAAGGGTTTAAGAGAATAAAGAATGATTTGGGGAGCATTAATAATAACAGAATCCCCTTCCATTTTATTTCCATTCAAGGCTTTTGCTGTTTGCACACCTGTTACCACCAATGATTTAATGGTAATATCCAAAAGGATATCGGGCATATTTTCTACAGTCATACTCTTTATGCGGGCTGTGTCAGGCACAATCTGAATATTTTTCATTGTGGCATGCCCGTTACCGCATCAAAAGAAAGGGAATCATATTTGATAGAATATAAGCTGTCAGTTTGCTCCTTAACTGTTGACTTCAGCGTATTCCTGGCAATTTTATATTTATATTTCTGCCAGGTAAAATAACCGGCAACAATGAGCAGTATTATCCGCTGAGATGATGAAAATTACTTTTTTAGATAATCGAATCATAGAAAAGATAATGTACAGAAGCAAATGCAGTTCCAAATTAAATAAAAATTAAAGTTTTAGATTTGATACTAATAAAAAAGCCATGGACATAGAGATGAATAAAAATGAGGATGCCAATAAATTGGCACTTGCCAACATTCGGAAACTGTTTGAAAAAATAGAGGAAGGTGGTGGGAAAAAAGCAATTCAAAAACAAAAGGAAAGAAACAAACTAACAGCAAGAGAACGCCTTGATTATCTTTTGGATAAAGACAAAATGTTCATTGAGATCGGTGCTTTTGCAGGATATGGAATGTATGAAGAATATGGAGGTTGCCCTGCAGGCGGCACGGTGGCGGGAGTTGGATATGTGGGAGGAAAACAATGCGTGATAGTTGCCAATGACCAAACGGTAAAAGCAGGCGCATGGTTTCCTATCACAGGCAAAAAAAACCTGCGGATGCAGGAAATCGCCATGGAAAATAATTTACCGGTTATTTACCTGGTTGACAGCGCGGGAGTTTTTCTCCCGATGCAGGATGAGATTTTTCCTGATAAAGAACACTTCGGGCGCATATTCAGGAATAATGCAAAAATGAGTGCGATGGGAATTACGCAGATAGCTGCAGTAATGGGCCCTTGTGTTGCCGGTGGTGCTTATCTTCCTATAATGAGCGATGAAACCATTATGGCAGAAGGAAATGGTTCTATCTTTTTGGCCGGGCCCTATTTGGTGAAAGCTGCGATTGGGGAAAACACCGATAATGAAACACTCGGCGGTGCGGTAACTCATACAGAAATCAGTGGAATTGCCGATTATAAATTTAAAACAGAAGAAGAATGCCTTGATTGTGTAAAAGATATTATTTCGAAAATTGGAGAAACTGCCAACTGCAGGTTTTAACAGGATTGAAGCGAAAGCGCCTGCTAAGAAAACCCCTCGAAGTTTACGGCATTTTCCCGGAAGGAAATCTGAAACCGTATGACATGAAAGAGATCATTGAAACAATTGTCGATGAATCTTCTTTTGAAGAATTTAAAAAAGATTATGGCAAAACGTTGATCTGTGGTTATGCACGTGTGGATGGCTGGTCTGTCGGCATTGTTGCCAACCAGCGATTAAATATCAAAAACACAAGAGGTGAATTACAAATTGGTGGCGTAATCTATAATGACAGCGCTGATAAAGGCGCAAGGTTTATCATGAACTGCAATCAGAAAAAAATTCCTTTGGTATTTCTGCAGGATATTACCGGTTTTATGGTGGGCAGCAGAAGCGAGCATGCCGGGATCATAAAAGACGGCGCAAAAATGGTAAATGCAGTCGCCAATTCCGTTGTACCGAAAATTACCTTTATACTCGGGAATTCTTATGGAGCAGGCAATTACGCAATGTGTGGAAAAGCTTACGATCCAAGGTTTATCTATGCATGGCCATCTGCAAAAATTGCAGTAATGGGCGGCGAGCAGGCAGCGAAAACTTTATTGCAAATAGAAGTGGCTTCTTTAAAAGCCAAAGGAAAGGAAATTACTGCTGAAAAAGAAGAAAGCCTTTTAAAGGAAATGATGGATAAATATGCGTCGCAAACTACTGCTGTTTATGCGGCTGCACGGTTATGGGTAGACGCAATCATTGATCCAAAGGATACCAGGAAGATCATTTCCGAAAATTTATCGGCCGCCAATCATAATCCTGAAATGGAAGAATTTAAAACAGGTGTGTTCCAGGTTTAACTTATATCACAGTTATTCAACTAAATTATTCACTTTCTATTTTTTAAAACTTTGCAACAAAATAAAATTGAAATTTATACAGATGGCTCTTCGCGCGGAAACCCGGGCCCCGGCGGTTATGGAGTGATTTTGATTTGGGGAAAGATCAGAAAGAATTATCGCAGGGATATCGGCTTACGACTAACAATCGAATGGAATTGATGGCCGTAATTGCAGCGCTTGAAGCTTTAAAAAAAACAGATCTCGAATCTAATAATTTATTCTGACAGCAATTATGTAGTAAAAGCGGTAATGGAAGGCTGGCTTAATAAATGGATAAAAACCAATTTTAAAGGAGGCAAAAAAAACAGCGATCTTGTGGCTTAGGTATTACGAACTCTCAAAAAAACATCATATACATTTTAAATGGGTAAAAGGGCACGCGGAAAATGTGCTGAATAATCGTTGTGACGAACTTGCGACAAAGGCTGCCGATGGAAATCATTTGTTGGTGGATGAAGGATATGAGGAAATGGCAGGGTGATAAATTTATTGTTTAGATAGTTTAGAAAGTGTAGATGGTTTAGTGTGGTTTAGAGGTTTCAGAAAATAAGAAAACCCGCTTTTTGTTTGTTTACTGCTGCTAAATGAAGAAAATTTGTTAACAACTAATCCCGCTTGTTTAAGCGATTTGCCTTTATTTTCACCGAAAGGAAAAAATTTAAATTGTTATTTTTGCAAAAAATCAGAAGATGAAAAATAAGAAACAACTTGCAGGAAGTTTTATCTTATTAATTGTAATTGCCTCGTTGTACAGGATCATGCCGGGGCGTCCGCTGGGATTTTCTCCGTTGATCGCTATGGCTATTTTCGGAGGCGCGATTATTAAAGATAAAAAATTCGCATTTCTTCTCCCGCTTTTAGCCATGTTTATTTCTGACGGATTGTATCAACTTTTATATATCAATGGTGTAGGAAATATTCCCGGGTTTTACCAGGGACAGTTAGTGAATTATATTTTGTTTGGCGGACTGACTGTATTTGGATTTTTTATTAAAAACTTCAATATCAAAAGGATCGCGATAGCTTCCCTTTCTGCCCCTACCGTTTATTTTTTAATATCCAACTTTTTAGTGTGGGCAAGTTCTTCACCTGATGCAGGCTGGAACAGGCCGAAAACTTTCAGCGGGCTGATGTTATGTTATAATGATGGATTGCCATTTTATCCATGGAGCGTTGTTGCTACTTTTGTTTTTTCAGCAATACTTTTCGGAAGTTTTTACCTGATGACAAAACCGTCAACCGCAAAACTTGCCGCAAAATAATTCGTTCTTTCTGCTTCAACCTGATTATGGCACATCACAATAATACCGGGGTTTTAGGAGAAAAGATGGCCGCCAAATATCTTACCGAAAAAGGGTTTACCATTCTTCATCAAAACTGGCGGCACAGCCATTGGGAAGTAGATGTAATTGCTTCTTTAAAGAATGTGCTCCATTTTATTGAAGTAAAAACGAGGAGAACGAAAAAGTTTGGTTACCCGGAAGATGATGTAACGAAAAAGAAAATACAAAACCTGATAAATGCTTCGGAAGAATACCTTTTTATAAACCCGAAATGGAAACTGATCCAGTTTGATATTCTCTCGATCACGTTTACTCAAAGACAAACCTGCAGAATATTTTTTTATTGAAGACGTTTACATTCCGCCGGAAGATTTAGCTCATCAAATCTGCTAAAACGATTGCTGTTACCGCTTCTAAGACAACAGGAACCCTCAAAGCGATGCAAAGATCATGTCGTCCTTTTACTGAAAAAGGCTCTACGTTTCCTGTTTCCACATTCAACGTTTCCTGCACTTGCGGCGTGGAAGAAGTTGGTTTTACAACGATGCGAAAAACCAATTCGTTTCCATTCGTTATTCCTCCCACGATTCCGCCGGCATTATTGGTTTCGGTTTTTCCTTCCATGTTAAGCAAAGAATCATTGTGCTCGCTTCCAAACATTTGAGCCGCAGCAAAGCCTGCACCAAATTCAATTCCCTTTACAGCAGGAATTGAAAAAACCGCATGGCTGATCAATGATTCGGCAGAATCAAAAAACGGTTCTCCCAATCCAAGGGGAAGATTGGAAACTTTGCATTCCACAATTCCACCGATAGAATCCTTTGCATCGATTGCTTTTTGCAAACCTTTTTCCAAATCCTTTTCGCCTCCAATCTCCAGGATGGAAGCATGAATTTCAATATTATCTCCGGGAGCTATAAAAGCAATTACTTTTTTAGCCACCACGCCAGCCGCCACCAAAGCCACCGTAAGTCTTCCGCTGAAATGCCCGCCACCACGGAAATCTTCAAAACCCTGAAATTTTTTATGAGCTACAAAGTCAGCATGACCGGGACGGGGAACTGCTCTTTGTTTTTCATAATCGCCACTTCGTGTATTGCTGTTTTTAAACAAAATAGTAATAGGCGCACCTGTACTTTTATCATTAAAAACGCCACTGATAATTTCAGGAATATCATCTTCTTTCCGCGGCGTCGTACCTTTGGCGCCCGGCTTTCTGCGCTCAATATCTTCTTTGAAATCTTCAGCATTAATTGAAATGCCCGGCGGACAACCGTCAATTACAATTCCTACATATTCGCCGTGCGACTGTCCCAATATTTGCACCCGAAAATTTCTTCCAAAAGAATTCATGTTATTATATTTATTCTAAACTTTCCAAACCATCTAAACCCCTAAACCCTAAACCCAACTCCACTAATATCCATATTCCCGCAAATGAATTTCATTGTCACGCCATTTAGGCCTCACTTTTACAAACAACTCCAAAAATACTTTGCGGCCGATAAACTCTTCAATGTCTTGACGGGCAAGTGTTCCCAACTGTTTGATCATCTTTCCGTTCTGGCCCAAAATAATTCCTTTTTGGGTTTCGCGCTGAACAATAATATCAGCGGTGATCTTTGTAAGCGTTGTTTTTTCTTTAAACTGCTGAACCAAAACCGTAGTGTGATACGGAATTTCTTCCTGGTACAAATAAAATATTTTTTCACGGATCAGCTCTCCTACAAAAAATTTCATCGGAAGATCACTCAGGTTATCATCAGTATAAAATGGCTCACCCTCGGGAAGAAGCGAAATGATCACATCCAACAATTGCTGAACCCCGGCATTTTTCAATGCTGAAATTGCAACTACTTTTTCCGCATATTTTTTTTCTGAAAAAAAACCAATTGCTTTATCTATGGTTTCTTTATTTGACAGATCCGTTTTATTCAACACTACTATGCAAGGTACTTTCAAAGAAAGAGCCGAAAAAACTTCATCTGCTTCTTCCAAATCATCTTTAATATCAACCATCAGCAAAGCTATATCGGCATCTTCAAGACTACTTTTTACAGCAGCCATCATTTTTTCATGCAGCTTATATTTTGGTTCAATAATTCCGGGAGTATCAGAAAAAATAATTTGATAACCATCGGTATTTAAAATGCCTTTGATGCGATGACGGGTAGTTTGCACTTTTGGCGAAACAATTGCGAGCTTCTCTCCCATCAACGCATTTAAGAGCGTACTTTTACCGGTGTTTGGCTTCCCAAAAATATTTACAAATCCCGATTTCATAATTGCCGCGAAATTAATTCATTGAGCGTAAAAACCGCTAAAACTATTGATTCAATGTCTACCTTTATATGCAAACATGCACCGAAGCAACACGCGGAAAATAGCGGAATTAAGGATTTGACTTCGATGACAAAGAGTTAAAGTAATTTCAACTACAGAACGAAAAAACACTGAACCTTTTTAAAATCATTAGTACATGGAAATAATTAATGAACTATTCGGGCATGGTACCGATCTCAATTCTTTACAGATGTGCATGCGTGCTATCCTGGTTTTTTTCCTGGCACTTTTTCTCATCCGTTTTACGGGTATGAGGGTATTTGGAATTAAAACCGCTTTCGATACGTGTATCATCATCATGCTGGGAGCAGTGCTGAGTCGGGCTATAGTAGGTGCTTCTCCTTTTATTCCCACCATTCTTGCTTCTGCTGTCCTGGTGATTATTCATAAAATAATAGCACGATTGAGTGTGAGTAACCAACGCATCAGTCATATGGTAAAAGGAAAACCTCTTTCGATTTATAAAGATGGGATACTCAATGAAAAAAACCTGAGAAGATGTTCTTTAAGTTTTGGTGATGTGATGGAAGAAGTACGTTTAAATGCCAATCTTAATTCTCTTGAAAATATAGAAGAAATATTTATGGAAAGAACCGGCGAAATAAGTGTAATAGAAAAACGAAAAAAGATAACTTAAAAATCCGCTGTATTTATTGGTTTACTGTTATTGCCCCAACCCCATTTTAAGAATTCAGGGAAAGCCCGTCCCCACGTCTCTACATCATGCTTACCATCTTTCAATTCGAGATAACGAATATCTTTTCCCGGCTCATAACCTTTTTTAACCAGTTCTTCTATTAAAGCCATTGTATCATCAATGGAGTCAATGATACCATTGTTATTCCTGTCAGCAGTTTCATCCAAAGTGCCGGTTTCAAAAAAGAATTTTAGCCAGGAATAATATTTTCCATTTTTTATTTCATTCTGCATGATA
Organism: uncultured Chitinophagaceae bacterium; assembly: GCA_963814075.1. Lineage (GTDB taxonomy): Bacteria > Bacteroidota > Bacteroidia > Chitinophagales > Chitinophagaceae > Ginsengibacter. The sequence goes on along the minus strand of CAWFBO010000009.1, from coordinate 170,537 downwards.
CGATGTTTCGCTTCATCGAATTCCGGATCATCCTGTGAAACAGAACGCCACCAAAACGATCCGCTGAAAGCACCCACTTTTGAAAATTCCTGCGCGTGGTTCCAAACAATATCCAACGCACTCAATCCGCCTAAAGAAAAGCCGCAAAGTGATTTCTCATTAAAGGAAGTAATTTTAAATTTTTTACGGGTAAAAGGAAGTAATTCTTCCATTATAAAACGGCTATAAAGAGAAGCCTTTGCGCCCTGGCCTCTATCATTTAAAACATTTGCGGTTCCATATTCATTTTTTCTGTCGGCCCCGCAATGAATACCAATGCAAAGCAAAGGCGTTATTTCATTTGTATCGTATAGTTTTTGGAGAATGCTTTTGAAATCCATGGTAATGAGATCCTGTCCATCATTGATGATCAAAAGATCACAATTCCCATGTTCATTCGGAGGTCTGTAAAAATCTACCTTCACCTTTCGTTTTAAAAAAACAGAATTTAAAATCTGTTCCTCGCTTTGTATTTCACTTTTCATGAGATTGCAAAATAATACAATTATGTTGTTGGTTTTTATTTAAGAATGCTCAAAGTGATGAGCTTTAATAAAAAAAATTCTTAGTTTTGAAGCTAACCTATAAAATTTTTACCCGGTGAAAAAACTACTGCTCGTCGCATTTCTTTTCCAGGCTTCTTTTGCTTTTTCTCAAGCTGCAGGAACTAAAGCTGTTTATCTTAAAAGTTTTAAAACATTCGGCTATATCAACGGTGTTCGTTTGGATAGCATTGACGCAGCTTATGCACAATTTGGCAAAAAAATGGAATCTGAATTTTTTGATTACGGATAGGATGGCAAAAGAAAGGACATGGTGATCACGGACAAAAAAGGGCTACCGTTGATTTTTCCTGGCTACGACAATTATATGTTTAAGATCAATTTCTTTCATTATAACGGATGGGATGTTGTACCCGATTCATTGATCAATCTTTTAGAGAAACAGAAGTAAGCCCGCTTTTCAATTTTCTTTAAAAAGCAAGCATCATAGTAAAGCAATAAAAATCCGGATTTTTCATTTTGCTTTAAACTGGCAATAATAAATCGCTATTCTTGTTCGCGGTGCAACCGTTTTAAATATCCTGTAGCATTTTTTTCTTCTGAATCATTGTAATCAAAAGCAAGAACAGAAGCTATTTCAGCGGCAAAGTAGGCAAACAACTTCGACATGGTAAATAGAGCCTGCCAATTGTCTTCTGTATCGGTTGCCACATAAGTGGAAAGAACTTTTTGATACATTCCTTTCGGCAAATATTTTTTTAAAAACTTTCCTCCTTTTCCAATTGAGACTGAAAATGAATTTTTACTGCCAATGTACCATTCCACCATTTTCATAAAAACCGGCCTGGCATGCATCTCAAGCATTTCTTTTGCATAAATAATTTCATTTCGCGCCAATCCTTTTACTACGTTGGTGCTCACCCACCAGAATTCATTACAAAAATCCGAATACTCCTTTTTTGTTGGTTTACTGGTGTAATAATCTTTTTCAGATGGCGCTTCCACCTTCACAAACCTTTCATCTTTATCGAGCCAAACGATGGTAAGGTTGTCGCTATGAAAATGCGATTTAAATCTTTCAACAGGAAAAAGCGTAAGATCGATCCGGTTACCATCTTCAAACAACATTAAACAATGAAAACTAAGCTTTGGTTTCCGTGGCTCATTTCCTATCACCATTTCATCTGGCAACTGTTGCAGAATCTTTTTCCCGAAAGCATCTGTCCATTTTAAATCTGAAGTAAAATTTTTTATCCCTGACACTAAAAACGTAATATCAAAATCCTGGTATTTATCCGGTTTTACATTCGGATTGGCTCGTGAACCATTTAACAAAACGGCTCTTATATTTTTATTGAACGATGCGAAATCTACAATCTCTTTTTTGATCACCAGCGCATTTCTCATGATGAAAAATTATAAATAAATGGATGAACCATATTGCGAATATATAAATTACAGTTACACATCTTACGCATTTGTTAACTCGTTTTCACATATTACCGGTTTTTAAATGTGCATAAAAAAATGCCCGAAATGCTGCTCCCTGCAAGGGATTATTTCGGTAATTTACTTTTATGAAAAAGATCATTTTCACGATACTTTTGATTGCAGGAACGCACAGCCTTTTTGCACAGTACCTTCATTATTGGGATAATTCCCGGCCACGCAGGTATGCGCAACCTGCAGGAGAAACCTGCCCCGCCGCCTGTTGAGACCAAACCTGTTGAAATTAAAAAGCCTGAAGAAAAACCCGCTCCGCTGCCGTTAACCGCCCCAGTCAGGATAGAGGCGATCACTTTAATTGCATCAACAGACGCGCCTTCTAATACCGTTACCGTACCTCCAAAGATCGTGCGGCCACCAACCATTTTTCACGAGTGGCCCGATAAGTGTCCCGGCCTTTCGGGGGCTGTTCCGGTGTTGCTAAATTATGTTCCGCCGGAAATTGTTTTGATCGTTACTGAAAAATATAAGGGTCATTTATATTCTATAAGCACTAACAAGGGGCCTGCTGACAGACCGGAATATAAATTAAAAGTCTGCAAAGATGGGATGATCAGGTATGAATATGCGAATTATAAAGGGGAAATAATGGCCGATCGCGAAGAATGAAAATCATTCTATAATAACGATTACAATGTCCATCACGTTTGTCATCGTCGGGCCCGTAATGATGTGTCCGCCTGCTTTTTCAAAGAAATGAAACGAGTCGAAGTTGTTTAAATAATTTTCAACTTTCAATCCTTGTTGCAAGGCCTTTGCATAGGTCTTCGTGTCAACAACGGCACCGGCTGCTACCGTCGGACCGTCGTTTCCGTCCGTTCCGGCAGAAAGCAAAGTGATGTCTTTTTGATCTTTTAGTAATAAGGCAGCATATAAAGCAAGATGTTGATTCCTTCCGCCTGTTCCATTGCCCCCCACTTTAATTGTTGTTTCCCCGCCAAACAAAAGGCAACAGGGCTTCTTCACCTGTTCATTTTTTTGAAAAGTTATTGCTGTATCGATTATTTTTTTTGCAGCTTCAATCGTATCACCCATAAGTTCTGAAGTAATTATATAGGTATTCAAATCTTCTTCCATTGCTTTTTGCCTGCATGATTCCAATGCAATTTTGTTACTACCGATTATGATATTCTCGGTTTTATTAAAAACAGGATCGCCCGGTTTTGGATTTTCCGGATTAATACCTTCGTTTCCGTTTTTAAGATAACTAACCATCGTGGATGGCATGTCATGAAAAAGATTATATTTTTCAAGCACCGCAATTGCATCACTGAAAGTACTTGCGTCAGGTGCTGTAGGACCGGAAGCAATTGAATCCAAAGGATCACCAATTACATCCGACAAAATCAAAGTTATTACCTGTCGCCGGATAAGCAGCTTGCGCCAATTGGCCTCCCTTCACTTTTGACAAATGCTTTCTTACAGTATTTATCTCTTTTATATCAGCGCCGCTTTTTAATAAAAATTGATTTAAAGCTTATAAATCATCATCTGAACTGCCTTCCGGGAAATCGGCTAATAAAGCAGAACCGCCACCTGATATAAGGCAAATGATCAAATCGTTTTCAGTGGCACGTTGTGCAATATTCAATATTTTCTTCGTGGATGCATAACCGTTATCATCCGGAATTGGATGACCGGCTTCTGATAAATAATATATTGCAGGTCGCATCCATGGCCATATTTAACTACCACGTGCCCTGAAGTAATTTTGTTCACCAAAAATCTTTTCTATTTCCAGCGCCATCGTTCCACTTGCTTTTCCTGCGCCTATCACATACACATTCTCCAGATTTGGATTTCCATTTTGTTTCCTGCAACAGATAGAATATCATTTTCAATTGACAAATGCCGGGGAATCATTTTTTGCGGCATTACACTTTCCACGCCCGCTAAGAAAAATTTTTTCAGCAAGAACTTTAGCATTCATTCAAAACCATTTTACCTCAATAAGCCATTAAAGAAAAAATAAAGAAGTGATCCAAACGCAAACAAAAACGGTAATCCCCATAACTATTGTTGCGGTTGAAAAAACGCGTAATGTAATGTTTGCATGCATATCCGAAAATTTTGTAACTACCCAAAAATAAGAATCATTGGCATGAGACACCATCATCGAACCGGCGCCCATGGCCAGCATTGTAAATAATTTTCCTGTTTCTGATGCAAGGCCTAAAGAAGGAAGCATTGGCGCAATAATAGAAGCGGCTGTAATGATAGCAACCGTTGAAGAACCTTGGGCTGTTTTTAAAATAACCGCAATGCCAAAAGGAATCAAGAAGGCCAAGCCCGGTTTTGCTTAATGCCATTCCTGCGGAAGTACCAACGCCGGTTTCTTTAATGATCATTCCAAACATGCCGCCTGCAGCAGTAATGATAAGTATCGGCCCGGCCTTTTCTATAGCCGTTTCAAACACTTCGTTCAATGTTTCCATTTTTGTATTGCTGAAGGAGGAACAATGCAAAAACAACACCGATGACCAAAGCTATCACAGGCTGACCGGCAAATTCAAAAATTCTAATTATCGCATTGACATTTTGAGGTCGCAAAATATGAAGTAAAGAACCGGTGGCGATCAGGAGCAATGGAACCACAACCGGCATAAAAGACCAAAAAACAGGAGGATATTTTTTTTCAACTTCCTCCAAAGGAATTTCATGTTCGGGCGCAGGTTTATAATTTCGATTTTTTGTCATCGCTTTTACCCAGAAATACGCAACAAAAAATCCAGGAATAGCAAAGAGAATTCCGGCTACAACAAGGTTGCCGATATTAGCATTCAAAATTCCTGCGGCAGCAAGAGCGCCCGGATGCGTAGGAATTAAATTATGAACGGCATACAAAGAACACGCAAGAACGCCGGCAATAAAAGGCATTGCAGTTTTCGTTTTAGCACTGAAAGATTTGGCCAAACCACTCAAAATAATAAACCCCGAATCGCAGAAAATTGTCATCCCGGCAATAAATCCCGTGATACCTAACGCAGCAGCTCCTTTCCGTTCACCTGTTTTGGAAAGAATATAACGGGCAAGCGTAATCGCAGCTCCGGTCTTATCTAAAATTATAGCGATAATGGCGCCAAGAATTATCAGGAAACCGGCAGAAGCCATTGTATTACCAAAGCCGTTCTTCATAATTGTCACCACATTCTTTGAAGGCAAAACAGCAATGGCAAAAAAAGAGACACGAGGAAAAGAGCAATAAAAGCATTCAACTTCCACTTTGAAGTGAGCAGAATTATACAGGTAATACTTATGACTACCAAAGATGAAATAGCAGCGGGGCTCATACCAAGCCCAGGTTTAAATTTTTACAACAGAAACTTTTCTAATCTTCCATTGCCTCATCAAATCTAAAACAATTTCAGGGGAAAAATTTTCAACTAGGTTTCTGTATAAAATCTCAGAAAAGAAATTTAGTTTATGGCTGACGGTTATACTGCTTTCGTAAAACAAAAAATCATTTATTTTGTTAGCTTACCATTCTAAAACATAAAATAGCGGACAGTTTTTATGAAATAATGTATCGAGATCGATAAACCCGTATATCGATTTCCACCAGGGTTTTTTAGAGGGTCGGCAAATAACAACTTTTCTCTGTTTGCCTGGCACCGTTGCTATTTTAAATTCCCTTTCTTCAATTCCTCAACAGCGTAGTTGCAGGCCCTCGCGGTTAAAGCCATGTAAGTAAGAGAAGGGTTTTGGCAGGCAGTTGAGTCCATGCATGCGCCATCAGTGATAAATACATTTGGCGCTTCATGGCATTGATTGAAGCGGTTCAATATTGATGTTTTAGGATTGTTGCCCATTCTCGCCGTTCCCATCTCATGTATCGTCATACCCGGCACAGAAGCATCGGTAATCTCTGAAACAGATACGGGGCCACCGGTTTGTAACATTTCCCTCGCGTCACTGATCATCGTCGGGCGCATCGATTTTTCATTTTCACCATATTCCATTTCCACATTCAATACAGGCAATCCCCATTTATCTTTTTTGTCTTTATCAAGATACACGCGGTTTTTATAATCGGGAAGACATTCGCCGAAAGCAAACATACTTGCTCCCCACGACCCCGGCTCTGAAAGTGAATCTTTCCAATCTTCCCCCGTTCCGGCTCCATGATATCCTCTTGTCCATTCAGACCTGGATACATACACTTCATAAGCATAGCCGCGATTGAAACTCCTGTCCTTTTTTTGCAGGTTCTGAAATCTTGGTACATACACGGAGGTAGAGCGCTGCCCGAAATAATATTTGTCTTTCAAAATGTCAAATTGTGCTGCGGCTCCGGGCCCCGAATAATGATCCATCAGGTAATGGCCAAGCACTCCACTTCCGTTGGCAAAACCATTGGGAAACCTGCCTGAGGTAGATTGCAATAAAATTTTGGTTGTCGCCATCGCGGAAGCGTTCAAGAAAATAACTGGTGCAAAATATTCATACGTTTTCATTGTTTCTGTGTCAATAATCCGTACACCGGTTGCTTTGTTTTTGGTATTGTCCCAGATAACACTTTCCACGGTAGAAAAAGGACGGAGCGTGAGATTACCGGTAGCATAAGCGGCTGGAAGTGTAGAAGAATTGCTGCTGAAGTAAGCGCCATATGGACAACCGCGGTGGCACAAATTTCTCGACATACATTTTCCTCTTCCATTGTGAGGTTGCGTCAACACTGCCATCCGGCTTTGTATCAAATTGCGTTCTTTAAATTTTTCTTCGATGGTTTTCTTGAGGTGTTGCTCAAGGCAGTTCATTTCAAAAGGCGGAATAAATTGCCCGTCGGGCAGTTGCGGCAAGCCTTCCTTTTTTCCGCTCACGCCGATAAAACGTTCAACATAATCATACCACGGCGCGATCTCTTTATAACGGATGGGCCAATCTTCGCCCACGCCTTCTTTAGCATTTGCTTCAAAGTCAAGGTCGCTCCAGCGAAAGGTATGCCTGCTCCATAGCAGAGATTTTCCGCCCACCTGGTTGCCCTGTATCCACCAGAAAGGCTTTTTCTGCGTGTAGGGATGGTCGGTATCCTTCACAAAAAAATGTTTATCGTCCTGCCCGAAATGATACACCGTTCTTTGAACTTCGTAGTTTTTTACATCTTCCTGCGTAAGCATATTCCTGTTGGGTATCTGCCACGGATCAAGGTTGGCTGTTGGATAATCCACAACATGCTTTACATCGCGGCCTCTCTCAAGAAGCAAAGTTTTGAGTCCCTTCTCACACAGTTCTTTGGCGGCCCATCCTCCGGAAATACCTGAACCTACTACAATTGCATCGTACATGTTTTTTCTTTTGAAATGAAGAAACGGTTTTTACCAGTACATCAAAAAAGTTTTCGCCATTGCTTTTTCGCCTTGCTTATACGGAATACACGCTTCATAATTACCCGGCACTTTTACATAATTCAACGCTTTTTCCATTCCTTCCTGCGAGGTAAAATGCCCGATCAGCGCCAGCCTTTTTATTATCATAAACCACGCTTTATCCACGTCATTATTATATGCAGCGTTATCCGTTTTTTTAATAAGCGCTGTTTTTTCTTTTTTAGAAAGAGAAATAAATTTTCCATCCCGCGTCAGCATTTAATTGTCGCAAACCTTTCTTAATGCTTTGCTGGTCGGTCGGCGAAAGGCAATCTTTTACGATCATGTCAAGAAAATAGGGAACCTTTGTTTCAAGGCCGCCCGGTGTGGCTGTCTTTGGCAACATAATATCCGTTACGTCTTCTAGTAATGCAAATTCGTCATCAGCAAAAAAGCCAGCCCTTTCCATTTGTGCTTTTGAATTGCAGGAAGAAGCAAACCGCACCAATACGTCTGAAAAGCTACTGTAAAGCGCAACAGCACCCATTCCCTTCAAAAGATCGCGGCGGTTCATATCAAGGAGATTTTAAGAACTAAAGTTAAGCGATAAAACAGCATCAAAAAAAATTTAAAAGAGGGATTTCCATTCTTTTTGCACAACAAATGACATTTTTTATTTTTCCCTTAGTCCATATTTTTACGCCAGGATAAAAAACCTGTTTATTTCCTGTTTTACTACAGCAACCTTATATAGAATCCAAAACTTTAGCAAACCAAACAGTGCGTTGGCAGGCTTTTTGGGCGAAAAAAGATGAAACAAAATTTATAAAATCATGGCACATACAACATGGAAACCCCACAACGAACATGGTGACTTAAGCACCAAAGAAAAGAATGATTTACCTGACAGCGTGTTTGCTTTTCCCAAACAACGCAAAGAGCCCTTAACCGATGCTGAACATGTACAAAATGCCCTCGCGCGTTTCGACCAGGTAAAAGGTGTATCAGACAGCGACCGTGACGAAGCTTTCGCCAACATTAAAAAGGCAGCCAAACATTACCACGTAAATATGGAAGAAAATGACTGGCACGAACTTGGCAAAAAGCCACACACGAAAAATCCGGCGCATTAAACCGAATGAGAGCTTCTTGTGCCCTTTTACCTTTCAGGGAAATGTTGCTATTAAAAACCAGGGAAGCTGTATTTACGAAACTAAATCAATGGTCAGAGGAACCGGGACCGTTATTGGAAGAATATCGTTCAAGCGTATTCAGCCACCAATATTGTCGCATTTGCACAGCATTCGCACGATCTTTATTGACGAGATTTGTATCCATGAAAATTTTTAAACAATAAATTAAAAAAAGAGGTGGACTAATATGAGAAAAATAATCGTGTTGTCAATGATTACATTAGATGGTGTGATGCAGGCGCCCGGTGGGCCTAAAGAAGATCCATCAGGTGGTTTCAAATATGGCGGATGGACTGAACCGTATGGCGACGAAGTTTACAGTAAGGTGGTGCAAAAAGAGCTGCAACCTGCAGATTATCTTTTGGGAAGAAAAACATTTGAGATTTGGGTCGGCTACTGGCCTGCACATGGAGACTTTTGGCCCGGTATTAATCAAGGTATGAAATATGTATTTTCCAAAAACATGAAAAAGTCGGATCCGCTCGTTGCCGGGTGGAAAAACTCGGCAGTAATAAAAAGCGTGACAGATATTAAAAAACTCAAAAATCTGCCTTCCGGCAGGAAGGGCTCAAAAAGTTCTGACATCCAGGTTTGGGGGAGCAGCGAACTCGTTCAGTTGCTTCTTAAGAATGATTTAGTGGATGAGCTCAGGCTCAAAATTCACCCGCTGACTTTAGGCAAGGGAAAAAAGCTTTTTGGCAAAGGAACGATTCCGGCAGCATTTACATTGACAGAGAGTATTGTTACACAAACCGGAGTTATCATTGCCACTTACAAGCGAGCCGGAAAAGTTAAGACGGGTACAATTGGAGTTTAAATAAGAATCCGGATTATTTGTTGGTTTACCGTTCTGAATTCGATATTCCTTGTTAAGCATGCGATATTTACTATTTCGCTTGCACTTTCTTCCAAAGGAAATGTAAGAATAACTGTACGGTTAAAATTTTTATTGCTGATTAGATGTAGCTTTAAGATGGATATACTTTGGAATATATTTGAGTGATCCCAAATCGGGCGATTTTCCACGTTCTAAATAAAAATTGATGTCAACAGCACCATACACCATAACGATACACATGGTATCAAGCCTGGATGGCTACATTGCCAAAAAAGACAACAGCATTTCGTGGTTTGAAACCTCTTCCCAGTACGACAAAGGGATAAAAATCTCAGACCAGGAAAAGAGCGCTTTTTTAAAAACAATAGATTGCTATGTAATGGGCTCCCGCACCTACGAGCACGCCATTGAGCTTTCCAAATCTTATGGCTGGGGTTACGGAGATGTTCCCACAATTGTGGTGACAAAACGAAAACTTACGATTGACAGACCCACCATAGAAATTTATGCGAAAGACTTTCAAACTCTTGTGGATAAACATTTAAAACCAAAATACAAAAATGTATGGGTGGTAGGTGGTGCAGCGCTTGTAAAAGATTTCCTGCGTTTAAAACTGGTTGATGAAATAAGGTTGCCCGTTTTGCCAATTATTTTGGGTGATGGAATACCATTTTTTGATCACGTCGGGGTAGAACAGTTGTTACAACTAAAAGACGTGGCAGCTTACAGGAACGGCATGGTGGAACTCTGTTATCGAATAAAAAAAGATTAAGAAACTGTTCCTGTCCCGCTTCATCGATCAAAGAAACTTTTGGGTGCCAAAACCAACTTTTAATTTTAAATTTAATTTTTGAACAGAAGAAGATGCAATTATCTTCCCGGAAAAACTCTTTTCAACCGGCTTCATTAACACACTTTAAAACCTTCCTGATGAAGAAGATCCTAATCCTGTTTACAATTCCCGTAAGCTTCTGTGCCACCGCGCAAAAGAATATTACCATCGTTCCGCGGCCGGTTGAGTTGACGGTTCATTCCGGCACATTCCGCCTGGATCATTCTACCACTATCATCGCCCCCGGCAATGCAAAACACGATGCCGCAATGCTCAATTATTATTTGAAAAAATTTTACAACTTATCTCTTCCTGAAAAAAATATTTCTACCGGGAAAGCGGCAAAAAATGTAATTATTCTCGGTTTGATAAAACCCGGCGAAGGAAAAACGGATGAATACGATATGACGATTGATCGTGATAAAATTAATATCGAAGCTATAAACGATACTGCTTTGTTTTATGGCATCCAAACGCTTCTACAACTTTTACCTGCGGATAAAAACTCAACCGGTAATCCACAATTCGAAATACCACAACTTACTATAAAAGATTATCCGCGTTTTCAATACCGCGGTATGCACCTGGATGTGAGCAGGCATTTTTTTGGCGTTGATGACATAAAAAAATATATCGATTACCTGGCTTATCAAAAGTTCAATACTTTCCATTGGCACCTGACCGACGACCAGGGGTGGAGAATAGAAATAAAAAGATATCCAAAGCTTACCTCTGTTGGCGGATTTAGAAACGGTACTATTATCGGCCATTATCCAGGCACAGGAAATGACGGAAAACGTTATGGTGGATTTTACACACAGGACGAAGTGAAAGAAATTGTGAAATACGCAAAGGACAGGTACATCACGATTATTCCTGAAATCGAAATGCCGGGGCACTCTTCAGCGGCTATTGCTGCTTATCCGCAACTGAGCTGTTTTCCAAATGAATCGACAGCGATACCTGCGAATACAACATGGAGCGGAAGCCGCACCGGCAAACAGGTGCAGCAAACCTGGGGGATTTTTGAAGATGTGTATTGCCCTTCTGATTATACCTTTAAATTTCTTGAAAATGTATTGGATGAAGTTATGCAGCTTTTCCCTTCGAAATACATTCATATCGGCGGAGATGAATGTCCGAAAGATACCTGGAAACGTTCTCCATTTTGCCAGCAATTGATTAAAGAGAAAGGGTTAAAAGATGAAGAAGGATTACAAAGCTATTTTATCAGCACCATTGAAAAATATTTAAACAGTAAAGGCAAAACAATAATCGGCTGGGATGAAATATTGGAAGGAGGGCTGGCGCCGAATGCAACCGTAATGAGCTGGCGGGGCGAAAAAGGCGGCGTTGCTGCTGCAGAGCAACATCATAATGTTATCATGACACCTATGGATTATACCTACATACAACAGCCAGAGGACAGTAGTAGCAGTCGCGATTTTCTACCGCTTGAAAAAGTGTATAATTATGAACCGGTTCCATCAGATTTAACGCCGCAGCAGGCGAAATATGTTTTGGGCGCCCAGGGATGTTTCTGGTCGGAGTATTCACCAGATATGGACGACCTGGAGCAGAAACTGTTCCCGCGTTTGAGTGCATTAAGTGAAGTATTATGGAGTCCGAAGGAAAACAAGAATTGGGACACTTTTTCGCAGGAACTACCGGACATCTATAAACGCTATTCGCTTTGGGGAAATAAATACAATGTGGAATGAAGAATTATCGTTCTACAGATTACACAAAATAAAAACCAGGCGATTTGGTTTAATATTTGTCGCCGCCTCCTCTCACGAACAACGACATGATAAAGAGGCGAAATTATTATTTGATCTTTATTTTCGTTTAACCTATTACGTTATAAGGAGAAGGTTTACAACCTTTGCAACAACCTGCCCGGCAACAAAATTATAGCTTTGAGCAAACTAAAAACACCTTCTACCGATATCCTCACCAGCCTGAATGGCAATAATAGCAGCCACACAACAGGATAAAGTACCAACGCCAGCAGCGCTAACGGCCAGCAAATTACAAACAATATAAGCCAGGCGATAAATGTGATCATAATATAAAGTTATTAATTCACCTCCAAAAAAATACAGGAATTATACAAACGGTAGTGCGGCTTTTGGGATTTATAGACACTTGCAGACTTCCTGTTGCAATTAAAGAACATCTTTCATACATTTATCATCAAAACCCAAATCAATTGCTTAAAAAAGTACTCATTTGCATTGTCACTATTTTGCCTCACTTCCTCTCAGCGCAGGATAACAGAGCCGTTTACAAAAATCAAATCAAATTTTCTCCTTTCAGACTGGTAGACCTTTGCGACCCCGGAATTGAGTTAAGTTATGAGAGGCTTTATTCGAAAAGATTTTCAACACAGGTGTCGGGCTCGTATGATATAGACTTTTTCGGCATGTTTGCTTTTCATGCTTTTCATGGTTATCGTCTTTCTGTAGAAGAAAAATATTTTCCTGAATCAACAGGCACCCATAGAAAATATATCTCTCTCGACCTGGTTCGGAACAACAACCATTACAATAATGAACTGCAATACATGGATACAACAACCCATGAAATAAAATCAGACGGCTTTACGATTTACAGGAAGACATTTTCAATTAACCTGAAATACGGAAAACAAATTGTTTTGAACCGCTTCATTATTGATTGGTGCGCGGGAATTGGCATTAAACAACGAAACGTAACGGATAATGGGAGAACTCATATTTATCCGCGTGCAAAAGGCACCAATCTTTTAGGTGAATTAGAAGAACCGGGAAAAAGCACAACGCTAAATCTGCCAATCAACATCAAGATCGGTTATATCTTTTAAACCAGGTTCGATTAATAAAATATAAACCAGCGAAATTTGTTGCTTTACTGTTCGGAAATCGTTCAACCTGTTAGCCGCCTGACAGATCCTTCACGCGAATGTTTCTAAACTGAACCACCGATCCATGGCCAAGAAAACCAATGTGCCCTTTATCATTTTTCAACCCCGGATGATCCTTGCCGTCCATCGTTCCTTTTTCGCGCGCTTCGGTAATATCCGCATCGGTGATAACGGTACCATTTAATATCACTTTTATTTTTGGACCCTGCGCAATTATTTCTTCCTGGTTCCATTCGCCTACCGGTTTCAAATAACCACGCCTGGCAGGAACCACACCATAAACGGAACCATGATATTGATAAGGGTGAAGGTCTTTATACTCAGGCGCTTTGTTATCGAGAATTTGTATTTCCATTCCTACATAAGCCGCATCTCCTTCAAGCGGAGCCCTGATACCTACGCCGTTATTGGCGCCGGGAGTTAGCTTGAATTCAAAACGGAAATCAAAATCGCTGTATTCTTTTTTAGTATAAAGATTCCCGCCACTACCCTTTTCGGGATGTATGGTTATCGTTCCGTTTTCGGGAATATAACTATCGGTGGCGCCTGTCCATTGATCCATCGTTTTACCATCAAACAACAATTGGTAGCCTTGCTTCTTCTCTTGTTTTGAAAGATGATTGTTTACGGTATTTTTGGAGGAAGTGCATGAAATAAAAAACGTAGGTGGAATTAACAGGCAGAAAAATAAATTGGATCTCATTATCAATTTTTAATTTTTGATTATTTCGTAATTTACTATAATCTGTTTAAGAGGAATCAATTATGGAACAAAATAAAAAAATAACAGAACCCGATAATACGGCGATTCGAACGGCTTTATGGAGGGCATTGCATTTGCAGGTTGATGCAAAACCCTATATAATTGAGGATGAGGTGGGATTAAAATTGATCGTGCCGGAAGAGGGCTGGCAGCAACGTCCCGATATGCATCCTGAATTTACAAAACGCCTTCGCGCGTCTATTGTGGCGCGTGCGCGATTTATTGAAGACCTGGCCGTTGAAGAATGCGCAAAAGGCATCAGCCAATATGTGATACTTGGCGCGGGACTTGATACGTTTGCCCAACGCAGGACGGATATTGCTTCCAGACTACAAGTATTTGAAATAGACCAACCCGGCACCCAACAATGGAAGCGACAACGGCTGAATGATCTTGGCTTTGCCATTCCTGAATGGCTGCATTTTGTCGCCGTTGATTTTGAAACTTCTTCGTGGTGGAAAGAGTTGCTAAAAGCGGGCTTTAATGTCAATGAGCCGGCTTTTGTTGCCTGTACCGGAGTGAGTTTATACCTTACCAAAAAGGCCATTATTGCTACGCTACGCCGACTCGCCAAACTTGCACCCGGTTCAGAACTGGCGATGACTTTTTATTTGCCTATTGAATTAATGGAGAAAGATGACCAACCTCTGCAGCGAATAGCAATGAAAGGCTCGTGCGAAGCAGGAACACCGATGATTAGTTTTTTCACAGAAAAAGAAATCTTGGATTTGGCAGATAACTCCGGTTTTGCGAAGGCCAAAACGATCTCAACAAAACACATGGAACAACTTTACTTCGCGGGCAGAACCGATAATTTTTTACCGGCAAGCGGGGAAATATTTTTGGTGGCATCGACTTAAAAGAATGTTCGCCCACCCTTTTCATTTTATGAGATGCAAACTTGTAATTTTCATATTACTATAAACGGTTCACGCCGGGATAATTTTTAATTTTAATCAAAAAAAATCAGCTTAACTTCATAAGGAAAATTAACCCGGGATAAACGGGCAACATCTTCGTCACCTTAAAAACAATGAACATGGGAGCAAAACAATTCTTCACCATAAACGGGGAACATCTTCTTCAAAAAATAAAAGAATTGGTTGAAGAAGGCAATGTAAGGCGTATAACCATCACGGATAAATCGGGAAAAGAAATAATGAGTTTTCCGCTAACCATTGGTGTGGTTGGCGCTGTGCTGGCACCCGTGTTTGCTGCTGTAGGCGCATTGGCAGCATTAGTTGGCGAATGCACCATCGCCGTTGAAAGAGACGATAAAGAGCCGGAAAAATAGTCCGTAACATTTCAATGGCAATAAAAATCCTCAAAAAAAGTTGGTTTACTGTTTTCTTCCCGGCGTGGCGCTCTTTCGAAAACGTGTCACCTCTTTGACGTATATTTATTTCATGAAAATAAAAACGACTGTCCTTTCTGCCCTTGCCTTTTTTGTTTGCCTTTTTCAAACAGTTACAGCGCAGATAAGTCCGCATGTGCAGCACATTTTCCCGGAAGGAACCATTACTTATGGCAACATTCCTTATGCGGGAGATACGGTTCTGAAACATTTGCTTGATATTTATCTTCCGCCCAACCACACAAAAAATACACCGCTGATTGTGTGGATACATGGTGGCGCGTGGATGCTGAATGACAAATATGCCGACATGAACTACATGCAAAACACCGTAAAGTCGTTCATCGACAGTGGTTATGCATTAGCGTCTATTGATTACCGTTATAGTACAACCGCCATCTTTCCTGCCCAAATACAGGATTGCAATGAAGCAGTAGAATTTTTGTATGACCACGCAGCCCAATACAACCTTGATAAAAACCGTATTGCCGTAATTGGTTTTTCAGCGGGCGGCCATTTGGCTTCGCTGATGGCGCTTTCCAACAACAATGATGTGAAAGAATTTTACCCGCCGGGAAAAACGATAAATTTTAAGATAAGATGCGCCTTTGATTTTTATGGCCCGTCAGACCTGGTGATGCTGGCCACCAATCCTGACACTTCGATAAACAATGAACGGAATCCTGTTTCCATCCTGCTGGGCGCAATGCCGGTTGATCGGCCTGATCTTGCAAAGATCGCCAGCCCGGTAACGTATGTTGATAAGAACGATCCACCATTCCTGATCGTGCAGGGAGAAAAAGATGAGTCGGTTCCCAACACAGAATCTAAAATTTTAAGTTCGTGGCTCACACTTGCCGGCGTACCTAACACGTTGATCATTGTGCCCGGCGCACCACATTATGGAAAAATGTTTGATGCGGATTATATCAGGGAAGACATTTTTAAATATTTGGACAAGTATATGAAATGAGAAATTGGAAAATAAAAGTTAAAAGAAATGGAAGAAAATAAAAGCAACAATGATTTCAAAAAAGAGATTTACGATATTCAAACTTGGCAGAAAATACATGTTCAACAATTATCTTATACAAGAAATTTGATTATAGTGTTATCATTAGCAGCTCTTGGATTTACAATTAAATTATTAACTCCTGATTTAAATTGCTCTTATTCAATACTACTTAAAATTGTTTCCTTACTTTTTCTTACCTCTATAATTGTTGGTTTATTCATTTCGTTTTATGAGTCCGAAAACTACAGGCTCAAATATAGAATAGCAAGAAATATATTTAAAAACAAACCCTATGAGCGAGATGAACAAGATTGCACAAATTTTGAGTCTAGGAATAAATGCCTTTTATTTTTACAATCAATATTTTTTGTCATAGCAATCTTAACTGAAACAGTTATGCTAATTATCAAATAACTTACAGATTGTGTACAATCTCAAAATAATACAAAATAAAAATTCAGAAAATTTGTTGATTTACTATGAAATGCTTAGTACTACTCAAAAAAGCCAATGAATTATTTTAGCCCGAAAACAACGGCAGAAAGGTATGCGAAAGGAAGGCCTTTTTTTCACAGGAACACCATAAATCACATCCGCCAATTTTTAGAGATTGCTGGCAAACTTGAAAACGGGTTGGATGTCGCCTGCGGAACAGGGCTGTCAACCGTTGCTCTTTCAGACATTGCCGAAAACGTTTTTGGTACAGATACTTCTGAGGAAATGCTGAAGCAGGTTACAAAAACCGATACCATAAAATACATAAAAGCACCTGCAGAGGATTTGCCTTTTGACGATAATTTTTTCGATATAGCAACGGTTTCCTCGGGCGTTCATTGGTTTAATATAGATCGTTTTTTACAAGAAGCCGAAAGGGTCTTAAAAAGCAAAAGCCACCTGGTACTTTATGAGAATCATTTCATTTCAGAAATGCCGGAAGTAGAAGCATTTCACGATTGGTTTCCGGGCGTTTATTTGAAAAGATTTCCTTCACCAAAACGAAACAATAATTACGAATGGACGAACGAAAACCTGCAGGACAAGGGGTTTGCTTTAATAAAAGAAGAAAAATTTAAAAACCCAATTGAATTTACCAAAGATCAACTGATCTTATATTTTACCACGCAAAGCAATATTACTGCTGCTGTTGAAAACAAGATTTCGGATTATGACGAAATTGAAAACTGGCTTGATAAAGAGTTGACGCCTTTCTTTGAAAATAACAACAAACGCACAATCAATTACGGAAACTGGATAAAGTATTTACAAAAAATAAAATGAACTCTCACTATTCACAATAATCCAAAACTGCCTTAAATATTTCCCTGCGAATCGAATTAGGACTGTAATAATAACCGGTAGACAACAACCCCATATTTTGCCGATTAATTAAAAGTATAACCGACACTTTTAATGAAGGCACTACTGCAATGCTTGTCCCGGTAAAACCCGTATGACCAAAGGTGCCCGGCGGCCCGCCTTTAATAACTGAATCATTCGTGTCCATCATCCAGCCAAGACCGTTTTTATATTTATCTTTCGTTATAAACTCATGAATTGTTTTTTGGGAAATGAATTGTTTTGAACTGACTTTACCATCGTTTTTCAACATATCAACCAACTTTTGAAGATCATCAATAGTTGAGAACAAACCAGCATGGCCCGAAACGCCTTGAAGCGCATACCAGGCATTACCATCGTTCACCTCGCCACGCAAAGTATATTTACGCCAGCCATTCCATTGGTCAGGATCTATTTCTTTAAAAACATACCCCATTGAAGTATCGTGCACCATTCTCGTTTCAAAGGGATTGCCATGAGACGTTGCTGCAAATTTTGTAAAACCTTTTTTAAGCGGATTGTAAGTGGTATGACTCATGCCAAGCGGCTCAAAAATATTTTGTTCATCAAACTGATCCAGCGGCATCCCGGAAACTTTTTCTATTATTTCACCTAAAAGAATAAAGCCCAAATCGCTGTAGTGCCTCCCTGCGCCAACCGGGTATTTTAAAGGCAGCTCATCTATCAATTTATATGCTTCCTGTTTGTTGGAAGCCCTGTAAAAAAGCGGGTACCATTCGATAAGTCCGGCAGTATGAGTAAGCAAATTGCGAATGGTAATTTGCTTTTTATCTCCCAAATTAAACGCAGGAATATATTTACCTACCGGATCATCTACCTTTAATTTCCCACGGTCAGCGAGCAGCATAATGGAAGTTGTAGTACCTACCATTTTGGTAAGCGAAGCCAGGTCAAACATATCATCCGTCGTCATGGCAACAGGATGCGCTAGCGGTTTATTTTCGTAATTATTTCTTTCTGCATAACCGAAAGCTTTTTTGCAAAGAACGTTGTTGTCTTTTTTTATTTCAATGACAGCACCGGGGATCAGGTCTTGGTTTACCTGGCTTTGCAAAATGCTATCAACGGTTGAAACCAGTTTTTCCCGCTTTGATTTTTCCGTGCCCTGCGCGGATGAAACAAATACAAAAAAACTAAAAAGGAATAAAAGTGGGATAATTTTTTGATGGCTGGGCATTGAATGATTTTTCTGGCTGAACAAAAGTACAGTAAACGAGCAAAAAGATGATATTATGATTCATAGTTCAATTGAGAGTTTAAAAAATACAAGAGGCACGAACCGGAATTACTGAAGCCGGAGTGGTAGTAAACAAATAAATAAGAAGAATTTTTATTTTGCAAATTTTTATCCGAGAGCTGTCACGCCTGAATTATCGATGTGATTCGCGAGACCCGAACCATGGTTATTGGAGCTATAATTGATAGCCGGCGAATAAGAAGCGGCAACGAAATTCCGTTATTTCTGCTTTTTTACAAACAACTTTCCTACCTGGTATCCAAAATTAATACTAAAGCATCTGTTATGAGATTTGACATCCTGGCCAGGGTATATGGTATTTGCAAGCCCGAGATCGTAGGAAAGGTCAACCGCTACACCCGCATCAAATTTATAGCCAAACATAAAACTGAGGCCAGCATCAAAGCGTTTGTACCCGCCGTTATTCTCTCCAAAACTGCTTACCCCAAAGCTTTTTCCACCAATACCGTAAGCAAAATAAGGCCCAAGTCCGGTACAAATATTTCCATTGCCGGCAGAAAACCGGTATTCAGGAATGATGGGCACCTCTAAATAATTAAGCCTGAAGGAACCACCCCCGGTTTTAAATTTGGCACCTTTATTTATATATTCAATTCCTCCCCTTATTCCTCCAATTTTTTTATCTGTTTCTTCTTCATCCGGTTTTTGCAGAAATGCGCCGCCATTTAAATCTCTTACGTTTTTAATATCAGTTATATCATCTTTGCCGGTCCCCCCAAATGCAGAAAACAACCAAAAATCATTGTAATATATCGTATTGAATCCACCTTCAGGATTGTAGTCAATTGCCGAGGTACCCGCTTCTTTAGTTCTTGCAAAATCAATAGATTCTTCCAGTGTGGCTCCGTGAAGCAATTGCGATTCCTGGCATGAATTAAAAACACTTAAAAAAACGCAAAGGATACATAAGTGGATGACGAATCTCCGGCTAATAAAAAATTTATATTTCATATTAATGGTATTATCTTAAAAATTATTCAGATGTTATCCTACATGAGCGTTAAGCAATTTTTCTGAAAAAGACATTGGTAAATTAATAAAAGAATATGCCGGTAATAAAAGAATATGCCGGCATTTTCTGATTCAAAATTCAGGTTAAGAAAATGAAAGGGAAATACCTACTTCTAACTATTTTTTAAAATAATTAAAACAAAAGATAGAAAGTTGGAAGAAAGCTATTTTCAATATCAGGCGAGACCATGGTCTTTGGCAAATTTAAGTAACCCGACAGGAGTATGTATATCAAGTTTTCGTGAAATATTGCGGCGGTGGGTGTTTATCGTAAATTTACTTACATATAATTTTTCACTGATCTCTTTGGTTGATAATCCATTCCCTATCATCCGAATGATCTCCACTTCACGTTTCGTAAGTAAATATTTTTTCATAAAACTATCGAGGAAGTAAGCAGAAACTTCCGGAAAACTATTTTGTGCATCTTCAAACCACAGTTTGCCGTCGGCAACTCTCTCAATTGCCTGTTGCAAAACAGGGACGGAGCTACTTTTTGGCAGGTAACCTCTTGCACCTAAAGATTTTATTTCTCTGAGCAATTCGGGCTGATAGTAGCTGGAAAGTATGATCACTTTAAGTTCAGGAAATCTTTCCTGCAACATTTTCAAGGTATCAATGCCATTCATCTGCGGCATATTCAAATCGAGTAGTATAAGGTCAGGGCCGTGCAGCTGCAGGCTATCAATAAGTCTTCTTCCGTCGGCTACCGTTGCTAATACTTGTATCCCATCAATTTTTCCCAGGATTGCGCTGAGTCCTTCTAAAAGCATAGGATGGTCGTCGGCAATGATGATTCCTGTTGGCATTATGGAGATTTAACAGTTTTGTGAAAACTTGTAAAATTGCAATGAAAGTTTTTAAAAAGAAAAAACTGAACCTGGAAATTGGTGATATTGTCGCATCACACTTTTTCAAACGGTATATCTATTACCACTAATGTTCCACCTTCCTTTTTACTGTTGATTTCCATTGAGCCTTTAAGATACGCAATTTTTGATTGAATGGAATGAATACCCCGGCCTTTTCCGGTTGTTGTGTTTTGGATACCAGTTCCATTATCTTCCATTATTAATGAAATCCCTTTTTCATGTTCAATAAGTTCAAGAATGGCATGAGATGCGCGGGCATGTTTAATAATGTTGTTAAGCAGTTCCTGCGTGATGCGATAGAGGTAATTTAGAAATGAAATAGAATGATTTTCTGAATTTTCAAAACCAATGATCACCGTTTCGAGGCTGAGTTTTCCCGAAAGGTTTACAGTGTCTGCGATATCTTCAATTGATTTTCTAAAGCCGTATTGCTCGATCATTATCGGCGTAAGCTGGCGGCTCAGGTTGCGCACGGTTTCTCGATACGGAGGCCAGGATCTGTTGCACCTTCTGCAATTTTTTTTCATCCGCTTTTTCCTGTAAATGCTTCGGTAAAACGGAAGACACATTTAGTGATGCAAGCGATAGCATGGCACCAACATCATCATGAAGCTGATCGGCGATTTTTTCTTCGTTCACTTTCTTCTGCTTCCATTACTCCTTTAAGTTCCGCGATGCGATGTTTTTCTTCCATTTCTTTCATTCGCATTTGCTGCAATGCAAGCTTTTGACGGTTGCGAACATGCCTGTAATAAATCATAATCACAAGCAGCAGGATGCTGAAGATACTCAACAGTATTATAGAGACGTAAAAATTTTGCTCTCTTTGTATGTTTGCTGTGCGGATTGATTTCTCTTTTTGAAGTTGCAGTACTTGTTGCTGTTCTTCTCTTACCTGGTATTTCGCCTGTAGTTCCTCTATGGCACGATACCTTTTTATACTTACAAGTGAATCTTCTACCTGGTAAAAAGTATCTATTGCATTTGCATAAGCCGGGTAATCTTTTTTTGCTTTGAGCAATTCAGCTTCATACTTGTAATAATAATAACCTGCGGCGTCGAAATGATTCAAAGATAATCTTGATCTCAAACTATCGAGAACAGCACCTGCCTTCTCAAGACCACCCGTAAGGATCAATGCGTGGGCATAGTATATTTCCGGGGGCATTTTATAAAGTCCCTCCGTATTTCCCTTCTGCAATGCCGCTTTAAAATAATGCAAAGCCTTTTCATAATCTCCGTTGTGTTCTTTTAACAAGCCTGCTGCTATGAAATAGCTGATGTAAGGTATTTGATTCTCGTTTATATTAAATTCCTGCCTGCTCTGTTCCAGGTACTTTTGGGCGGTATCGTATTGACCCTGGTAACTTTTTACGATAGACATTTCCGCATTGAAATAAGGTGCCTGCACTCCCTGCGGATTGGGCGTGACAACCGCGTCGTAAAAAAGTTGGGCAAACTTTGCAGCGTTATTAAAGTCAGTCAGAAAAAGGTTTACCTGCATTAAATTGTAATACACGCTTGATTTTGCATTTCTAAATGAAAAGTTGGTGCGATTGTATAAATGAGGCGGAAAACGATTTAATGACCTATCTTCTGAAATCGTCAATAAAGAATCCAGTTCTCTTACTTCCTGCAGCGGATTGTTTTGACAATAGACAACCGCATAATTGTATTTTGCCGTGAACAATGCATTTTTATCCGGAAGCCGTTCCGATAGCTGAATCGCCTTTGTTAAATAATACTTCATCGTATCCTGGTTATTCAACATTGACATGCCTTTGAATGTATAAGTGAAAGATAAATCTTCACTATCATTTGCGGCAATACAATCAATCTCGCTTAAGTGAATATACTTTTCGAGTGAATCTTTTTTGCCCCACTCCAGGTACAGCAAAATAGTTCCTATAAGGCTTTCACGATAATAAGCCGGGTTACTTTCCGCATTTTCCCTCGCCTGCTGAAACAATAACTCTGCATCGTTAAAAAAATTTAAAGATTCTTTCGCGCGCGCCCATCCCATTAAAAGAATATGCACCCATCGTCGGTTATTAGCGGCTTTTATTTTGCTAAGATATTCGGTAAAGAGGGCGTAGCTTTTTGAAAAATTGGTTTTCGCAATTTGCTGCATCAGGTCACATGCTTTGCGAAAGTTCGCCTCATTCAATGGCTCTTGCTGAAGTGAATTCCATTGAGAAAGACTTTCCGGTTCATTTTGCTTTTGTGCAGAACAGTAAGAAAGAAAAAGCAGAAAAAATAAACTATAGCAAATACTTTACGCATATTTGTAAAGAATTCTCCGGTTAAAATTGGCAGGACAGCAATAATTGTATCACTTTAAAACAAATTTCTTCTTAAATATATATTAAAACCAATACTTATCACTAACTAATTTTTGGCCTGTTTTTGTCCCGGCTGATAGTTATTCTTCATCGGGCCGCAGCAAACCCGGTATAATCTCATTTTCATTGATTTTAACGGAGAAAGGATAAACTCTATGTCAGGCAGCTTAATTATCAGGATGCCTTTTTGCAAAAAAACCACATTTAATAACTGATAAGCATATACGAAATTAAAGATTACTTCCTGCTGAGACACAAACAACGCCGGGTTAACTGCCTGTTTTATTCTTTTACCAATTTTATATGATGAACAGAATCATTTTGAGTGATCCTTACTTCATAAATGCCTTTTGCAAAATGCGACATATCATAGGAGAAGGTGTTCATGCCTGCCGAAATTGAGAATTCTTTTTCAGCAACCATTCTTCCATTCATATCTATTATTCGCATTCCGGATTTGGAATTATTATCGCTCCGGATATACAGATTCATTTCATTTTGCACCGGGTTAGGACTGACAGAAACAGATACACTTCCTGCAAAATTTACCCGCGCTACATTTGAGTAGATAAATCGCCCATCTTTGTCCACCATCTTTAGCCGGTAATAATTATTGCCTCCAAAAGGATTTACATCATACGCTGTATAGCTGTTTACAAAACTACTATTACCTGCCGCGCTCACTTTTTGTAAAAACTGAAAAGTTTTACCATCACCGCTTTTTTCCAGATCAAAATAACCGGTATTTTCTTCTTTTACTGTTTGCCATTGTAATTCTACTGATCTATTTCTGATTCCGGCGGTAAATGAAAGGAGCGTTAATGGCAACGCGCTGCACTGAGCATCGAAATTGCCTACCGATTGTATCGACAATGAATCGATAGAAACAACGGTAGAAGCGATATATACCGGAACTGCTGTTGTTCCGAATACGCCATAATCTTTTAAGCTACCTGTTGAACCTTCAGCCATGCAGGTGGACAGATTATTATCCAGTTTCATTAATATACCATCATTATCGGAACCCAAATTAATATCTCCCGCAGCTACAAATCCTGCGTCAGATGTTTTGGCTAAGGAATACAAAGTGCTCAGATCGCCGCTTTCCTTTTCAATCGTTTTTGACGAAACTAATGCCCCGCCGGGATCTACTTCAAGAAAATAATAGAAAATACTATCCGAAGAAGTACGGTAGCCATTGCCGCAGGCAAGATAATCACCGCCGCCTGTCTCAATTGCTCTGAATAGTGATATACCTGAATTTACATCACTATTGGTTGATTTTGACCATACTAAATTTCCATTCACATCAAGTTTTAAAAGAAAACCGTCCGGCGTCAAACTGACGCTGTTACTTGTTGAAGTGCCTGTTATTAAATAATTATTATCAGAGGTAGATAAGACTGAATATCCGGCCGTATTTGCAACAGTACTATACAAATAATCGGCCCAGAGTACATTACCGTTTGCATCTATTTTCACAATTACGGTAGAATCTTCTGCCTGGTAATTTTGGGAAATAAAAATATAATTATTGTCCTTGGTTTTTTGCAGATCAACAATATCAGAATACCTCGTATCAAAATATCTTTTTGACCAGACTACTTTGCCGGTATCATCAGTTTTAACGACATAATCCTGGTATCCGGCAGTATTTCCGGGGTTTTCACCCGCAATCAAAAATCCGTTATCAGGTGCCTGCACGATTTTGTTACCAATACTTCCGACCGTTTCATCATATTCTTTCCACCACATCAGTGAATCATTTGAATCGAATTTGCAAACGGACATTTTACCGTTTATTTCGCCACAAACGGCAAATCCGTTATCACTCGTATTAATAATACCATAACCGTCATCGCTGCCCTGGCCTGCACTGTCAAAGGCTTTGCTAAAAACTCCGTTGCCGTTCTTATCCGTTTTCACCAGGTATAAATCATCGTTTATATCATTGACCTCTGTAATCCCGGTTGCAATAAAATCCCCATTTGGCCTTTCAATCGCATCTTCAAGACGATCGAATCCATTTGTGTAAGGTGAAGTAACGAAAGTAGATTGACTGAAAACCTCAAAGGGGAAGTAAAAGCAAATAAAAAGAATGAATGTGAGTAGTATTGTTTTCATACCAAAAATTTTAGAACTATGGAAATTTTATAACCTTCAACTGAAATTATTTCCGCCTCTAAAATTCCGACTGGCAGCATTTTTTATAAATACCTACTTCTAAGTATTTTCGATGAATCATGTTGTTTTAATCCTGTTCGCTACAGTTGCCTTCATGTTTTTTATTCTGAGCACCGCAAACAGTTTCTTTTCATTTTGTATAAATCAGGATTTACAGTAAACCTACAAATAATTTAGATTTTTATTTTGGTGCTTAGAGAAGGAGAATTGCAGCTATGAGTAACGAACAGTCACAGGTCTGCAGACCTGCGCCAGTTTGGTAAACCTTAAAAAAACTTATCGTTTTATTTGCTTTTTTACACAGTTCATGTTGGCTGCAGTTCTTTATTACTTATGAAGTCGTGTCCACAATAATGACTGAATGCCGGATGATCGGATTGTTCATAAACCAGGTAAGGCTCAATCCTGGCTTAATGGTGGCCCAAGCAGCGTCATGCCATGTTTTTCAAACACCCCGGCTACAACCTTTTGATCGGGGCGGCCATTCCTTGTAAGCGGTCCCAACTCTTCATAAAAATGGTGTCCGCCACCCGGCGTATAAACCACAATAACTTCACCGAACTCATCAGTCAAGTTAAGAAAGGCGTGAGGGATTTTCGATGGCAGGTAAGCAAAGCCGCCTTCTTTTAAATAAAAAATTTCGTCGCCAATCCTGATTTTGAAATGACCTTTCAACACATGGATGGTTTCTTCCTGCAAATGATGTACATGCAGCGGTGGGCCGCTTCTTGGCGATACCTCTACAATAAAATAATCAAATGCACCGCCAGTGTCATCACCGGTAACTTTGAAAATTAGATCACGGCCGGGGCCTGATTGAAGCCTCAAGCCTTCGCCGTCTGCCAGTACGGTTTTAGTGGTTTCGGCTACTTGGTTTGTTTCCATTTTTTTTGAGTTAATTGTGAAGTGATAAAAGAATTAACTCTGTAAAGATGAATCGTGGTGATTCTTTGTCCAATAACCAGGGTTAAGATGCGACTTAACTTTGGTTAAGAAATTATTTTTTCGATAGACGTCTTCTCAAACGGCTTAGAGATGGCGGCTCAATGTCAAGATAGGAAGCGATATATTGTAAGGGAATTCTTTGAAAAATATGCGGATGTTTTTTAACGAGATTCAAATAACGCTCTTCAGGCGTAAGAGATTTGACATCGGTTAAATTTGTCATTGTCGCAAAGATCATTTTTTGTCTCTTCTCTTCAAATAGCGCTTTCAATTTTGGAATTCGCCCCTCTAATTGATCAAGGTCGCATTTCGGGATACAAAGCAACTCACAATCCTCCATGGCCTGGATGTATTGTTTGGCAGGCTGCTGAGTATAGTAACTTTCAAAATCGGCGATCCACCAATCTTCAAACGAAAAAAATAAAATATGCTCACGGGCTTTTGCATCAACTGTAAAAGTCCGAGTGCAGCCTTTATTAATATAAGCCTTCTGCTTACTTGTATTTCCTGCTTTGAGATAGAATGAGCCCCGTGGTATGAATTCAAGTCTGAAATGAGAAAGCATCAATTCAAATTCCTCCTCAGTGAAATTCAACGTCCCGACAAAAAGGTCAATAAATTTTTGAGAAAGATCTGAACGGTTTATTTCCATATTTTTCAGTTTGAATGCGTACTGTCAGTTTTAGAATTTCGCCCAACGTTTCTATTTCCGAAAGTACGAACATCCAAACCTATTTTTCAAAAAAAATTGTTCTACTAATTACCCATGATTTATTTCACTTTTGCGAAACACCTATCACAGAAATATATCTTTCGCAAATACAACTTTCTGTTTTTTTAATAAACCTTCAATATCTTCCGGCACACTTAAAATACAGATCAAATCTTTGTACGATACAGGCAGACATTTTAAATTGATTGGATCAGAGGATGCAATTAACCCTCCAATCTTTTCATCCTGTAAAACCTGGTTCCTACAATTATTTACAGTAAACGTACAAATAATTTAAATTTTTATTTTAGTGCAGGGCAAAGGTAGAATTGCAGCTATTAGTAACGAATAGTCACAGGCCGGAGGTCTGCGCCAGTTGGAAGGCATAAAAGTAATTTCCTTTTTGGAATTCTGGCTACCAAATATAAGGATTAAGGATTAGCCTTAAATAATTCCAAAATAAAAATTTTCCTTTCTTCTTCGTTCACTACCCTTCTCTTTCGTTTTCCCAATTGACAGATTGACACAGCGCAACAAACATATTACTTCACCTTTAAAATCATGTGTGCGCCTCGCAATGACGTACCGAAGAACAATGACGTCACCTTTTAAACCGAAGATCTCCCGGTTTACGTCATTGCGAAAAGCCGAATTGAAGATTATCGCATAGTTAATAACAATGGCGACGAAGCAATCTGTTCCATATGTTCATGGTTCCCGATTGACAGATTGATTGCCACGGAGCAAATTGCGTTTTACTTCATCTTTAAGATCATACACGCACCTCGCATTGACGTGCGGACAAACAATGACGTACAGAGGAGCAATGACAGCACCTTTATCACTTTTTAACTTCAAAGGCAAGCAAAACATTTCCTGCTTTTTCACCAAATTGAGAGTAGCCTGAATTTACATACAGCATACCGTCTGCCATTACCGGGGCAGTAGCTGTCAATAGAGCCGCCATTTCCCTCAATTCCATTAACCGTTTGGTATTTTTGAACGGTATTGTAATCCCACAAAACATGACCATCGGTGGTAGAGTAAGCTCTTATATGCCCGTCGTTGCTGCCCGCAAACACAATACCTGGTACTACTGACGGTGCAGCAGAATTGGCGTTGAGATAAAATTCCTTTCCTTTAAAATCAGGAGCAGGAGCCGACCAAACCACTTCGCCTGTGATAATATCGAGGGCATAAATGCCCGGCGAAGCTTTTCTGGATTTGTCATCAGGGTCGAGTGCCAGTTTGTTATCCGCGTTGGCAGCATACACGTTTTTTCCGTCGCTTGCCATGCCCCAATGAATGCCTCCAAGTGCACCGCCCTTCCCGATGCGTGTTTTCCAGAGTACACTGCCATCATCCGGCGACAAAGAATATACTACCCCGGCTTTTTGCCCCACAACCAATCTTTCTTTTCCATCAGCACCTGTTACTAAAAGTGGAGCCATACCAAAGTCAAGGTCTCTCCCACTGTTGCCGGGGCAATTTACCAGAACCGGGCAGGCAAGGTTCCACGCATCATGCTCTGTAGCCTGGAAATTCCAAACCACTTTACCTGTTGCCATATCGATTGCCTGGATGGCATCGCTGGTGGTAGTGGTGGGCAACGTGTAATTTTCCCCGGTACCTATGTACAAAAGATTTCTTTTAGTATCAACTGTAGGGCTACACCAAACCGGTGCGCCGGAAGGGCCATAAAAAGGTTTGCCGTTTTTCTTCATTGCCTGCGCTGTTGCCGAATCAGGAATAACACGATGATACCAAACGGGGTTGCCTGTTTTAATATCAAGCGCGGCAACGCCTCCTGAAGAAGTACAACAATTATAATTGGTGTCTGCCGCCACCGCCACTTCTATTGAACTGATCGGTACAAATATTTTTCCTCCGTAAACCACCGGGCGTACCGGTGTTCATTGCCAGCGGATCTACGCCGGCTTTGGCGCTCCATAATATCTTTCCTGTTTTTACATTCAACTGCATAGGTGTAGGTAGAACCGTCAACGAAATAGGCAGTAACATTATCGCCTTCTTTATTGACCACAGATGCCGCTTCTTAATCCGTTGCCTGCGTTTACCTGCCAGCCGATCTTTCCGGTATTCCTGTTTAATGCGTAAACTGCACCTGACTGGCTTCCCACGATCAACCAATTGCCAACAATAGCGGGTTTGCTGCGCACATCACTTTCGTCAGGAAAAGCGAAACTCCATTTTAACTGAAGCGAACCTACATTCTCAGGTGTAATACCTGCCTGTTCTGTTGTTCTGAATCCTGTGCCTTCCAGGTTGCCGCCCCAGCCGGAATAATCAAATAGCGAGTTGCCATTATTTTTCAATGAAAAGTGCGTGTACGCTTCTTTGGGCATTACTACTGTTTTTATCATCTTGTTGGTAATATATTGTGCTACCGCTTCTCTTTGTTCTTCTGAAAGCGCGCTTGCCTGTTGGCGCATTTTACCATTGTCCAGCGCATTCAAAATCACGCGTGGCGCCATGCGCGGCCATCGCTTCCTGCGCGGGAGCTTTTGGAAACGCAGGATTTCCATGGCATGCTTTGCAGGTAGTAGTGAATACCTCGTTACCCATTGCCATAATGGTGGCGCTGTCTTTTTTTGGAGTGAAAGCAGCGCCTGTTTTATTCTTGCTGCTATGGCTACATGAATTTAAAACAACGGTAAAAATAATTATTGCGAAAAAGAAAATATAAATTTTGAGTTTGCTGGTCATGATTAAATAGTTTTTATGAACGGTAAATACATTAGGTTATTTAAAGATATGTTTTCTGTTAAAAAATTAATCAGGAGTTAAAAGGTTACGATCGTTAAGTCGCCATATCATTATTAGCGGTTATTTTTTGCTCTCTTCCTTATATTCCAAAATATCACCCGGTTGGCATTCCAGTACCTCACAAATAGCTTCTAATGTGCTGAAGCGAATTGCTTTTGCTTTTCCGGTTTTTAAAATGGAAAGGTTGGACAGCGTTAAGCCCACTTTTTCAGAAAGTTCGTTTAATGACATTTTCCTCTTTGCCATCATTACATCCAGGTTTATAATTATCGGCATGATTATACAGTTAAGTCATTTTCGTTTTGCAATTCGATGCCACGCCTGAATATTTGCGATATGATATAAACAATTCCTGCAATAAAAAGATATTCATCTCCATTGTTGAAATCAGTTAAATTTATTCCTGTAGACACGATCACATAATGTAAATAGGTCTTTCCTATAAAAGCAATTAAAATCCAAACGCCTAATAGCAGGTAGGCTAATTTCTCTAATTTTTTAGTCACCTACCATAGAAAAAGGCGATTTAAGCTGAAGTTTCAGTAGAAGGTCAAACATAATATACCAAACGGTTGCCTTTAAGGCAGAGACCAGGATAATTAAAGACATTCCAAAAGAAAAATACAAGGTATTGTAATCAAGAATTTGGAACCATTGCTTCGATGCTCCCAAGTACATTCTTTGCCCACCCGGGATTTATAAAACTGGATACAAAAGTAAGTAACTCAGCGCCGCACTCGATTGAAAATCCGATGGCTGCTATTAAGGCCAAAAACTTTTAGCACAACCAATATAATTTCTGTTTTTGTTTTCATTTTAATTTGTTTATGATGCAAATATCAGTAAATATTTATTGATAAACAATAAATAAATATCTTTTTTCAAAAAAAAATTATATCATATATAAATTAAGAAGAAAAACAATTTACATGCAGAAAATAAAAATCACCTGAATTTCTTTCTTTACTGTAGCTTTAAGATGGCTTACATATTATCACAAACAAATCACCGAATATGAGAAAAGCATTTATAATTATAGCAGCGATTTTTATATCCTGCCAGCAACATAAAAACAATAGCGAACAAGACAAACAGGAAATGCTAAAAGCGGATATGGCCATGAATGATATGGCTGCCAAAGAAGGTTTTAATAACGCCATTCTTTTTTATGCCGATAGCAATATCGTTAAGTTTGAAGGCGATCAACTTCCGGTAATTGGTAAAGCTGCTTTTGCAAAAAGTTTTGATAAGAACACCGATCTCAAAACCATTTCATGGAAACCGGTAAATGCAGAAGTGGCACAATCAGGAGACCTTGGCTACACATGGGGCAACTGGAAACTGGTAGCAGGAGACACCACTTATTATGGCAATTATTTTACCGCATGGAAAAAACAAAAAGATGGCAGTTGGAAGGTAACGCTGGATGGAGGAACATGCCACGCCAAAACCGGAATAAGAAAAATTGCTCTGCAAAATGATGAAATTAAAATTTAATGAATTTCTTTGTTTACTGTATTTTTAAATAAACAGAAGAAGTACTGATGCCACATTTCATCATCGATTGCTCAGAAGACATTATTAAAATAAGAATCGCCGGAGGAAATTATGCAGGCGGTTTATGAAGTTGCGGAAGCCACACCTTTGTTTGCTGAAAATGATATTAAGGTTCGCATCAATCCATACACACATTTTAAATTGGGCGCTGACAAAAATAATTTCATTCACATTTTTGGGTACATAATGGAAGGAAGAACGTCGAGCAAAGAGCTGATCTTTCTAAAAAAATCATTACACGGTTGAATGAAATGTTTCCCGGCATTTCCATTCTTTCCATGAACATTTCGGAATTTGAAAAAGCAACTTATTGTAATAAAGCCATGCTTCATCCGCTGAATACTTCGGGCGACAGGCATTTTAAACCGGATACAAAAAAAGAATGATAATGAGACAAAAATTAAACCTTATCACCCTGGGGGTTGAAAACCTCGAACGAGCACTCAACTTTTATGAAAAAGGACTTGGATGGAAAAAGTCGGATAAAAGCGTTGACGATCTTGCGCTATTTCCATTGGGAGGAATTACTTTGGCTTTGTATCCTCTAAAAGAACTGGCAGCAGATGTAACCCTGGACATACCAATCATCTCGATTTTGCCGGCATTACGTTTTCATACAATGCCAAATCAGAAAGTGAAGTAGATGAAGTATTGAAGCAGGTTGAAAAACTAGGCGCGGTAATCATTAAACCGGCACAAAAAGTATTTTGGGGAGGCTACAGTGGTTATTTCAAAGATCCGGACGGCTATTTAATTGAAGTAGCTTTCAACCCGTATTGGGAGTTTGATGAAAACGATAATTTAAAATTGTAAAAAAAGCAGAAGCACAAAAGAACCAAAAAAGCGTTTACACGTTACTGTTACAAAATAAAAATTACGTGATTTTATTGTTTTACTGTGAGTCGGAACCACTACCTTTTTTTGCCATTGAATTAGCATAGCTTTTTGAAAAAAGAATTACCAGCAGGAGCATAGTCATCGCAAAATCAGTTCTGTATTCATGGGCAAATGCCCAGAAACCTTTGCCGGTTAATATTGGGATTTTAGTTGTCACAAAAGCAACCAACATAATAATCAGCAAAGGGATAGCCGCAAACCTTGTATAAAGGCCAACCAAAATCAGGACACCACAAACGATCTCAAACGCCCCGACAAAATAAGCCCAAAACAAAGGATGACTAAATCCAATTTTGGTAAACCGGTCAACACCCGGACCGGATAAGATAAATTTCTGAATTCCTTCAGATAAAAAAATTAACCCAACAACAATACGAATCAAAAGCGAAGGCATTTTTGAGGTACTACCTGGTATTTTCATACAGTTAAGGTAACCAATTTTAATGATCATTTGAGAGACAACCGCCGTTATATTTACTTTTATAATCTTCGCTATTTTTGTTTCTTCTACTTGATAATTAAATAATCTGCTCATCCAAAAACTTTTGATACTTTCGTATAACTCACTTAAATAGCTCAATTTCAATCACCTGTCAACTTCACTATGAAATGGATTTCTCCTATACTGCTAAGTTTTATACTGGCAGCAGCTTCTACCAAATTTGTCGATGCGCAAAGGGATACCGGGTACGATCCGCATGAAACATTTAACCCGCTGTTTTTTACACACAATGGCAATGAATATCGCAGTGCCGACGGTTCACCCGGTGCCGCCTATTGGCAAAACCGTGCCGATTATGTGATCCACGCTTCATTGGATACCGCCGACTTCAAAGTCTCCGGGACCGTAGACATTCTATATACCAACAATAGTCCTCACAAACTGGGCTATCTCTGGCTGCAACTGGAACAAAACCTGTACAAGGAAACTTCTCTCGGAGCCTTATCAGAGCCCGAAGGTGGTTTGCCGTACGGACCCAAAGATTTTACAGGTGGATACACCATTAAAGAGGTGACTATAAAAGATAACGGCGTTTGGAATAAAGCCATGTACACGATCGATGATACCCGCATGCAGGTAAGCCTGGTAAAAGAGCTGGCCGCAAAAGGAGGCAAGACCGAGCTCAAAATCACTTACGAGTTTAAGATTCCAAAATATGGAGTAGATATTATGGGGCGAACAGAAACGCAAAATGGCTGGATTTGTGAAGTAGCACAATGGTACCCGAGAATGGCAGTATATGACGATGTGAACGGATGGAATAACCTGCCTTTTTTGGGAGCCGGTGAATTTTACCTGGAATATGGCAACTTCGACGTTTACCTGGCTCTGCCATGGAACGAGGTAGTGGTTGCCTCAGGGCAATTACAAAATCCTTCTGAGGTGCTTACCAAAACTGAAATAGAACGTCTGAAGAAAGCTGCTGAAAGTGATAAGACTATACACATTATCACACCCGGTGAAATTGGCGATCCGAAGACGAGGCCGGTTCACTCCGGTATGCTGACGTGGCATTTTAAGATCAATAATTCAAGAGATTTTTCGTGGGCTTGTTCCAAAGCCTTTATCTGGGACGCGGCACGGGTAAATGTTCCGAATGGCCTTCATCCACTGGCTATGGCCGTTTACCCAATTGAAAGTAATGGAAAAGATCGCTGGAGCCGGGCCACAGAATACCTCAAATTCAGTATGGAATTTTACTCAAAATTCTGGCACTTTAATTATCCCTGGCCCAATGCAGTAACTGTTGCCGGTGACGTTGGAGGTATGGAATACCCCGGTATTGTTTTTTGTGGCCTGAAAGCAAAAAGTGGGGGTTTGTTTGGCGTTACCACCCATGAAATAGGCCATTCTTGGTTCCCGATGATCGTCGGTTCGGATGAACGCCGGTATGCATTTATGGACGAAGGATTCAATACGTTTCAGAACTATTATTCGCATAACACATTCAACAATGGGGAATATGCATCACGGAGATCGCCTGTGGATGGTATTATGTACAGGTTTAAACAGGAAAACGAACAACCCATCCTGACATACGCAGACCGGATAAAGGACCGCGATCTTGACTACCTTGCCTATTCGAAGCCGGCAGCAGGAATGTATCTTTTGAGAGAAGCTATCCTTGGCCCCGAAAGATTCGACCTTGCTTTCAAAACCTATGTGCACCGGTGGGCCTACAAACACCCGAAGCCGGAAGATTTCTTCCGCACGATGAACGACGCCTCAGGTAACGACTTGAATTGGTTCTGGAAGGGATGGTTTTATAATAGCTGGAAATTAGACCAGGCAGTGACTGACGTGTCTTATAAAGATAACGATCCTTCCAAAGGCGCTATTATTACTATTGTAAATAAAGATAAACTGGTAATGCCGGTAACATTAAAGATCACAATGAAAGATGGCAGCACCGATTCGCTCCATCTACCTTTTCAAATATGGGTAAAGACCGGCACTTTTAAAGTTCCGTATCATTCGAAAACTTCAATTGATTCCGTTGTTGTAGATCCCGGTCATATCCTGCCGGATATAGATCGCTCCAATAATACATGGAGCGCTCAATGAGCAGTAATTGACATTTAGCGCCTTACCAAAAAACTTTACTTTAGCTAAACAATTATGACTTCACATGTACTTGATAACCCTGCATGGAATGCAATGATCTCCGCCAACAGCCACCTGGCTTTGGGAAATGAACGCGTGAAATTTTTCCAGGACGAAGTAGGCCCTTTTGCAGGATTGAAAAATTATGACCGACCTTCTTTGCGGGAACTGTACGATTTAGTTCCGGCGAAACGCAGGGTTGCTATTCCCACAACCATGGAACTGGCAATTCCCGCCTACTGGAAATTAATTGATACGGTTATGGCATTACAGATGGTATTTGATAAGTCCTGGTTACCGGAAGTTAGCGATCCGGGGATCGTTCCTTTGGGAACAGAAAATGTTGCGGAGATGATCGCTTTGACACAACTGACAAACCCGGGACCGTTTTTCCAACGAGCTATTGAATTCGGGAATTACAAAGGCATCTTCGATTCTGGAAAATTGGTAGCCATGGCGGGTCAGAGAATGCATCCCTTTGAATATGTTGAAATCAGCGCAGTTTGCACGCACCCTGATCATACCGGAAAAGGATATGGAAGAGCGCTCATAAATAACCAAATTCTTAAAATTAATGGAGAAGGCAATATCCCGTTTTTGCATGTAAGAGGCGATAACCTCCATGCCATTAATTTGTATAAGCGTTTAGGCTTTACTGTTAGAAGTGAAATGAATATCTATGTTTTGCAGAAGGATGGTTAGATCAAGTCTTAATTCATCAACAACTTACTGCGGGTATTTCACTATCTTATTATTAACGGGTTTTACGGTTCGCAAATAAGCATAAATAGATTTCAGGTCGCCATCCGTCATTCCGGCAAATTCAGAAACCGGCATAGCCGTATTCATTTTACCGGGATTCATGTCATAATTTTTACTATCCCGATATGGTAAAAATTTACCAAGAAAAGCAGTTTCATTCCAGGAGCCAATGCCGGTGACAGAATCAGGCGTTATATTCGCTGAATTTACTTTAAAAGATGACAACTTAAATTCATTACCTCCGCCAAACGCATGAGCAAAATCAGGCTGCCCCTTTACATACGGCGTATGGCAATCGCTGCAACCAGCCATCATTACGAGGTATCCACCATATTTCACTGAGTCATTTTCAGATGGCATCTCATTTCCGTCAATAGATTTTTGCAATGCCGGAGCAGGATAAGCCATACTGATTGGAATCATTAATTGGCGATCAGGTACTTTATTATTGATAGGCTTAAGTGTTCTGATGTAAGCAACAATACTCAACAAATCACTTTTTGCCATCCTGTTGAAATTTGCATAAGGCATTAAGGGAAAAAGCGTGTCGCCCTTTTTATTTATACCCTGCGTGATCGCGCGAATAATTTCCGCGTCCGTCCATGTACCGATACCGGTTGCAGAATCCGGTGTAATATTTTTGCTGTAAAGAACTCCGGGAATCGCATCCAATTCAGCGTGACTAAACTCCTGGCCACCCCCACCTTCTGTTCCCGGGATAACAGGTCCCGAATATTTGCTAAAATCTCTTTTACTATGGCAATGGATACAAGCTGCCACATGAACAGCAAGGTATTCACCACGCGCTAATACCATTTGCACGGAATCCTGGTTGATATTATCAGCCTGTTTTAATTCCGATGATTTACCGGAATTGTTATTGCATTCAGTAAAGAAAACAGCTGCGATAAAACAGAGAAGAATTGCCGGAAGAGCGAATAATTTTCTCATCTTGAATTGATTTAGAAACAAAAGATAATATTATTTTTAATATAAAAAAATAATAATTTTAAGTCCTGCTTCCGGGGAAATTCATTTCATTTTTGAAGTAAATATTGTTGGCAAAAAGGTTTCTCTGCAGCAAAATAAAAATTGATTGAAATTGTTGTTTTACTGTAATTTTAAAAAGGATAAGAAAAAAATAAAAACAGTTTTTATGCGAAATCTCCTGCTATTTGGTTGCCTCTCATTGGCTTTAGGTTGCGCAACTCCAAAAAATAATTCGAAAAAACCAGTAGTTCTTAACGGAAGCTGGACACCTGTTAAGCAACAAATTAGTGGCAAAGATTTGCCTTCTTCAACTTTTCAGACCCAGAAACTCGTGATCAATGGTACGTCTTACACTCTTAGTGCAGAAAGTATTGATAAAGGAACAGTGAATTTCAAAAATGGCCAAATGGATATTTACGGCAAGGAAGGAGTGAATGCCGGGAAACACTTTACGGCTATTTACAAACTCGAAAATGATCAGCTTACTATTTGCTATAATTTAAGAGGAGACGCTTACCCAAAGGAATTTGAAACAACATCCAGTCCCGCGCTTTTCCTTTCGGTCTTCAAAAAAGATTAAATCCTGCAAAGTTAGCTTGCGAATATCCATTACTGTTAGTTTCACAAAAAATGGCCCCGCCTGGTTTCTCCTGCTCTGCCCGGAGAAAGATTATCTTAACCGAAAAAACCTGCCGCATAATTATTTACTATATTGTAAGATCAAATTATTTATACATTCATTATATGATTCGCTACAAATTATTACTGATTCTGCTTTTTGCTTCTGTTTTTTCTTTTGCGCAAAAAAACAAACCGGGCAATATAAATGTGATTGCTTATTATGCAGGAAGGCCCACAATGATTGATAGTTTCCGGGTTGAACAACTAACTCATCTTATTTTTAGTTTTTGTCATTTAAAAGGAGATTCGCTTGCCGTGATGAACGCACGCGACAGCACAACTATCAAAAATATGGTGGCTTTAAAAAGCAGAAATCCGCAATTAAAAGTTATGTTATCGCTTGGCGGCTGGGGCGGATGCAAAACCTGTTCAGCTGTTTTTGCTTCCAAAAAAGGAAGGAAAATATTTGCTAAAACGACAAAGGAACTAATGGATTATTTTGGAACTGACGGCATTGATCTTGATTGGGAATATCCTGTGATAGAAGGCTTTCCCGGCCATCCCTACAGCCTTGATGACAAATACAATTTTACCGCTTTGGTAAAATTGCTAAGAAAAAAATTAGGCAAAAAACAAGAGATAAGTTTTGCCGCCGGTGGTTTTACAACTTATATTGATTCTTCTATCAACTGGAAAAAAGTAATGCCTTTGGTAAACCGGGTAAACCTGATGAGTTATGATCTTACCTCGGGTGATAGTAAAGTTTCAGGCCATCATACGCCGCTTTATTCAACGCCCGGCGAGCCGGAATCAGTAGACAAAGGCGTTAACGGGCTGATCGCGGCAGGAGTTCCCCCCGGTAAAATTGCGATTGGCGCGGCTTTCTATGCAAGAATGTTTGAGGTAAGCGATACCGCTAATCATGGATTAAATCAACCGGCAAAGTTTTACCACGGATTACCTTATAAAAGTTTTGCAGATACGCTTACAGAAGCAAACGGATTTACACAGTACTGGGATCAGGCAGCACAGGCGCCTTATT
This sequence comes from uncultured Chitinophagaceae bacterium, assembly GCA_963814075.1. Taxonomy (GTDB): domain Bacteria; phylum Bacteroidota; class Bacteroidia; order Chitinophagales; family Chitinophagaceae; genus Ginsengibacter. Next base: position 132,339 of record CAWFBO010000009.1, on the reverse strand, counting down.
CCTTCAACCCTGAAAGAAAATTATTTGTAACGTATGATGATTCAACTTCTATAAAGCTAAAAACAGAATATACCATTCATCATCATTTAAATGGCGTTATGTTCTGGCAACTTACAGAAGATAATTTTCAAAACGGGTTGCTGAATGTAATTGATGAAGTGAAAAAAGAAAATGAATAATTCGCAATTCACCCTGAATTTCCAAAAATCATTTGATGAAAAAATTTTCGTTTCTTATTTTTTTCTTTATTGCCTGTACCACTTTCGGTAAAACAAAAAAAGACGGTATTTATTCGTTTACTATTGGCAGCGATGTAAAAGTTACCATTGATGAGCCATCGCTTCAAAAAAGTAAAAAAGCCATCCTGATCTTCTACGCGCTTCCTAATGGAAACACCACAGCCGAAACAATGGGCAAAAAGATAAAAGAAGGCGACGACTGGCATTTTGATATTCAACACATCCTTGCGCAAACAAAATTCATAAGAAAGAAACTTACCAATGACAATGTGATCGTTGCTTATCTCGAAAATTCATTTGAAAGCTGGCCACGATGGAAAACAAAACATGAAGATTATATTCAAATCACGCAACATATTGTGGACACAGTTTATAACCTGATTCCCTTTTCAAAAAAGATCATTTACCTGGACTCGCATAGTGGTGGTGGCCGTTTTATATTTGACTACCTCGATGGCGTAAATAAAATTCCGCCGTATGTAAAACGGATTAGCTTTTTGGACAGCGATTATGGCTATGATTCTTCTTATTTGCACAAACTGGTGAAATGGATTAAAAGCGATAACCAAAATTACCTCACTGTTTTTGCTTATAATGACAGCGTTGCTTTGTATAAAGGAAAACGGTTTGTTTCTGATACAGGAGGCACCTGGTACAGAACGCACGTGATGCTGCGGCAATTGTCCAAATTTTTCAGCTTCCACAAGACAGAAGATGACAGTCTTATCATTTATAAATCTTCTAGTGGAAGAATTCAATTTTTCCTGAAAACCAATCCCACAAAGACGATCTATCACACGAAGCAGGTTGAGCTAAATGGCTTTATCCATTCTGTTCTGGCTGGAACAAAATATGATTCGAAAGGTTATATCTATTTTGGAAAAAGAGCCTATTCAGAATTTATTGAAGAATGAACTGATTGTTTCTAATCAAATTAAATGTCGAAAACATTTTTTTAAATAAGTTTGTTCTCATATACTCACTGAAAACAATATGAACGTATCGAACAGTTGTTTTCGCAACTATTACTTTTTATGAACCGGAACGGAAAGTCTCTTTATTCCTCATCGTTTGTTTTTTATTCTTTTTTAATTCCGCACATGCGCAGTTAAATATCTATCACAACGGCTGGATTGATTTTAATAAAAATGGCAAAATGGATGTGTTTGAAGATCCGCATCAGCCGGTTGAAAAAAGAGTACAGGATCTCTTATCGCAAATGAATGTAGATGAAAAGACCTGCCAGATGACAACTTTGTACGGCTACAGGAGAGTTTTAAAAGACAGCCTTCCAACCCCTGAATGGAAAAATGAAATCTGGAAAGATGGCATCGCCAATATTGATGAACAACTCAATGGTGTCGTAAACGGCCCTCAAAGATATTATTCCAGCGCACTTACTTATCCTCCGTCCAATCATGCGGCTGCGATTAATAAAATACAAAAATGGTTTGTGGAGGAAACCCGTCTGGGCATTCCTGTTGACTTTACCAACGAAGGCGTACATGGGTTAAACCATGATCGTGCTACTCCCCTTCCGGCGCCGATAAGTATAGGTAGTACGTGGGATAGAAAATTAGTTTTTGAAGCCGGGCAAATTGAAGGTACTGAGGCCAAAGCATTGGGTTATACAAATATTTACGCGCCTATCCTCGATGTAAGTCGCGACCCACGCTGGGGAAGAGTAGTAGAAACTTACGGAGAAGATCCTTACTTAATTTCGGAATTGGGAATACAAATGGTCGACGGCATTCAAAGCGAAGGAGTGGCTTCAACCATAAAACATTATGCGGTTTACAGTGTGCCTAAAGGAGGCCGCGATGGAAATGCCAGGACCGATCCGCATGTAGCGCCAAGGGAATTGCATGAAATGTTTTTGTATCCCTTTGCCAAAGTAATTGAGCAAGCGCATCCTTTGGGTGTGATGGCAAGTTATAACGACTGGGACGGTGTTCCTATCATAGCCAGTCATTATTTCCTTACCGAATTGCTGCGTGAAGCTTTTGGTTTTACAGGATATGTGGTAAGCGACAGCCAGGCAGTAGAATTTGTTTTTTCAAAACATCATGTAGCGCCGGATATTAAAGATGCTGTGAAGCAGGTTGTAGAAGCAGGATTGAATGTGCATACAAACTTCAGCCCGCCAAAAGAATATATTTTACCATTGCGTGAATTGATAAAAGACGGAAGCCTGAATATGCAAACTATTGACAGCCGCGTTGCAGATGTGTTGCGGGTGAAATTTAAACTTGGGCTTTTTGATCATCCTTATGTAGACAATGTAAAAGCCGCTGACACAATAGTTGGCACTGCGCATCATGAAAATTTTGTGATGCAGATGGAAAAAGAATCTTTGGTGCTTTTAAAAAATGACAACAAAACTCTGCCGTTGGATAAAAGCAAACTAAAAAAAGTTTTTATCACCGGTCCTCTTGCTGCTGAAACCAATTACGCCATCAGTCGCTACGGTCCGAATCATATTAAAGTGACTTCTGTTTTGGATGGGATTAAAGAATATCTGGGGAACAGGGTAAAAGTCAATTATCTGAAAGGTTGCGATGTGGTTGACAGTACCTGGCCGGAAAGTGAGATCATTCATACGCCACTAACTACAACCGAACAGGAAGGCATAGACGCAGCAGTGAATGAAGCCAAACAAAACGACGTAATTATCGCGGTATTAGGAGAAGATGTAGCGCGGGTTGGTGAAGGCCTTTCCCGTTCAGGGCTTGACTTGCCGGGAAGACAGGAACAATTTCTGGAAGCTTTATATACCACAGGAAAACCGGTTGTTTTGGTTTTAATTAACGGGCAACCATTAACCATCAACTGGGCTAATAAATATGTACCGGCAATCCTGGAAGCATGGTTTCCAAATCAATACGGAGGAAAAGCAATTGCGCAAACCTTGTTTGGAGATTATAATCCCGGAGGAAAACTTTCAATCACTTTTCCAAAAACTACCGGGCAGATCGAAATGAATTTTCCTTTCAAACCGGGTTCCCAGGCCGATCAGGGAGTTGGCGGATATAGTTATGGAAATACCCGCGTAAACGGACCTTTGTATCCGTTTGGTTATGGCTTAAGTTATACTACTTTTAATTACAGCAATTTGGTGGTAACTCCAACTACTCAAAAACAAAACGGCGATATCGAAGTTAGCGTTGATGTAACGAACACGGGTAAACGCAAAGGCGATGAAATTGTAGAATTGTATGTAAAAGATAAAGTAGCAAGCGTTACGGTTTATGATTCTCAATTAAGAGGTTTTGAAAGAGTCCCGCTAAACCCCGGCGAAACTAAAACCGTTCATTTTACACTTCATCCTGAAGATTTGCAAATATTAGACAGGAATATGAACTGGACGGTAGAGCCGGGAGAATTTGAAGTAAGGATTGGCGCTTCTTCATCAGATATAAAATTGAAAAAGGATTTTACAATCGTTAAGGCCTGATTGATCTATACAAATTCTAAATTTGTTTTGATCCCTTAAGGAAATGGTTCTTTTGAGACAGGAATAACACCAGAGGGATGCTGGCGCAAGTTGTGAGAAGATTCTATAAATATTTCGATTCTTAGTATCAGTTGTATTACCGCGCCCTGCTAGTCCACAAATTCTTTTCCGAAAGAAAAAGTTTATTTCATTTATCTTATCATTTTATTTTAGATTACAAAAGTAAAAACGGTTATCAAAAATAAATTAATTTAAACTGAATAACTATCTGGATACGACACTTTTACCCGGAACGCGCGTTACTGTTAAAGACGTTGCTTTCTATCCGGAAGCGTCTCAAAAACTGTATAACTGCCGTTTCCATGTGCGTATTTCAAAATAAAAATCTTACCCTCCTTTCCTTGCCTCAATAACCACTGATTTTAAAACCCTTCCGCCTCAATACTTTTCGATTTATTGAAATTTTCATTAAGGTGGATTGATATTTAAATGGGCATTTATACCACTTCTATTTTAACGGCATAAGGGTGCACTACTCTTTCTTTCGCAATTTCCCCCGCATTCTTAATGATTTATTAACAACAAAATGCAGCGAAAACTTTCAAAAAATTGCCTTTGCATTTGTTAATAAAAACTTAACCGCCTTTAAAGTATTTTTTACTTTCTTTGCGGCCTGAAAACAAATTAAAACCATACTTTATGAATTTAAAACGAATTGTACCCTTACTATTTGCTGCTTTTTTAATGCCCTTCATTTTGAAAGCCCAGGTAACAACAAGTAGTATTACGGGTTTTGTAAAATCTGACAAAGGAGAACCACTTGATGGGGCTACCGTAACTGCAATCCACGTTCCTTCAGGAACGAAATACGCGACGGTGACTAAAAAAGATGGAAGTTTCACTCTTCCCAATACCAGGATTGGCGGCCCTTTTACTTTAACAGTAGATTATGTAGGTTATGCGCCTCAAACTATTAATGATATCACCCTTAATTTGGGTGAACCATATGTAGCTGACGTAACACTATCACAACAAGCACAGGTTTTAAGTGAAGTAACCATTTCGGAGGCAGGAAGAGGGTCGTTGGGAAAAACAGGTGCAAGTACGATTTTAAATTCCAGGGAAATTGCCACATTACCTTCATTAAGCAGGAGTATTACTGATTTTACAAGGCTTACACCTCAGGCAAACGGTAATAACTTCTCAGGAAGAGACGGCAGGCTGAACAACCTCCAGGTAGACGGAGCCAATCTGAATAACAACTTTGGATTAAGCAATGATCCTACACCCGGCGGTGGTGCCAGTCCGATTTCAATTGAATCTTTTGACCAAATATCTGTAAATATTGCCCCTTATGATGTAAGACAATCTGGATTTACAGGTGCCGGATTGAATGTGCTTACCAAAAGTGGAACTAATACATTTCACGGATCAGCTTATGGCTTTTATCGTGATCAAAGTTTTAATGGAACACATGCCGGTAAAGTAGATGTAACTTCCCCAACACAAAAAAATAAAGTGTATGGAGCTACGCTCGGCGGTCCGATTATTAAAAATAAATTATTCTTTTTCGCCAATGCTGAATGGGAAAATTCTGCTGTTCCTAATAGTAATACCTACGTTCCCAGCGGTTCTTCCGCTTCCGGAAATGCATCCGCATCTCCAATAGATTCATTAAATAAATTTAGAGATGTATTAAAATCAAAGTACGGATATGATGCAGGAGTTTATGATAACCGGCCCAATTTTGTGACTAAAAACAGGAAACTTCTTGCTAAAATAAACTGGAATATAAATGAGAAGCACAAATTAATTCTTAAATATTCTGATTTTAAAGGTTCTGATCAATCTCCTCTTAATTCAAGCAGTGTACCCAACGGTGGTGGATTTATAATTACTAATCCGGGAGTAGATACATACTAAACCGATTTCCAGATTACCGAATAACAGGAATGGCGACCAGTCTATCGGCTTTTCCAACTCTGACTATGCAACAGACCATGTGGTACAAACGGCCACATTAGAGTTAAACAGCAATTTTACCAATAAGATTTCTAACCAGTTATTATTAGCTTACACGCATATCGACGATAAAAGAAACAGCCCTGGTGGAATTTTTCCTACCATTGAAATATTTAATGCAGATGGAACAGTTAATGGTGTTACCAAAGGCACCAATTATATGAGTGCCGGAACAGACCCGTTTACCAGGAACAATGAAGTACTCAATAATATTGCTACTATCACTGATAATTTTAGCTACTTCGCGGGTAAACATACTCTATACTCGCCGGGGCAACTTATGAATACCAAAAAATAGGAAACGCGTTTATGCAAGGCTCTGAAAGCTATTACATCTATAATACCTTAAACGATTTTGTTACAGATGCTCCGCCTGCATTTTATGCATATACTTATTCATTAGTTCCGGGACAGCCAAAGGTTTTTTCTGCTAATTTAAAACTAGGCCAATTGGGGATATATGTACAAGATGAATTTAATATTAACGAGAACTTTATGCTTACTTATGGAATAAGGGGTGATTTACCTACTTATCTGGAACAACCAATTGAAAACCCTGCAATCACTGCTCTGCAATTTCCTGATAAAGATGGCAATCTGATGAATTTCAACACAGGGAAATGGCCTAATGCCGCATTGCTATTGTCTCCCCGTGTAGGCTTCAGATGGCAAGTTCCCAATATGAAAGGACTATTGGTAAGAGGTGGAACCGGAATTTTTACCGGTAAAATTCCTTTTGTATTCCTAACGAATTTGCCAAGCAACAGTGGAGTTTATCAAAATGGAGTTACCTTAACCGATTATGCAACCCTTTCCGGATTTACTTTTAATCCCAATCCGGACGCTTATCTTTCTAAATTTCCATGTACTATTACCGCAAACGCACCAAGTATTTTGTTTTAATAGACCCGAAATTCAAATTTCCACAGGTTTGGAGAACTAATCTCGGTATTGACAAACAATTAGGAAATGGTTTCAGAGCCACAGTGGATTTGCTTTATACCAAAGATCTTAATGATGTCAAAATGCGAAATGCTAACCTGAAAGATCCTACCGGAAATTTAACAGGAGAAGATACACAGGGCCTATTATACCACAAGCGATAAAAAATACTATCCTAACTTGGAGAGGTGATTGTTCTTGAAAATACTCACAAAGGTTATTCTTATTCTGCAACAGCTCAGCTATCCAAATCTTTTAAAAATGGATTCTATGGATCGTTGGCTTATACCTATACTAAAGCTACCGAAGTAAGCCCTAATCCGGGATCAAGGGCCAGCTCCGCTTGGGAGTCTATTGCCAATAAAGGAACATCCGAACGATGTCGAGCTCTATTATTCTTCTTATGCGATTCCACACCGCGTAGTTGGAAATATTTCCTACAGATTTGAATATGCAAATCACCTGGCAAGCACTATTTCTTTATTTTATGACGGATGCTCACAAGGAAATTATTCTTATATAGTTGGTGGAGATCTTAATAGTGATGGAAATAATAAAACAGACCTTATGTATATCTATGCAAAAGGTTCTGATGTGCCGTTCGTTGATTTCTTAAATAAGGATGGTTCCGTCAAATATACTGTAGCCCAGCAACAGGAAGCGTATAATAAATTTATAAGCAGTTCATCACTATCTGAGCAAGCATAAAGGCGAATATGCAGAAAGAAATTCTGCTTTTATGCCATGGTATAACCGTATTGACGCAAGGTTTTTACAGGATTTTTATCTTATGAAAGGCGACACTAGGCATACTCTAGAATTCACTGTGGATGTAATAAATCTTCCAAATCTTTTTAGCAAAAATTGGGGTATAAGGGACCAAACTACTACAGTTAAACCTTTGACATTAAAGTCAGTTTCCGGAGGTGAACCTACCTTTACATTAGCTGAAATCACCAACGATGCAGGAGTAAAAGAATTGGTAACTCACCCATTCCAAAAAGTCAAATCTTTTAGTACGACCTGGGGATTGCAACTTGGATTGCGATATAAGTTCTAATTGATTTTATGGCTCTTTTAAATGATAAAAAAACCGGATCGTTTTGCGATCCGGTTTTTTATTTCACCTATTCCCATAAATAAATTTCAGCTTTGAAGTAGTGTATAATCGATAGACAAAACAAGAATTCCCGGAATTTGTTTGTTCACTTGTATTTAATTTCCCGAGATGAAACGTCTAAGAAAGGATCTCTCTTTCAGGATATTGATGCTGCAGCAAAAGAGAATTAAGGAGATTATCAGATTTAGTTTCGTTACCGATAAGTCGTATAAACTTAATTTATCCAACAACTGATCAACCGAGAACTGCACCATTTGCCAGAGCGAACGGACAGAACAATCAACGGAATTGATGCATAAGTTTTTTTGCACCGGAAAAATCGTTGCAAAATCCTTTGGCAAATAAAGAACCCCCAAGGGTTTTCAATACGTCGTTCACATTTATTTCTTTGGCAGGTTTTGCCAAAATATATCCACCCACATTTCCCGGAGTGCTGTTGATAAAACCAGCCTTACGCAGGATTCGTGTAAGCTTTGGCCACATAAGCAGCCGACAAACCTTCAGCAACGCTCAAAGCCTGTATGCTCATGCTTTCATCGTCATGGCATCTTGCAATACGCAGTAATATCCGCAAACCGTATTCTTCCTGTGATGTGATTTTCATGATGAATTTTTTTTACACTAGATTATTTCGAATTACACGAATTTAGCTTTATTTTTCGTTTAACCATAACTGTTACATTACTTATTACTTAAACTTATTACCTACAACTTAAACTTCCTCCCTACATAAATCCCAATTCCAACATGGCCACTTCGCTCATCATGCTTCTGTCCCATGGCGGATCCCAAACAACAGAAACATGCACGTCATTTACACCTTCTATCGCTCTTATTTTATCTTCTACCTCTACCGGAATTTCCTGCGCAGAAGGGCAACTTGGCGCAGTAAGCGTCATTACGATCTGAACATTATTGATCGGCAAAATATCCACTTCATAAATCAACCCCAGTTCATAAATATCCACAGGAATTTCAGGATCATAAATTTCATGCAATGCAGCAATTACTTTTTCTTTTAATTCTTCTGCTTCCATAATTTTATTTAATTCGCACTTACTGTTTTATAAGCAAGCGCATAATTTTTAATTTGTTTGATCATTGACAACAAGCCATTGGAGCGGGTTTGAGCCAGATGTGTCATCATGCCAATGTCATTGATAAAATCCAGTTTCGCATTTAATATCTCATCCGGTGTATTACCTGATAAAACTTTTATCAGCATACTGATCAATCCTTTCACAATTACCGCATCACTGTCAGCCTTATAATACACCTTTCCATTTTTAAAATCAGAAGTCAACCAAACTGTAGATTGACAACCTTTGATAATATTTTCTTCTACTTTAAACTTATCATCCAGGGGTTCTAACTTTTTTCCAAGATCAATGATGTATTCATATTTTTCTTCCCAGGTATCAAACAAAGAAAATTCATCAACTATCTCTTCTTCCCTTTCTTTTATTGTTTTATTTTCGATTCATTACGTTAGCATTTTAATCGCCTTTTTTATCGCTGTCACCAACCTGTCCACTTCTTCTTTTGTATTGTACATCGCAAACGAAGCACGAACTGTTCCCGGAACTCCAAAACGCTTCATTAAAGGTTGAGTGCAATGGTGGCCGGTTCTTACAGCAATTCCCTGGTTGTCCAGCAACACGCCGATATCCTGTGGATGAATATTTTTTATTACAAAAGAAATAAGGCTTACTTTATTTTTTGCCGTACCAATAATCCGCAATCCTTCAATCGCACTTAATTGTTCAGTAGCATATTTCAGCAAATCATTTTCATGATTCCTTATGATGTTTTTTTTAGTTTCTGTAACAAAATCCAACGCCACTTTTAAAGCGATCGTATCTGCTATATTCGGCGTGCCCGCCTCGTATTTATAAGGCAGCTCATTAAATGTGGTTTTTTCAAAAGTCACTTCTTTGATCATTTCTCCGCCGCCCATAAACACCGGCATTTCTTCCAGGATTTTTTTCTTGCCATATAAAACGCCAACCCCGGTGGGACCGTACACTTTATGGCCGGAGAAAGCAAAAAAATCACAATCCATTTTCTGCACATCAATATCAAGATGAACCGTTGATTGGGCACCATCGATAAAAACCAAGAGCGCCTATTTTATGCGCTTCGTCAATAATTTCTTTTACAGGATTTACCGTTCCCAACGAATTAGAAACATGAACAACCGAAACCAGTTTTGTTTTTGAACGAAAGCAATTTTCTATATTCATCCATCTCCAAGTTCTCCTTCATCACTTACGGGAATAACTTTTAATGCCGCTTTTTTTTCATTACATAATATCTGCCACGGAACGATATTTGAATGATGTTCCATTCCGGAAATTATGATCTCATCGCCTTCGGAAATATTTTTTCTTCCCCAGGTATAAGCCACCAAATTCACGCCTTCTGTAGTGCCTCTTGTGAAAATAATTTCATCGGCAGATTTTGCATTGATGAAATCTTTTACCGTTTTTCTTGTCGCTTCATACGCCGCGGTTGCTTCTTCAGCCAAAGTATGAATACCGCGGTGAATATTGGCATTGTAATTTGAATAATAATAATTCAGTGCATCGATAACGGCTTGCGGCTTTTGAGAAGTGGCAGCATTATCCAAATAAACCATCAATTGATTATTTACCTCGCGCTCAAGGATGGGAAAATCTTTCCTGATCACGTTTACATCAAATGTTGGCTTTATCGTAGTTGTTGTTTCCATGATTTACTCCTCCATATTTACTTCTGAAAGCCTTGCTGTGATGAGTTCTTCAGCATATTCACGCAAAGGTTCTATTTTAATTTGTTCCACAATGTTGGAAGCAAATGCCTGTAGCAACATTGCCTGCGCATGTTCTTTTGAAATGCCACGCGCTCTTAAATAAAATAAGGCTTCTTCATCCAACCTTCCAACCGTACAACCATGTGAACATTTTACATCATCTGCATAAATTTCAAATTGCGGTTTACTGTTTACACTGGCATTATCACTCAATAAAATATTGTTATTGCTTTGGTACGCGTTTGTTTTTTGCGCATCAGGCCTTACATATATTTTACCACTAAATACGCCTGTTGCGCTATCATCAATAACACCTTTATACAATTCATTGCTGAAACAGTTGGGCATTTTATTATCAACCAATGTATGATTATCTACATGAGTTTTGCCTTTCAGCAAATACAATCCATACATGTGTGCTTCGTTTCCTTCAGCTTCCATAATGATGTTGGTATTGTTCCTGATGGTGCCGCCGTTTAAAGAAAGGACCAATGTATGCGCAAAACTTTTTCCAATTTGCCGAACATGTGTAGTAGCTACCTGGCTTGCCGAAGTTTTATCATTCTGAATTTTATAATGCTCAAGAATCGCATCCTGGTTTACAACAATTTCAATAACCTCATTAGTAAAACTATCCATCGAGCCAATGGTTTTATAACTTTCCACCATCTGCAATTTCGAACGTTCATCAAGAAAAACAAGGCTACGCGGTTGCGCTAAAATGTGATTATCCCGTGCATCAGCAATGTGATATAGATAAACGGGATTGGTCACTTCCTGTTTTCTTTATTACATAAATAAAAGCACCTCCGTAAATAAAAGAAGTGTTGAGCGCATGAATACCATCATTAATGAAGAGGCTGCTTTTGCCAAGATGTTCTTTCACGATCTCTTTATAACCGCTGTTTTCAGCTTCTTCCAAAGGCATTACCACCAATTGTTCAGATGAAGAGCGAATGGTAGAAAGTTCCGTAACAAATTTTCCATTTACAAATACCAGTTCGTTCGCGTTTTCAAATCCCGGCAACCGCATCTCATCAATATCTGCTTCAGTAACCAACACATTCTTCTCGTCTTCCGGAAGTTGATATTCTTTCTTAAACAAATTGCTCACACTTACACCACTGTATTTCCATTCTTCATTTTTATGGGTTGGAAGGCCTTTATTGCTGAAAGTCTCAAAACCTTCTTTTCTCACCTGGGTTAAAAAAGCACCAGGATCCAAAGACTGAAGCCGGTTAAACTTTTCGCCGAAATATTCTAATTTAATTTGTTCCATTTTTACATTTTCAATTGATCAACTATAAAGTTGACGTTAAACTAAATTCCTCTTTTAATAAAATCGTATCCTTTTTCTTCCAGTTCCAACGCCAGTTCTTTGGTACCATTTTTTACAATTTTACCATTCAACAATACATGCACAAAATCGGGTTGCAAATAATCCAGCAAACGTTGGTAGTGTGTAATCACAATAATAGCACGGTTTTCATCACGCAATTTATTGACACCATTTGCCACAATACGAAGCGCATCGATGTCAAGACCTGAATCTGTTTCATCCAAAATGGTCAATTTGGGTTCAAGCATCGCCATTTGAAAAATCTCATTTTTCTTTTTTTCACCACCCGAAAATCCTTCGTTGATGGAGCGTGTCAATAATGATTTATCGATCTCAACCAACTTGATTTTTTCTTTCATCAGCTTCATAAATGAAACAGCATCCAAGGGTTCCTCTCCGTGATATTTCCTCTTTTCATTCAAAGCGGTTTTTATGAAATTGTTGGTGCTTACGCCTGGAATTTCCACCGGGTACTGAAATGCAAGAAACAAGCCTTCACGCGCGCGGTCTTCCGGAGACAATTCCAAAATATCTTTTCCCAGGAAATTCTACCGAACCTTCAGTAACTTCGTATTCTTCTCTTCCCGCCAAAACCGAAGCCAGCGTACTTTTTCCTGAACCATTCGGGCCCATGATCGCATGTACTTCACCGGCATTTACTTCAAGGTTAATTCCTTTTAAAATTTCTGTTCCCTCTACAGATGCATGCAAATTTTTAATTGATAACATTTTCTTTTCTTGATATATAATTTAAATAGATAATTTTTTTCTTAATTCTCAAGAGTAGCCGCCTATTTTTTTAATTCGCAATTCTACTTTTACCCAACACTTCCTTCCAAGACTAATCGCCAATAATTTCTGCGCTTCCACTGCAAATTCCATCGGCAACTGGTTCATTACTTCTTTTGCAAAACCGGTAACGATCAATGCCACAGCAGCTTCCGTATCAATACCACGCTGGCGGCAATAAAAAAGCTGGTCTTCACCAATTTTTGAAGTGGTCGCTTCGTGTTCAATTATAGCGGTATTATTTTTTGATTCGATGTAAGGAAAAGTATGTGCACCGCATTTATCACCGAGCAATAATGAATCGCACTGGGAATAATTTCTTGCATTCAATGCATTCTTTCCGGCACGAACCAACCCACGATAACTATTCTGGCTTTTGCCTGCAGAAATTCCTTTTGATACAATCCGGCTTCTCGTATTTTTTCCGATATGGATCATTTTTGTTCCTGTATCTGCCTGCTGAAAATGATTGGTCAAAGCCACGGAATAAAATTCACCGATGGAGTTGTCGCCTTTCAAAATAACACTTGGATATTTCCAGGTAATTGCAGACCCGGTTTCCACCTGCGACCAGGAAATTTTGGAATATTCTCCCTGGCAAATTCCGCGCTTGGTAACGAAATTGTAAATACCACCCTTTGCCTTCGTCATCACCGGGATACCAGTTTTGAACGGTTGAATATTTTATTTCCGCTTTGCGCATAGCCACCAATTCTACCACAGCGGCATGCAATTGATTTTCATCACGACGTGGGGCGGTGCAACCTTCGAGGTAACTGACATAAGATTCATCTTCAGCTACAATCAACGTGCGTTCAAACTGTCCTGAATTTTCAGTATTGATGCGGAAATAAGTTGACAATTCCATCGGGCAACGAACACCTTTTGGAATGTAACAAAACGAGCCGTCTGTAAAAACAGCAGAATTCAAAGCAGCAAAATAATTATCAGTCATTGGCACCACCGATCCTAAATGTTTTTTCACCAGCTCAGGATGATTTTGAATCGCTTCGCTCATGGAGCAGAAAATAATTCCCACTTCTGCCAATTGCTTTTTAAAGGAAGTAGCCACTGAAACACTGTCCATCACCACATCTACAGCAACACCGGTTAACCTTTTCTGTTCGTTGATAGAAATACCCAGCTTTTCAAAAGTCTTCAACAACTCGGGATCTACTTCATCGAGCCCGTTTAACGTTGGCTTTTTCTTTGGTGCCGCATAATAAATAATATCCTGGTAATTGATTGGCGGATAATGAACATTCGGCCATTTTGGTTCTTCCATTTTAAGCCAATGATGGTAAGCTTTAAGCCTCCAGTTGAGCATCCACTCGGGCTCATTTTTTTTGGCGGAAATATGACGGATGGTCTCTTCACTCAACCCTTTTGCAACTACATCCGTATCAATTTGGGTAACAAATCCGTATTTGTAATCACTGGCTACGGTCTGCTCCAAAACATCCATTTCTTCTTTCATTCTACCCTGTTTTTTAATCTATTGTTGTGTGTAATATTATTTGGCAAAGGTACTTGCTTTTACTGTTTATACAAAATAGTATAAATAGATTTTAGATTTTGTTTGGAATATCCTTACCTATTGAAAATGAATAATTACAGTAAATTGACAAACTAAGCGGGTTTCTATTTTTACCCACAAAAACGGGAAGTCACAGAGGAACGTGGGAATCAAAAATTTGGGTTATATATCTGTTTACCGCTAAAAATTTCCTTAATCGAGCTTATAGTAAGAAACCAGGCAACTTTACCGCTTCTTATTTTGAAGCCATCTTCAAATCACTGCGTGCTTTTTTTACATCTGAAACCATAACCGGGGAAGCTTTGTTGTCAAAACTATTTCGAACATAAGTTAAGACATCCGCTATTTCCTTGTCTTTTAAAATGGAGCCTAACGGAGGCATTGGATTATTGTAGGTTTCATCATTTATCTCTACATTTTTCAGCCCGTTCAACACTATTTTTGCAAGTGCTACTTTTATCACCTGAAACGTATTTGGATTTTATCAAGGGCGGCGCCATGTGTGGAACCCCTCCTCCATCTACCTGGTGGCACGTTATGCAATATTTTTTGTACACAGCTTCGCCGTCTTTCAATGAATGAGACTGGTCGGTTGCCAATTTTTCATTTGAAACGTTTGTAAAAAGCAACGAAAAAGGGAATACTAAAATTCCAAGAATAATTATTTTATTCATTCAACTTATTTTTTATACATAATCCGGTAAATGGTTCCTTTCGAATCGTCTGAAACGTATAAAGATCCATCAGGGCCTTGAGCCAATCCACAAGGGCGATGTTGGGCACTGCCTGGTGAAAGAGTTTTTTCTCCGGCAAAACCATCTGCAAAAATTTCCCATTTACCCGATGGTTTCCCATCTTTAAAAGGCACAAAAGCTACGAAATAACCCGCCTGCGGTTCGGGGCTGCGGTTCCACGAACCGTGAAAAGCAATAAAAGCGCCATTTTTATATTTTTCCGGAAATTGATTTCCCGTGTAAAACAACAAACCATCGGGCGCCAGGTGGCCAGGAAACGCCTCTACAGGATCTAAATATTTTTTATCTGCTGTCCTGGTTCCGTTTCCTCCGTATTCAGGCATCAGGATTTGTTTATGTTGGATCTGGTCATAATAAATATAGGGCCAGCCTGCATTGTCGCCTTTGTGAAGTTCATACATGCACTCTGCAGGAAGCACGGCTGATTGTTTAGTAGTGTAATATTTCGGAAACAAATCATGCAATTGGTCACGGCCATGTTGCATCACAAAAAGTGCATTGTCCTGGTTGTTCCAATCCAATCCCACTACATTTCGCAAACCTGTTGCATAATGAACACCGTCGCCATAATGCTGATCCGGTTTATCTGCTTTGAATTGCCAAATGCCACCGGCAGAATCTAAAATCGGGCAACCGGGAATTCCCATTGAACTTGGCACACGATCCTGCTCCTGGCATGAGTTGGAATAGGCTCCTACATTTACATAAATATTTCCGTCATTGTCCAGAGTTATTGATTTTGAATTATGTTCCCCATGATCCAACAATCCTGTGATGATATTCTCCGGCTGCGAAGGCTGTTCCACTTCATCATTATCATTCAATTTATAGCGATACACATCGGTATTGGATGAAGCATATAAATATCCGTTTTTCAAAGCCATCCCGGTTCCGCCGTAATCACCAAAGCCGGTAATTTTTTCCATCTTGCCATCATGATTTTCATCCTGCAAATACAAAATGCCATTGCCGTTTTTTACCCCGCCGAGTTTCACATAAATATTTCCTTCTTTAGTGACTGCAAGATGTCTCGCTTCGCCGGTATTATCGGCTACGATCATCGCGCTAAAGCCGGAAGGCAAAGTCAAGCCCGCATTATCCGCATCAGGAAGCGGTAATTTCTTTTTCCGGCGATTTGTTGTGTAAAAGAAACGATGCAGAAAATAACCGCCATAGCAGCGACAAACGAAAAAAGGAAATTCTTTTTCATGGTAGAAAATATTTATTGATCAAAAATAGCATGCAAAACAATAAGAAAAGCAAATAACCCGGTAGTTGTCTCATTTCTGCGCGGATTACATTTATTCCCGGGTTTTTCAGAATAGAAAAAGTCATTAAAAGTTAGTTTACTAGAAATGAACTTTTAATGATCTGTTTTCTGAATCTCAATTTCAAAACCTGCATTAACCAGCTTTCTTTTGCACATTTTCTAATTCTCTTTTCACCTCAAAAACCTTGCTCAAATTTTTTCGTAAATTCAATTTTGATCTCAACACTATTAAATGAAGAAAAGAAGAAGTGATCGCAACATTTATTTTCCGGGATGGATTTTCCCATAAATACAATAACGCAATTAAAAATCCGAAATGATCACTCTGACAGAAGTTGTAAAAAAATTCGGCAATACTATTGCGGTTGATGGTATTTCATTTAACGTAAAAGAAGGCGAAAATGTGGTTTTGTTAGGCACCAGCGGCTGCGGCAAAACCACCACACTTGAGAATGATCAATCGCCTTATTGAAGTTTCTTCAGGAGAAATTACCATCGCAGGAAAAAACATAAAAGAAATTGCACCTGAAGAATTGCGAAGAAGTATTGGCTATGTTCTGCAAAACAACGGACTTTTTCCTCATTATACCATTGCAGAAAATATAGCGATCGTTCCGCGGCTTTTAAAATGGCCGAAGAAAAAATTTCAAAACGTATTTCCGAATTGCTGGAACAATTGCATCTTCCAGAAAAACATTTTATCCCTTTATCCGCAACAATTAAGTGGCGGCCAGCAACAAAGAGTTGGCCTGGCAAGAGCGCTGGCAGCCGATCCGCCGGTATTATTGATGGACGAACCTTTTGGTGCGCTGGATGCCATTACCCGAAACAATATTACCAAAGAATTTTCGCGGTTGAAGTATTGAAAAATAAAACCATTGTTTTGGTTACGCATGATATAAGAGAAGCTTTTGAATTGGGTGACAGAATTTTGCTGATGGATAAAGGAAAAATTGTGCAGCAAGGCAAAGCCATTGAACTTTTATTTCATCCAAAAACCGGGTTTGTAAGTGATTTCTTTTCTTCGCAAAAAATGCAACTTGAATTACATGTTGTTTATCTCAAAGACATTTTTGCGCATCTTGAAAATGAAAAAGGAGACGAAAATGATTTTTTGATTATCGATGAAAACAAAAGCCTGTGGGAAACAATTGAACTACTTCAAACAAAAAATAAAAATACAATTTCCGTAAAAGATGGTTCGTCCGGGGAAATAAAACAGGTTGGCTACAACTCTTTATTCACAGGCCTTGAGGCGCTAAAACAACAAAATCATGAATGACTCGCCATCACTTTTTGATTTCATGCGCAACCAATCCGGCAAAATACTGGACCAGTTGCTGCAGCATATTGGCCTTACCTTTATTTCATTGCTGATCGCTGTTGTTATAGGCGTGCCGCTGGGCATTTTTATCGCGAGAAAAAGAAAAATGGCCGCTGCTGTTTTGGGCTTTACAGGCATACTGCAAACGATCCCAAGTATCGCGCTACTGGGTTTTATGATTCCACTTTTAGGAATCGGGCCGGTTCCCGCAATCATTGCATTTTTTCTGTACGCACTGTTCCTATTGTGCGAAATACCTTCACAGGAATTACCAATGTTGACCAGGCAATAATTGAATCGGCGCGTGGAATGGGGATGACGAACAACCAAATTCTTACCAAAGTAGAATTGCCTCTATCCATGCCCGTTATACTTGGCGGGAATCAGGACCGCGACGGTTATAAACGTAGGCGTGGCAACACTTGCATCTTATATAGGCGCTGGCGGTTTAGGTGAATTTATTTTTGGCGGAATTGCGTTGAACAATACCAATATGATTCTTGCCGGCGCCATTCCTGCTGCTTTGCTTGCCATCTGTTTCGACTTTTTATTATCCCGGGTTCAAAAATTAAATTTGAAAAAAGTGCGCATTGCCTTTTGGCTGCTGCCGGTTTGTCTGGTATTTCTTTCGTCCTTTTACCTGCTGCCGGATTTTTACAGGAGCAAAATGCTGGCAGGCTTTACACCGGAATTTATGGGAAGAAATGACGGCTACCTCGGTTTGAAAAAAGTATATAACCTAAACATCAGAACTGTAGTAATAAGTGATGCGGTAATGTATAAGGCAGTTTTTGAAAAGAAACTTGATGTGATAGATGGATACAGTACTGACGGCCGTTTGAAGGCTTTTGACCTGCAAATATTAAAGATGATAAACATATTTTTCCGCCGTATTATGCGGCGCCAGTAGTGCGTGAAGAAGCGCTACAAAAATTCCCGCAATTAGAAAAAGTTTTAAACCAATTGGCGGGGAGTATCAATGATTCGGTTATGACCGATTTGAACTATCGCGTTGATTATTTAAAACAATCGCCTGAAAAAGTGGCGAAAGATTTTTTAGTGGAACAAAGTTTGTATAAAAATCCATTACCTGAAAATGACGAAGTGATCAGGATCGGTTCAAAAATTTTTGGCGAGCAGTATATTCTTGCGGCGATGTATTCGATGCTGATAAAAGGAAATACGCATTTACAAGTGAAGACCGAAACGGGATTGGGAGGAACAAAAATATGTTTTGATGCACTGCAGAATGATCAGATTGATATGTATCCTGAATATTCGGGTACTGGTCTTTTGGTGATTTTACAAACCCCGGAAGCTGATGTTAAAAAATTAGAAGGCAATAAAGAAAAAGTTTATCAATACGTGCGGGAGCAGTTCAGGAAAAAATATAATATGGAATGGTTAAAGCCAATTGGTTTTAATAATACTTACGCTTTAATGATGAGAAGAAATGAAGCGGAACGATTTAAAGCTCCACACTATTTCAGATCTGGAAAATTATCTTAATAAAAAATAAAAATGGACCCTCTCAGAAAAATATAATTCCATACGGCAATACACAGAAGAAATTTGTAAACCTCTTAAGACAGAGGATTACGTGGTGCAGCCGGTTGTAGATGTAAGCCCTCCGAAATGGCACATCGGGCATGTAACATGGTTTTTTGAAACCTTTGTTTTGAAACCTAACGTGAAAGATTATAAAGAATTCAACAGCCAATACAATTATGTTTTCAACAGTTATTATGAAAACGCAGGAGCGCGTGTGATTCGCACAGATCGTGGAAACTTAAGTCGCCCGACTGTTGAAGAAATTTATAAATACAGGAAGCATGTGGATGATGCAATGAATCAATTTCTGCAACGGCCTGTTGAAAAAGAAGTTGAAGAGATTATAGTTCTTGGTTTCAACCATGAACAACAACACCAGGAACTTTTATTGACCGATATCAAATATATACTCGGAAACAACCCACTATTTCCGGCTTATAAAGAAGTCATCGACAGTAAACCAACAAAAAAGGAGAATTCTTATTTAGCCGATGATTTTATAAAAATGAACGAAGGAATTTACGAGATCGGTTTTGAGGGAGAAGGTTTTTGCTTTGATAATGAATTGAAAAGGCACCGTGTTTTTTTGGATGATTTCAGCATTGCGAAAAATTTAGTAACTAACAAAGAATATTTAGAATTTATAAATGCCGGTGGCTATAAAAATTTCAATTACTGGCATTCCGATGGATGGACATGGGTAAAAGAAAATCACGTGGAAGCGCCTATGTATTGGCACTTGATTGATGGGAAATGGTACAATTATACTTTAGAAGGTTTGCGGCAAATTGAAATGGGCGAACCTGTTTGCCATATCAGTTTTTATGAGGCCGCTGCTTATGCCTCATGGAAGGGAATGCGCTTGCCAACCGAGTTTGAGTGGGAAGCAGCCTCAGGTAAATTCGATTGGGGACGACGTTGGGAGTGGACAGAAAGCGCTTATCTACCCTATCCTGGTTTTTCAAAAGCGCCCGGCGCGATTGGAGAATACAACGGCAAATTCATGGTGAACCAGAAAGTGCTCCGCGGTGCTTCTGATGTTACTTCGCCCGGACACAGCCGGAAAACTTATCGCAATTTTTTTCAACCCAATTTACGCTGGCAATATACCGGCATCCGTCTTGCCCAATAAAAAAACATGAACAACTTTTTATCCGATGTGCTGAAAGGCTTGCAATCTTCTCCGAAGTATTTCGACTCCAAATATTTTTATGATAAAAAAGGAGATGAATTATTTCAAAAAATAATGGACAGTGATGAATATTACCTTACCAAGGCCGAAATGGAAATCTTTTCGAATCAACAATCACAAATTGCTGATACAGTTTTGGACCATAACGATCAAATTAGATGTAATTGAATTTGGGCCGGGTGATGCTACCAAATCAGTTCACTTGCTAAAAGAATTATCATGCAGAAACCAAATTGCCAATTACATACCAATCGATATTTCAAAAAATATCATCAGGCTTTTAAATGAAGATTTACCCAGGCAAATTCCCGGACTTACCATTCATGGGTTTGCAGGCGAATATTTTCAAATGCTCTCCGCAGCGCACCAGGTTTCTTCCAATAAAAAACTAGTACTGTTTCTTGGCGCCAATATTGGCAATTTTAAATTCAATGAAATGCCCGTGTTTTTGCAAAAATTAAGAAGCCTTCTTTCCAAAGGAGATATGGTTTTGATTGGTTTTGATCTAAAGAAAAATCCAAAAAAAATACTGGCCGCCTATGATGATAAAGCCGGATATACAAGGGAATTTAATTTGAATTTATTAGTCGAATCAATAAAGAACTCAATGGCAATTTTGAGATTGAAAATTTTGAGCATTATGCCATGTACGATCCGTCAACCGGAGCTTGTAAAAGCTTTCTTATTTCAACAAAAGATCAGTCTGTAATGATTAATAATACACTCATCACTTTTGACAAAAACGAACCGGTATTTATGGAAATCTCACAAAAATATTCGGTGGATGAAATCAATTCTATTGCAAACAACTCGGGCTTTGAAGTGATGAAGTATTTTTTTGACAGCAATAATTATTTTGTAGATGTGATCGTGAGATGCAATGGCAGCCAATAATTTTTAATTTATTTTTGTCGTACCGTAAACCAACAAATTTTTACTTTTTTTATTGAGAAAATAAACTCATTAAGCCTTAAATTTGCGTTTTTTACTGCCCGATAGTATAACGGTAGTACGACAGATTCTGATTCTGTTTGTCTTGGTTCGAATCCAGGTCGGGTAACTACAAAAAGATGATACTTTAGGGTATCATTTTCTTTATTGGAACGACTCCGTAGCTCAGTTGGTAGAGCAGCAGACTCTTAATCTGCGGGTCCAGAGTTCGAGCCTCTGCGGGGTCACTTAATTTTAACTAATTGCAAGAAATCACCTGTTTGGCTTTCCCACATAGCTAGGTGCAACAAAGCTTTTCCTTTATTTTCAAACCATAGTGATTTTCTCCTCGTGATTAAATCACATAACTTTAGTTGGAATTTTTCGTGACTTAAACCTCGTTAAACTATTTATTTGTTATGTCAAAACCATTTTTCGCACCCCAGCTTTTTATCAATAATGGAGTGAAGGATATTTCATTTTATAAAAAAGCATTTGGTGCTACTGAAAATCTTTGTTTTTACAACGATGATGGCAGTATTCATGTTGCAGAACTCTCTATTGACGGAGCAATATTCCATGTACATGAAGTAACAGCTAAGCCGGCTTTTTTTTCGCCTGGGAAACACAATGGAACAACGACGCTCATTGGTTTATTTGTTGAAGATGTAAGTCGAGTAATGGAGCGTGCTATCGGGGCAGGCGCCATCGAAATATCGCCGGCAAAAGATTACGAATATGGCTATCGACAGGGAGAGATCAAAGATCCGTTTGGGCATCATTGGTTAATTGAGAAAAAAATTGATGCTACAGGTGAGTAGTTTCAGTCAATTCTTATGTTAACTTGTAAATAAATTCTTCTATCTCTGCTTGTCGTGCATTTGCAAAACCTTTGTCTGTGCCAATTTTTACGAAGCCACATTTTTCCAAAACTTTTTGCGAACCTATATTGTCGAACGCAACCCGTCCGAAAACAGGTCTTGTGTTTTCTATGGCCAGGAGCCTCTTTAGTGCCGCTGTTGCAATTCCTTTGCCCCAAAGTTTTTTATCTATCCAATAAGTAATTTCAATTTCTCCTTCCATTATAAATTTTGCAACACTACCAGCTATTATTTCATCCAACAAAATCGTCTGCATATTTATTGTTGGGTCAGCCAGGTGTTTCGTGAATTTTTCAAAATAGGCTTCTTTGTTGGCGGTATCTTTTGATGTGAATGCGGCTAAATAGTTAGCCTCTTCGTCAAGTTGGAATTGAAATAATTGTTCTAAGTCAGAATGCTCAGTTTGCCTGAGCTTTATTTGTGTGTTTTGCATCGTGATAATTATACTATTAACATTTACGTCGGCTGATACAATGACCATCAAAACTGGTAATCATTACGTTATACGTAATAATACAGAAAAAAACCAATTCATCATCAACAATTTTTCCACCTGCAATGTTCATCTTCCGGCCTTCCTTTGCGACGGAACAGAAGTCGGTTTCAATTGCACCAGTAAACCAAGAAATAACCGGCATTTGTATTTCTGAAAGTTTCTACTCATCAAATTCAGAAGACCCGACTTTCAATCAATCGCCGTATCGGCCCCGCTGAAGGTTGGGAGTGGAGATATGGCTCTGGAAAGAAATGCTCAAGTTATTAAATCAAACAGCGAAAACAGGTCGTTAATTTATTTCGTCTATAATTGACCGTTATAGGAAACACAATCGTCAAAAGATTTCTTTCAATGTATCGTGACGCGGTGTTATTTCTCGCCAGAAATAATGACCCTTCCTTTTTTCTCCCTGTCTACCTGTAACGCATAATCGCCGTTGCCCAAATCTTTTAAAATATAGCCTTCATTTCCTGGTTTTGAAGCCTGAGAAATCTTCTTACCGTTTAGCGTTATCATCATTGGCTTAAAAGACAGGCACAAATAGTCTATGCCTGATTTTTCAGCAGCAGTATAGCCTACTTTCTTATCAGTGTACAAAATATCCTTCAGTACGCTTTCAGAATAAAGAATATGATCTTCATGTTTTGGGGCCCACTCCGGGATAGCGGCAAAAACATGATAAAACATTCTTGGACCTTCACCATAACAATCTGACCACCACGAATGCACATCTTTACTTACAGGGCTTTCAAAAGCCATCCCCGTTGTATCGTTGCAATACGTAACCCAATTCAAAGAGCGGAAGGCTTTGTCTTTATAAGTTTCATCTCCTGATATCGCATACCATGTGGCGCATTGGGCTGCATATCTTGCAGTCTGGTAATCCATTTTGGGCATAAAGTCAACCTGCTCACTTACTATATTAGCACCCCACATAGTGGAAGGTTCACCAGGAGCAGATTTAGAAACAAAATTGTCTTCTGTCCACTTTATCAATTGCGGAAGTGTTGTCTTCCAGGCCGGATCAAACTCTTTGAAATCGGCAATAAACAGACCTGCGTTACTGGCACTCATATTGCTAAGGTTGCGTGTACCTTTAATAAGATTATCAGTATGTCCGTCTACCCATACTCCATTTTGTACCGGGTATTTCAACAGCCAGTCTCTTGCCTTTTGCAATGCAATTTTATAGGACTTCTACATCGCCGGTATTATCAGCAATCAGCATTTTTAAAAGCCTCAGGCATCCGAACCAGTTAGTACCATAATCAGAAACGACTTTTCCTGTTCGCATATTTACTACATAAGGCCACGGAGATTGCGTTGCATTTCCTGTCCTGATTTTTTTTGCCAGCACATTGGCGACATTAATTGCAGCTTCTTTATATTTTGGGTTGCCATAAAAAAGATACATCCTGTAACACGTCTTACCCATATCTCCTGCATGATCAACCTGTACGTCATCAGTGGAAAATCTTTTGGCGGTAGTAAAACCACGGAATTCTGTTGAACCTGCATCAGAGGCCGATTGCGGAAAATTTGGCCAGCTATAGGTTGAAGGCGTAATGCCATGTTCGAGCGTATAATCTACCATTCCCTTTGTAATAGTCAGCGGTTTTATATCTCCGGTATAAGCATAATACGACAAAGCAGATCCAAACCAGTTGGGAATTTTCTCACCTACATCATTCATCCACATGTCGGGCAAAAGGACGTTGGCAGAGTCAATAAAAGCACAATAGAAATAATATTGAGGATAGGAAGAACGCGGTGCCGGTCGCCGGACTCAAAGGCGCTTTGGTTTCTACAAAATTCCAGCGCAGACGGAGAAAATGATCATAGGCATTCGTTGAATTATCCTTCCATGGAAGCAATTTTTGGCTTTCGTCCAAAACAACCTGGTGGCCGCAGAAGTGTAGAATCGGTATAATCTTGCGCAAAAAGAGGCAGACTGCAAATACAGGCAAGAAATATGGAAATGGTTTTACGACTAATGTTGAATAGCATGTAGAATTGTTTTGATACCTAAGATACTTTATCAATACTTTTTATTTATGAGTTAATGCTTCATATTATTTCTGCTCATAGCTAACGGTTATCGCACAATCAGTTCCCGGTCTTATCGTTATCGAAAGCATATTCATTACCTTTTATCGATCTTACAGAATAAGTTTGGCTGACTACCATCGTTCGTTATTCTACTTATTTTTTTGCCATTGTAAACATAAGGGACCATGTACGCAATATCGTTAGTGTGTGTTAAAGAAGATTTTATTTTGAATGACAGTTTATTATTTTTCCATTCAATATCAATAAAAGAGGCTTCGTCTTTAGCCCGAAGAAAATCGAGCAATTTCACTTCTGTCCAAACTGGTATGTGTTTGCTGTTTGCATAGTCCAACATTTTCATCAATGGTATTTCAGAGAAGAAATATTCCGCGTTATGCGCTTTCACACTTACAAAGGAATAGGCTTCTCCATCAAGACTCCTGTCAACAAGGCCTTTAAAACAATTGTAAAAGCCATCCTTATCATCATGCTCCATATATTGCTGATCGTATACGTTATTGAAGTGCTGGTAAACATTAATTACATTACCATCAGGATTGGCAAATTTCATCGTGAGCCCGCTGCCTGTATAATTGCCCTGGTTAGTTCCAGGAGATCCCAGGAAATGTCCCTGGTTTGAACCATTATCATAGTGCGCATAATTGCAGTCCTGCTGTATTCCATTATTCTCTTCTATCTGGGCTTGTGCAGAAAAATCACTTTCGCCATTTTCATTTTTCCCACACCATACAAACCAATGATTAGTAACCGTGCGCATGGGCTCAATACCATACCTTGTCTCGAGCCGGCTATTCAAATTTTTAAATACGGTGTCCATTGTTTGCCAGTCAGGATTCGTTGCTTGTCTTGTATCGTCAGGATGGCCGGACATTTCAAAGCCTTTGGCTGCCCACTTCTGAATCCATTCTTTTGAAATGAAATCAACCTCTTTTACATACAGGGTCATCTTAGCACCTTTTGCATTCACATCTTCAAATTGTTTTTCAAACTCAGCTTCCTTCGTGTCTTCGCCATCGTTATTAAGGGTAACAAGACATTTTAATGTATCAGGAAAGTACCAGAACCGTGGTAAGGGCTTAGAGTACGTACTCATCATTTTCAATACCGTGAGACAATAACCTCATCTGTTCATCTGCCTGGTTGAGGATATTTTTAGATGTATCTACCCATCCATTTGTAAAAAGATCCATGGCGCGGATACCGGTTATTCCGTCCATCTCTTTACCTGCATCATGATAATTTCCTTGTCGGGTATAGGCAATATTTTGCGGCAGATTGTAAGAAAAGCACATTGCATGGCCCTTGCCATAATCATTAGTAATTACTGCAGGATATTCCGTGGAGGTGAAAGCATCTTTGTACAATGCAGCTATTATTTTACCTCCTTTTAAAATATATTCATCAGCCGTACTATGGAGTTGTAAAGTTTGCGAAATAAGTCCTTGTCCAATGTCAGTGCCTGAGTTAATTAAAATGTAAGCATTATCAATTGTTCCGGCAACATCTGCTAATCCAAAAACAGCATTCAATTTTTTGTCCGGACGAAATGCAATTAAATTTCCGCCTTCCTTTACATATTTTACAAGCATGTTCGTTTGCTGATTCGTAAGCGAAACAGCAGTTAAAATGACTACATCAAATTTCTTTAGAAAAGCCAATGTTATTTTAGTGTCGGCTAAATATTCCATCTGAAATTCATTAAACCCCTCGGTCTTTAAAATCTCGCCGGTGTAAGGCCCAAAATTTTTATTGCCTGCTAATACCAGGATAGGATTTTGTGCATTGCCTGATGCATAACTAATCCTGGTAATAGACAAACCAAGCATAAGAAAAAACGGTACAAATTGCCTTGCGTAGTTTTTCATTTTTATTTTTTAAAGCTGATGATCTTTCAAAAAAGTCAAAGTCATTTTTCAGTACATTCCTTCAATATATTTTTGTAAACATCTCTTGCCTTCTTATACCTTTCTGTTACCGATGTGATATCATTCGGAAAATATTTATTCCATTTACCGCCCGGTTTAATATTGTCCAGGATATTATCAATCCACGCAATAAAAAATTTTGCATCATCGGCACTTGCCCGGATCGGTTTTTTATTAATGATTATATACACAGGCGCAGTATGCGTTTCATGCCCTTGCTCATCCATTCTTCTTGCGCATAGCCAACTACTTTTTGTAAAGTCAGCAGACGTTTTGAATACCAAAGGTTCGCCGGGTTTCACCGACCCGGGCATGGTAGCTATAACTTTTCCATTGCTTACCAATTCAATTCTACCTGTCAGTTCTTTGGTAGCTGTCCATGTAACCTGCACGCTAACCGTTGCCTTTAGTTTTTAACTTAATCTCGTCTCCCGGAATGTATTTCCCATTTACTTTCATGGATAGAAATTCATTGTGCCCGTTGCGTGATACCACCGTTCTGCCATCTTTTATTCCATCAATCCATTTTTGATAGGTGAGCTTATCCTTTACATTTACATAAGTCAATAAAGTACCGAGGGGTTCACTGGCATTGCAGGGATAATCTGTTCCCGCCGCAAGGCCGAGACGAAACCCGCAATTCAATAATTTATAATAAGCATTGATCACCCCTTCGCTAAAATAATTGCCATTATTTGGAGATCTGTTTTCCGTAAACATCTTCAGATACAAAATCTATAGTGCCCAGTGCAGCCTCCACCGGGTAATCAATAGGTATGCAACAGTTCAATTCATTCTGAATGCTGTCATTTAAATATTCAAGATGCGCAAAGCCGCTTATGGCACCTTGTTTCCTTCCCCAATCCAGTATTTTGTATGGGGATTCTTCCCATATTTGATGCGCATTTTTTAATCCCAACAAAACAAGATGGCCACCAAGCGCCTGGTTGCTAAAGTTTGAATAGGTTGCATCCCAATGCCATTCTGCATCCCAGTGAATAATGCGGCCCGGGCGTCGATTGCGGTGCATCCTTCCCGTTTACTTTTGGCAAGTCCCTTTTGCTGTTTTGTACTTCTCCATTACCCATATCAGCCAATACGGAAATAACCGAAAGATCATTTGGCTCCATCATTCTGGACAGCGTATCTTCAGGCAATAATATTGTGCCTTCCCCGCAATTGAGATGTACATGTATATCACCTGCGTACCAACCGGGAGGCTCTGGTTTCACCACGTTTTTCATCGCTGCATTTTTATCATCATTGCTGCTGATAGTAAAGATGCAATCAGGCGGTATTGAAGTTTTAAATTTGTTGCCTCTCACTGTTATATCAACGCCTTTGTGTAAATTTTCAGTGTCATTGGTATAATATATACTTAACCTGTTAGTGCCGGGCAAATTTGCAAGTGAAGCATTTATGTTTATTGGGTGGTGTCGTTTATTGATGCCAACAATGGAGATTTTCTTCGAAGAAGGTTCATAAAATGCCAGCACGTTGAGGCTATCATCTTTTTGCAAGAGCGATACCCGCCACGAACCCGGTAATACAAATTTTGAAACCTGTTGAATAGCATAAAAATTTTTCCTGGGCAGATAAGTTTTTGTTTCAGGATCATAAGCAAGCATTCCCCAATAACTAAATGGTGAAGGTGCATGGTGTTCATAGTAGCTGTCATATCCCTCCCATACAAGGCCTGCAGTAGCCCCATGCTGCAAAAACGCTAAAAGAAAGTCCACACATTTAGCGGCAAAATCATAGTTGTATTCGCCTAATATTCCATGATCGCAACCATTACACCAGTTGTTATATTCGGTCATCCAATAATCTTTTTGAGGATAAGCCGAATGGTTAAGCGCTGAATCCACATTCACATAATATCCTCCATAGCTGTGCAAACCAATATGAGCAATTTTAGACATAACAACTGAATCATTCATCAATGCAGGTATATATTTATTTACCCCATTATCCATACCGGCAACATCAGGAGCCACATATTTTATATCTCCCATGCCCAGGCTTTCCATCCTGTCCATAAATTTCCTGAGAAGACGCACATACTGCTCCGGGACCAACGGTTGGTCCTTCATTCTCAATATCAGGTTCATTCATGATAGAAATTAATCCAATTTGCAAATGCTTTGTATTAGCGTGCGTAATAAAAAAATGAAACAAGCATTTCAATATATTCATCTTCATATTTTTCTTCACAACTTTACCCCCCATCCATAAGGGGATTGGACCCATAAAGTCTATCATTAAATTATTGGTAATACCCTGCTTGTTAAGATACCCGATCATATCCCAGGCCTTTTGAAATTTAGGCGTTGAATATAGCTTATCATAATAATCCCAATTAAATACAAAAGGATCATTATTATCATTCTTATCCTCCCAGTTATAAACTGTTTCCACAACCACTCTCCAGATTGTTGCATGCATAGAATCGAGCAACAGGTTTAAGGCAGGTTTCAGTTCTTCTCCTTCCCAGCTTCGTGTGTTGGCATTTACGCCGAAGCCATCTATCTGTTGAAATCTTTTTGCACCATCAACCTGTATTGAAACATTTTTGGCATTGCCGCCCACCTGGCTGTAAACAGAATTTGATTTTGTACCAAACGCGATGAGAAGTATAATTAAACAGTAAAGTCTATTCATTACCGATCATTTGATTTTCTTACACTTTATTACATGGTCTGCCCTGGTGAAACACAAAACCATCTACCTGGTTCTGATCATTTCTTGTAAAATCCAGTTGAACATCTTCTTCTTTTTCAAAGAAAAAATCTTTCTTTTCTGCGTAAAGTGTTTTTGGTGATTGACCGGTCGGTGTTGCAATCAGTACACTATCCTTTGCAACTATGTCTCACATTTAGACCCGGCATCAACTCATACTCACCGTTATATTGCTGCATCATTTGCTCATCGAGGCTTATCGCTTGTCTTTCTTTGGGAAGTTCATACGGCTGGTGATAAAGAATGGCGTAAATATTTTTTGTTATCTCACCTATCGTTTCATTTGATGCATTACTTAGCAGAATAACGGTTATATCGTCTGCAGGCACGCGTGATAAGATGGTTATATAGCCAGGTATGCCACCGCCGTGTGCAACTCTTCTTTTCCCTTCAACACTATCTATCATCCAACCGTACCCGTAATGGTTTTTTACAGGAGTGTACGCTTCATTTTGTTGCGATTCCGATAATGATCGTATTATTCTCAAGGGCATGGCTCCAGCGGTACAAGTCACCGGTGGTTGAGTATATGGCTCCTGCAGAAAATGAAATGGTTGAATCAACGATGGGCGCCCGCATGGTGTCTTTAGAATTTAATGCAAGATACCCTATGGTCTTATCAGGGCTTTTTAAATTAGTAAAATCAAAACCACTATGCGTCATACCCAAAGGCTGAAAAATGTATTTTCGAACAACTGCCTCTTATATGATCGTTTTAGTTACTTCTTCAATAATATAACCCAGCATAGAATAGCCGCTGTTGGAATAGCTCCAGGAAGTGCCCGGAGAAAAGTCAAGCGGTTTATTTTCAAATAAGGCCATAATTTGTTCACGTGTTTTCGGTGTGGTAATTTCATTTTTCATGAAATCCTGGTCATTGGTGTAATTATAAATGCCGGAAGTGTGAGACAGCAGTTCCTTTATTGTTATACTATCGCCTTTGGGGTAATCCGGGAAATATTTGCTGAGTTTATCAGAGACCGATAATTTATTTTCTGACTGAAGCTTTAAAATTATTGCCGACGTGAATTGTTTGGTGACTGATCCCAACTGGTAAATAGAATGGCTATCGTTCAAAACTTTTTTTTCTGCATCCCGATAACCATAGCCCTTGTTCAAAAGAACCTCACCGCCCTTCGCCACAAGCGCTGAACCATTAAATCTTCCAAGTTTGGAATAAGCATTTAACAACGTATCGATGCGTGCTGCGCTGGTTTTGCGCAAAAGAAACCTTTACAAGGCAAGCTGCAAATAAAATGATGGCAATTCTTTTCATAAACAATATTTTATTAATTAAATATATGATTTGTTGCTCAAAACAGATCAATCACCTGTTTGAAGTGATCGCTTAACTGATCGGACTGCCAACCGCGTATTTCGGTTACAGCGAAAAAATAAAAATTATTGAAGAACGTTGGGCTTAAGCAGCAGGAGTTTGAACCGTTGATCTTTTGATAAAATATTTATAAAGCGCCAGGTTTAAAAGAAAAAGCTCCAAACCGTAAAAAACATCTTCAACAGGTATAGTAAACAAACGAATATTCATGATTTCTGTTTTGTTGTAAATAACGACAGGTTGCTGTAACCCGCTTCCAGTCAGTATTCCGTTAACGATCAGAAACGGAACTAGCAGTATCGCATAAACGCTGATCGCTTTGCCAAACCATTTTACACGAAAAATAAATTTCAAAAAAACCAGTGCAAAGGCAGTCGTAATAAAAGTGATAGAAGTATACAATCTTTCCCCAAAAATCAAAGCAATTACAACAAGAAGTGTGAAGAGAAAAAGCACAAAATTCCTTTCGCTTTTATCACTCCATGTCAAATCATAAAATTTATCAAGACAAAAAAAAGTGAACACACAGCTAAAAGGAATGCAAATAAAAAAAAGAATTTCCTCAACTGGAAGTTGTAAAAAATAAATCCCGCTTACATACCTGCGGATTGAAACTCCAAACGTTAAAATAGGTAAACAATAGCATCCCATATAATAAAAATAAAAGCAACAATAACAGAAGCAATGAAGAATTGCTTCCAGGTTTTATAAAATTTTATTTTAGGATGAAATGAAAACAGCAAGGGTATAAGGATGGTAAAAAAGTCAACAAGGAAGTACAAATATCTCATGTTGTGTTTTTAATTCTCAATTCCCTGAAATACCTGAAAGGTACCCATAACATTCCAAAGCATTCACCATCTTCTTTCGTAAGATGTTTATGATGTATTTTGTGCGCGCGCCGGATTGCTTTAAAATAAAGGCTGTTGCTATTTCTGAAAACTTTAAATCGCTGATGAATAAAAATATCATGAATGAGAAAATACGCCATTCCATATAAGGTAATACCCACGCCGATAAAGAAAAGAAAATTATAATCACTTCGCATTCCAAAAAATAAAGACGCGATCCCGGGCAATGCAAAAATCAGAAAAAAGAAATCGTTATGCTCAATAAACCCTTCGCTTTCTTTTTTGTGATGGTCTTTATGCAAGCGTCCACAAAATTCCATGCATAATATATTTATGAGCCAGCCAGGCTACGCCTTCCATGGCAACGAAGGCAGCCAACACACATAAAATATCAATTATTATTTTTTCCATGGCTATTGAATATTTGATTTAATATCTGTTTCCTGTAAGCAAAGATATCTCTCAATTTTATTGCGCACCAGCATTGAATGCGCCAGTTCGCCAATTATCCCAAAAGGTAACTGGTATTTTATGTTGTCTTTCATCATTATACCATTTTCTTTTTCGAAAAAACCTGTGTGTGTGTTCCCACAATTTATAAGGACCTTTCAATTGCCTGTCGGTAAAACGAATAAGGCTTGTCCACTTTCACAATTTCAGTTTGCCAGTGCAATGGGATATTAAACAACGGGCTTACTTTATAATCAATTAACATGCCTTCATAAATTTCCTTGTCCTTTACCTCGTAAGAACTTTAAAGCCAAGTTCAGGCGGTGTTATCACCGCAAGATTTTCAGCATCAGAAAAAAATTCCCATGCCTTATTTAAATTGATCGGCAAAAATTGTTCAGCATTATAAAAGTAGGTTTTCATAGATCAGATTTATATTGTTCCATAAACTTCTTAATTACCTCTGGCAAACAAATTTTTAGCCATGCTGAATAATACTGCGGGTTTTGTCGAATGTCATTTTTCAAATCTTTCAAGCGAAATGTATTTCCAGTCCTTTGCTTCAAGAGCATTAGGCGCCGGCGCTTCGTCACTTTTTCCAAAATAAACATGATCCAATTCATGCTCTGTTAAACCATTGCCGAATTCCGTTTTATAAATAAAACTGAATTGAAAATCTGGTCTCACATTCAATTCCCATTTCTTCTTTAAGTCGCTTTTTTATTGTGGCATCTATTTCTTCTCCTTTCACAGGATGGCTGCAACAGGTATTAGTCCACAAGCCCGCCCGAATGATATTTATCATCCGCTCTTTGCTGCAACAACAATTCTCCTTTTGAATTAAAAATAAAAACAGAAAACGCACGATGAAGGCTTCCTGTTTGATGAACAGCCAATTTTTCCATCAAGCCGATTTCATTATCATTCTCATCCACTAATATTAAAAGGTCATTCATTTTTATAAATTCTATTTCTATAATTGTAATTGCTCTTTTTTATCTGCCGCTATATAATCTGATTTTTTAAATACGGCAATAAAAACTCTTTCAACTTCACATCTTTAATTCCGGAAAAAGAATTTTCCAAAAATTTTTTATCCGTTTCAATGCTTTCATCGTATCCCAAAAAAGAAGGCATGTGCGTTTGTGCATTGAATCTCAAAAACCGTAATTCAATATTGTTTTCATCCGCCTTAATTGCAGTTTCAAGAATTTTTTTACCTTTTTTAAAATAAGACATTTTTGAAAACGGATTAAACACATGCTTTGCCATCATCATGATGGCGCTGGCCCTGTATCCTGAATACAACGGGTTATTTTTTTCGTTATACGGCGAAAGAATTTCGATCAGTTTATTACAAGCTGATTCATCTGTGACTGATTTTTCATACAATCTTCTTATTTCTCAATGGAAGGAATATTTGCAAATGGTTACTGCTGCTAACAAACAGTAAACCAACAAATAATCAGATTTTTTCATATCAAGTTCATTTTATTTATCACCAGGCTGTTGATCATCAGTCCTATTTTTCTTCCGTTATTGATCCTTATTCTTTCTTTTAGAATTCTATGAGCCGGTAATTTTTTTATTTTTTTAAAAAGTGACTGGTAATAAACATAAGCAAGATAAACGCCACTTTTTGAAGATGCAGGCAATTTTTTTATTCCGTCAAGCCCGGTTTTAAAATCCTGCTCAATATCCAGTTCGATTTGCTTTTTTACATCACAACTAAAATTGTCATGTTTACGTCGGGAAATAAGTTCTTCCCAAAACAACATAATCCTCTTTCATGTCTCTTAAAAAATTTACTTTCTGAAAAGCCGCACCAAGCTTCATGGCGTAAGGTTTCAGTTCCTCGTATAATTCCGGTTTTTCATCCGTAAATACTGCAAAGGCACATCAACCCCACCACTTCTGCAGAACCAAAATATATTGCTTATATTTCTCTTCAGTATAATCCACTTTCTGCAAATCCATTTCCATGCTTTTTAAAAAAGTATCAATCAACTCAAGCTCAATATTGTATTCATTTACAGCATGTTGAAAAGAATTTAAAATAGGATTGACACGAAATTTTATTTTCGATCGCTTTATAGGTTTCCTGCTGTAAAATCTCATCAGCAACTTTCTTTGATCGTAGCCGGCAAAGCTATCCACAATTTCATCCGCCAGCCTCACGAAGCCATAGATCGAATAAATGGCATCTCGCAAGTTGCTGTTTCAGAAAATAAATACCTAATGAAAAGCTGGTGCTGTAAGCCTTTGTTGTCTGCCTTGCTTACGCCTCACAGACAATTTGATCAAATATAGACTTCATGCTTTTTATTTTTTAAATATTTTAATAATTCGTCTGCAGCAATTTTTCCCGAAATAAGCGATGGAGGAACACCCGGCCCGGGAACTGTGAGCTGCCCTGCATAAAAAAGATTTTGGATCTTTTTATTCCTGATCTTTGGTTTTAAAAAAGCTGTTTGCCTTAACGTATTGGCAAGCCCGTAAGCATTTCCTTTATAAGCATTGTAATCACCAATAAAATCATTGATGCAATAGCTTTTTTTATAATCAATATATGTTCTCAATTTTTTCTCCTGCATGTTTTTCCAATCGGTGCATCATTATTTTGAAATACTTTTCACGAAACCCCTCATTGTCTTGCAAATCCCGGGGCAATAGGCATCAGTAAAAATAAGATTTTCATGGCCTTCAGGCGCCACCGTATTGTCCGTTTTGAAGGGCAACAGACATAGAACAATGGCCTGGACGGCCATCCAGGAGATTTATAAATTTCTAACCGAATGCTGAAAAAGTTCCTCTTCAAAAAATAAAGTATGATGCTGGAGTGCATTTTATTTTTTTTGAAACCCCGAGGTAAAAAATAAGGCAAGATGGCGCGAAAGTTTTTTTATGCCAATAATTTTCATTATAGTTTCTTATGATTCCGGCAAGCAAATCATTTTCAACATGGTGATAATCGGCTGATGCGACAACTGCGTCGAAATTCAATTTCCTCTCCATTTACGACAATTGTTTGCACCCGGTTTTGATCAACAACAATTTTTTTAACCGGCGAATCAAAATGAAATGTAGCGCCTTGACGTTCACAAATCAATTGCATAAAGTCGATCACTTTTCCAAATCCTTCCATCGGATACCATGTTCCCAATTTTAAGCCCGCATAATTCATCAGGCTGTATAAAGCCGGCATTTCCTGCGGCATTGCGCCAAGAAATAAAACCGGAAATTCCATCAGGGAAATTAACTTCGGATCTGAAAAATATTTCCTCACGTGCTTACTGAAAGAAGAAAAAATTTGCAACCGCGCCGCCTCCTTAATAATTTTTGCATCCGCAAATTCGCGAACAGAAAGGCCCGGCATATAAACCAAATCTTTCATTCCCGTTTCATACTTGTGGCGGGCTTCGTTCATGAATTGATCCAGCCTGGCAGAGCTTCCTTTTTCAATTTGTTCAAATACTATTTTTAATCGCGAATAATCAGAAGGGACACTGAGCTTTTCGCCGTTGTCAAAGACAACTTCAAACGACGGATCAAGTAATTTCAATTCGTAACCGTCAGCAACGGAATAACCGAAGTCATTAAAAAACCGTTCAAAAACATCCGGCATCCAATACCAGCTGGGGCCCATATCGAACACATAACCTTCTTTCGTTTTCAATTGCCGCGCGCGACCACCGGCCGTTGTATTCTTCTCAAAAACATGCACCTCATGCCCTGCAACAGACAGATAAGCTGCCGCACTTAAACCTGAAAACCCCGCTCCTATGACTGCTACTTTAGCCATTATTGGTGTTTATATTTTTATTACTAAATTTAAACATCACAGATCCGGCAATAATTGCTCCAATTCTTTTGGAGAAGAAAGCCGCTGAACGTTTTTAGGCATTTGGATATTTACAAAAAGCGACTCGTCCGCCGCGACATAAATCTTCTTTTTTGCAAAAGCCGAACTCAGTTCATCGAGATACCGTTGTGTTTCACCGGGCAGATTGTTATTGGCAAGGAATAAAAGAATTTTTTCGGGAAAAGTTTCGTTTACTGCCACATAAAGCGATTCCAAGGGCACATTGGCTCCAAGGTAGGTGGCTTTTCGCCCCGATGCCCGAATGAGGAAATTGGCCAATAACAAACCGATCTCGTGAAATTCATTTTCCGGTAAAAACAAAAGCCACGAATCTTTACCCGATTTAGCTGCCGGCAGAGAATCAATAACTGTAAAAAGCTTCTGCCTCACCTGGTTACTGATAAAGTGCTCCGCCGCAGGTTCCAGCGTATCAGCTGTCCACATGACACCCACTCGCCGGAGCATAGGGTAAATCACTTTTATATACGCTTCCTTAATGCCATATTTAAGCACACAATGTGAAAATATTTTATCAAAATTTAATTCGTCGTAACTCATCCCGGCACTTACTAATTGCAGCACAAAAAATTCATCAACCTCATTCCGGGCCGCTTTGCCGGGGCGTTCGTTCACAAGGTTAAATAGCTTTTTATCGGGCATTGAACACAATTCCGAAACCTTGTAATCGGACTCAAGCAAACTGGCGATATTTAGTAACCGGCGCAATTGTTTGTTATCATAATATCTCGTATTTCCCTCTGAACGGTTTGGTGTTAATGCATTGTATCTCTGTTCCCACATACGGATCGTGTGCGGCTTAATCCCCGAATAACGCGCCAGTTGAGAGATAGAGAAGTAATTCACTTTGTTTAAATTTAAACAAAAATACTTAAACAAACTCAATTTGAAAAAATTATTTCAAAAAGCACAAAGAATGCCTTTCGTATCTCCGGTTTAAACCGAAAATAAAAAACGCGCTTCTTTATTTGTTTACTGGCAAAAAAGAAAGTGCGTTAAAACGTATTTACAGAAACCTTAGTTTACCTCAAGTGCATCTTTATCGGGTAGTGGCGGAAAAGGATTGTGCGGTTCTGTTTGGTACCAGAAAACGGTTGAAGCGATATCATCCTGCAAAGGAAGATAGCGGCCATCGTGATGCCAGCCCAAATCCTGTATCGTCACTTTAAGGTTCTTTTCGAAACGTATAGGATCGGTAAGATGCCAGCGATACAGTCCAAAACGTTGGGATACATTATAATGCCCGTCTCCTCTTATAACCTGGCAAAGCCCTGAATAGGGCGAAGTAAATTCAGTATAATGGCTTTCTTCAACTCCTGCAGCATTTTTAGTACGGGTATCAAAATCGTAAGAACCGCCAAAATAATCTTCAGTTCCTGTTCCGTTGATTGTTGGGAATTTCGTATCTCCGTCCATATAAAATTTGATTTCTCCTTCACCCCACCAGCCGTTATTATGAACGCCGATCGCCATATAAGTTCCTACATATTGTCCATGGCCTTTAATGCCATCAACCAGCGTGTAAACGCTTTTATAAGGAACAGGATTTACCCGGCGAAATTGCGCATGAAAATAAGCTGCATCATCCGGCACTTGCGTCAAAATATAATCGACAGAGTAATAAAGCACCATATCCTTATCATCAATATTTTCCATGGTGATCCTGCATTTTTTTCGAAAAGGCATTGGCCAGTAACAATTGAAAGCGCTGCCCGGATTTACACAAACAGCTAATGATTGCAACGG
This sequence comes from uncultured Chitinophagaceae bacterium, assembly GCA_963814075.1. Classification (GTDB taxonomy): domain Bacteria; phylum Bacteroidota; class Bacteroidia; order Chitinophagales; family Chitinophagaceae; genus Ginsengibacter. The sequence goes on along the minus strand of CAWFBO010000009.1, from coordinate 94,710 downwards.
AGCATATTGATTCCATCCCATGCAGAAAAAATCGCCTACGGGCACTTCAACAGAAGGCGATTTTTCATCGTCCCAATAAAAGCGAATGATAGATTTACGCCAATCGCCGGTCGGTGTCATCCAAATATGCTGAATAGAACCCGGACCATCAATTTCTGCCACCGTAAAAGTTGTGTGCGCTTTAATAACCACGCTGGGACTCACCTTCCAGCCTTGGCCAATTCTCTTGAAGGATTTTCACCGGTTCCTTTTGTGGCCATTCCGCCTTGCCCTTTCGCCCCGGTAAAGTTTTCCGGACTGATCGAGCGCGATTGTGCGTTGGAAAGCCGGTAGATATTGTGAAGATTGGATTCAACACCATTGTAATTTTCCCTGCTGCGCAAAACAAATGCATGAAAATAAAAGCTGCAGAAAAAGAAATGCGGTGAATTTGTTTCTCATATCAATAATTTTTATTCAGTGAATTTAATTTAAAATTTGGATTCTATTTCATACTTCGCGGATTAAATCGAAGACAGTAAACCAACAAATATTGAGTATTTTCAATCTAAAAAATATAGGATGAGTTTACGTTACAAGACACTTTTTTTTGTTTCCTTTTATTTTTTCTTTTACTAACGTAAATGCACAAACGCAAAACTGAATTTTTACAATGTAAAAGACTTTGGAGCCAAAGGAGATGGAGTAAATATAGATGGAAACTGCCATCAACAAAGCAATTGATGAAGCCGCAAAAGCAGGCGGAGGAACGGTTTATTTTCCTGCCGGAAATTACGTAAGCGGTTCTATTCATCTAAAAAATAATATTTGTCTTTTTATAGACCAGGGCGCTACTTTGATCGCTTCTACTGATTCAACTTTATTTGACAAACCTGAAAAAAGTATCAACGACATTTACCAGGATTATGGCCACAGCCACTTTCACAACAGTTTTATCTGGGGCGAAGATCTACACGATATATCCATTATTGGCGCAGGAAAAATTTGGGGAAAAGGATTGGTAAGAAACGGGAAATAAAGGTGATGAAAACCCAAATAAATCCATTAGCCTTTTACGTTGCCGCAATGTGATTATAAGAGATGTCACTATTTTTCACGGCGGGTGGTTTGCCATTCTTGCAACGGGCGTTGATAATCTCACTATTGACAATTTAAAAGTAGATACTAATCGTGATGGATTTGATATTGATTGTTGCAAAAATGTTAGAGTTTCCAACTGCACAGTTAACTCTCCACGGGATGATGGCATCTGTTTAAAAAGTTCTTTCGCTCTAGGTTATGCACGATCAACAGAAAATGTAACCATTACCAATTGCCAGGTAAGTGGTTATGTGGAAGGAACGCTGCTGGATGGAACCTTTCAAAAAACAGATCCGAAAAACCAGGAGCCGACAGGAAGAATAAAATTCGGAACCGAAAGCAACGGCGGTTTTAAAAATATTACGATCAGCAATTGTGTGTTTGATGATTGCCGCGGACTTGCGCTGGAAACCGTTGATGGAGCTCTACTTAGAAGATGTAACGATCTCCAATATCACCATGCGCGATATTGGAAATGCACCAATATTTATTCGTCTTGGTGCAAGAATGCGCGGCCCGGATTCAATTCCAATTGGAGTTTGCAGAAGAATTATCATCAATAATATTGTTGCTTATAATGTAGATGATAAACAAGGAGCAATTATCAGTGGTTTGCCCCAACATCCAATTGAAGATTTGCAATTGAGCAATATACGAATTTATTATAAAGGCGGCGGATCAAAAGATGCAGCAAACGTCAATGTTCCTGAACATGAAAAAGATTATCCTGAACCGGATAGTTGGAAAACCATGCCTTCTTATGGTTTTTATATTCGGCATGTAAAGAATCTTAAAATGCATGACGTGCAGGTAAGTTATTTAAAAGATGATTACCGGCCGCCTTTTATTTTGGATGATGTAAAAGGCGCGATTCTTTATGATATACAAGCCGAAAAAAATCCCGGCACTTCTTCTTTTGTTTTAAAAAATGTGGAAGATGTTCATGATTTCTCAAACGAAAAATGTGAAGGACATTGTTGTTGAAAAAGCAGGAAAAAAGTATTTATAATAGAAGGAAAAAGCAGATTGGAGAAATTAAGAAGCAGCCATTAATTCCTCACTTCTTTTAATACATTTGTTTACAACGTATTGACTTCCTCAGCATCATTTTTATTCAATCAAAAAATATGAAAAAATACATTTCCCTCTTCTGTTGCAATTCTTTCGTTGATCGCCTGTTCAAGTACGAATAATACAACGGGAAACAAAGGTTGGATCAGCTTATTCGATGGAAAAACGCTGGATGGATGGAAGGCCAACAGGCCGGAATCTTTTTCAGTAGAAGACGGGGCCATTAAAGTTGAAGGGCCGACTTCACATTTATTTTATGAAGGGCCGGTGATGAACCATGACTTTAAAAATTTTGAATTTAAGGCCCGGGTTATGACAAAACCCGGCGCTAATTCAGGCATCTATTTTCATACAGCTACCAGCAAAACGGTTTTCCTTCCAAAGGCTTTGAAGTACAGGTAAATAATTCTCATACCGATTGGAAAAGAACCGGCAGCTTGTATGATATTAAGAACACCGGAAAAGTTTATGTGAAGGATAATGTTTGGTTCACCGAGTACATTAAAGTGCAGGGCAAACATGTTATTGTAAAGATCAACAATGATGTAGTAACAGATTGGACACAGCCGGACGATTATGTGGCTCCAAAAGGCCAACCCGAAAGAATTATTTCTGACGGCACGTTTGCATTACAGGGGCATGATCCCAAAAGTGTTGTTTATTTTAAGAATATCATGGTAAAACCATTGCCATAAATTGTCAAAACATAATTCTATTTTATTTGTTGCTTTACTATGAGCATCAAAAAATAAAACTGAATATAATGAATCCAATCGTTCAAATTTCTCTTGATCTTACTAATATTGATGAAGCGCTTGAAACGGCAGCCATGGCCATGCGGGCAGGAGTTGACTGGCTGGAAGCAGGAACGCCGCTCATTCTTGCAGAAGGATTGCATGGTGTGAAAAAATTACGAGAATCTTTTCCCGGAGTTCCCATTGTTGCCGATCTTAAAACAATGGATGGCGGTTATCTTGAAGCAGAAATGATGGCAAAAGCAGGGCAACGCATGTGGTAGTTATGGCAAGAGCGCATGAAGAAACGATCAAATGTGTGGTAAAAGCAGGAAAAGATTTTGGGATAAAAGTAATGGGTGATAATCTAGGATGTGATGATATGGTTGCAGCAGCAAAATGGCTGGAAGAACTTGGGTGTGATTATGTAATTCACCATATCGGGTATGATGAACGCCGGGGAATTGCTGCAAAAGGCTTGCGAATGCCAAGTCCTCTTGATCAATTGAGAGAAGTAGTAAATGCAGTGAAAGTGCCGGTGCAGGCTGTTGGCGGACTTACTTTGGAACAGGCTATTCAATGCCCTGCATATGGTGCTCCGCTGGTTGTGTCTCGGCGCACCACTTACCATTGATAGTGAAAGTTTTAAAACAGCAGGCGGTGATCTTGAAAGTTCGCTTCGTTTGATCTGCGATAAAATCCATTCTTATAAAATGAAATAAAAATCTTTTCAATTATGAAATCTGCTGCTGTTGTAAATTATGCCCCGGAAAAAGGATCAGTTGAAATAAGGGAAATTGAAACGCCTGATATTGGTGAAGAAGATGTGCTTCTTGAAGTGGCGAATGTAGGTGTATGTGGCAGCGACCTGCATCAATGGACAGCCGATCATAGCTGGCCTGTAAATTATCCTGTTGTACTTGGTCACGAATTTGCAGGAATAATTGTTGAAACAGGCAATAAGGTGTAACACAATGGAAAAAAGGAGACAGGGTAGTGAGTGAAACTGCTGCTGTTATTGATGTGAACAACCCGATGTCAAAAGCAGGTTTTTATAATCTTGATCCGACAAGAAAAGGTTTTGGTTATGGCGTAAACGGCGCTATGACACGTTTTGTGAGTGTTCCGGCTCGTTGTCTGCATTATGCTGCCCGATCATCTCTCTTTTGAACACGCCTGCCTTACGGAACCTTGTTGTGTGGCCTATAATGCAGTGGTTGAAAATACAGGCATAAAACCGGGCGATCGTGTGATTGTACTTGGGCCCGGAACGATTGGAATTCTTTGCGCAGCAGTCGCAAAACTTTGCGGAGCAGAAGTGGCGGTTGTAGGATTGGAAGCAGATAAAAACCGCTTAACAATCGCAAAGCAATATGGTTGTGAAATCATTACCGGAGATGCCACCGAATGGGCTAAAAAACGAGACGGACTTGGTGCAGATGTGTATTATTGATGCTGCCGGCGTAAGTGTCACTTTACAAATTGCCATGCAACTGGTAAGGCCCAAAGGAAAGATCACTAAAGTTGGTTGGGGGCCGCAACCGTTGGGCTTTTCACTCGATCCGATCGTTCAAAAAAATATTACCTTGCAGGGAAGTTTCAGCCATAACTGGCCGATGTGGGAACGTGTTATTTCTTTACTGGCAAGTGGACAATTGGATGTAAAACCAATTATAGGTGGCATCTGGCCAATTAGTGAATGGCAACACCGCATTTGAAAAAATGCACAAAGGAGAAATAGTAAAAAGTATTCTTAAACCAATATAATATGCGTTTAGAAAATAAAGTAATTATCGTAACCGGAAGCACGACAGGAATCGGGAAAGCTATTGCTATCCGCTGTGTAAAAGAAGGCGCAAAAGTTGTGATTCACGGGCTCGAAGAAGATTGGGGGAAATCGGTAATTGACGAATTGGGAGACGGAAATGCGGTGCTTCATATTGAAGATTTGAGTGTGGAAGGAGCAACCCAAAGGCTTGTTGATCTCGCTTTGAAATCTTTTGGAAAACTCGATGCTATTGTAAACAATGCAGCCATTGTTGCTTCTTCTAATATTCAAACAACGGATAAAACTTTCTTACAAAAAATATTTGCCGTTAATACCATTGCACCTTTTCAATTGATAAAAGATGCTTTGCCACATTTGAGCAAGCAAAGAGGTTGCGTATTGAATATTGGTTCAGTAAATGCATGGTGCGGCGAACCGAATTTGCTTGCCTACAGTATGTCCAAAGGAGCGCTTGATGACGATGACAAGGAACCTGGGAGACACATTACATCGGGAAAATCACGTTCGTGTAAACCAAATCAATCCCGGTTGGGTTTTAACGGAATCAGAAAAGCAACGAAAAAAAGAACATGGCTTGTCTGATGATTGGTATAAAGATCTTCCGACGGTTTATGCCCCTTCAGGCAGGATTATTTTTCCGGAAGAAATAGCTGCCGCAGCTGTTTATTGGCTGGCCGATGAAAGCGGACCCATTTCAGGGCAGGTAGTTGATCTTGGACAATTTCCTTTTATTGGCAGAAATCCACCCAAAGATTCTTCAACCATTAAATAAAAATAAGACTAATGCCTAAGTTAGCCGTTTTTCCAAAAGCCTTTATGAATGAGTTATGCAAGACGGGAACCATGAAAGTTTCTGAATGGATTGAATTAGCATCGAAGTTGGATGTGGAAGGACTGGAATGGTATGCGGGATTTCTGGAAATGTCAGATGAATCAAACTGGTCTCTATTTAGAAAGCAGGTTGAAGACCATGGAAAAGTGATTCCGATGATGTGCTGTTCCCCTGATTTTACCCATCCGGATGCAAAATTTCGCGAAAGAGAAATTGAAAAGCAGAAAAGATGGATTGATATGACTTATGCTTTGGGGGGTTCTTATTGCCGGGTACTTTCCGGCCAAAGGCGGCCTGAACTTTCGATTGTTCAAGGAATACATTTGGCAGCAGATTGCATAATAAGCCTGCTTGCCTTACGCTCGTGAAAGGAACATTACACTCATTCTCGAAAATCATTATAAAGATGACTTTTGGCTATATCCTGAATTCGCTCAGAAAGCGGATGTATTTTGCAAGCTCGTTGAAAAAATAAATGATCCTTTTTTTGGAGTCAATTATGATCCGAGCAACACTTATTTGGCAGGAGAAGACCCGATTGAGCTTCTGAAAAGAGTTGCCAATCGGGTAGTTACGATGCATGCAAGTGATCGGTATCTTAAAGAAGGCACAATGGAAGATCTTCGAAAAGAAGAAAGCGGTGCAGAAGGTTATGCAAAAAGATTATGCTCATGGAGAAATTGGCAAAGGATTAAATGATTATGATGCCATTTTCTCTATTTTGAAAAGGCAGGTTTTGATGGCTGGATCAGTATTGAAGATGGTGTTGATGGAATGGATCAATTGGAAAGAAGTGTTTCATTTTTAAGAAAAAAAATAGCGAAATATTGGCCTTAATTTTTAGACAGCTTGATTTATGCAAAATAAAAATTTGAGATGAAAGTTCGTTCACTGTTTGCTTCACAATGTATTCTTGGAGAAAGCCCCTTATGGCATTCAGAACGAAAATGTTGTTATTGGGTAGATATTGAAAGAGGCGTTTTGTATGAATACAATTGGTTGCAACAAACAACCAGGAAGTGGAATTTCAACGGAAAACTTTCAATGGTAAGAGAAGGAAGAGCAAACGAATTGATATTGGCATTAAACACAACAATTGTAAAATTTGATTTGAAGTCAGAACAAATTTTTCCGCTTGTTGAAATTGAATCAGCTTCGTCCGGAAACCGATGTAATGATGGCGCTTGCGACAGCTTAGGCAGATTATGGATTGGCACGATGCATTTGCAGCAAAAAGAAGGTGCAGGCTCTTTATACATGATTGATAGCAATTTAAAAGTTCATAAAAAAGTTGCACATACATCGATTTCAAATGGAATAGCCTGGTCGGCAGATAATAAACGGATATTTTATATTGATAGCCCGACACATGCTGTTCAATCTTTTATTTTTTATGAAAAAACCGGCGAAATTATTTTTGAAAAGAATATGATTGAAATGCCGCCTGCAATGGGATCTCCTGACGGAATGGCGATTGATGAAGAAGGAATGCTTTGGATCGCACATTGGGGGGGATTTGGCGTTTACAGGTGGAATCCGGATGATGGAAAATTGCTAAAAAAAATTGAACTGCCTGTTCCTCAAATCACTTCCTGCGCATTTGCAGGTGACGAACTTGATTATCTTATCATCACTTCTGCAAAAGAAAATCTAAATGAAGAAGAACTAAAAAAATACCCCGAAAGTGGAAATATTTTTATAGTAAAAACTGAAGTAAAAGGAGTTTTAAGCAATAAATGTATTTTGTGAACAATTTCAACTGAATAAAAAAAAGCCCGATTCGCAAAAGTTATGATATTATTTTCCTTATCTTCATTTTCACTTTATACGATTGCTTTTTATTGAATGAGAATTTATACTACAAAAAGACTTTGGAGAATGGCTGCCAGGAGCCGGAAAAGCTATTCAATACAGCATCTGACAGATAATCTTAACTGGTCACAACCTATAAAAACATAATTTTCACTTTCAAATAACTTGTCTTCATATTTTCAATTTTTTAAAATTCAATTATGGAAAAAACAATTAAGCCAAACAAACTTTTTGTAGCAAGTTGCCTTGCTCTATTAGTAACCTCATTATCTTTCGGAATTCGTGCCGGTACCATGAATACATTAATGGTGCAGTTTCATTTGGATGCCAAACAAATGGGATTAATTGCAGGAACTGCCTTTTGGGGTTTTCCTGTAGCAATAATAATCGGTGGAATTATCGTTGATTTTGTTGGAATGAAACGTTTGCTGTTAATTGCTTTTTTCCTTCATTTGGTTGGAATTATTTTTACCGTTTTTTCTACCGGATTTCTCAGTCTTTATATTTCAACACTATTTATCGGAGTTGCGAACGGAACCGTTGAGGCAGCATGTAATCCACTGGTGACCAGTATTTACCCGACAAACAAAACCACCAAACTGAATCACTTCCATTTTTGGTTCCCCGCGGGAATTGTAATTGGTACACTGGTTTCGTTTGGCTTTGCAAAAGTAGCCCTTAACTGGCAATGGCAGGTGGCTACCATGCTCATCCCAACCCTTATTTACGGGTACATGTTCTTCAAATTGGATTTCCCGGTTACAGAGCGCGTATCTTCAGGATACACAACCAAAGAAATGTGGCAAGCAATATTTACACCTTTGTTTATTTTCCTTTTAATCTGCATGCTTGGTACGGCAGTAACTGAGCTTTTCACTAACCAGTGGGTGGGCGTTTTGCTGCAAAACGTAACCAGCAGTGCAATTCTTGTGCTGGCGTTGGTAGCGGCGGTACAGGCTGCCGCAAGAAGTGTAGCCGGCCCTGTTGTACACCGGATTTCACCATCAGGATTATTGTTGTTCTCGGCAATTGTTTCAACGATCGGAATTTATATGCTTGGAACCACAAGCGGCGGAATGTTGTTTGTTGCTGCCATCATTTTTGGTATCGGAGTGGCTTACTTCTGGCCAACAATGCTTGGATTTGTGTCAGAAAATATCCCGAAGTCAGGCGCCTTGGGAATTAACTTATTGGGCGGAGCAGGTATGTTTGCCGTATCGATTTATATGTTTTTTATGGGAGGCTATTACGACAACCTTATTTCAGCAGCATTACCTGCAGGCGCTAATATCGATACCTACCGTTCTGCTGTCGCGGGCACTCCCGAAGCTACGGCATATGCACATGCACAACTGGTTTCAGGGCCGCAGGTAATTATGGCGACGAATGTGATTCCGCTCGTGTTGGTAGGCGCTTTTCTTTTTCTATTTTTTTATATGAGATCTAAAAAGAAGAAAGCGGTTACAATGCCTGCTATGGAGGCTACTACCTAAAAAGTATTAGCTTATAGTAAAACAAATTATTCCGAAGATTTTTATTTTGCGATCCCTATTTTACAAAATAAAAATCTTCTTTTTTTATCTGTTTACCACTATCCTTGTCTTTTTTTGCTATTAGTTTTGTGTTTAAGCACTTTTGCTTCAACATAAAATATAATTTCTTCGGCGATGTTTTTCGATTGATCGCCTACCCTTTCCAACTTCCGGATAATCGAAAGAATGTACAGCGCCTGGCTTATTACATCAATATCTTTTCTAATGAATTTTGAAATATTAGAATCCGCTCTTTTATTTATATCATCAAGAATATCATCCCGGGAAAATATGGTGCGGGCAAGGAGAGTATCTTCAAATTCGAAAGCTACTCTTGTGTCCGTGAGAATGCTGATAGAGTCTTCAAACATTTTAATCACTTCCGCCGCTTCAAGTATTTCCCTGTCATACTTCACAGGAGAGTCAACAATATACCTTGCAACACTTTCGGCAATATCACCAATACGTTCAAGGTTATTATTTATTTTAAGAACGGCTAATAAAAACCTGAGGTCAACGGCCACCGGGCAATACAATGCAAAAATATTTTCGCAATCCCTGTCTAATTTCAGTTCAAAAGCATTTACCCTTTTTTCTTTTGCAATCACTTCCCTTGCGAGATCTTTATCAAAGTTTAGCATGGCATCCCTGGCTTTCGTCAACTGTAATAAAACCAGCTCCCACATGCTGATTAATTCTGATTTTACATCCTGTATTTCTATTTCAAACTGTGTCATAGCCTTTTTTTTAATTAGCTAAACCTTCCGGTGATATAATTTTGAGTACGTTGGTCCTTCGGATTAGTAAACATTTTTTTAGTATCATCATATTCTACGAGCTCGCCTACATAAAAAAAAGCGGTGCGATCACTTACACGGGCGGCCTGCTGCATATTATGTGTTACAATTACAATTGTATAATTTTTCTTTAATTCATGTAATAATCCCTCTATGCTTGATGTGGATATAGGGTCAAGTGCTGATGTAGGTTCGTCCAGCAGAAGAACTTCCGGCTCCATAGCTATCGCACGGGCAATGCATAAACGTTGTTGCTGACCGCCTGATAAGAATGTGCCTTTCTTATGTAAAGAATCTTTCACTTCTTCCCATAATGCGGCCTTGGTAAGGGATTGCTCAACAATCTTGTCTTTTTCCGATTTAGGCATTTTAATCCCATTCAGTTTGTATCCTGAAAAAACATTATCATAAATACTGAGATTGGGGAAAGGATTTGGTCGTTGAAAAACCATACCAATTTTGAGCCTTACAAGAATTGGATGCATTTCGTAAATATCTTCATCATGCAACTTCATAATACCTTCTGACGTAGCGCCGGGGACCAGTTCATGCAGGCGATTGATGCACCTCAAAAAGGTTGTCTTACCACATCCTGATGGGCCCATGACTGCGATCACATTATTTTTAGGAATTTCGATGTTTACATTCTTAACAACATGATTGCTTCCAAAATAAGCATTAAAATTTTTTGAACTTACAATTGTACTTTCCATTTTCGCGTGGTAAACTTTGTAATAATATTTAACAATAAAACCCAAACCAATAACATAAGCGATGCACCCCATGCCAGGTTATGCCAATCATCATACGGGCTTGTCGCATAGTTAAAGATCAGTAAAGGTAAACTTTGCATAGGCTTGGCAATATTTGTTGTAAGATAAGGGTTTCCAAAAGCAGTGAATAGTAAAGGAGCTGTTTCTCCCGCCACCCTGGCCACCGCCAGTATTGCGCCGGAAACAATACCACTGATACCACATGGTACTATTACTTTGAGAATCATTCTATGGTAAGGCATCCCGAGTGCCAAAGCAGCTTCTTTTAATGTATCCGGTAATAATTTCAAAGTTTCCTCCGTAGACCGGACAACAATGGGCAGCATCATGATGGCTAAAGCAACGCTTCCTGAAAATGCCGAAAAACTACGCATTGGTTTTACAACCCAGAAATAAACAATTATTCCTATAACAATGGAAGGTACACCTTGCAAAATATCTACTGCCAGCCCACTCCAGTAGGCAAGTTTGGTAGATTGATTTTCACTGAGGTATATGCCACTCAAAATACCTATAGGTATTGCTATAATAGCAGCCACAAATACGATCATCAGACTACCCACAAGAGCATTAGCAATACCACCGCCCGTTTCACCAACGGGCTTCGGCACGTTAATAAAAAAATTGAAATTGATATGAGTAATGCCTTCTCTCACAATATAAATTAAAATCGCCAGCAACGGCAGAATACATGCGGACGCTAATAGGATAACAACAGCTTTAAATACGCTGCTTTTACCTTTTCTGTATCTTATTCTTGTATTCATAAACTAAGTGTTAGCAAATCTCTTAATAATTCTTTTTCCGATCATGTTGATCACTACCGTAACAAGAAACAAAACAAGGCCCAGTTCGATCAAAGCTGAAAGATATATGGGATTTGCTGCTTCCGTAAATTCATTGGCTATAACACTGGCCATTGTATTTCCCAATGAAAATATGCTTTTTGGTATGATGCTGGTATTTCCTATTATCATGGTTACTGCCATAGTCTCTCCAAGTGCTCTGCCAAGAGATAACAACACGCCGGCAAATAAACCTGATTTGGTATATGGCAAAACAACATTCCGGATAACCTCCCAGCGTGTTGCCCCCATAGCATAGGCCGCCTCTTTTAGTTGAGAGGGAACCATTCGTATCATTTCTCTGCCTAATGAAGCGGCATAAGGTATGATCATAACGGCAAGAATTAATGAAGAAGCCAAAATACCTAATCCAATAGGTGCGACCCCGATTTTTGCTTCAAAGTTTCGAACAATGGGCACCAGTACAAACAACCCCCAAAAACCATATATAACAGATGGTATAGCCGCTATTAATTCTATAACATTTTTCAGGGTATCCGAAAACCAGCCCCTGGGGTAGTACTCTCCCAGGAATATAGCAACGGAAAAGGAAAATGGTATAGAAATAACCAGTGCCAGAAATGATGTAAATAATGTACCGATTAAAAATGGATAAGCCCCGAATATTTCTTTAACGGGGTCCCAAACCTTTCCCCATAAAAATTTTATTCCCAAAGCCTTCATGGAAAGAGTAGACTGAACCGTAAGCGTGAGCATAATACCTAAAACTACGACAAGCACAAGGAGAGCTACGATTATCAATGTTCTTTTGAAGGCTTTCTCCGCACGTATCTGCCTGTAAGACCTTTTTAACTGTTTGGCCTTAATATTTTCAATATTTCCCATAGACGCAATTACCCGCGAGTGTTTATTTCCGCGGGTAATTCACAGAATTACCGAGTGTTTTATCCATTTGTATGTTTTGCTATAAATTTATTGCAATATTGGTTTGCCATCATACGTGACAGATTTTAGAAGATCATCACCTACTGTAACAGCAGCAGACGGCAACGGAGCATAGCTTAGGTCTGCGCCATATTGTTGGCCATCATGGATCATCCATTCCAATAATTTCAGCATGTTGGTTGCTTTCGCTTCTGAATGGTTGCCATATTTTTGCTCCTTATATACCAAAACCCATGAGAACCCTGATATGGGATAACCATCGGGTGCATCGGTATCAGTAATCCAAACTTTACCATCAGCGGGCAACTGAACATTTGCAGAGGCACTGGTTGAAGCAATTGTTGGAACAACAACATTTCCTGATTTATTTTGCATTTTAGCATATTGCATTTTGTTTTGAAGGGCATACGCAAGCTCATTATAGCCAATACCTCCGGGCGTTTGCTTTACAACACCCGCAACGCCTTCATTACCTTTTCCGCCAACTCCTGTTGGCCAGTTAACAGCAGTACTCGTGCCCACTTTTGATTTCCACTCATCACTTACTTTTGAAAGATAAGATGTGAAGATGGCTGTGGTTCCGCTGCCATCAGAACGATGAGCAACAACGATTGGAGTAGAAGGCAGTTGCACGCCTTTATTTATAGCTGCAATTTTAGGGTCATTCCAGTTTTTGATATTCCCAAGAAAAATATCGGCAAGAACAGAAGGTGTAAACATAAGGGTATCTTTTACCCCTGGCAGATTATAGGTAACCACCACCGCACCGCAGGTAACAGGTATATTTAAAACCGCAGCGCCTGCAGTGGAATCCTGTTTCGGGTTCATGGGAGCATCAGAAGCACCAAAATCAACTGTTTGACTGATTAACTGCTGAATGCCCGCCCCGGAACCAATTGATTGGTAATTCACTTTTATACCGTTTGACTGATCATATTGCGAAAACATTTTTGAAAACAAAGGATTGTCAAAGGTACTTCCTGCACCCAATATTTCTTTATCAGAAGAAGATCCTGTTGATGTACTATCTATACCGCCGGATGTGCTATTCCCACCACCATTACAGGCACTCATTCCAAACATGATGACGAGCAATCCTGCAATAAATAAATTTTGAATTTTTAAAATGTTATGTTTCATTGTTATTGAGTTGTTTTATTAAATGATTAAAGATTTATTTTTGATTTTCCTTTTTATTTTCCAAAAACATAGTAGAAAGTAATGCGGTAAACAACATCCGTACCATCATATTTTGGTGTAAAACCCTGGTTGGTGTTTTTGTTGTACCAGATGTTTGGCATAAGATGTACATTTTTTATCGGTGTATAATCCAATCCTGCAGTTATAAACTGTCCTTTTGTGGACGGGTCATTATAACCACCAGTGTTTCCGACATACATATTGTACTTATTGTTGTCGATTTTATTATCAGGATTGAAAGCATCATAACGGGCAAAGAAATTTAATTTCCCTTTTACAATAGCCCCATGTGTAAAAATTGAAAGCCCCCGTGCATTAACAGTTAAAACATCAACATTACTTGTAGAAATTTCCGTAGCCTGGTTGTCATTTTGCAGTCTGTTGCTGTAGGCTTCCACACCCAGCGTGAACTGTGGAGTCGTGTATGCCACAAAACCCTTAATCATACTTCTTGAATGTGTCATACCCGCAACTGGCGACATTCGGTTATAGTCAACGTACAAATTGACATACAACTTTTTATCAAGGAATTTTCCCCAAACATCTCCATATAGCCATTTATATTTATCGCCCTCCGGCTTGGCACCTGTTCCGTTACCAACCATTAGATCATAACCAAAATTTGCTGTTTTGGGATCGAACTTCCCCTGCAATGAAACTCCCAAATCATAAGAAGGCGTTCCGCGAATATCAATAACTGTTTTTTCGATAGAGCGATATCCCCATATTGGTTCCGAAGACATTGAAAAGCCAGGCGTGCCAACCTGGCCAATGATCAGGTCAGTTCCTTTCCATAAATCTCTGATACGTAGATTTGCCAGTTTTACATAAAACGCGAGCTTACTATCAGTGAGTGATTCGCCGGGTGCAGCTTCGAGTAAAACTTCCGCTGCAAATTTCTTAGTAATATTATAATTATAGCCAAGATAAAGCCTCCTGATTTGGAAAGCATTCATTTTTTTAGGGACGCCTGAATACTGGGCACCTCCCCTGTTTAGTGAATCGGCACTTCCTTTAACGTAGTAGTCTCCGAACATATATCCCCATAATTTGCCCGAGTTTGGGGCACCCGCTTTGAAAGCAGAGTCGGAACCTGAAACGAATTGCGCTTTTAAACTATTATTAATGGATAATAATCCAAAGCATAATACGAATACAAATAATCGCTTTTTGGTAAACTTTTTAAACATATAATTTTTTATGCAAAGGAATCGTTGCTATGTTATGCCAGTGTTACCCGAATATTAAGTTAATGTTATCAAAAGCAAAGGCCCTTTTCTACGAAAAGTGCGCATGACCTTATTCAAATCCAAAACGGACCTGTAAGTTTTCAAAGTAAAATCGTTGCTGGCCGGAAAAAGCGGAGAATTACAAAAATTATAGAGCAGCCTGACCACCCCGTTTTGTTTATTTCCAGCCTGATAACAAAGTTTCAAAATAGAAATCATGGTAATTTATCGGTTTACTGTCAGTATAAAATTTCGACAAGAGAAATAACTGCAAAATCATTACCTTGTTTTTTATTAAATAACGATTGCGAATTTGTTTGATAACTGCCTAATAAATGTCAATGGAAGCAACAAAAATTACGAAGCGCAGAATGGTTTGCCGCCAAGGGCAAAGATGGGTTCATTCACCGGGCCTGGATGAAGAACCAGGGAATTCCTGATTATGAATTTAACCGAAAGCCAGTCATTGGTATTTGTAACACCTGGAGTGAATTAACCCCATGCAACGGGCATTTCAGAGAATTAGCCGAATCAGTTAAACGCGGAGTTTTTGAAGCAGGAGGATTTCCTGTTGAGTTTCCCGTTATGTCTCTGGGCGAAACTTTAATCAAGCCTACTGCCATGCTATATCGCAATTTGGCAAGCATGGATGTGGAAGAATCTATCAGGGCAAACCCACTTGATGGTGTTGTATTATTATGCGGCTGCGATAAAACCACTCCCTCTCTTGTGATGGGTGCCTGTAGTGTGAATATTCCCACGATTGTTGTTTCGGGCGGGCCAATGCTGACAGGAAGGTATAATGGCAAAAGTATTGGTACCAGTGATCTCTGGCGGTTTGATGCAGAATTAAAACAAGGTAAAATCAAAGAGGAAGAATTGCGCACCGTTGAAGCAGCAATGTGCAGAAGTGCCGGCCATTGCGCGGTAATGGGAACAGCTTCTTCCATGGCTTGCATGGTCGAAGCATTGGGATTATCATTACCCGGAAATGCAGCAATACCTGCTGCTGATGCGAGGCGAAAAATGCTCGCACAGTTATCGGGTTTGCGGATTGTTGAAATGGTAAAGGAAGATTTGAAATTATCCGATATTCTAACCCGTAATGCCTTCGAAAATGCAATTAAAGTGAATGCCGCTATCGGGGGTTCCACCAATTTTGTAATTCACCTTTTGGCCATTGCTGGTCGCATAGAAGTTGACCTGGCCTTAGGCGATTTTGACAAACTATCAGCAAACATTCCGCTAATTGCCAACCTGCAACCTTCGGGTAAATATTTTATGGAAGACCTGTACTATGCTGGCGGATTACCTGCCGTTTTAAAAGAACTGGATTCCATTCTTCATCATGATTGCATTACTGCAAACGGAAGAACAATCAAAGAAAACTACCAGGATGTTTCAACCCAAAAAAACGATGTTATCGCCACAATAGACGCACCCTTCAATGATTCAACTGGGCTCGCTGTTTTACAGGGAAATTTATGTAAAAACGGGGCAGTAATAAAACCTTCCGCAGCCAGCGAGCACCTGATGCAACACACAGGCAAAGCGGTAGTATTTGAAAATATTGAAGATTACAAAGCGCGTATTGATGTTGAAGATCTTGAGGTAGATGAAAACAGTATTCTTGTTTTAAAAAATGTAGGGCCCAAAGGTTATCCGGGTATGCCCGAAGTCGGTAACATGACCTTGCCAAAGAAATTATTAAAGCTTGGCGTTTCAGATATGGTTCGTATTTCAGATGGAAGAATGAGTGGAACAGGATTTGGAACAGTTGTTTTGCATGTATCTCCTGAAGCCGCAACCGGAGGAAATTTTTCTGTTATCCGGAACGGAGATATTATCACGCTTGATGTGCCTAACCGCACCTTAAATGTTGAGCTTTCTGATGAAATTTTAAATGAAAGAAAGGCGCAAAACAAACAACAGGAAAATCTAAAGCAACGAGGCTATGTTGGTTTGTACATAGAACACGTGCAACAAGCTCACCTCGGCGCAGACATGGATTTTTTAAGAGGCGGATCCGGTAGTGTTGTAACGAGAGATTCTCATTGATCACATTTTATTCACTCAAATTATCTAACCAATAGTTATGACTTTCGAAAATAAAGTTGCCATCGTAACAGGAGCGGGCCAGGGAATTGGCCTGCAAATTTGCGCCGGTCTTGCTGATGAAGGTGCGAACGTTATTCTAAATGATTTGGATCCCGATCTTGCAAAGGAAGCGGCAGCAGGCATCCAGGGAACTGCTAAAGGAAATTGCATAGCAATCCCGGGAGATTCAAGCGATATTTCCGTAATTAAAAAACTGGTAACTACTGCTGTTGAAGAGTTTGGGCAACTTGACATTGCCATCGCCAATTCCGGCATTACTTTATTCGGCGATTTCTTTAATTATAAACCTGAATCATTTTACCGGGTATTGCAGGTAAATCTCGGGGGATCCTTCTTTTTAGCTCAGGAGGCAAGCAATCAAATGAAACAACAAAAATCAGGGGGTTCGCTCTTATTCATGTCTTCTGTCACCGGCCACCAGGCCCATAAAAACCTGGCAGTTTACGGCATGACAAAAGCCGCGCTTGAAATGCTCGCTAAAAGTCTCGTGATCGAACTTTCCCAATTCAAAATAAATGTAAACGCCCTTGCGCCCGGAGCTACATTAACCAACAGAACCTTGCACGACGCTGATTACGAAAATACCTGGTCGCGGATAACGCCAATGGGTCGCCCTGCCACAGTTGACGATATTTCCAATGCTGCCCTATTTCTTGTTTCTGAAAAAAGCAGGCATATTACAGGTCAAAGTTTAATTGTTGACGGAGGCTGGACCTCTATCAGCCCTTCTCCTTATGATAGTTAATTTAACCATTTGCAGTAAACGAATAATTAGGTTTGATTTCTATTCTACAAGTGAACAAAATAATCTTTAATTTTCCCGCATGAAGAAAAGTATTTTCCCTGCCATAGTTATTGGTATAATTCTTACAGGATGTCATAATATGAAAAGTGTAATCAACAAAGCTATCAACACTAAAACTCTTTATCAATCTGAAGCATTTTCAGTTTATGGTGATAGTGTAGTGCAGGGTTCATTTGTAGCAAAAGCAATTTCAAGAGAGGAAATCGTTTCTAACTATTTAAGCCCGGGTATTAAACAAAGCCCCGAGGTGAAGTTTAAATTTAGCATCAATGGCGCAGACAATTCTGCTGCTATTGGAAAAGACAATGTGATTATTTGTTCAGGCGATAGCGGTGTTTATAAAACACCGGTAATCAAATTTGGTCAGCTATATATTGACACAACAAAAGTTTCACCGGATGATCATTTAAAAAAAGACGTAAAACTTACTTTGCGTGTGGACATGGCCGATGTGTTAAAATCTTTTAAGCAAAAAGGCTACTACCAAACTTTTGATGGAAAGAAAATTTATAAAAATGATTTCAAGGGCGTTTTTGTAGCCGGCAATATTGCACCACTTACGTGGGATTGGAACAATTTATATTCTCACAAAGAATTGGAACTAACGGACAGTAATCATGACGGAATTTATGAAACGACTTTAATACTTAATCAACATCCTGATGAAAATAAAACTGCTGACGTTTGGAAGTTGTCTAAAGATATCAGCGCATTTCCGCAATATCAATCGGACGACATGTTGCCGGATGCTTTATATAATCTTGCATTGGAAGAAATGCAAAACGCGATTGAGCCGGACAGCACTTTCCGGACCGGTAAAGAATGGGCGGGTGTTTGGACGCGTGACATCAGCTACAGCATTATTTTATCGATGGGAATTTTACAGCCGAAAGTGGCGATGATCAGTTTGAAAAAGAAAGTGAAAAACGGCAAGATCATCCAGGACACCGGCACCGGTGGCGCTTACCCCATTTCGACAGATAGAGAAATCTGGGCTGTAGCTGCGTGGGAAGTTTATAAAGTTACCGGCGATGAAGACTGGCTGAATTATGCATATAGCGTTGTAAAAAATTCTATCAATGATGACCTGCACAATATTTATGACCCGCAAACAGGAATGGTAAAAGGAGAATCTTCATTTTTAGATTGGCGCGAAGAAACGTACCCGACATGGATGCAGCCGGCTGATATTTATGAATCAGAATGTTTGGGAACCAATGCGGTTCATTTTGAAGCCAACACCGTTTTATCTGAAATGGCAGCTGAATTGGGCAATAAAGAAGATGAAAAAAAATATAGTGAAATCGCCGATAAGATAAAAGATGGTGTCAACCAATATTTATGGCAGGACGATAAAGGATATTTCGGTCAATATTTATATGGAAGAAATTTCAAGATGCTTTCTCCTAAATCAGAAGCGTTAGGTGAAGGCATTATCGATTTATTTTGATCTTGCTGATAACCGGCAAAAGCAACAAAAGATTGTCGCAAACACGCCCGTTACACCATTTGGAATTTCATGTATTTATCCTCAAATCCCGGGCATCCCGCCCTATCATAATGACGCGGTATGGCCTTTTGTAGAATCTTACTGGGCGCTTGCCTCCGCGAAAGCCGGCAATGAACAATCGGTTGTAAGAGCCATCTGTTCAGTATATCGGCCGGCAGCCCTATTCCTCACTAATAAAGAAAATTTTGTGGCTTCTGACGGGGATTATGCCGGAACACAAATTAATTCAAGTAACATGCTCTGGAGTTTGTCCGGAAACATAAGTTTGG
Source organism: uncultured Chitinophagaceae bacterium (assembly GCA_963814075.1). Taxonomy (GTDB): domain Bacteria; phylum Bacteroidota; class Bacteroidia; order Chitinophagales; family Chitinophagaceae; genus Ginsengibacter. The sequence goes on along the minus strand of CAWFBO010000009.1, from coordinate 75,408 downwards.
TTTACAGAATCCTGTTTGGAATTCATTTCAATACAAATAATATTTCCTTTTCGCCCTATGTTCCGAAAGTATTTGAGGGGGAAAGAACGTTGAAAAATTTCAAATACAGAAATGCCGTTTTAAATATTGAACTCAATGGATATGGAAATATTATTACCGCTTATTTAATTGATGGGAAAGAATCTTCCGACTATTCGGTTCCTTCAAACCTAACAGGCACACACGATATAAAAATTGTTTTAGGAAATTTGGATTTGCCAATTGAAAACGTCAATAATGTTAAAGATGTTTTTAGTCCTCAAATTCCAACAGTTAGTTTCCAAAATGGAAAACTTTTCTGGCAGGATACCAGCAGGGATATTACGACTTATAAAATGATGAAAAACGGAACCCTATTGAATAAAACACCAGACACTTCTTTATCAACTAATCCTGGTGAATATGGAAATTACCAGGTTATCGCCGTTGGAAAAAATGAAATCGAATCTTTTGCCAGTGAGCCTTTGCAGGTTTATCCCAATGCAAATGAGCAACTCATTCAGTTGGAAAATTTTGTAAAAAAATCAAGCAAACCCTATAAAGGTTTCTCAGGAAAAGGATTTGTAGAAATAAGCAAAACGGCGAATACAAAAATCGATTTCACAGTCAATATAAAGGAAGATGGAACGTATATTTTAGACGTGAGATATGCCAATGGAAACGGCCCGGTCAATACAGAAAACAAGTGCGCTTTTCGCACCATTTCTATTGATTCTTCGACCACCGGCACTATCGTTTTCCCTCAAAGAGGCAAAGATGAATGGAGCAACTGGGGATGGAGTAATTCGTTAAAACTATCGTTGACAAAAGGTTTACATCAAATTTCTATCACATTTGAGCCCTGGAATGAAAACATGAACGGTGATATTAACCAGGCAATGCTTGATTATGTACGTTTGATTAAAATATAAAAAACAGGAATCTTCAAAATTTGTTGTTTTCCTGTTTCAGTTTAAAAATTACAGTTTTCTTAAAACCGGCTTCGCGAGTACTCAATCAGAAGTATAACTGCCATTCCAATCGTACCACCGATCGTGCCGGCAACAGCATCCATTATTTCATAATGCCCCATTTTGGTAATAAGCGAAAAAAGCTCGAATCCGTAAGTAAGTGCAACGATCAAAACAAAAGTGATCACGATACCCATTGCATAATGTTGGGGAAAAAGATAAAGGGTAAAGATGCGGAAGATAGCACCCATCAGCATCCCAACCCAAAAATGTTTCTTTTTATCCGGTGCAATTTTTATCAAGAAGCAGAGTTTAAGAGAATTAAAGTGTGTGGTAAAGATCATAAATTGCATTATAATTTCTAAAATAAATTTACAGATGAAAATCGCAACTTATAATGTAAATGGTGTAAATGGCCACCTTCCGGTGCTGCTTCGTTGGCTGAATGAAAAACAACCTGATGTAGTTTGTCTCCAGGAATTAAAAGCACCACAGGAAAAATTCCCTGAAGAAGCAATTAAAGATGCAGGTTATAAAGCTCATCTGGCACGGGCAAAAAAGCTGGAATGGTGTTGCCATTCTTTCAAAAGGCGCAAAACCACAGGAAATAAGGCGCGTACTTACCAGGCGATGAGGAAGATACTGCACAGCCGCTATATTGAAGCGACGGTTAATGGTATTACCATCGGTTGCCTTTATCTTCCAAACGGAAATCCTGCGCCGGGGCCAAAATTTGATTATAAGTTAAATGGTTTGAAAGGCTTACCAGGCATGCGGCTGAATTACTTGATTCCGGTAAACCGGTTGTGTTAACGGGCGATTATAACGTCATGCCAACGGAACTGGATGTATACAAACCCGAACGCTGGGTGAAGGATGCTTTATTCCGGCCGGAGACAAGAGAAGCTTTTAGAAGCCTGGTATCACAGGGATGGACAGACGCAATTCGAAAATTGTATCCTGACGAAGTGATCTATACTTTCTGGGATTATTTCAGAAACAATTACGGGCGAAATGCGGGTTTGCGAATTGATCATTTTTTATTAAGCCCTCAACTTGAAAAACGATTGATAGGCCGCCGGTGTTGATCGCGATGTGCGTGGCTGGGAAAAATCCAGCGACCATGCGCCCGTTTGGATTGAATTGTCAAATTAATGGTTCCTGTTGGCTCAGGCAATGAAAACTTCCCAATCCCCAGATAATATCTGTTGAATCAATTCCTACGACTTCTCTGCCGGGAAAACATTTTTGAATAATCCGCAAAGCTTTTTCATCTTTGGCGCAATTAAAAAGCGGAACGATCACAGAATCATTGGCAATATAAAAATTGGCATAAGAAGCAGGCAAACGTTGTTCTTTGTAGATCACTTTATCCGGCATAGGAAGTTCTATGATATTAAGTTGTTTGCCATTCAGTAAACGAAGTTTTTTAAGCTGTTTTAAATTTGTCTGCAACAATTCATAATTTTCATCCTGCTTATTTTCTTCCACTACAGCAAGCACCGTATCCTCGTTTACAAACCGGGCTGTGTCGTCAATATGGCCATCGGTATCATCGCCAATAATGCCTTCATCAATCCACAAAATCTGTTCGGCACCATAATAATCGCATAAATATTTTTCTATTTCAGATTGATTCAAATGCGGATTTCTGTTCGGATTTAATAAACAAGCGGTAGAAGTAAGGATCGTTCCTTTTCCGTTAAATTCAACAGCGCCGCCTTCCATTACAATTCCGGGATGAAAAACCGGAAGATTAAAAATATTTCCAATCAACGTTGGCACCACATCATCCAAGTCAAACGGAGGATATTTATTTCCCCAGGCATTATAATCCCAATCAACAATCACCTTCTTTTTTTCCGCTTTCGGATTGATCAAAAATGCAGGGCCGTGATCTCTGCACCATGCATCATTAGTAGGATTATGATGAAATTCAACTTTGTCAAGATCAACCTCAGCTTTTCGCAAATGGCGTGTAGCAAAAGTTTCCATTGCTTCATCATTTACGTTTATACGAACAATCTCTCCTTTAGTCAGTTCTTTTACAAATTTTGAATAAGCAGGAAAAATGGTGTCAATCTTTCCCGGCCATGACGCTTCTTTATGAGGCCAGCTAAGCCACGTAGCTTCATGCTTTTCAAATTCAGCAGGAAAATAATAACCGAGTTCTTTAGGAGTTTGCTGGTTCATTAATTAATCTTCATCAATATAACGGTTAGTAATAGGCTGATAAGAATCAATTCTCCTGTCGCGAAGAAAAGGCCAGTGTGTGCGGTATTTATCGCTTTCGGAAAGATCAATTTCCACTACCAACGTTTCTTCCTGGTCGTGAGAAGCTTCTTTTATAATATTGCCAAAAGGATTGGAAACAAAAGATCCGCCCCAGAATTTCATTGCTCCATTTTGTTCAAAACCAACCCGATTTACACCAACCACATGAACGCCATTTGCCACTGCATGGCTTTTTTGGATAGTGTGCCATGCATTGAATTGTTCTTTATTAGTTTCTTCATCCTGGCTTGTGGCCCAACCGATTGCTGTTGGATAAAATAAAATTTCTGCGCCCATTAATGAAGTAATCCTTGCAGCTTCAGGATACCATTGATCCCAACAAATAAGAACTCCGATCGTTGCATATTTTGTCTTGAAAATTTTGTATCCAAGATCGCCGGGAGTGAAATAAAATTTTTCATAATAAGCCGGATCATCCGGAATATGCATCTTGCGATATTTGCCTAAATATTTTCCATCAGCATCAATCACTGCCGTTGTATTGTGATACAATCCCTGCGCTCTCTTTTCAAATAAAGAAGCAATGATCACTACATTTAATTCCGCTAGCGAGTTTGCTGAAAACCTCTGTTGACGGGCCGGGAATCGATTCTGCGAATTTAAAATTTTCATAGTCTTCCACATCACAGAAATAAAGCGATGTGAACAATTCCTGCAGGCAAATGATCTGAGCACCTTTTTGCGCAGCTTCTTTTACTTTTTCAACTGCCTTATCGAGGTTGCTTTGCTTGTCGGCTACACAACTCATTTGAACCAAACCTACTTTTACTTTTGCCATAATTTTTATAAAGCGCAAAGATATAAGATTGAAAAGTTATTGAAATATTGCTAATAATTTCATAACAATAGTTTTTAATTTGCGATACATTAAAAACAGTAAACGAACTTTTTTCGCAAATTTTTATTAATCCGGTAGCTGAAAATAGCCGCCAATACTGAATTTCTTAACATTCCCGTAATAATTACGTAAAGTTCAGTTCACATTAAAATCTTCACTTTGCATAACCATCAAACCTCCAAATGAGTGGATTTGTTTATTTGCCCCTGATCCGATATAAAAATTACAGCCAGCTTCTTCGTGTCAATTTTATCTCTAACCTTTTTAAATACCACTTTATGCATTCATTACATAACCGGATAACTGATTTGTTGACGCGGATTCTTCTTTTCAGATTTTACAGTTTTTATTCTCCATTTAAAAGTGATCATCGCTAATGCAAAAAATAAAAAAAAGAAAAGTTGATGTCCTCGTTATCTCAGATGTTCACTTGGGAACCTATGGCTGCCACGCGAAAGAATTATTGCATTATTTGAAAAGTATTAAACCGAAAAAAGTAATTCTCAACGGCGACATAATCGACATCTGGCAATTCAGCAAAAGATATTGGCCCAAAAGTCATACGAAAGTGATAAAGCATCTGCTGGAATGGATCAGCAAAGGTGTAAAGATGTATTACGTCACCGGCAATCATGATGAAATGCTGAGAAAATTTGCGGGTTTTAAAATGGGCTCATTGAAGATCGTAAATAAAGTGGTGCTCGATCTCGATGACAATAAGAAAGCCTGGATATTTCATGGCGATGTGTTTGATGTAACCATGCAACATTCAAAATGGCTTGCCAAATTAGGAGCGATCGGTTATGACATGCTCATCTTAATTAATCGCTTCGTCAATTTTATTTCTGTTAAGATTTTTAAGAAAGGAAAATTGTCTTTGTCCAAAAAGATTAAGAACAGCGTAAAAAGCGCTATAAAATTTATCAACGATTTTGAGCAAACCGCAGCCGATATCGGCATTTTTCGAAAATATGATTATGTGGTGTGCGGGCATATTCATCATCCTGAAATAAAAAACATCACCAACAAAGAGGGCACTATTCAATATTTAAATTCGGGCGACTGGGTAGAAAATCTTACCGCGCTGGAATATAATAATGGCAAATGGAGTATCTATCGTTTTGATGAAAATGAAGTCGAAAAAATGAAAGTTGAAGAGCCCTCACAGGAAAGTGAATTGAATAATGATGAATTGTTCAATAACTTGCTTAACGAATTTAATTTAATGAAAGAAGCTTTTTAAATGAAAATTCTCTACGCCATACAGGGAACAGGGAACGGGCATCTGAGCCGGGCGAGAGATATTATTCCGCTGCTTCAGCAAAAAGGCGAACTTGATATATTAATCAGCGGAGTACAGGCAGATGTTGAATTACCTTACACGGTAAAATACCGGTTTAAAGGACTCAGTTTCATTTTCGGAAAAAAAGGCGGAGTTGATCTTTTAAAAACCTATAAGAACAGTCATCTTAAAAAACTTTACAAAGAAATAAAAAGCCTTCCTGTACATGAATATGATTTGGTAATAAGTGATTTTGAACCCGTAAGTGCCTGGGCTTGTATCATAAAAAAGAAAGAATGCATTGGGCTCAGCCATCAGATTGGCGTTCTCGATAAAAAATCGCCAAAGCCGAAAAAAGCAGATCCTGTAGGTAAAATCGATCTTAAAAAGATATGCGCCGGTAACACACAAATATGGGTTTCATTTTGCTTCTTATAATAAGTCTGTTTTTACACCGGTAATCAGGAAAGAAGTCAGAGAATTGGAACCTGTAAATTCCGGACATTACACGGTTTATCTTCCTTCTTATGATGACAAGAAAATTTTAAAAATTCTGAAAAAAGCCGGCGATATAAAGTGGCATGTTTTTTCAAAGCACACAAAAAAAGCATACACTAAAGACAATTTTATTGTTGAGCCGATCTCCAATGAATCGTTTATTCAAAGTATGTCATCTTGTGCGGGAATGCTTTGTGGTGCCGGTTTTGAAACTCCTGCAGAAGCTTTGTTCCTAAAGAAAAAACTGATGGTAATTCCGATGAAAAATCAATACGAACAACATTGCAATGCCGCAGCTTTAAAAGAGATGAAAGTAAATGTGATAAAATCGCTGAAGAAAAAACAGCTTCCTAAAATAGAAAAATGGATACAAAGTGACGAAAAAGTGGAAGTTAATTTTCCGGATATCACCTCCGATATAATTGACATGATCTGTAAATAACATAGCTCAACATGAAAAGCCGGCTGTACCTCGGAAATTCTATTACTCATGGCAGGATTTTAAAAAAGCCTCTTTAAACAATCTCCTTCAAAAAAATCTAACACTAAATGACCGCGCGAAGATTTTGGTGCCGAACTTCAAATGGGGAGTTTCAACAGCTGCGTACCAGATTGAAGGAGCTCACAATATTGATGGAAAAGGAAAGTCCATCTGGGATGAATTTGCAAAACGCAAAGGGAAGATTTTCAAGAAATCAAAATGCAAATACGAGTTGCAATTTTTACGAACAATATACACAGCGACATCGCCTTGATGTATGAATTGAACATTCCTAATTTCAGATTTTCCTTATCCTGGAGCAGGATCATGCCGACGGGAAAAAAAGTGCTGAATGAAAGGGGAATTGATTTTTATAATCGCGTAATTGATTTTTGTCTGGAACTGGGAATTGAGCCATGGATCACTTTGTACCACTGGGATTTACCGTTTCAATTGGAACAGGACGGCGGATGGAGCAACCGTGAAATAATAAACTGGTTTGGTGAATATGTTGCTGTTTGCATAAAAGCTTTTGGTGATCGCGTAAAAAACTGGATGATTTTAAATGAGCCAATGGTATTTACCGGAGCAGGGTATTTTTTAGGCGTTCACGCACCAGGCAAAAAAGGGCTTACTCAGTTTTTACCGGCTGTTCATCACGCAGCACTTTGCCAGGCTGAAGGAGGAAGAATCATTCGTTCGCTTGGAAACGATTTCAATATTGGTACCACTTTTTCCTGTTCTCACATTGAACCGTATAATCAATCAGAAAAAGATCACAACGCAGCAGTTAAAGCCGACGCATTATTAAACCGGCTTTTTATCGAACCGTTGCTTGGCATGGGTTATCCGCTGCATGATCTAAAGATATTGAATCGTCTCGAACCTTACATCAAGGAAGGTGATGAAAAAAATCTCTGCCTTTGAAATGGACTTTATCGGTATTCAAAATTATACAAGGGAAATTGTAACACATTCGTACTTTATGCCATTTTTAAGAGCCAAAATAATCAAAGCAAATAAAAGAAATGTAGAACTAACTTTAATGAATTGGGAAGTTTACCCGGAAAGCCTTTATCAAATTTTAAAAAAATTCGGGCATTACCAAAATATTCCACCAATAATTGTGACTGAAAACGGCGCTGCCTTTGAAGACAATGTCATCAACGGACAAGTTAATGATGAAAAGAGAATGAAATATTTGAAAGACCATATTTTACAGGTGTTTAGGGCAAGAAGAGAAGGCGTAAATGTGAAAGGCTATTTTGTCTGGACATTAATGGACAATTTTGAATGGGCTGAAGGATTTCATCCAAGGTTTGGACTTGTTTATGTAAATTTTTCAACGGGTCAACGGATCATTAAATCTTCAGGGTATTGGTATCAGCAATTTTTACAAGGCGTTAATTCCCCCTCTTTTTCACAAAAATTTTTTGAACATTTAACTGACTTTCATTTATTATTTAAAAAATGTGCGCCACCTGTTTTCAGCTGGAGAAAATTTTTGCTTGGTTTCTTTGCATTTCCACACTTCTTGCAGGCATGTTTATTGCAGGCCTTTTTTATAATTATTTAATCTTAAAAAAGTAAAATTATGCCAGAAAATAATAAAAAAAGAGTAGCCATTCTCACTGAAAATGGCTTTGAAGAAGTGGAACTTACCAGCCCTAAAAAAGCGATGGAAAATGCGGGCTTTAAGAGTTGATATTGTTTCTTCAGAAACGGGTCATGTAAAAGCATGGGATCATGATCACTGGTCTATCACTTTGCCGGTGGATGTAAATTTATCGGATGCAAATCCAAATGATTATGATGCGTTGATGATTCCCGGAGGCGTACTCAATCCGGATAAAATGAGGATGCAAAAAGACTATGTCAATTTTGCAAAAAGTTTTATGGAATCAGGAAAGCCGGTTGCCGCAATTTGTCACGGGCCGCAGTTACTGATTGAAACAGGAATGCTGAAAGGAAGAAAAATGACTTCTTATCCTTCTATTAGTACCGATCTTAAAAACGCCGGCGTTCGGTGGTTCGACCAGGAAGTGGTTGTAGATGAAGGATTGGTTACAAGCAGAAGCCCGAAAGATTTGATGCCTTTAATGAAAAATTGCTCGAGGAAGTGAGGGAAGGCGTTCACGAAGAAGTGTAAGAATTAAGATGCATTCCAAAAAATATCCTTTTGCTTTTTGTTGCAAAAGGATTTTTTGTGCGTCATTGAAAATAAAAAGTCGGTTTATTTGTTCGCTTACTATTGAAATCTTTTCAGCAAAACAAGATCATTATATTCTTTTAGTTCATCGCCTGAAACAAAAACAGTATCGCCGCCCAATTCCCGGTTTTTTTCGATCATTTCATCAATGATATCATCCACATTTGCGTTATCAACAGATGTAATTTTAACCGTATTATTTTCAAGTTTAGCCGGTTGTATAAATCCCTCTTTTACATAAAGTGTGCGGCCTTTGCCTTCTATTATCGCTTTCCATATTGCGGTAAAATCAGTCTCAAAATCTTCTGCTCCGGCATTTTGAGTCAATTCAATTAAACGCTTTTGATCTTTTTCTTTCTGCCATTTTTCTGCTACAGGCCATGCTGCTTCCACAATCGCATTAATATCTGCATCCTCTTTATTTTCACTCAATATGCCCTGAAATATTTTCTTTTTGTTTTGCGGCATTAAAATAATCACTATAATTTGACTCATCGGTACAAATAAAAACCGGAAGGCATTTATCGTGCTGTACATCATCTAACTGGCTACTTACATTTCCGAAAAATTCAAGCACAAGGCTTGTTTCCCTGTTGAATAACTTTCCTTCTCCTGCAACTGGAAAAGAATTTTCCATTGGAAAACCGCTATGAATCTCCCCAATTCCTTTGTCTCCGGCGGCCTCTATCAGTCTTGCCTTTTCACGACTGAGCACCAATACATAATAATCCAATTCCTTGTGAAGCATCCTTATAAAGTCGCGTGTTGCAAAACTATTTCCAATCACTACCCTGTCTTCCACTTTAACCGGCATACGAATAAATTCAGCGATATCCCTGTTTACGAATAGTGCCATGCTTTCAAAATTATATCTTGCATCAATGTTGGAAGCCAGTTCATTTAATTTCTCAAAAATCACTTTGCCGGTCTCTTTATCACATTCTTTCTTTCAATCTTTTTTCAGCCTGTGTTACAAGGTTTTTAAGAACGATGCTCGTCTTTCTTGTTTTCCGGAAAATTGCGATGAGTATTTAATATAATAGTTACACAACAATCTGATTTTATATCTTTTAATCTCTTCAATGTATTATCCATAGGTTCATCTTTTTTGTTTAACAATAAAACTGCTACAAAACTGGTTCCAACTCTTTGTTATTGAAGAAATTCATGGATTTATTTTTTATATTTATTTATCAATACGCGAGCTCACTTAGAAGTTTTTTAATTATTTCACCTGAACAAACCTTTTCCATAACTATTTAATTTGCCAAATGGAAGATCAAAAAATAACCGAGCCATCATCTCTTTATAGTGAAGACCTTGCCCCGATTCCAAAGAACAAGCGCACCTGGAACACATGGAATTATGCCGCACTCTGGATAAGTATGAGTTTGTGTATTCCTACCTATATGCTTGCCAGTTCATTGATCGGAGGCGGCATGAACTGGTGGGAGGCCATTATCACCATATTTTTGGGAAATGCAATTGTGTTGATACCAATGATCTTAAACGGGCATGCAGGAGCGAAATATGGTATTCCTTTCCCCGTTTTTGCAAGAGCCAGTTTTGGGGTGAAGGGAGCCAACATAGCTGCCATGCTTCGCGCAATTGTAGCTTGCGGATGGTTTGGTATTCAAACGTGGATCGGGGGTTTTGCGCTTTACCAGATGCTACACCTATGGATTACCGCAAATCGCGAATTTGCCCCAAATTTTTCCCGAATCGTTTGGTTTGCAAACCGGGCCGGCTATTACTTTTTTTGTTTTCTGGCTTGTCAATATGTATGTGATCTACTTAGGTGTTGAAAGCATAAAAAAATTGCTGGTTTTCAAAGCGTTCTTCTTACCCGCTGCCGCGCTTGCCTTATTGATTTGGGCTATTTCCGTAGTCCACGGACTTGGGCCAATTTTAAAGGAACCTTCCAGGTTTTCAACAAATACCCAATTCTGGAATTTCTTTTTCCCTGCGCTAACAGGAATGATTGGTTTTTGGGCAACGCTTTCTTTAAACATACCCGATTTTACCCGGTATGCAAAGAGCCAGAAGGCACAAATAAAAGGACAGGCAATTGCGCTTCCTTCTTCTATGACAATATTTTCTTTCGTGGGAGTAGTTGTTACTTCCGCCACCATTATTCTATATGGCCAGGCCATTTGGGACCCGCTGGTGCTGGCAGGAAAATTTAGCGACAAATTATCTGTTACTATTGCAATGATCGCTGTTGTGCTTGCTACGTTAGCAACTAATATTGCAGCAAATATGGTGAGCCCGGCGAACGATTTCGCCAATCTTTCCCCTTCAAAAATATCTTTCAGAACCGGGGGATTTATTACCGGTATAATTGGTATTCTTATTTTTCCATGGAAACTGATCGCTGATCCTTCCGGCTATATTTTTACATGGCTTGTAGGATATTCAAGTTTGCTCGGACCGGTTGGTGGCATATTAATTACTGATTATTATTTTATAAGAAGACAAAATCTTGATACCATCCAGCTTTATAAATCGAAAGGCCTTTACACTTTTTCAAACGGATTTAACAGAGCCGCGATCATTGCATTACTGTTGGGAATTGTTCCAAACATTCCCGGATTTTTGATCACAGTAAAAATAATTGCTGCCGATTCAGTTCCCGGCTGGGTCGGGCATTTATATGATTATGCGTGGTTTGTCGGTTTTTTTGTTTCAGGATTTGTTTATTTTTTAGTGATGAAAAAAGAACGAGTTAAAGTGCAGGAAACAAAAAATATTATCACGGATGAAAAAGAAAATGTTATTTTAAGCTAAACGTTAAATAAGAATCCCAAATAAAAGTTGGTTTACTGTAAATTGTAATTCTCACATCTAAAAAGAATTTTTAAAATGTCAGTATTGATCAAAAACGGAAGAATTGTAACCGCCACAGATGATTTTACGGGCGATATTTTTATTAACGGAGAAACTATTTCTGCCATTGGAAAAAATTTATCAGTAGACGCTGATGAACAAATTGACGCCACCGGAAAGTTGGTTTTTCCCGGCGCAGTCGATCCGCATGTCCATCTTGAAATGCCTTTTATGGGGACTTTTTCCAGCGATACACATGCAACAGGAACGCGCGCTGCTTTGTTTGGTGGGACCACAACCGTAATTGATTTTGTATTGCAAAAACAAGGGCATTCGCTTCATGAAGCGTTGGAAGAATGGAATGGCAGAGCCAAAGGGACAACCTATGGAGATTATAGCTTTCACATGGCTGTCACCGATTTTAATGAAGACACAAAAAAAGAGATCCGCCAAATGATTGAAGAAGAAGGTATTACTTCTTTCAAAACCTTCATGGCGTATAAAGGCGCATTAATGATCGACGATCGGCAGATGGTGGGACTGATGGAAGAAGTAAAAAAGCAAGGGGGATTGGTAACTGTGCATGCAACCAATGGCGACATGATTGACTACCTCATTCAAAAAAATCGCGAAGAAGGAAACCTTTCGCCCTTATACCATTATTTATCTCAACCAGAAGTTACTGAAGCCGAAGCTTCAGAAAGGTTTATTGATATGTTGAACTATACCGGTTGCCCCGGTTATATTGTTCATCTCACTTGCGAAGGCGCGTTAAATGCAGTGCGCAATGCTACAAAAAGAAACCAGCATTTATTTGTAGAAACATGCACTCAATATTTATTGTTGGATGCTTCGCTTTACGAGCAGGATTTTGAAGGAGCGAAATGGGTAATGAGCCCGCCCTTAAGAGAAAAGAAAGACCAAAAAGCTTTGTGGGCAGGCATCAACCAGAATCTGGTAAACGTAGTTGCGACCGACCATTGCCCGTTTATGTGGGAACAAAAAAAAATGGGAGAAAAAGATTTTTCAAAAATACCGAACGGCCATCCGGCGATAGAAAACAGAGTCGAATTACTGTACAGTGAAGGAGTGGATAAAGGAAAAATTACACTCAATAAATTTGTCGAAGTTGCCTGTACCAATCCCGCAAAGATATTTGGTATGTTTCCAAAAAAAGGGACGATAGCTCCTGGCAGCGATGCTGACCTTGTCATTTTTGACCCGAATGAAAAACATACTCTTTCTGCAAAAACCCACCACATGAATGTAGATTATAGCGGCTATGAAGGCTGGGAAGTTACCGGGAAAGTAAAAACCGTTTTATTGCGTGGAAAAGTTGCCATTGACGAGAACGAATGTAAAGTTGAGAAAGGGTATGGTAAGTTTATAAAAAGAAATAGGGTGCAAAGTATTGTTTAAAGTTGTGGCGGAAACGGAATCTATGGCCTTTGAAATATGATTTTGTACGGCTTTTGAAAAATCATTCTAAAAAGATTCCATAAATTGTAATAATGGAAAATGACAAAGAGATATTAGCAAAGATCAAATCAGCAGTGTTGGAAGAAATTCCTGATGCGCAACTCTATTTATTTGGAAGTAGGGCAACAGGAAAAGTTCTGGGAGAAAGTGATTGGGATATATTGGTGTTGACGGATAAAATGTATCCCAAATCGGTAAAAAAAAGGATAGATGAAAAACTATATCCACTAAGTATTTCAATTGCGTCCGTTTTTAGTTTTATAATAACCACAAAAGAGGATTGGAAAAATCATCCTGGCTTTTACTCATTGCAGTTGGGCATTGGGAATCAATACGTCAATTTATGAGCCGAAGAGACGAAGCTATTAAGATCAAAATGAAAAAGTCAGCCGCATTAATAAAGGAAGCTGATGTATTATTTGAGAACGGATTTTATGATACGCTTATCAACAGATTATATTATAGTTGCTTTCACGCGACCAAGCCATTATTATTAACTAAAGATTTAGTATCGAAAACACATAGTGGAACCGTTTCTCTTCTTAATCAAAAATTTGTAAAGGAAAATACTTTTGATATCCGGCATGCAGCTTTTTTTAAGGGCCTGATGAATGAAAGAGTTCAAAGCGATTATGATGATTTCGTAATTACCGATAAATCTCAAGTGGTGGAATTTATTCAGCCCGCTAAAGAATATTTGGAATACGTTTCACAGCTAATAGAAAAATATTTTAAGGAAAATCAAGGAAATAATCCGGATAAACCAAATCTTTTTCCGTAAACGATTAATCAAAAAAATCAGATCATGCCACGAATCATAAAATCCGGACTCATTCAAATGAGTTTACCAAAAACAGAAGGCGAAGGAACTATCGAAGAAATTAAGGAAGCGATGGTTCAAAAACATATTCCTTTGATTGAAGATGCAGGAAAAAAAGGTGTGCAGATTCTTTGCCTGCAGGAAATATTTAATACGCCTTACTTCTGCCCGGGGCAGGATAAAAAATGGTACGCATCAGCAGAAAGTGTACCGGGACCAACTACAGAACAAATGGCTGAATATGCCAAAAAGTATAACATGGTTATGATCGTTCCAGTGTATGAAAAAGAACAGCCGGGCGTTTTGTACAATACAGCGGCAGTGATAGATGCAGACGGAACTTTTTTAGGAAAGTATAGAAAAAATCATATTCCGCATACCACCGGTTTTTGGGAAAAGTTTTTCTTTAAGCCGGGAAACCTTGGCTACCCTGTATTTCAGACGAGGTATGCAAAAATTGGCGTTTACATTTGTTATGACCGCCACTTCCCAGACGGGGCAAGAATTTTAGGTTTGAACGGGGCGGAAATTGTCTATAATCCTTCGGCCACAGTAGCCGGATTATCACAATATTTGTGGAAACTCGAACAACCAGCGCACGCTGCAGCAAACGGCTACTTCATGGGTTGTATCAACCGTGTGGGTGAAGAAAAACCGTGGAATCTGGGGAAATTTTACGGCACTTCTTATTTTGTTGATCCGCGCGGACAGATTATTGCAGAAGCCTCAGAAGATAAAGATGAACTATTGGTTGCTGATCTGGACCTGGATATGATTGACGAAGTGAGAAATACATGGCAATTTTTCAGGGACAGGAGGCCGGAAACGTATGGAAAGCTGGTGGAATTATAATTAGCAAATTAGCTGATGAGCTGAAATGCCAATGAAGAAATCTAATTTCAAACATTGGCTAATTAGCTAATTGGCAAATTATCACATTAATTCATGTCAATAAACAAAAATAGGCTTACACAAGCTGAATACGAACGCAACTTCAGCGATATTCACCCTCCGTTTGAGAACAAGGAGGCGGCGCTGAAGGAAGCCAACCGTTGCCTTTTTTGTTATGACGCGCCTTGTATTAAAGGATGCCCCACAAGTATTGATATTCCCAAGTTTATAAAACAGATCACTACAGATAATATAAAAGGTTCGGCACATACCATTTTTGTATCAAACATTTTTGGTGGTGGTTGTTCTCGTGTTTGCCCGGTAGAAAAATTGTGTGAGGGTAATTGCGTCTATAATTTGTTGGATGAAAAGCCAATTGAGATTGCAAAATTACAAAGATGGTCTACAGATAAAATCATTAAAGAAAAATCAAAGCTATTTGAAAGAAAAAAATCTACCGGTAAAAAAGTGGCAATTGTAGGCGCCGGACCCGCCGGTCTTTCATGCGCACACGTATTATCACGGGAAGGCGTAGACGTAACTGTTTTTGAAAAAGAAAGCAAAGGTGGCGGCTTGATGACGTATGGCATTGCCGCCTACAAAGTAACACCAGAATTTTGTGAAGAAGAAGTTGATTTTATTACTTCTCTCGGAGGCATAGAAATAAAATATGATCATGCACTGGGCAAGGAATTAGAGCTTAATGATCTTCAGAAAAATTTTGATGCGGTTTATTTAGGAATAGGTGTTGGAATGGCTAATCGTCTTAACATTCCAGGTGAGGACTTAGATGGTGTGAAGGATGCAATCAGTTTTATTTATGAGGTCAGAACCAAAGGATTTCCGAATGTTCCTGTTGGTAATAAAGTAGCGGTGATTGGAATGGGAATGACCGCAATTGACGCAGCCACACAATCAAAAAGGCTGGGTGCAGAAGAAGTGACGATGATCTATAGGCGCAGTGAAGCCCAAAAAAACTGCACACAAGCTGAATTGGATATTGCCATGTTGGATGGATGCAAAATCCAATGGCTGGCTTCTCCAAAAGAAATCAAAGGAGAAAATGGAAAAGTTACCTATTTGGTTTGTGATGTAATGAAATTAGGAGCTCCGGATCATTCAGGAAAACCTGCTCCGATACCAACAGGAGAAACGATAACCTTTGAAGCAGATATGATCATTAAAGCAACCGGACAAAGCCCGTACATTGATTTAGTAAATCAAAATGGAATAGAAAATAGCAAAGGAAAAATAACTTTGAAAGGAAATAGCTCAACAAATATTAAAGGTGTTTTTGCCGGCGGTGATTGTGTAAACGGAGGCAAAGAGGTGGTAGATGCTGTGCAGGCAGGTAAGGAAGGTGCAAAAGCTATATTAGAATATTTGATGTCGGCTTAAAATAGTAAATTCGTTATTAAGGATTTAACATACAAATTCATGATAGATTTAAAAGAAAAATATATAATAAATAAACAGAATAAACCTATCGAAGTTCAGTTAGACATTAAAACTTTTAAAAAATAGAAGAAGTGCTGGAAGGCTATGCATTGGGGCAATATATGGAGGAAACAGAAACAGATGAAAAATTCACACTTGAAGAAGCTAAAGAATATTATAAAAAACTTCTCATAAAGAAATAGGTGAAAGTAATTTATCCAAAACTTTTTTAAAAGATTTATCAAAAGTTGCTCCTTCAAAAAGAAGATTACAAATTGAAAAGTTTGCATTTGAAGATTTAATCACTCTCAAATCCGTTGAATCTTCCGGCAATATTGAAAAATTGAAAGGGTATAGGAATTACTATAAAGTTAGATTCGGTAATTAAAGACTTGGTCTTTCAATAAATAATCTATCATTGAACTTAAAAGAGTGTTAAACAGAAAAGAAATCTACAAATTTTTTCCATAAGTTTTAGTTCAAAAAAAAATGGCAGATTTAACAACAAACTTCCTCGGAATAAAATCTCCCAACCCTTATTGGCTGGCATCTGCCCCGCCGACGGACAAAAAGTACAATGTGCTTCGCGCGTTGGAAGCCGGTTGGGGCGGAGTAGTATGGAAAACGTTAGGATCACAGGTAAAAAATGTGTCTTCAAGATATTCAGCAGTTGATTTTAATGGGGAAAAAGTAATGGGCTTCAATAATATTGAATTGATCTCTGACCGCCCGTTAGAAATGAATTTAAAAGAGATCAAAGAAGTGTTGAAGGAATTTCCTGACCGCGCCATGGTCGTTTCCCTAATGGCGGACAACGACAGGGAAAGCTGGCACGAACTGATAAAAAAAGTGGAAGATACCGGCGCTCATGGACTGGAATTAAACTTTGGTTGCCCGCATGGCATGACGGAAAGAGGGATGGGTGCTGCAGTTGGCCAGGATCCCGAAATTGCCAAAATGGTAGTAGAATGGGTAATGGAAGCCGCACATATTCCGGTAATTACCAAACTAACGCCTAATGTGCATTCAGTGGTTCCGGCAGGAAAAGCTGTGGTGGAAGCAGGAAGCAACGGATTATCTCTTATAAATACCATTCAATCCGTTACCGGAATTGATCTTGACACATTTGTTCCTAATCCATATGTGGCAGGCAAAAGCGTTTTTGGTGGCTATTGCGGGCCTGCGGTAAAACCAATTGCTTTAAAATTTCTCGCAACTATCAGCGAGAACGCAATTACCAATAAAGTTCCTGTTTCCGGAATTGGAGGAATAAATACCTGGAAAGACGCGGCTGAATTTATGCTTCTGGGTGCAACTTCTGTGCAGGTTTGCACGGCGGTAATGACACATGGCTTTAGAATCATTGAGGATTTGTGCGAAGGATTGAGCAACTGGATGGATGAAAAAGGTTTTAAAACCATTTATGATTTTATCGGAAAATCTGTTCCCAATCTTACAAAATGGGAAGAACTGGATATCAATTACCATCATGTCGCCAATATTGACCAGGAAAAATGTATTCATTGCGGCCTATGTTACATCGCTTGTGAAGACACTTCCCATCAATCAATAAGCATTACGAAAGGAAATCCTTACAATACGTATGCAATTAAAGAAGAAGAATGTGTGGGCTGCAACCTTTGCCAGTTAATCTGCCCCGTCGAAAATTGCATAACGATGGTAGAACAGAGAGTTGGCCCTGAATACCTCAACTGGAAAGATTTCCAGGCTAAGGGGCTACCCCTGAACGATCATTGATCTAAATAGTTCTCAACATTAGCAAAACCAAAAAAAAACAGTATTAACATCTGTTTAAAGAAATCTATACAAATAAGAAAAATTTCTTAAATTTATGTTAATTTAAAACCTGATGTTATGAAATATTTAATAATTTGTTTTATAGCCATGGTTATTGTCAGCTGCAATTCTCCTCCAAAAAAGCTCCCGATATGCCTGGCGCTTACTTAATGACCTCTCAAACAGTTAATGACGGAACAAACGAAACAAAATATACGGATGTCAAACAATTAAAAATTTATACCGATAAATATGTAATGTACTCCCAGGTAGTTGCCACAGATTCCACTTCTTCCTTTGGAGTCGGCGGTTATACTTCAGACACGAGCGGCGTAACAGAAAATATCATTTATACTTCCCGTGATTCTTCATTTGATGACACTGCCAGATCTTATAAATTATTAGTCAACAAAACTCCTGATGGATATAACCAGGTAATTCCTGAAATTACGATTAATAATACGAAATCAAAGCTTACGGAAGTTTATCAACGCGTGGGTAAAAAACAAACAACTCCCTTAGATGGCGTGTGGAAGCAAACCAAATCCTATGATATCAATGGTAACGACACCACATGGTACAATCGTACGGAATATAAGGCATTTAATAACGGCTATTTTATGTTTGGCCTGACAGCTAAAGATTCTTCGGGAAAGATCAGTACGGGCATAGGATTTGGTACTTTTTCAATGATCAGCGACAATCAAATGAAGGAGACAGATCTTAATTCAACTTATTCAATTATTGCGGGGCAATCATTTATGATAGATGTGAAACTAAACGGCAATGACGCGTATAGGCAAATTATTACACACCCCGATTCATCAAAAACGGTTGAGTTTTATGAACGTTTGAAATTATAGAAAGTATCAATTATTAAGTTCACTTTTCTTTCTTCTCCCTGCCAAAAAGAACCCGCAATTCATCCTTTGCCTTTTCCAGGATTTCTTTTTGCTTTCCCGGTAAATTTTTACCATCCCGATTGATATAAAAAGTAAGCATTGACATTGCTGATTGAAAAGGAGAACCCTTTCTCCTACTACTTTGTTCTGCTAAATGTTTTAGAAATTGCGCAATTTCTTTCGGATCCTGCAAAGTAAATACTCCTTTCTTTAAATCTAATGCATCACTGTGTTTGGTTACATCGGCCGACCACTTTTTTTCCGCAGATCTTTTTTTCTTTATCATATAAAAAACGAGTACAATGATAATACCAAACAATTCTCACAGTGTTACACTTAACTTTGTGTAAAATTCAAGATGGTTAAAATTGGTGAATACAATGTGCATGAAGGTGATCAAAGAAAAGTCTATGGGTGTTTTTTTAGATGACGGAGAAGAAGGAATATTATTACCAAAGCGTTTTGTGCCCCACGGAACAAAAACCGGAGATGAGTTGAAAGTTTTTCTATACCATGACAGTGAAGACAGGCCTATTGCAACTACACAAAAGCCATATGGCGTATTGGGCGATATTGTAAAATTAAAAGTAGTGAATGTTACTAACCAGGGCGCATTTTTAGATTGGGGACTGATGAAAGATCTTTTTATTCCTAAATCGAAAATGAAAAATTTTATGGTGAAAAACGGCGAATACCTGGTAAAAATTGTAATGGATGAAAAGACAGGAAGGCTTGCAGCAACTGAAAAATTAGAACCTTTTTTATCTAACGAAACACTTACTATTAAAGGAAAAAGAAATTGTTGACCTTGTTGTTTACCGCCAAACGGATATTGGTTATGAAGTGATCATCAATAATCTTCATAAAGGAATTTTGCATAACAATGAAATCTACAGAAACATTTCTATCGGGGATAAGTTCACGGGCTTTATAAAAAACATTTTGCCAGAAAATAAAATTGATGTAGCAGCCGGAAAGCCAGGATACGAACAGGGTTGAAGATGAAACTGAAAAAATCGTGAGGCTATTAAAAGAAAACGACGGATATCTTCCTTATCATGACAAATCTTCTCCGGAAGACATTTATTCCTTCTTTGAGATGAGTAAAAAAACTTTTAAAATGGCAACGGGAAATTTGTATAAACAACATAAAATTTCTTTTACAAAAACAGGAATTCAATTTCTTGAAAAGTAATAATTCACCAACCGTGTTTGTGGGTTTCATTCATCCTTTCAGGAATTTCAGCAGGATGTTCTTTCCAGTCGGGATCATATTTTACAAAAGTGGCAAGCCAAATCGTTCGGGATAAGCGCATCAGCCAGGGCTGTAAACCAAGTATCAAAAGTGCATTGAAAATAAGCCAACCAAATACCCGGTTATCATCGTAAGAAATTCCGATAATAATCCACCATGCGATAAAAGAAACCGCACTCAATCCCACTGTGATCGCATAGCTCATATAACCGGAACCATAATAAAATCCAACTTCAAGATCAAAATATTGCCCGCAAACTTCACAACGGTCATGCATTTTCATAAATCCTTTTGAGTAAGGATTTTTCTTTATAAACATATCGCCTATTCTGCATCGCGGGCATTTGCTTTGCAATAAATTTAAAATACCTGGCGCTTTTTTTATACTTTCAGCCTCCATTTTATAAACTTTTGCTACTGCAAATTTACATTTAATCCGGGCCGATTTAAAAAATGATTGCCCGGGAAAGTTATACAGCTTTTAACGCAACTTTGTTTTTCACTCCCGCCTTGTAACCATAAGTTGCAAAATAAAGAATGAAAAGATAACACGGAATCATTATCCAAAAAGCTTGCTGATAACCAAATCTTGCGCCGACACTCGCCCATATCCTTGGTAAAACAGCGCCACCGGCAATGGCGATGATAAGTAACGCCGAACCCGCTTTGGTAAACCTGCCTAAACCATGAATGGTTAAAGGCCAGATTGCCGGCCAAACAAGCGCATTTGCCAATCCCAGTAAAGCAATAAATAATATAGAAGTGTATCCTGAAGTAAATATGGCCAACAAAGAAAAAATAACACCAAGAACTGCTGAACCTTTTAAAGCCGTGGTTTGAGAAAAATATTTTGGAATGCTAACAATACCAATTAAATACCCGATTAACATTCCTAACATGGTATAAGTGGTAAAATGTTTTGCAACATCCAGCGGGATACCAATCGCCTTTCCATATATCTGAATAATATCGCCAGCCATCACTTCTACGCCGACATATAGAAACAAAGCCATAAAACCAATCCATAAATAAGGAAAACTAAAAATCGTTTGTGCATTACCGTTAGTTTGTTTCTTTTCATGTCCTCTCCTTCAGCTTTTACCTCAGGCAAACCTGAAAAATAAATAAAGAAAGCCAGGGCAAGCAAAACAGCAGCAATAATGATATAAGGAACAATTACTCTTGATGCCAAGGCATCCAATTCGGTAGCTTTTTGCGCACATCCAATGTTTTTAATCTTTCAACTAAAGCATCAGAATCTTTAAGTAAAAAAGCGCCCATTACAAGAGGAGCAAGGGCTCCGGCTCCTTTATTACAAATTCCCATTACGCTCATTCTTTTTGCAGCACTTTCAATCGGGACCAAGAATGGTGATATATGGATTGGAAGCAGTTTGCAATAAAGCAAGGCCAGTGCCAATTACAAATAAACCGGTAAGGAACATTCCATAAGTCCTGGTTTCTGCAGCAGGTATAAAAAGTAATGCGCCAACCGCCATACAAATCAATCCCCACATCATCCCATTTTTAAAACCGGTTCGTTTTAAAACCCATGAAGAAGGAAATGCCATTACCGCATAAGAAATATAAAATGCAAAAGTCACAAGTACAGCTTGTGTGGTCTCCAACTGACAGGCAATCTGCAGGTAGGGAATAAGGGTACTGTTTAGCCACGTTACAAATCCAAAAATAAAAAAGAGTATTCCTATAATTACTATCTGTGAAGTGTAATTTGGTTTTGCGGCAGTCAGATTTTGCTCCATTATAAATTATTTCATGTTAAATATTTTTATGAAAATAAGAAATAAGAATTAAGTATGGAATTTTATTTATTGATCTTTTTTGCAAAAGAAATAGAAAATAAGATTCTTTAATATTTCTTTGTTCACTTTACTGAGCAAGAAAATCATAAAAAAAATTCTAAGCAGGTTCACAGACTTTCTTTACCAGTTTTAATGCAAAGTCCAATTGCTGCTTTTCAGTAAGATGAGTATTATCCAGTTCAATAGCATCAGCGGCTTTACGCAAAGGGCTTATTTCGCGGTTAGAATCAATATAATCGCGCAAGCGCAATATTGGTTCTTATTTCATCCAGCGTAATGTTCTGGATTCTTTTCAAACATTTCAGCAAATCTTCTTTCAACTCTTACCGCTTCATCTGCTATCATAAAAATTTTAACTTCGGCATTTGGAAAAACAGTTGTGCCAATATCACGGCCATCCATTACTATTCCTTTATTTTTTCCTATTTTTTGTTGGGCAGCTACAGCAAATTTCCTCACTTCCGGTAAGGCCGCAATTTCACTCACTTTTTCTGCAACCACCAAATCACGAATAATGTATTCTACATTTTCTCCATTCAGAATACATTTCTGCATTTCCCGAATGTTCGTTCGGTAAAAATTCAAGCGAAATATTTTCAAGAGCTTTGTGTATTTCCTTTTTCTTTTGACCAATCAATATTGTTTCGAAGAAAATACAAAGTAATGGCACGATACATTGCGCCGCTGTCTATGTAAGTATAATTTAATTTTTTAGCAAGTTGTTTCGCCAATGTGCTTTTTCCGCAGGAAGAAAAGCCATCGATCGTAATAATTATTTTGGGAAGCATTGATACAAAAATCGAACAAAAAAAAGAAAGTAAAAAATAGGACAAAAAAAAATGCCACCGGTTAGCGGTGGCATTGTAATTTATAAATATTCTAAATTCTAAACTTCAGATTTCTTTTTGGTTGCAGGAGTACTTTTCACCTGGAAAACTATTTTTGAATTTTCCTTATCCAAAGAAGCCACCAATATATCTCCGTTTTTCACATGCATATTTAATATTTCTTCTGCTAAAGGATCTTCAAGATATTTCTGAATAGCCCTGTGAAGCGGCCGTGCACCAAATTGCGAATCATATCCTTTCTCAGAAATAAATTTCTTGGCTTCTTCTGTTAATTCAAGTTTCAATCCAAGATTATCCAATCTCTTCGTTACACCTTTCATCAAAATATCAATGATAGAGAAAATATTTTCTTCTGTAAGCTGGTTGAAGATCACTACATCATCAATCCTGTTTAAAAATTCAGGGCTGAAAGTACGTTTCAATGCTTTTTCTATTACCGCTTTACTGTTTTCCTCAGCATTTTGAATTCTTGACTGGGTGGTAAATCCAACACCTGCTCCAAAATCTTTCAACTGGCGTGCACCAATATTGGAAGTCATGATGATCATCGTATTCTTAAAATCAATTTTTCTTCCCAAACCATCTGTAAGCACACCATCATCCAATACCTGCAACAAGATATTGTAAATATCCGGATGCGCTTTTTCAATTTCATCCAAGAGAATTACAGAATATGGTTTGCGTCTAACCTTCTCCGTTAGTTGTCCGCCTTCTTCATAACCTACATATCCCGGAGGCGCTCCGATCAATCTTGAAACGGTAAATTTCTCCATGTACTCACTCATATCTATCCGAATGAGTGCATCTTCGCTATCAAACATATATCTTGCTAAAGCTCTTGCCATCTCAGTTTTACCAACACCTGTAGGCCCAAGGAAAATAAATGTACCAATCGGTTTTTTC
Source organism: uncultured Chitinophagaceae bacterium (assembly GCA_963814075.1). Taxonomy (GTDB): domain Bacteria; phylum Bacteroidota; class Bacteroidia; order Chitinophagales; family Chitinophagaceae; genus Ginsengibacter. Next base: position 51,836 of record CAWFBO010000009.1, on the reverse strand, counting down.
GGATCTTTTAAACCAACCCTGTTTCTTTGAATAGCTTTTACCACTTTACTGATTGCTTCATCCTGGCCAACCACAGCGGCTTTCAGATCCTCACCCATTTTGCGAAGTTTATCAGTTTCTTCCTGAACCATTCTTTTCACAGGAATACCGGTCATCATGCTAACCACTTCTGCAATCGCTTCTTCATTGATCGGGTATCTTTTGTTCCTGCTTTCTTCTTCCCAATCTGCTTTTGCTTTTTCAAGCTCTTCCTGCAAATGTTTTTCTGTATCACGAAGTGAAGCCGCTTCTTCAAAGCGCTGGCTTTTTACCACTTTATTTTTTTCATGTTTTATCTCGTCAATCTTTTTTTCAAGTTCAATCACTTCCTGCGGAACATTAATATTTTTCAGGTGAACACGTGCGCCTACTTCGTCCAACACATCAATTGCTTTATCCGGAAGTAAACGGTCTGTCATATACCGGTCGCTCAATTTCACGCAAGCATCGATTGCTTCATTATCATAAATTACATTGTGATAATCTTCGTATTTGCTTTTGATGTTATTCAAAATTTCGATGGTTTCTTCAACGCTTGGCTGATCGACCATTACCTTTTGGAAACGACGATCTAATGCGCCATCTTTTTCAATATACATCCTGTATTCATCCAATGTTGAAGCACCAATACATTGAAGTTCTCCCCGTGCCAGAGCCGGTTTGAAAATATTGGAAGCATCAAGCGAACCACTTGCTCCGCCTGCACCAACAATGGTATGAATTTCATCAATAAACAAAATCACATCACGGTTTTTTTCCAGTTCATTCATGATCGCTTTCATCCTTTCTTCAAACTGGCCACGATATTTTGTGCCTGCAACCAATGCGGCAAGATCAAGTGAAACGACTCTTTTATCGAACAAAACCCGGCTCACTTTTCTTTGAATAATACGCAAAGCCAAACCTTCAACGATTGCGGTTTTACCAACACCCGGCTCACCTATCAGGATAGGGTTATTCTTTTTACGGCGGCTGAGAATCTGCGATACACGTTCAATTTCTGTTTCACGTCCCACGATAGGATCAAGGCTTCCCATTTCTGCAAGCCTTGTAATGTCCCTTCCGAAATTATCTAAAACCGGAGTTTTTGTTTTTGCCTGTGCAGATGAACTTTTTGAAGAACGTTGTTGTTGCGAGTATGATTTTCTTTCTTCCTCAAACTCTTCATTTTCTTCATCCTGGAAATCAGCTTTAGGATCAGTTTTTACATAACCCAATTCGCTTTTGAACATATCGTAATCCACGTCAAACTGGTTTAATATCTGTGTTGCGATGTTCTCTTTATTTTTCAAAATAGAAAGCATAAGATGTTCACTTTCAACCAACGGGCTCTTGTTGGTTTTTGCTTCCAGAACCGTGATCCGATTACTTTTTCAGCCTGCTTTGTAAGTGGCAGTGAATTTATATTAGCAATATTTTTACCTGTTTTATCTTTTACGGCGAGTTCAATTTCTTTACGTAGTTCATAAAGATCTACGTTAAGCGATTTCAGGATTTTCATCGCGGTATTTTCGCCATCCCTTATAAGTCCGAGAACAAGATGTTCCGTCCCTATAAAGTCATTTCCCAACCGCAAAGCTTCTTCGCGGCTGTAAGAAATAATTTCTTTTACTTGTGTCGAAAAATTGTTGTCCATTTATTAACAATTTAATTTAATGCTTTTCAATATTGTAAGCCTGTACAATAATAATAAATAAATTCTATTAAATAACGTTTAAAAGAACCACAAGTTGTTAAAAAGTCTGGCTAGGAAAGATCGCAGTTTGTAAAAAAGTGATTTGAAGATTTAGTAAAATTATTTCGGTTTGTTAATAAAGCCGGAACGATTTTGTTTCGAAGATCCTGAGTTCAAATCATTATTCAAAAAATCCGGCCGCTCCTTTTTCGTCTTTTATTTTAATATCTTTGAATAAATCTTTTGCAGTCTTCTTTTAAACTGTAACTATGAAAGTCAAAATTGATACCAAAGAAAAAATGCACGTCATTACGGTCGAAGAAGAGAAATTGTCTGCTAATATGACAGAAGAAATCAAAGAAACATTTTTAAAATATCTAGATGAACCTACTTCAAATGTGATAGTAAATTTTAAAGAAGGTTGCTGAAACAGAACTTGAGCCTGCAAAAGCCTTTGCAACTCATTCAGCAAAGGTTTTATGAAGAGAATCATTCTATGGTTTTTTGCAATTTGCAATCACCCAGGTTTCCGATTTTTTTAGATCAAAATGATTTACTGGAAATTCTGAATGTTACGCCAACAGAAAGTGAAGCGTGGGATATTGTGCAGATGGAAGAAATAGAAAGAGAATACCTATAATGTATGTTAAACAATTGTTGAAAAAAAGATACCTATCAAATAAAAATTTGTGTAATAATTACCCCATTGAAAATTAAATCGCCAAGTGATTGCTGTAACGATTTTAGGAAATAATTCTGCTGTACCTTCTCATAACAGGCACCCCACCGCGCAAGTACTTCAAAGCGCTGAACATGTTATGCTGATTGATTGTGGCGAAGGAACACAAATGCAAATGGGATTATACAAAATAAAAAAAAGCCGTATCAATCATATTTTTATTTCGCATCTGCATGGCGATCATTATTTTGGATTGATCGGTTTACTAAACAGTCTTGCTTTAAACAACCGTTTGAATGATCTTCATATTTATGCTCCTGAAAAATTAAAATCCATCATTGAAATTCAAATGGATGTAGCAGGAGCGGGATTTCCTTTTCAACTGTATTTTCATAAGCTGGAAAAAGAAGAAGTTTTGTTTGAGGACAAAAAATTATCTGTTGAATGTTTTAAAGTAAATCACCGGATTGAATGTTGGGGGTTTCTCTTCAGGGAAAAGAAAAACATTCAGAAAAATAATTCCCCGGCAGGTAAAAAAATATAAAGTACCTAAATCATTTTATGAAAATTTACACCAGGGTGAAGATTTTATAAATGATAAAAATGAAGTGATAAAAAATGAAGTACTTACCATGGCCGTGGAACCTCCGAAATCCTACGCATATTGCGCCGATACTGCTTTTTATGATCCTATTGCTGAATAAAATTAAAAGACGTAGACCTGGTTTATCACGAAAGCACTTACCTGGATGAACTTTCAAAAAAAGCCGGAGAAAGATTTCATTCGACTTCGAAACAAGCAGCAATGATTGCGAAAAAAGCGGGAGCGAAAAAATTACTGCTTGGCCATTTTTCGTCTATGTATGAAACATTAGAACAATTTAAAGAAGAGGCCTGCGAAATTTTTGAAAATACGGAAATTGCTGAAGAAGGAGTTTGTTATTTAGCGTGATTTTTTTGCCACGGATTGCAGGGATTCGCAAATTAGCGCAGTAAACAAACAAAATAATTTAATTTTTATTTTGCGCTTAGTCATAAATCTTTAAGGATATTTAATTTATTTACCAACAGACGTAGCTTTTACAATGCTGTAATATAATCGTTGTAATAACCTCATGTTTCTGGTTATGACAAGCGCTTCAGCTTTCAATCCATTTTTATATTGCAAGTGCGTTTTCAGGTTTGTGATCAATCCATTGTCTAATCGCACTGTTGCATAAAAGCCGCTGTCACTCGCTATTTTTGAAACATAATTTATTTTCCCTTTTATAAATCCAAACTCTTCATACGGATAAGCATCAAAGGAAGGTGCAGATTTAACGAAAACTACGTAGAACTAATTACTATTAAAAATGTCATTTATTTTTTTTGAAATAAAATCAATATCTCCAGTACTTTTCAAGATAATCCTTTTATTCTGATCCAGAAGTTCATAAAGAGGAATCGCGTCAGCGCCATATTCTACGGCAATTTTCGATTTTGAACCTAAAAGATCAGAACCTTGAATCCAATTCATTTTGTCTTTTTTAATTGCATTTTTCCAATCATCAGAATCCTCATCAAATGAAACACTTAAAATTTTCAATCCTTTCGCTCTATATTTCTGATATATCTTTTTTAAGGAAGGGTTATTTGCTCTGCAAGGGCCACACCAACTTGCCCAGAAGTCAATTAATAAATAATTTTTAAAATCGCTTAACTTTATTACTCTTCCTGATGTATCTCTTACACTAAAATCAGGAGCAATGGTTCCTAAAGGAATTTTCGAATATTTTTTATCATTTAGGTAGATAAAATTATTACTGTCTAATTCTTTAATAAATAAATTCTTTCTGTATTTTCTGTTGTTTCTTGAAAAAATGTTTTCTAATAAGTCAGTTTCGTAATTATTTTCTTTTGCTGTCGGCAGTAAATAATCAAAACACTCTTCTCCAACTTTATCCTCCGTGTTATTATTTTTTGCAATAAATAATCTAATAATTGCCACACTGAATGGAGATGAACGATGTTGCTTAACCCAATGAATGAAAAAATTGGTCATCTTATTTTGCTCATCTTTTAATTCTTTATTTAGCTTAAAAATTTTTAAAGAGTCTTTCGTCTTTTCGATTTCCTTTTCAATAATGTTGTATTTATTTGAAGCAAAAGTTGCTTCTTTCCAGAAGCTATTTTGTTCGACAGCAAGTGTGTCACCCGAAATTTGGGGATTCAAAAAAGCTCTATCCATTTCAATATGGATTACTGAATTTTCCTTAATAAAAAGAGGATACTTTAAAGTCTTCGATTCATTTGGAAAAATTAAGGAGTACAGCGCTCCTTTAGAAAAAGGTATATCGAATTTAAATTTATTATTATGTATAAACGATGAATCGCTATATCCAGCATTAGACCTTAACAGAACTTTATCATTTTCCATAAATGCTCTTGACCTTCCTGTAAGGGTTGCCATATTTTGAGAAAATGAACTGTCAAAAGAGATGGCAAATAGTAGCAAAAAAATGATTTTTAAAGAATTGATCACGTGTTTAATTATTTGTTATTAGATGATAAATTTAGGTGTTTTCACACCTAAATTTATTTTAGAGAGTATTATAATTAGACAGGATTATATTTACACCATTTGCCGCCTCCTACGGGTTTATCCATGCAACTTTGAACAACTTCACATGTACTATCCCACGTACAATTATCTCCAAGTGTCGCAGAACAGCAATCTAGGACTCCTTGGCAAGCGTCATCTCTGTTACAGTCGCTTGTAGTTACACAAGATTTTGCACCTAAGGGACATGGATCGGACAAAACCCCTTCCATTACCTTTTTTAATTGCCCGTTTGTTAGCAATTCTACACCATCCAAATCACCAAAATCTAATTTTAATTCTTCAATCTTATATTTTTCAGAATTGATGGCCGTTAATGAAAATGGTAGGCGAAAAAGAAATTTCGGCTTCCTCATACCATTCTTTCATTTTTTCTATTTCCGGTTCCTACATTTTTATTTCACCATTCATTGGGTACTTTTTTGCAAATACCTCATAATTTTTTTTAGCTACCAAATACCAATCATCAAGCGCCTGTTGAGTTTTCAAGGTATCTTGGGTTTCATTTTTCTGCAATCGTTTCCTTCTTCCTGTTATTGATAAAATCCGTTTCACCACTTTTTTCATTTGCTTCAGCAATAAATACAATTCCCTGCCAGTTTATTATAAATGTTTCTTTTGAAACTTGCTTTGCTTTTTTGTTTTCAGCAACGTATTCAACTTCATTTTCTGAAACGGAAGTTACCAGCACAAAATCTTTTCCTGTTGCTTGGCCATTTAAATACGCAATGAAAGGCGGTTGCAATTTGTCAAAATTTTCTTTATTAAGTTTCAAAGCAGTAGTATCAAGATGAAATCTTTCAAAAACGTTACTTAAAGAATAGAGACTTGGATAGTAAGGATTTTCCTGCAGTTGCTGTTTCAGGCTTGTTCGGGTTACAGGAATTTTGACAACTCAGATAATAAGCCGATACGTTAAGAAGATTGGTATTGAAAACTTCAGCCATAAAAACAGTTTTATTGATTGAAATCAAACACAAAGTTATTTTCTCAATGTCTACTATACGTGGACATTGAAAATATTTTCAAAAAAGTTTTCTACCCTGAAACCTATCTTTTCAGCCGTTTCGCTGATGCCTAATAATGAAACGCCTTGCTTATTATAGCCTGCAATCCTTCTTAAGGTATTAGTGTTGTATTGCCTCCCATAATGCTTTGCTACCATGCGGATGCAGGTAGGCCCACAATCCATTGCGTTGAGTTGTTTATAGAAGGTGAAATTTTTCATATAACACCTTTACTATTTGCTTTTTAAAATATGATCTTCAATAAAGTTTGCCATTAATATTTTTTTAATGCCATATCAATGATACTTTGGTATATCGAATACTGACCTCTTTCAAATCCGATGAATCGTTTAAGGATTAAACCATTTGCATCCGTAAAAATCACATCAGGTATTGAGCTAACTTCATATTCAGAAAAAAAAGAATTTTCTAAATTGTCAGGAACGATTAACTGCGGCCAATTCATTTTTTCTGAAAGCAAGGCTATTTTCCAACTTTCAATATTCTTGTCAATTGAAATGCTGGTAATAGATAAACCTTGATTGTGATACTGATCATAAAGTTTTTTCAATATTGGAATCTCTTGCCTGCATGGACTACACCAGCTTGCCCACAGAACAATCATATTTATTTTAGATGCAGGATTAATAATTTCAGATTTATTACCGTTTTCGTCCATTAATTTCAAATTCTTTAAAATGGTAACCGCACTTTTATTGTTGGCATAAGAGGTCAGGGTAATTCCAACTTGCGATAACAGGCTTTCTTTTTTAAAGGCACTTAACATTGTTTCTAATTCTCCTTTACTTAAAACTGTTTTATTTTCATTTATTTCAGACAGCAAATATTGTGAAGTAGGGTAACGGTGAATAACTGATAAATAGGTATTCAGGTTTTTGGTTTTTGTATTCACATCCCCTTCCAGATAACCAAAATTCATCATTTGAGTTCCGTACAGAGCATCAGTTTCAATACCTGCCTTTATGCTTATGCTATCAATCTGAATTTTAATATGCGTTCCCTTAATTGAATCTTTCCTAATATTGACCCTTCCCGTCATTAGTATATTTTCTTCACCTATATCAAAAACGTTATAAGAATAACCTTGAGTTCTTGATGAAAGAATATGATTATTAAAATCTAATGATCGAATTTTGTGATTGTTAGAATCAACATAAACTATACTTACTAACCGGTTCGAGTATTTTTTGGTGGGTATTTTAAATACAAATTTGTTAGAGGAGTTTGTAGCGGAATCAATATAAGAGTTACTGTCGAACGCCTTTACTAAATATACTTTCCGGCTGGCTATATTTCCTATATTTCCTTGTATATATATAAAATTGCTTTGTTTGCATGACGAAAAATTAAGGGAAATAAACGAAAATAAAATGACGATTTTATTCATTATTATATCAATTTGATAAATTTAAAAAAGGATGAGAAAGTTATTCTCATCCTAATTGCAAATAATTACCGTTTAACAAATAGTCATTTTTAGAAACTAAAAGAGTTACGAACGGAATAATTTTAAGATGGAGAACCACAACGGCTCACTCCACCGTTTGATGATAATTCAACAGGTCCTGAAAAGCTTGCTGTATGACAAAATGGGACAGCTACTTCACTATAAATCGGGCCAAGGTCATCATATCCAACTGCATACGATTCTAAAGCAGTGTCGCATGATCCAGTTTCAGTGTGCCATCCACCGTTAGAATCCTGATAGGTCATAGAGCATCCTTGTGCAAGACCGCCTATCACCTTTTTCATTTCATATTTGCTTAATTTTTGCATAATTGATAAAATTTAATTTATTTATAAAATTTAGATTGTGATTTGTTGCAGGCACACAATTCTTTTGCCTGATTTTTTGCAAAAAAACATTTTTATAAAAGGTTCTTTAACTCCATAGGCTTGTATATTTCCAGCGTTCATAATAAAAAAAGTGGTGTAAAATATATTTCTGCTTCCTTACATCATTCGTTCATTTTGTGAATTGGTTTTGTAATTTTTTCCATCTGGCTAATACCAGTCATTTAAGCAGTCGCTTTCGTTTCTTTCACGCTTCCATTTAATCGCCTATGATTTTAAAAACATATTTACTCAATGAAACCCAACACAAAGTTATTTTCCCCATGTCTACTATAAGTGGACATTGAAAATATTTTTAAAAAAGTTTTTTACCCTGAAACCTATCTTTTCTGCGGTTTGGCTAATGCCTAATAATGACACAGCTTGCTTATTATAACCCGCAATCCTTCGTAAGGTATTTGTGTTGTATTGCCTCCCATAATGCTTTGCTACCATGCGGATGCAGGTAGGCCCACAATCCATTGCGTTGAGTTGTTTATAGAAGGTGAAAGGCATTATGGTTATAATTGTGCACCTACCTGATTGCCATACTTATTCCATGCATTCTTAATTTCTATCAATCTTTGGTTGGCATTTGTTGAATTCGGTACAACTATATTTCGAAAATTGTTTTTATCATCTCTTTCCATATCTCCAAAATCTTTCTCTTCAGAAATAAATGGGTACAACGCCATTTTGTTACTTGTCATTTCAGAAAACTTACTTTCTAAAGTATCTGCTATCGCAAAAGGGTTCCTGTAAAATCTTTTTGTAAAAAGATTTGTAAATAACAAAAAACGCTGACGACTGAAAAGAATCTATCCAAAAAATATTATTAGTTATTGGCAAAGCCAGGTTGAACGTCTTCATTCCCCCGGTTAAGACATTACATCCAAGAAGGCCGGCCTGCCATATTAATTTTATAAAATGGCTGCGCTCGTAATGTTTTGTAAATTGATGATCTTCCCGGCAAATAATAATTACGTCCTCATCATTTTCAATAGCCGTTTTGATTATTTTTTTGAGGCTTTGCCATAGACTGAATTCTTTGACTTTCTGTTCACATGCTTTTATAATTGTTACATCGAATTCTTCTTTTCCTGCAAATTGCTTTTCAATAGAACAAACGCCTTCTGTTGTTTGGTGGATTGTATAAGCGGGAATAACAACGCTTTCAATTCCTGCAGAACTTTTTAGAGGTGCAATTGTTATTAATTTTTGCTTATAAAAAGTTGAAACATTATTGATAATTTTAGCCTTTTCATCACTATCTTTAAATGCATTTTCTACGCGCCCTTTCTCGTTATTGCCATAAGTAACATCCGAGTAACCAAACTCTTTTTGAATGGATAAAAACGGGTAAATGAAAAACTTGTTTTCAGTTAGCTCACATAACTTAAGATCAGCGGCGTTGATATTCGCAAAATCAGCATCTAAAATTTTCTGAAAAAATTTCCTAAAAACAACGGTGAACTGCAACCCTGAAAATTTTTCTCCCCAATATAAATTATCACTGACCTTTATGAGCAGTAGTGAAACCGCTGACTCCGCAAGCTAAAATATCGGCATCTAACGATTTTGCTTGATTAATACAATCCAATAAATATTCTTTTGAATAGTCATTTGTAAATAGATGATCATCCTGGCACAGGATAATGTATTCATCTTTTGAATCAACCAGTTCTTTTAAAATATGTCGGATAGTTTTCCAAAGCCCTATAGCTCCTATACTGTGCTCATTTGCTTCAACCAGGTAAAATTGGAATTCTTGTTTATCATTAAATTGGGATACTATAAATTCTCGCCTATCTGCTCTCGATTTTAGATTAATTGCATATATGGGGATAGTCTTTTTATTCATTTTAATTTTCAGGGGTAGGATAACAGTCCAGCACATTAATCAAAAATGGAAGTTGTTTTCATTTACTTATTCTAAAGGAAAAGTTCGAAAACTCTACTATTTTTCACGCTGCTTTATTTTAGCAATGATTTGTTTCATTTTATAACCGGATTGTTCATCCAGGATAAAACCGTTCTTATCTAATAAGAGATATTCAGGAATCGCCTCTAAATGGAGATAATTCATAATCTTAGAATCCCAACCTTTCAAAGTCCGATAATTATTCCATGTATAGTCTTCTTTTTTTAGGTATTCTAACCATTGGGAGCGGGATTTATCAATAGATATAGAAAAAATTTTGACCTGATTCTTGTTCATTTCTTCTAAATCATTTCTAAAAACATTCGCATAATATCGACATGGCGCACACCAGGACGCTGAAAAAAGAATAATATAAAACTGATGATCCCCATCAATCAATTTCCGTAAAGGGATCATTTCTCCTCCAGCAGATTCAAAGGATATGTCGCCTGCTCCAAATATAGAATGTCCGATATTATCGGGTCTACCATTAAGTGTTGCCAAATACGATTTACCTCTTTTACTGTTTTGGAATTTCGTGGGGAAAAGGCTGAATAAACCAAGCATTTGTTTTCTTGAAAATAACCCATAATCCTTAAGAATTATGCCAAGAAAGTTGAAATTATCTTGATTATTCTTATCGCATCCTATTAAGTACTTATAAAATAGTTTGCTAAACCGGATTGTATTATTATATCCCAGCTTTTCCTTTAGCTCTGTTTGCATTTTACTATTTGGAATAAATGCTGCGAAAAGTGAATCTTTTTGATGTTTATAATTGGCTATTTCTTTGACATTATTAAAATGTAAGGTTGTATCTATTAATATCCTTTCCTTAATACTGTCCATGGGTAATATGGCGGTATCACAACTTATATGCTGACATACTTGTTTAGCTATACTAGTAAACTCCACCTTGAAAGATGGGAAAAGAAATAGTAATAATAAGATTAAGTTCATAGTACTGATTTTTAAGAAGACAAAAATACAGGGGGTTAATAATGTTATATTTCACCCTCTGTATTGCTTTTTCGAATTTAATTCATGTGACAATCGGAACTGCAAGTACCACTTCCACCGTTTAAGGATGAAAGACACGTTTCGTTTGGATAAACTCTACTGCACAATGAGTCAGCATTTCCGGATGTAGCAAACCAGCAAGATGAGTGCCCAGGATCACCTTGCACCAGATAGCACGCCCCAGATGCCACCCCTCCCATAACTTTCTTCATCTGTTCTTTCGTAAGAACTTCGTGACTGTAATCGTTCAAATCACTTAATTTAAATTTTTTCATGTTTTAAAATTTAAAATTGTTTATAAAATGAAATTCCATGTAATTTTTTTAAACAGGTTTACATCCTGCATTTTTTGCAAAAAATGTTTTTATAAAATGTATTTCAGTTCTTCAATTTTATATTTTTCCGGAAGCCTGTGGCCATTAATATAAATAGTAGGCGTAAAAGAAATTTCCGCTTCTTTGCACCATTCTTTCATTTTCTCTATTTGGTTTTCCTGTTTTTTATTTCTCCATTCAACGGATACTTTTTAGCAAATACTTCATAATCTTTGTTTTCAGCGAGGTACCAATCATCCAGAGCCTGGTGGGTTTTGAGAGCATCCTGCTTGTCATTTATAGCCAGTAAATGCCTTGCGGCGATCCCCGCTTATCATCTTTATCATTGCTGGCAGTAAAAATTAATTTTAGCTTTACATTCTTATTGTTTTGGATAATTTCATCTAATACAGGATGCGCTTTAGCGCATGGCCCGCAATAAGGATTACATACTTTTATAATCGTATTTTCAGCATTAGGGTTTCCTATTTCTATTCCAATGTTTTGATAGCCATCCGGCGCAATGGCCTGTTGTTGCAACAAATGATTAAATGTTTCAGGGTTGTATAAAAGTCTTTTGTAGGCGGCTTTGTAAACGGGTTCTTCTTTGGCTTTTAAAATGAGTGGTTTTAAAATGTACCAAAGGGTAATGGGTATCAGGAGGCAATAGGCAATAGGCAGAAGGCTGAAAGCGGAAGGCAATACGCTTAAAGAAATGCTGCCAGAAATTTACAATACTCCATATTAATTCCGACGTAAAACTGCCTGGACGGTTAAACACAGCGGACACCATTGTTTTACCACTTTCCATTGATAATACACGCTGAATAAAATGTAGGGTGCGGCTAAACAATTGGCAATAGACAACAGGCAAATTTTAGCCATAAAACTTATTCCGGGAAAAAGAAGGAATAAAAAAGTGGAAGCAAAATAAAAGAACCCGGCTTCGCTCCAGCTCATCCCTAAAATTTTGGAGGCTTTGCTTTGCAATACTGCCGCGCAATTGGTTTGCTTGCCTGCTGTGCAAATACTTTTTACAAAAGCATTTGATTTGTCAATTTCATAAATCAATAACAAAGTGGTGGCAGCAATACCTGCCAGTTTTATTAAAAGTAATAATGCGCGCATTCAATATGAAATTGTGCAGGTAAGGAATATAAAAAGAAATAAATGCTTGCTGCGAGGATAAAAACACCCGCACCCATTAATGCTTTCGTTTTATTTGCTGCAATCGTTTCCTTTTTCCTGTTATTGATAAAATCCGCTTCACCGCTTTTTTCATTCGCTTCAGCAATAAATACAATTCCCTGCCAGCTTTTTAAAAATGTTTCCTTTGAAACTTGTTTTGGTTTTTTGTTTTCAGCAATGTATTGCACTTCATTTTCCGAAACAGCAGTTACCAGCACAAAATCTTTTCCTGTTGTTTGTCCATTTAAATAGGCAACAAAAGGCGGTTGCAATTTGTCAAAATTTTCTTTGCCGACTCTCAACGCGGTAGTTCCAAATCAAATCTTTCAAAAACATTGCTTAAAGAATAAAGGCTTGGAAAGTAAGGATTTTCCTGCAGTTGTTGTTTCAGGGTTGTTTTGGTTACAGGAATTTTAAGCAACTCTAGAATAATAAGCCGATACGTTAATAAGATTGGTATTGAAAACTTCAGCCATAAAACAGTTTTATTGATTGAAATCCAACACAAAGTTATATTCTCAATGTCTACTATAAGTAGACATTGAAAATATTTTCAAAAAAGTTTTTTTACCCCCGCGGGGAATATTTAGCTCGCTTTCATCATTCTTGTCTTCAACAAAAACGTAACCGATCATCTCACCGCTCTTTTAATTGTTCAAAAGTTAGCTTTACCTCTCTTGTCCTGAAGCCTATGTTTTCAGCTGTTTCGCTAATGCCCAATAATGAAACACCTTGCTTCTATTATAACCTACTATACTTCGCAACGTATCTGCATTATAATGCCTGCCATAATGCTTGGCTACCATACGATGCAGGTAGGACCACAATCCATTGCGTTGAGTCGTTCATAGAAGGTGAAGGAGAAGGACATAGAAATAACTAACTATTTTTGCAGACCTCCATAAAAACATGTTATAACAGAAATTGCGATTTAAAAAATATAATCTCACCTATTTAAAATCTTTTAAAAAATTTTCAATTTTTTCAAGACCTTCTTCACTAATTTCTCTCATAACTATCTTTAAATCTCTATCCAGTAAAATATACGTTGGATAAACATAAATATCTAGATCATTGAGTATCTGATATTCAGGATTTAAATTCAAACGAATAAAAAAATTTTCATACTGAACACCTAACTTTTTCAAAATATTTATAGCGGTTATTGGATTTATTCGTTCTTTCACAGTCGATTCCTATAATATTTAAATTCAAGTTTTTAGATTTTTTATTCAGCTCTTCAAGTTTTGGAATACTTTTTAAGCAGGGCTGACACCATGAACCCCAAAAATCAATTAACAAATAGTTACCCTTCTTAAAAAGCTTTTGTAAAGAAATATTTTTATTAACATCTTCTATAAAAGACAATGAGTAATTTCTTATTTTACTTGATACTTCATATCCATAATCATTGGGTGTCATGGGCCATTCAGTTAGTGAAATTGTATTATGAACGAAATCTACACTATCAATAATAAATTTATAGGTGCCAGAAATAATAGTATCATTCCTTAAATGATGAGGAATAACATTTTGGGCCAGATCCATCTTAAGAATGTTTTTGTTCGGTTCTGAAAAGCCAATTCTGGCTTCACCTGTACCATTGTTTAAATATCTTGGAATGGCTTCCACCTTATATAAATTCTTGCCTAAAGAAAATGAAGTGAAAATGCTATTTTTATGTACTAGTTTCAAAGAGACTTCTTTATGAATATATCCATTGCGCTCAGTTCTTTCAATAGTAAATAAGTGAAGTTCCAGGTATAAAAGGTGATTTTGCGGGTTATTTTTTGGTGGACAAATTGTAAATGAGTACTGGTTCTGATTGGAACTTGAAAAAAGCGTTATAGTTGAGTCATCTTTAAAATTTTTGTTATTGTTGCAATCAACAGTGACGGCATAACCATATCTTTTTTTTCCAAACAACACATTAACTTGTCCACTTGAAGTTCTTCCCGGATTAAAACTTACATTGTAATAATAGGTATAGACGTTACTAGCAGAATCGTTGACAGAATAAATATAATCCGAATCTGAAACAACGTTAGATAGACTTTCTGCAATACCTAATCCTAAATAATTTGAGTCTTTAAATGTAGCAGAAAAATGAAAAACCTTTTGTGAAATTGAACTAGCACATTTCAAGACAAATACAAAGAAAAGAAATTTTTTCACTGGAAACAGATTTTAGCAAAGTTTAAAACATCTTATAATTTACAAACTAAAATTCATAACCGGTCAAGAAAATAATTACCATGAAAATATTTTTATTTGTCACATAAATTTTACGGAAACGGTAAATTTTCTATGTCTAATTGTGGGATTAATTTTTGATTTCTTTCTTTTAGCGCCAAAATTTTAGAGACCAGTAAAACTCTTTTTATCCCCGTTTGTGTTAGCAATCGTAACTGAAAAAACCCTTGCCAGTAAGGACGGATTTCTATTTCGCTTTCATTTATCTGGACGTTCAGACCTTTTGTGCTTCCTACTTGCTCAATTATTTCATCCTTTCTTATTTGGAATTTATTTACGACACCAACGTAAATGGGAATGGAATCTGAAAAAAATATATCTTTTTTAGTAATTGTTTGGCCTTTGGTTGTTTTGCATATTAAAAGCAATAAGGTGCCTATTATCGGCAAAATTTTCATGTGGGCGTATTAGGTTGACAAATTAAATACCTATTTAATTGAGTAGGATAAGATCCCGATTCTTATATTTTAAAGTGAGAATTCGGGATCTTTTGATTTAAGTGTTTGGAATATCATGTCCATCACAAGGGCACGTTTCTGTTGTCCCACAAAATACAGAATCTGTATCGGGGGATGCAACACAATCAACACCATCACCACAATCTGTTGTACCCACAGTTCCATCAGCACACATTATTGAGCAACTGGAACCTGAATCAGGCGGAGCATAAACACCTCCAACGATATTCTTCATTTCATTGTTTGAAAGTTTTTTCATTTTTTTTAATTTTTAAGCGAATAAATTATTAGACTCCACATTGGGAAAAATCTATAGTACCGTTTTGCTCACAATAGCCATAGCCATCTCCATTTGGATTTGAGGATGCATCGACTCCAACGCACCCGGCTTCAGCATTGGGACAAGTTAAAGTTTGTGAGCTTCCGTCACTACAATTGAACGTGGTTGAACACCATGAGCCAGACCCAGGATCTGGTGGTGCTTCAACACCACCCACAATCTTTTTCATTTCATCTACTTTTAATTCTGTCATAGTTGATAAAAATTTAATTGTTAAAATCTGATTGTGCCTTTTAAACAGGTACACAATTCTTTTATCTGATTTCTTGCGAAAAAAAAATTTTTATTTCTTTTAAAACATGTGTTTCAGTTCTTCAATTTTATACTTTAGCGGCAGCCTTTGGCTATTTATAAATATCGTTGGTGTAAAACTTATTTCCGCTTCTTTACACCATTCTTTCATTTTATCAATTGTAGCTTCCTGCTCTTTTAATTCTCCATTCATTGGATATTTCTCCACAAAAACTTCATAATCTTTTTTAGGGGTCAAATTGCCAATCGTCTAATACCTGTTGCGTTAATAAACTATCCTGCTTTTCAGCAATAGCTAATAAATGCCTTGCTGCAATTCCTCTTTTGTCATCTTTATCATTACTCGCTGTAAATATTAATTTCAATTTTACATTTTTATTGTTGTGGATAATTTCATCCAAAAAAGGATGCGCTTTGGTGCATGGCCAAAATAAGGATCGCAAACTTTATTGATTGAAATCCGAACACAAAGTTATTTTCTCAATGTCTACTATAAGTGGACATTGAAAATATTTTCAAAAAAGTTTTTTTACCCCCCCCCCGCATATTTTTGTTTTCGTCCGGCTTATCTTCAACAAAAACGTAACCGATCATCTCACCGCTTTTTTCATAATAAAAGCGATTGTCTTTTTTTGAATAAGCAATCGGGAATCCTTCTTCTTTTAATTCTTCCAGGAATTTGTAAGCTGCAGCCCTTGACAGGTTTAGCTTTTGTGCCAATCTTTCTATATTTCCGGGAGTATTAGTTTTGATGTGATGGTGAACAATTTTAATTCGTTTTCTGTAAACCGTGAGGGACATAAGCGTTTTATTTTGATACCTTAAAGAAAATATTTATTTTTTATATAAACAAATAGTTTTGTTCAGGTACTATCATTTTTTTTTCCTAAAAGGCACAAGTATAGTAATTTATATTTCGAAGTATCACCGAATAATTCCGTTATCGGCGTATAATTTTTCGATCCATCATATTTATTTTCTGGAAATAGAAGTGTGAAGCAATCACAATTCATCTGAAAGCAAACAGCAGCAAATTTTTAGCGAAACTGGCTGATCTCATGAGGTTTTGAGAAAAATAAACAGTGTAAAAAATCTATTCAATCCCTGGTTTATAGAAAAGCCGAAAGGACCGAAGAGATCATAAAAAAAGATAAGGCACAGTTTTTCACGAATAAAGTGGAGTGAAAAAACAAATAGTGCATAATTTTAAGTTTGAACAGAAAAGAATAATTTCTCTTATTCACTATTCAACACCGTCCACTCATAAAACGCAGGAAAATATTTTCTCCATGCCGCTTCATTGTGATGCTCATTTTCATCAACAATTTCTTTTACCGGCGATTTGCTTCGTTCCCTGATTTCTTTTTCAATCCGTTTCATATCCGGGATCATCGAATCACCTTCTTTTCCACCGGCATAAAAGAACAATTTTGAATTTACTTTTTTTGCATCAGCTATCACTGTGCTGTCAATACCGGAAGCCGTCCAGAAAGCCGGAGAAAAAATTCCGGCTCCTCCAAAAACCGCTGGATATTTTAAAGCTGCATATAGTGAAATAAGCCCGCCCATTGAACTTCCGGCGATATAAGTGTTGCTTTTAGTTTTCAAGGTGCGATAATGCGCATCAATAAAAGGTTTTAAATTTTTTACCAAGAAATCAACGTATTTGTCTCCTTCGCCTTTGCCAAAATTTTCAAATTCCCAGGGATTGTATTCATTCATTCTTTTTGAAAGGCCATTATCAATTCCAACGACGATCACTTCTTTTTTACCTTCTTTAAAAATGGAATCAAGGTATTCATCAACGCCCCATTCCCCTGCGTAAGAAGTAGCGACATCGAAAAGATTTTGACCGTCGTGCATGTACAAAACCGCGTAATTTTTTGCTGAGTTTTCATAACCCGGTGGAAGATAAATCCAGATTCTCCTGGTTCGCTTTAATTGCGGGATGTAAAAAGCTGTATCAATAATTTTTACATTAGGCGAAGCGGTGTGGTTCCTTGCCACCGATATGTTATTTTGTTTAAAATCGTCATTCCAACCGTCAATATTGATATGAATGGTTGTATCAGAATTCAAAGTCAAACTCCGGTTACCAATCCCTTTTCCCGTTGAATCAGTTTCACCTTTTTGCCAACTTCCACGGGTAAATTTATATTCATAATTGCCGGCAGGCAATGAAATAGTGATAGTTGAAACACCGCTTGAGGAAGCTTGCAAAAGATAACCGCTATCAGCAGGATTCCACAAATTAAAGTTACCGGTGAGATAAATATGATCCATAGAATGCAGCAGGGACGGTTGCCTTAGAAGAAACGTGACCTGGTACTGCGCCAATAAATTCCCGGATAGTAATACCAGTAAACCAACAAATAAAGAAGATTTTAATTTTCTCATTAAGCTTAACTTATGAAATTACCGCCAGAAAATCTTTCACCTTTTGCTGGTTGGCAGCAGACAAAGGAACCAGCGGAAGTCTCAATATATTTTCAATCAAATTTAATTCTGACAGAAAAGCTTTCACACCCGCAGGATTGTTTTCAACAAATAAAAGATCATAACCCGGTAGCAATTTATAATGCAGTTTTTGTGCTTTTTCAAAATCATTTTTTAAAGACAACCGGATCATTTCACTAAAATCTTTCGGAAAGCAATTCGCTGCAACACTTATTACTCCTTTGGATCCGCAGGCAATCAATGGAAGTGATAAATGATCATCTCCGCTGACAAACAAAAAGTCTTCCGGCATGTTTTTCAAAATATGCATGCATTGAACCATATTGCCGCTTGCTTCTTTTATTCCCCGGATCTTTTCACATTCACGGGCAAGGCGTAAAGTAGTTTCGGCAGTGATATTGCTGCCTGTTCTGCCCGGAACATTATATAAAATTACAGGTAAGGGCGAAGCTTCACTAATGGCTTTGTAATGCTGAAAAATTCCTTCCTGTGAAGGCTTATTGTAATTGGGACTCGAACTTAATATTGCCGTAACATTTTCCAGGTTAAAATCGGAGAAATGACTGATGATATTGCTGGTATTATTACCCCCGATTCCTAAAACCAACGGCACACGATTATTTATTTTTTGTGCTGTGAAGTTCGCAATGTCTACCTGCTCCTGCTTTGAGAGAGTGGGCGTTTCTCCGGTAGTACCAAGTGTTACAAGGTATTCCACTCCGTTATCAATTACAAAATCGATCACTTTTTCAAGTGAATCAAAATCGATTTCGTTGTTTTTTTTAAAAGGAGTTATTAACGCAACTCCGGTTCCGGAAAGTGTATTTATTAAGGACATTATTTGAAAATAAAAGATGGAATAAATTATCTTTTGCAAGATACTGGAATCAGAAAAGGATTGTAATGACCTGCTTTCGATATGAGAATGAGAGAATCATTTTTTATTTTTTAGTAAAAATAGGAAAAGAAAGAATAGTATTTTAAGATTTAATTATTCGTCCCAAAAACCCATTTTATTAAATTTCTCAATCCGTTGTTTGATCCTTTTATCAGGATCGATCTTTTTAAGATCCTGGATTATAGGTTTGATATAAGCTTTTAAATTGGCAGCGGCCTCATCGTAATTCCAATGCGCACCGCCTAAAGGCTCTGCAATAATTCCATCTACCAAACCAAACTTGAGCATATCGTCAGAAGTAAGTTTTAATTGCTCGGCCGCAATTTCTTTTTGTGCCCAGCTCCGCCAAAGAATAGAGCTGCAGTTTTCGGGAGAGATAACCGTGTACCACGAGTTTTCCAACATCAAAACCTTATCGCCTACACCAATTCCCAAAGCGCCGCCGCTTGCTCCTTCGCCAATGATCACACAAACTACCGGCACTCTTAAACGGATCATTTCGTAAATGTTTCTTGCAATCGCTTCCCCTTGCCCGCGTTCTTCTGCCTCAAGGCCGGGATAAGCGCCGGGAGTATCAATAAGGGTGATGATTGGTTTATTAAATTTTTCAGCAAGTTTCATTAACCGTAATGCCTTTCTGTATCCTTCCGGATTTGCCATACCGAAATTCCGCATCTGCCGCATTTTGGTGTTGGTCCCTTTTTGTTGCCCGATGACCATTACCGTTTCTCCGTCAAACTGGGCAAATCCGCCGATCATCGCTTTATCGTCCTTCACATTCCTGTCGCCATGCAACTCGAGGAAATTGGTAAACATTTTTAAAATATATTCCAGCGTATATGGCCTGTCGGGGTGCCGGCTTAACTGTACCTTTTGCCACGGAGTAAGATGTTCAGTAATATCTCTTCTTTTATCAAGAATCTGTTGTTCAAGTTTATGAATGATTGCATCATAGTCTTCTTTTCCTGATTTTGAAGCGAGCTTCTGGTTCTCTTCTATCTGTTCATAAAGCTCTTTTATGGGTTGTTCAAAATCCAGAAATTGTCTTGCAGGTGCTGCCATGTTTGCAAAAAAGTTTTTTAATTATGAACCTTCAACCGGTTTTACTTTTTTTTCAGGCGATAAAGTTAAGGTGTCCAAATTAAATAACGGGCAAAAGCTTGATTTTCATGCGGCTCATAATCGATAAAATTTGGGCTAACCTGATAAAATCACCCGAAAAAGTTTTATTCCCCAAAGGAGATTTAAGGTGACCTGCCATGCTGGTCCTGCAGTATCCCGGGAAATAAAAATTGTAAAAAAATGTTTGTTTACTACAATTTTTCCCAAAAAAATTCCGGCAAAATTATTTGGTTTATTAAAAAAACCTAATTACTTTTGAAATCGTAATTCTTCCAAACCAAACACTCATTCCCCGAAGAAAAAAATGAATTTTTATTTCCCTTTTCATTATGAAAAGGTCTGGACCACTCTTGTTTAGAAACACGAAAAACTTTATTTCGATCTGAAAAAATAAATCCTGAAAAGCTCAAAACACAAGAGGTTGCCAAAAGGCGGCCTCTTTCTATTTTGTAGCAAGGTAATTATAGTCGGCGAGTAAGGTTTCCAAAAAACTAATAGAATACATGCTTGTCTGTATATTCAAAACTTCCTGAACCTTCCAGGCAAGTCGGTCGCAGGTTTGAGCATTATGTTCTTTATGATAAAGATTCACTACATTTTTAATTGTGTTTATATCGCGGTCGCTTAATTTCTAAAACCTCGGGAAAAGTGACTACATAATTCTTATCACTTATTTCCATAAACACCGTATCATTAACTGAAAAAGGAGAAACCGTATTGATCACAACTGTATTGGCCGCAATATCTCCTAACCTTTGGTTCTTTTTGCTCACGGCAATAAATATCACTACCACCAGTCCCCAAAAACCGGTCATAATAATGTAGGCAACAATACTTTGCAGACTGAAAAAAGTATAACCAAAAAAGAAAGGCCATTCAAAAACTTTAAATATCCAGCGAATCGTGTATTGACTTAACGAAGGTTCTCCGCCATCAAGGCTAATGATGCGGATGTTCAAAATTCTCTTGCCGATCGTTTGGCCATGCATCATCACTTCGCAAACGAGTGAATACAATAACATAGGAATTGAAATAGTCAAGAATATCAAGCCCCATGTGGCTTTTTAACGTTTCAATACCCGCCAGGTTAAATCCGCCATAATAAAAATATTTCATGCTTATGAAGTAAAAAAGCAAAATGGTAAAGTCTGCCAGGTAGGCAAAAAGTCTCTTATACACTTCCGCTATTTCAAATTCAAGATCAATATTAAAAGGAGTTTCAATTTGTATCAGCGACATGAATAGCAATTTATTATTTTAAAATAAAAATTGAGGTTTTATTTTTATTAATGATTAATTTGTTTCACTTTCAAATAAGTTTTTTATGTAACCGTTGTATGATTATATCGCACAAATAAACGGTTCTTTTTAATTTTATTTTATGCGCGAAGCCAGGTTTATTAAAAAAAATGTTGAGAAATGGAATCGGTATCAGCATGAAGAAACAAAAGATCCGGATGAAATGGCCGATCGTTTTATTACCTTGCTGGATGATCTTTCTTATGCCAAAACTTTCTATCCCAGGAGTAAAGTAACGCGTTGGATCAATGGAATTGCAGCTTCTATTTATCAAAATATTTATCAAAATAAAAGACACAATTTTTCACGGGTAATAAGATTTTGGAAATTCGAATTGCCTTTGCTTTTTCGTCGTTATCACAAAATCTTTC
Organism: uncultured Chitinophagaceae bacterium; assembly: GCA_963814075.1. Taxonomy (GTDB): domain Bacteria; phylum Bacteroidota; class Bacteroidia; order Chitinophagales; family Chitinophagaceae; genus Ginsengibacter. Next base: position 30,090 of record CAWFBO010000009.1, on the reverse strand, counting down.
TTGTTTACTTTCTTGCTGTTTGTTTCGTTTGTTTTCATTGGCGTTGTTTCTTCCACTACTGATCCCGATTTTGCGCGTCAATATTTTAATCATCACGTTCAGCCGGGCTATTACGATCAAACCATCGCATCCATCCAAAGAGGCGATCCGTTTGGTGTTTATAAAGATGACAATCCTTTTTCCATGTTTGTATCCATTGCTTTCAACAATATCAGCGTCGCTTTTAAAACCGTCATCTTTGGTGTTTTGTTTGGGATTGGAACCATTTTATTTATGTGGAGCAATGGCCTTATGCTGGGATGCTTTCAATACATATTTTTTTCCCAGGGGCTTGGGATGGCAATCTGTCCTGGTAATCTGGATACATGGAACGATTGAGATTTCATCTATTGTAATTGCCAGTTGCGCTGGAATTATTTTAGGAACAGGCTGGCTCTTTCCGGGAACGTATACACGAAAACAATCATTTTTACGCGGTGCAAAAGACGCTGTTAAGATATGCATCAGCCTTATTCCTTTTTTCATTATTGCCGCTTTTTTTGAAAGCTATGTTACCCATTTAATGAGTAATACTTTTGAAAAAAATTCGGTTGATATTGGCTTGCCGGTTCCGTTCAGTATCATAATACTTGCCGGCTCGTTTATGTTAATATTGTGGTATTTTGTTTTATACCCGCTCAAGTCTGCACAATTCAGGCTTTGAATTGAAAGAAGGAAAAATAATTAAAGGATGGCTTTCCCTATGAAAAATAAATTTCACTTATTTGTTTGTTTACTGTTTTTGTGCATATTGTGTCCAATCAACGGGAATGCACAAACGCATGACACCTCAAATGTTTCCGACGGAGATCAAATCACAGCAATTTTCACAGCACGGTACAAAACTCACGGATACTTCTTTACAAAAAAAATATCTAAAGGACAATGCATGATATTTCAAAATGGAAAGAGAGCCGGGAATTCGCTTATATGCATTATCTCGACAGCCTTCTGAGAAAACAAAAAGACATGAGGACAGATACAGTGAGTGTTGATGAAAAAAGCGGAAGGATTAAAAGAAGCACCAAAGACAAAAGACAGCCTTCTGCAATGAATATGTTCTTAACAGCTGGCCATTAAAAATATTCTTCTGGGTTCTGGCACTTATGTTTATTGTTTTTATTTCTTATAAAGTGTTTTTCAAAAATGGAATTTTCGTTTCACGAAAACAGAAAACTCTTCATACCAGACGAAGAATCTTTGCAGGAATTAAATGAAATTTCGGCATATGATTATCTGGTTGCTGAAGCGGAAAATAACAATGAATACAATCTTGCTACCCGGTATTTATTTTTAAAAACGCTTAAAAATCTTTCCGATAACGGCTTTATACATTTTACTTCGGAAAAAACCAATAAAGAATATTTAAAAGAGATGCGAGCAACATAATTACTACGATGAATTCAAGGAACTTACGCGTGATTACGAATATGTGTGGTATGGGAAATTTTTGATTGATAAGACCGGAATATCAAAAATTAAAAGAACAGTTTCATTTCTTCAATAAAAAAATATAAATCCAAATTTGAAAATATTTTTAAAATATAATCTTCCTCTTGCTGACGATCATTGCCTTTTTGCGGTTGTCATCAAAATAAAAAAAGACTTCCTTCGCTTAATGAAAGCTACAGGAGAACCGACAAGCTTCCTTTTGGATCTTTTATTGCTTACAAAGGATTTAAATCAGAATTCCCTGATTATTGGATCAATATTGCCGATAAACCTTTTATGAAACATGGAACGGGCTCAGGAATGAATCGACTAATACCTATTCTCTTTATTTTTTGGTTACCAAAAATCTTATCCTTTCTGTAGATGAAGTAAATGCGATGGTTGAATATGTGAAAGCCGGTAATGATTTATTTATCTCTGCAGATTACGTGGACGAAAAATTGCTCGATGCCATTTATTGCACGGTCAACCGGAAGGGCGAAATCGTCAGTGAAGTAAATGGAAAAATGCAAGATACTTACGTAAGTATGTTTTATGGAAACGATTTTAATTCATCAAAATACAGCTATTATTATTTTCCGTTTCTAAATTATTTCAACAGCTACGACCCTTCCATAACAAGGGTTTTGGGCGTTAACGAATTAAATCTCCCAAATTATATCGTTATTTTCTCCGGGCGTGGAAGATTGTATTTGCATCTTGCTCCGAGAATTTTCAGTAATTATTTTTTGCTCACAAAAAACAATTACCATTACTTCGAAAATGTGACTGCTTACCTTCGTTTCAATCCGCAATACATTTATTGGGATGAATACTATAAAGAGTTTTCTTCAACAAGGAACAAAAATAATTTAAACAATGACGACCAGTTTTCTTCTTTACAAGTAATAAAGCAAAATCCGCCCTTGTTGTGGGCGTTTTATATCGCCTTAGCCGGAATTTTACTTTTTGTTTTTTTCAATATAAAAAGAAAACAAAAACTAATTGAAGTGATAAAACCGAATAAAAACACAACCGTTGCATTTACGGAAACCGTCGGGCGGCTTTATTTACAACATAAAAACAATAGGAATATTGCAGAAAAGATCATTACCTATTTTTATGAATACCTGCGAAAAAAATATTTTATCAATACCTCTGTGATCACTGCTGAATTTATAAATTCACTTTCCGGTAAAAGCGGCGTGGATCAAAAAGAAACAGAAGAATTATTTAATTTGATCAACAAAATACAAGCGAGGAAGAAGTGACGGATGAGGAATTGCTTGAGTTAAATTTAAAGATTGAAAATTTTAAAAAACCAAAAACTGATGGAAGAAAATTTGTTTGAACAGCGCATTGACATTAAAACATTGAACAATGCCGTAATTGGTATCAGGAACGAAATAAGTAAAGTAATTGTTGGGCAACACAAAATGGTAGACCTTTTGCTCATCGCTTTATTATGTGACGGACATGTATTAATAGAAGGCGTACCTGGCGTGGCTAAAACCTTAACGGCCAAATTGCTTGCAAAGATCATCAACACTAATTTCTCAAGAATACAATTTACGCCCGACCTAATGCCAAGTGATGTTTTGGGAACTTCAGTTTTTAATCCCAAAGAAGCCGAGTTTGAATTTAAGCGGGGGCCGATATTCAGCAATATTATTTTAATAGATGAAATAAACCGCGCTCCCGCAAAAACGCAATCAGCTTTATTTGAAGTGATGGAAGAGCGCCAGGTAACTATTGACGGGATCACCCATTTGATGGACTTTCCTTTTTTGGTAATCGCTACTCAAAACCCGATTGAGCAGGAAGGTACTTATCGCCTGCCGGAAGCGCAACTGGACCGATTTTTATTCAAAATTGTTATAAGCTATCCTTCGATAGAAGAAGAAGTAAATATCCTTATGAACCAGCAATCAGTTAATCAAAATAGCTTATTGGAAAATGTGCAACGACTCGTTTCGCCCGCTCAAATTTCTGAATACAGAAGCATAACCAATGAAGTGATCATTGACCCAAAATTAGTGGAGTTCATTGCCAAAATTGTAAATGAAACAAGAAATAATTCTTCTCTTTATTTAGGTGCTTCACCAAGAGCGTCCCTCGCCATTTTGCGATCAGCAAAAGCAAATGCAGCCATTATGGGAAGAGATTTTGTAACACCGGAAGACGTTATAGAAATGGCGGTGCCGGTAATGCGACACCGGATAATATTACACCTGAAAAAGAGATGGAAGGCTTTTCAGCCGATGAATTAATAAATGACATTATTTCTAAAATTGATGTGCCGAGATAAAATCACAAAATCAAGCAAGCGATTCTTTGAAAATTATTAAAACATATTTGTTAGATCTTTTCCTGCGCAAGTGGTTTTTTTTCGGGCTTGCCGCACTGATCGCCCTGTTCATTCTTTCTTTTTATGTTCCGGCATTACAACCTGCATCTGTAACAATTTTCATGGTTTTCATATTCTTTTGCATTGTTGATTATTCACTGTTATTTTTTACAAAAAAATTCCCGTCGGCTCAAAGAATTATGGCTCATCGCTTTAGCAATGGTGATGAAAATAAAATCGATTTGTTGGTTAAAAATGAATTCAATTTTCCTGTGCATATCAACCTGGTTGATGAGCTGCCTGAACAATTACAAATGAGGCAGTGGAAAAGGAAGTTGAATTTAAAGCCGCGGCAACAAAAAAAAATCTCCTGGAAAGTAAAACCGCTTGAAAGAGGCGAATACCATTTTGGCAACATTCATTTGTTTGTCTCGTCTCCTTTACAACTTGTGGCAAGAAGATTCACAACGGAAGCTTCTGAAACAATACCTGTATACCCCGCTTTCATGCAACTGCGCCAATATGAATTATTTTCAGGAACTGCATTAAATAGCGAACCGGGCAATCAACGAATGCGTAAGATCGGCCAGAGCCTTGAGTTTGAACAGATCAAGGAATATGTATCCGGGGATGATATACGAAACTTAAACTGGAAAGCATCAGCGCGCAAAGGAGGCTTGATGGTAAATAGTTTTATGGAAGAAAGATCTCAACAGGTTTATTGTATTATTGATAAAGGCCGGTTGATGAAAATGTCTTTCAACGGAATGACGCTTCTAGATTATGCTATCAACAGTTGCCTCGCATTAAGCAATATTTGCCTAAAAAAACAAGATAAAGTGGGCGTAATCACTTTTTCAAATGAACCCGGAAGCATATTGCCCGCGGACCGAAAAGTTTCCCAGGCCGAAAATATTTTACAGTTATTATACAAACAAAAAACCAATTTCCTCGAAAGTGATTTCGAGATGCTTTATTTGCAGATCAGGAGTAAGATCAAACATCGCAGCTTGCTGATCTTATTTACCAATTTTGAATCATTGTCTGGCTTGAACCGGCAGATTGATTATTTACGGTCGCTGGCACGAAACCATCTGCTGCTTGTAATATTCTTTGAAAACTCAGAATTGGACGAGCTCCGGCATTCGCACGCCACAGACATTGAAGAGGTCTATATAAAAACGATTGCCGAAAAATTTGCTTTTGAAAAAAGGATCATTGCGAAAGAACTTTCAAAATATGGAATATTATCAATCCTGTCTTCTCCAAAAAATCTTACCGTAAACACTATCAACAAGTACCTTGAATTAAAAGCCCGGCAGGCAATTTAAGGCCGGCCTTTTCCGAAAGAAATGTACATTGCACCAAACGAAAAAGAGTGTAAAATGACCGGGAACTCATTTCAGGAAGGAAAAGTATTATTAATAGACAAACCTTTGAACTGGACCTCTTTTGATGTGGTAAGAAAGATCAGGAACCTTATAAAAATAAAGAAAGTGGGGCATGCAGGGACGCTGGATCCTTTGGCTACAGGGCTTTTAATCGTTTGCACCGGAAAACTTACCAAAAAGATCAATGAATATATGGCGCAGGAAAAAGAATATTCCGGCACTATCACTTTAGGCGCAGTTACCCCAACTTATGACCTTGAAAGCGAACCCAAAAATTTCAAACCGTTTGATAGGTTAACTGAAGAGCAAATACAGGAAGCAACGAAAAAATTTACGGGTGATATCTTACAAACACCTCCTGTTCATTCTGCAATAAAACAAAAAGGGAAGCCGGTGTATCTTATGGCAAGAAAAGGTATCGATGTTGTTCTCGAGCCACGGAAAGTTACCATTAGTAAATTTGAAATTACTTCAATAAACATGCCTGTGGTCTCGTTTAAAGTTGTTTGTACAACGGGGACGTATATACGCAGTTTGGCAAATGATTTTGGCGTAGAACTCGGTTGTGGTGGTTATCTCAGCGAATTACGCAGAACAAGAATAGGAAATTTTAAGGTAGGAGACGCAATAAGCATCGATGAATTTGTAAATTTAATAAAACCGGCAGATATCTAGACCAACATTTTTAAGAGCGGAAGACGGGACTCGAACCCGCTACCTACAGCTTGGGAAGCTGTCGCTCTGCCAGGTGAGCTACTTCCGCATTTACACTGCAATATAATAAAATTTACACGCTGAAGTTACCGGAAAGAATCGCGCCTTTTACTTCATTTGCTGCCATAAACAAAATAAAAAAAAGCCTTGTTTGTTGCTTTACTGTTAATTCATCCTGATTATATCTCCCTCTGCATCCATTTCGGGCATTGGTTGGCCATCCTTCGGAATATAAAACTTGTGTCTCTCAATAATAATATGATTGTCGTATAATTCGAAGATAAATAAGCCCGAGCGCAAAAAATTGGCTTTGTCAAGCGTGAGAAAAGGCTCATTAACCCTGGACACTTCAAACAAAAAAGAACCGTCGGAACGATAAAATCTTATGGAATATTTTTTTCTTGCTGCGTCTGGTAAAGAGATGATAACATTATTGTCTTTTCCCGTATAAATATGCCTTGAAGGCACAAAAAGATTACGGTTATATTTTGGAATTTCTGTTGTACCTGGGTTTTCAATTTTCGGTTTTTCTATTAAAGGCAGTCGCGTAAGTGTGTCTTTTCCGGGTCGGTGAGATTGGGTAAAAATATAAGAACCGCCATGAAAGGAAATAAATAACCTGTAATATTGATCAGACGGAATAAATTCTTTGGTATCAGTGAAGCCATTTATGCCGGGGCTTACATCCAGCAAACTCCCGATGGTAGTGAAATTTTTTAAGCTATCAGGTGATCTCTGAACATTGATGTGCGTCACATTAGAGAAAGGATTGTTCCAACTCACCAAAACTTTTTTACCCAACTGTGTTACCGTTATTTTTGGCAATGTATCCTGTGCAAGGCAATTCTTTTGAAATAAAAGCAAGACAAAAAATAGGAGGCAAAATCTGTACATGGCGGCAAAAGCGAAGCTTTAGTTTTTCAGAAAAGCAAATATAATCTCTTGTTAAAGAATAAAAGGGCCAAAAACTATAGTCTTAACAAATAACTTTGATATCCAAATTCAAATCATTGAGGCAGGTGAAAAAGCTCCCGGTTCTTTTGCCTATTTTTGAAAATATTAACCTTCTTTATGACGTATAATTATCTTCCGCTTGACAAAAGTTTTCTCACTTTCCGGCAGGTGAAAAATTATTTAAAATATGGCCAGCTCGTTTCTATCACTTTTGCGGCCCACGAAGATATTTTAAAATGCCGCAGTTATCTTGATGAAAAAATAAAATCTTCCAATGATCTCTTCTATGGCATTAATACAGGCTTTGGCTTTTTACAAAATGTGAAGATCGAAAAAGAGCAATTGGAAAAACTGCAAAGTAATTTACTTCTTTCGCATGGCTGCGGCCTTGGCGAAGAAGTGCCTGCGGAAATTGTAAAACTCATGATCATGCTTAAGATAAAATCTTTAAGTTACGGGTATTCCGGTATTGGAATAGAGGTTGTGAAAAGATTAATGGATATGCATAATAATGAAGTGCTCCCTGTTATTTACACCCAGGGTTCTCTCGGCGCATCGGGCGACCTTGCGCCACTTTCGCACATGAGCCTTCCGCTGATTGGAATGGGAGAAGTAACAATGAACGGTGAAAAAATGTCTTCTGAAAAAGCGTTGCAAAAATTAAACTGGCCACCTCTTCAATTACTAAGTAAGGAAGGACTGGCTTTGATAAACGGGACGCAATTTATGAGCGCTTATGGAATACATAACCTGGTGAAATCTGAAAAATTAATGGAATGGGCAAATATGATTGCCGCGATTTCATTTGAGGCTTTTAATTGCAATGCCGATTGCTTTTATCAAAAACTTCATGAAATAAGGCCTCATGCGGGACAAATTTTTGTTGCTGAACAGATAAGAAATATCCTGGATGGAAGTGAAATTCTTTCACACAAGAAAACTCAGGTCCAGGACCCTTATTCATTCCGGTGTATTCCACAGGTTCACGGCGCTGCAAAAGATTCTTTTGATTTTGTTTTGAATACATTTTTACAGGAAATAAATTCTGTTACTGATAATCCAATTATTTTCCCGGCTGAAGATCGTATAATTAGCGGTGGAAATTTTCATGGAGAACCGTTGGCATTTGGTTTAGATTTTCTCTCAATAGCGATGAGTGAAATCGCCAATATTTCTGAAAGAAGGACTTACCAATTATTAAGCGGGCAGCGGGATCTTCCTTTATTTTTGGTAAAAAATCCGGGGCTCAATTCCGGGTTGATGATTCCTCAATACACCGCTGCTGCAATTGTGAGTGAAAATAAACAACTTTGCACTCCTTCTTCCGTGGATTCTATTTCATCTTCAAACAACCAGGAAGATCATGTGAGCATGGGAGCTAATTCTGCTGTCAAATGTCGCAGGGTAATTGATAATGTCGAAAAAGTTTTGGCAATTGAATTGCTGATTGCAATACAGGCACTGGAATACCGAAGGCCTTTGCCCTCTTCGGTACAAATTGAAAAGCTGGTAAAAGAATTCCGGGCTACAATTCCTTTCAATGAAAATGACCGCTTTTTACGTGATGATTTGACAAAAGCTATTGATTTTATGCGAACGTACAGCCTTGAATAATTGATTTCTTTTCAGTACGCCAAAACAAAGACTAACTAAAATTATTATTATGGATTATTCTCAAACTTCTAAATATGACCCCGTAAAATATAAAACGCCCACCGGCAATAAATTAAATTGTAAGGGGTGGGTGCAGGAAGCCGCATTGCGAATGTTGTTGAATAACCTCAACCCCGAAGTGGCTGAAAAACCAGATGAGTTGATCGTATACGGAGGAAGAGGTAAAGCTGCCAGAAATTTTGAAAGCCTTGACCTAATTATAAAAGCATTGAAAGAACTGGAAAATGATGAATCACTTTTAATACAAAGCGGTAAACCCGTGGCAATGCTTAAAACACATACCAATGCGCCACGGATTTTAATCTCCAATTCGCAACTGGTGCCCAAATGGGCCACATGGGAAGTGTTTGACGAACTGGAAAAAAAAGGATTAATGATGTTTGGCCAGATGACCGCAGGCTCGTGGATTTACATTGGTAGCCAGGGAATTGTGCAGGGTACCTATGAAACGTTTGGCGCCGTTGCAAAGAAACATTTTAATAATTCACTCAAAAATACCTTGAGTGTAACAGCAGGTCTGGGCGGTATGGGCGGTGCACAGCCACTTTCTATTACGATGAATAACGGAGTTTGCCTTGCGGCCGAAGTGGATGCCACCCGGATAGAAAAAAGATTAAAAACAACCTATCTGGATGAGATGATTGAAAATATTGATGAGGCAATAGACAAAGCCGTAAAGGCAAAAGAAGAAGGCAAAGCCTGGAGTATTGGCGTTCATTGTAATGCAGTTGATCTGTTGGAAAAGCTTCTGGAAAGAGACATCGCAGTTGATGTTTTAACCGATCAGACTTCTGCGCATGATCCACTTGTGGGCTATATTCCGTACAAGCTTTCTTTTAAAGAAGCTAATGACTTAAGAGAATCAGATCCTGAAAAGTATGTTGAACTTTCTTATGCCGCAATGAAAAAGCATGTAGAACTAATGCTTGAACTACAAAAAAAGGGGGCAGTTACTTTTGACTATGGGAATAATTTGCGGGCGCGGGCATTTGAAGCAGGATTGAAAGACGCTTTTGATTTTCCGGGTTTTGTACCCGCTTATATCCGGCCGCTTTTTTGTGAAGGCAAAGGGCCTTTTCGCTGGGCAGCTCTTAGTGGCGATCCGGAAGATATTCGTGTAACTGATACAACTATGATGCAATTATTTCCTGAAAATGAAGGATTAATAAGATGGATAAAGATGGCGCAGGAAAAAATTTCTTTCCAGGGATTACCCGCCCGCATTTGCTGGATCGGCCAGGGAGAACGAGAAAAAGCAGGCCTTGCGTTTAACGAACTGGTACGTACAGGAAAAGTGAAAGCGCCTATAGTTATCGGTCGTGATCATTTGGACACAGGCTCTGTAGCAAGTCCTAACCGTGAAACGGAAACAATGCTTGATGGAAGTGACGCCGTTGCCGACTGGCCGGTTTTAAATGCATTGGTGAATACTGCCGGCGGCGCAAGCTGGGTTAGTTTCCATCATGGCGGAGGTGTGGGAATGGGCTATAGCATTCACGCGGGAATGGTGATTGTTGCTGACGGCACCGATGATGCTGCGTTTAAACTTAGCCGCGTGTTAAGAAATGATCCGGGATTGGGAATTATCAGGCACGCGGATGCCGGATATGATGTGGCCAAAGATTATGCAAGAAAATATAAACTGGACATTAATGAAAGATTACAACAATCGAAATAAAAATTAATCTTAAATGTTCGTTTACTGCTTGCTGTTAGTTCTCTTCAACAAGCAGCCAGGCTGGCAAAACCACTGTTAAGTGGCAATTCAAAATAAAAAGTACTTCCTTTACCTGCTTCACTTATGACGCCAATCTTACCTTCATGTTTTTCTATCACTTCTTTACAAATAAAAAGCCCTAAACCCAGGCCGGGAAAAGTATTTAAATTGGGACCCGAAATACGGTAAAAACGTTCGAAGATTTTATCCTGCTCTTCCAACCTTATTCCCTTTCCAAAGTCCTGCACCGAGCAAATAACCTTGTCTTCCTTTCTTTCAAGTGAAATAATTATTTTTTTGCTATCCGATGCGTATTTTATTGAATTACTGATGAAGTTGCTAATCACCTGCCTGATTCTTTCTTTATCAGCGTAAACTGAAACAGGCATATTGTTTTTAAATATAATTTTTGTGTTAAACAAACCGGTTGCATATCTGAAATAATTTCAGATACAAGTTCATTCATCATAAACGGCTCTTTATTAAAGATTAATTGGCCATTTTCAATTTTGGATGTATCCAGCAAATCATTGATTAGTGAAGTAAGTTTATTGATCTGCATATCCATTCTTTCCAGCATCTGTTTTGTGCTGCATATCCTTAAATTCTTCGGCATCCATTAAAAGCAATTGGGTATATGCTTTAAGGGAAGTAACAGGTGTTTTAAGTTCGTGGCTTGCAATGCTGAAAAATTCATCTCTTCTGTAAACGAGGTCTTCTGTTTCACGTTGAACTTTGTCTTTTTGCTGCTGTAAACTCATGAAGGTCATCACGCATTTTTTTAATAGAAATCCCAAGAAGATCTTTTCGCTGCGCGGTTTTACATTCACTTCAAAATTCCCCTTTCCTATTTGGCTGGCAGCCTGTGCCAGCTCGATATTATTTTTATCAATGTCAATAATACTTTTGGCCAGGTTTCCGATAATTCCTTTAGGCATATCTTTCAGATGCAGGTCGGTTGCTCCTACTGAAATTTTTGAAGCCGCGAGCTTTATTTCGTTCAGCAATCTCTGTATATGATTTACGATGTATGCTATAAATGAAATAACTAATAAAATGGCAAAAAATAAAAATGAAAGCGTTTGCTTTTCAGCGTCCTTTTCATCATGGTACAATTGCTGCATTTTTGCATCAGCGCTTCGCCAGAGATTCCTGTTGTTGTTGTCTCAAGTTGATCATCGCGCTCGTTGAAACATCCCAAAACTGGTCAGCAGTATAAGTACTGTCAAATTTAAAAGTAGCTGAAAACTTTGTGGAGATAATTAAGTGTTGCGCCATAATCAGTTCCCCCTTTTCTTACTTTGTAAGTGTTTACTGCAGTCTGTTGGAGCTTTCAGTAAAAATTCCGTTTCGTAAGTATTAAAAACTTTATAAACTCCAAGAGTTCCGAATAAAGTTTCAAAAACATACTTTTTCGTTAGCAATACATTAAAAACATTTGTACGAATGATTCCCAAATAAGTTATCATTTCCGATAATTTCTTTTGTGCCACCAAATCAGGATAAGCCGGTTTAAGAAAAGTATTCGCCGGCAAAGCAGCAGACAAAAGATTCAATCTGAAAATGGCATCTGTATAAAATTGCATAATGTCATTAGTACTCGATTTTAAAGAATCTATTTGTATTCTGGCAGAATCAATCTTATCTAAAAAAGTATATTTTGGAAAATTACTAAAGGAAGGATCTTTGCTTTTTTCAAGAAGATTAGAATAGAATCCGTCCTCTTCCTGTGTTGCAAAAGATGGCTATAACCTGTATCATTTAGCATGTAAAAATAGCTATAGCGGCGTTCCCGGGTAAGTTGGGCTACTAGTTCGGCCACATTTTGCGATTGCTGAATATGTTCAATGTAATTGCCCAATAATTCAACTTTTTGAGATTTCTCCCGGTAGATCATTAACGAAAAATAAATCAAAAACAATACTGGAATAATTCCTAATAAAAGCAATTTGGCCGTGAGTGATAAATTTCTAAAACGAACAATCATGGATTGATAGCTGGAATGGACAATGGTATTGAATTATAAACGTTTGACCCCACATAAATAGTACCAAACTCTTCTGGTCAAGATACCCTTCCTTAAGAAAATCAGGAGATGTTCGATAGGAATTTGTTCAATAAAACTATCTTAATTGATTGATTACTAACTTATTGAAATAAAATAATCTTTCAACCATTTTGTTTGCCCGGATCTTATTTTATCAAAGAAATGGTCTCTTCATAAATATCCGCGCCCTGTGTTTTTTTAATATATAGGACAAACTGGTTGGCAGTGAGGGTTTTTATATCGTAAGTTCCAATGCCGTTAATCGTAATTTGAGTATTTCCTGTGATATAATACACAGAAGTATCTCTTTGTCCCTGGAAGTCTGAATAAACTTTACTATCACTTCTGAATTCTATAGTTGATCCCATTCCCAAAGTAGTATCTGAATGATCTACTCCACCCACATTCTGATGATAAATATCAGATTGTAACTGCCAGACGCCAATCACTTTTTCGGCGGTTGTTTGAGTTGTTTCCTTTTTTTTGCAGGCAATAAAAAAGAAAGTGAGTGAACAAACAAGTAAAAGAGAATTGATATTTTTTTTCATAATAGTTTTATAGGAGTTGAAATTAAAATTACTAAAAGATTCCATAAAAATTCATTCGGTATTAAAAAGTCCTTTATTTTTCTTGCTTTGATAATATTCGGGTATTTTAATTAAATTAAAGAACGATTTATACTTAAAGGTACTCGAATTATATTCTTTTTCTATTGGGAAAATAATTGGAAATAACAATTTAGGGATAAACGAAAATCCAGGTCAGAATAAAAAAAATCAATTCTTTATAGTGTTTTAATAATTTTGCAGTTGCTTAAATACTAATATTTTGAATTTATTTGATCTCCTGCGCCGACCCTGGCCGTGGTATGTTGCCGGGCCAATTATCGGTTTAACAGTTCCTTTGCTCTTGCTTGCCGGAAATAAAATGCTGGGTATTTCCAGCAGCTTAAGACACATATGTGCAGCCTGTTTTCCCGGCCAAATTGATTTTCTTAAATACAATTGGAAAAATCAATTATGGAATCTCTTTTTTGCGGCTGGCCTTTTGATCGGGGGATTTATTGGCGGAGTAATTCTAAAACCTGTTACACCTATGCCACTTTCGGATGCCACTAAAAGCGCTTTAAATTCTTATGGCATTACAGATGTACATCGACTGTTGCCGGCGGAAGTTTTTAGCTGGGCGTATCTGTTTACCTGGCAACATTTGATAATTATAATTGGCGGAGGTTTCCTGGTGGGTTTTGGAACCCGCTATGGCAGTGGTTGCACAAGCGGCCACGGAATTTTCGGATTATCAACACTACAGTGGCCGTCGCTTATCGCAGTAGTCTTGTTTTTTGCTAGCGGCATTTTTACAACCTATTTCATTTTACCCTTACTTCTTAAATAATGAAAAAGAGAAATTTTTTATTCCTTTTGCTTGGAGTTATTTTCGGTATGACACTTATAAAAGCTGACGCGGTTTCATGGTTTCGTATGCAGGAAATGTTTCGATTCCAGGGTTTCCAGATGTACGGAATTTTTATGACCGCCATCCCGACTGCTGCGATTTCTGTCTTTCTTATCAAAAAATTTAAGATTAAAACTTTAGATGGCGAACCGGTGCAAATCATAAAAAAGAAATTCAACCTGGGTATCATTTTCGGTTCTATTCTTTTCGGTATCGGTTGGGCCTTAACAGGAACATGCCCCGGGCCAATTTATGTGCAAATCGGTAGCGGACTCACCATTGCCATCCTCACTTTGATAAGCGCTCTTGCAGGCACGTGGGTTTATAGTTATTTAAAACCAAAGCTGCCTCATTAGTAAACCAACAAATTCTGAAGATTTTTATTTTTTCCTGAAGAATATCCTCACCGGCACTCCGGTCAAATCAAAATTTTGCCGCAACTGGTTTTCAAGATAATTTTTGTAAGGCGTCTTTATATCATTCGGGTAATTGCAGAAGAAAGCGAATGAAGGAACCGCCGTAGGCAACTGGGTAACAAATTTTATTTTTACCGCATGACCTCTCACTACCGGCGCGTGATACGATTCCATTGCTTTTTGCATTACCTCATTCAATTTGGAAGTAGGGATTTTCTGCTGCCTGTTTTCATACACTTTCAATGCAGCTTCCATCGCCTGGAAAATGCGCAACTTTTCAGTAGCGGAAATAAAAATTATCGGCACGTCATTAAAAGGAGCCAGTTTCTGTTTTAATGATTTTTCATAATCGCGGGCTGTGTTGGTCTCTTTTTTTACCACATCCCATTTATTTACCAGCACCACAATTCCTTTTCCTTTTTTAGCAGCCAAAGAAAAAATATTCAAATCCTGCGCAGTGATCCCTTTTTCAGCATCTAATAATAAAATGCAAACATCCGCTTCGTCCACAGCACTTATCGCGCGGATGACAGAATAAAATTCAAGGTCTTCACTTACTTTTTTCTTGCGCCTGATTCCGGCTGTATCAATTAAGATAAATTCTTTATTGAACAAATTGTAAGTGGTGTGAACTGCGTCTCTTGTGGTTCCTGCTATCGTGCTCACAATAGTCCGCTCCTGCCCGGTCAATGCATTTAGCAAAGAAGATTTGCCCACATTCGGCTGGCCGATAATCGCAAATTTTGGAATAGTGGTTGGCTCTTCCACTTTCTCGGCAGGAATCCTGGAACCTATTTCGTCCAGCAATTCGCCGGTTCCGGAGCCGCTAATTGAAGAAAGAAAAAATATTTTTTCAAAACCGAGGCTGTAAAATTCTGCAGCTTCCAGTTCACGATTATAATTGTCAACTTTATTCACAACGAGGTAAACCGGTTTGGGAGATCGGCGCAACATCTCTGCCATATCCTGGTCGAGATTCGTAACGCCGGTAGTTACATCTACCATAAAAATAATTGCATTTGCTTCAGCAATAGCAATGTGAACCTGCTTGCGAATCTCGCGCTCAAAAATATCGTCACTGTCAGCCACAAAACCACCGGTATCAATAACATTAAAAGATTTACCGGCCCATTCTGCCACACCGTATTGCCGGTCACGGGTTACGCCGCTAAAATCATCAACAATTGACTTACGCTCTTCCAGCATGCGATTAAAAAAAGTGCTTTTACCCACATTAGGGCGGCCGGTAATTGCAACTGTGTAAGACATTATTATTTAGAATTGAGGAATTAATTTACCAATTATTATTTGGCGTTGCAAAGAACGGAAAGTATTTGCACATATTATCCTTTCATGCAATTGAAGTGAGATGTACAGTAATTTTATAGTGCAAAATATAAATCAGTAGAATTTATCGGTTTACTGTTTTTAAATAATTCCCTTCTTATTATTTGCTGCTGAATTTGTTTTAATTGATTTCAAATCTTTATAAAAATCAGGATAAGATTTATTTACTGCCTGCGCGTCATGAATAAGCGTGTTTCCTTTTGCGCTCAAGGCTGCAACTGCCGTAGCCATAGCAATCCGGTGATCGTTGTGCGAAGAAACCTCAGCGCCCTTTACTTCCCCACTTCCCTTTATCGGACATAAGATCGCCATTCAATCCAATTTCGACATTCATCCTTTTAAATTCATCTCTTAACGCTATCGCCCGGTTACTTTCTTTAAATAAAAGGCGATTCACGCCTTTGATCGTGGTAGTTCCTTTGCAGTACGATGCCAGCGCCACCAACGGCGGAAATAAATCAGGACAATGCGTTGCATCAAATTCAAAAGCAACCAGCTTATTTTTCTTTACAACAATTTCATTTTTATCAACAGTAACTTCCGCGCCGCAATCATACAAGGCTTCCATAATATTTTTATCGCCCTGGCACGAATTAAGATCAGCACCGGTAAGTGTGATGTGTCCTGCAACAGCTCCGGCTACGAGGAGAAATGCGGCATTGCTCCAGTCGCCTTCCACCGTATATTTTATGCTGTGCGCCTGCAAAGGTTCCCGCGGAAAAATGCTAAAAACTTCGTAATTGTGATTATCAATTTTAAAACCAAAAGTCTTTAAAACTGAAATGGTAAGATCAATATAAGGCCTGCTTGAAAGATCTTTTACAGTGATACTAACCGGACGTGTACACGCTTTTGCAAAAGCAAACAATAAACCGGTTAAAAATTGCGAACTTAGAGAACCATCAACTTTGATATTTTTAGGATGAAGAGGGCCACATAAGGTAACCGGCAACTTTCCATCATTCGAATTCACTTCCACGTCTAATAATGGAAGTATTTCATCAAAAAAATTCATCGGCCTTTTCAAAATACTTCCTTCGCCGGTAAAAGTAATATCGTAATTAAAGAGACCGGCGATTGGCGCAAACATTCTCATTGACAAACCACTTTCGCCAACATTTACGATCACGTTTTTTTCAGGAAACTGCGAGCGAAAAATAAAATCATGGGAAGTAACGGCCAATTTATTGCTCGTTTTGTTGATTGTAGCGCCGAGTTTAGCAATAATATCAAGCGCCGCTTTTTCATCATTGCTTTTTCCGAAATTATCGATAACGGTGGTACCAGGTGTAATTAAAGCCGCTGCACAAGCACGTTGCATCGAGCTTTTGGAAGGAGGCACTTTTATTGTTCCTGAAACGGAAGATGGAGTAATGGTTATGTCCACAGTTGTATTTATGAATTTGAATTATGACCAGATATTATTTAATTGAGTGCATCAAATATTTGACGCAATTCAGGCAAAGGAATTTTTTTGATGGATGCTTTTCCTATTTCATCAAGCACCACAAAATTCATATCAGTCCCTGATTTCTTTTTATCGTGCAACAAGATATTCCACGTTTTTTCTTTATCAATATCAAAAGCGACAGGTAATTGATATTCAGAAAGAAGTTGCTTCACTTTTTGGGTATCCGCTTTTGAAAATCCGTTTATTTTTTCTGAAATGATGCAAGCAGCGATCATACCAATGCTGATGGCACTTCCATGCGGCAGTTTAGCAGTATTTTCAATGGCATGCCCGATAGTATGTCCAAAGTTGAGTAACTTTCTTTCACCGGTTTCCCGCTCATCATTCACTACCACATTGTATTTTATTTCCACATTCTGCTGAATTAATTTCCCGATATTTTCACGGGAAGAATGAAAATAATCAAGCGACTTTTCCTGCAACAATTGAAACATTGGCTCATCTTTGATACATGCATGTTTTATTATTTCTGCAAAACCATTGATCCATTGTTCTTCCGGTAGTGTTTCCAAAAAAGAATAATCATACAATAAGAACTGCGGATGATTGATTACACCAACAAGGTTTTTATACACACCCACGTCCACGCCGTTCTTTCCACCAATGCTTGCATCCACCATCGCTAAAATACTTGTTGGCACAAATCCAAATTTTAATCCACGCATATAAACCGATGCTGCATAGCCGGTGACATCTGTCACAACTCCACCGCCTACGCCAATAATGAACGTCTGACGATCGGCATTCAATTCAATCAGTTGTTCAATAACTTCATCGACTGCTTGCTGATTTTTGTAGGGTTCGCCGGCTTGTATAACTATCGTCCTCCAACCGGAAAATTTTTCAGATTGCTTTGAAAAAATATTTTCGTCAGTAATGAGGATTGTGTTTTCTTTCTCAACGATATCCTGCAACATTGCAAAGTTGGCGTCGAAATATACGCTCACCGACCTGTTAGAAAATCCGTATTTTTTTTCAACCATTTCTTTATTCTTCATTCATGATTTTGTTTTGATGGTTGATACTTTCCATGTGAACGGCATCAAAATATTTAGTAATAAAATCTTTGCTCAGGTCCAGCTTTTCGCCCTTTAAGAAAGCCTTTGCAAGGATTTCATTCCAACGGTTGGTTTGCAGAATGGTAATATTATTCTGCCTTTTGTATTCACCGATTTTATTTGAGATCTTCATGCGTTGCCCGAGCAGCGCCATTAGTTCATCATCTAAATGGTTGATCTGTTCCCTTAATTTGGCAAGCGCTGTCACAAATTCTTTTTCATCGGTGTTTTCAAAACGCCACTTAAGATTACCAAGCATTTCAGCCAATCTTTCAGGAGTAATTTGTTGTTTTGAATCGCTCCATGCTTTATCAGGATCAATATGTGTTTCAATCATCAATCCACCAAAATCAAGGTCAATACTTTTTTGAGCAATATCCTGTAATCCTGTCCTGTTGCCACAAATATGCGAAGGATCACAAATGAGAAGCATGTCAGGAAACCTTCTTTTCATTTCAATCGGCAAATGCCACATGGGCGCATTGCGGAATTCGGTGTTTCCATAATTAGAAAAACCCCGGTGAATCATCCCGATATCTTTCATGCCCACTTTCTGCAAACGCTCAATGCCGCCGCTCCAAAGTTCGAGATCAGGATTAATCGGATTTTTTATTAAAACAGGAACATCAACGCCACGCAATGCATCACAAACTTCCTGAACACTAAAAGGATTTACAGTAGTGCGGGCACCAATCCATAATATGTCAATATCAAATTGCAAAGCCATTTCCACGTGTTTTGCAGTTGCCACTTCCACAGCAATAGGCAGGCCACTGGCTTTCTTTGCCTCGGCGAGCCATGGCAAACCCTTTACACCAATTCCTTCAAACATGCCTGGCTTGGTTCTTGGTTTCCAGATTCCTGCACGAAGTACATCTACCTTTCCTGTTTTTGCAAGCCGTGTAGCGGTTTCCAATACTTGTTCTTCTGTTTCGGCACTGCACGGGCCGCTTATGATCAATGGACGTTTGTTCCATTTTTCCTGAATTGCTTCTTTCATTGTTTTTGTTTCTGTTTCCATGTAAAATTAATTTTAAAAATTTTAGCTATTTCTTCGTTTACTGTTCTATTTTATGATCCTTGAAATTTTGTTAGCGTTTTCCATTAGTTCTTTGAGGTACTCATAATTTTCCTTTTCAAGACAGCTTTTAAATTTTCTTAACTGTGAAATATGTTCATTCAAAACGTCCAGCACATTTTCCCTGTTCTGCATAAAGATGGGCGCCCACATAGAAGGATTACTTTTTGCAAGCCGCACCGTACTTTCAAAACCGCCGCCTGCCAGTTCAAAAATCGCGTCTTCTTCTTTTTCTTTTTCCAAAACCGTATTAGCCAACGCAAAAGAAGTAATGTGAGAAATATGACTAACATACGCCGCATGGATATCATGATTTTCCGCATCCATATAAGCCAGGTGCATTCCCAACTCCTTATATATCTTTTCAACAATCCTTACTGCTTCGTCATCACTTTTTTCTTTTTCACAAATCACACACGACCTTCCGGCGAAAGCCTCTCTAACAGCAGCTTCCGGGCCGCTATATTCGGTTCCCCACATCGGATGTGTTGCTACAAATCTTTTTCTCTTCGGATGATTTTCCAATGCTTTACACAATACATATTTGGTAGATCCGGCATCCACGACAATTTGCTTATCATTCACCAGATCCATTATTTGTTCCATAACAGGAATCGTGACATCAACAGGAATGGCCACATAAACAAAATCACTTTTTCCCACGGCTTCTTCCAGTGGCAACGCCTCATCAATAATTCCAAGTTCTTTGGCTTTGTCCAAACTTGCCTGTGTTCTGCTAACACCAATTATATTTTTCGCAAAGCCTTTATCTTTTAAAGCCAACGCAAATGAACCGCTTATTAAACCAACACCAACTATGGTAACATTTTCGAACATATTAATTAATTCAATTCTTTATTTTTTGAATTCTTTTTATTGCTTCATCCAGTTTTTCTTCGTTGGTACACAAACTCACTCTTATATATTTATTACCGGCACTTCCAAAAATTCCTCCGGGAGTTATAAAAACATTTGATCCTTCCAATACTTCGTCACTCAATTCAAATCCATCTTTATACTTTCCGGGAATTGATGCCCATACAAATAAACCCGCCTGGTTTTTATCATAAGAACAATTCAACATATCCAGCAAAGCAAAAACCTTTTCACGTCTTTTTTTATAAACCGCATTTACCGAATCGTACCAATCCTGGTCGAGTTCCAAAGCTTTTGCAGCAGCGAGTTGCAACGGCAAAAACATTCCACTGTCCATATTGCTTTTAAAGCGCAAGTACTTCTGCAATTCTTTCTTTTGCACCACAAAGCATTCCTACTCTCCAGCCCGCCATATTATGACTTTTACTGAATGAATTTAATTCAATCACAACTTCTTTTGCTCCTTCAATACTTAGCAAACTCATCGGATGGTTATTGAGAATGAAACTGTATGGATTATCGTGGACAATTAATATTTGATACCTTTTTGCAAAGGAGATCAGTTGGTTAAACATTTCGTGTGTGGGTAACTGCCCGGTTGGCATTTGCGGATAATTCACAAACATCAGTTTTACTTTTTGCAAATCGAGCTTTTCCAGTTCATCAAAATCAGGACACCAGTTATTTTCTTTTTTTAGCGTATATGCGATAACGTTAGCTCCTGCAATTTTTGCGGCACTTTTATAAGTAGGATAACCCGGATTAGGAATCAATACTTCATCGCCGGGATTGATATACGTCATACAAATGTGCATGATGCCTTCTTTGCTCCCGATCAAAGGCAAAATCTCTGTATCAGGATTCAGGTCAACATTATACCATTTTTTATACCACTTGGATATTGCGTTTCTAAGCACCGGGCTTCCTTTATAACTTTGGTAACCGTGCTGATTAGGCTTTTTTGCTTCTTCTGCCAGGGTCTGGATCACCTCCGGATGGGGAGGAAGATCCGGGCTGCCAATACCCAGGTTGATCACCTTTTTTCCGGCCTTATTCATCTCATCAATCTGCCTGAGTTTGGTTGAAAAATAATACTCTTCGATACCTGAAAGGCGATCTGATAGTTGTGCCATTTTCTTTATTACCGAATTATTTTCCTGAATTGCGTTCATTTCTTTTCATTTAATCATATTTATTATTAACCGGTGTTTTTCCCGTTTTTATAAACTCCATATACTTTAATATCGGCGGTTAAAGGTTTTATATTTTTGAGTACCTCTTCCAGTTGTTCAAGATGGGTAAATTCACAATCTACATGAAAAGAATATCGCCAGTCACTGCCGGGAATAGGCATTGATTGAAGCTTACTCAAATTCACATCAGCATCAGAAATTTTGGTTAGCACTCTTGCCAAACTTCCTTTTGAATGATCTGTCTGAAAAATCAATGAGGCTTTATTAGCATCATTGACTTCTTTTGCGGAAGCGGCATTTTCCAAAACCCAAAACCTGGTGTAATTATTTTTTTGTGTATGAATATTGGAAGCGATCATATCCAATTGATATAGTTCAGCAGCCAATTCACCGGCAATCGCTGCAATGTGTTTACTTTTATGCTGGTGAACATGCCGGGCACTAAGTGCGGTATCTTCTGTTTCAATTAATTTCCAATTGTATTTTTCCAAAAAATCCGAACATTGAAGCAAAGCCATCGGATGAGAATGAACTTCCCGGATATCTTCGAGCGCGACTCCGGGATTTACCATTAAATGTTGATTTACCTGCAGGTAAATTTCTCCCACAATTTTCAAATTGCTTTTTTGCAATAAATTGTAGTTTGGTAATATGCTTCCGGCAATAGAATTTTCTATGGCCATCAGTCCACCATCACTTTGGTTTTTATCATCAGCGAATTTTATTACTTCACGGAAAGTGGAACAACATATCACTTCCACCTCGTTTCCAAAAAACTGGCGGGCCGCAGCCTGGTGAAAGCTGCCTTCAAAACCCTGTATGGCTATTTTCTTGTTCATAAAAACAAAAATCCCGGCGATTTGTGCCGGGATTTTCTATTGTTATTCTGTTATTCAGTTTTTAACAAGCCGATCCCGGACTATTTCTAAAATAGTAGCTAAAATAAAAGAAGCCGGTATTTGCTTTTGAGATCGTCATTGTTTCGCAAATGTAAGTGCTAAATTGAATTCAACAAATTAATTTTTTATTTTTTACCAAATAATTTCAAACAAATGACTCTTTTGCCTGATAAATTTTAATGTTATCTGAACTATTGAAGATTTTATGAAATAAGAATTGGGAGAATTTGTTGGTTTACCAAAAAAGCAAAATGCTTTTAGGCTGCTTCTTCAATTTTCTTCATTCCATCTTTATTCAACAGAATTTTTATTAAGAAAATTACAGCCGTAACGGCGAAGATGCCGCCAATGATCCAGTTCATTAAATTTTGATTGCCGTTCATTTTCGAAACAATCCATTTACCGCCGAAAATAAAAACGCAATTTCCAAGAAGCGTTCCCAGTCCAATTCCTACAATGTAAATATTGTAAAAAGAATTTTTAGGTTGCAGAATATTTTTGGTAAAAAGAACCGTGCTCCAGCCGAACCAAAATGGAATTTGCATAGGACTTACCGCGCTTAACATTACACCCAGCAAATACCTGTTGATGTTATTATTAAGCATTACATTTTTAGCATGATGTGGCTTCATCGCAGCAGCAAAACTTCCGATGGCAAGCGCCAGCACGATAGCCACCGTAAGCCATTCCATCCAGCGAAATAATTTCTTTTGTTTACGCACCCAATTGATTCCGACTAACGAAATGCGTACATAAGCCATCTCTACCGACAACGAACCTAATGAAAATAAAATGGCGTTTTGAACACTTTCCTGAACGCTTATTTGCATGGCCGCCACATTCAAAGTTCCCAAAGGAAGCGTACCTAAAAAACTTACGATCAACCCCCAGAAAAAAACTTTTACTAATGGCATATAATCAGCTCTTTTTTGCAAAAACAGATAACGTCACATCAACCTGGTTACTTAAAACAATATTTTGTTCGCCTACACCGAAATCGGTACGATTAATCTTAAAATTTCCGGTGAACAAATAGCCTCCGTTCTCTTCTTTTGCCTGGAACGGAAATGAAATGGTTTTTGTAACGCCTTTAATGGTGAGATTTCCGGTAAAAAAATAAAAGCCGGCAGCAGTTTTGTTTGTCTTTTCCACTTTGGTAGATGAAATCGTCAGAAGCGGATATTTTTCAGCATCAAAATATTCATCACTTACCAGACTCTTATCGCGCATACTGTTGTCAGTATCAACGGTAGAAGCATCTACGGAAACATTGAAATTGGATACAGAAAGGTTATCAGGAGAAAAGGTAATATTTCCTTTTAAACCGCTAAGATCGCCACCTGTATTGATGCCAAAATTCTTAATAACGAAATGTACTTTACTCGAAGAATCAACAGGGCTATAGTTTTGAGCCGTGACGTTAAGAGAAATAAAAAACAAACAGTTAAAAAGAAACTTTATCATTTTCATTAAGGTTTTTTAGCAAGATGTTAAATTTTCAGGAGATTTCCTTGTCGACTTTATTAATTAATTTATAATATTTTTTTGTTTGACGCCTAAATCGCAGGCCTTTTAACAAAGGCCAATAAGATACGCCTTGTTTATGATTATAGCGGCTGATCTCAAAAAGTATTTTCCAATGCTTAAAATTTCTTTCCAGGCGCCAATTAATGTGTAGCCGGTATCATAAAAATGATTGGGTTCGGCGCCACAACCATTGTATTCAAGAATCACGAAATTTTCTCCCCGTTTCAAATCTTCAATTGAATTGCACATAATATCATAACGGCCATAAAAAAAATCATTGATACCAAGACTTATCTTATCAAGAAGAGCTACCAAATCGTCAGTTATTTCAGCGCTCAGGTCAAAAAAATCGGCACCACGATTGTGATTGCCGGCGTGACTTAAAATATAAGCTTCGCCGGCAGGAATTACTTTATCAAAATTTATCTCGTGTTTTTGTTTCAATTCAGCAAGCCTCTTTTTGGTTTTTACATTTTGCAATAATAATTCCCCGAGATTGTGAACGCCGTCACCTGTAACCCGCATTGGTACTTTTTGGAGAAAGCCGGTAATGGCACCTTTTTTTTCAAAGGGATAGCGATAATAAAACAAGCTCACTTCAACAGGATATTCAATAAATTCCTGGATAAAATATTCGACCGGAATATGTGAATGATATTCTTTTAAATGTTCTTCATTTTCAATTTTCCTGAATAAAATCCCTTGCCCTCCCACTTCCGGCTTCACAATCAAAGGATATTTAATTCCGGAAGAATGTAATTTTTTTTGTACGTCAGAAAACGATTCGGAAGGCTTTACGTTAAAAAAATCCGGGCAAAATTGGGAAGGCAAAAGATCGTGCATTTCTTTTTTCGGTTCCCCATCAAGGCCTCCGAAAGTAAGTTTTGGATTACTCGGAGTGAAAAACCATACTGCACGCGATCGGATCATATACCAAACCCAGGCCGGAGCAATGGGCGCATATAAAATTTTAAAAGGCCACTGCTCCCAGTTTTTTATTTTTTTGATCAATTCTCTTCAATTTTTAAGCAAGCGACAAAAATAAGTTTAAACAGTTAACCTGCACGTACGCAATCAAAATTGTTTGTTGTATTTTAGCTCCAAAAATCAAAGAACATGCATATTCCAACGATGGCTGAAATGGCGGCGGAAGGTAAAACTCCGGATATTTTGTTTTACGTGGGTTGTGCAGGCAGTTTTGACCAGAGAGCGCAAAAGATCACCAAAGCCTTTGCAACTATTTTGAATAAAATTGAAATCAGTTATGCAATTCTTGGAAAGGAAGAAATATGCAATGGCGATCCGGCAAGGCGCGCAGGAAATGAATTTTTATTCCAGATGATGGCGCATCAAAATATTGAGTTACTTAACGGATATGGCATAAAAAAAATAGTAACGACGTGCCCACATTGTTTCAATATTTTTAAAAATGAATATCCTGCATTAGGCGGAAATTATGAAGTGGTGCATTACACCGTTTTTTTACAACAATTGATCGATGAAGGAAAAATAAAAATGAAGGAGAAAGGAGATTTTAAAGGAAAAAAATTTACGTATCACGATAGTTGTTATCTCGGCCGCGGAAATAATATTTATGAAGCTCCGCGTAAAGTTTTGGAGGCGCTGGATGTTGAATTAACCGAAATGAAAAGATCGCGAAGCAATGGGTTTTGTTGTGGAGCAGGCGGTTCACAGGTTTTTAAAGAAGAAGAAAAGGGAACCGAAAGAGTAAATAACGAACGGGCGAAACAGGCAATAGAAACCGGTGCAAAAGTATCGCGTCCAATTGCCCATATTGTATGATGATGCTCACTGATGGAGTAAAATACAATAAAAAAGAAGAGGAAATTGAAGTGATCGACCTTGCAGAATTGATTGCCGGCAGCATGCAGTAATTTTTAAATTTTAGTTAAAGGATTTTTAAAATAAGGATCAATAACGTAAATGCGTAGAAGTAATTCACCTTTGAAGAAATATGGAGAAAGAGATAATTAATAAAGTAATGCCTGAGGGAAAAAGCTTGAATTTCATTGAAGAGATCGTTGAAGAAGATCTTAAGAATGGAAAATATGAGAAAATACTAACCCGCTTTCCCCCTGAACCGAACGGCTATTTACATATCGGTCATGCGAAAAGTATTTGTCTGAATTTTGGCCTCGCAGAAAAATATAAAGGCAATACCAATCTTCGGTTTGATGACACAAATCCCGGTAACTGAAGATGTGGAATATGTAGACAGTATAAAAGAAGATATTCGCTGGCTTGGCTTTACCTGGAGCAATGAATATTATTCAAGCGATTATTTTGATGAAATATATCTTTTTGCCGTAAGGCTTATTGAGAAAGGATTAGCGTATGTTGATGATAGCCGCTCGATAAAATTGCTGCTGATAAAGGAACACCCACAGAACCGGGAAAAGAGAATGAATTCCGCAACAGGAGCATTGAAGAAAACCTTCGTCTTTTTGAGGAAATGAAGAATGGAAAATACAAAGACGGAGAAAAAGTATTGCGCGCAAAAATTGATATGGCTCACATCAATATGCTCATGCGCGATCCGATCATGTACAGAATTAAACACGCGCATCATCATCGTACGGGCGATAAATGGTGTATCTATCCAATGTATGATTTTGCACATGGCCAAAGCGACAGTATTGAACATATCACGCATAGCATTTGTACGTTGGAGTTTGTTCCTCATAGGCAGTTATACGATTGGTTTATCGAAAAGCTGGAAATTTTCCCATCGCGTCAATATGAATTTGCCCGTTTAAATATGACTCATACGGTAATGAGTAAACGCAGATTATTGCAATTGGTAAATGAAAAATTTGTATCGGGATGGGATGATCCGCGAATGCCGACGTTATCAGGGTTCAGACGAAAAGGATATACGCCTTCCAGCATCCGAACTTTTTGTGAAAAGATCGGTGTGGCCAAGCGGGATAATCTTATTGATATAAGTTTATTGAATTTTGCATCAGGGAAGAACTGAACGAAACAGCTGTAAGAGTAATGGCAGTTCTCAATCCTGTTAAATTGATCATTGATAATTATCCATGAAGAATAAAACCGAAGAATTAACTACAGAAAATCTTCCCAATGATCCAAACAATGTAAGAACGATTACTTTCTCAAAAGAACTTTGGATAGAAAAAGAAGATTTTATGGAAGAGCCGGTAAAAAAATGGTTCAGGCTTGCTCCGGGCCAAATGGTGCGTTTAAAAAGTGCTTACATTGTTCGCTGTGAAAGTTTTAAAAAAGATGAAGAAGGAAATGTAACTGAAATTCATTGCACGTATATTCCTGAAAGCAAAAGCCATCATGATACCAGTAATATAAAAGTAAAAGGAACCATTCATTGGGTAAATGCACGAGATGCCGCAACTGCAGAAGTGAGATTGTATCAACGTTTGTTTACGGTTGAAAATCCGGCGGCGGAAGAAGGTGATTTCAAAAGTTTTATCAATCCTGATTCATTAAAAATAATTAAAAATGCTTTTATTGAACCTCATCTTCAACATGCGGAAAAAGGAAGCCATTTTCAATTTATAAGGAATGGATATTTCTGCATTGATAAAGATTCCAAACCAGGCGCACTTGTATTTAACAGAACAGTTACCTTAAAGGAAGGTTTCAAACCAAAAAAATAATCAGAGATTATAAATGACAATAAAAACCAGCAAACAAACAAATTTGCTGGTTTTTTATTTTGGAGGTACGGAAGATTATTTCTTTTTCAACTCTGCATCCTTCTGTGCTTTTCCTTCATCGTTCTGTGATTTTTGCTGATCATTTAAGTGCATTAAATTTTCCTGTACTTGTTGCCATGCATCAGTTTTGAAAATACTTCTGTGTTTTGCGCAATTGCTTTTTGAATATTTTCCTGTTGCTTTTGCCATGTATCGCTTTTAAAATAAGTCGGACAATGAATCGGTAGCGTGTCGAATTTCTTCTTGTTGCTTTTTCCATTCGGGGCTGTTAAAATATTCCTTCACTTTTTCAGCATTCTTTTTAATCAGTTCCTGTTGCTTTTTCCATTCAGGACTATTGAAATATTTTTTCATTTCTTCACCGTTCTTTTTCATTAGTTCCTGTTGCTTTTTCCACTCAGGACTATCAAAATATTTTTTCATCTCTTCACCGTTCTTCTTCATCAATTCCTGTTGTTTTTTCCACTCAGGACTATCAAAATATTTTTTCATTTCTTCCGCATTTTTCCGGATCAGTTTCTGCTGATTTTTCCACTCAGGGCTATTGAAGTATTTCTTCATCGCAGTTGCATTTTCCTTTATCAAATCCTGTTGCTTTTTCCATGCATCGCTTTGAAAATATTTGCGCATTTCCTGCGTACTCTTTTTAATTGCTTCTTCCTGTTGCTTCCATTCTTTACTCTTGAAATAATCTGCAGAAGGAGGAAGGGTATCCTTCATCGATGGAATCCGGCGGCATAGGTGGCATAGGAGGAAGTGGTGGAAAGGCCCCATGGAACTTAGAGGCATCGGTGGAACTGGCGGAGCCGGAGGCATTGGCGCAACTCCCATGGCATTGCGACGCGGCTTGGTGGAATGGGGTGAGGAGGAGACGGCGCAATTTCTCTGCGGCAGTAGAATCTGTCTATAAATTAAACGGGAAAACTGTAAAAAACGGTGCTGTTGAATTGGGTCATACAGAATTTTTTGAAATCTTTTTGTTTTTCAACTTTAGCGCATCTTTATTTTCTGCAGGGCTTAACCAGGCAACCGAAACAATTGCGATAGCAATAACTATTAAAGTAATAAACTTTTGACGGAGATTTAAGTGATTATTTTTCATTTCCATAATGTTTTTAATTCGGTGAAATAAATGTGAACGTTTTCCAACTGCGGTCATTACCAACGGCTGGTTTTTCAAAGGTTCTTCAAGAGCTAATAATGCGCGGGCGTAATGATAAGGATCAGATAACTGCAATACCATTTCATCACAACGATTTTTCACGCTCTTCCCGGATATTTTTGGTTATCCACCAGGTGAAAGGATTAAAGAATAAAATCAGTATCCAACACCGATTGTATAATATTTAACAGGTAATCATTCCTGCGAATGTGAGCCAGTTCATGCAACAAAATCGCTTCAAATTGCTCAGGTGATAAATGATTCATCGCAGCAAAAGGCAGCAGGATAACCGGTTTAAAAAAACCAATCATCATAGGTGTATTTACTTTACGCGAAAAAAAAGTTTGCAAAGAACGGCTAACGTTCATTCTTCGGCAAGTGTCAAAATATGCTCCTTCCATTCACTATCCAGTTCATAAAGTCCTTTGATTTTAAGCTGTTTGTCTGAAAAAAATTAACCGACAACCGGATAGAATACCATAAAATACCCAGTAGATAAAAAGCAACAATCAAGGCAAATATTCGATTCAAAAAGGATAAGGAAAATGATGAAGAAGCGGAAGAAGCGCTGATCGAAAGACAACTGGATTAAAAGAATTTCCTGCAATTGCCTTTTGAAGTGACAGATTCACTTTGCGCAATTGAAAATTGGTGAAACAAAGTAATGAAAAACCATGCTCCTATGGCAAGATAACCGCAATAAGAAAGAGAATATTTTATGTGTGATGATGCATTGGGAATAAATTTCAAAACAATGCGAAGGCAAATGAAAACAACAAATGCCTGGCCGATACTATACAATAAAGTATAGCCAAGAGCTGCGGCAGCAGGAGAAAAGAGAAAACTAAATTGATCCATTGTTTAATTTTTTTATCTTGTTAATTATTGATCTTTTATGAAAATCTGGTTTATAGATTGCTTTTCTTTTTTGCCTTTTCCTTTTTTCAATTTCATCCAAATACTTTTTTATCTCTAAAATTTCTTCTTTTGAAGCCCGGTGATTTCCTAAAGCATGCATTACAAGTTTGGCAGATGAACCTTTGAACAAGCCATTGATCATTTTACTTACCACCTGCTTTTGAATCGATTCTTTCTTAACGGCAGCAGTGTAAATGTGGGTTTTAGATTCGTCATTTCGATTCAAGCAACCTTTTTCATTCATTATCTGCATCAGTTTTAAAGTAGTGGTATAACCGGAATCTTTCGTTTCGTGAAAGTATCTCATGTACTTCCCGAACTGTTGATGGCCCCTGCTCCCACAATACCTGCAAAATTTCCATTTCACTTTCTGTTGGTTTGTTCTGTTTTGAATTATTCATTATTTGTTGCTTTACTACGAATTGTTTCGTACAACGAATGTACGAATAGTTTCGTAATATCAAAAAATAAAAAATTATTTTAAGAAATATTAACAATTACGGGTAAAGAAAGTAAATAAGGACAAAACAAAAAACCCTTTATTTATTGATTTACTATCGAGATAAACACTCAAAGAAAAAAGCCGCAATTAATGCGGCTTTTCGTAAAAAAATTTGCTTATTTATTCAGGCGAATTGTGCAAAAGAAGCAACAATGGTA
>CAWFBO010000008.1:0-49177 GCA_963814075.1 uncultured Chitinophagaceae bacterium | reverse complement strand
TCATTTTAGAAATGAAATTATTCCAGGAGCATTTAAGAAAAATAAGGCTTTATCTGTTAGACAGTTATTGATTGATATTGGCACACAAGGCAGAAAGTATAGAGAAGATATTTGGTTATCTTGTTTTGAAGATCAGTTTCCAAAAATTCAAAAAAACAAAAATAAAATTGCAATTGTTTCTGATGTTAGATTTAAAAATGAATTTCAATTATTAAAAAATTTAGGATTTTTTCAAATAAGGATTTATCGCAAAGATAATGTTGAATTATCGGATGCTAGCGAAATAGAACAAGAAAATATTAAGAATGAAGAGTTTGATGCTATCGTGTTTAACGATAAAAATTTGATTCATCTTAAAAAAGAAGCAGAGAAAATATCTCAAAAAATCTTAAAAAATGTATAAAATGGCATTACTGTATGAGTGCAGATACGCTTATTCAAGAATATGTGCCTAAATATTTATCGTTACATCCGGCGCAAAATCAACGGACGCCAATTCGCTTCAATTGCCTTCCAACCAGTTTTCCATATTCATAAACTAAAGTTGAATCTGCATGGCACCTAACATCATTTGATGATTTAGTGGCTCAACACTATCGAAGCGCATACCGGCGCCCCATTCTGCATCCATGGAAACCATCAACGGAGTTTTGGCAATGCTTTGAAAATAATTAATGAAATTGGCCTGCTTTACCGGAGTTCCCTGGAACAAACAAATTCCGCCAATATTATATTTCTTGATCGCTGCTTCAACGGTTGAATCATAATAAACCGGGCCCTCGGGTGTGTAGCTGCTTTCACGCACAATCATTAATTGTGCAATTCTCTGATCGTTCGTTAACGAATTAAAAACGCTATCAGCCCATTGCTTCGCAGCATTGTTTGGTATTTGGGATAAGGCAAAAAACTTTAAAGTGGTTAGCAATAAAATAGTAATCACGGATCTTTTCATCAGAATAAATAGTTTTTGAGAATGGCGCACAAGTTAAAGAATAAACGCTTTTTCTTTTTGACTTTCAAAAAAAGAAAATTGTTTTCACAATAAATTCTTATTTATTTTTAATTCGAAAATCCGAAAAGCTACTTTTGCCTTATGAAAATTGAAGAGATTTATAAAATTTATCAGCAGTTTCCTTCTGTGCAAACGGATTCAAGAAACTTACAAAAAGATGAAATTTTCTTTGCGTTAAAAGGACCGAATTTTAATGGAAATGATTTTGCAAAAAAAGCATTGGAATTGGGCGCGGCGTATGTTGTAGCCGATGAAGATTCGGATTTTAAAGATGACAGGATTATTAAAATGAATGACGTTTTACAAACATTGCAACAACTGGCAAAATACCATCGTGAGCAATTTGATATTCCATTTATCGCCATCACCGGCAGCAACGGAAAAACCACTACAAAGGAGTTAATCCATGCAGTTCTTTCCACTACTTATAAAACATACACTACAAAAGGAAACCTCAACAATCATATCGGCATTCCGCTCACTATCTTAAAAATTAAACCTGATGCAGAAATGGCCGTGATTGAAATGGGCGCCAATCATCTTAATGAAATTGCAGGATATTGCGTTTATGCGCAACCGTTATATGGATTAATCACCAATATCGGCAAAGCACATTTGGAGGGATTTGGTGGCGTCGAAAATGTAAAAAAGGGAAAGGCGAACTTTTTGATTATTTGAAAAGGCGTGACGGAACAGCTTTTGTGAACACCGATGATGCTTCAGTTTTTGATCTAGGGAAGCACGTAAAAAATGCCATCTACTACGGAAGCAATAGCGACAATACAAAAGGAAATATTGCGAAAAATGATCCTTTTATAGAAGTAGAAATTGAAAGCAAATCCCTTTAGAAATTACAACAAATTTGGTGGGCGCTTATAATCTGTCCAATGTTCTTGCTGCGGTTTGCGTTAGGACAGTATTTTACAGTAAACGAACAAAAAATAAAGAAAGGCTATCCAAAATTATATTCCTTCCAACAGCCGATCTCAATTGATAAAAAAAGATTCTAACACTATAATTCTGGATGCCTACAACGCCAATCCCGGAAGCATGAAAGCCGCTATTGAAAATTTTGCCAATATGCAGGGAAATAAAAAGATTATGCTTTTGGGTAGTATGATGGAGTTGGGCGAAGACAGCAAAATGGAACATGAAACCATCATTTCTTTAATCGATAAATACGAATGGGAAGCAGTCGTTCTTGTCGGGAAAAATTTCAACGACATTCAAAATAATTACATCAATCTTGAGAATTCGAGTGAAGCAAGTGAATGGCTAAAAACAAAAAATCCAAAAAATTCCTTGATTCTCATTAAAGGCTCGCGAAGTATGCAAATGGAAAAAGCGCTTTCACTTTAAAATTTCAAAGTCGTAATTTTGCAGCTTTCAATTATGCAAGCAGCCAATGACATACTTTCTCTCGCAACAAAACATCCCCTGATGGAGGATGAGTTGGAATTGGTGCAGCATAATTCGCAAAAAATCCCCGGTTCTGTTCAATATATAATTAACCGTTACCGCAAACCGCCAAAGGCTTTTTTTGAAGAAACCGGAATGATGATCTACAATTATCATGAAGAGGATCAGGAATCGCGCAACCTTGAACTGGTTTTTTGCATGGAAGGCAATCGTTATTGCAAAGAAAAAGACAGTGAATGCAGTTTCTGCAAACATTCCCAATCACACCATTGTGAAGCACTTGTAGATACGATCGATGTCGGTTGTTTCCGGTTCAATGCAGATCATCTTTCTCAATTTGTAAAAGGCTTGAAAACCACTTCTTTTTCAGAAAATGTTTTGGCCTTCAGGCACACTTCTTCCTTTAGCAAAACACTTCCTCTTTGCAGCAGAACAAGAAATATTTTGGAAGAGCTGATGAATCACGAGTATTCTGATAGCTTTGAAAATATCTTTATCAACGCTCAAACTCAATTGTTGCTTCTTGTGCAATATTGAATGCATGTTTGGTGATGACGAAGAAGGTTTTTCGTGCAAATTTTTGACAAATGAAGCAGATCGGGAAAAAATAGCTCTTGCAAGAAATATTTTGCTTGAACATATCGGCGAGCCTCTAACTATTAAAGAATTAAGCCGAAAAGCAGCGATCAATGAATGTTATTTAAAGAAAGGATTTAAAGAAATGTACGGAACTACCATTTTCGATTTCTTTCAAAGCCAGCGAATGGAACACGCCAAATATTTGCTCTATGAAAAAGGATTAACCGTTACAGAAGTCTCTGATTCTCTTGGTTATTCGTCCATCTCTCACTTTTCTACCGCCTTTAAAAAACACACCGGGATAAAACCGTGTGAATTGCTTTTTCGCTGATTCAACAAAGCAAAATAAAAACTTTCGTTTATTGTTTGTTTACTGGCAATCGTTTACATAGTAAAATAAAAAAGGAAGATGAAGAAAACTTCACCTTCCCCGCATTTTCCACTGCAACATTTAATATGTATAAATTTTAATTTAATTACATAATAAAGGTGTTTTTCATAGTTGCAACGGCAATGGCTCTTTAAAGTAAATACAGTGCCAAAACGTTTTTTTGTGAATAAAAAAAATGGTTAAGGCACATTCATTTTTAGATTCTTAACAAATTCAGGAAACGCTAATATTAAGTAATTGATAGCATTTGAAGGCGAAAAAAGGCAAATTCCACATATAAAAATCTTTACCTTTGCATCCTTTTATTTTAACTGAAGGTTAATTTGTAATGAAGAAATATCGTGAATATAAGCAGTTGAATCTTACTGAAATCGCTGATGAAATACAGAAATTGTGGAAGGAAGAAAACGCTTTTGAAAAAAGCATTTCCAACCGGGAAGGAAAAACCCCTTTTGTTTTTTATGAAGGGCCGCCAAGCGCCAATGGAATGCCCGGGATTCATCATGTAATTTCCAGGACGTTAAAAGATCTTGGTTTGCCGTTATAAAACCATGCAAGGTTTCCAGGTGAAACGCAAAGGCGGCTGGGATACACATGGTTTGCCGGTGGAATTGGGTGTTGAAAAATTATTGGGAATTACTAAAGAAGATATTGGTAAAATAATTTCTGTTGAAGAATATAATGCCACCTGCCGCAGAGAAGTTTTGAAATTTAAAGACAAATGGGATGAAGTAACTCAAAAAATGGGTTATTGGGTAGATTTGAAAAATCCTTATATCACTTTTGAAAATAATTATATTGAAACGCTTTGGTGGTGCCTGAAAGAATTATATAAA
This sequence comes from uncultured Chitinophagaceae bacterium, assembly GCA_963814075.1. GTDB lineage: Bacteria > Bacteroidota > Bacteroidia > Chitinophagales > Chitinophagaceae > Ginsengibacter. The sequence goes on along the minus strand of CAWFBO010000008.1, from coordinate 44,940 downwards.
AAAGGATATTTATATGAAAGTGTAAGTATTCAGCCTTATTCGCCTGCAGCAGGAACAGGTTTAAGTTCTCACGAATTAAATCAACCGGGAACTTATAAAGATGTAAAAGATACCAGTGCAACGGCTGATGTTTAAGGTCGATAATTGAAGAATGAAAAATTAGCAAATTTCTTGAATTTGACAGCTGCTAAATAGATGAATGAAGTTTTCTTCTTGCCTGGACTACTACTCCTGGACTTTGCCTTCTAATCTAGGATTGACCGTTGGACCAAATATCGAATATGTTTTAATCGTAAAACTTTTAATCCTTATACTCATCTTGCCATCAATGTAGATTCTGGCGAAAACAGTTCTTGATTCAAAATATTTTAAAGAAGAAGCTGAAAATGGTGATTTTGAAGATTATAAAGAAAGAGATAAACTGATTCCCTGGAAAATTATTAGCAAGTTTTAAAGGAAGTGAATTTGAAGGATACGACTATGAACAATTAATGCCTTTTGAAGCAAACACCTTAGAAAAAATTCAGGAAATAACTCCTGGAGCCGAACCTTTTAAAGTCGTTACAGGAGACTTTGTAACTACAGAAGATGGAACCGGTATCGTTCATACTGCTCCTGCTTTTGGTGCAGATGACTTTAAAGTCGGCAAAAAAAATAACCTCGGAATTTTAACCCTGGTGACAGGGAAGGGAAATTTGTGAAGGGCGTGGGCGAATTCAGCGGCCGCTTTGTGAAAAATTATAAAGACGATCCGCATTATATGGATGTTAATGTTGATATCGCTGTTAAGCTGAAAAAAGAAAACCGTGCTTTTAAAGTTGAAAAATACGAACACAATTATCCGCATTGCTGGAGGACAGATAAGCCTATTATTTATTATCCGCTGGATGCCTGGTTTATAAAAACCACTGCAGTAAAAGACAGGATGATAGAACTGAATAATACCATCAACTGGAAACCAGCTTCTACCGGTACCGGAAGATTTGGCAACTGGCTGGAAAATATGGTGGACTGGAACCTGAGCCGCAGCCGTTTTTGGGGAACACCTTTGCCAGTATGGCGAACAGAAGATGGAGAAGAAGAAAAATGTATTGGATCTATAGATGAATTAAAGATGAAATAAAAGCATCTATTGAAGCTGGTTTATGAAATTTAAAAGCAGAAGAATAGCTTGAAGATTATATTGACAAATTAACTTCGATCTGCATAAACCTTTTGTTGATAATATCATTCTGGTTTCTGAAAAAGGGAAACCAATGAAACGGGTTCCCGATCTGATTGATGTTTGGTTTGATAGTGGCGCTATGCCTTATGCACAATGGCATTTCCCTTTTGAAAATAAAGAAGAATTTGAAAAGAATTTTCCGGCAGATTTTATTGCAGAAGGTGTAGACCAGACAAGAGGCTGGTTTTATACTTTGCATGCTTTGGCGTGTTTTGTTATTTGATAGTGTCGCTTATAAAACCGTTGTTAGCAACGGCCTTGTGCTGGATAAGAATGGAAATAAAATGAGTAAGCGGGTTGGCAATGTCGTTGATCCGTTTGAAACACTGGAAATTTTTGGCCCGGATGCTACACGCTGGTATCTGATCACCAATGCTTCACCATGGGATAGTTTAAAATTTGATACTGAAGGAATTAAAGAAGTTCAACGAAAATTTTTTGGAACACTTTACAATACTTACCAGTTTTTTGCCCTGTATGCCAATGTGGATGGCTTTACTTTTGAAGAAAAATCATATTCCCGTAAATGAACGGCCCGAAATGGATCAATGGATTATTTCTTCCTTGAATTCGCTGATTAAAGACGTAACACAAGCCTTGGATGATTATGAACCTACGCAGGCTGGAAGAGCAATTGAATATTTTTTAGATGAACATTTGAGCAATTGGTATGTACGGCTTTCTCGTCGGCGGTTCTGGAAACCAATTGACAAAAACAGCACGCAAGGCGAAAATGATAAAATTTCAGCGTATCAAACTTTGTATGAATGTTTGGATGTATTGAGCCGGTTAATTGCACCAATTGCTCCTTTTTTTGCCGATTGGCTGTTTAAAAATCTCAACAAAGTAACCGAAAAAATCACGGCTGAATTCTGTTCATTTTACAGATTTTCCCAATGCATGATGAAGAGCTGATAACAAAAACCTTGAAGAAAGAATGCAGCTGGCCCAGGATATTTCTTCACTTATTTTATCACTTCGCAAAAAAGTAAAGTATTAAAGTAAGGCAACCTCTTCAAAAAGTGATCATTCCAGCCATCGATAACGATTTTGAAAAAAAAATACGACAGGTAGAAAATATTATTAAATCAGAAACTAATATAAAAGAAATTGAAATTCTACCTGCTGATAATAATTTTATTAAAAAGAAAGCGAAAGCCAACTTTAAAACGCTCGGTAAAAAATTAGGAGCAAAAATGAAATGGGCAGCCGAAGATATCCAGGAACTTGAATGACGCCGCGATCAATCAAATCCAGGAAGGAAACTTTTGTTAAACCCTGATGCCGAAAATAGAACCAATTTTTATTACGGCAGAAGATATTGAAATTAGCTACCAACGAAATTCCGGGCTTTGAGATAGCTGTAAAAGGCAATCTTACCGTTGCGCTTGATCTGGTAATTGTCAGATCAACTTAAAAAAGAAGGATTTGCCCGGGAATTTATCAATCGAATTCAAAATTTAAGGAAAGAAAAGGATTTTGAATTAACTGATAAAATACTGCTAATTGTGGAAGAAAAAGACGCTGTTAAAGATATAATTACTGAATTTAATGAGTATATTTGCGCCGAAATTTTGGCAGAGAAAATTGAGTTTTTCACAAAAGTTTCTGATGGCATAACAATTGATGTCAATAATGACACCTTTACAGTAAATATTACGAAAAAAAGCAATTAATCTTATGGCAACAAAGAAAAAAAGCAACTGCTGTTGCATCAAAATCCAAAACTGGAAAAACAGCAGCCAAAAAGTCTGCTTCAACCAAAAAGGCCGCGGCAAAAGCTACAACAGCAAAAAATAAAACCGTTGCAAAAAAAGCAGCGCCCAAAAAAGCGACCACTACTAAAGTAACAGGTTCTACGAAAGCAAAAAAAGTGGTAAAAAGCCAACCTGCAAAAAAAGCGGCATCGAAATTGAGTAATAAAAAGACACCTGTCGCTCAAAAAAAATCTTCGGTTAAAAAAACTGCTAAATCCGTCACAAAAAAAGCAGCTCCAAAAAATTTGGCAGCAAAAAAACCAGTCGTGAACAAAAAAGCTTCGGCTAAAAAAGAAAAGACGCCAGAAAAAAAATCTGCACCTGTTAAGAAAAACCAGGATGCTAAACCTATAAAACAAAAATCTTCTGTGAAATCAGCTTCAAAATCAACTGCAGGTAACAATCATAAAGCAGAATTGAAAAAAGCAATAACAAAAGTGAAAGCGAAAAAGGAAGAGAAAAAACAAAAAAAGGAATTTGTAATGCCTAAAACGAATACAGATAAAGCAAGAAAATATGAACCTGAATTTACCAAATCTGTGCTTGACCAGACGCCCGCTGAAAACAACGGACCAACCCAGCGATACAGTGACAGTGAATTACAGGAATTTAGAGAATTGATTACCCGAAAGTTGGAAACTGCAAAAAAGGAATTTGGATATCTGCAAGGACTTATTACGCGTAAAGACCAAATGGGTGGTGATGAAAGTGATAACCGATATATGACAATGGAAGACGGCAGCCTTAGTATGGAAAGAGAACAATTGAGCCAGATGGCAAGCCGCCAGATCACCTTTATTGATCATTTGGAAAAAGCAATGATGCGTATCGAAAATAAAACTTACGGTATTTGCCGGGTTACAGGAAAATTGATCGACAAAGCAAGATTAAGAGCCGTTCCTCATGCTACACTTTCAATTGAAGCAAAAATGGGTACTTCAAGATAGCGAATGTTAAAATATTTTTGAAATAATAAAAAGGGAGAAAATGATAAAAGCTTTCTCCCTTTTTTTGTGCCTGAAATAAAAATCTTGTTTTTTTGTTGCTTTACTCTAATTACTATCTGCCAAACATTTTATCGAATTCGTCTTTTTTAAATTCCAAAAAAACCGGTTTGCCGTTTGGTGTCGTATTGCTGATTTTGCAATTGAACAAATCGTTCACTAAATTCTCCATTTCTTTTTCTGACAAAAAAGTGCCTGCCTTTATCGCCTGTTGCCAAGCCATCGACCGAAGTAGTTTTTCTCTTTTATTGAAACTCATATCCATATTAAAATGCTTGTACTGTTCCAGGATCTTTTCCAATGAATTTTTTTCATTTCCATCGGGAACATCGGCTGGTGAGCCCTGGATGATGAAAGTGTGATTGCCAAAAGGTTCAACCTGGTAACCAAGAATATTTAGATCGGTCAGTAATTCAGAAAGTAAAACAGAATCCGCTGGCGACAGTTCAATGGCTGCCGGAAACAAACTTCTTTGAACCGCAATTGGCTTACCTTGCAAGGCTTCTGTAAAGCGCTCATACAAGATTCGTTCGTGTGCATTTTGCTGATGAATTACGATAAAACCGTTTTCATTTTCAGCAACAATGAAACTTTTATGTATTTGTATAAAAGAACCTGAAGTCGGTTTCTTTTCAGGAAATGCCGGAGCTCCGTTTTTTACTGAAGAAGGAAAATCGCCGATTTCTCTCTTAGGGATTTCTAATTTATTAAAAGTATGCATTCCGGTGCATTTCGTTTTACTAAATTCTCATCCCACGTTTCCAAATCACTTCTATTTTCAATAAAATGCGCCTGGTTTTTTTGAGAAAAGGTTTTATAAAGCGAAGTGCCGGTGGCTGAATATTGTTTTTCGGGCGTAAAAGGTTTGCTTACTGCCTCACTTTGCTGAATAGAAACATCCAAATCAAAATCCAATGTCGGCGTAACGCTGTATTGCGCTAACGAATGTTTTACGGCAGATTGAACGAACGCGTAAATTAATTTTTCATCTTCAAATTTTATTTCCTGCTTGGTAGGATGAACATTGATGTCAAGCCTTGAAGGATCAATCTCGATAAATAAAGTGTACATAGGAAAACTGTCTTTGGCAATCATATCGCTGAAAGCATTCATCACAGCATGATTCAGGTAAGCACTTTTTATAAAGCGATTGTTCACAAAAAAATATTGGTCGCCACGCGTCTTCTTTGCCGTTTCGGGTTTGCCCACGAAACCATAAATATTGAGGTAATCCGTTTCTTCTTTTACGCTCACGAGTTTTGCCGAATAACTGTTTCCCAAAATTTGGATAATCCTTTGTTTTAACGAACCTTTTTCCAAATGAAAAACTTCCTGGCCATTAGAAGTAAGTGAAAAGAATAACGAGGGGAAAGCCATTGAGATGCGGATAAATTCGTCAACAATATGCCTGAGTTCCGAAGCATTACTTTTTAAAAAATTTCTTCGTGCCGGCACATTGAAAAACAAATTTTTCATAGAAATATTTGTGCCTTGGTCTGTGGCTACAGGTTCTTGCTTTTTTACTACACTATTTTCTATTTCGATGTAAGTGCCAACAGTTTCTGCGGTTTTTTTCGATTTTAATTCTACCTGCGCCACGCCCGCAATACTTGCCAGTGCTTCCCCACGAAAGCCCATGGTTTTAATATGAAACAAATCATCAATGTTTTTTATTTTGGAAGTTGCGTGGCGTTCAAAACACATGCGGGCGTCGGTTTCGCTCATTCCCTTTCCATTGTCGATCACCTGTACCAAAGCTTTTCCGGCATCGTTTACAAAAAGCTTTATTTCTGTAGCACCGGCGTCCACGGCATTTTCCAGCAGTTCTTTAACAGCACTGGCCGGCCGTTGGATCACTTCTCCGGCAGCAATCTGGTTGGCAATATTCTCGGGCAATAAATTAATGATGTCAGCCAAAATTCAGTTTTCTTTTATTAGTCAAAATTAACTCTTATTTTACGGAAGCCGTTAGCTCATTAATAAAGTGAACACTGTTTTATATCCTTCTATTAATGTAAATTTGTTCACAATAAAAAATAAAAAATTTCTTTTGAAATACAATCAGGCCACTTTAAATAAACTCGAAAAGGTACTTGACGAAGCTGGTTATATTCTTCGCTACGAACGTGGCTCTTTCCAAAGCGGGTTTTGCATTTTAGAAGATAAAAAAGTTGTGGTGCTTAATAAGTTTCTAATTCCCGAAGGAAGAATAAATACACTTATCGACCTCATTCCTTCGTTAAACATCAACTACGATTTGCTTACACATGATTCGCAAAAATTATATGACGAAGTGAAAGTGAAGAATGTAAACGTTGAAAAATAAGACCTTTTTCCCTGTTCAAATTTGCGTTTGTTTACCAGCCTCTGTAAAATATTTTATAGCTTTGAATGGTGAGTTACCCTGATCTTCGAATTACTTTTTTGGGCACCGGTACAAGCGGCGGTGTTCCTATGATTGCTTGTGATTGTGCGGTTTGCTCTTCTAAAAATACAAAAGATAAAAGGTTACGCAGCAGCATTTTGGTGCAAAGTGCAACTACTTCTTTGGTTGTTGATACAACGCCTGATTTTCGTACACAGATGTTGCGTGAAAATGTAAAAAAGCTTGACGCCGTTATTTTTACACATCCGCATAAAGATCATATTGCAGGCCTGGATGATGTAAAAGCGTTTAACTTTTTCCAGCAAAAAGCGGTTGAAGTGTATGCGAATGGATTGACCGAAGAAGCCTTGCGGCGTGAATATTATTACATTTTTGCCGAAAAAAAATATCCCGGTATTCCTCATATCAATTTGCACACGATAACTGAAGAACCTTTTGTAGTTGGTGATATTCCCGTTCTTCCCGTTTTGGTTTATCATCTAAAGATGCCGGTTTTTGGTTTTCGCTTTGGAAGCTTCACTTACATCACCGATGCAAACAGGATTTCTGACGAAGAAAAAGAAAAAATAAAAGGAAGTGAAATCCTGGTCGTAAACGCACTCAGAAAATCCGAACACATTTCTCATTTTAATTTGCAGGAGGCGATTGACCTGGCAAATGAATTAAAAGTTTCTACCGCGTACTTCACACACATCAGCCACCAGCTCGGATTGCACGAGGATATTGAAAATGACCTGCCGTCTAATATGCACCTCGCATATGATGGTTTGCAAATAGACATTCCGGCCTCATCCCAACCCTTTTCCAAAGGAGAAGGCCAGGCTCTATAAAGTTGTCGTCGGCAGGAACAATAAAATTATTTTTAGCGCTATTTTTTTTATTGTTGAAGGTTTAATATCCTCCTTTGGAGGGGAGCGAGTCCGCAACACTTTCCTGCATTTCAAATTGCATATTATGGAGATTGAAATAATGTCCTTGCATTGCCATTAATTCCCTGTGAGTACCCATTTCTTTTATTTCGCCTTTGTCTAAAACCATGATTTTACTGGCTTTGCGGATGGTAGACAACCGATGCGCAATTACAATGGAAGTTCTTCCGCGAATTAATTTATCGATTGCATGTTGAATGAGTAATTCACTTTCGCTGTCGATTGAAGAAGTGGCTTCATCTAAAATCAAAATCGATGGATTGTATAGAAGTGCGCGGATGAAAGACAATAATTGTCGCTGGCCCAGGGAAAGAGTTGAACCACGTTCCATCACATTAAAATCATATCCGCCAGGCAATTGCATAATAAAATTATGTACGCCAATCATTTTTGCAGCGTCAATCGCATCACTCTTTTTGATGTTCGGATTGCGGAGCGTAATATTATCCAATATCGAACCGCTGAATAAAAAAACATCCTGCAACACAACGGCTATCCTGCTTCTCAGGAAATCAACATCGTAATCAAGAATGTTTTGATCATCGATTTTTATTTCCCCTTTGCTGACGGGGTAAAGGCGATTGAGCAAACTGATGATGGAAGTTTTGCCGCTTCCCGTGTGGCCCACGATGGCTAATGTTTCCGCAGGAGCAATGGAAAAATTGATGTCTTTTAACACATATTCTTCTTTATTATAAGCAAACCAAACATGATCAAATTCCACTTTGCCTTTAATACCTCCGGAATGAATTCCATCGTGTTTATTTAGGCGTTACATCCTCATTTTCCAACACTTTAAAAACTCTTTCGCTCGCCACCATTCCCATCTGTAAAACATTGAATTTATCGGCGATCATCCTAAGCGGCCTGAATAATAAATTCAGATACATGATAAAGGAAATAATTACACCGGGATTGGCAGAATAATTTCCTCCCCACCAAACCAATAAGCCAATGGAAAATGCCAGACACAATTTCCACTATCGGGAAAAAAACAGAATAAGCAAAGATGGCTTTTATGTTGGCGTTGCGGTGTTGTTTATTGATCTCCTTAAATTTATTAAATTCTTTATCTTCTACTGCAAAAGCGTGTACCACACTCATTCCTGTAAGATGCTCCTGAACAAATGCGTTTAATGCAGCCACCGCATTTCTCACTTTTATGAAAGACCGGTTTACGCTTTCTTTAAAAAAATAAGTGGCGATAATAAGAATCGGGAAAGGCACAAGACTAATCAACGACAATCGCCAATCTGACAAAAACATAAACAGACAGAATAGAAATAATAGACAGCAGGTCAGAAATTATGGGGATCAGAGCCATTTGAAAAAATATCATTTATTGATTCAATATCATTTATTGTCCTGGTCGTCAAGGTGCCAATTGGCGTTTTGTCGAATTGCCGAAGGTTTAAACTCAACACTTTTTTATAAACGGTTACACGTAAGTCTTTTACTACTGTTTGTCCCAACCATGAAGTAAGATATCTAAAATAAAAACTTAATGCAGATTCCACCAGCAACATACCGATCTGTATAATCGTGATCAGAATAAGCCAATGCAGGTTCTTATCTTTTATAAAATGGTTTACTGTGTATTGTATTAAATAAGGCCGGAGTGGAGAGAGAATGGCAAGAATAACCGAAAGAAATATCGAAAGATATATCTTGTTTTTGTAGGGAAGAGCATAAGCGAAAACTTTTTTCAGTGCGCTCAGGTCCAACAATTTTTTCCGCTGTTTGTTTTCCGCCATCAGGCAAATTTAAAACGAAAAAGGGAGATCGGTTTTTTTTCGGCAGCAACAATTGGTGTTGTAGCGTTTGGTCTTCACCAAATAACGTCATCCAAAGGTGTGAGGAACATTGTTTTCATTTCCTGCCACTCTCAAATTATTTTGAACGTGTTTTGCGCCCGGTACGCTTTCTGCCAAATGTTCGGCGCGCCGCTTTTCGAACTTCGTTTCAACTGTGCCTGATAAAACGAGGTCATTATCTTTTATCCATATTTCTATCTTCGAAGCGTCCACCAACGAATCTTCTGTTAGCCGGTCGGAAGACATCTTCGCGGATTCTTTCCATCGACCGGATGTAATTTTTTGGTCCTTTGCCACGATGTGGCCCCCAGGAATAATTTCTTTTCCTTTCACCATAAAAATCGTTGTTTTTATAAGGGGCCGAATCTCTTAATTGATACCTGGTTGGCGGCAGTCCACGTCGATGGACCACTTCTTCATTTCTATAATAGCGGTCGCTTCCATCGGTATAATATCTTTGATCCGTATCAATATTTCCATAGTCGTTGATCCTACCGAGATAATAATTTTGATCTCGTGGATCATAATTCCAGTCGGCATTTCTATATTGATTAGAACCGTGCCAATCGCCGGGGTAAGGATTCCATCTGTATGCTCTCATCGTGATTTTTTTTGTTTGTATAATTACTACAAGAAAAAATTATTCCGATTTTAGAATTCATAAAAAATAGCTTCTTTTTTTTAAAAAAGATGCCTGAAACCCTCTAAACAATGAGAAAAAATTGGAAAAGCCTTAACTGATGAAGGAAATAAATGCTTTGGACGGAATGAAAACCGCCTGTTCGTGTTGACTTCTTTCTACAAAATAAAAATACCTGATAAAAGTTGTTTTGCTGCCTTGTGTAAATAAACAATTTTTTTAAATTCTTATTTCCAGGAACTTAAAATATCTTTTTGAAAAACTCTTTCATATCGTTCCATGAAGCTTTGTCTGCTGCTTCGTTGTACTTAATAGGCATGTTGTATTTTTCTCCTTTGGCGGTGGCATTTGGATTGCTGAAGGCATGAGTAGCTTCAGGATAAACTTTAAAAGTATAATCAGCGCTTGCAGTCTTCCATTCGCTTTTTTAAACTCATCTACATCAGGATTTGCCATTGGATCTTCTGCTCCGTGGCATACTAAAATTTTTGCCTTCAATGCCGACCTGAGGTTTTACGCCGCCCAAACCACCGTGAAATGAAACTACTCCTTTCAGTTCCGCGCCAAGTTTCGCCGCATTTAAAACAACGTAACCGCCAAAGCAATAACCAATAGCACCTATTTTTGAGTTGTCAGTTTGTGGATAGGTTTTTAAAAGATCAATGGCAGGATCTAAAAGTTTTTGTAAGTGAAGGATTTTTATAAAAAGGCATGGCCAGATCCTGTGCACCCCCCGGATCTTCGGCAGTTTTTCCGTTTCCAAACATATCAACGGCCATAGCAATATAGCCCATCTCCGCAAGCTGTCTTGGCTCGCCTGACGGCTGTAATCATTTAATCCCCACCATTCATGAACCACTAAAATTCCAGGCCGCTTTGCCTTTTTGTTCAGGGTTATAATAAACATAACCATTGTACTTTACACCGTCTATTTCATAATTAATTTCCTCTTCTTTTATATTTTCCTTTATTGGAAGTCTGTTACTTTTTAGGTCTTTGCTGCTGTTGGGGTAAACTCATTTTAGTTGATTAAAATGATTAAAAAATTTTAATTCTATAAAATTAGGAAAGTACAAGAACCATTCCTTAAAAAAATGGCCAGTGATAAAAATCACCGGCCTTGCTTACCTCTGAAACCACAAGAAAAAGTTTATTTTCCTGCTAAAAATCTTATAAGGTAATTTATAATTAAACAAATTATTTAATAATCAAAAACTTCTGTTATTCAGTTATTGGATAGTGTACGGTCTTTTTTAAAATAGGAAAAGGAGAAAAGGATGGGTCTGCTAAATTAATATTAAATTATTGATTTAAACAATTTTTCTAATGTTTAATTTGAAAATTTTTTTATTTCCCGTTTAGCCAGTTCATCAATCTTTTTTATTTTGTAGCCGTACCACCATTTTGGCGCTGTTTTTTTCAAAACAGTATCAACACTTCTCATTCCGAATAAATTCCACACGCCCTGCGCTTTACCTCCTAATGAACTTTGCAGCGCTCTTAAACTCATGGCAAAGCCGCTGTCGATATATTCCATATGATGCCAATAACCTGCCGGCATGAACAAAGTATCACCGGGGTTTAAGATAAGGTCATAGCCTTCAGCGTATTTAAGCGCCGGAAACTTTTCATAATCGGGGATTCCATTGTTGCTGCCGTAATTTGAAAAATCCGCGAGGCTCAATACCTCGAAAGGCTTGCGGTAAAGCTTGTGTTGCTCCTCGTGGTTGAATAATAAAACCCTTTTTCTTCCTGCAAATTGGGTATGTAAAATATGAGAAAGGTCAATGTCGAAATGCATGTGTGTGATAGAAGTTTCGCCCCCGGTAAAAAGCATGGGGTATTTTTTTACGAACCCTGTCATTAGGTGCTCAGGCCAGGTAAAATCATCGATCAGTTGCGGCGCATGATCAAAAATATTGAAAAGAAAGATCCGCCACGCTGCAGGCCCTGCCTGGATCATATCAATATATTCACCAAAAGTTTTGTAATCGTCTGCCGTGTTAATTGGTGTATACGCGTCACTTTTTATATTGTTATAAAGCCCCACTTTTTTATCTCCAACGATCTCTTTAAAATAATCCCACGACCATTTTTTATATGCCGGCCATGCCTTTGCCAATTCGGTTATAACCAATGGTTTTTGTGGCTGGTAATAATTTTTTTTAAAATCTTCAGATGAAATGTTTTCAACTCTGTCTACCGGGTGTAATTGCATTTACAATCGTTTTTCAAAGACAAAATTAGCTATTCTTAATTCTTTTGCAGGATTAGTTTCCATATTATTTCCGCTTTTGCTTCCTTCATGAAAAAGACTTCCTGATTGTTACCGTACATTTGAAAATCATAAATTTTTGAACCTGTGGCGATACATTTTCATCAACTTAGAATTAAAGATATCAGGAAGGAAACCGGGAGATTGTGTTTCGATCGCGTTTGAATATCCGCTCAGAATTGAAAAAGATTTTCATTTTCATTCCAGGCCAGAATATTACTTTAAGGAAGTCTTTTAAGGTGAAGAAATCACGCGATCTTATTCTATTTGCAGCAGCCCTTTTGAAAATGAATTGCGGGTAGCCGTAAAAAAAGTGCCGGGGGAACGTTTTCAACTTTTGCAAATGAAGAACTAAAAAAGGTGATGTGCTGGAAGTTCTGCCCCCGACCGGAAATTTTTATACTGACCGATCATTCCCTCACAAAAAAGAAATTATGTTTTTATTGCTGCCGGCAGCGGAATTACGCCTGTGATCTCATTGATTAAAACGATTCTTTCCACAGAAAAAGAAAGCATGTTACTTTGTTGTATGGCAATAAAACGGCTTCGCCTCAGTTATTTTTAAAGAGCAACTGGAAGCGTTGAAAGATAAATATCTTCAACCGCTTCAATCTTCATCATGTTTTAGCAGGGAAACAACAGAGAAGCTGATTTTAATTCTGGAAGAATTGATGATGAAAAACTGACAACACTTTCACGGATTGTTGACTTTAATTCGATTGATAATTTTTTTATTTGCGGGCCTGAACCTTTGATATATTCTGCAAAAGATTTTTTATTGAAGAAGAGGAATTGATGCCGATAAAATTCATTTTGAATTATTTACGACACCCACGAAAGAACACACGAAAATTTTTAAAGCTGTATAAAAGAACCCGCAGAAGAAGGAAGCGAAATAATGATGCGAATTGATGGACGCAGTTTTCAGTTCAACCTGGATTATAATGGGAAAACTATTTTGGATGCGGGTCTTGATCAGGGCGCTGATCTTCCTTTTGCCTGCAAAGGCGGCGTTTGTTGCACTTGCAAAGCCAAATTAATTGAAGGCGAAGTCGAAATGGAAGCTAATTATGGCCTTGAAAAAAGCGAATTAAAAGCCGGTTACATTCTTACCTGCCAGTCTCATCCACGCACGAAAAAAGTAATGGTAGATTATGACCAGGCCTAGTAAAACAATAAATTCCATTTTCTTTTTCTATTTTTAACCTGATCTAAATTTCCCTTTTGAAATCGGTAACTTTGGGAATAAACATTTGATATGAATGAAAAAAGAACTGGAAAATTTTGATGATAAAATTGAACAGGAAATAAAAATTGAGCCTAAAGAATGGATGCCTGATGATTACCGCAAAACGTTGATAAGGCAAATCAGCCAGCATGCACACAGCGAAATCGTTGGAATGTTGCCTGAAGCAAATTGGATCACACGGGCGCCATCATTAAGAAGAAAAGCAACGTTACTTGCAAAAGTACAGGACGAAGCGGGGCACGGATTGTATTTGTATTGCGCAGCAGAAACTTTGAATATTTCGCGGGAAGAAATGGTTGATCAGCTTTTAAGTGGCCGGGCAAAATATTCTTCAATTTTTAATTATCCTACACTTTCATGGGCTGATATGGGCGCGATTGGCTGGCTGGTGGATGGCGCTGCAATTATGAACCAGGTTCCTTTTTGCCGGGCTTCTTATGGTCCTTATGCAAGAGCGATGATAAGAATTTGTAAAGAAGAAAGCTTTCATCAACGGCAGGGTTATGAAATATTATTAACGCTTTGCCGCGGTACCAAAGAACAAAAAGCAATGGCGCAGGATGCGCTGAATCGCTGGTGGTGGCCAAGCCTGATGATGTTTGGCCCGAATGACGACGCTTCCCCACATTCGGCACAAAGCATGAAGTGGAAGATCAAAAGATTTTCCAATGATGAGTTAAGACAAAAGTTTGTGGATGTGTGCAAAGAACAGGCAGATATTTTAGGGATTACGATTCCTGATCCTGATTTAAAATGGAATGAAGAAAGAGGTCATTATGATTTTGGAGAGATCAATTGGGATGAGTTTTGGAATGTGGTAAAAGGAAACGGGCCGTGCAATAAAGAACGGCTGGCTGCACGAGTCGAAGCGCATGAAAAGGGCGAGTGGGTGAGGGAAGCGGCGTTGGCGCATGCGGAAAAGAAAAGGGAAACGACAGTTAATTATTGATTATTAATTATTGATTATTATGGCCACTTATAATCATTTTTACGATTTGCCGGTTTATCAAAAATGCCGTTCTTTTAGAAAGAACGTATCGAAAATTATTAAATCGGCTTTCCCAAAGTCAGAAGAATATCGTTTGAGACCGCAAATTTTAGATTCGAGTCGTTCTGTTACCGCAAACATTGCAGAAGGTTTTGGAAGATTTCATCACCAGGAAAATATCCAGTATTGCAGGCAAGCCCGTGGTTCCTTAACAGAAACTTTTGAACATCTCATAACCTCATTCGATGAGGAATATATTACAAGAGAAGAATTAAAAATCTTGGATTCAGAATACAAAGAATGTCTTAAAGAATTAAATGTCTATATCAAATATTTGAAGAGCGCGAAAGAAGTAATTAATAAATCAATAATCAATAATGAATAATGAATAATGAACCACTTTGGGAAGTTTTTATAAGAAGCAAACAAGGTCTCGATCATAAACACGTGGGAAGCCTTCATGCTGCAGATGCGCAAATGGCAATAGAAAATGCGCGCGATGTTTACACGCGAAGGATGGAAGGCGTGAGCATTTGGGTGGTGGAGTCAAAATACATTCATTCTACCAATCCTGATGAATCAGAAAGCCTTTTTGATCCGGCAAACGATAAAGTGTACCGCCATCCCACATTTTATGATCTTCCTGATGAATTAAAATACATGTAAGAGTATCTGGTTATCAAAAAATAAAAATGGATAGTAAATCAACAAATATTGCCAAAAATGATTTAGTGGATTTTACGCTTTTTCTGGCCGATAGTTCATTAATTATGGGGCATCGGTTAAGTGAGTGGACAGGCCATGGGCCCATGATTGAGCAGGATATTGCGATTACAAATATTGCACTTGATTTAATCGGGCAGGCAAGAAATTTTTATCAATATGCGGCAGAATTGATTAATGAAAGAAATGATAAAAAAGTTACAGAAGATGATCTCGCCTATTTGCGAGATGCGAATGAATTTAAAAATTTATTGATTACAGAGCTTCCAAATGGAGATTGGGCAAAGAGCATTTGCAAAGTTTTTTTCTTCAGTGTGTGGCAATTTTATTTTTATCAAAAATTGATTTATTCAAAAGATGAACAGTTGGCTGCCATTGCAGAAAAATCTTTAAAGGAAGTTACGTATCATGTAAAATGGAGCGGCGATTGGGTGATAAGGCTTGGGCGACGGAACGGAAGAAAGTAAAAGAAGGATGGAAAAAGCAGTTGAAGATATTTGGCCTTATACTGGTGAAATGTTTGGTCCCGCTGTGTTTGAAGATGAATTTAAAAAATAGTATAGGCATTGACGTTAGTAAGTATCAAAAATGATTGGATAGAAAAAGTGCAATCTGTATTTCAAGAAGCAACACTTGATCTTCCCGGAAAAACGTGGATGCAAAGTGGCGGCAAAAATGGCGTTCATACCGAACATCTTGGATACATTCTTGCGGAAATGCAGTTTATGCAAAGGGCTTATCCCGGACTTGAATGGTAAAATATTATGAATCATAGTAAGCAACATATTGCCGACCATTTTCTGAAGAAGAAAAAATTTGGAATATTTTGGAAGATGTAACTGATCCTGAAATCCCTGTTTTATCGGTGCTGGATTTGGGAATTGTTCGTGATGTAAAAGTGAATGATGAAACAGTTGAAGTGATCATTACGCCAACTTACAGCGGTTGCCCGGCAATGGATTTTATTGGTATGAATATTACGAAAAGTGCTTTCGGAAAATGGATTTGCAAAATATAAAAATCACTCATCAACTTTCACCTGCATGGACAACAGATTGGATGACAGAAGAAGGAAAAGAAAAATTAAAGGATTTTGGAATTGCACCGCCGGTAGGAAAAAGTTTTGATAAAAAATATTTGGAAACGCTAGCTGTTCAATGCCCTCATTGTCATTCAATGAATACAAAAGTGATTAGCCAGTTCGGCTCTACGGCCTGTAAAGCGCTTTATCAATGCAATGATTGTGGTGAACCTTTTGATTATTTCAAGTGTCATTGATTATTTTTCACCCAAAATTTATTGCATTACTTGCCGATGCAGTTGACACAGCATCATATATTTTCTTTTGCATACTATAATTCGTTCATCAACTTGATCATCTTTTTATCTTATTATAATTTGTATCTTTAAAAAAAAGTTATGCCGATCGTTATAGAAAAAGGGGATTCAGTAAAACAAATAAAAGAAAAACTGGAACAAGCAGAAAAAATTGCTGAGGAATTAAACAGAGAAGAAATTATGGATTTATGTGGAGTGTTAAAGAACAATTCATCCGTGGAGCCGGTTAAACTTATCAGAAAAATCCGTGATGAAGAATGGAGTTAATCTTTTGTTGGATAGCAATATATTAATCTATTGGCTTAACGGTAATCAGAAGGCCGCCCGGATTCTTTCTGATAATAATATTCATTATTCTATAATAACAGAAATTGAAGTAAAAGGACACATTTCTTTTCTTACAGAAGAAGAAAAAATGAAATTTCAAAAAGTCTTAAATCGATTTACCAAGATAAATCTTAATGAAGAGATAAAAGATATTGCAATTGAATATAAACTGCACTATAATCTTAAAACCCCGGACGCGATTATCGCTGCTTCTGCAAAATTTCTGAAAATACCATTAGTTACCGGAGATAAAAAAGTACAACAGGTAGAAAATATAATTACAGTGTTATTTAATCCTGCTAATTAAACTTTATGACCTCCATCCTTTTCGAAATAAAAAATTCAATTGCGTTTATAACACTAAACCGCCCCGAAAAGTACAACGCTTTTAACCGGGAAATGGCTTTGGCTTTGCAGGAAAAATTAGATCAGTGCGAAAAGAATATTTCTGTTCGATGTGTTTATTTAACAGGCGCCGGTAAAGCGTTTAGTGCCGGCCAGGATCTCACTGAAGTAGTGGACGCAACCGGAATAGAAAATAATGTGGTTGAATATTATAACCCGATTGTAACCAAGATCCGGAATTTGAGTAAACCCGTTTTGGCAGTGGTTAACGGAGTGGCTGCGGGCGCCGGCGCCAACATTGCTTTGTGTTGTGATATAGTGATAGCGGGGGAAGGCGCTTCCTTCATCCAGGCGTTTAGTAAGATTGGTTTGATACCTGACAGTGGCGGAACTTATTTTTTGCCTCGTTTGATTGGCTTTCAAAAAGCATCGGCCGTGATGATGCTGGGCGATAAAATCGCCGCAAAAGAAGCAGAACAATCAGGAATGATTTATAAATATTTTGCCGATGATGCACTTGCTACTGAGGCAGGAAAAGTAGCAATGAAATTATCAAAACTGCCCACGCGCGCGTTGGCTTTTACCAAAGAAGCACTCAACAAAAGCCTTCAACAAAATCTCGAAGAGCAATTAGCGACTGAAAATGTACTACAGCAAAAAGCCGCTGCTACCAACGATTTTAAAGAAGGCGTTGCTGCATTTATTGAAAAGAGAAAACCGGATTTTAAGGGAGATTAGAATAGATTGGTTTAGAGGGTTTGATAGTTTAGTGTAAACAGGAATTGCGATTATTTGTTGGTTCACTGTGTAGCTAATCCCACATTTTATTTTTATCCCTTCTTCTTATACTGGTAATAATTGAATTCCGTTTTTACTTTTCCTGCCAGCCATTTCTACCGTTCATACATTTATTTTTCCTTTTATAATAATTTATCCGTTTCCGGATTTCCCAAAATTTCTGCTGAAACCCATTACGGTTATAGTTTTCATCGAAATTTATCCTTCCTGCTATAAACTTACTACCTTCAGAAAACAGGTATTATGTATTGCATAGTATTATAAAACACCTTATATTTGTATTGGAAATTAAATAGTCTCCAGATTTAAAAACCAATAACATGAACATTGATAACACAGCAAGCCAGATGCGAAAAGGGGTTTTGGAGTTTTGCATTCTGTCGATCATAAAACTGGGGGAAGCTTACCCGAGTGATATCATCGATATAATGAAAAGCGCGAACCTCAATATACTGGAAGGAACATTATATCCTTTGCTTACAAGATTAAAAAATGCCGAGTTTCTCACCTATCGCTGGGTGGAAAGCAACAGTGGCCCCCCAAGAAAATATTTTTCACTCACAGAAAAAGGCGCGAAGTTTTATGAAGAGCTGGAGGCAACATGGCTGGAGCTTGCCGGCGCGGTAGAAACGATAACGGGCAAAAACAAAAACGAAACAACTTAACAACCAATAAATTGAACTAAAATGAAAAAAGTAATAAATATAAATTTTCAAGGTACGGTTGTACCGATTGAAGAAAGTTCTTATGAGTTGCTGCAACAATATATAGAAAGCCTGCGTCGCTATTTTGCCAATGAGGAGGGAAGAGATGAGATCATCAATGATATCGAAAGCCGCATTAGTGAATTGTTCCAGGAACGTTTAAAAGGTGGCAGCACTTGTATTACCGACGATGACGTAAATACGATTATTAATAACATGGGACGTCCGGAACAACTGGAAGAAGCAGAACAGGGCGAGTCTGAAAACGGAAAGTCGTCTTACACAAATGAAAAACGCAGTGAAAATTATTTCCAGGGCGACTGGAGCTGGAAAGGTAAGCGCCTTTACCGCGACGAAAACAACAAAATACTCGGAGGTGTTTGTAGTGGAATTGCCGCTTATTTTGGAATAGATCCGGTGTTCATCAGAATTTTGTTCCTGATTTCCGGCGTGGGATTTCTGGCATACATCCTTCTGTGGATTTTTGTTCCGGGTAGCAATATGATCGAGAATGGTGTAAGAAAAAGGCTATATCGCAATCCCGATGGAAAAATAA
Organism: uncultured Chitinophagaceae bacterium; assembly: GCA_963814075.1. GTDB lineage: Bacteria > Bacteroidota > Bacteroidia > Chitinophagales > Chitinophagaceae > Ginsengibacter. The sequence goes on along the minus strand of CAWFBO010000008.1, from coordinate 25,882 downwards.
TCGCAGGTGTGTGCAGCGGAATAGGTAGCTATTTTAATATCAATGCCTGGATCCCGAGAGTTTTATTTCTAATTCCGTTTATTTCTTTCTTTTTCCGTTGGGGGCATTTTGGACCGTTGACTTTTCCTCATTTTGTGAGCTTCACATTTAGTCCCGGTTCGTTTCTTATCTATATTATTTTATGGCTGGTAATTCCTGAAGCTACCACCACCACAGAAAAACTGGAGATGAAGGGAGAAAAGATCGATTTGAATTCTATCAAAAATTCCGTTTTAAAGGAAATGCAGGAAGTGGGCGAAAGAGTAGGAAAAATGGGAAAAGACGTAGGCGAAAGAGTAGGTAAAATGGGGATGGAGGCCGGCGCTGCAGCAAAAGAAAAAGGCACAGAAATGGGAAAAGAAATTCATTATGTAGCGCATCGTTCTTCAGGCGCCCTAGGAAATGTTATCGCCACGATTTTTAAAATATTCGTTTACTTTATTTTAGGTTGTATCGCTTTAGCAATTATTGTCACTTTGTTTGCCATTGCAACTGTGGCAATCGGTTTATTTCCTTTAAAAGATTTTGTTCTTACCAACGGTTGGCAAAGCATTTTTGCCTGGGGCACTTTGATTTTTTTCATTGCGGTTCCCGTAATAGGAATTATCACTTTTATTATCAGGAGATTTGCGCGGATTAAAAAGAGCAATAAATTAATGCGCTGGTCATTTGTAGGGCTTTGGATTGTAGGCATCGCATGTTTTGTAGGATTATTAATTTCAATTGGCCGTGATTTCAGAAGTGTAAATTCAATGAATATTCAAAATATTCAACTGGCCGATGCTCATATAAACCGCCTTGAAGTGATGCCGATAAAAGACAACAGTTTTAACCGGTATAACAGTTGGTTCAGGCTGGAACCGTTTGCCACTTTTGGAATAGATGAGGACACGGCCTATATCACCAACATCAGGATAAGAATTACCCAATCTACCTCTGACAGTTTTGAAGTTAACGAAGTGAAACTTACCAACGGAAGTACCAGGCGTAATGCCGACACATTGGCCTCACTGATACGTTTTAATGTTTATCAGCAAGATTCATTGCTTATGATGGACAGATCAATACCTATTAATACTACTGATAAATTCAGGAACCAGTTTGTAGAAGTTACCATTGCCGTTCCGGTTGGACATTATATTAAAGTCAACAGAAATTTTGAACGTTGGAATACTGTAAGGATCGAGGGATTTTGGAGAAATAATTACGATTGGTATAACTACAATGATAATTATGGAGACTATGACTATGACCGAGGCGTAGAATATATCATGAAAGAGGACGGCCTTTATACGTTGGATGGGCGCCGTTCAGACCGCGATAACAGCGACTGGAACAGTTCGTCAAATAACAATCAAAACCTTGACCAAAATAACGGAGGATACCGGTATAACCAGGATATTGATTCTGTTAAGAAAATACAGGAAAAGCAAATTCAAACCATGGAGCAAAAAGTGGATTCTGTAAAAGCAGCTCACGAAGATGAATTAAAGAAGATGAAAGATTCTTTGCAAAAGAAAACAAGAGATCGATCAAAAACTGCAAAAACTGAATAAAGGAACTGCTCAAAATAACGGCGAGCCAAAAATTACCGATAACTTATACATTCATCATGTACATCTAGGATCTTTTTGGATGTTTAGTTGGACAGGCTTCATTGGAATGCATTGTAAATGATAAAAACCCAAGCATTCCGCGTACAAAGCAAATTGATTGTGATTAAGGGCCGTCTTGATTTTGATAAATCGTAATCATTTTATTGCCACGACGAAAGAACAGATTTCCCTGGCGGTGTTTCGATTAGTTATTCCCGTTGCCCAATATAAAAGGACTTCATCCTTCATCGATACAAAAAGCATTAGATCGATTTCGACACTATCATTTTCTTGTTTAAAATTCTTCGGTGGGTTTTATTGGAAGTTTTTATATTCTTGTTTTGAGTGCTTTGTATTTATTTAATGGGGTAGAGTTAGGTGAAAGTAAATGATGGAAGAAAACTGATTACAAAGGGTCTTTGCCGATCTTCCGTTAACTGCACTGGATTAAGAATTGATTTTGGATCAAAAAGTGATCTTAACAATCATGCTATAAAGGATCCACACTGAAAATTAGACCCTTAAAAGAATAGAAAAGAATTCGGTGAATTTTGATTTTTTCACGAAAATCATCTGCCAAAGAAAGGCAATAACAATAAGAATGTATTTATTCATTTAAAAACGTAGACCATGATATCAGGACAGAATTTTATTGCTTCCGAAAGAAAGGCGGCAGGAGAAAAAAAATTATATGCCTTCAGCACTGTACTAAAAAACAATCTGCCTGGCGAATTTTCTGTAGCAAGCGAAGAGGAAATTGATGAAGCGATATCGAAAGCCTCTTCTGGCTTTGAAATTTATAAAAGAACCTCTTTTGAAAAACGAGCAGAATTTTTAGAAACTATTGCAAATGAGATTATGCAATTGGGTGATGAACTGATTGAAAGAGGTCATTTGGAAACCGGTTTGCCACAGGCAAGAATAATAAACGAAAGAGGAAGAACGATTGGTCAGCTAAAACTATTTGCTGCGCTTTTGCGTGAAGGGTCATTTGTTGAAGCTATTATTGATACTGCATTGCCGGATCGCAAACCATTACCCCGTTCCGACCTCAGAAGGATGTTTCAGCCAATCGGCCCTGTTGCTGTGTTTGCTGCCAGTAATTTTCCTTTGGCATTTTCTACTGCCGGCGGTGATACTGCTTCAGCATTGGCTGCTGGTTGCCCGGTAATTGTAAAGGCACATAGTTCTCACCTTGGTACAAATGAATTGGTAGCATCAGCTGTTATTACTGCTGCACAAAAGTGTAATATTCCGGATGGCGTTTTTTCTTCTTTAATTGGAGAAGGTTCACAATTGGGACAAAAATTAGTAAAAGACCCGGGAATAAAAGCAGTTGGTTTCACTGGTTCTTATCGCGCCGGAATGTCTCTTTTTAAAGCAGCTGTAAACGAAAGAGAAGAACCCATTCCTGTTTACGCCGAAATGAGCAGCATTAATCCTGTTTTAATTCTTCCAAACAAAATAAAGCAGGATGTAGATGCTGTAATTTCCCAAGTTTCTGCATCTATAACACTTGGTGTTGGACAGTTTTGTACGAATCCCGGGTTGTTATTTGCTTTAAAAAATGACCAGACAGAAAGTTTCATTCAAAAACTTGCACAATCCTTACAACAAGCGGTTCCTGCAACTATGTTAAACCAAACGATCTGTTCTGCATATCATAAAGAACGGCAGCAACTGATTTCACAGCAAGGAGTAAATGTTGTTTGGACTGGTGACGATACAAACGCAGAATATAAAGGCAGCGCTTCCCTGGCACAAACAACAGCAATCAATTTTATTGAAAACAATACATTGCAAAACGAAGTTTTTGGTCCCACATCTTTAGTGGTTGTGTGTGAGGATGAGAAAGAGTTACAAACTGCTTTGCATTCGTTGCATGGACAATTGACAGGAACTATCATTGGAACTCCAGATGATTTTAAACAATTTCAAAACTCTATTAACCTATTGGTATCGAAAGTAGGAAGAGTGATATATAATGGTGTTCCTACGGGTGTTGAAGTATGTCATGCGATGATGCACGGCGGACCTTTTCCTGCGACAACTTTTGCGCACTTTACCTCTGTTGGTACAGAAGCTATCAAACGTTTTTTGCGTCCTGTGTGTTACCAGGATTGGCCGCAGGAATTTTTGCCTGACGGACTAAAAGATGAAAATCCTCTTTCCATAATGAGGAAAATAAATGGAGAATTTACAAGAGAGGCAATTTAGCAATTGGAAGAAAGCAGTAAACCAAGTAAAAAGGCAAAATTTAAATCTGTCGGTGAAACATTTTGAATTTTTTGGTATAATAAGGTTTAATACTCAAAAATAGTTGGTAAAATCGTCTGTAATCATATGCAGGCACGGGTTTAAGAGAAGTTTAGTGAAACCCGTTTCAGTAACCTTTTTTTGCTTTTTGAAATAGCAAAGAAAAACGCTGCTATGGTAATTTATCAGTTTGACCGGCGTAAACATCGTCACTGGTTCAATAAAATAAAATACATTTCTTCAAATGTGTGATGAAAATGCTCGCCTATGCAGGCTTTGCCGTTCAGGTAAAGAAGGGCAGTATCTAAAGTGTGACTCCTAAAAAGTGCAGTGAATTTCATTTGCCCGGCTCCGGCGTATACGGCATTTAGTTGTCTATAGTTAGCCGGATTGTTGTGCACTACACTTTGCTAAGCGATTGTGAGAAACTGTTGAACGCTATAAATGTAAGCAGCTTTGTGTCGATTGCAATTACGCAAAGAACGGTATTCCGGGTGTGGCATATTTTTTCAAGCCTTCATCATTGATCTCTACTCCAATTCCCGGTTTGTCGGACACAACAAGAAAACCATTTTCAATAAATGGCTTATCATATTTAATGATCTCCTTCCATTTAGGTTGTGTATCACTTAAAGTTTGCCATTCCAGAATATGAAAATTAGGAACCGCTGCACAAACATGTGCCGAGGCCATGGCACCAAGAAATGATCCTACCATATGGGGTGAGAAGGGTGTGTAGTAGGCATTGGCAAGAGTCGCTATCCGCTGTCCTTCACCAAGCCCCCCGCATTTTTGAAGATCAGGCATGATTATATCAATGGCTGCCTCTGATAACAAACGGGTGTAGCCATACGTAAGATAAAAATTTTCTCCTCCACAAATCGGAGTGCTTGTTTCCTGCGTGACTGTTTTATATATATCAATATTATCAGCCGGACCTGGTTCTTCGAGCCACATGAGGTTTAATGGTTCCATTACTTTTGCGACTTTCCTTCCGGTTGGCGCATCATATCGTCCATGCATGTCAACACAAATATCAATGTGTGGACCTACTTCTTTACGAACTGCTGCAATGGAATTATACATCCTTTCCACTTCTGCGTTGCTTGCAGTCCAGTTCCACCTGTCATATTTATTAGGATCATTTGCCTCATCAATATCAAACTTTACTGCGGTATATCCTCTGTCAACCGCAGCTCGTGCTGCTTTCGCATAGTCTTCCGGCTTAGGATTGCGAACAGAATATAATTCGGTATCGCAATAGACCCTCACCTTATCGCGAAACTTGCCACCTAATAACTGATAAACAGGTACTCCCAATGCCTGTCCACACAAATCCCATAACGCAGCATCAAAAGCACTTAAAACCGCTACATACATACCTGATTGTGCACCAGAAAAAAAGCCCTGCTTACGGAATTGTTCAAAAATGAGGTTAGGGTTTAATGGACTTCTTCCACGCAACTGACGGCCAAAGCGTTGAACCAAATAATAAGTTCCGCCCACCGCATCAACTGCTTCCCCCTGCCCCACAATATCCTGGTTCGTAAAAATTTTTACAAATAATCCACCTCCTGAGTAGGCACATTTCACATCAGTAATTTTTAAATCGGATGGTGGAGAGATTTTAGGTGTTTTTTCCATTGCATTTTCGAGTCCTTTTCCATATGTTTTGGACAGAGAAGCAAATGGAGTGATGGCTGCAGCTATTGCTGTTTTGGTAATAAATGATCTTCTTGATGTTGACATAATTGTTCTATTGGTGATAGTGATTAATATTTTGATTTTAATTTTTTCGCTGTTTTGCTATTGTTTGCTTACAAGTGTTCTACCATGTTCTGTCTTTTAAATAATTCTGTATCGTTTCTTTTGGAACAGGTAATTCACTAATGTGGTCGTTGAGCCATTTCGAAAAATCCTTTTCAATTTCAGGTGTCCATCGGGCATCAATTTGTCCGGCTGAGTAGGTGCCTTCTCTTAATCGCTGATGACCGAACAGATCTCTTAATCGTACGATTTCTGAAGTAACAACCACTCTTTCAGCAAACTGTGGAGGAATAAAAATAACAACTCCCATTTTCCCTAACACTACATCACCCGGCATAACTGTTACGGTTCTTATCCGGGTAGGGTGATTAATTCCGACTATCATAGTAGTTAAGTCTCTGCTATTACCCATCCCCGGGTTGTGAAACGAAGGATCATAGCTCGTGTAAAAAGAAGTGAAGCCTCCGATTTCTTTCAAGCCTTCCAAATCTCTTATGGCACCATCATACACAATTCCATTTCCTGTTTTTGCATAAATGGCATTACCTACGTTATCACCAATAGTAGGGCCATTTCTTTTTGCACCAAATTGGTTGGCTACATAAACGTCTCCTTTTTGAAGTATTTCTACCGGCCAAACGTTCTGCCCTCTTCTTCCTTCCTTTTTCCCCACCGAATCAATTACTTTCCAAACATCAGGGCGTCCGGGCATAAAGGTTGCCGTCACTGCACGGCCAACTAACACACTATCCGGATTGATCTCCTGCCATCCTTCTGCCACCTGGTAACGGTATCCCGCATTGTTTAAAACCGCCCATGCTTCTTCTATACTTACTGCCTTCATTCTGCTAATAATGTCATCTGATACTTTAGGGCGGCCGTCTGGAAAGCGTTCTCCTTTCCATTCAGATGTTAATGTAATGAGATTTTCTTTGCTTATTTGCACATGCTGTGCTTTCGCCTGATGCACGAATGCAATCATTGTTAAAAGAAATAGGAAGCGTTTCATTGTTGACATATGATTTTAGTTTCTTTTAAAATGAAAAAATTTAAGTCACATTTATTTCTACCGGTTTTTCTTCTTTTACTGAAGTTTTTTTTTCTTTGGGTAAATGGTTATGCCACCAACTGGCTAAACAAGATCCGTTAATGTTCATCACAGGTCCGAAGATGGCCGGCGCTAATCCTGCAGTAGCGATTTTCCCCATAGTCAAAGCAAGACCAGTCGCAAGTCCTGCATTTTGCATTCCTATCTCAAGAGCAAGGGTTCTACAATCTCTTTCGTGAAATTTCAATGCACGGGCAGACCAATAACCAAGGAAAAATCCTATAATGTTGTGAAGAAATGTAGCGACTAATAGTAGCGCTCCGACTTTTAAAAGATTATCTCTTCCCGCAGCAACCATTATTGCCAAAATAATAGCAATGCCAGCCATAGAAATAAGAGGCATAATCTTATCAAGCCATCTAAATCTTCCACGCATTAAGTAATGAAAAGCAAGTCCTGCGACTAAAGGAATGATCACAATCTTTGTTATGTCCCATACCATAGGCCAAAAATCTATTTGAACAAAGTTGCCTCCTAACCATTTTAAAAGCAATGGTGTTAAGAATGGCGCAAGTAAAGTAGAAACAGTTGTTACCGAAACAGATAGTGCAAGGTTAGCCCTTGCCAGGTATGACATAACATTTGATGCTAATCCACTTGGAGAACATCCAACCAAAATAATTCCTGCTGCAATTTCTTTTGGGAAGTGGAAAAACGTAGCTATTGAAAGGCCAACCAATGGCATGATTAGATAATGGAAAGTAACTCCGACAAGAATTCCTTTGGGCATACGGACAACGTTGACAAAATCTTTCACGCTTAATTCCGTTCCCATCCCAAACATGATGATTTGCAACAAGGGGATAATGAGCACAGATAGTTTAAAAGTTCCTATGGTTTTAAAGTATTCCGGATGATACATGGCAAAACTCACTACGCCGATGATCATTACTGTAAAAGAAAGGCCCTTCAAGAATTGTTTTCCGCGGAATGCAATAGCAAGTGCGAAGAAAAACAACATTAACAGCCAACCGGCGAAATCATGCAGTTGTTCAATAGTTACAAATATCCAGGCGATTAAAAGAATTAGTGAGATTAAATAAAAAAGATTGTAAAAGGATTTTTTCTTCATAGTAGTTAAAAGGTCAATTAAAGTTTCAATTTTCCTGCTGCAGATTAGCAATAGCCTCAAATTCATCAAACAGCTTTGCGCTCAATCTTTCGAAAATGGAGTAGTATTTCATATAAACATTGTGAACTTGTTGGTTAGGTATGAAGCTGTCAGGGAGTTTTACCGTTTCTGCAGCTTCATCTAAATTTTTATACAAACCGATTTGTGTTGCACTCAATAAGAAAGATCCAAAGGCAACACTATCTGAACCGGATCCCTGTTTGATATGAACAGGGATGTTAAAAATATCGGCCATCATTTGTGTCCAAAAAGGATAAGATGCAAATGTGCCGTTTGCAGAGAGGCTTTTGATAGTTTGATGTTCTTCTACTGTTTTACCTATACTGTAAATGGCATATAATATTCCTTCGATGGTGGCACGCACAAAATGTTGTTGCTCATGTTTTATATTCAAGCCGAAGTACACTCCCCTTGCATCGGCATTCCATATGGGAGCTCTTTCACCTTGCAAATAAGGAAGAAAAATTAATCCTGCAGAACCTACCGGAACCTTTGTTGCATCATTAATCAGGTTATTGATACACTCTTCCAGCGCGAATGCCTTTTTAAAATCACCAAATTGTTTTGCATACCATTCAAACACTGCTCCGGCATTGTTAGTTGGTCCACCAGAGACGTAATGGCCTTCTGTTAGCAAATAATTGAATAGCCGTTGTTTTTCATCTTGTAAAATTTCTGTACCAATCACTCTCACGGCTCCACTTTCTTCAAGTGTTACCGTTGCTTTTCCATCTCCCCAAACGCCTGCGCCTAACGTAGCCATGCAACCATCACTTGAACCAACTATCAATTTTACTTTATCATGTAAGCCCAATGAAGTCTGGTATTCCTTTTTTAATTTTTTTGGCGAGTAGAAAACAGAAACAACGTCTGCAAGTTTTTCTTTAGTGATGCCTGTATGTTTCAAGGCAGCTGCTTCCCATTTCAGTGTTTTAATGTTCAACATACCGGTGGCAGAAGCAATACTATGATCAACTATGTATTCACCTGTCAGTTGTTGAATGATGTAGGTTTTTATAGACAAAAACTTTTGTGTTGCGGCAAAGCGGTCTTTATCATTATTTTTTAACCATTTGATTTTATTGAGTGGCGACATAGCGTGTATGGGTGTACCCGTTATTTTGTACAATGATTTTCCGAGAGAAGAACTTTTCAAGTCGGATGCTTCTTTTTTTGCACGATTGTCTGACCATGCTATTGCATTGCCAAGTGGAACTCCTTTCTTATCAATCGGCAAAAGACTATGCATAGCGGAGCTGAAACAAAGACAAATCACCTTATGCTTTTTAGGATGAATTTTTTCATTTAAAAAATTCTTTAGTATGTAAAGCATGGTGATGAATATCTGTTCAGGGTCCTGCTCACTAAAATCGGGCCTTGCATGAAACGTAGGATAGGAGCCTTTTGAAGAGCCCAGTATGGTGCCATTCAAGTCAAAAGCCACAACCTTTATTGCGCCTGTTCCGATTTCAATTGTAATAATGCACTCCATTTTAAAAGTTTAATCGTTCGTTATATTTTTCTTTCGAAACTCACTTGGGGTGTAACCGGTAAGTTTCTTGAAAGTGGTGGCAAAATGTTGTGATGAATAAAACCCCACATCGAATGCGATATCTGTTACATGCGCTTCAGAACGTTTCAAAAGTTTGATTGCTTCAGCAATGCGAATGTTGATCAGGTAATTCAGCGGCGTGAAGCCGGTATAACTCTTGGCTTTTTCTGAAAAAGCAGTAGTGCCTACTCCAACTAATGCAGCCATTTCTTCAACCGTCCACTGGTGCGACAGATTTTCACGGAGCGTTTGTTCCAGTTTCATAAATGTTTGAGGAAAATCTCTTTGTGAGATCTCTTGTCTTGTTAATTGCCTCGCTGATAAAATAAGTAGTTCGTCTATCAACTGATTGATGCATGTAGTGTATCCAATCTCCTGATCGGTAAACTCATTTAACATTCTTTGAAATATTGTTCCTGCTTCTTTTACTTTTGACAGAACACAGCAATTGTTCAATAACATGATTCTTCCGATCGTTTTGCATTCACTATCACTAAGACGACTCCATCTACCCATACATATTTTACCGTTTACTTCTAATCCCTGTAGCTCAAGATGCATCCAGCAGAGAGTGCCGATATCAAGCAAATCTTTTTCGCTCCCGAAACTTTGCCCTGGTAAAATAATTGCAAGGTCACCGGGGTAAAGTATGTGCCGTTCACTATTGATAATCCAATCGAAGCGTCCGTCAATTATATAATAAAAGCGAAGGAATTCAGAAGTTCCTTTTTTAAAAGAACCAAATTCTATGCTGTTAATTTTTTTTAAAGCAAACTCAATGACATGGGGGAAGACATGAAACTCTTTACATTCTTTTTTTAAAAAGTATTGGTTCATGCAAACGTTAGTTAGTGAATTTACAAAGCAATATTACTAATAAAAACTTTTCACATTGTACAATATCCTTCGCTGGGTTTTATTGGAAGTTTTATGTCAACCAATCGACTTACTCTTCCAAAATGTGTAAATGACTTTTCTATTGTATAAACTTTGGGGTAAAACCACTCCTATGTCAAGCGCTGTGAAAGGTTCGATATTCTTATAAGCGGTATTACATAATGATTTTAAACGCTGCGGAGTTGAATGATTGTACATTGTGCAGTTCGGATCTGCTACCAAAGCAGATACAATCATTTGAAGCCATATTGTTCCGGAATTGGGATGCTTGCATATAGTAAAGAAACTTTTATGAATGATTTTTGTTTTCTGAGCATTTCTGATATGTTGATTTTACGCAGCAGGCAAGCAACTTCTTCTTTGCAGGCAACTTCTGCTGCTTCTGCTGCAAGAACAATTTTTATTGTAAAATTTTCAAAACTCAAAATTGTTTGCTATCAGAAGAAGACTTTTTTTCCTGATAATGATCTGCCCGGTTGGGTATTCTTAATACATTTGAAGAAACGTATTTGCCCTTACCTTACGATTTATAAATTGATACAATAATCCGCTGGTTGTATAATATCTTTCACTGTTTATTATTGGAAGTTTTTACCTGAAAGATTCACCTACTTTGCATTTATCTTTAAATGTATTCTTTATTTAACGGTTTTATTCATTAACAAATCATTGCTATTATGGGAAAAAAACTAAGGCAGATTACTGCACCGCTGAACAAATTGTTCTTTTTAATTTCCTTTCTCTCTTTATCCAACGCAGCCCTTTCACAAGCCGTTACCGGTACTGTTACTGATGCTGCAGATAAACCGATGAGCAGTGTAACAGTACTGGTAAAAGGCACTGATCGCGCAACATTAACTGATAATGAGGGAAAATTTAGTGTTAGAGCTTCAGGAAACGATGTCCTTCTGTTCAGTTATGTTGGCTACCTCACACAGGAAGTACCAATAAACGGGCGGCAATCTGTAAGCGTTTCGATGGCCATGAATGCCAGTAACATGGAAAACATAGTCGTCACTGCTTTGGGTATCAAGCGCCAGGAAAAAAAGTCTGGGTTACGCTACCACCACTGTTAATCCAAATGAACTTGTAACGAACAGGACCACGAACGTAGGGGAATCCATTGAAGGAAGAGTGGCGGGAGTTAATATTACACCTCCGGCCGCGGGAGCAGGTGCCAGTAATCAAATACGATTACGTGGGCAGGTTGGTTTTGCAGGAGCAGACAATTCGCCTCTTTTAGTAATTGATGGCCTTCCGATGGATCAGGAAGCAAGGAATGCAGAAGGCAGAGGTCAACAACGGGACCGTGGCGATAATCTGGCGAACATTAACCCCGACGATATTGAAAGTATGACTGTGTTAAAAGGAGCAACTGCTGCTGCGCTGTATGGTTCAAGAGCTGCGGCTGGTGCGATAATTATCACCACCAAGTCCGGCCAAAGGAATCGGGGTATCGGAGTTGATTATACTTCCAGTTATACAGCTTCAAAAGCTTTGAATTATATTGACGAAATCCGTCAAACTGAATATGGCCAGGGACAGGGAGGTGTTAAGAACACAACTGCGGGTCAAGCTCAAGGTAATGGGCAATTTGGTTTTGGTGCGAAATTAGATGGCGTTCCAACAATTGATTATGATGGAGAAATGAGACCATACTCTGCCTATCCTAACAACTTATTCGACTTCTTACAGACCGGAATAAACTTTACCAACACGCTTGGAGTGTCGGGCGGTGGTGAAAAGGGAAGTTTCAGGGCATCCATCTCAACTACAGATGCTAAAGGTATTGTACCAACCAATGAATATAAGAGGCGAATTTTCAATGTGGGAATCAATCATAACATCACGAAAAAACTCAAATTGCAACTAAACATTAACTACGCTGATGAGGATTATATTAATCCTCCTCAAGATAGGAACACAGGGCCACGGCGTTGTAAATTTCTTTAACAGGATGGCTGTTTCCGTACCTCTTTCCGCTTACAGGGACCATGCATTTGATCCTGTTACAGGAGGAGAATGGAAGACAAACGGATTCCTGGGTACAATTAATAACCCTTATGTACCGTTACAATCCGGCGAATACTTACAAAGAAGACAGAAACCGTCTGCTCGGAACGGCTACATTACGTTATGACATAACAGACTGGCTTTATGCACAAGGCAGATTCAACCTGGATCGCTATAATAATTTCGCAGAATGGAATGCTTCAAATGCTACCGGGGCCGCAGTACTAACTAATAGTGATGGTACCTACAGAGGTAGTTACAATATAAACAACACCTGGACAACTGATATAAATGCAGACTTTCTTTTCGGCGCGAACAAAGAGTTTGGAAAATTTTCTGTTGATGCCAATTTTGGTGGCAATACAAGTTGAGACCTACAGTATCACAATATGAGTGAAAGTGCCAGTAATTTTACTGTTCCTAATTTTTACACAATTCATAATGGCACAATTAAAAATGCAAATCCTCTTGTTTATTCCCAAAGCCGTATCAATTCACTTTATGGTTTGGCAGAGTTTGGATACAATGGATTGTTCTACCTGAATATTACAGGTAGAAATGACTGGTTTTCCGTGTTAAATCCTGCAAATAACAGTAAGTTCTATCCTTCCGTATCAGGTAGTTTTGTTTTCTCGGAATTATTAAAGAATCTAAGCTGGCTTTCTTTTGGTAAACTGAGAGCTTCCTGGGCAAAAGTTGGTAGTGTTGCTGGGGTGAATCCATATGATGGTGTATTAACCTATGGTATCAATGCAAACTCTGTTTAATGGCCAAACTTTAGCAAGTAGCTGATGCTAATGGCGTACCACTCGCACCTAATCCATTGTTGCAACCATTTACTGTAACTGAAAAAGAAATAGGTCTTGAATTGAGAATGTTTAATAACCGGCTTCATTTGGATATTGCGGCATTTGATAAAATAACTACCGATCAGATATTTGATGTTAATCTTTCCAGTGCATCCGGATATAATGCTTCAAAACAAAATCAGGCCTCCTTAAAGAACAGCGGATTTGAAACCCTTGTTGAATACGAGGTAATACAAAACAAAACTTTTAATTGGACGACTTCCTGGAATAACACTTATCTAAAAACGAAAGTTCTTGATGTTGGTACTGCAAGCGGAACCAGGTTACTACTTTATTTTAATGGCACTGGTAACGAGTTTCTCGGAGAATTAAGATATACTGAAGGACTGGCCATGAACCAATTGTATACAAGACATTATAAAAGAAATGCTAAGGGTGAAATTGTCGTAGGGGATAATGGCCGTTTAATCAATGACGCTACATCAGGCCCGATAGGGACTGGTTTTTATCCTGTCGGCAGTTCAATTCCTAAGTTTACAGGTGGCTGGAGCAATACGTTTGTCTATAAAAACCTGAGTCTCGGAATATTCATTGATTACAAGTTTGGAGGTACGGTATTATCTTCTACGCTTTTGAATATGACAAGGCAAGGGCTTTCTAAATTGTCATTGGAGGGTCGTGAAACAGGACTAATAGTTCCCGGGGGTCTATGAAAGTTCAGGCTTAGCCTAACACTACTGTGATTACTGTCTGCAGGTAATGGACTGCAGAGTTACTGGGCTGATTACCGAAACTATCAAATTGGAGATCCTTTTACCTTTAAGTCCGATTTCGTTAAGTTGAGAAATATTTCTTTAGCATATGATCTGACAAGCCTGATTGAAAATACACATTCCCTGAAATTCTTGTAAAGGGACTTAAGATTATCTGCTTCTGTTCGTAATGCGGCAATACTCTATAAAGACTTACCCGGTCTTGATCCGGAAGCCATCCAGTCATCCGGCGACATCAGGGCTGGTTATGAGGATTCCTCATTGCCGACAACCCGAAATTATAATATTACTTTAAATGTCAAATTCTAACGATTATGATAAAAATAATGTAAACTACTAATCCCTATATGCACGTGTCTTGCTTTTTGCAGGGTGCGATAAAGATTTTGAAAAAGTAAACACCAATCCTTATGCAATAACTCAGTTGATCCTGCTCTTTTGTTTGCAGGAGCACAAAGGACCCATATCGGAACCTGGGATGGAGAACACACGATTGTTCAGCAGTTTGTAAGCCCTTACAATACGGGAGCTAATCTTGGCTTTAATTTCAATGCAGGATGTTGATGGTAACAGTAACCCCAAGTGGGATCAATCATATGCGAGCAACGGTAACACGATCAAAAATATGATGCAAGCTTTGACACTTTTGGGTGACTAACACCAGCGCGTGTTAATTTACAGAGCATGATCCGAATCTGGAAAGCGCAGGTATTTATGGGGCTTGTAGACGACTATGGGGATGTTCCTTACTCCGAAGCAGGAAAAGCTGTAAGCGATGCCCATTTTCTATCCGAAATATGATGATGATGCAGCTATTTATGATGATTTCTATAAGGAGCTTAAAGAAGCAGTAGCTGCCTTGAATCCTTCTGGCGATTACGTTTCAGCGGACCTTTTTTATGGTGCAAATGCTCAACCCTCGACAAAACAACCAACGCAGCAGATCAGGTAGCCAAATGGAAAAAATTGGGTAATTCCTTACTGTTAAGATTGGGAATGAGGTATTCCAAGGTTAACCCGACAAAAGCTGCATCTATTGTAGCAGAAGCATTTGCAGGTGGAGTGATGGACTTCCAATGCTGATAATGCATTTGTGAAATATGATGGAACGCTATATACAGAAGGTGACAACCTGGCATTAAGAAACTTTTCTCAATTTAACTACGCAGCAGAACCATTTGTAAATCAACTCAAATCGACCAATGATCCACGCGCAAAGTTCATGATAGCAAATTTTGCAGATCCCGGGTAATGTTTCAGCAGATCCAAACCCGGATACTGTTTTAGCAAATCAATTTGGAGTCCCAATAGGAATAGATGCTGGCGTGCTTGGAGCAGCCACCTACAGAGGTACCAGGGTTGGAGGATTAAACTATTCACAGTTTAATGTAAATATACTGGCCTCCCCGGCAGCTCCAGATTTCTATGTAACTTATGGACAGACTTCTTTATTGCTGGCAGAGGCAGCTCACAGAGGTTGGATCGCCGGTGGTGATGCTTCCGCAAAGACTTATTACGAAGATGGAATTACGGGCTGATATGGAGACTTATTCTCTTTATCCCGGAACCACTCCTATTTCGGCTGCAGAGATAACTACACTACATCAATGACCCTGGACGTAGTTATACAATTCAACTGATGCCCTTATGCTTAATCAACACACAATATTGGGTCGTGAATATCAGAAACGGGACGGAAGCATTTGCCAACTTTAGAAGAAGCGGATATCCTGCTTTAACTCCTAATCCTGTCGTTGGTGATCTTGGAAGCCCGGGATTTGCAAGAAGGTTATCTTATCCTGATGTTGAAGCCTCTGCAAATACTGAAAACTATCAAGCCGCTGCGGCTGCAATGGGTGGTGATAAGTTAACATCAAGGGTATTTTGGGATAATCAATAAAAGAAACGGAAACAAGTGCAGGCAAGCGATATATGCCTCATTATGTTTCTCCGAATTTAAGCAGTGAGACCTTATGTATCTACATTGGGTCTTTAAACTGGTTTGTCTAAGAGTAGAATATAAAGATAGTTCAAAATATATGTTCAGAAATTTTCCGTTCTACAAATATTTCATAACGCTGCACTCGACAAAATGTGAATCGTGTTGAAAATTGAAATAAGCGCAACTCAATGAAAGAAACTACAAGAAATAATTCCTCAACACATAAACTCCGCAGTGCCGATTGGTTTGGGAAGGACGACAAAATGGGATTTGTGCATCGGTCGTGGTTACGCAACCAGGGTTATCCTGATGATTATTTTCGTGGTCGTCCTGTTATTGGCATTTGCAATACATGGAGTGAGCTGACTCCGTGTAATGGACATCTTCGTGATTTTGCTGAAGTAGTAAAACGAGGTGTGTTGAAGCAGGAGGATTTCCGTTGGAGTTTCCTGTTACTTCTTTGGGTGAAACCCTGATGCGTCCAACTACAATGTTGTTTCGCAATTTGGCGGCATGGATACAGAAGAAACTATTCGTGCCAATCCGATTGATGGTGTTGTGTTCTTGACCGGTTGTGATAAAACAACTCCTTCAACATTGATGGGTGCATGCAGTGTGGATCTTCCAA
Source organism: uncultured Chitinophagaceae bacterium (assembly GCA_963814075.1). Taxonomy (GTDB): domain Bacteria; phylum Bacteroidota; class Bacteroidia; order Chitinophagales; family Chitinophagaceae; genus Ginsengibacter. Next base: position 9,371 of record CAWFBO010000008.1, on the reverse strand, counting down.
CCATTGTTGTTCCGGGTGGGCCTATGTTGAATGGAAGATTTAAAGGAGAATGTTTGGGCTCCGGTTCATTTAACTGGATGGTGAAAGAAAAAAAGCTGGTTGAAAATTATACAGCAGAAGATATTTTAGAAGCAGAAATTGGCGTAGCCAGAAGTGCAGGTCATTGCATGACGATGGGCACAGCATCAACAATGGCTTGTATGGTAGAAGCATTGGGATTAACACTTCCCGGGTGCTGCTGCTATTCCTGCAGTTGATTCAAGAAAGAAAGTGATGGCACAACTTTCAGGAAGAAGAATTGTAGAAATGGTGAAAGAAGATATAAAGCTCTCAAAAATTCTGACGAGACAGGCATTTGAAAATTCAATCATTGTGAATGCTGCTGTTGGTGGTTCAACCAATTTTATCATTCATCTTTTAGCCATTGCAGGAAGAATTGGTGTTGAATTAAAGCTTGAAGATTTTGATGCCATCGGAAGTAAAATTCCTTTGCTGGTCAACCTTAAACCTTCAGGCAAATATTTAATGGAGGATTTCTTCTACGCTGGTGGATTTCCTGTTGTAATAAAAGAACTCAAAAAATATTTACACAATGATGCGATCACTGTAAACGGAAGAACAATTGGAGAAAACAATACTACTCCTATTTGTTACAATCAGGATGTGATTGCAACTATAGACAATCCATTGCGGGAAAATGCAGGTATTGCGGTACTTAAAGGTAACCTTTGCGAGCAAGGCGCTGTTATCAAACCTTCTGCTGCAAGTAAAGAGCTAATGAAGCATCGTGGACCTGCAATTGTGTTTGAAACCATAGAAGATTATCATGCAAGGATTGATGACCCTGATTTAAATATTGATGAAAACTCAGTGATTGTTTTAAAAAATGTAGGACCTGTTGGTTACCCGGGCATGCCTGAAGTTGGTAATGTTGATCTTCCTGAAAAATTATTGAGGAAAGGAATCAAAGATATGATTCGTATTTCAGATGGCAGAATGAGCGGCACCGCAGCGGGTACAGTTGTCCTTCATGTTTCTCCTGAATCCGCTATTGGCGGTGTTCTTGGGTTGGTAAAGGATGAAGACATGATTGAATTGGACGTTGAGAAAAGAAAATTGCATTTGGATGTAAGCGATGAAGAACTTCAGAAAAGAAGAAGTGAGTGGACTGCTCCAAAACCAATGGCAGAAAGAGGCTATGTAAAACTTTACATTGATCATGTGCAGCAGGCGAACTTAGGTGCTGACCTCGATATCTTAAACGGAGGATCGTCTGCAGAAGTGAACGAGAGACTTGCATTAATTGAAGTATTTTGTAAAATGAAAACTAAGAAAGGATGAAATTGTGGAAAACTAAACAAGGTATTGTAATAGAAAACAGGAAATGGATTTTATTTTCTTGAAAATGAAGAACTGGGATGAGTTTATATAATGATGATGGGCTTTTTGAAAAGATGAAAGAAAAAATCAAAGACCTTTCACCTTCTCAAAATCATCCAAATGATATTCTTGCTCCTATTGCAACCGGGCAAGAGTTATGGGCTTGTGGTGTTACTTATTTAAGAAGTAAAATTGGAAGGCAGGAAGAAAGCAAAGATGCCGGTGGAGGAGATTTTTATGCAAGAGTATATGAAGCGGAAAGACCCGAGGTTTTCTTTAAAACCACTCCTCATAGAGTTGTCGGACACAAAGAAAAAGTAAGGATCAGAAAAGATTCCAGCTGGGATGTGCCCGAGCCTGAACTTACACTTGTTGTTTCCTCGTCAGGAAAAATTGTTGGTTACACTATTGGCAATGACATGAGCAGCCGTAGCATTGAAGGAGAAAATCCTTTATACCTGCCGCAGGCTAAAACTTATGATGCTTGTGCAGCAATTGGACCTTGTGTTTATGTTACTGAAGAGCCGTTGAACAGGAATACAAATATTCATTTAGAGATACACAGAAATAATGAAAATGTTTTTGAAGGAAGCATTGGACTCAGTCAACTGAAGCGTTCGCCGGAAGAATTGGTTTCATTTGTTTACCGTGAATGTTCTTTTCCTCATGGATGTTTAATTATGACCGGAACAGGAATTGTTCCGGAGAACAATTTTACTTTGAAAAGCGGAGATGAAATAAAGATTTCTATTGATGGAATTGGAACTCTGATTAATGAAGTGGGTTAAATGGACAGAATAAAGATTTTGCTTTAAGCTTTGATATTTTGGAATCAGTTGTTCAATTTTTGTCCAATTACTTTTCATACCAACAAACCCTGTTTAATGAATAGGGCGGCTGTTTTTTGCTTAGAAAAGAGTTCCTGAATCTATAAAATCGTTTCAACTCGTGTTTTAATTTAAAATAATAACCAGATGAACTTAAAATCTATCTCCATTGTTTTAGCGACTACATTAATTAGTGGAATCACTTCTGCACAAACTCAGACGGCACCACTGGAAGATTTCAAACCTTCCAGCTTAAATCAGCCGGGGCAAGAGTATCCGCAAGTAAACTCACAGGGGTATGCAAGGTTTCGTATAACTGCACCCAAGGCTGACAGTGTCAGGGTAAGCCTGGGTCTGGGCGGTACCAGGGGAGGAACTCCTTTAACAAAAGTTACGGACAGTGTTTGGATGGGCACTACGGCAGGTCCTATGGAAGAAGGCTTCCATTATTATCATCTGACGGTGGATGGAGGCGTATTTAACGATCCCGGCACTTTGAACTTTTATGGTTCTACCCGCTGGGAAAGTGGTATTGAAATACCCGCTCACGATCAGGATTTTTATGCACTGAAAAATGTTCCTCATGGTCATGTAGAGCAAATACTTTTTCCTTCCAAAAGCACAAACACTTCCCGCCGTGCATTTGTTTATACTCCGCCAGGTTACGAGAAAAATACAAAAACAAAATACCCGGTACTGTATTTACAACATGGTTGGGGCGAGGATGAAACAGCCTGGAGCAACCAGGGACATGCAAATCTGATTATGGACAATCTCATTGCTGAAGGCAAGATCAAACCTTTCATCATTGTAATGACCTATGGAATGACTAATAACATAAGACCCGGTGCGTGGGGGCTCAGAAGTTTCAATATTGAGCCTTTCCAGACGGTTCTTGTGGATGAATTAATTCCTTACATCGATGCCAACTTCCGTACCATCGCCGATCAGCGACATCGTGCTATGGCAGGTCTTTCAATGGGTGGCTTTGAAACACATACAATCACTCTTGCCCGTCCGGATGTATTTTCATATTATGGGCTTCTTAGCGGCGGTACCTACAAGCCTGATGAAATTAAAGACAAGTCAAAAGTAAAGCTCATCTTTATGAGTTGTGGAAGTTTTGAAAATCCCGGATGGTGTGACGAAGGCTGCAGATGCATTGAAAGCTGCCGGTTTTAATGCTGTGTCTTATATTTCTGAAAATACACGTCACGAGTTCCAGACTTGGCGCCGAGTCTTTATGTACTTGCTCCGATGCTGTTTAAGGATTAATTAAGTAAACAAATCAATCTTAAAAATCAACGGCTAATGCAATCGCATTTGCTTCTCCGGTATCAAGGGAAGATTCTATAATTAACAGGTAATTTTTGTTGGAAGGTTTTTTATTTCAATGCATTAAGGAAGAGGTAACCCAAACTCTGCAACTGCAACTTCAGGTGTTGTGGTGATAATGCCAAAAAGTTTATGGATCAGTTAAGCTCATTAATTTTTTCAACTGTAAAATCAAACAACTGGCATCAGAGATGATAATTTTTGCATTTAGGATTTCATTTTCTGATTCTTCTTAAGAAATATTGAATATCGAAACCCCGTAATTACTCAAAAGTTCCATAAAAGTTCTTTTTGAATAACCAGATAATTCTGCAGCCTGACCGAGTGTTAAAGTGCCTCTTTCAAATAATTTAGCAGCAAAAATCGCTTCGCTTCTTTTTCATCCAACTCAACTGATTCAGGCAAATTAAATGTCAGTGTTTTCATCTATCAAATTTAGCCAATCCCCTTCAAAAAATAGGAATTAACTTTGTTCACTATAGTTTTCAATTTTTAAACATAATACAATGGACCCTGAAAGAACAGAAGTTTCCTCTCTTGGCGAATTTGGGCTGATAGATCATCTTACAAAAAATAATGAAATAAGAAATGCATCGACAGTTTTGCGGTGGGCGATGATGCCGCTGTAATGGATCATTTCGGAAAGCAAACAGTAATTACAACCGACATGTTGGTTGAAGGAATACATTTTGATTTGATGTACTCGCCGTTAAAACATCTGGGCTATAAAAGTGTGATTGTAAACCTGAGCGATGTATATGCAATGAATGCATCTCCTGCTCAAATTACCATGAGTATTGCATTTAGTAATCGTTTTAGCGTAGAAGCATTGAATGAATTTTATGAAGGTGTTTATGCGGCCTGCGAAAAATACAATGTTGATTTGGTGGGCGGCGATACCACTTCTTCTCAAAAAGGATTTATTATTTGTGTTACTGCCATTGGCGAAGTAGCGCCGAATAAATTTGTCACAAGAAGCGGCGCGAAAAAAGGCGACCTTATTTGTGTAAGTGGCGAACTCGGTGGCGCTTTTCTCGGATTGACTTTATTGGAAAGAGAAAAGAAAAGTTTTTCTTGAAACCAAAGGTGTTCAGCCCGATCTTGAAAACCAGGATTATATTGTAGGAAGAATTTTAAAGCCTGAAGCGCGAAGAGATATCATAGAATTTTTTGCAGAAAAAGAAATTCAGCCAACTTCAATGATAGACATCAGCGATGGCTTGAGCAGTGAACTCTTGCACATTTGTAAAAAAAGCGAAGCTGGTTCTGTGTTGTATGAAGAAAAAATTCCGGTAAATGAAATGGCGCGGCAGTTTGCTTATAAACTTGAATTTGATCCAACCGCCTGCGCATTAAGTGGCGGCGAAGATTATGAATTGCTCTTCACAGTTGATCAAAAAGATTTTGAAAAAATCTCTGAAAATCCAAACATCAGTATTGTTGGATATATTACTGAAAAAGAAAAAGGTTCTGTTATAATTACCAAAGGAGGAAACACGCATCCGCTGACTGCACAGGGATGGAATGCGCTTAAATGATTTTTAATTATCAAATTATTTTTATCGTAACAATTTTATCAGGATTATAAATCATGAGGCGACATTATCTTTTGCTTTTTTTACCGTTTTTGTTTTCCTGCTCGGCCTCCAGAAATTATAATCCGAATAAGAAATATCCGAAGAAGGAATTGCAGGAAGATTATACTTTGTTGCGAAATATTCTCGAACAAAAACATCCATCTCTTTATTGGTACACTTCCAAAGATAGTATGGATTATTATTTTGATGCAGGATATAATGCCATACAGGATTCTATGACAGAACTCCAGTTTGGTTGGAAAATCATTGCGCCACTCACTTCTGTTATTCATTGCGGGCACACCAGTTTCAACATGAGCAAAGGCTGGAATCATTTTATAAAAAATAAAATAATTCCTTCTTTTCCGCTTTATTTAAAAGTGTGGAAAGATACTATGATGGTGGTGGGTAATCTGAATTGCAAAAACCGCTTGATTAATAACGGATCTTTTATCACTTCTATCAACGGAATAAAAAACCGCGGAAATGATCAATTATATATTTCATTTTTTGGTGGAAGACGGCTATTCTGAAAATGTAAATTATATTCGGCTTAGCGCCGATTTTCCATATTTTCACCGGAATATTTTTGGATTGTATAAAAGTTACGAGGTAGAGTATACAGACACTTCCGGCAATTTTAAAAGCAGCGTAATTCCTTATTTTCAACCTGCTTCCGATATACTAAAAGGAAAAAGACAGTAAAAAAAAGACATGAAATAAAATATACGCACCGGCAAAAACTTGAATTTACGCGGTCGCTGCAACGCGATTCATCTTTTACGCTGATGACTATAAACGATTTTTCCAAGGGCCATCTTGAAACATTTTTTCCGCAAATCTTTTCGGGAAATAAGAAAGAATCAAAACCAGGAACCTGGTGATTGATATAAGGGCGAACGGGGGTGGCGATATTATTAAATCGGTTTTTCTTACCAGGTATTTACGCAATACTCCTTTTAAAGTTGCGGATACTGCAGAAGCAATCAGCAATAATCTGTCGCCATACACCCGCTATATTTCACACGGGTTTTTTAATAACATCGGATTATTTTTTGTAACGCATAAAGAGAAAGACGGCAAATATCATTTCGGATATTGGGAACGGCATACTTTTAAACCAAAACGAAAAAATCATTTCAACGGCAATGTTTATGTGCTTACAAACGGACTAACTTTTAGCAATACGTTTATTTCTCTGTTTTTACTGACTCATCGTATTGCTCCACTGATGGGAGAAGAGCGGATCGCTGGGCACCGCACGCTCCGAGCGGGCGCGGTACCAGGAGGGCACCGCCCACTCGACGAGAGACGAGCGTCCAGGGCGGCCGCAGCCGCGAACACGTCGAGAGGCGTGGCCGCCTTCAGCGACCAGATACCGGGCGCGAACGGGTAGGCGCGCAGCTGCCGCAGGCCGAGCTGCGCGCACAGCGCGTCACGCTGCGCGCTCGTGACGGATGCGCGGAAGCGCGCTACCAGCTCGCCGGTAGTTACCAGCCGGTGCGCGGCGGTGACGGAGCCTGCATAGAAGACCGCCCCGACGTCGGCCACCGACGAATCCGCGAGCAAGGCACTGCGGGCGCGCCGCACACGATCAGTCGGCGACTCACCGGCCGCCGGCACCTGCACCAGCAGGCGCCCGTGACCAACGGTCTGCGGTGTAGGCGCTGCTTCGCCCTGCCCTGCCGCCCTCTTGGCCAGACGCCGCCCCACAGTCGCCGGCTTCACACCTCTCTTGAGAAAGACCTGGACCTGGGCGGGGTGAAGGGTGGCGCTCTGCGTGCCGCCGTTCTCCTGCCAGCTGTAGAGGGGACCACCGGCGCCGGCCGGCGCGCCGCCGGCCGCAGCCCCAGCCCCGGGCGCCGCCAGCACGAGCGTGGCCACCGCCAGCGCCGCGACCAGCACGAGGCCGAGGGCGGCACAGACCGGCGGACGGCGAGGCCCGCGGTGATGGGCAGAGGTGGCTGTGTCGCGATCGTTCATAGGTCATGAGGCGCCGAAGCGCCGCACCACTCTAACGCCGCCACTTCGCCGAACCAAACGGACGCCGCTGTACAGGCGACGACCACGCGTCGCGGCGGGATCCCTGCGCAGGCGCCGACGGCCGCTGGGCCGGCGCCGGCGCCGTGCAGGCGGCCACCGGTGTCGCGGCCAAATCCCAGACAACCGCAGACGACCGTTTGGGGCCGGCTCGCGTACCATAGCGGCCGAGGTGAAGTGAGCGATGGCAGAGGACGGACAGGACACAACAGAACCGACGCCGGCCCCGCTGAGCGACGCGGAGTTGCTGGCTCAGTGCGACGTGGACACCTTCCGCTCCGGCGGCCCCGGCGGCCAGCACCAGAACGTCACCGACAGCGGCGTGCGGCTGCGGCACAAGCCGAGCGGCATCGTCGTCACCTGCCGTCGCACCCGCAGCCAGTATCTCAACAAGCAGGAGTGCCTGGCGCGCTTGCGCCGCCGGCTGGAAGAGCGGGAGCGCCCCGTGACGCCGCGCGTACCGACCAGGCCCAGCCGCGGGTCACAGGAACGACGGCTGCAGGAGAAGGCGCGCCGCGCGGCCATCAAACGGGAGCGCGGCGCGCCGCCCGAAAGCGAGTGACGGGCGGAGGCGCCTGCGCCTCCGCCCCCGCGCGACCACTTCGACGGTGACCGGTCGGCTGGTCGCAGGCGAGTCGGTCCCTCGGGCGTTGGAGGACGACAAGCTGGCTTGGGGTTGGACCGGTGCTGCACATGTCCATCTCAGGAAAGTTGCACGTTCGCGTCACTAGTAGCGCGAACGTGCAACTTTCCTGAACCCCACGCGTCGAAGCACGATGAGGCCGGCGAGTGGTCTGGGGCGAGGCATAGTCGAGTCCCGCTGCGCGGGTCCCCGCCCCCGCAGGCAGACTATGAGTCCTGCTGCGCGGATCACCGTCCCCGCAGGCAGGCTTTCAGTCGCTCTGCGTGGGTGACAGGGCCTCTCAGAGCAGCCTCGACAGACGGCAGAGGCCGCTGCCGGTGACAATGCCATCGCGCACCACGCCGGCGTCCTCGATGTCGCGCACCATCACGGCGCCGACCAGCGCATCGCCGCGCAGCAGCAGCTTGCGGTAGACGCCGCGCGGCTCGTCCAGGTAGGCGACCTCGCGCAGACCATCGCCGTCGCGGCTCCTGATCATCCCGATGGAGGCCACCGGGGCACCGAACAGCGTGGTGATGTTCTCCGCCACCGAACCGGCAAAGGCACGATCGCCGCCGGCCATGTTGGTGCCGGCGATGCGCCCCTGCACGCAAGCGTTGATCCAGTTGGGCACCAGCTCGCTCTTGCCGCTGACCCGGTTGGTGCCTTGGGCCAGATCGCCGGCGGCGTAGACGTTCTCGGCGCTGCTGCACATGTGGTCGTCGACCAGGACGCCCTCGGCGACGGCGATCTGCTCATGGTCGACGAAGTCGATGTTGGGCGAGACCCCCTTGCCGGCGACGAGCAGGTCGGCGGCCAGTTCGTCGCCGGAGTCGAGACAGACGCGATAGCCGCCGTTCGCCGTCGTGATCTCGGTCACGTTGGTGTCGAAGAGGAACTCGATGTTCGCCGAGCGCTCCATGTGGGCCCGCAGCAGATCGGCGGCGGTCGCATCGACGTTCTGCGAGAGGATCTGCTGCGAAGCGACCACGCAGGTCACGCGCAGCTCCGGACGGGCCACGGCGCCGGCCACCTGCAGGCTGACCAAGCCGGCGCCCATGACGACGATGTGATGCGCGCCGAGGGCCGCATCGTGAATACGGCGCGCATCCTGGATGGTGCGCAGATAACAGACATCTGCGGCGATCCCGGGATCGAGACCGGCAACGCGCTTCGCCGAGGCGCCGGTGGCGATGAGCAGCTTGTCGTAGTCGAGGTGAGTGCCATCGTCGAGCGTGACTCTCTGGGCGGCCGCGTCGAGCTCGACGGCCGCCCTGCCGAAGTGGCAGCTGATCTGCTGCTCGCGATAGAAGCCGACGTCGCAGAGGTAGAGCGCGGACTCGGGTATGCGTCCGCGGAGGTAGTAGGTGGTCAGGACCGGCGAGTAGGCGCTGCACTCCTCGCGGGAGACGACGGTGATCGGCTGCTCTCCGCCGTGCGAGCGGATCGCCCGCACGGCGGAGAGCGCCGCGGCGCTGTTGCCGAGTATCAGGAGGCGGTCGCGCACATTCCTGGCCCCCGGCGCCACGTCAGGACGGGATGGGGACGGTAAGATCGAGCTCTGCAGCCTTCTCGGCCGTGAGGTTGCCC
>CAWFBO010000007.1:0-183355 GCA_963814075.1 uncultured Chitinophagaceae bacterium | reverse complement strand
TATCCGTAGATTTCCGAATGGGACAACCTGCCGTATTGAAGATACGTCACCAGCAATGGAAGCCAACCCGGGGAACTGAAACATCTAAGTACCCGGAGGAAAAGAAAATAATAATGATTCCCCAAGTAGTGGCGAGCGAAAAGGGAACAGCCCAAACTCTGGCAGCGTGCTGCCGGAGGGTTGTAGGACTGCATTTAGAAATCAATCTCAAATAGAATCTTCTGGAAAGTTGAGCCATAGAGCGTGAAAGCCGCGTAAATGTAAATGATTGACGACGAGCAATATCCTGAGTAAGGCGGGACCGGAGAAATCCTGCCTGAATCTGCCGGCACCATCCGGTAAGGCTAAATACTCCTTAGAGACCGATAGTGAACCAGTACCGTAAGGGAAAGGTGAAAAGCACCCTAAATAAGGGAGTGAAATAGTACCTGAAACCGTACGCCTACAAGCGGTCGGAGTTCCGATTTATCGGAATGACGGCGTGCCTTTTGCATAATGAGCCTACGAGTTACTCCTCACTGGCAAGGTTAAGTTCTTTAGTAACGGAGCCGTAGCGAAAGCGAGTCCGAATAGGGCGCTTAGTCAGTGGGGGTAGACGCGAAACTTTGTGATCTATCCATGAGCAGGTTGAAGGTGTGGTAACACACACTGGAGGACCGAACCCATTAGCGTTGAAAAGCTCTGGGATGACTTGTGGATAGGGGTGAAAGGCCAATCAAACTGAGAGATAGCTCGTTCTCCCCGAAATGTTTTTAGGAACAGCGTCGCATTTAAAAAGTTTATTAGAGGTAGAGCTACTGATTGGGCTAGGGGGCTTCACCGCCTACCAAACCCTGACAAACTCCGAATGCTAATAAATATTTGCGGCAGTGAGGCTGTGGGCGCTAAGGTCCATGGCCGAGAGGGAAATAACCCAGATTACCAGCTAAGGTCCCCAATACATAGTTAAGTTGATCAAACGATGTGGAGTTTCTATAACAGCCAGGATGTTGGCTTGGAAGCAGCCATTCATTTAAAGAGTGCGTAACAGCTCACTGGTCGAGAGACTCTGCGCGGAAAATAATCGGGCATCAAACTATGAACCGAAGCTGTAAGATTGCCATTAAATTGGTACATCGGTAGGGGAGCATTCTAACCAGCGTTGAAGGTGTGTGGCGATGCATGCTGGAGCGGTTAGAAAAGAAAATGTAGGCATAAGTAACGATAAATAATGTGAAAAACATTATCGCCGTAAGTCCAAGGTTTCCTGATCAATGTTAATCAGATCAGGGTTAGTCGGGTCCTTAGGCAAACCCGAAAGGGGTAGCTGATGGAAAGTTGGTCAATATTCCAACACCCGCTTTAGTTTCGATGGGGCGACGGGGTAGTGAAAAGTCCGCGATCTGACGGAATAGATCGTTAAAGGGTGTAGTTATATCTCCTGTTGGTAAATCCGCAGGAGGTGGCGAACCTGATAGTACAGCAAAGCTTCGGCAGCGCTGATAGTGACTGTAAACATACCTCCGAGAAAAACCTCTAAGGCTAGGCTAAAGCGGCCCGTACCGTAATCCGACACAGGTGGACGGGATGAGTATTCTAAGGCGCTCGGGTGAGCCGTGGAGAAGGAACTAGGCAAATTAACGCTGTAACTTCGGGATAAAGCGTACCGCAGCGATGCGGTCACAGTAAAATGGTACAACCAACTGTTTAGCAAAAACACAGGGCCCTGCAAAATCGAAAGATGACGTATAGAGCCTGATACCTGCCCGGTGCTGGAAGGTTAAGGAAGGATGTTCGGCGCAAGCCAAAGCTTCTGACTGAAGCCCCAGTAAACGGCGGCCGTAACTATAACGGTCCTAAGGTAGCGAAATTCCTTGTCGGGTAAGTTCCGACCTGCACGAATGGTCTAATGAGTTGTACACTGTCTCCTCCACGAGCCCGGTGAAATTGTAGTATCGGTGAAGATGCCGGTTACCCGTCACGGGACGGAAAGACCCCATGAACCTTCACTACAACTTTGCATTGATTTTGAACTTTTGATGTGTAGGATAGTTGGGAGACTGTGAAGCAGTGGCGCTAGCCATTGTGGAGTCAACGTTGAAATACCAACCTTTAAACGTTTAGAATCTAATCCCTTGCGGGAAACAGTGCATGGTGGGTAGTTTGACTGGGGTGGTCGCCTCCTAAAAAGTAACGGAGGCTTGCAAAGGTTCCCTCAGTACGGTTGGTAATCGTACATAGAGCGTATTAGTATAAGGGAGCTTGACTGTGAGGCATACAGGCCGAGCAGGGACGAAAGTCGGCTAAAGTGATCCGGTGGTTCTGCATGGAAGGGCCATCGCTCAAAGGATAAAAGGTACTCTGGGGATAACAGGCTGATCTCACCCAAGAGCTCATATCGACGGTGAGGTTTGGCACCTCGATGTCGGTTCGTCACATCCTGGGGCTGGAGAAGGTCCCAAGGGTTCGGCTGTTCGCCGATTAAAGTGGCACGTGAACTGGGTTCAGAACGTCGCAAGACAGTTCGGTCCCTATCTGTGATGGGCGCTAGAAAATTGAGAGGACATGACCTTAGTACGAGAGGACCGGGTCGTACGTACCGCTGGTGTATCTGTTGTGCCGCCAGGTGCAGTGCAGAGTAGCTATGTACGGATAGGATAAACGCTGAAAGCATCTAAGCGTGAAACCAACCTCAAGATGAGTTTTCTTTTAAGGGTCGTCAAAGACTATGACGTTGATAGGCTACAGGTCTAAAGGCAGTAATGTCAAAGCCGAGTAGTACTAATTGCCCGTAAGCTTTATTTTTTTTTATTAAGTATTACAACTTTCCCTTTATGTTAATTTATTAGCGGTTTGCTATTAGCTATTAGCTATTAGCTTATTGCCATCTTTTTATGGTGGTTTTGCCGAGGGTGTTCACCTCTTCCCATACCGAACAGAGAAGTTAAGCCCCTCATGGCCGATGGTACTACACAACAATGTGGGAGAGTAGGTAGCTGCCATATTTATTTAAAGCCTTTCAGTTTTTCTGAAAGGCTTTTTTATTTTATGGAATTGTTATTCTTTTCCGGATATTTTCGAGAGTAATTGCTCAAGAAGGGGTGTTTGTCCCGGTAAAATTTTTTTTCTTGCTTCTTCAAAACCAAACCAGCCCGCTTTATCCACTTCCGGAAAAGATTGTTTCTTTCCTGTTTTGGGCGGCCATTCCATTTCAAAAAGGTTGCTTTTTATTTTTGATGCATCAAAGTCGGCTTCCGCAGCCCAAGCTGAAATAATTTTGGCTGGATTCTGCTTTACTTCTTTTAAAGCAATAAATTTTTCATTCGGAATATTAATAAAAATGCCGGTTTCCTCTTTCATTTCCCTTATGGCGGCGCTTAAATGATCTTCGGTTTCTTCAATTTCTCCTTTAGGTATAGACCATGAACCAATATCTTTATTTTTCCAAAATGGTCCGCCGGGATGAACTAAAAAATATTCAGGAGTCTCATTTTTAAAACGATACAACAGCAATCCGGCACTTCTTTTCATTTCTTTTTTATTTCTAACCAGTAAACAAATAAATAAGAGTGATTTTTATTCTGTCCGATTCTTTCGTTCCATCACTAATTCAATAAGTACACCATTTGTTTCCTTCGGATGTAAAAAGCAAACCAATTTATTATCAGCACCGGCTTTTGGTTCTTTATTTAGTAAAGTAAATCCTTCATTTTTCAAGCGTTCCATTTCCTCTTCAATATCTTCTACTTCAAATGCGATATGATGAAGACCTTCGCCTTTTTTTTCAATAAACTTCTTGATTACACTTCTTTCCGATATTGCTTCAAGCAACTCGATTTTATTTTCATCTACAGCAAAAAACGCAGTATTTACTTGTTCACTTTCAACGGATTCAGTTTTATAACATTTGGTATTTAATATCTTTTCAAAAACAGGAATGGAAACTGCTAATTTCTTTACTGCAATTCCTACATGTTCAATTTTTTTCATAAAATGTTTTTTCAAATGTAAACCAACACTTTTGTTTACTCAAAATGAAGTCTGAATGCTTTAAAGTAATTTTGTCTTTAAAACAGTAAATGCTCCAGTTCCCGATATACCTTGATAATAACGCTACCACTCCTCTGGATCCTCGCGTATTAGAGAGTATGCTTCCTTTTTTTACAAAGTATTTTGGAAATGCGGCTAGCCATAGTCATAGTTTTGGATGGCAGGCGGAGGAAGCTGTAGATATTGCAAGAGAACAAGTAGCTCAATTGATAAATGCGGAACCTAATGAGATTGTTTTTACTTCGGGAGCTACGGAGTCTGATAACCTTGCCTTAAAAGGAGTTTTTGAGGCCTATAGCTCAAAAGGAAATCATATAATCACTGTAAAAACAGAACACAAAGCGGTTTTGGATTCCTGTAAACATCTCGAAAAATTGGGTGGGGAAGTTACCTACCTGGATGTAAACAGCGAAGGTTTGATTAGTATAAATGAACTGGAAGATTCTATCAAAGCAAACACGATTTTAATTTCCGTCATGTACGGAAATAATGAAATTGGTGTGATGCAACCGATAAAAGAAGTAGGTGCCATTGCAAAAAAAAAAGGCGTTCTTTTTTTTACGGATGCAACACAGGCAGTTGGGAAAATTCCGGTAGATGTAATAAAAGACGGGATTGATCTGATGGCATTTTCTGCTCATAAAATGTATGGCCCTAAAGGGGTGGGGGCTTTATATGTTAGGAGAAAAAATCCACGGGTAAGAATTACTGCTCAAATGGATGGAGGTGGCCATGAAAGAGGAATGCGAAGTGGCACTTTAAATGTTCCCGGAATTGTTGGTTTTGGAAAAGCATGTGAATTATGCAAAGTTCAAATGAAACAAGATGCAGAGAAGGCGTCAAAGCTTAGGAATAAACTTGAACACGAGCTATTACAAATTGACGGAACGCGGGTAAATGGAAGCAAAATATACCGATTACCAAATACCACAAATATGAGTTTTAAAAATGTGGATAGCACTGACCTTATGATGAAGTTTAGTAAAAATATAGCTCTGAGTTCCGGATCGGCTTGCACTTCTGCAACTCAATCTCCTTCTTTTGTTTTGAAGGCACTGGGATTGTCTGACGAAGTGGCTTTTTCATCGTTGCGCTTTGGCCTCGGGAGGTTTACCACAGAAGAAGAAATTGATTTTACTATTCAGCAATTTCAACATCTGCTAGCTTCTGTTGCAAATAAAGAATAAATCCTAATGTTAAAACTACAGGATGAAGGGGTATGAATAAAATATTACTTTGGATATGGCGTATTTTTGCATAAGAATTTTTAAATAATTAATCGACAGATATCATGATTTATATAAGTGAAAAAGCAAAAGAAAGAGTGATCAGGCTAATGGAAGAAAAAAAATTTTCTCCTGATGAATATTTTCTGCGGGTGAGTGTACAAAGCGGCGGTTGCTCTGGCTTGAGTTATAAAATGGATTTCGAAAATGAATTGAAACCCAAAGACCAGGAATTTGAAGACAAGGGAATTAAATTAGTTACAGATTTGAAAAGCTTTTTATACCTGGTTAATACTACGCTGGAATTTAGCGATGGTCTTAACGGGAAAGGGTTTTACTTTAACAATCCGAATGCAAGCCGGAGTTGTGCGTGTGGCGAGAGTTTCAGTGTGTAATTTTATACGATAGGGTCAAAAAAAAAATCCCCCTTTTCAGGGGAATTTCGTGCAGTTCGTTTCGGCAAAGGTTCAGTTCGTTTTGATACCTAAATAATTAAAGATTAAAAAACATCGGAAAGATTGCTTTTCGTAGAATAATTCCTCAGATTTTTAACAAGAACTTTTGCTGAAACAAATAAAAAAGTTTATCAAGCAATACAATTACTCAATAAAGACAATCATGTTTTTAAAAACGCTGCTTTATTTACATTTATTTTATAAAAAATAAACAAAAGACGTTTTTATGTCTTGTTGTTAAATTTTTTTCTGCAACTTGGGATATTTACAGAATGAATTAATTGTTTTTCTTCGCTTAAATTGCAGCTTTATTAGGAATGATATCAATTGCCAAAAAGGAATTTTACCAGTTTTTCAGTAGCCTCACCGGTTATATTACAATCATTTTATTTTTATTGGTGAATGCCGTGTATCTTTTTGTTTTGGAGGACAGCAATATTTTTGATTACGGCTATGCCACACTCAGTTCTTTTTTTGATTTGGCGCCTTGGGTCTTCATTTTTCTGATCCCTGCTTTAGGCATGAGGAGTTTTGCTGACGAATTTAAATCCGGAACTTTTGAAACTTTAAAAACCAGCCCATTAACGAAATGGCAAATTGTTTTTGGAAAATATCTGGCCATTATAGTTGTAATAATCATTGCTTTAATTCCCACAATTCTTTATGTCTTTACCATTCAATATTTATCTTCAACAGGAGGCATAGACACCGGCGCTATTGTCGGCTCCTATATCGGTTTATTTCTTCTTGCTTCTGTTTTTGCTGCTATTACTACCTGGTGTTCGAGCCTTACCTCCAACGCGGTTATCGCTTTTTTACTGAGCTCTTTTGCGTGTATTATTTTATATTTTGGTTTTAGTGCTATTAGTAAATTACCTGTATTTACCGGCAATGCCGATTATTATATTGAAATGCTCGGCATTGATTTCCATTATCAGAGCATAAGCCGCGGAGTACTTGATACACGAGATATTATTTATTTTTCAAGTGTGATATTTATTTTTCTTTTTGCCACCCAAAAAAACCTAATCAAAAAATAAGATCCATCAATAATGAAATCGACTGTAAATAAAAAAGGGTGGTGGCTTATAATTATAGTTGCAATCGTATTGATAAATTACCTGGCTTCAATTTTCCATAGACGTATTGACCTTACTAATGAAAAACGTTTTACTATTTCAACTCCTGTAAAAAAAATTCTCGGGAATATCGATCGGAAGATGGAAATCTATATTTTTTTGCGGGGAGATATTCCGGCAGGTTTCAAAAAATTATCGGTTTCCGCCCAGGAACTTTTGCAGGAATTCCAGGAATATTCAAACGGCAACATCCATTACAAAGTAGTGTCCGCGGATGAAAAAATTCCGGGAACAGAAAGGACTTATGCTGATACACTTTCTTCTCTTGGAATGGTGCCCATCAATTTAAAAGTACAGTTAAAGGAGGGTGAACAATCGCAATATATTTATCCTTCGGCGATAGTAACTTATCAAAATAAGATACAACCTGTAAACTTATATTCCGGCTCTAATAATTTCATCACTCCCCCGGAACTCAACAGCGCAGAGGCATTGCTTGAATATGATTTTGCAAATGGTATTGAAAAAATTATAAACAATCAAAAGCCCATGGTCGCTTATGCCGTGGGAAACGGAGAACCAACTGGTGCGAATGTGTACGACCTGGTAGAAAACATATTGAAAAAGAATTACCAGCTTTTTATGATGGATTTATCGAAAGAGCCTGTGGTGCCAGATACTTTTAAGTTGTTAATTATCGTAAAACCAACGCTGACATTTACCGTTGCTGAAAAATTAAAAATAGATCAGTATGTAATGCACGGCGGAAAATTGTTGTGTTTTATAGACAGGTTAAATGCTGAAGTAGATAGCCTTCAAATGAAAAACCAGGTTATTGCTTACGACAGAAATCTGGATCTTGAAGATCTTTTTTTCAAATATGGAATTCGCATTAACCCCGATCTTTTAATGGATTTGCAATGCGATTTTTTACCTTTTAGCGTAAACGGGAAAGACCAGTTTGATTTTTTGCATTGGAATTATTTTCCATTATTTGAGTCAAAACAGAACAGTGTTATAAATAAAAACCTGGGTCTTGTAGAAGGCAAATTTGTAAACACGATTGATACCGTGAGTGCGCCGGGAATCAAAAAAACAATTTTATTAAGTTCATCTTCCAATTCAAGGACGATTGAAACGCCGGCATTAATAAGTGGCGCTGAAAACCGCAATGCTCCTGTAGACGCCGCTTTCAATAAAAAGAATTTGATCGCCGGTGTTTTGTTGGAAGGAAAGTTTAGTTCTTTATTTAAAAATCGTGTCAGCCGTGAGCAGATGGACTCTTTAGATTTTTATGGTACTTCATTTCGAAGTGAAAATATAGAAAGCAATAAAATGATCATCGTGGCTGATGGTGATATTGTTTTAAACGGAACTTATAAAGATCAGCTTTTGCCGATGGGTGTAAATGCTTATACCGTTGGAACCCAATATGAGTACCAGTTTGCCAACAGGCAATTTGTAGACAATTGTATTGAATATCTGGTTAATAATGCAGGTCTCTCGGAAGCAAAGTCAAAAGATTATAAATTACGTTTGCTTGATCCAAAAAAAACAAGCGAGGAGCGCGGTTTTTGGGAATTGCTGAACCTTGGTTTACCGGTTCTGATTATTATAATTTTCGGATTTATTTATCAATGGATCCGAAAGAGAAAATATACCTCGTCTAAAGCTGCCTGATGTTGCAGTAAACCAACAAATATTGAAGATTTTCATTTTACGTAATGCCGCCGTGACAGTTATTTAATAAATCCATATTTACGTACTTTACATTTTTATCATTGGCTGATAATTTAAAAGAATGATGACAGCTACAGAATGGAGTTATCTTATATTTTTAATTGTTTTAATTGTTTCGGTAATTTTTGACCTGGGATTATTAAGCAGGAAATCAAAATCAATATCCATTAAACAGGCTTTTTTTCAAACCTTGTTTTGGGTAGTTTTGGCGTTTGCCTTTTTTGTATTTGTATGGATCGAAGATGGACAAACAGCAAGCCTGGAGTATATGAGCGCTTATCTAATGGAATGGGGGTTGAGCATCGATAATATTTTTGTATTCATACTTATTTTTTCTTATTTCAATATTCCGGCAAAGCACGCTAACCGGGTTTTGCTTTTAGGTATTTTACTCGCGATACTGTTGCGTGTTATTTTTATTACGGCAGGAATAGCACTGGTTCATGAATTTTATTGGATCTTATATATTTTCGGCGCGCTATTGGTTTATACCGGAATCAAAATGTTTTTTGTTAATACAGAAGAAGATTTTGATCCTCAAAAAAGTACTGTTTACAAAATTCTGAAAAGGATATTGCCGATTTCGCATGATCAGCACCAGCGGAAAATTTATACAAAGGATCAATGGGAAAAAATATTATACACTTCTCTTTGTAGTGATGATCATGCTTGCGGCTACCGATCTTCTTTTTGCTTTTGATTCAATTCCGGCGGTATTTGCCATTACTCAAAATAAAATGGTAATTTATACTTCAAATATTTTTGCTGTCTTAGGATTACGTTCGTTATTTTTTTTACTGAAAAATTCAATTGAAAAATTCAAATATTTAAAAGAAGGCATTGCCATTATTCTTGTTTTTATTGGGGTTAAAATGTTGATCGAATATTTTGGAATTGATTTGCACATTGCAATTTCACTTTTGGTAATTGTGCTTTGTCTTGCGGGCGCTGTTTTATTTTCTATTTTTAAAAACAAACAACACAATTGAACGTAGCGATCCATTATACGATTGATGAAATTGCCAAAATATGTAAAGGGAAATGGAGAGCAGAGAAGTGTCTCTTTTTCCCAACTGGCCTATCTTTCATTGGACACAAGAAAAATTTCTTATCCTGCTGAAACAGTTTTTTTTGCAATAAAAAATAAACTTCGGAATGCCAATTTATTTTTTGAAAGCGCTTATCAAAAAGGAGTTCGTAATTTTATAACCGATGAGGAAGATGTGAATGTCACACAATTTCCCGGCGCGAATGTTATCCAGGTAAATGAATACAATTACGGCTCTTCAGAAATTAGCTACTCACCATCGGAACCAATTTTCAAAAGATCAGTTACGGGTTATTGGTATTACCGGAAGTAACGGGAAAACGATTGTGAAAGAATGGTTGAACCAACTTCTTGAAAAAGATTTTTCAATTGTACGCAGTCCTAAAAGTTTTAATTCTCAAATAGGAGTGCCTTTGAGTGTTTTAAATATTTCCCCGGCAAATGATCTTGCCATCTTTGAAGCTGGAATTTCCCAACCCGGAGAAATGAAAAATCTTGAAAAAATTATCCGGCCGGATATTGGCATTTTTACCAACATTGGTAATGCTCACGATGAAGGATTTAAAAACAAGCAACAGAAAATACGTGAAAAACTTTTACTTTTTCAACACGCTGATTATTTGATTTTTTGCAGGGATGATGAATTGCTTTTGAATGAAATAAAATTGTTTCATAAAAAAAATCCGCCGCTAAAATTATTTTCGTGGGGCAGGAAAAGCAATAATACTTTACAAATAAAAGAAATTAAAAAGGTCAATTCGTCTACAGTAATTACAGCAATTTACAAGCGGAAAAAATCGCAGATCGAAATTCCATTCACTGATGATGCTTCAATTCAAAATGCCATTCATTGCTGGAGCGTTCTGTTTATTTTAAATAAAAATGTACCAGGATTACAAAAGCATTTTAATTCACTTTTCCCCATAGAAATGAGGCTGGAATTGAAAGCGGGCATTAATCACTGTGATATTATTAATGATAGCTACAGCAACGATTTATATTCATTGGGGATCGCACTTGATTTTTTAGATCAACAAAAACAACACAAAACACGCACGGTAATTTTTTCCGATATTATACAATCGGGAATTGAGCCGGGAAAATTGTACACACAAGTGGCTTCATTGCTGCAACAAAAAAATATTGACAAATTTTTCGGAATCGGGCCTGAAATATTTGGGCAACAAAAAATCTTTTCAGGTTTAAAAAATAAGCTTTTTTTTAAAAGCACCGGGGAGTTTTTGAATAATATTTTTCTTTCCTCTTTTCACGATGAAACAATTTTAATTAAAGGAGCACGCCGCTTTGAATTTGAAAAGATAAGCCATGTGCTTGAACAAAAAGTGCACCAGACGGTGCTCTCCATAAATTTGAATTCTATAGTTCATAATCTAAAACAGTACAAACAAAAACTGAAGCCTTCCACTAAAATTATGGTGATGGTTAAGGCATTTGGGTATGGAAGCGGCAGCTATGAGATTGCTTCTGTGTTGGAATACAACAACATAGATTATTTAGCTGTAGCATATGCTGATGAAGGAATTGAATTAAGAAATGCAGGAATTTCTTTGCCCATTATGGTAATGAATACAGATGTGAGCACATTTGATGCGCTTGTGAATTATAACCTGGAACCTGAAATTTTTTCGTTTGGCTTATTAAAAGACTTTACCACGTTTTTAAAGAAATCGGAAATCGAAAATTATCCTGTTCATTTGAAAATCGACACGGGGATGCACCGGCTTGGTTTTATGCAAAATGAAATCGACAATCTTGCAAAACTATTGACAGGTAATAATTTCATAAAAGTAAAGACCGTTTTTTCCCATTTTGCGGCAAGCGAAGAACCGGCAGAGGACGATTTTACTCTTTTGCAGTTTACCGTTTTTAAAACCATTTGTGAAAAGCTTGGAAAGACTTTAAAATACCATTTTGATAAACATATCGACAACACTTCCGGAATAAGCCGCCACCCTGAATTTCAACTGGATATGGTTCGGCTGGGTATCGGTCTTTACGGTATTGATTCAAACAAGAGAATGCAAAAGAATCTAAAAAATGTTTCTACATTAACAACGACAATTTCCCAAATAAAAAAAATTAAGACTGGAGAAACTGTCGGTTATGGAAGAAAAGCAAGAATTTTAAAGGATAGCACGATTGCGATTGTAAGAATTGGATATGCCGATGGCTATTCCAGGCGATTAGGAAATGGAACCGGCAAAATGGTGATAAAAAATAAAGGGGTTCCTACCCTGGGGAATATTTGCATGGATATGACGATGATTGATATTTCAGGCATAAAAGATGTAAAGGAAGGTGATGAAGTGATAGTTTTTGGAGAATCACTTTCTTTGCAATCTGTTGCCCATTGGGCAGAAACTATTCCGTATGAAATAATGACCGGAATTTCACAGAGAGTAAAAAGAATATATTTCGAAGAATAGGATTTAAAAACCGATTAAAATTATTTAATTGAAAAAGAGAAATATTTTTTTAATTATAGCGCTCATCATCGTAGCTGATCAGGCTTTAAAGATTTATATAAAAACTCATTTTCACCCGGCTGAATCACATCCTGTATTGGGAAACTGGTTCCAGTTGTATTTTGTTGAAAATGCGGGAATGGCCTATGGCTGGAAATTTGGCGGAGGATTTGGTAAAATAGCGCTCACCTTATTTCGCCTGGGGGCTGTTATTTTTGGTGTTTTCTATCTAAGAAAGATCATTGAAAAAAAATATCACCCGGGCTATATTATTTGTGTGGCTTTAGTATTTGCCGGTGCACTCGGTAATTTACTGGATAGCTTATTTTACGGGCTGATCTTTGATAGAAGCAGTTTTGATACAGAAGGCATAGCGGCTATTTTCCCGGCACATGGTTATGCTTCATTTTTGCATGGTAATGTTGTTGATATGCTTTATTTGCCCTTATTTCATATCAATAAACTTCCGGGTTGGATTCCTTTTCTGGGTAATAAAAGCTTCACTTTCTTTAATTATATTTTTAATATTGCTGATGCATCGGTTTCCGTTGGTGTAATAGGCATTCTGTTATTCAGGAAGCGTTTTTTTAAACATCATACTGACGAAAGAGATTCGCATGAAAACATTCCATTAGCTAATAATTAACGAATTACGACAAGCCCAACACCCGATTTTGTTATCTTTGCCCATAAAACCCCTCGGTGAAAAAAAGAACTGTTTTTTTAATTATCCTCCTAATTGTAGTTGCTGACCAGGCTCTGAAAATATTTGTAAAAACTCATTATCATCTCGGTGAATCTCATGCCGTTTTCGGTCATTGGTTCCGGTTGTATTTTATTGAAAATGAAGGAATGGCCTATGGTTGGAAATTAGGCGGCGAGATTGGTAAAATGGCGCTCACTTTATTCAGGCTTGCTGCTGTTATATTTGGTGTTTATTATATTAAAAAAATTGTTGAAAAAAAGTATAATCGCGCCTTTATTATATGCGTCGCTTTAATATTTGCCGGAGCTTTAGGCAATCTTATTGACAGTATGTTTTACGGGTTAATATTTGAAAATAGCGCCGCCTTTTCTTATAATATTGCACGATTTTATCCTTCTCATGGTTATGCCGGTTTTCTCCATGGCAAAGTAGTTGACATGCTTTATTTCCCTATAATAGATACACATTTTCCTTCATGGTTTCCCGTATGGGGTGGGCAGCCCTTTGAATTTTTTAGCCCTATATTTAATATTGCAGATGCCTCTATTTCCGTTGGTATCATTGCGATATTTGTATTTCAAAAAAAGTTTTTCGGGAGTGAAAGTCACCGCCCTGCCCTGGAACCGGAAAAATTGATAAATGATGAAGTACATGTTTCTTAATCTGCGCAATTCACTTTAAATTTAATGCATGAAACTTTTCAAACTTTCTTTTTTTGCATTAATAATTGCTATGATATTTATATCATGCGCAAAGGAATACAGTTCTGAAATACCGCGACCTGCAACTGGGGATTGGGAATTTACAAATGGCAGTTTGCACTATACCGGATATTTAGATACTGTTTATCAAACAAACGGAGCAGGTTCTAATGTTATGTATATCCTCGGTAAAACAGATGACGGGAACCAATATTTTCAGCTGAAATTGTATGGCAATTCGTTTGCACCTGGCACTTATAATGCCTCGAAATACCAGTCTTCGTTTAATTATAGCGTTCTTGCTAAAACAATTTATGATGCAAATGCCCTGGTTGGTGAATTTACCGTAGATCTGACTTTATTGGATTCGTCGAAAATACAGGGAACTTTTTCAGGGACGGCAAGAGATAGTGCTAATAATTTAATTCAAATTACTAACGGTAAGTTTTCGACATATTAGTTTTTCTTTAAAATAGAAATCCTTAAACTTTCTTCGGTTACTGTAAAATCCGGGCTAATTACTTTTTATCAATTTGGTGTTAACAACATTTCCATTACAAATGGCTCTCAGTATATATAAACCGTCAGACAAGGTACTGAGATCGTCCAATGTTAGCTGGGAATTTCCTTTATGAAGTTCTGTGGTTTTTTTCTTCACAACCCTTCCAAAAATATCACACAGGTCTAATTCTATTATACCTTGACGAGGAAGAGAAACATTTAATTTAATGCTGCTATTAAATGGATTTACAGCACTAATTGAAAATGGTGAACTATTACTATAAACAGAAACAATTTTTGAATATTTATATTCTTTATTGTTTTTATTGATCAGTTTTAACCGGTAAAAAACAGTATTAACAATATTTGTTTGATCATTAAATACATAGCTGGCAGTGGCTTCATTTGTTGCGTCTACCTTTCCTGCTTGCGTAAAATGAATTCCATCTGCACTTTTTTCAACTTCGTAAGCTAAAAGATTATTTTCATTTTGAGTTGTCCACTTTAAGACTGCTTTATCATTTATCAAAGCTGCATTGAAATTTAAAATTGAAATATCCAGTAAAGGGCAATTCGTGCTGTACACTTTTAAAAAGATTTTTTGGCTGTTGTAAACCGAACAATTTGGGTTGTCCAAATTATCAGTAGTTGTTCCAACTTTTACCCGGTAATAGGTGGAACTATCCGCTTTAACTGGCACAAGAACAGTGTCAACATGATAAACGTATAATCCGTTTTCCACCACCGGAACTTTTGAACTTCCTGCATTTACAGGATTCCAGGTGATGCCGTCAGTGCTTGTTTCCCAACGATAATATACATAATTGTTGAAATAGCTCTTTACGGTATCGCTTAAGGTGATGGGCCAACCTGCACAGGCCGTGGCTGTATCACTTGGATTCATCACCAAATTTGGATAACAGGTTGCCAATTTAATATCATCTATTACCCAATCATTTCCTCCGCCGCCTGCAGCATTGTTTTTAATAGAAATGGTGAAACTTGTTTCTGTTGGACCGGTTGTGTACATGAATCCTCTTTTCTGCCAGTTATTATCATGTGGGATATCGCCCGTTGTATAGTAGTCAACACCGTTAACTGCAAAAGAAAGATTCGGTAAAACACCGGGAGTATAAGTAGCACTACTGTTAGAATCAATGCCACAAACACCGCAAAGATTTCTAACCCAGGCTGAGAACTCATAATTGGTATTCGGACAAACGTTACTTATCGTTTGCCTGAATGCTTCTCCCGTGGGGAAAGCCGCATTCACTACTAACATATATCCGCCTGAAGTTCCCGGAGCTACGGGCGGGTTGCCTGCGGCGGGATCTGTTGCTCCTGTGTGATCTCCTATTATATCCCAAAAACCTCCAAAAACGCGGTGGTTATTTGTTGTTGGTTTGTAGGCACCGCCGTTGTTTGTCGTTCCATCGGCACTGGTATTGTTGGCAATAGCATAGTAACCATCACCTGGTGCATTGGCTCCCATATTTATTTGAGTATAATCATTTCCTCCAACTACACCTAGCGCTCTGTTTTGCGTAGTCCCTACGCCAAATGAACTATCAGTCGTAAAACTGGCGCTTGAGAAATTGCTGCACAATCCAGAGTTTTTGATGATTTTTACACCTCCGTAATCAAAACGATAGGTTTTTTTTGAACCTGTCGTGGATGTATCAAAATAATAATTTCCGGTAAGATGGATAGTATCTCCGAAGCTTGCAGTTATTTGTAGGCGGTAAGCAACGATAAATAAAGTTGTTCCATAGAATTTAGGTTTATCTCCAGGGTTTACAGTTCCCCCTCCGCTAGTCGAACCAAAACTTCCGGATGTGGGATTGGTAGCTCCCGTACCGATATTTACCCGAATTCTTGGTGTGGTCCCGCTCACATATAAACCCAGATCGTCGCCTGAGGCATCTGTATAAGGCCCACGAAAAGTAAGTCCTTCATTGGTTACTATTTTAAGTGAATTAGAGACATATTGAGTGCCTGTAGGAATAGAATCAATATAATAAAGACTTTTTGTTTTGTAATCAACTTTCAACAGCGCGTGAACCTCAATTATGTCGCCGTTTTCAAGTGTTCCACCAGTAGAATTTCTGGTAACATTTTGATAGCTGTAACTAAAAGTAAGCTTTTGTGATATTGTCGAAGAGGGAGCAAAAAATAAGCATGAAAAAATATTAATGATGGTAAAATTAAAAAAGATTTTTCTGCAGGAAAGCGCTCTTTCTTGTTTAAAATCCCCAAAAAACCCCGATATAAAGCTTGAAGGGTATAGATTTTTCATACAAAAAATTTTCATTTTAATAAACTTAATAACGCTTTTATGTTTTATTTATTTTTTAAAGAGTAAAAGATAAAGGGGTATTATTTTACCCAGTTATGAAATAATTTATTTATGCGGACGTTTTAAATTTTAATTCTAACGAAAAATTGATCCTGTGAAAAAAAAGGCTATTCTACTTCTGACTCTGATTTTTTTATTTTTTAATTCCGGATTTTCCCAAAGTGAACCATTTACTGTGAGGACAGTTAATACCGGATACCAGCTAAATTCTGCCTGGGAACTTACTTATGGACCTGACGATTCTTTGTGGGTAACGGAAAACAGTTCCTACCTGGTGGATAGGATAAATCCCCAAACCGGGGGCAAGAGTCAATTAATTGATTTGAGTAGCAAAAGAGATTTTAACACTTCGCTTTCTACATGGCCACAAGGCGGCTTAATGGGCCTGGCTTTGCATCCTTCAATGTATAGCGAGTGGCCAAATCCCAGTAAGCCATGGGTTTACCTGGCTTATGTTTATCATAATGTGGGTTGTTTTTCAGCAAAAAATGGAGAGGATAGCGGTTGCTTTTTTAAAACGAAAATTGTAAGATATACTTATGATCGTTCTACCCATTCTCTTTCAAGTCCGGTAACTATTATACAAAACCTAAACGGAAGTACTGATCACAATTCGGGAAGATTAACGATAGGAGATGTGGGTGGTACTTCATATTTATTTTACACGATAGGAGATATGGGAACAGGCCAATTTAAAAATCTTCACCGCACCAATCGTGCACAACTTCGTGATACTTTGGAAGGAAAAGTTTTAAGATTTAACCTTGACGCAATCGGTTCTCCCAGTAATCCTCAAAACTGGATTCCAAACGACAATCCTTTTGTAGACGGAAGTGGAAATTCAACAGCTGTCTGGAGTTATGGGCATAGAAACGCACAAGGCCTGGCCTTTGGAAGTAATGGAATCTTATATAGTAGTGAACAACAGGATATGAGCGATGACGAGCTGAATATTATCGAAGAAGGACGGGACTATGGATGGCCATTGGTTTCCGGTTATAGTGATGGGAACTATAATGGTTATACACTAGCCAATATGCTTGTGACTAGCGAAGAACAAGATTCCATTGATTATAATCTCAGAGCCCCGATTTATACTCTATATACTACAGCTAATCCAGGCCCTTTATATGGAACAAGTAATTCTACCTGGCCTACGGTAGCTTGCTCCAGCTTAGAAGTTTATGAAAATTATATTATTCCGGGCTGGAACCGTTCTTTATTGGTGCCTTCTTTGAAAGCGGGCCAGGTTTTTAGATTAAAGCTTTCTACAGATGGCCAAACAGTTACAGATATGAATTCTATCGCGGCAATGAATTTATATAATAAAGCCCGCCTTCGTGATCTTTGCGTTTCTCCGGATGGTCTAAAAATTTATGTTTCTTGTGATATGTCATCTCAAAATTCATCCTACAAGGGAAAGATTTTGGAATACACTTATACAGGCCCCCTGGGTGTTTTATCTATTGTTCCTGATTCGATAAACCGGCCTTCTATTAATACGAAAATTGAAGTTTATCCAAATCCTGCAAAAAATATACTATTTGTAAAAAGCTTAAAAAATCAAACAAGCCCACTACATTATTCAATTTTTGATATGAATGGAAAAGTGCTCCTGAAGGGTAAAAGTGATATTAATAATTTTGGAATCAATATTCAAACGCTTAATCCGGGGATGTATGTTTTTAAACTTTATAATGCCTATTTTATGAATATTTATTCCACAAAAGTTATCGTGCAATAATATCTTTTTCGCAGAAATATTTACAGTAAACGAAGAAATTATCTTTATTTATTTCTGTTTTAGTGAAATTGAATCCTTTTGTTCTAAAAGCCACAATGAAATATTAATTCTCCGGCAACTCACCTACCATATTCGCGGGATTTACCCATTCATCAAACTGTTCAGGAGTAACGTACCCCAATTTTACTGCCATTTCTTTTAAAGTAGTATTTCCCTTGTGAGCTTTTTGCGCAATTTCGGCAGCTTTATAATAACCGATCTTTGTATTGAGCGCGGTTACAAGCATTAAAGAATTATCAACGTGTTTCTTGATGTTTGCTTTAATAGGTTCAATACCTTTTGCGCAATTTTCATTAAAGCTATTACAGCCGTCGCCTATTAATCTTGCACTATGCAAAAAGTTATAGATCATCAGTGGCTTAAATACATTCAGCTCAAAATGGCCCGTAGCGCCACCGACGGTAATAGCAACATCGTTTCCCATCACCTGCGCGGCAATCATTGTTAACGCTTCACATTGTGTAGGATTCACTTTTCCGGGCATAATTGACGATCCTGGTTCATTTTCCGGAATACTTATTTCACCGATTCCACTCCTGGGTCCCGATGATAACATCCTTATATCGTTGGCAATTTTCATGAGACTTACTGCCACAGTTTTTAAGGCCCCGTGAGTTTCCACAATTGCATCATGTGCGGCTAATGATTCAAATTTATTTGTGGCAGTAATAAAGGGAAGCCCTGTTAATTCTGCAATAGTTTCTGCCACATTTTTAGCATAACCCTTTGGTGTATTGATTCCGGTTCCCACTGCGGTGCCACCGAGCGCCAGTTCGCTTAAATGCGGCAAGGTGTTTTTGATCGCTTTTATTCCGTGATCTAACTGTGATGCATACCCGCTAAATTCCTGCCCAAGTGTTAGTGGTGTGGCATCCATAAAATGGGTGCGGCCAATTTTTACTATTTGCATGAAATCTTTTGATTTTTTATCAAAAGTATTTTTAAGATTTTCCAAAGCCGGCAAAGTCAGATCGTGTAAGATCTTATAGGCTGCTATGTGCATAGCAGTCGGGAAAGTGTCATTGCTGGATTGTGATTTATTTACGTCATCATTTGGATGAAGAAATTTTTCTTTGTCGGTGAGTTTTCCGCCATTTAAAACATGTCCACGATAGGCGATCACTTCATTTACGTTCATATTACTTTGGGTTCCACTTCCGGTTTGCCACACGACCAAAGGAAACTGGTCGTTTAATTTTCCCGCGAGAATTTCGTCACAAACTTTGGTGATAATATCCAGTTTTTCTTTTGATAAAACACCTGCATCAAAATTGGTAATTGCGGCTGCTTTTTTTAAATAAGCAAACGCCTGGATGATCTCTTTTGGCATTTTATTGATGTCTTGTGCAATTTTAAAATTCCCAACACTTCTTTGGGTTTGAGCACCGTAATAGGCATCTGAAGGAACTTTTACTTCACCCATTGTGTCCTTTTCTGTTCTGTAATCCATGATATTCTCTATTAGATTTTGAAAGTGTAATGCAAAGTTAATCCAATGTAGGCAGAGAGATGGAAAGCTTTTTATAAAGTTTAAACGTTCGTTTAATTTAATCCTTTTCGATTTTATTTAAATACCGGCTTTCTCTTTTCCAAAAAAGCAGCAGTGCCTTCTTTTTTATCCTCGCTTGAAAACACTTCTCCAAAAAGGGTAGCTTCTTTATTAAAACCTTTCTTATTGAAATAAAAATTTACAGCCTCAATTATTTTTGAAATCGCCAAAGGAGATTTGGTGAGAATTGTTTTTAAAATTTCTTTTGCTTTAGGAATCAGGTTTTCTGATGTTTCAATATAATTCACAAGGCCAAGATCCTTTGCCTCATCTGCGGCAATCATATTTCCGGTCATCATCAATTCCATTGCTTTGCCTTTACCAACGAGCATGGTTAAACGCTGTGTGCCTCCATAACCGGGAATTAATCCAAGGTTTACTTCCGGCTGGCCAAATTTTGCGTTTGTACTTGCTAACCGGAAATGACATGCCATTGCAAGTTCGCATCCGCCGCCCAATGCAAATCCGTTAACGGCGGCGACTACAGGCTTTGGGCAATTTTCAATTTTAAAAAATATATCCTGCCCTTTTTTTGCGAGCATGGTGCCTTCATTATCTTTTACCGAAGTGAATTCTGCAATATCTGCACCCGCAACAAAAGCTTTTTCTCCCGCCCCGGTGATAATTACTGCCTTTATATTTTTATCCGTATACACATTTTCCATTGCCACATTCAATTCTTCCAGCACTGTTTTGTTCAACGCGTTCAATTTGTCGGGCCGGTTAATTGTGATCGTGAAAATATTACTATCGAATTCCGTCTTTAAAGTCTTGTAATCCATCTTTAGAGGTTTTGAAAAATTAAAAATCACGGTTTTCTTTTACCCAATTTTTTATGTAGTCAGCAATATCCGAAGTTGGTGTGCCTGGTGGAAATAACTTTCCCACACCCAGTTCATTTAAATGTTGAATATCATCCGCGGGAATGATTCCTCCGCCGGTTAATAATACATCGTCCATTCCTTTTTCTTTCATCAATGATAATAATTTTGGAAAAATGGTATTGTGAGCACCGGTTAAAATACTAATACCAATTGCATCCACATCTTCCTGTAAAGCAGCATTGATAACCATTTCGGGCGTTTGACGAAGGCCTGTATAAATCACTTCCATACCTGCGTCCCGAAGAGAAGTTGCAATTACTTTAGCTCCGCGATCGTGTCCGTCTAGTCCCACTTTAGCAACTAATACGCGAATCGGTCTTTGCTTGTGAGAAGGATTTTTTTCGGGCATATATTATTTCATTAATGATAAAGTATGTTCTATTCTTTTTATGGTGCTATCTTTTCCCAGCAATGCAGCAATATCAAAAACACCGGGCCCGAATTTGCCTCCCACCAACATTACCCGAAGCGGCAACATTAATTCTCCGGGTTTTATCCTGCTTGCCGCAGCCAGCTCTTTAAATGAATGTTCAATGTCGTTTACATTCCATGAATCCATCAATGAATAGGTACGAATCAGTTCGACAAAAAACTGAGTCTTACTATCATTCCATTTTGGAAGAATAGAAGCTGTTTCAACTTCTGTTGGAGCGTAAAAAAAGAAACCGGCCTGGGGCCAAAAATCAGTGAGCAATGTACACCTGTCTTTTACCAACTCAATAATTTTATTCAGTTTGCTTTCGTCTTTTGTTTCAACTCCATGTTCTTCAAATATTTTTCTTACATCCGGTTTTAGCCTTTCAACATCCGATCTTTTGATCCACTCATGATTGAACCACTTTGCTTTTTCAAAATCAAATTTGGCTCCATGTGCATGAACTCTTTCCATCGAAAATTTTTCGATCATTTCGTCCATTGAAAATATTTCCTGTTCTGTTCCGTCGTTCCAGCCAAGTAAAGCAAGCATATTGATAAATGCTTCATGCATAAATCCGAGTTCTTTGAAACCCTTTACCGGCCCACTTTTTGGATCACTCCATTCCATTGCAAAAACCGGGAAACCCAATCTTTCACCATCTCTTTTACTCAGCTTGCCGTTGCCATCTGGTTTTAAGATGAGGGGCAGATGCGCCCAATGCGGCATGTGTTTTTCCCATCCAAAATATTTCCACAATAATACATGAACCGGCGCGCTCGGCAACCATTCTTCGCCGCGCAGCGCATGAGTAATTTTCATTAAATAATCATCTACAACAACTGCCAAATGGTAAGTAGGCATTCCATCTGCCTTTAATAAGACTTTATCATCCACGCCATCAGTTGGCATTTCAATTTCTCCGCGAATCATGTCATGAAAATGCACGTATTCATTTCGCGGCATTTTAATTCTTATTACGTGCGGGAAATTTATTTTCAAAAGTGCTTCCGTTTCTTCCGCCGGCAACGAAAGAGAATTGCGCATGTTGAGCCGGTTTTGAAAATCATATTGCACATTGTATTTCCCCTGGGCTTTTAAAGATTCGCGCAAGCTTTCAATTTCTTCCGGCGTATCAAAAGCATAATACGCATGGCCTGATTCAACCAACTTCTCTGCATATTCTCTATAAATATGTTTTCTTTCACTTTGGCGGTAAGGTCCGTACTCACCGCCCTTATGCGGGCCTTCATCAGGAAGAATGTTGCACCACTTCAGGCAATCAATAATGTATTGTTCTGCTCCTTCCACGTAACGTGTCTGATCAGTATCTTCCACTCTTAAAATAAAATCTCCTTCATTTTTTTTGGCAAATAAATAATTGTATAACGCGGTGCGAACGCCGCCAAGATGCAGACCTCCTGTTGGGCTGGGCGCAAATCTTACTCTTACTTTACTCATTTTGCAAAGATAATTGATTGCTTTTATCCCGCTTTTGAACAGTAAACCAACAAATTTAGCGAATTTTTATTTTTGACTGAATTGTACAAGCGTTGATTTCAATTCGGTTTTTTATAATTCCCTTGCATTTTTTCTTACTTATATTTGTTCTACATCATTTTTTTATCATGAAAATATTTACTTTAATTCTGTTATTTTTTTCTTCTTCGGTTTTTGCGCAACAAAATCTGCATGATACTTTACCCGTTGATCCAAATGTGAAAATTGGAAAGCTTAGCAACGGACTCACTTATTATATCCGGCAAAATAAAAAGCCGGAACAAAAGGTTGAATTGCGGTTGGTGGTAAATGCGGGTTCTATTCTTGAAAACGATAACCAGCAAGGATTGGCACACTTGAGCGAACACATGGCTTTTAACGGAACAACACATTTTAAAAAGAATGAGATCATTTCATTTCTTGCAATCTATCGGGGTTGGTTTTGGTAACGATCTTAATGCTTACACCAGTTTTGATGAAACGGTTTATATACTTCCTATTCCAACGGATAAGCCTTCCAACATTGATAAAGGCTTCCAGATCTTAGAAGATTGGGCACATAATGTTACTGATAAAGATGAAGATATTGATGACGAAAGACCAATTGTATTGGAAGAAAGCCGCCTTGGGAAAAGGCGCACAGGACAGAATTAACAGAAAAATTTATCCTTTGGAGTTTGCCGGTTCATTATATGCAAATCGTCTTCCGATTGGGATCGACAGTATCGTAAAAAATGCGCCTTATGAAGCTCTGAGAAGTTTTTATCATGATTGGTATCGCCCGGACCTGATGGCGGTGATTGTTGTGGGTGATATTGATCCCTGCGAAAGCTGAATCTCTTATAAAAAAATATTTTGGTCCTAATAAAAATCCGGTAAATGAAAGGCCAAGAATTCATCCGGATGTTCCTCCTTATAAAAAAAGCGTTGCTGAAGTAATAACCGATAAAGAAGCTACAAGCTTATGTTTATCATGTTTATTATTCGCCACAAAAAGTGAATCCGGTAATTACCCTTGGCGATTTTAAAAAAGATCTTGACAAAAGATATTTTTTCTGATCTTTTAAATCAACGGTTGCGTGAACTAACGCAAAAAGAAAATCCTCCTTTTGTATATGCCGCTTCCGGCTTTAGTTCTGAAGCAAGTGGCTATGAATCTTTTGTTGGATATATCGGCACCGGCAACAGCGATAGCCTTACGGGTTTGAAAGCCTTTGAAGAAGAACTGGCAAGAGTGAAAAAATATGGATTCACTGAAGATGAACTTAAACGATCGAAAGCAGACATGCTGAATTTTATTGAAAGAGCCTACAATGAAAAAAATAAAACCGAATCTGCCAATTATGCTGAAGAATATATCCGTAATTTTTTGACCAAAGAACCGATACCCGGAATTGCGAACGAACAAAAATATTATAAAGAACTATTGCCACAGATTACAATTGAAGATGTAAATGCAGTGGCCAATAAACTAAGTGAAAATTCAAACGAATTTATCGCTCTGTCGGGCCCTGAAACTAAAGATAGCAGCAGCTTGCCGACGGACGCGCAAATTCTTGCAGTAAATGATGAAGTACAAAAAATGGATACTCAAACCTTATGAAGAAAAAGCCGTTCAATCTTCTTTACTTACAGAAATGCCAAAGCCTGGGAAAATTGTAAGCACCAAAAATAATTCTGTTTTAGGTACTACTGATTTTACATTGAGCAATGGAATGACGGTCACTTTTAAACATACTGATTTTAAAAATGATCAACTTCTGATGAGCGCTATCAGGCCCGGAGGAAAAAATAATTATGGCCTTGCTGATAAATACAATGCCGAATATATGATATCGGTTATCAGTAGCATGGGAGTTGGAAATTTTTCACCTGTCGATTTGAAAAAAGCATTGAGTGGAAAAACGGTAAGTGTGAGGCCGACTTTTTCGCAGGTATCAACAGGTTTTAGCGGAAGCAGTTCTGTGAAAGATGCAGAATCTATGATGCAATTGGTTTATTTATATGTTACTTCTCCGCATGTTGATACCAGTTTGTTTAGATCTTTTATTCAAAAAAATAAAGCGCAATTGGCTTTTCTAAGCGCAAATCCACAGGTTGTTTTTATTGATACTTTATTTAAAGCAATGTATAACGATAATCCGCTGGCGCCTATCGCTGTTCCAAAAGTTGAATATTTTGATGCTTTGAATCTTGACAGGATCATGCAGATGTACAAAGAAAATTTTGGCGATGAAAATCAAATGCATTTCACTTTTACGGGAAGCATTTCTGCAGATTCGCTAAAACCACTTCTTGAAAAATATATTGCAAGCCTTCCGGCCACACAAAAGAAATTTAATTATGTTGATAATAAAGTAAGGCTTGCAAAAGGCAAAGTTGATGTAAATGTTTATAAAGGAAAAGAGCCAAAGGCAATGATATTAAAGGTTTACAGCGGTGAACTTCCTTATTCTGATCAATTGAATTTAAAAGCAGAAGCGATAAGCGAAATTTTAAATATTCGCATTGATGAAGAATTACGTGAAAAAATAAAAGCGATTTATGGTGGAGGAACGCAAGTGCAGTTTGAAAAAATTCCTTATCCGCATTATGAATTTTTTCCTTACGCTGCCTACCGGACCTGAAAAAGTTGATACGCTTTTAAAAGCGTCAAATGCTGAAATTGAAAATATTATTAAAGAACGGACCTTCAAAAGAAGATCTTGATAAAGTAAAGAAGCAATGGGAAGAACAACATAAAGTAAATATTAAAGAAAACGGCATCTGGCTTTCAGAATTCAGGTTTTTATTTCCCTGGCGATAATCCTGATTATTTTATCAATTACGATAAATATGTAAATGCGTTAACGCCAAAGGAAATCCAGGAGGCGGCTAAAATTATTGCTAACAACCAATAATGTAGTCACAGGAATATTGCGACCGGAAAAAACTGATTAGAAAATGTTTTCTAATAATCAATAAGTAATGAATATTGAAGAATTAAGAGATTATGCTTTATCACTAAATGAAGTGGAAGAAAGTTTTCCCTTCGGGGAAGATACGCTTGTGTTTAAAACCAATAAAAAAATTTTTCTGCTGGTTTCTTTTCAGCAGTTCCTTTGCAATTTAATGTAAAGTGCGATCCTGAAAAAGCAATTGAGCTTCGCGAGCAATATTCTTCCGTTATTCCCGGTTATCACATGAATAAAAAACACTGGAACACAGTAATTGTTGATGGTTCTATACCACGTAATGAATTAAGAGAGTTTATTAAAGATTCATATGACCTGGTGTCGTACAAAAAGCCGGAAAAATAAAAATGATCTTTTCTCACGCAAAATAAAAATCTTCATAAAAATTCGTTTACTGGCTTTTTAAAAATATCACAAATCCTGCTCACGGCTTCGCGATATAAGAATTCCTCTGTTTTTTTGATTTACTTTTGGCAATCAATATTATTCATTTTTTAGCGCAGCATGAAAATTTTAGACTGGTATATTATAAAGAAATTTTTTGTCACTTTTTTCTTTTGCCTTGTTGCGCTTACTTTCATAGTAGTAATTGTGGATTTAAGCGAAAAAACGGATGATTTTGCAAAGACAGGCTTGTCTTACAAACAAATTATCACTCAATATTATTTTGGTTTTTTTCCGCATATTGAAGCCATGCTTTTCCCGCTATTTATTTTTATTTCGGTGATATTTTTTACTTCCGGCATGGCCAATCGATCGGAGATCATTGCTATCGCTGAGCACCGGAATCAGCTTTGGAAGATTTCTTCGGCCTTATATAGTTGGGGGATTTATATTTACTGCTTTTCTTTGGTGGTGCAATCAATATGTGTTTGCCTCCAGCCAATGAAAAATGGGCAAATTTCAATGCGAAATATATTGATTACAATTATGGAGGATATGTAAATACTTCAACGCTAAGCAATAAATATTTTAAGCTCGATTCATTTTCGTATGCGGGTATCCGTTATTATGATACGACCAGCAAAACGGGAAGTAATTTTTTTATTCAGCGGTTCAATAATACCAATCTTGTTTATAATTTAAGAGCGCTTACTATTAAATGGGATACTGCAACAAACAAATGGATTCTGAATAATGTGGTGATACGAACGATAAACGGATTGCATCAAAAAGTGAAAGATACCACCGAGATGCACATGAATTTTAATTTTAAACCACGCGATCTTCAGCGGGACGAATACATGAAAGATAAAATGACTACGCCGGAATTGAACCAGTTTATAAAGCTTGAAAAGATTACGTGGTTCGGGCGATGTAAATGCATTATTGCTTGAAAAAAATAACCGTGATGCAATGCCCGTGTCTGTATTTATATTAACTATAATCGGGGCCTGCATATCTTCCAGAAAAATACGGGGAGGCAGTGGCTTTCATCTGGCCATTGGCTTTTTAATTTGTGTACTTTATATTTTGGTAGGAAGGTTTGCTTCAGTATTTGCATTAAAAGGAAATTTTAATCCGGTGATTGCTGCATGGCTACCCAATGTAGTTTTTGGCGCACTTGCCTGGTATCTTTACAGGCGCGCTTCAGGGATAAAATAATGAGAATCATATCATCATAAGACAATATTTCTTTTGTTAAAAACCTCGTTGGGAGTTAACTTTATCGCTGTTAGATTTTTTATTAAAAGTTGAATCAAAATATCAATTAATTTTATGTTATGGGAGTAATTCAAGACAAATTCAGAGCAAAGGCAGATATTGTTGCTGCAGAAGTAAAAGATATTGTAAAAAATCATGGTGACAGGGTTATTGGCGAGGTGAAATTATCGCAGATATACCAGGGAATGCGTGGAATTACCGGCCTTGTAACGGAAACTTCTCTTCTCGATTCTCATGATGGAATTCGTTTTCGTGGTTATTCAATTCCTGAATTAAAAGAAAAACTTCCCAAGGCGGAAGGAGGCAGTGAGCCCTTGCCTGAAGGAATATTTTATTTAATGCTGATAGGCGAATTGCCGACTGAAGAAGATGTGCAAAATATGAGTAATGTTTGGCAACGCCGAAGCCATGTTCCTAATTTTGTTTTGGATACTATTGAATCTTTGCCTGAAACGGCCCATCCAATGACGCAATTTGTGGTAGGAATTATGGCGCTTCAAACTGAAAGCCATTTTGCAAAAAAGTATGCGCAGGGAATGAGCAAACATGATTATTGGGCACCCGTATTTGATGATGCAATGGATTTGATTGCACGGCTGCCAAGGATTGCAGCTTATATTTATCGTCGTAAATATAAAAATGGTAAACATATTCAGCCAAATGGTTTGTT
Organism: uncultured Chitinophagaceae bacterium; assembly: GCA_963814075.1. Taxonomy (GTDB): domain Bacteria; phylum Bacteroidota; class Bacteroidia; order Chitinophagales; family Chitinophagaceae; genus Ginsengibacter. The sequence goes on along the minus strand of CAWFBO010000007.1, from coordinate 155,587 downwards.
GGATTGGGCAGGAAATTTTGCTCACATGCTTGGATATGAAGATGACGGATTTAAGGAACTGATGCGGCTTTATATGACCATTCATTCTGATCATGAAGGCGGTAATGTTTCGGCTCATACAACACATCTTGTAGGTTCGGCTTTAAGCGATCCGTATCTTGCTTTTGCAGCAGGTATGAACGGATTGCAGGCCCTTTGCACGGGCTTGCCAACCAGGAAGTGATAAAATGGATATTTGAAATGCAGAAAGAAATAGGAAGCGATCTTCCCACAAAAGAGCAAATAGAAAACTATGTAAGAAAAACACTTTCGGAAGGGAAAGTAGTTCCTGGTTATGGACATGCAGTTTTAAGAAGAACGGATCCGCGTTTTGAAGCACAAATGGAATTTGGTAAAAAACACATGCCAGATGACAAATTGGTTCAAACAGTATGGAACATCTACGAAGCCGTTCCGCCAATTTTGCAATCTATTGCAAAAATAAAAAATCCATGGCCAAATGTAGATGCACACAGTGGAGCTTTATTGGTGCATTATGGAATGGAGGAATATGAATTTTATACAGTGATGTTTGGCGTAGCAAGATCGTTGGGAGTTTTGGCCAGTCTTTGCTGGGACAGAGCTTTAGGCTATCCCCTTGAAAGGCCGAAATCAGTTTCGAATCGGCTGGTGAAGCTTTGGCTGGAAGGAAAAGAAGAGATCTGGGGCGATTAAATAAAAGAATTTTATTTCTATTTTTTACTTTTTATATTTGCCGCCGCAGAACTTTTTTGCGGCGGTATTTTATAAATTAGGGGGATTAGCTCAGTTGGTAGAGTGCTTGCATGGCATGCAATAGGTCACCGGTTCGAATCCGGTATCCTCCACATTTTAAAAGAGTTGATTTTTTTGCAAAAGAAATTTACCTCTAATTTGTTGGTTTACTGCTTTTGTTCCAATTTAAAAATCTTACTTCCACGATTAAACTTTCATCGATGTATTTTATCTAAAAAGTTAAAATGCTTAAAGATGAAAAAGTTGCTAGTTATTTTGCCCTTAATTTTAGTGTTCTTTTTTATGACAGGCTGCAGACCAGCCAGGGTGGTAGTACGCGAAAGACCAATGAAGCCTCATTATGTTCAGCCTCTTGCTCCTGGTCCAAATTATATTTGGCACAGCGAAGAATGGATAAGACATGGCAATACTTATGTTTACCATAAGGGATTTTGGATAAAAGCTTCGCCAAATCACAGGCAATACGTTGGAGGCCATTGGAAAAGAAGAAGAGCAGGTTGGATATGGATTCCGGGGCATTGGCGTTAGCTGAATCACTTACAATTAAATTTCTATTTTTATATAATCATTTTTTAAAAATTCAAAACCCCTGAAATCATGCTAAAAAAATTTCTCCTGGCTTCTTGTATGTTTATTTCATTGCAAGGCTTTTCACAAAGAAAATTTAATCCCAATGCTGATCATGAAAATTTCTTTCGAATTGGAGCGAAGGCTGGTGTTAATATTAATAAAATAAATGGCCAATCCTATAAAGACGGATTCAACTACAATTATTTATTAGGTGGGTTTATGCAATTTAATTTTTCAAGAACATTTGGCTTTCAGCCGGAAATAAATTTTGTGCAATCTTCTTCTGAATTTTCTACCAGTGCAAGCAATGTATATGACGATATTTTCAGGGTAGGTAGCCAAAGAAAAGCAAAACTTGATTATTTAAAAGTTCCGTTATTGTTGAATATAAATGTGGGTCCAAGTAAAAGAGTTAAACTGCAATTAGGGCCACAGTTTGGTGAGCTACTGCATCAAAGCGTTGATAGTCTCAATACCAACCGTAATATATTTAAGAATGGCGATTTTTCTGCCGTTGGAGGCCTTTGGATACAACTTCCATTTGTAAATATTGGCGGAAGATATGAAGTGGGGCTTAATAATATCAATGATATTGACAATTCTGAAAAATGGAAGAGCCAGGCATTTACCATATTTGTAGGAGTTACATTTTAATACTTGTTTTATCTAAATATGAAACCCGTTTTAATAACGGGTTTTTTTGTACATTCATTTGCCAAACTTTTTTAAATGAACCAAATAGCGCTTGAGAATTTATTCCTTATTGATATCGAAACTGTTTCTGAAAAGGAACATTTTCATTTGTTGGATGATGTATGGAAAGAACTTTGGGTTGAAAAAATCAGCAGGAGTCTTCCTGCCGGAACCACTGCGGAAGATTTTTATCCGATGCGAGCGGCTATCCTGGCTGAATTTGCTAAAGTAGCCTGTATTAGTTTTGGTTATTTTAAAAAAGTAAAATAATGAATGGCAATTGCGTATAAAATCTCTTGTGTTCTGATAACGAAGCACAGCTTTTAAAAGACTTTGTGTCCACACTGAAAAAATTGCATAATAATAATCAACGATGGATTTTTTGCGGTCACAATATTAAAGAATTTGATATACCTTTTTTATGCAGAAGAATGCTGATCAATAATATTCCGATTCCTGCCTTTCATTGATTTTCAAAATATGAAACCGTGGGACACTCCCATGTTTAGATACATTGCATTTATGGCGGTTTGGCGATTATAAACATTATACTTCATTAAAATTACTGGCTGCAGTTTCGGCGTTCCTTCGCCAAAAGATGATATTGACGGAAGCCAGGTAGGAAATGTTTATTGGAAAGAAAAAGATCTGAACCGCATTTCGATTTATTGCGAAAAAGATGTAGCTACAGTTGCCAATGTAATTCTAAGATTTAAAGGATTGCCCTTATTGAAAAGAAGAGCAAATTATTATTTGTTGATCGTTAAGAAAAGTAAAAATTTTAAAAATTTGTTGCTTTACTGTCCGAATCTTAAAGCATAAAAAAGCCATCAATTTTGATGGCTTTTTTAATCTGATATAATTTAATCTTTAAGAAATTTTTTCTACCTGCATATAACTCAATTCTACCGGGGTAGCGCGGCCAAATATTTTTACCTGAACTTTTAATTTTTTCTTTTCATCAGTTACTTCTTCTATCACACCATTAAAGTCATTGAAAGGCCCGTCAATAATTTTGATAGTTTCACCCACAATAAATGGTTCACTCATTGTCATTCCGCCTGCATCAGCCATTTCATCCACTTTACCAAGCATTTTATTTACTTCAGATTTTCTGAGGCTGATAATTTCGCCCTTTGGATCCTTTGCCGTCAGTTAAGAAATGCATTACATTGGTGGTGTTGCTAAGATGTTGTACCATTTCACCTGAAAGTTTTCCGTCCAGCACTTCAATCATTACATACCCGGGATAAAAGTTCCTTTCTCTCATTACTTTTTTACCATTCACCACTTTGTAAACTTTTTCAACCGGCAGAAAAATCTGGAGAATATCCTTATCCCATCCCTGCCTCGGACAATATCTTTATCAAGATATTCTTTTACTTTTCTTTCCTTTCCACTTACTACCCGCAATACATACCATTTGGTATCTTTTTCCGGGGCTGAGGGTTTAGTATCTTTCGGAACCTCCTCTTCATGTACTTTATCTTGATTTTCTTCTGCCATGATTATTTAAATAAGGAATAAATAAATTTTAAAACGCCATTCGACACAAAGTCCATTAGCCACAGATGGCGGTAATAATAATGGTAGCTGCTAACACGATCATTGTTGATTGCTGCAATTCTTCCCAGGTAGGCCAGGTTACTTTATGCATCAGTTCTTTATAAGAATCGCGAATGTATAATGCAACTTTATTCATATTTTTTATTTGACAATTAGCAATGTTAAAATGGAAAATGATCCATTTAAGAGCACGGGCACAAGGATTCGAACCCTGATCAAAGGTTTTGGAGACCTCTATTCTACCATTGAACTATGCCCGTAAATCCTTTAAAACCTTACTTCTGCAGCTATAACGCCTTTTATTTAAAGAACATTTTAAAAAGCAAAGTACTTAAGCTGCCGCCCAAGTACTTTGCAAATCTATTAAAACCATTTTAAACTTCTCCGGCGATGGGAGTTTGTTTAAATTTTTATTTTATAATTTCTGTCACCTGGCCAGCTCCTACAGTACGGCCGCCTTCACGAATCGCGAATTTCAAACCTTTTTCCATCGCAATTGGCTGGATTAGCTTCACAGTAAGTGAGGTATTATCACCAGGCATTACCATTTCTGTTCCTGCAGGTAATTCCACTTCACCGGTTACGTCTGTTGTACGGAAGTAAAACTGAGGACGGTATTTGTTGAAGAATGGAGTATGACGTCCACCTTCCTCTTTGCTCAATACATACACCTCACCTTTAAATTCAGTATGCGGAGTAATTGAACCTGGCTTGCAAAGAACCATGCCACGACGGATCTGGTTTTTTTCAATACCACGAAGCAACAAACCTGCATTATCACCTGCTTCACCCTGCTCAAGTAATTTCTTGAACATTTCAACACCGGTAACAGTAGAGGTCAATGGTTTTTCCATCAAACCAACGATTTCAACGGGCTCACCCACTTTAATTCTGCCTCTTTCAATACGACCGGTAGCAACTGTACCACGACCTGTAATTGAGAATACATCTTCAACAGACATAAGGAAAGGCTGATCAACCGGGCGCGGAGGTAATGGAATGTAAGTATCTACAGCATCCATAAGCTCAGTAATTTTTGCTACCCATTTTTCATCACCAGCCAAAGCACCTGTAGCAGATCCCTGGATGATTGGAGTATTATCTCCGTCAAATCCGTAAGAAGTTAATAATTCACGAATTTCCATTTCCACCAATTCCAAGCAATTCAGGATCATCTACCAAATCAACTTTGTTCATGAAAACCACGATACGGGGAACACCTACCTGGCGAGCCAAAAGAATGTGTTCTTTTGTTTGTGGCATCGGGCCGTCTGTAGCTGCAACCACCAATATAGCACCGTCCATCTGCGCAGCACCTGTAATCATATTTTTTACATAGTCAGCGTGACCGGGACAATCTACGTGCGCATAGTGACGGTTTGCCGTTGCATATTCAACGTGTGCTGTATTAATAGTGATACCCCTTTCTTTTTCTTCAGGAGCACCATCAATATCTGCATAATTCTTTTTCTCCGCTAAACCTTGTTTAGACAAAATATCGGTTATAGCGGCTGTGAGGGTAGTTTTTCCATGATCAACGTGGCCGATAGTGCCAATGTTAACGTGGGGTTTATCCCTTTTGAAATTCTCTTTTGCCATTTTGTTTGTTTTTAATTTTTATTTTAAAAATTTAAATCCACTATTCATTTTATAAATGAATATTTATTTTTTTGAGCGGAAGACGAGTCTCGAACTCGCGACCTATAGCTTGGAAGGCTATCGCTCTACCAATTGAGCTACTTCCGCTTTTTAATTTTTTAAGTTTGTTCCGATGTCAATTGTCAAATGAGCTGTTGATGAGAATTGAACTCACGACCTCTTCCTTACCAAGGAAGTGCTCTACCCCTGAGCTACAACAGCTTGAAAGAAGTCAAACCTATTCTATTTCAAAAAACTCTTTTTTATTGTGGGCAGAGTAGGGTTCGAACCTACGTACTCGTGAGAGAACAGATTTACAGTCTGTCGCCTTTAACCACTCGGCCATCTGCCCAAATTAATTTCAGAAAAGCGTTTGACAATCTAAATCCGAAACCAACAATACTTCTCAATTTTAAGAGCCAGTGGAGGGATTCGAACCCCCGACCAGCTGATTACAAATCAGCTGCTCTGGCCAACTGAGCTACACTGGCAATTGCCGAAATACAGCCTTAAAATGAACTTGCCGCAAAAAATTCCTGTAAGGGTTATTTTTTGGGAAGGCAAAGGTAATGGAAAATGTTTAATGGAAAAATTTTGAAAAGAAAAATTTATTGCAAATTAAAACCCAATATTTGCGTCTTTTTATTATAATAAGAATGCTGTAAAAATAAAAAGCCTCCGTGATAAACGGAGGCATTGTATTTAATAGTGTTTAATGTTTATTAAGCCACCATTTTTTCTTTTTTTCTTTTTATTTGATTAATTACTGAATCCAGTGCCATATCAAAGCTTTCCTCAAAAGATTTTGAAGAATGTTTTACAAATAAATCATGCTTCGGGACATGCACTTTTATTTCTGCAACCTTGTCTTTAATGTTGTGAGCTACATTATCCAGCTTTAAAAAAACATCCACCTTCGTTATTCGTTCATGAAATTGAGAAAGTTTTGCAACTTTTTTTTCAATGAATGCTACCAATTTTGAATCTGCTACAAAGTGCAGACTTTGAATGTTTACGTTCATAGTAGTCGTATATTTATTAAGTGAGGAATAAAATTAACGGGATAAAAAACAGAGGTGTTCAAGACGCAAAATTTTCTAAATGAAAATAAATTTTTACCAATATGAAGTTACATTTAAGCAACGCGTTTTTCAAAATGAATTTTTGTGATTTTTTTTACGTTTTTTCAGGATTTTGGATGGGCCTGCTTATGAACTTCTTTTAATTTTTCAATCGTATTGTGAGTATAAATTTGAGTGGCAGCAAGGCTGCTATGACCGAGCAATTCTTTGATTGCATTTATTTGCTGCACCATTGTTCGTTAAATGGGTGGCGAAAGTATGGCGGAACACATGAGGGCTTTTTCTTTCATTGGTTGACACTTTCCCAAGATTATTTTTTACAATAGTATATACGCATTTCGGATTCAGGGGTTTCGCCTTTTTTGCTTATCAAAAGATTGCCAATTGTTAGCTCCGGAAATTGACGCCTTTTTTCTGAAATGTAAGCTTCAATTGCAATGATTAACTGGTTATTTACAGGGATTATCCTTTCTTTATTTCCTTTCCCCAGTACTTTAATTGCGGCAGAACTTTTATCAATGTCGCCTTCCTTTAAATTTATCAATTCACTTCGGCGTATTCCCGTTTGATATAAGATTTCAAAGATCAAAAAATTAGTTTTTCCTTCAAAATCTGGTGGGAAAAAATCATTTTTTAAGATAAGGTTGATGTCCTTTTCACTTAACAAAGGAAGGAAGCCGCTTACTTACTTTCAATGATGAAACCGTAGCTGCGGGATTTACAGCAATCCGCTTCATCCTTAATTGGTACTTAAAAAAAGCTTTGAGTGAAGAAATCTTTCGGTTAATGGTTTTTGACGAAGCCTTTTTTTCTTTAAGAGAAGCCAGCCACGTACGGACAATTGAAGGATTTACTTCTTTTACTTCCGTAATTTTATATTCTGAAAGAACAAAATCAAAAAAACCGGTCAGGTCATTTTCGTAAGATATGATTGTATGTTTCGAATACCTTTTTTGAAAAGTAAGATAATTTAAAAATTCCTGTATTGGAGAGGTTTCTGTATTGGGCATAAAAAATCCGGTAAGTGTAAAGTTACTAACTTAAACTTACCGGAAATAATATATTAAAAGTAGTCTTGCTACTTACACTTCAATTTTACCGCTGGCAATTTGTTGTTTGTAAACTGCCTTCAAAACCTGCCCACGTCTTTTTACTGAAGGTTTTGTGTAAGATTGACGATCGCGAAGTTCTAAAAGAGTACGACTCTTCTCAAATTTTTTCTTGTACTTTTTAAGCGCTTTATCAATATTTTCGCAATCTTTCGAATCAATTATCAACATAAATTTTGACGTTTTTTTTTAAGGAGTGCGAAGATAAATTAATTTTTCAAAATACCGAATTTAAAAAGTAGTAATTTTCTTAAAAATAATTAAAAGGCAACTATGTTTACAGGAATCATAAAAGCTTTGGGAGAAATTAAAAGATATTTCGGCCGCTGGTTCAAACTATACTTTTTTTATCGAAAGTTCATTGACCCCGCAATTAAAAGTGGATGAAAGCCTTTCTCATAACGGCGTTTGCCTTACGGTAGAAGATATTTAAAAACATTTACAGGGTAACTGCTATTGAAGAAACGCTGAAAAAAACCAATGCCGGTCGATGGGAAAAAGGGGATTCAATTAACCTGGAACAGGCTATGCAATTAAATGACCGACTTGATGGCCATATTGTTCAGGGGCATGTAGATGGAACCGGGATTTGCATGAATAAAATCTGATAAAGAGGGAAGCGTGGAGTTTACTTTTCAATTTGACAAGTCTTTTGCGCCTCTTATCATTGAAAAAGGTTCTGTTTGCGTAAATGGTGTTAGCCTTACAGCTTTTAATGTTACGGAGGATCAATTTACCGTGGCTATTATTCCTTATACATTCGCTCATACTAATTTTCATCTTTAAAAGAAAAAGATGTTGTAAATCTTGAATTTGATATTTTGGGGAAATATGTAGCCAGAATATTAAAGTACAGGATCCGAAAAATAAAAATCTTGCTAAATTGTTCGTTTACTATGGATTTGCTTTGCTTGTCATCCTGATAATTGGAATAATCATTTCTTCAAGACTGATGCCTCCATGTTGAAAAGTGTTTCTGTAATAATTGGCAAAGTGATTGTAATTATTTGGATAGCATAAATAGCCATCCTGCTTCGCAAAAATGTAAGAAGAATTTACATTAGGAACAGGTAAACCCGCTTGTCGCGGATCACGAAAAGCCAAGTACTTCTTTGGGTTCGTAATTCAAATTTCGACCGTGCTTATATCTTAAGATTGGCTGTAGTTTGTTTATCACCAACTACTTTTTGCGGCGTATTTACCCTTACGCTTCCATGGTCAGTTGCTACAATCAGGTTTATCTTTTTATCGGCGATCTTTTTTAATGCCTGGTGCAAGGGAGAATGTTCAAACCATGATGCAGTAAGGCTTCTGTAACTTACTTCATCCGCGGCCAGTTCTTTCAGTACTTCCATTTCTGTCCGGGCATGGCTTAGCATATCCACGAAATTGTAAACAATAATATTTATATCGTTGGTTAAGTAATTATGAATATTATCCACCAGTTTTTGTGCATCCTGGTGGTTGGTGATTTTTGTATAAGAATATTTCCAGTCATCTTTTCGAAGTCTTTTTAATTGCGCTTGAAAAAAAGTTTCTTCAAATAAATTTTTTCCGCCTTCTTCATCATCATTTTTCCATTCTACCGGAAATTGCTTTTCTATTTCTATCGGCATAAAGCCCCGCAAAAATGGCATTACGGCTGTATTGAGTAGCAGTAGGGAAAATTGAATAAAAAGTATCTTCTTCCTGTATTCGAAAATTTTCTGCAAACAAAGGCTGAACAGCTTTCCATTGATCAAACCTTAAATTATCAATTAATACAAAAAAAGTAGGAGTGCCTTTTTCTACATGAGGAAATACTTTAAATTTCATAAGAGAATTACTCATTATTGGCGCATCTGCAGCCGAGCATTAGTAACCCAATTAGAATAATTTTTGGAGATGTATTTATAAAATTCGAGGTTAGCTTCGTTCTTTTGCGCGTGAAAAACTTCACGCATTTCCGGGCTATCGCTTTTTTTCATTTCAAGTTCCCAATATACGAGCTTCTTATAAATCTCCATCCAGCCGTTGTAATCCGGACTGTCGTTGAGCGCCATAAATAATTCCCTGAACTGTTGCTGATAAGCAGAAGTGGTTTTTTCAGCCACAATCTCTTATTATCAATAATCTTTTTTAGCGAAAGCCAAACCTGGTTTGGATTAACAGGCTTTATCAGGTAATCGGTTATTTGCGAACCAATGGCTTCATCCATCAGGTTCTCTGTTTCATTTTTGGTGATCAGCACAATGGGAATTTGAGAATTGATCTCTTTTACTTTTTGTAAAGTTTCCAGTCCGGTAATGCCCGGCATGCTTTCGTCAAGAAGAACCACATCGACGATATTGTCCTTTACATAATCAATAGCATCATGTCCGTTGCTTAAAGACTTTACATCATATCCTTTATTTTCAAGAAACATAATTTGAGATTTTAAACTTTCCATCTCATCATCTACCCATAAAATTTTTGCTCTGTTCATTTACTTTTTTTTATCCTTCATATTCAAAAAAATAATTACTTATTTATCTTTCGGCGGATTGATACAAATATAATTTATTCCTTTCCCAAAATTTATCTTTGCAACCAATGCAAATGTTTTTAACAATTCCGAAGAGATGACTTTTAGAAAAATAATTAACGATCCGGTTTATGGTTTTATAACAATTGATGATGCTTTTATTTATGATATTATTTCTCATCCTTATTATCAAAGGCTTCGCCGAATTCACCAAATGGCGTTCGCTGAATTGGTTTATCCCGGCGCGGTTCATTCCAGGCTTGCATCATTCTTTAGGCGCCTATCATCTTATGTGTAATGCGCTTCATGAACTTAAAAGCAAAGGGACAGTTATTTACAGCGAAGAAGAACAGGCTGCAAAAATTGCAATTTTATTGCATGATATTGGGCACGGCCCTTATTCCCACGCTCTTGAAAATATTCTGATTAAAGAATGTTAGCCATGAAGAAATTTCTTTATTGCTTATGCAAAAAATGAATGAAGAATTTGAGGGTAGAATGCAAATGGCAATTGATATTTTTACTAATAAGTATTCTAAAAAATTCCTTCACCAGTTGATCAGTGGACAGTTGGATGTAGACAGAATGGACTACCTGATACAGGGATAGTTTTTTTACCGGAGTTACAGAAGGCGTAATTGGCTATGATCGGATAATTAAAATGCTAACCGTTCATGAAGGTGAATTGATGATAGAAGAAAAAGGCATTTATTCAATTGAAAAATTTTTGGTGTCGCGAAGGTTTATGTATTGGCAGGTTTATCTTCATAAAACGGTTTTATGTGCTGAAAAAATGCTTGGGAAAATTATTGAACGTGCGAGGGAAATCAATGCGATTCTGCGATTCGAACGTGTTTAATATTTTCTTGAAACAACGAATATGAAAGTGAAAAAATAGAAGAATACCTGGATGATTTTTGTGCATTGGATGATTATGATATTCTATTTTCGATAAAATCATGGGTAAATCATCCGGATAAAATTTTATCGGTTCTTTCCAAAAGCCTGGTCAACCGGCATTTGTTAAAAGTTAAATATTCTGCTAAACCGGTTTCTAAAGAATTGCTGGAGCAAAAAATTAAGTTTGGCCAAAGAATATCTGAGGATAAATGATGAAGAAGCTTCTTACCTGGTTTTTACCGGTGAAAGTGAAATAAAAACATATAATCATAAAATTGAGCATATTAATATTTTATTTAAAGATGGTACTGTAAAAGACATTTCGGAGGTTGATAATGCACTCATCAATCAAAGTTTATTAGGCACGGTAAAAAAATTTTACATTTGTTTTATAAACCTTGATCTCACATAATAGTTTAATTTTAAATTTTTATTCTTAAAACCAGCAAGGCCGATGCAGTTTACCGCAAAACAAATAGCTGAATTAATAAATGGAACAATTGAAGGAGATCCGGAGGTGGCGGTTTCATCTTTTGGTAAACTGGAAGAAGCCACAGAAGGTCAGCTTGCTTTTTTGGCCAACCCAAAATATGAAGAATTTCTCTATTCTACAAAAGCATCTATTATTATTATAAATACCTCATTGGAAGTTGAAAAAAAGCTAAGTGCAACCCTTATACGAGTGCCGGATGCATATTCTTCATTCGCAGTTATTTTAACCGCTTATTCAGAAATTGCCAAAGCCAATCTTACAGGTATCCAGGAACCATCTTATATTTCATCGTCTGCTAAGTTGGGTGAAAATGTATTTGTGGGAGCTTTTGCATATATAGGAAATGATGTAACCATTGGAAAAGATGTTAAAATCTATCCGCAGGTTTTTCTTGGAGATAATGTAACCATTGGTGATAATACTATTTTGTATCCCGGGGTTAAGATTCATCATGATTGTGAAATTGGCAAAAATGTTTCCATTCATGCAGGATGTGTTATTGGCGGAGACGGTTTTGGTTATGCACCGCAAAAAGATGGAAGTTTCAAAAAAGTTCCTCAAATAGGAAATGTAGTAATTGAAGATAATGTAGAAATAGGAGCCAATACTACGATTGATCGTTCTACAATTGGATCAACCATCATAAAAGCAGGAGCTAAACTTGATAATTTGATCCAGATCGCACATAATGTAGAAGTGGGAATGAATACTGTAATTGCAGCCCAGTCCGGAATCAGCGGAAGTACAAAAATTGGCAAAAATGTAATGATCGGAGGTCAGGCCGGAATTGTAGGGCATATCCAAATTGCCGATGGAACGAAAATCAATGCGCAGAGCGGAGTAGCAAAATCAATTAAAAAACCTAATACGGCGGTTACCGGATCACCGGCTTATGATTATAGCCAGGCTCTGCGAAGCCAAATAATAAGCAGGAATCTTCCTGAATTAGAAAAAAGAATAAAAATGCTGGAAGAATTGGTAGAACAATTAAAAAAAGAAAAAATAACCGACTAACTTGCATAGTCATTAAAATTTTCAATCCCCCTAGATAAATTAAAGAATTTCTTTTCATACTTTCGTGACCATGGAGCAACCGTTTAATTCTAAAGAAATCCATTTTCAGCATACCCTTAAAGAATCTGTTACTATTTCAGGCGCCGGAATTCATACCGGCCAGTCTGTTACCATTAATATTAAGCCTGCTGACCCTGGCACGGGGATTAATTTTCAAAGGGTGGATCTTCCGGGTAAACCGATTGTAAAAGCAGATGTTGATAATGTGATCGAAACCAACAGAAGCACTACTATTGAAGCAAATGGCGCCCGAATTGGAACCATTGAACATTTGATGGCAGCGCTGATGGGAATGCAGGTTGATAATGCATTGATCGAAATTAATGGCGAAGAAGTTCCGATTTTGGATGGAAGTTCCCAGGTGTTTATTGATCATCTTGCAAAGGCGGGGTTGAAAAAGCAAAATGCTGAAAAGATATTTTATAAGATACAACATAACATCACCTTTGTAGATGAAGGTAAAAAAGTGGAGATGGTAGCGTTACCTTATAATGGTTATCGCATCAATACTTTAATTGATTTTAATTCTCCGATACTTGGAACTCAACATGCTGACCTCAACGATCTGAAAAATTTTAAAAATGAAGTGGCGCCGAGCCGCACTTTTTGTTTTTTTCATGAATTGGAACAATTGATTGCCAATGATCTTATAAAAGGCGGAGATATCAATAATGCGATTGTAGTTGTTGATAAACCCGTTGATGATGAACAGGTAAAAAGAATTTCAAAAGTTTTTCATAAAGATGATGTGAAAGTAAGTGAAGCAGGGATTTTAAATAATCTTACCCTTCGCTTTCCTAATGAACCTGCACGGCATAAATTATTGGATGTAGTAGGTGACCTGGCACTTGTCGGTTATCCTTTTAAAGCGCATATTATTGCCAACAGGCCGGGCCATTCTTCTAATATAAAATTTGCAAAAAAAATAAAGGAACATATTAAGAAATATAAGTATAGGCAGGATATTCCCAAATATGACCCCAATATTCCGCCGATTTTGGATATCCAGGATATTGAAAGAACTTTACCTCATCGATATCCTTTTTTAATGGTTGATAAAATCATTGAGCTTACAGATAAGCATGTTGTGGCTATAAAAAATGTAACTTATAATGAACCTTTTTTCCAGGGGCATTTTCCCGGAAATTCGGTAATGCCAGGAGTTTTATTGGCTGAAGCCCTTGCCCAAACGGGTGGCTTTATTGCCATCCCGCAAAATTCCAAAGATAAATATGATACCTATTTTCTTAAAATAGATAATTGTAAATTCAAACAAAAAGTAGTTCCGGGCGACACTTTAATTTTAAAAATGGAACTGTTACATCCGATTCGCCGCGGTATCTGTGAAATGAAAGGAACTGTATATGTAGGCGATAAAGTAGTAACAGAAGCTGTTTTAATTGCTCAAATAGTAAAACGCCCTAATCCTTAATATGATAAGCCCACTTGCACATATCCATCCAAACGCACAATTAGGTAAGGATATAATTGTTGATCCCTTTGCAGTAATTGAAGATGATGTAATCATTGGAGATGGCACGCATGTGATGTCACATGCTGTTATCATGAAAAAAGCTTACCATTGGAAAAGCATGCAAAATTTTTCCCGGCGCCGTCATTGGCGCTATTCCGCAAGATCTTAAATTTGATGGTGAAGAAACCATTGTTGAAATTGGTGATAATACCACAATAAGAGAATGTGTTACGATCAACCGGGGTACAAAAGATAAGTGGAAAACGGTTATTGGAAGTAATTGCTTATTGATGGCTTATTCTCATATCGCACATGATTGTATTTTGGGAGATCATGTGATTATTGCCAACTCTGTTCAATTGGCCGGACATGTTGAGATCGGCGATCATGCAATTATTGGAGGAATGGCAGCAGCCATACAATTTTCAAAAATCGGTGCGCACACTTATATTGCCGGAGGAACCGAAGTAATAAAAGATGTTCCCCCTTATATAAAAGCAGGTCGTTCGCCACTTATGTTATGTAGGGGTAAATTCTGTTGGCTTCAACGCACGTGGTTTTACTTCCGAAAGAATAAACAGCATTTCTGAAATCTACCGAAATATTTATCTGCGAGGATTAAATATCAGCCAGGCTACGCAAATTATTGAAAAAGAACTTCCCGAGTCAGAAGAAAAATCAGAAATCCTGAAATTTATAAAAGACAGCAAACGTGGTATCTTAAAAGTTTCTGTTCAAAGAAGAATATGGATGAAAATTAGTCTCACGAAACTTGGAAAACGATACAACAGGGATTGGGTTTTCCGAAACCTTGATTTTCAGTTTGATGAAGGAAAACACTATGCGATCACTGGTCCAAACGGCTCAGGAAAATCCACTTTGTTGCAAATTATTTCCGGTTCGTCCATTTTTAATGAAGGAACATTTTTATTTTGAAAATAGTAAACCTTTCCAGGCAGAAAAAGTTTTTAAAAAATATCTTATGCAGCTCCTTATCTGGATGTGGTAGAAGAAATGACGCTTGACTGAATTTTTTTCATTTCATCATAATATGAAAGGATGGCTTCACGGCTTGGAAACCCAACAAGATAATTTCTTTATCCGCTTTGCAAAATGCCGCTCACAAACAAATAAGGTATTTCAGCAGTGGAATGAAACAACGGGTAAAACTGGCGCAGGCAATTTTTAGCAATGTGCCTGTTGTTTTGTTGGATGAACCACTAACGAATCTTGATGAAGAAGGCGTTTCATTGTATCATGATCTGATTGAAAAGTATTGCCAAAACCGGTTGCTTATCATCAGCAGCAACGACAAAAAAGAATATTCTTTCTGCAACGAAATTGTGGATATGAGAAAATACAAGTGAATTTTCCCAGTAAAGGAACAAATAAAAAGGATTTTTATTTTATTCTGCCAGTTAGTAAACAAACAAAATCGCCGGTTTCTTAATTTAGCTAATCTATAAAATGCAGTTTCTTTTCCATCACAAAATGCGGAATTGACACTTCTAGAAATTCTTTACCGGTTACATTGTAACCTAATTTTTTATAAAATCCTATTGCCGTTTTTCTTGCATGCATCATTATTTTTTTATATCCGGCATCACGAGCTACATTTTCCGCAAAATTCATCATGCTGGCGCCTATTCCCTTTCCCTGTAAATTGTTTTGTACTGCCATTTGCCGAAGTCTGACGGTGTTTTTATCTATTTTTTTCAAAATACAACATCCCAAGTATTTTGTCTTCCTCAAACGCGCCTATCAGAATATCCTGTTTTTCTTTTTCCAGTTCGGCTTTTTCAAAAGAAAGTCTTCAGTGGTTTGCGCAAAATCTCATATCGCAATTGAACCATTTGATCGTATTCTTTTGACCCATGATCTATTTGTTTAATAGGCATAAAATGAGTTGCGATATTTTTTAATAAAGAATAAAAATACAGGTTTTATTATTCACTTATTCCGGAGATTTAAAAAAATAAGAAGGAAATTTTCTTTTTATTTAAATACAGGAAAAATAAATGGCAGTGGCAAAGTAAAGAAAAATGAATCAGTTAAAAATCATTCAATTATAATGGAATAAGAAATATTTCATAGTTAATAATCAAAAACATTCATTAAGCATTTTTTTTGAGAATAGTTATTATTTTTTTTTATCACAAAAAGTATATTTTTGTGCCCATATTAACTAAACTTTACAATCATGCAAGACGTTGCAACAAGAGTTAAAAAAATCATTGTTGACAAGTTAGGAGTTGACGAAGCTGAGGTAACACCTGAAGCATCATTCACTAACGATTTAGGTGCCGACAGTTTGGACACCGTGGAACTGATCATGGAATTTGAAAAAGAATTTAATATTTCAATTCCTGATGAACAAGCGGAAACCATCACCACCGTAGGACAGGCAGTAGCATACCTAGAAGAACATGCTAAGTAATCATCTTATTTAACTTTGCAGGTAAGCTTATGGAATTAAAAAGAGTAGTAGTAACCGGATTGGGAGCCATAACGCCTTTAGGAAAAAACGTTCCTGAATATTGGGAAGGTTTAACTAAAGGTGTATCTGGCGCTGATTATATTCAGCAATTTGATTGCGCGAAATTTAAAACCAGGTTTGCCTGTGAGGTTAAAAATTTTGAACCCACTGAATTATCTTGATAAAAAAGAAGCCAGAAAACTCGATCGATTCACACAATTTGCTTTGATAGCCAGCGACGAAGCCGTTAAAGATGCAGGCATTTCAAAAGAAAATGTAGACCCTGACAGGGTAGGAGTTATTTTTGCCAGTGGCATTGGTGGTATTACCACTTTCCAGGATGATGTAATGGAATTTGCCCGTGGCGATGGCACTCCTCGATTTAATCCTTTCTTTATTCCAAAAATGATATTGGATATTGCCGCAGGTCAAATCTCTATGCGGTATGGCTTTCGCGGACCTAATTTTGCTGTTGTAAGTGCTTGTGCAAGCAGTACCAATGCCATTATTGATGCATTATGATACTATTCGATTGGGGAAAGCCGATATTATTCTTACAGGCGGAAGTGAAGCCGTTATTTCTGAATCAGGAGTAGGAGGATTTAATGCTATGAAAGCATTGAGTGAAAGAAACGATGATCCCAAAACCGCATCGCGGCCATTTGATAAAGATCGTGATGGGTTTGTGATGGGTGAAGGTGCTGGAGTATTGGTTCTTGAAGAATTGGAACATGCCATAGCGAGAGGCGCTAAAATATATTGTGAAATTGCGGGAGGCGGCGCTACAGCAGATGCCTATCATATTACTGCTCCACATCCGGAAGGACTTGGGAGCAAAAAATGTAATGCAGTATTGCACTGGCCGAAGCAGGCATGAAGCCCGAAGATATTGATTACATTAATGTTCATGGCACTTCTACCCCTTTGGGCGATATTGCTGAAACAAAAGCCATTTTACATGTTTTTGGCGAAAGCCCACATAATTGAATATTAGCTCTACCAAATCAATGACGGGCCATTGCCTTGGTGCAGCAGGAGTTATCGAAGCACTTGCTTGTATATTCGCAGTTACTAAAAATGTAGTTCCCCCTACAATTAATCATTTTACTGATGATCCTGCATTTGATCCAAAATTAAATTTTACTTTCAATAAAGCCGCAGGAAAGGGAAGTAAATGCAGCTTTGAGCAATACTTTTGGTTTTGGAGGCCACAATGCTTCTGTTATACTTAAAAAGTATAAGTCTTAAGCCCTTGTTCCCGATTTGAGGCGCTTCTTCATACCAATATTCTTGTATTGCTTGTACGGTTCTGAAATTTGATCTTTTTTGAGGGATTAAATTATTTATAATCAATTCTTTCTTTACAATTTTGTTATCTTCGTTAATTACCAATTTTGTATTTGCTTATTGGTTATTTAAAAAGTGGACTTAGATTATGAACCGACTTAAAATCATTAAAAAACAATGGAACAATTTCTCCCCATAATAGTAGGTGCTGTAGCATTAATTGCGGGCATCCTGCTGGGAAAAATATTATTTGCAAAAAACACAAAACAACTCTTAGAAAACGCAAAAGAACAAGCTCAACAAATTATTTCCGATGCACAGTCAAAGGCTGAAACTATTAAAAAAGAAAAGCAACTGGAAGCAAAGGAACATTTTGTTCAATTAAAGGCTGAGCATGAAAAGCACGTTAGTCAGCGAAATCAAAAATTAAGCGACGCTGAAAACCGAATCAAGCAAAAAGAACAATCACTCAATCAAAAAGATCAAAATGTTGAAAGAATAATTAAGGAAAATGAGGCAATCAAACAAAATCTGAACCGGCAGATTGAAGTAGTCAATATAAAACGTACAGAGCTTGAAAAACACCAGGAAGAACATATTAAAAGGCTTGAGAAAGTTTCAGGATTATCCGTCGATGAAGCAAAAGCACAACTGATTGAAACTTTGAAAAATGAAGCCAATTCACAGGCGCTAAGTATTCAGCAGGAAATAGTGGATGATGCAAAACTTACGTGCAAATAAAGAAGCGCGGAAAATCATCATTCAAACTATTCAACGCACTGCCGCCGAACAGGCGATAGAAAATGCGATTACTGTTTTTAACCTTGAAAGTGATGAAATTAAAGGTTCTATTATCGGACGCGAAGGAAGAAATATCCGTGCGATAGAAGCTGCGACCGGTGTAGATCTTATCGTTGATGATACGCCCGAAGCTATTATTCTTTCTTGTTTTGATCCTTTACGCCGTGAAATTGCGCGTCTTTCATTACAACGTTTGGTGGCGGATGGCCGTATTCATCCGGCACGAATTGAAGAAGTTGTTGAAAAGACGCGTAAACAAATCGAAGATCAGATTATGGAAATCGGGGAACGTACGGTGATCGAATTGGGTATTCATGGGCTTCATAAAGAATTAGTGAGAATTAGTTGGAAAAATGCGCTTTCGCTCTTCTTATGGACAAAACCTATTGATGCATAGCCGGGAAGTGGCCAATCTTTGCGGAATAATGGCCGCAGAATTAGGGATGAATGCAAAATTGGCTAAACGGGCCGGCTTGCTGCATGATATTGGAAAAGTTCCCGATGAAGAAACAGAATTAAGCCATGCACTGCTTGGAATGAAACTCGCGGAAAAATATGGAGAAAATCCGGCTGTTTGTAATGCAATTGGTGCGCATCATGATGAAGTGGAAATGGAATATGTTATCTCCCCTGTTGTTCAGGCATGTGATTCAATGAGCGGAGCAAGGCCGGGAGCAAGGCGTGAAATAATGCAGCAATACCTGCAAAGGATCAAGGATCTTGAAAATCTGGCACTTACCTACCAGGGAGTAGAAAAAGCGTATGCCATACAGGCTGGCCGCGAATTAAGGGTCATTGTGGAATCAGAAAAAGTAAGTGATGGCGAAAGTGATAAATTAAGTTTTGAGATCGCTCAAAAAATTCAAACGGAAATGGTTTATCCCGGGCAAATAAAAGTGACCGTTATAAGAGAAAAAAGGGCCGTAAACGTAGCGAGATAAGACCGATCACCGAGCAAATTCGTTAACAGGTCTAAAATTTATAATAAAACAAACCTCTGCATTGTAGGATTTTATCAAAATTGCCTTACATTTGCACTCCTAAAATCAAAAGCCATGAATGCTGTTGCATTTGTTCACGATCAGTTGACATCAAAAAAAGAATTCCCTAAGTTTAAAGCAGGTGATAATATTACTGTAAACTACAGGATACAGGAAGGTAATAAAGAAAGGATCCAGAGTTTTAAAGGCGATGTGGTTAAGCGCCAGGGCGAAGGTGGAACCGCTACTTTTACTGTTCGTAAAATAAGCGATGGAGTTGGTGTTGAACGTTTATTCCCGGTTTTTTCACCAAGCATTGAAAGCATTAAATTGCACAAAGTAGGTAAAGTGCGTCGTTCTAAATTGTATTTCCTTCGCGAAAGAAGCGGTAAAAGCGCAAGGATCAAAGAAAAAAGGATTAAATAAATCTTTAAATATTTTTATAAAAAAGCCGGAAAATATTTCTTTTCCGGTTTTTTTTATTCTATAATTGATCCTAAATAAATCTTCGCTTATAGGATAATTCGACTTCACCATTTTTTATTAAGATGAAAAAATCCCTTCTCATCGTTTTTTTATTGTCAATTTTATTATTTTCCTGTGCGCGTGGAATTACTCCTTATGAGGCAGCCCACGGCAAAGCAAAGTGCGGACGGTATTTGAAATAAACCTCAGAATTTCCCTGTTATTGCGAGCTTATTGATGTAAAAATTAATAAACGTATCTTTGTCAAACAACTATTATTAACCGAAATGACTTTTAATATTCAAACCGGAATTTTTGCTTTCAATGCCCGGAGGTACTGAATGGATATTAATTCTGCTTGTAGTTTTATTATTTTTTGGCGGTAGAAAAATACCTGATTTGATGAGGGGAATTGGCCGAGGTGTTAGGGAATTTAATGATGCAAAAGAAAGTGTGAAAAAAGAACTTGACGCAGGAATGAAGGAAAAAGATAAAACAAATCCTGCACCCGAACAACGGGAAGCCGTGAAAGAAAGTGAACGTTCCAAATAACTTATTCATAAAATTCTTATCAAATAGGTTGAGATGCGCATCTTTACAGATGAACATCTGAACCTTTTTTATTAAAACTTGCTCAATTGTTTTCGTACCAAAATATTTCCTCCTATCAGCAACAATTAAATGAAGGAAAGTTAAACTGCATTGATGCAGTTGCGTATTATTTGAAAAAAATAAAAGCCGATAACCTTAATGCTATCGTTGATTTCTATGGAGATGAAGCCATGGAACGAGCTAAATTTCTCGATGAAAAAAGAAAGTCGGGAAAAACAACTGGTAAATTGCATGGTGTCGTTGTAACGATTAAAGACGTCATTGCTTACAAAGATCATAAGTTGTCGCGCTTCTTCAAAAATGCTTAAAGATTTTGTTTCTATCTACAATTCTACTGCTGTAAAAAAATTACTGGATGAAGACGCCATCATTATCGGAAGTTGCAATTGTGATGAATTTGCGATGGGCAATACCAATGAAAATTCATTTTATGGGAGGGCAAAAAATGCTTTTGATGAAAATAAAGTTTCGGGCGGTTCTTCAGGCGGCTCGGCAGTAGCGGTACAAGCAGGTTTGTGCATGGTAAGTTTGGGAAGCGACACAGGAGGTTCGGTAAGGCAGCCCGCAGATTTCTGTGGAATTGTTGGAATGAAGCCATCTTACGGAACCGTATCACGACATGGATTAATAGCTTATGCGTCGTCTTTCGATCAGATAGGAGTTTTTGCAAATAATATTGAAGACATAGAAAAAGTTTTGGAAGTGATCAGTGGCCCCGATGAATTTGACAGCACAGTGAACCAACAAAAAGCGATAAAATTTAATCCGGATAAACCTGTTGAAAAAGCTAAATCCAAAGATTATCAATATTGCTTTATTTAAAAATGCAATGGAGCACGAAAGCCTTGATCCTGAAATAAAAAAGGCCATTTACGAATTGGTTGAAAATCTAAGAAACGATGGTTGCTTTGTCGAAGAAATAGATTTTGACCTGATAGATTATATTGTTCCTGCTTATTATGTTCTTACTACCGCTGAGGCGTCTTCCAATCTTTCGCGTTATGATGGCGTCCGCTATGGATACAGAGATAACAATCATACTGAAGATCTGGCCACTTTTTATAAAAAGAATCGCGGCAAAGGTTTTGGCAAAGAAGTTAAAAAACGCATCATGCTTGGAACTTTTGTTTTAAGCGAAGGGTATTATGATGCTTATTTTACAAAAGCGCAGCAAGTCAGGAATCTGCTTGTAATGCGTACCAAAGAAATTTTTAACAATTTTGATGCTGTGATTCTTGCCCACTGTTCCCACCACTGCATTTGAAGCAGGAATGATGGAAAAAGACCCGATAGCAACGTATTTGGCTGATATTTTTACAGTATATGCTAACCTAACCGGCATTCCCGGTATTTCGTTGCCTTTGTTCAAACATTCAAACGGAATGCCTTTTGGCGCTCAACTCCTGGCAGATAAGTACGATGAAGTAACTTTGCTTGAATTGTCAAACGGCATTCTAAATAAGTACAAACGTTATTGATCGTGAAAAGGCTCACAATTTTTTTGATTTTTTCTTTTTACATTACTGCTTCCTTTTTTTGTTGCGGCTGGCATTGATCAATCTTTACAAATAAACCCCGATACATCAATTACGAAAATAACGTTGATAATTCAAAAGAAGACAAAGTGATTAATGAAGTAATCGGATCGAAAAAAATAAAAAAGGATAAAGTCGAATATCTGAACCAGGTAACCAAATATGGGTTTAAAGATCTTTTTAAAAATTATTCCTACAATCCTTCAATACCTTATGCTTCGCAGGTAAATCCGTATGCTGAAAACTATATGCAGGATTATTTGAAAGCGCATGAAGATTATTTATTGAAACTCAGGAAAACCGGCCGTCCATATTTCAATTTTATTGATGGAATTCTTACTCAATATGGTTTGCCTAAAGAATTAAAATACCTGGCTGTTATTGAAAGTGATCTAAAAACAACCGCTCTTTCTGCAAAAGGAGCCCGTGGCCCCTGGCAGTTTATGCCTTATACGGCAAGAGGTTTTGGATTGGTAGTGAATCAGAATGAAGATGACCGGACCGATTATTTTAAAAGTACGAATGCCGCAGCAAAATACCTGCTTTCCTTGTACAAAGATCTCAAAGATTGGCTTTTGGTGATTGCTGCTTACGACGGCGGCGAAGGAAGAGTTTACAATGCTATCAAAAAAAGTGGCAGTCATAATTTTTGGAATTTGCAATATTATTTGCCTGAAGAATCGCGTAATCACGTGAAAAAATTTATTGCGACGCACTACATTATGGAAACCGGCAACACTGATGGAAATGTGGCCAATTCCAATTTTAATTATTCTGATTTTTCAGCCAACGACAGCGGCGCATTTACGGCTCAGCTTACCGAAGCTGAGAAAAAAAATGTTGATTCAACCGAAGTGTCAGGCAGATATATGGCAGAAGTGATCGCAGAGAACATCTCAATGAGCATGGCTGATTTTAACCATTATAATCCCGGATTTGATAATGTTCTTTCTACGGGTAACGAATACAAACTTCAACTCCCTTCTGAAAAAATGGAAGAATTTAAGGCCAAAAAGTTTCAGATATTGAACGAAAGTGTAGAAAAACTTTTGCAAAAAGTAAAAACAGCTGCAGATGGAGGCGAAAAAGCGAAATTGTAGATCAATTTCCAGTAAGCATAGTAATAACAGCGATTTTTATTCCAGCGCCTTTTTTATTCCTTCTATCTTATTTTCACATTCTTCAAACTCTTTCTCAGCATTACTTTTCCAGGTAATTGCTGAGCCTACCGGAATTGATAAGTAGCGTTTTTTTTCATTATAGAGAATACTCCGGATCACTACGTTAAAATCAAAATCTCCCCCGGGAGAGATATAGCCTACACTTCCTGAAAACAATCCTCTTTTTGTTGTTTCGTATTTTTCTATCAATTCCAATACTCTTTTTTTGGGAGCCCCTGTCATTGATCCCATCGGAAAAGTAGCCCGAAAGATTTCGCTTAAAGAAACGTTTTTCTCCAGGATGCCTTCGATCGTTGAGATCATTTGATGCACTTGCGGGAAAGAATAAATTTCGAGAAATTCCTTTACGCTTACAGACCCTTCCACACAAATTTTACTCAGGTCATTTCTTACCAAATCAACGATCATAATATTTTCAGCTCGTTCCTTTTCATCGGTTTTCAATATTAATTTTTCTTTCTCATCAGAAATTGTTGACCTTTTTGACGTGCCTTTTATCGGCTGGGAAAATATGGTATCATTTGTTTTTTTTAAAAATCTTTCAGGGCTTGCACACATGAGAAATTTTTCACCAGATCTGTAAAAGGCAGAAAAAGGATTAGGAGAAATATCACTGAGTTTTTTAAAGACGGCGACCGGGTCCACCCGGACAGTTTCGGCAAAGAATTCCTGGCAAAAACATATTTCATAACAGTCGCCCCGTAGAACATGTTGTTGCAGCTTTTTTACGATTTGAAGGTATTCTTCTTTTGAAAAATTGCTCTGAAGCAAAGGTTTGGGATAGTGAGTTTCTGACCAAGTTGTTGAAACGATCTCGTCAAAAATTTTTTTGTTATCGTTTCTTTCGTCAGCACCTATGGTAACTGACTCTTGGGTAAGAATAAAAACGATCTCAGGGACAAAGAAATGAAAATCTTCAAATCCAATGTGGTCTTCGTTTTTAGAATAAAGGCCTTCTATTTCATTTTTAAGATCATAAGAAAGATGCCCGAATATCCAATCACGGTTGTCGTTTTTAAATCTGTCAAGTTCTCGTAAACCGGTTGTCCGGCTTGCAACGAAAGAAACACTTGCCCCAAAACCGGCAATGCATTCAAACGTTTTGTCAAAATCATAATTATGATTATCCAAAAAACAAAAATTGCTGAACCTTTTTCCAAAGCTCAGCAATTGATCTTTAAATTCATAAAAATCAGCTATTGCATACGAAGTGAATCTTCTTTTCAAAATTTTCTGTCACCCAAAAGTATCAGTTTAGAAATCATCATCATCATCAAACAGATCATCGTCATCATCAAATAAATCAAGCGATTTAAAATCATCATCTACATCAAAATCATCTTCTTTCCCTTTTTTGGGAGATTTTTTTCCTTTTGACTTTGGTATATCGAATTCTTCAAAATCAGGATCAAAATCATCCTCTTCATCTACTTTATCCCAATCATCTTCAATTTCTACATCATCGTCATCGTCATAGTCGTCTTCGCGTTTTTTCTTTGAAGAAACTTTTCCTTTCTTTTTGGGCATTTCATCGTCGTCGTCAAAATCATCATCATCGTCATCGTCCGACTTTGATCTTTTTTTAGAGGAGGCTTTGGGAGCGTCTTTTACAGTTTTTTTAGGTGGAAATTTTTTTTCCTTTTCAGATTTTGCTTTCATAATTCTCCAAGGATTTTTATGTAAATTTTAAATATCATTTTCAATTCTCCAAAAATAATCAGCACTTTTTTAAAAATTATTGCTCAATCATATTGTCACAATTAGCTGATCAGTGCCCGGACCGTTTGAAATATATTTTACCGATATTCCTAAAGTTGAATTAATAAAATCAATATAAGCAGACATCTCCTTTGGCAGATTTTTGAAATCTTTTGTTCCGGTGATATCTGTTTTCCAGCCTTCAAATTCTTTGTATAGCGGCGCAATTTCAGCTCCATCCATTTGAAAAGGAACTTGTGGAGTTTCTTTTCCATTTACGGAATATGCGGTGCAAACTTTTAAAACATCGAGCGTGTCAAGAACGTCAGCCTTAGTCATTACCAATTGTGTAACTCCATTGATCATACAGGCAAAATTGAGCGCCACCAAATCGATCCATCCACACCTGCGGGGTCGCCCGGTAGTGCTGCCGAATTCATTTCCGTTCTTTCTGATCAATTCACCGGTTTCATCATGTAACTCTGTAGGGAACGGTCCACTTCCCACGCGTGTACAATACGCTTTTGTGATGCCGATCACTTCTTTGATTTTTTGTGGTGCAATTCCTAAACCGCTGCACACGCCGGCTGTAATCGTATTTGAAGAAGTAACAAAGGGAAATGTACCAAAATCAACATCAAGCATACTTCCCTGAGCCCCTTCAGCAAGAATCTTTTTCCCCGATTGAATCATATCATTAATAAAATATTCACCGTTAATTATCTTTAAAGTCTTTAAAAATTCCAGCGATTCGAAGAATTCATTTTCAGCCTGGGAAATATCTTCATCAAAAGAAAACGTATCGAGCAGTTGTTGATGTTTCTTCTTCAACTGATCATATTTTTTTCTAAAATCGTCCACAAGAAGATCGCCGACACGCAAGCCATTTCTGCCCGTTTTATCCATGTAAGCCGGGCTGATGCCTTTCAAGGTTGAACCTATTTTATCCCTTCCTTTTGCAGCTTCGCTTGCGCGGTCAAGCGCCCGGTGGGTTGGTAAAATCAAATGCGTTCTTTCGCTGATATAGAGCGATTTTTTGTAGTCAATGCCAAAGGCCGCAACGGACTCGCATTCCTTCTTTAAGGTTATGGCATCAAGTACCACGCCGCTGCCGATTAGATTTATTTTATCTTCATGAAATATACCAGAAGGAATCTGGTGAAGTACAATTTTTTTGCCATCTACATAGAGCGTATGGCCCGCATTCGGGCCACCCTGAAAACGGGCCACCATATCATATTCAGGCGCGAAATAATCTACAATTTTTCCTTTCCCTTCGTCGCCCCACTGGAGCCCGAGAATAACATCAACCATTTTTTACACAGATTTAATCATCAATTTTGAGAACGCGGTAAAAGTATAATTAAAAACAGAAATGAAGATGAAATAGTAAAAAATTATTTAAGCAGTAAAACAATAAATATTAGTATTTTTTATTTTGTCTTTTTGGATTTAAAATAACCAAAAAAGGCTTGATAACATTTTAAAGTTATCAAACCTTTTCTAAACGGTTTTATAAATTCAACTATTGGTAAACGACCGAAAAATATCCTTCAGTGAGTGTCGCCGTCTGAGAGCCTGCAATTTCTTTTGCGTCGAAATTAAAATTTCCCCTGATCCTTTTAGTGCTGGTATTGTTTTCAAGTATGGTAAGCGTTCCGGAATTGCCGGAAAGGTACGAGCTACCTACATTGTACTGGCCAATATAATCGGGACCGAATGAAGTAAATGTGTAGGAACCCGCGGTGATATTTGACGGAAATGAAAGACCTACCGTTTTTGAAATATCTGAATTACTTGCTGAAATATTTATCTTGTTAATAGCAACAATTCCGGTAATTGAGGAAACAGAAAAGTCAGATCCGTCTATTTTTACCCGAAAAGTATCTTTGGCATTTGCAGGGGGTAATGCCGAAGTTTCATACGAGATATTCGAAAAAGTTCCTTCGGTAATTTCTTTTTGTGTTTGATCAATTGGGCGATAAACGTTCATGCTGAAAGTTCCGCTCAATTTTTTGTTTACTGTATCTATAGCTGTAATTGTAACAGTTCCCCCGGATTGAGTGGCATCATTTCCTGCATTAGTGGTGAAAGAAATACCATTGTTAACAGTGTAAGCGCCAACATTTGATGAACTGCCTATATCCATTGTGTATTTATGAACTCCTGAATCAGCCATTCGGAGAACTATCAGCCCTCCGTCGGTGGATTGCCCTTCTACGGCAATAATACCTAGGGCCTTTGTAGCGGCTGTAGTACTGGCGTTAAAGGACGTGCCATCAATTTTTGCAGTGAAGTTTCCATTGGTATTTGCGTTTTTGTCCTTGTTGCAGGAAGAAAAGGCAATACAGAAAACGGCAGCCAATAATGCTGCAGACGTGTTTTTCATTTGTAAAAGTTTAATGAGGGTTAAAAAAAGTTTTGGTTTGGTTAAGTCTTCATGATTAAAAAGTAGGAACCAAAAATATGCAATACACCCGGAATTTAAAAGTCTTTGCGAATAAAAAATAAAAATAATTGTGGGTAGGGCAGATATACTGACAGCAGACAAATAAAATTCAGGAAATTTTATTCTAATTATTCCGGTTTGAGGGAATTGACAAAAAAAAGCGCCACCGAATGGCGCTTTTTTTTATCGTAAATTTTTTTACGCCACTTTCAGCATGCTCAATTTGCTGGTGCTGAACTTACGGGTAGCGTATTCTTTTGTAATGGTAAATGATTTTACTTTTTGAGACGGGAGTTCATACATCGCATCGGTCAAAATGCTTTCGCAAATACTTCTTAAACCTCTTGCGCCTAATTTATACTCCATTGCCTTTTCAACCATAAAGTCATAGACATCCTCGTCAATTACCAGGTTGATTCCTTCAAGATCAAACAATTTTTTGTATTGTTTTATCAACGAATTTTTAGGTTCTGTAAGAATGTTTCTTAAGGTGGAAGCATCCAACGGGTTGAGGTGAGTAACCACAGGCAGCCTTCCCAGCAATTCAGGAATTAATCCGAAAGATTTCAAATCCTGTGCATTTACAAACTGCAACAAATTTTTGCGCTGGTATTCCTGCAGTTCTTTATTCACACTAAAGCCAATGGCGTTGGTATTTATCCTGCGTCCAATCAATCGATCTACTCCATCAAATGCACCACCGCAAATGAAAAGAATATTGCTGGTATTTATTTTTATTAACTTTTGTTCAGGATGTTTACGACCACCTTGTGGTGGAACCAACACTTCGGTTCCTTCCAGTAATTTTAATAATCCCTGCTGAACGCCTTCGCCGCTTACATCTCTTGTAATGCTCGGGTTATCGCTTTTACGCGCGATCTTATCAATCTCATCAATATAAACGATTCCTTTCTGCGCGGCGTTTACATCAAAATTGCAAACCTGGAGCAAACGGCTTAAAATACTTTCTACGTCTTCACCTACATAACCCGCTTCTGTAAAAACGGTAGCATCCACGATAGCAAAAGGAACATTTAAAATGCGTGCAATTGTTTTAGCCAACAATGTTTTTCCGGTACCGGTTTCACCGACCATAATAATGTTGCTTTTTTCAATTTCAACATCGCTTTCAATCTTTTGATTCAATCTTTTGTAATGATTATAAACCGCAACAGAAAGCACTTTCTTCGCATCATCCTGCCCGATCACATATTCATCAAGAAACTTTTTCAGTTCCATTGGTTTTTTTACGGAAAGCTTATAATTGGAATTGCCCGCATTTTCCTGCGAAGGAACAATTTCCTGCATAATAATTTCCTGCGCATGCTCGATACAGTTTTCGCAAATATGCCCTTCCTGTCCCGCTATCAGGATCTTAACTTCATCACGGTTTCTTCCGCAAAATGAGCAATGTAAAGTTTGTTGTTTAGCCATTAGGTAACAGAATGATTTATATAGGAAACGTTCAATTTCCGCTTTTGTTTTATTATATGACAGCAAAAACTGCCAAAATGATGCATTATAGTTTTTTTATAATTCCGTCTACGATGCCATATTTCTTACTTTCTTCAGCATCCATCCAATAATCGCGGTCAAAATCTTCCATTATCTTTTCAACAGTCTGACCACAATTTTCTGCTAATATTTTAGCGCCCAAATCTTTTGCTTTTTGTATTTGAACTGCCATGATCTCAAGATCCGCACTGGTTCCTTGTCCGCCGCCGCTTGGCTGATGGATCATTACTTCACCATGAGGGAAAATAAAACGTTTCCCTTTTTGTCCGCCGCTTAATAAAATACTTCCCATGCTGGCCGCCATTCCCATACAAACGGTACTTACAGGAGAAGAGATCATTTGCATGGTATCATAAATAACCATTCCGCTGGTGATTACGCCGCCGGGGCTGTTGATATAAAAAGTAATTTCTTTTCCCGGATCCATTGCTTCAAGATAGAGAAGGCGATTGGTAATTTCTCTTGCACTTTTATCATGAACTTCACCCCAAAGAAATACTTTTCTTTGTTCAAGAAATTTTTTATCAAACATCATTCCACCCATCATCTTTTCAATCGGGTTTTCCGGAGCAGCACTTCAGGTTCTTCTTCCTGGTCAAAACGTGTTAAATTATTTTTATAAAAATTCATATTTTTTATTTTTATGTCAATCTATTTTTTTTCTTTTCTTGCATTGGTAACCAAAACTTCGTCGATCAATCCATACTCTTTTGCTTCAGGAGCCGTCATCCAGAAATCACGATTGCTGTCTTTGGCAACTTTTTCCACACTTTGTCCTGTATGGTTACTCAGAATTTCATACAATTCATGTTTGATCTTTCTTACCTCGTTCACGGTAATTGCTACATCAGATGCTTGGCCTGCAGCTCCCGCACTTGGCTGGTGCATCATGATCCTTGAATGTTTCAGCGCACTTCTTTTTCCCGGAGCGCCTGCTGCCATTAGCACTGCTGCCATACTTGCGGCGATGCCAGTACAAATCGTTGCCACATCAGGATTTACAAATTGCATGGTATCATACAAACCCAAACCTGCGTAAACGCCACCGCCGGGAGAATTAATATAAAGTTGTACGTCTCTTGTTCTGTCGGTACTTTCTAAAAATAACAATTGAGCCGTAATAATATTCGCTACTTCATCATTAACGGGATAACCCAGAAAGATGATCCTGTCCATCATCAAACGGCTGTAAACGTCCATCACAGCGACATTCATCGGCCTTTCTTCAATAATGTTGGGGGTTAAATTAGTTACATTATGTTTGATATATCCATCGAGTGTATTACTACTTATGCCTCTGTGTTTTACGGCATATTTTTCAAATTCTTTTCCTGTATTCATAAATTAAATTTAATGTAAAAACAATTTACTGCCGGTGAAGTTCCAAATATTATGCTAACAAAAAAAATAAGACAAAAGGACAGGGGAAATTAGTTATAAGTGGTAAGTTATGAGTGATAAGTTGGGTAGCAGTAAATAAACAAATAATAAGAATTCTTATTTTGCCTGCTTTTACCAACAAACTCTTTAAACTTAAACAGCCTTCGTCTACCAACTTCATTGGGGAAAGAATTGAGTTAAAACTGCAACATCAGTAAACAAACAATTAATAATGATTTTTATTTTGGTCAACTCTAACTCTAAACTCTAAACTCAAAACTATCAATGGTGGTGATGATGCTCCTGCATCTTCAAAAACTCTTCAGAAGAAATTTCTTTTTCTTCAGGGGTTACCTGAGATTCGAGCCATTTGAACAATTTTTCAGTAATTAATCTTCTGTAAGAAGCATCAACTTGTTTTTCATCCTTCATCATCCGGTCAACATAACTATCCAGCCACGAAGTATCTTCGCCCATATTCATTTGGCCAAGATAGCGGCCGATCTCTTCCTTCATGCTGTTCTCTTAATTCTTCTGGTGAAACTTCAAGATTATTGTCTTTGATAATTTTATCGCTGATCAAAGTCCATTTTAGCTGGTCTTTAAATTTCGGAAATTCTTCTTCAACCTGCTCTTTGGTTTTTTGTTTTTCACCACCAATTTCCAGCCAGCGTTTTAAAAACGATTCAGGAAATTCAACAGGCGCATCGATCAAGGTGTGGTACAACTGGTCCTGCACCTGGTTGTGCCCGGCAGCATCCCATTGCTTTTGAATTTCTTCTTCTATTGCTTTGCGAAATTCTTCTTCAGTTTTAATTTCTTTATCAGGAAAAACCAGTTTGAAGAAATCTTCATTCAATTCTTTCTTTTCTACCAAACCGATTTTGGTGATGTTCATTTTGAAATACTTTTCAATTGATGAAGCATCTTCTTTATCCAGGCCAAGATCAGATAAGATCCATTCTCTTTCTTTATCAGGAAAAGCATCTTTTAATTGGAGAACGATCGAATCATCCACTTTTTTGCCCTGCAGTTTTTGCTGGTAATCTTCAGAAAAATATTTTAATAAAATAGAGTTGTCTTTTGAAATGCCTTCAGCAACCACATTTCCTTCCGCATCGCTTTCTTCAAATAAAACATTCAAAACATTTTCAGGAGAAGAAACAGTTTCCGCATCTTTAAGATCACCATTTTTGGTAACCAGTTTTTCAATTTCTTCATCCACCATTTCAGGCGTGACTTTCACTTTATAAAATGTAGGTTTTGCTGTGGAAAGCGCGTCCAAAGTGATTTCAGGTTTTAAACCAATTTCAAAAGGAAAATCATATTCTTCCGGCTTGTTCATATCCAGCTTGCGCAAATCACTTTCCATAGGCAAAGGATTGGCAAACATTTCAGGCTTTTCTTTTACCAAATATTCCTGCAATTCTTTTTCAACAGTTTTGATTACTTCATCATAAAAGATAGAAGCACCATACATTTTTTTAACCATTCCTGCAGGCACCATTCCTTTTCTGAAAGCCGGGAATATTTGCTTTTTTACTGTAACTTTTTATTGCTTTTTCAAATGCGGGCAGATAATCTTCTTTTGAAACTTTCACTGTCAGCTTATCATGCAGATTACCGAGATTTTCTTTTGTTACACTTGCCATTACTCTAAATTTAAAAAACCGTTCAGCAACGGTTTATGATTTTCCTTTACAGAAAATTAGTTGAAGAAAGTGCGCATGGAGGGACTCGAACCCCCACACCTTGCGGCATCAGATCCTAAGTCTGACGTGTCTACCAATTTCACCACATGCGCTTTTGGGGCGGCAAAAGTAATGGTTTTTTTGATAAAAAGAATACCTGAAACTTCAAATAGAATATTAAAAATAATTTTTAACCGACAATAACTGCTGAATTAATTCTAACTTAAAGAGGGTTACTTATTTATTTTAACAGAATTAAAACATAGTACGATCAGTAGCTTTTGATTTTAAATAATTTCAAAAAGATTCTGATGTAATTTCGTAGCAGATGGAAACCACGCTTGACATCCCAAAATATACGATGAACGAAGAAGAAGAAAAAAAAGAAATTCTTCGTAAATATCGTGCTTTGCTCCGTGCACTCAAAACCAAATTAAAACCCGGAAACAAAGAGCAAATAAGGATTGCCTTTGAAATGGCCGCGGAGGCTCACAAAACCATGCGCCGAAAAAGTGGTGAACCATATATTTTGCATCCGTTGGCTGTTGCCATGATTTGTGTGGAAGAAATTGGCCTTGGCGTACGGAGCACCATTTGTGCTTTGCTTCATGATACGGTTGAGGATTCTGATATTACTCTAGATATGGTTTCAAGGGAATTTGGACCTGAAATAGCCAAAATCGTTGACGGGCTTACCAAGATATCCAATGTGCTTGACGCCAATTCTTCGCAACAGGCAGAAAATTTTAAAAAGATCCTGCTTACGCTTACCGATGATCCGAGAGTAATATTAATAAAACTCGCGGACAGGCTTCACAACATGCGCACACTTGGAAGTATGAAGCGCGAAAAACAATTGAAGATCGCTTCCGAAACGGTGTATGTATATGCGCCGTTGGCTCACAGGATGGGGCTTTATAATATCAAGACGGAGATGGAAGACCTGGCGATGAAATATATGGAGCCTGATAGTTACCGTTATATTGCCGAAAAATTTGCCAATACCAAAAGAGAACGTACCCGCTACATCAATGATTTTATCCGCCCGATAAAAGAAAAACTAAAGCAGGGAAATTTTGATTTTGAAATTTACGGCCGTCCCAAAAGCATTCATTCCATCTGGAACAAAATGAAAAAGAAAGGCGTTTCTTTTGATGAAGTGTATGATCTTTTTGCGATCAGGATCATTTTGAATTCTCCACCTGAAAGGGAGAAAGAAGATTGTTGGAAAGTATACAGCCTTGTTACAGATGAATACAATCCTTCTACCCAACGCCTGCGGGATTGGCTAAGTAACCCGAAAAGTAACGGATATGAAGCGCTACATACTACCGTGATGGGCCCCCATGGAAAATGGGTGGAAGTGCAGATACGCACCAAAAGGATGAATGACATTGCAGAAAAAGGATTGGCGGCTCACTGGAAATATAAGGAAGGCACGACAGAGGAAAACCGGTTTGATAACTGGTTTCAGCAGATAAGGGATATGCTTGCGGCGCCTGACACCAATTCGGTAGATTTTTTACAGGATTTCAAAACGTCTTTTCTGGCAGAGGAAATTTATGTGTATTCGCCGAAGGGTGATATTAAAATGCTGCCGAGCGGCGCTTCAGCACTGGATTTTGCTTTTGCCGTTCACACTGCAGTCGGAGAAAAATGTATCGGCGCCAAAGTGAATCATAAACTCGTACCAATCGGCTATAAACTACGCAGTGGCGACCAGGTAGAGATCATTACTTCCACCAAACAAAAACCCAAAGCTGAATGGCTAAAAATGGTGGTAACCAGCAAGGCAAGATCTAAAATAAAGGATTCTTTAAAAGAAGAAAAAAGAAAAATTGCAGAGGAAGGCAAAGTGATATTGCAAAAGAAACTTGAGGGTATAGGTGTTCCGATGAGCCCGGGAAACCTGGATGAACTGACTGAATTTTATAAAGTGAATTCGCACCTTGACCTGCTATATGATATTGCAGTTAAAAAGACAGACCTGGGTGAATTAAAAGACTTTCACGTTTTCGGAGATAAACTCTCCGCACCCAAAATTGCCAGGCAGCCGGAAGAAAAGCATGAAACTACTTCCAAAAAAGATAAAAAGGACAATGAACTTATCATTTTTGGCGAAAGCAGCGATAAGATCATGTACACGTTGGCCAATTGCTGCAAACCCATTCCTGGTGATGATGTTTTTGGATTTATTACCCAGGGCGAAGGCTTAAAAATCCACAGGACGAATTGTCCAAACGCCGCCCGGCTTTTGGCCAATTATGGCCACAGGGTGGTGAAAACCAAGTGGGTGAAAAATAAAGAAATTTCTTTCCTCACCGGTATCAAGATCGTAGGACTTGATGATGTGGGTGTCATTAATAAGATCACCAACCTGATAAGTGGCACTTTAAGAATAAATATTAATGCGCTTACTATCGAAGCTAAAGAAGGTTTATTTGAAGGAAACGTCAGGGTCTATGTACACGATAAAGATGAACTGGATGATTTGGTAACCGCATTAAAAGAGCTGCCAGGAATTGAAAGTGTGGAAAGGTATGATACTGAGTAGGGTTGTGTCCATCACCAGTAAACCAACAATTAATCCTCTTTTTTATTTTCGAATCTTCTCTTTCAGAAACTTTCTTATTTCGTGCAGGTCTTTTTTCGGAAAAGCGCTTTTGGGAATCAGGAAGAAAGCGCGGCTGTTAAAATATAAATGAAAAAAACCTGTACTTTCCACAACGCTGGAAAAGTCTTTCCACGGCCAGCTTCTGCTGCCTTTATCATTTTCAAGAAACATGTGTTGATCTTCAAAACTTACCCTGAATTTATCCCTGAAAGTTGCTGCTTTTCGATAGATAATGATAGGAAGTACAAACCAAAATGCGATCATTAAAGCAAACCAAAGTGTGGAACTTAGCAGGAAAGCCAATGGATCAACCTTACCCATAAAGTAAAGAACAGCAGAAGAGATTGCAAAAATATTTACAATGACAATCATAACTTTTATTTCATTCCTGCTGAAAAAATGAAAGCGCAACGCCTGCAATACTTTGGCGCGATTGTAAGAAAAGAAAGAAGATGTCATTTGAAACAAATGTACAACCTCAGCCGAAAGTTGGCGGGAATTTTCTTTTAATAAGCAATTACCTCCGGTTTTGGCAAGGGTTGTGCCCTTTTTACCAGGGTTGTATCCAGGCTTTATTGGAATAATACTATCCTTGAAAAAGTACTAAAGCCTCGAATATCTCTGCTTAGGTTAGAATCTCCCGAATATCTGCAAAAGATGCGGTTTATTACCTTAATATCTGCAGTAAAAATCTGGTTTAAGAAAAAAAATGCAAATAAAATTCGAAAATTTAAGTTTTAAAACGTTTTAAACAATATTTTTGCAACAAATATATAACTAACTGTTTATGCTAAAAATAGACCGCCAAGCTTTCATACTCCACGAAATAAATCTTCACAACAAAGTTTTGTGTACAGATTTAAGCCGCCAGATGAAAGTATCAGATGATACTATCAGGCGGGATATACAGCAGTTGGCAGATTCGGGTAAAGTTATAAAAGTACATGGAGGAGCGTTGTCGCCTTCTTTTCACAACACCTACACGTCGTCTGATGATGTATATGCCTATAATCAAAAAAAGGTCATCGCTCAAAAGGCGATCTCTTTAATAGAAGATGGCATGTTTGTATTGACAACCGGTGGAACAACCATTGTTGAAATGGCCAGGACGCTACCTCCGGAACTTCACGCAACCTTTATTTCAGGAAGCATACCCGCACTTGCAGAATATACCGTTCACCCGAATATCGAAGTGATTGCCATTGGCGATAAAATTTCAAAAGATTCAAAAATCACAGTAGGTATTGAGGCGATCATGAAGATAAAGCAGTTAAAAGTCGATCTGTGTATACTCGGCGTTTCCGCAATAAACCTTGAAACGGGTGTTTCAGATAGTGATTGGGAAGTGGTACAAATTAAGAAAGCGATGATCGAGGCATCAAAAAAAGTCATTTGCCTTACGATCTCGGAAAAGCTTAATACCAGGCAACCTTTCCAAATTTGCGAAAGTAAAAGTATCACCACGCTTATAACAGAATTATCACCTGACGATGTATTATTAAAGCCGTATAAAAAAGCGGGCATAACGGTTTTATAGAAAATAACTGTAACAACCCCTGAAACCATAAAAAAATAAAAATTATTAACCCGAAAAATTAATACTTATATAAACTTTTAAATAATCCTTCAATTTTAAAATTTCGCGCATGAGAAAATTTCTAATGGCACTCTTCGCATTATTATTAGTGCATGTAAGCCAAAAAACATTCGCACAAGGTCGGACAATTACCGGCACTGTATTGTCGCCCGATGGTGCCCCTGTGCTTGGTGCAAGTGTCCTTATTAAGGGCAGCAACACCGGAACCCAAACAGATGCTGACGGTCATTTTTCCATCCTGGCATCAAAAGGCGATGTCTTAATCGTAAGTGCAATCGGTTTTACCGCCCGTGAAATAAAATTGGGTGCGGCGGCTCCCGGTACTATTACACTGGAGAGAAGCAACGACCAGTTACAGGAAGTTGTTGTGACAGCCCTCGGTATTAAAAAGGAACAGAAGGCGCTCGGGTATTCGGTTACCCAGTTAGACGCGAAGGAATTAATGAAAAACAAGAATACGAATGTCATTAATTCTCTTGCAGGTAAAGTCCCGGGTGTAAACATCACCCAGTACAGCGGTTCTCCGGGTGCAGGCGCTTCAATCACTCTTCGTGGCGGAACTTCAACCTCGGAGACCAGGCAAAATCAGCCGTTGTTTGTTGTAGACGGAATTATTTATGATAACTCGACAACTGTTACCGGTAATACAGGAACTGACGGATTATCGCGCAGTAACACTACTTATTCGGACCGTGTCATGGATATTAACCCCGAAGATATTGAAAGCTTGTCTGTTTTGAAAGGCGCTGCTGCCGCAGCTCTATATGGTTCCCGTGCTGCTGACGGTGTTGTTATCATCACCACTAAGAAAGGACAAGAAGGCCGGGTAATGGTCGATTTTAACAGCAAAATAAGCACCTCCTGGGCAGACAAATTACCCCAGGCACAAACTGTATTTGGCCCTGGGGTCTATTCCAACAATGGTGTTTTGACAACGGATGGTGTTTATAGTTCATGGGGTCCAAAGATTCCTGCAGATAGTACCATTTATGATAACATAGGTAACTTCTTCCAACACGGAGCTATTTACGATAATAATGTGAACGTATCCGGTGGTTCCAAGAACGGATCTTTTTATTTATCGGGATCTAATTTTAAACAAACAGGTATCGTTCCAGGTACCGGTTACGATAAAACAACTTTTCGTTTGAATGGTGAACAGAAGTATGGACGTCTGACATTGAATGCTAATGTAGCTTATTCGGTTGCTAACACGGATAGGACATTGACCACTGCCGGCTTATATGGAAGTGGAGTAGGAAGCATGCAGGAATTATATAGCTGGCCTCAAACATACAATATAAAAAATTACATCAATCCTGATGGAAGTCAACACCGGATATATCCCGGAGCAATTCCTAATTTGGAAGATGACGTTGATAATCCTTATTGGATCATTAATGAGGACAATTTAACCTCAAAGACCAATCGTTTCACCGGGGGAATAAATGGCAATTTTAAGGTGACCAATTGGTGGGATGTTACAGGACGGGTAGGTTATGACCAGTATACCACAAATGACTATACTTATATAGCGCCGGGTTCTGCGTTGAAACCTCTATATCAAAACGGACGCCTCAGCAAAGACATGGTTAACTATACCTATATTACAACAACGGTGATGAGTAATTTTCACAAAAGCTTTGGAGATTTTGATACGCACCTTTTGTTAGGAACTACTTCAGAAGATTTTGATACAAAAAATCAAAATCATTGGGGGTATGCTTTTAGTACGCCCGGCACGATCAGCTTTAATAATATAGGGAACGACAACAAATTTTTTACTGACGGAACAACCAGGAGACGCCTGGTTGGAGCTTATGGGGAAGTGGGCGTTTCTTATAAAGATTTAGTATACCTTACAGCAACGGGACGTAATGACTGGTCATCTACGTTAATTCCGGCTCCGACCAATTCCTATTTTTATCCTTCTCTGAGTGGTTCTTTTATCTTTTCGCAATTGCTGCCTGCCAATAATTTTCTTACCTATGGTAAACTGCGTGCAAGTGTGGCGGGAGTAGGTAAAGACGCTAATCCTTATGTTACGGCAACTTATGAAAATCCCCCGATTAACATTAACGGTTATATAGGAGTGGGAAACCAGTACTATGCAGGGAATTCTAAATTAATACCTGAAATTCAAAAAGCATGGGAAGTTGGCGGAGCGTTTAGGTTTTGGAATAATCGTATTGGATTAGATTATACTTACTACCATAGTGAAACACGAAATCAAATTGCGCAACCTCGTTTGGCTCAATCCGGCGGGTTTATTTTCAGCTCCCTTAATTCCGGGTCAGTAATTAATGATGGCATGGAAGTAGCGCTTACAGGTAAGGTTGTTTCACAAAGGGATTTTACATGGAATGCGACCCTTAATTTCTCCTACAACAAGGGTAGACTTGGAGCTTTCATTCCTGGCGTTTCCTACTTTTACCCAACAGACGCTCAATTTGGAACCATCAAAGCAGCATCAATTCCGAACGGAGGATATTTTGCGGGGATGACAGGTCAATCTTATGTGCGTGAAACTGATGCAAATGGAAAAGAAATTCCAAACGGACGCTACGTGATAGATCCAACCACTGGACTATATAAAATAAATCCTGCTGTTTTAGTGGTAGGCAACCGTGAACCTGATTACATAGGTGGCTTTGAAAATACTTTGCAATACAAGAGGTTAACACTGTCCTTCCTTCTTGATATTAGAATAGGAGGGGATGTATTCAACGGCACTGAATATGCTATGGTTCAAAACGGCCTCAGTAAACAAACCTTACTGAATGATCGGCAGTCTGTAACTTTAAAAGGCGTGAGCGGTGTGACAGGAGCTGATACCTCCATCACCTACCAGGCAGACCAGTCATACACTATCGGGAGTACTACCTATGCCGGTACTGCAATGATTCAAAGGTACTGGTCTAACTATGCAGCCAACTCGTATAATTTTATTACCTCAGTAAACTGGTTAAAACTTCGTTCAGTATCGCTGACTTATGACTTCTCTGATGTATTAAAAGGTCAAAAAGTTATTAAAGGACTTACTGCAACAGCGATCGGTACCAACCTATTTACCTGGACCAACTACAAAGGAATGGATCCTGAAGTAAGTGCGGCCGGAGGAACCGGAGGTTCCGGCTCTACCGGTATCGACTACCTCGGAGTTCCTGCAGTAGCAAGTTTTACATTCGGACTAAATGTTAAGTTTTAAACTCAAAAAAATTAAATCATGAAAAAAACAAAATATATCACACTGGGTTGCATACTTGTGGTGAGTTTATCCGCCTGTAAAAAGTGGTTGGATGTTAATACAGACCCGGATAACCCGAATAATCAGAGTGTATTAGTTCAAAACAAGTTGCCCTGGATTCGAACACTTTTACCAATACACATCGGGCGTTACCAATTATCGTACCTCATGCCAGGCGGGTGTCTATTATTCTAACTCAGGTACCCAAAATACCTTTAGTACAACATGGCAATGCTCAACAGGGAATGTTACCACTCCATACCAGACTTGGTTTGTGGAAGTATCTTCTAATATAGTTGATTTGTATAATACTGCCGAGAAAGAAGGCGCCTACCATTATATGGCTGCAGCTGATGTGTTCAGTGCGCTAGGCTATATGGAAATGCTGGATCTCTATGGTGAAATGCCTTACACAGAGGCAGGAACAGGAAACCCAAGCCCTAAACCAGATGATGGTAAAACCATTTATAATGGCTGTATGGATAAATTAAATGAAGCTATAGACCTGTTTGGTAAAACACAGGAAGCAGGTACACCCGCACTTTCTGTTCGGAGATTTGTGGAATGGCGGAGATGTAGGCAAATGGATAAAATTATGCTGGGGATTAAAAGCGCGCTATATGCTTAAAGTTTCCAAAAAAGCTGATCTGTTTAATGCGGATTCTGTTCTATATTGTTTGTCCAAAGGCCCCCAGTCTAATGCCGACAATACAATCGGACCTGGATTCAACAACAGCACCGTAACTGATTATTTATACGGCGATCCGGTAGTCACCAATGGCAACTTCGATTATGCGGCTTATGGCAATACTATTCGTCTTTCCCAATATTATTATAACCTGTTGACTAATTTGCGTGGTTCTGGTGTAGTAGATCCGCGGATGCCTAAAATCGTACCCGCTTCTATGGCTGATGTTAAATTGAATGGGTCAGGACAGGTAACTTCTTACACGTGGAACCGTTCAAAAGGAGTGGATTCTTATGGCGCGGCAACCCGATTACTTAAAGGAGGACCTACTTCCATTCAAACGGCTACTTATGCTGCTAGTGACAAAACGATAAAGTATGTGATTGCTGACGGAACTGATCGTGCCAATTTTATTGCTGATCAACAACAAGCCGGCCGTGCTTACGTTAATAGCGGTGACACAGTAACAATAACTTATCCTGCTGGTTCCATTTACATAAACAGCTCTAACTATATTTACGCAGGAGATACCGCATATGTAAGTATGCGTAGCAATTCGTTAGCTACCTCGGGCAATCCTGAGCAGCCGGCGAATGATGTGAATTGGTACCCATCACTTGACGCGTATGATGCCGGCGTTATTGGTTCAACAGGTTCTTTCCAGACCCACCCGGTTTCTGACCAGGATATCCTCACTTATTATGAAATGTGCTTTATCAAGGCAGAAGTTTATATGAGAAAGGGAGATGCTGCAGATGCTTACACTGCTTACATTGCGGGCATACAAGCTGATATCGATAAGATGCAGACTAAACTCGCTGAATGGCAAGGTGCAGGTTTTGACAAAAATGCCGCCGGTGTTGTGATCCCTGATATGGAGCCGATGAATCCAGGTGATATTGCTGCCTATATGTCCAGTAGTGCTGTTGCACAAAGCCCGGGAGAACTGACCATGTCTGACATCATGCTTCAAAAATATATTGCTATGGGTTGCAGCATAGAAAACTATAACGATATGCGTAGGTTTGATTTCAGTGCTGGCGATATTCCCGGGTTCGGGGTTGTTTATCCTGGTTACGATCGTGGCCCGTTATTTTCAGGAGATGCCCAGTTAACAGGGAGCTCTAAAAACGATCCAAGGTATTGGATGCGTAGGTGGGCATTACCTCCAACGTATGAGATCAATTATAATTCGGTTAATACGCTTTCTTTAAACCCGCATGCAGGTGATCCAAACATCTGGAGTATGCCTGTTTGGTGGGATACGCCAACAGATGATGCTTACTATGGATACCTAAAGTAGCAAACAACTAAGGATGTGCCTGCTTATAACCAGGTAGTAAAAGCTTTCTGTTTATAAGTAGGGATGTTATAAGTTTAATTACACACTAATAGAATGCGGGTAAAACGTTTACCCGTATTCTTTTATAAATATCCGCTTCGTTGCGATCATCAGGTTATCATGGTTTCTTGTGTTTCTCCAATCCTTCAAATAGAGACTTTTGGAAAATTGCAATCAAAAAAGCTACTATTATGAGCTAAACCGGCAAGTTTTTTTACGTAGAATAAAAGTGATGCACTTTCAATTGCTTCACCTTCTATAACCCATGTAATCACATCAAAACTTTGCTTGTACAATATGCATCAGCCACAGATTTTGGTGAGCTTATAAGAAAAGGGGCAATTTTAAATCAACCGATTATAGTAAAGATTCTGAAACTTGCAGATGTTATCTTTTTCTGATTCATGTCGAAGCTGATCGACCGATGATATTGCCGTAAAGAAAAAGAGGTTTATCTTAAATATAGATTTCACCTGAAAAAAATTCAGGCAGATATCTGACTGTTGCTCATGAAGGGCTATCCCTCTTATATAATAACAAGGGAGAAATGGTCTTTGGTACATACGCCGGACCTGTCACCTTCGACGGTGTCGATTTTAAATGGTTGTTTGTTAGAAACAAAATTGATGATCAGGAGAATGTACTTAATGTACATAGCCTTCCCCTTGTAGAATAGGGATGGCTCTGTTTACAAAAAAATAGTATCCACCACAAGCCTGTATCAATTCACCACTTTTTTAAATTGCATATAAGACATTCCATTTTCGGTAAATATTAAAATTCAATGGCAATACTTGATCTGGATAAAATCATTTTTAAGAAACCTGATACCGGTATTCATTGTATTAATTGTGGCGGCGATCTGAAACAAACAGGCAAAATGACAATTGTGCAGAGAATTATTGTTTTTATTGGCTTCGGAAAACTAAAAGGCCGTAATTACCAGTGTGAAAATTGTAAAAAGAAATATACTGTTATTTAGAAATAAAAAGCATCTCTTTTGGAAAGCTGTGTCTCAGTGTCCCGTTGTTAGGTGTCTCCGTCAAGTAATCCCAAATATGTCCGGTAAACCGATAAATTCATAAAATTTTTATTTTGCTCCGCTCCTGTTGTAACGGTAATGATTAAACGAAATATACATCTGGAAAGATAATACTGTAATCGGTTTTTTGTCTTCCCTATTAAATTTATTATCATATTAATTCTTTTTTTGGTATATTCATTGAAATTTTGATACCCTTCCTGCAACTATTTCCGAATCCTTCTCTTATTTATTCATTAAAAAAATGTAAACATGAAAAAAATGATTTTTGTTTCACTTGTCGCTTTCATTGCCATTTCGTGCAATCAGAAAAGCGAAACTACCGCGGATACCGAAACGGCTGCCGGCACACAAACGCCTCTTGCATTCCAGCCTACTTATTCCTCCTCTTTCGAAATGGGTAAACCGGAATACGCTGCCATGATCGTACAGGGAAGCTGGAAAGACTGGCAGGATGATAAAATGGATAGCATGCAGAATTGGGTTGCTGATACTATAGTGGCTTTACAAAGCGACAATAGTATGGTGCGTGGTGTGGACAGCTTAAAGGCTGTTTGGCAAAGAGCGCGTGATAAATATTCAGCTATAACGGATTCCATTAGTGCGGTAACGTCTTTGTATAGTACGGATAAAAAGCAAAACTGGGTGCTTGTATGGGCTACAGAGTATAACACTGCTAAAGACGGTACCGTAGATACGGCAGCCGTTATGGAAACATGGCGTATTAATAAAGATGGCAAGGCCGATTTATTGTTGCAATATGACCGCCACGCCCGGAAGAAATAATGCTATTCTAACAGGTAAATGTCGTTTTAAAAAAAAGAGATTGGCCGGTAGTTAGGTTAACCTTTTTTGTATTCAAAATGGCTTTTTCCGACAAATGATAATTCCAAAAATGTTGGCCGGGAAAATTTTGCAAATTGGTTGCATTGTAGGATGTAAGGCCATATTTTCGTCAGCAATTATCATAACATTTTAACCAAAACTATTTTTATGAAAAAATCTTGGGCACTTTTGCCATCCTTCCGGCAGATGCGCCCAAATGGCATTCCATTATCATAGCCGAGGCGATGATTTTCTATCACGGTATTTGCAGTAAACCAACAAATTCAACGGATTTTTATTTCATCCTAACATCCCGGCCCGTATCCATCTTGATGAACTCCCTTAAATGATGGAATTTATCGGGTTTCGAGAGGGGTCAACTTTATACCCAGGAACAGGTAACCAATCCATGCTAATGCGGTTAAACTGAGCGCTACCAATGGAAGCCAGAATGCTAAAATACACATGGCGCCATTAAATATCACCGTGTAAATGATGGTGGTGCGGGTTTCTTTTATT
Source organism: uncultured Chitinophagaceae bacterium (assembly GCA_963814075.1). Lineage (GTDB taxonomy): Bacteria > Bacteroidota > Bacteroidia > Chitinophagales > Chitinophagaceae > Ginsengibacter. Next base: position 111,767 of record CAWFBO010000007.1, on the reverse strand, counting down.
CTTTTAAAACATACCGCATTCTTTGTTAAATCGCGGGGTTTAATTGCCGTATGATGAATAAGCACCCATGCTGCTGCATGAGCCATATTGGTAAAGCAGTAGGCGAATACCGGAAACCGGGCATAGGGCGTATTCATATATTCTGCCAACAGTGAGGTAACGAAGGGATACACGATAATGGTAAGTAAAAGAAAGCCATGTGCATATATGAATGGCGGGGACGTTTTGTTTAACTGGCTTAGGGTGCGTTGATGGTTCGTCCAGGCAATGAAAAGAGCTAAGAAGCTTAACCCAAATGCAAACCACGATGTCCAGTGATTTGCAAGGGTATTCATTAGTTCAGCAGATGAGCGGATAGAAGTCCCTGGTGGCACTTTTATTTCTAAAATCAACAATGTAATGGCAATTGCTAAAACGCCATCGCAAAAAGTTTCAAGCCTCTGATTCATGCGATTGGAGATTAATGATTTTAACGGTTGGTCAAAAATGATTGTTAATGTACGAATCTTGGCGGTGTAAATTCAATAAATTTTATGTTGTTTCCTTATAACTGTAATGCATAAACGAAATATATTTTGAAGTGCTTTCGCTATTCTTAAAACACATTGTATCCGATACTTGCATAATATAAGCCACCAATGTAAGGATTGCCGAATGCGTTACGATAATAATGATTGGTAACGTTGGTGCCCCCTATTTTTAAAAGAATTTTTTGTCTGGTAAACTTATAGTTAATCTGTGCGTCAAGTGTACCAAACGCCGGTACCGGGCCTGAGCCCAGTGTGCTTTCCCAGTTTATTTTTTCCTGCCATTTGTAGATTATATTGAATCCAAATCCCTTACCAATCGTATTTGAGTTGGAAACACCAAGATTGAAGCGTGTTTTGGGCGTATTAAAAAAGGTTACCAATCCTGGTTGTACACCATTCAACCGGTCCTGGAATATATTGCCGGTAATAGCATATCCTTTTCCAATGTTATAATCTGCACTCAGTGCCCATCCATTTGCCTTTACAGGTGTTGGACTGTTGACTACAAAAGAAAAGTTGGTGGAAGTGAAAGGACTTGCAAGCTCCGGAACGGAAGTAGCCGGATCGCCACTGGCGCCTCTTGCAACGGCCTCACGGGCAATAAAATCTTTGTAGGTGCTGAAATAATAATAGGCGTCGATCAAAAGCTTTTTATTTACAATACCGCGGTAACCGATTTCATACGATTCCATGGTTTCCGGTTTGGCTTTGCGAAAAGTTGCCTTTTGCAGATCCGCCGGGCTTTGACTATTCCTATAATTATCTACACTTTCCGCGGTATAAACCGGGTTGGTATCAAAATTATATAAGTTATTAAACACCGGCAGGCATCCTATTAAGATGCTTCCGGGTGTTTGCAGGTTGATCCACTGATCCTCGTTATCCGGAAAACGCGATGCCTGCTGGTAGGATAAACGAATATTGTTGTCTTTTGCCACAGCCACTGACGCGGTAATTCTCGGCGTAAGCCTTCCCTTAAAATTTTCACTTTTATCCCATCTTCCGGAAGCGCTTAATTTTAAAATATCTTTCAACAAGGATTTTTGTAACTGGATGTAGACACCATATTCACCAATATTTATCGGCCCGTTTGGCTCGTAAAAAATGGTGTTTTTCGAATTGAGGTGATAAGCGCGATAATCACCGCCTACCAATATGTCCAGAATTTTTAGCTGCGAAAAATGATATTGCCCTTCACCCTGGTAAAGACTCGATTTATCAGCAAACTGTGAACCGCCTTTACTTATAGGTGTATTCACCGAAGTCTTGAATGCCGAGTTGAATTCCGGTGAACCCGGCAAATACCTGCCCTGGTCTGCCGCAGCGCGGGCGGCAGCATGCGCGGTGGCGGGGTCTGCTCCCTGTAATACATACGCCGAATAATAACCAACGTATTCACCAAGCCATGCTGCATTATCTTTCCAGGCGTTGTTGATGCCTATCGCGGCAAGCGTGGTAGCATAGGAATCCCCGGAATTTTCCTGCGTGGTGTAAGCACGCAGAAACCAATCAGGATTTTTAAACTCGAGTTTATATTGGCCTATATTGAAATTTTTAAGAGAATACCTGTCAGTGCCTGTATAGACAGTTGTGCCCTGGCCGTAGTTTCCTGTTAAAGATGCTTCTGTGTTAGGAGACAATTTATAATACAAACCACCGGAAACTTTAAAATCGTAGGTATTATAATCTACCAGGTCAGCCTCTTTGTAACCTGTACGGCTGACCAATTGGTTGCCAAAAATACCATTTTGCAAACCGGCGGCAAACGGCAGTAACTGCTGCAACTGCACATTGCCAGGTTGTGAATTGATATAACTGATCATCTCGTCATAGGTAGGCGGCCGGCCATATACCTGCGCGAGTTGGCTGGACAAAGGATATAGGGCTGCCTGCGAGATGCCGGCCATGCTGGCATTTACTTCATCTCCGAAAACATTTACGCCATCATAATTCGGGTCTGAAGCTCTTGTACCGGGCTTTACTTTACTCAATACGTTATTGCGCTCAAGATCCGTGGAATCATTTGCCTGCCAGTCGTTAGCTCTTATATATTCAGCGCCTATCTTAAAGGCAAACCTGTTCGACACTTTTTTACCCCACCTGAGCGCAATGTCATTAAACGGCGAAGCTTTACGGCGATAATCATTTATATGCATTACTCCTTCTTTTACTTCGGCACTGAAGCCCTGATATTTGAACGGATCTTTACTTGTAATAATTAATGTACCGTTCATACCGCCGGAACCATATAACGCAGAGGAAGCGCCTGAAAGCAGTTCCATGTTATCGACGTCCAAATCAGTGAGGCCAATGATATTGCCTAATGAAAAGTTAAGGGCAGGCGCCGAGTTATCCATACCATCCACCAATTGGTTGAAACGAAGATTGCCGCTGCCATTAAATCCGCGTGTAGAAATGGTTTTGAAGGTGAAACTTGAACTGGTTACGTCAACACCTTTTAAATGATCCAATACATCATAATAGTCAGCGCCAGGTGTCTTTCGCATTTGAGCCGCACTTATATGCTCAATCGTCACCGGCGATTCCATGATGCGTGTGGGCGTCCGCGTGGCGGCTATTACCACTTCCTGGCCTAATGTACTTTCAGGAGTGAGATTAATATCCAAGGCAGAATCAGCATAGGTAAGAGTTATTTCCTGCGTTGAATAGCCAATTGAAGAAAATACAATAGTTAGGGGAAATGATTTATCAATTTGTAATGTAAAAGCTCCCTTATCGCTGGTAAAAGTTCCTTCGTACGAACTTTTTACCGTGATGGAAACTGCGGGAACAGGTTCTCCTGTTTTCTCATTTTTTACCTTCCCGCTGATGATTGTGTTTTGCGCAAATACAATTGTTGAAAGAAAGTTCAATGCTAAAAACAATATGCATTGCTTTAACGTATTCATCAAACAATCGTTTAGGTAAACAATTATTCTACAAATTACACCTTTTTAAATTCATCCGGCAATATTCTTTTAACGGCTGATTATTAACAGAGGGGAAAACAATTATTCGTTGCGGTTATTCAACAGTAAATCAACAAAAACTAATAATTCCTGTTTCGCTTGTTTATGTAGTACGCCCGGTGATAAAAATTGCTAAATGAACAATTACGGTTTTTTATTTTAAGCTGAATAATGCATCTTTGCAGCAAAGGCGTAAAATCTTATAAAGAACCGATTTTGAATTGTTTGTGATCCCGCCTGGCCGAAATCCGGCACGTTTTATCTCCCGGCTTTTTGATTGTTTCAAAGCAATTTGGCCGGAGCCACCGTTGCTTATTGCGGTGGTAATTTATTAAAAGTTCACTACTGCAACAATCAGAACAATAATGAACCGAGAAAAAAAATTTTCAGTAAAATCAATTTTACTAACCCTCGTTTTGGGAACAGCTGTCATATTTGGGATAACCCAACTGGTGAAATCGGCCAATAATCTACCGGCAAAAAAAGTGGCAACGCCGGAAAAGCCCGCGCCTGTAGCCACCCGGTTTGGGTTGCCGGTTGATTCTTTCATGGTAGTGACCGGCACCATTGAGCGCAACCAGTTTCTTAGCGATATCCTGGATGATTACGGTATTAATAATAACGCTGTGTTGCAACTTGCCCAAAAGGCTCGTCCTGTTTTCAGTGTGCGCAACCTGGCTGCGGGAAAACCCTACACAATATTTTGCACAAATGATTCTACGCAAAAAGCGCAATACTTTATCTACCAGCCCAACCCAATTGACTATGTAGTATACGACCTGAGAGATACGATGAATGTGTACACCGGCAAGCGTCCGGTAACAACTAAAACGGAAACCCTTTCCGGCATCGTCAACGGTTCGCTATATGAAACCCTGGAAAATCAGCATGCGGACCCGGATCTTGCCGTAAAACTTGCTAATATATTTGCCTGGACGGTTGACTTCTATTATATACAAAAAGGCGACTGGTTTAAAATTGTTTACGATCAGCAATATATAAATGGGAAACCCATTGAATCAGGGTCGATAAGGTCAGCAGAATTCTCCTCCCGGGGCGAATTGTACAAAGCCTATTATTTTGAACCTGACAACGCTACCGGTGGCGAATTTTTTAATGAAGAAGGAAAAAGTCTTCGCAAAGCCTTTCTAAAAGCGCCGCTTAAGTTTGTCAGGATTACATCGCATTACAGCCTGCACCGTTTTCACCCGGTTGAAAAAAGATGGAAAGCCCACCTGGGCACGGATTATGCAGCTCCAACCGGCACACCGATCCATACTACCGGCAGTGGCGTCGTAATTGCATCTCGTTATACCCGCTTCAATGGTAATTATGTAAAAATAAAACACAACCGCACCTACACTACTCAATACCTTCACATGAGCAGGCGCGCAGTAAAAGTGGGGCAGCATGTAGTGCAGGGGCAGGTGATAGGGTATGTCGGCATGACGGGGCTGGCCACCGGCCCACATGTATGCTATCGTTTTTGGAAAAACGGTAAACAGGTAGATCCTTTAAAACAAAAATTTCCCGCTGCAACGCCTGTAGCCAAAAAATACATACCTGAGTTCAAACAATTAGTAGACTCAGAAAATGTTGACCTTAATAAAATACTTGTTGACACAAGCGGATTGAATTAAAAAGGAAAAATTATTGGCTTTCGCCGGCTTGCAAAGCACACACTGAATAACTTGCAGGTCTTTCATTATTTACACAGCTGCAACATTTTCACCATTCTCTTATTAATATTAAATTTACTTCAGTATGAATCTGAAAAAGGGAAGCCTGGCCCTGGCTTTGCAGGTTGCCCGGATCTTACCTTTAATGGTGATGACTCAGGTGATGTTTATGGTGAAACCCGCCTGTGATATTGTCAATAGTCCAGACCTCACCTGTAAGAGTAACTATATAAGCCGTGTTTCCTATAATCTCCAAAGAGGTGGGAAGATTGAGATCCTCAGCGATCACTGTGAACGAACCATCAGCGTTAACCCTGAAAAGTGAGCCGGTATTAGGAAGTGCCGGAGAACCCGGGTCGCCGCCGCCATATACGCCTTGCGAAAGCCCAAAGAGAGTTTTATTTTGACCAAACGCAACCCCTACCACTACCGGAGCGCCTGATGTTAAAGTAGTAACAGTACGTGAATATTTACTAAATGTCACCACTTTTCCGATTTCCTGGCCGTCAAGAATAGGACCTGCTTCAGACATATAAATCCTATCGCTTTTCACCAACAGGCCCGTCGGGACGATGTTACCGAATGACCTGAAAATGCTGATATCTCCATTCAGGGTCACGTACAAAACCCGGTTAAGATGTCCATCAGATACCAGGAACCCGTTGTGATATGGATAGATCGAATACAGCACCCCGGTTGAAACGAAGAAATCGAAGCCGGAAGGCGGGTGTTTTATATTGTAGGCTCCAATATCTGCAATGATTGTGAAGTCGTCCGGGCCATCAATGCGATAGATTCCGTTGACCTGGCCGGTGGGGAAAAGATTTGGATCATCTACCATGGTAACCAAAGCATACGCTTTATTACCCCGAAAAGCTACGTCAGATACTCCTCCAATGCCAACCGCAGGAATCAAAGAAGGTAATTTACTTGCGAAAGTGGTCACTTCGCCTGTCTTCGGGTCGATGCGTAAAATCTTGCCATCCGCTGCTTCCGGAACAAACAAATCACCTCGCGGCCCCACGGTGCTTCCCAGGTTTCCCCGCAAGATTTGTGCAAATGGCGTGGAAGCCAGAACAGGGCTAGAATTAGCAAGCGTTCCCTTATCCTTATTTTTATAAGGTTTAAGATTACCGTGGCGGTATTCTTTATTGCAGCCAATTATTGACGCGGCAATAAATATCAAAGAGAAAAAGAAAAGAGAAAGATTTTTCATTGTAAACCTCCTTTTAATGATGACAAAATTATTTTTAGAAAGAAAAGAGATTCTCACAGAATTAACTATGTATCTGTTTTACAATGGTAATTTCAATTTGATAAAATGCCTGACACGTTTAATTCAAATGATAGAACATTTGTTGCATTTAAAAAGAATGATTTAAACGGGATCATAAAGTGGGAGGAGATTTACACGAATGAACCTGCGTACATTGATGGGAGTATTCCAAATTTTTTCCGGAAGCACTTTGAAAAGTAAGAAGCACTATTAAATCCGGATTCATAAGCTATTTCAGCAATATCGCCTTTCTGAGTTTCAATTAATTTTCTTGCATTCTTCAACCTGGTTTCCCTGATAAAATTATTAGGTGAGTATCCTGTTAAAAAAGTTATTTTTCTATACAATTGGGCTCTGCTCATACTGAAATGTTTAATCAGGCTATTTATGCTAAATCCTTCTTCATTCCAATTTTTTTCGAAAGTTTCAAAAAGCTCATTTAAGAAAGTTTCATCTCTTAAATTTAGCACTTTTATAAAACCATTTTTTAGTCCGGGTTTATTCCTGAGCCTGTTATACGTTTTCCCTAAAGAGGAAGAAATAATAATTTGATTCTCTCCGGCAAAATAGGCTAATTGCTTTGCCACCTTGATAGTTTCTCCAAAAAGGTTGTCACTCGTTGTAACAGGGGCACCAAAGTTCAATCCTATTGAAACACCTGATTTTGTATTTTCTTCCGTCGAAAGCTTAATAAATTTATCCTGGACATCTCTTGCACAATTTATTGCCTTTTCTTTCGAAAGGAAAGAAGCTAAAATCCTATCGCTTTCCGATGAAACGATGTGGCCCTCAAACATTAAAAAAGAATCCTTGATTAACTTCAATTGAAGTTCTGATAAATCTGCAAATTTATTTTTGGTGTCTTGTAGTTTTAATAATAAAGGATTTACAATTTCTAAACACATAATTGCCCGGTGAACCGTTTCATTAATATAGCCATCAAACGGCGTTTTTTCTTTGGCCCATGCTATATCGGTAATTTTACCTAAGAAAAATTCTACTTCGCTAAGGTCAACTTCTATTATTTGGTTGGGGAGGATGGGATTATGAGTTTTGTTATGTAATTTAATAACTGCTTCCTTGTCAGGAGCTTCAAACACACAGAAACCGGTACAATTTGGGGTATCGTGCCAGAAATAAACAAATTTGCATTTAAAATCTTCCTGGAGATCGAGGTCCTTTTGATGAGCACCAGCAATATCTTCCGGGGTTGCGCCTGTTGTATCATGTATGTCCATGAAAAGTGGCATAGCTATATTTTGTTTTTTTAAATATAAAAAAAATTATAATCCATCCCAAAAGATGATTCGCGATTTGAGCCCGGATGCAGGCTTTCCCTGCTTTTTATTTTCCGGTAAAACAACAAATTCCGCGGATTTTTATTTCGCTACTGTCATGGAAGCCATTGTTTAAACGAAATTCATTTTGATTCACATAAAGCTGATTATAGGCAATCGCAATATTTTCTCTGTTGAATTTGTGTAGTCGCTTAGGCTGTATTATATTTGGGCTACCGGGTTTACCCGCCGGACTTAAATGACAAACACTCGCTACCTGACCATACTGCTTATTGCATTGTTTTTCACATCTGTATGCCGCTCCCAGAAACCGCCGCAATACTTATTGCAAAGGGATGATACCGTGTTAAGAAAAAATTATCTCGTCGAAACGACCGCCCGGGAGAAACTCGCACTTTCCAATGTTGATAAACGTTATTCGGCCGACTACAAAAAAATTTATGACGAAGAATATGGCTTGGCAGAGGATTTCTGGTCGGGTACTCGGGCTATTACAGATCCTGGTGTAAATAACTACCTGCAGGCGGTTGTTCAAAAAATAATTTCTTCCAACCCTGAATTGAAATCCGGTAATGTTCGCGTCGTGTTTTCCAGGGATTGGTGGCCCAATGCTTATTGTATGGCAGACGGATCAATAGCCATAAATGCCGGCCTTTATATTTTTTTGAAGAACGAGGCGGAACTCGCTTTCGTAATAAGCCATGAACTGGCTCATGATTATCTACGTCACAATGAAAAAGCTATTCGCAGCTACGTCGAGAAAATAAACGACAGCCAATATCAAAAAGAGCTGAGGCATATTTCCCGCCAGGGATATTCTGTAAACAAGCAACTTGATGCCCTTTTGAAAACAATGGTTTTCGATAGCCGCCGGCACGGCCGTAGCAATGAGGAGGAAGCAGATGAATACGCATTGCGGTTTATGGAAAACACGGGATACGATTGCAATGCCATCAAGACTTGTCTCCAAACGCTTGATAACATAGATGATACCACCTATTTTAGTAAGCCTCCGGTAATTGAAACAGAATTGAACTTTCCCGGCTATCCCTTTAAACAAAGCTGGGTGAGCAATCAATCGTCCATTTTCAGTCTGATGAGGGAGGACGATTCGCCGGCATCACAACTGGAAAAAGATTCTTTGAAAACGCACCCCGATTGTGAAAAAAGGATTTTGTTATTTGAATCCCGGTGGAAAGATGATGGCAAAAAACGTAGTTCTTTCCTGGTGAACGAAGACAAATTCAATGAACTAAAACAGCAATTGTATTATGAAATTATGGAGGAATGTTACCGTGAAGATGAGCTCAGCAAAAATTTATACTATGCGCTGGCGCTGCTCGAAAATGAACCCGAAAACCAGTTTGCCATTTATTCAGTAGTACGCTGCTTCAACAGGCTTTGGTATTTGCAAAGAAATCACCAATTGAAGCAGGCGATAGAAAAGGAAGATAAGTCTTTTCACGGTGCAATACAACTTGCTGCTTCGCATGCTTGACCGGTTGCGGCTCGACGAAATTGTATCGTTGAATACAGCGTTCGCAGCGAAATATGCAGAACAATTGAAAAGCTACTCCCGGTTTTGCTGCAGAGCTTGATACTCTTGAGAAAATAAAAAAATAAAATTCACACCAAAAACTAAAAAATGAAAAAAACAATTACCGCAATTATTGCTATCATGGTGCTTACCTGTTCGGTAAATGCCCAAAAAATGTCTATTGAGAATGTTTATAAAATAACGCTCCGGAACTCAGCCGCGATAAAACAAGGTTCGGAGGTAAAAGGATATTACTTTTTTTATGTAAGCGACAAAGTAAATAAAAGCACCAATGAATACACGCTGAGGATAACGGACGACAATCTTACCCTGTTAAAGGACGTAAAGTTTGAAGATTCAAAGCACGTGTCTGTTCTTGAATCTTCATTTAACGGAACAGATCTTATCTTTCTTTTTTATAATGAAGATGAACGGACATTGGAGTACAAGGTTTATGGTGCCGACGGAAAAGAAAAATTTTCTTACGTGCGTGAACTCACCAAAAAAGACAAAACCTACATGCAGTCCACTTACCTGTCTATGGATGATGAGGAAAATACTTACAAGGGATTGTACCCGGTAGAAGGCCTTGGCTTCATTTCCAATACACCAAGCCGGGAAGACAGGGATTATACGTTCGAAATTGATTACTTTTCGACGTCACAAAAGAAGCAATGGTCTTATATTCCTACCGACGGCGGCAAGAAATTTATGGGTGACTATCTCGGTTCCAGCAACGGCATTGTATACCTGGAGATATTGAAATTTTCCAGCATGTTGGATCAGAAACCTGAATCAAACCTTGTGGGGCTTTCACTCGAAACCGGCAAGCAGCTTTTTGACATCAAAACTGATTCAAAATATCGCTTTTATCCGGCAACTCTATCGTCATTAAATGATGGCAGCGCTTTTATTTTCGGGGAATTTTTTGACCCTAATGCCAACATCATAAAAGACAAATCAAAAGGTTTTGGATTTTGGAAAGTTAATGGAACTGGTAAGATCACCTTCGAAAAATATTGTTCATGGGACCTGGATCTTGGTAAATTCCTGAATGTAAGTTCAAAAGGAAAGATAGAAGATTTCGGCTACATGTATTTGCATAAAATGGTGCAGGTGGCGGACGGCAGCATTTATGCCATCGGAGAAGGGTATAAGAAAGCGGCAAGTGCGTTGGGAATAGCTAGTAAATTGATGACAAGCGGCAGGGGAGGCATAAGTGCCGTTAAAATAAAAGTAACGAATATGATACTTATAAAATTCGATAAGGATCTTAATGTTTCAGGTGCAAAAATTTATGAGAAAAACTCCAACAATATACAACTGCCGAACGGCGGGGAAATAGCAAGTACAGCAATGCTGGGCAAGATGATAAAATATTCATTTGGCGGATTCGACTATGCCTATACGCAGGAAAACAGCGACAAAACATCCTTTACAGTTTGCTATAGCGATTTCGTTAGAGGTAAAGATTATAAAGGAAGCACTTTCAACTCCATTACCTACAACGATGGAAAGTTTACAACGGATAAGATCAACACCAAATCAGATGCCAGCCGTTCGGCTATTTTACCCGGAAAGCAGGGGCAGGTGTTGCTTCTTGATTATTACAAAAAAGATAAAAAACTTGATATTCACTTCGAGAAGCTGAACTAAAGGAATTAAAAAGACCCCGCAGGGTTTAGACGGTATCACACACAGTAATTGAACGTAGCGCCGTGTAAGTCCTGCGGGGTAAAATTTTGCCTCGCGGGCATGTCACATACTTTGGTGAAATACATTTCAATAATTGGTATCCGTGTACCTAAACGTGTTTACTTCCAATTACAGTAAACAAATAAAAAATAAAGGATTTTATTCTGCGAAAAGCGGTTATTTATTTACCAGCTTTTCTATCAACCCCGGATATTTCGCTTTATGATTCTGTTTTTGCAGCTACGAGTAATTGTTCTTCAATTATCTGTTTTAAAACATGTTTAGGCAATGCTCCCGGCTGCATCATGGGTTCGCCGTCGGCGCCTATAAAAAGCAAACTCGGAATACTCTGAATGCCAAATACGGCAGATAATTCCTGTTCTTTATCTGTGTTTATTTTATAAATTACCAACCTGTCTTCGTATTCGTTTGAAAGCTCTTCTAATATAGGCGCCACCATTTTGCAAGGGCCGCACCAATCGGCATAAAAATCAATGATGGCTGGTAATCCATCGTATTTCCATTCTTTTTCGGTTTCGTAGTTAAATATTTTGTCTTTAAATCCCTGTGTTGTAAGTTGTATAGTAGCCATGGTGACGTTTTGTTTTTGTAAAGGTATTACAAACCTTCTGCCATTTTGGTAACATTTGTTACCCTCTTCTAAAGATCTTCTTCTCTTTCCAGCATGAGGATAGCGCTTTGTGGCACAATAAAATATTTATCGCCTTCATACATCACCTCGGTGGCGGCACTTACAAGAAAAATAGCCAGGTCGCCTTCTTTTGCCTGCAACGGCACATACTTTATTTTTTCTTCTTCCCCTTTCCAGGGCTCATCTTCAACCGGAAGAGGGATTGCATAACCGGGACCTGCTTTAATAATATATCCTTGCTGCACTTTTTCTTTTTCATGAACGCCGGGAGGGAGGTAAAGCCCACTTGCTGTTCTTTCATCCGGGCGAGCCGGTTTTATCAATAACCTGTCACCAATTACGATCAGTTTTTTAAGTTTATTATCAGGTGTTATATGCATCGTGTTTTTTGACACGAAATTACGGTATGTGCAGAAATCAAAAAGATTGGCCATTCCGGTGTTTTAAATCTTTATCTTTAAAAAAACCTTTGAACTTCACTTCGCTCGTATCCCGGAACTTCGTGCTGAGATTGTTATATTATTTTTTAAAACTTTAGTTATGAACAGGAGTAAGTTTCTTTCACTCGCAGGCGTAGGCTTTATCGGCGCCATTTTTATTCCCAGGACAGCAAAGAAAAATCCGCTACGTAATGAATGCAACGACCCGGTTACACCGCCTGTGCCTGAAGGCCCTTTTTACAAAGATGAAAAGCTGAACAGGGGCGATATAACAGAACATACAAAAGGAATTCCAATTACTTATTTTTTTATGGTTGAAGATGAAGATTGCAAACCGATAGAAGGTGCCATTGTTGATATATGGCAATGTGATGCTGACGGCCATTATTCAGATTATAAAGTTGAGAATACGCTTAACGAAACGTGGTTACGCGGGTATCAAAAAACGGGCGTCGACGGAACTTGTAAGTTTACTTCTATTTTCCCAGGTTGGTATGAAGGCCGCATAACGCATCTTCATGCAAAGGTTCATTTAGACGGGAAGACTTTATTAACCACCAATTTCTTTTTCCCGAAAGAAACTGAAAATAACGTTTACGCTTCTCCGTTATACCCCAAGGGACCTAACCCGACACCCATATTGAAGGACTATGAATTGCGGGTTGATAAGGATACCACCCGCCATGACACATTGCTTATGGATGTTGCGAAAGATGCAAACGGTAATTTGGTGGCGTCTTACAAGGTATCTTTAGTATAAGCAGCAATAGCCTTGTCACCAAATAAAAATTTGCAGTTTTTATTTGTTTACTATGTTTAAAAACCGGTAAACCCGAATACGAAAAGAAACTGCCTCATAAGAGGCAATTTCTGTGAAACCGTAATTAGAAAAAGTATAAACTTTTGAAAACACTATGGTAACCGGGAATAGCCATTACGTGTTTTCCACAAAAAATATTTTTCAAAAAGAACTTTACCAAAATCGTAAAAAAGATTAGGAATCATTAATGCAAATGCACGAGGCTTAAACAGGTGATTAGAGATGATAATCACTTCTTTTTTGCCGGCATCCATGATACAAAGCGCTGCAATTTTACCCCATGCTTTGTGAACCAGTTTGGTTTTCCCATTTGCAATACGGATAATATTTTCAGCCACAATTTTTCCGGTTACATCACTTGGATACCCGGTCTTTGGAGCAGAAAAGGGAACTTTTCCCGGTTTCCAGGGAAGGCTGAAATTGACAGCCAATCCTGCAGACCAGATATTGGGATATTCTCCATGGCGGTAATCATCGCCTACAGGCATATATCCTGCTGCTGTTGCATGTAAATCTTTGCTTTTTGTTACAAAATCAACACCTGTAAAAGGCGGCATGAGCATACTGAATTTGTAAGGCAAAACTTTTCCATCACTCAGGTACACATTTTCTGCATCCATTTTATCAACTGCAACCTGGGTATGTACATGCATTTTAAATAGTTTAAAGAAAGTTTTAAACATAGATTTGTGCACCAGTCATACCGTCAATACCAAAGTGGCCTAAAAAAGTTTCAGGAGTTACCCAGTGAATATCCACTTGCTCTCGTATTTTATTATCGCGGCACCATTTTTCAAAATTGAAAAGGAATTCATATCCGGCACCCATGCAACCTGCACTTTGGGTAGCCCCAATTACTACAGGACCAGGGTTTTTCTTGAATTCGTCAAGTGCTTTCCTGATTTTCATTGCGCCATTAGGAGTGCCGATATAATGTGCATACTCTGCAACTCCCGGCGCAATATCATATTTCACTTTTGGCCCGGTGGCAATTACCAGATTGTCATAATGATAATCTCCTTTTGTTGTGGCTACTACCTGGGTGTGGGGATTTACTTCCAGCGCTTCGGCTAAAACAAAATCAACCCCTTGTTTTTTAAATATATCTGCTTTTGAAAAACTGATGTCTTTTATTTCTCTTCTTCTGAAAGGAACCCAGATAAGAGAAGGCATAAACATAAAAACAGGGCTTTTATCAATAACGATAACTTTGTGCTCTCCTTTACCTTTTCTTTTTATTTCTAATGCGGCGGTCATTCCTGCGAAGTTGCCGCCTACTATTACTGTTGTTGTCATAACGATGAATTTTATAACACAAAGTTAGATGGCTCTTTGCCCAATTTAGATGCTTTACATCTGATAATCGAGTGATATGAATCAATAAAAAATCGTATTAAAAATGACGCAGGTCATAATAAATTTGGGAATTAAAGATTATTGCTTGCCACGAAAAAAAATGCCCTGTCTATGGGACAGAGCATAAAAAAATTTGAATTTGTTCGTTTAACGGTTTTGGGAAATTTTATTTTAATTTATTTACCTGATCGTTATAGTATTTAATTTCCTGTTTTACAGAAGCAAGATTTCCACCAGGTTCTATCGAGTCGCGTTCAATATAAATATAGCCGTCAAAATTTTGTTTTTTGAGTTCAGCAAATATTGCCGGGAACTTAACTACTCCGGTGCCAACCACGACATCTTTTAAAGTCGGATCGTTATAAGCGCCCACGTCTTTTAAATGTACACCCAAAATATGGCCGCTTAATTTTTGTACAGCTTCCAAAGGGACAATTCCGCTTTTTGGCCAATGGCCCAGATCAGCACATACACCAAAATTTGGATGACCTTTTAAGGCCATAAGTGTTGTATCAGGATTCCAGTAATGGCTAAAACCTTTCCAATGATCATGAATGGCCACTTTTATCCCGTAAACGCCGGCAAGGCTGTCGATCTGGTCCCACATATTCAGAGGTGGTTCGGTAGTTACGAATTTTACACCAAATTCTTTGGCGACGTCAAATTGCTTTTTCCACGAACCAATTGTAGAATCTCCAACAATATAAATCGATTCAATTTTTAACCCTTTCTTTGTCGCCATATCTTTAAGTTTTGCAATTCCGGCTGGCGAAAGCTGCCCAATAATTGAGTCTTTAAATTCCGGGCCTGCACTGTGAAAAGTATTCGGCTCTATGTAAGTTAACCCGGCACTGTCAACTTCATCAAGCGCCTGCGGAAAGTTTACATTATGAAATGTCCATAAAGCCACTCCAAATTTCCAGTCTTTTGCAGGATCAACAGAAGAGGTAGCGGTTGAATCCGAAGTGCTTTTATTGTCGGTGGTGGTTCCGTTATTACATGCGGTAACAAACAAAAGGAGAGTGGCTAATGGCGCGAGCAGTTTTTTCATTGTATTAAATTTTAGGTATGAAGTTCTGTAATCGCGGGCAAAAAAATGTATTTTTTTTGAAAACAATTTTTTTGAGTTTAAGCATAGAATAAAAATTGACTGAATTTGTTTGTTCACTGCAACAGCAATTTTAATTGATAGGAGGCATAGATTCAAATTAGTACTTTGCCTAAAAACTCATTCCTTTTGCAATTTCCTGATATCTTTAATAAGCTGTTCTATTTCCAGCGGCAAGGTGCCATTGTATATACCGCGAATTCGTTTTGTTTTATCGACCAGCAAAATATGTTCTGTATGCAGGAACTGTGTGCTGTCTTTGGTAAAACCAAGATCTTCCTCTGCGTAATAAGACTTGCGTGCCAGCTTATAAATATCTCCTTTATCGCCGGTTAGCAGGTGCCAGTTAGGAGAAGTGATTTGATTTTTCAAGGCATATGTTTTTAAACGGTTAACGCTGTCAATCCATGGCGTTACACTATAAGATAGGATGACAACATCCGAATCATTTTTAAAGGCCTTTTGAACTAGTTTAAGATTTTTAGTGATCTCGGGACAAATACTTCCACAACTGGTAAACATAAAATTGGCTACATGAATTTTACCTTCTATATCTTTTTGGGTTATTGCTTTACCATGTTGATCGGTAAAAGAGAAATTGGCGATAGTGTGTGGAATTGATTTGTCAATATTTTTTGTATTGGCAATGAACCCAGGATTAAAATCCGGTGTATTGTAATAAGGCAGCGGCGATTCTTTTATACCATTTGAACACGATACAAGAACAAATGTGCATATAGATATTATGCTATTTCTTAAAAATACTGTCTGATACATTGGTGCAATTTTTTGTGCCTAATAATCCATATCTCCTTCCGTCAATGATTACATAATTCGCTTTTACTTTTCCATTATTATACCACCATTCCTGGTGCCCGGCTTCATATCCTTTTTTATAATTCATTATTTTAGTCAGTCTACCTTCGCTGTTCCACTCACGGCAAGTACCTTCATATTCATCATCTTTAAAAAAATATTGAAGTTGTCTTTGTCCATTTGGCCACCAGGCAAGATATTCTCCTGTTTTTTGCCCGTTATCAAAAAACCTGGTCTCTCTTATTTGATGGTGTGGGTAAAATTTTTTCCATTCTCCTTGTTCCTTTCCATTTAAATAACCCTGTGTTTCTGAAGTATCATTTGTTTCGGGATACAATGAATAAAGCGTTCCGCTAAAGAGCTGTCCATTTACATAAAGCAAGCCATTTGTAATTGTTGTGGTTTGTTGAGCTCTGTTAAGTGATAACGCAGGCACTTCACTTGTTTTTGCAAAGTTGCATCCTGCTGACAGGATGAACAGGCCGAACAATATTTTACTTGCTAACGGTGCCGGGTGTTCCATAAAATCCACTTCCATTTATATAAGGGTCTGTATTTGTAATGTGATAATGATAAATGCCGTTAGGATAATCTGGTGTTACGCCGAAATGCCCGTGATACTCATCCAGCATATCGTTGGTAACCGGAGCGCCATTTTCTTCCGGTCCATAAACCGGGAAGCCATCCAATAAAAAACCAAGTAAAGAAGACTTCGTGGCTTTAACCGTTGTAAGGTATAATGGCTCTACATGATAATGATATTCGCCAGTTTGTTGTGGATGACCCTGGTATTGATCAAAGCTTACAATTTCTGTGGTAAGAGGTTGATCGGGACCGGCATATTGATTAAAAAAAGGAACGCCATTTAACGCCACACCGATCGGCCCCAGCGGGGTAGGAGAATGAGCTGTTGCTACCTTAGGGTTTAACGGAATTTTAAAAGTCAGATTTTGCGCAACAATAGTATTGGGGTTTTTCCTGAAAGTGTATCCACCAAAAGTAGCGCCATTGAAAGCTTCATAATTAGTATCTGAAGTTGGGTAATAAACGCTTTTGTAATCCGGTAAATCATTTGTCTTGATCGTAATATAGGTACCGTCGGATGTGATGCTGGTGGCTCCGTAGATTTTTGAATAAACGGCAGGAACTGTGTTGGAATTATCGCCACTTCCGGAATCAGTAGAACTTTTTTTGCAAGCAAAAGCAACTAAAAGTAAAATGGGAAGCCCAAAAAAAAATTTGTGCTTAGATAATTTCATGATAATTTTTTTATTCATTTTTTATTGCGATTTTATTTTATCAATCCTTTGGCAAAAACTAATTTTTTTTATAATCCTGCCTTTATTTGTCTAAGACTATCAAGGTTTTGTTGTGCTTCAGTAGAGAGCGAATTCAACATTAAGTTGGTTTGTTCAAATGGGTCTGTACTGATTTTATACAAATATTCATTACCATTTTGCAGGACGATTAGTTTATAATTGCTATTTCTAACACTATAGCCATCATGCCTTGTTGAAGGAGATGAACCAAAGAGTTCGGTATACACATAATTTCTTGATAAAGAAGAAGCTTTTGTGAATAGTGGCTTTATACTTATTCCATCCATGTATTTGCTGTTGCCTGTTCCTGCTATATCTGCGAAAGTGGAGAACATATCCTCATCCTGGATCATTGTGCTATCTACCTCATTTTTTCGGGTTATGTTTTTCCCACAAACAATTAGGGGAGTGTTTACTCCTCCCTGGTATAAAGTGCCTTTAACCGTCGAACTTGTGTAGGGTGTTTGAGCCACCTGGCCTGGTGTCCCATTATCGCCCATAAAAACAAAAACGGTATTTGCTTTTTGTTCCCGGGTCATGGATGCTATCAACCGCCCGATTTCTTTGTCCATTGCTTCAATTGCAGCCAGGTAATAAGGAAGTGGATTAGCATTGATTGTGGCTGAATCATCTACCAGCGACTGGTCGGTAATTAAATTTAGTGGAGGCCTGTGAAAGGGAGTGTGAGGAGCATTAAATGCCAGCCACAGAAAAAAAGGTTTGGATTGTTGTTGTATCCAACTTATCGATTGATTTACAAACTGAGTAGTTGTGTAAGTGCTAATGTTTTGTTTACTGCCATTAATAATTTCTGTCCAGTTATAATAGTCCGGCACGGCGCCGGTAAGAATACCCGAAAAATATTGCACCCCGAAATTCAGCGGAGCATTTAAATCCGCATAAGAACTCACATGCCATTTCCCTATTAATGCCGTGGAGTAGGCATTATTTGTATTGTCAGTTACATATTTTTGAATAATGGTTGCATTGCTTCCTAGTTCCTGTGTTGGTGGCGCCTGCACAGCACCCACGCCTGTTCTGAAAGCGTATTCGCCGGTAAGTAAAGCAGCTCTTGTGGGTGCACATTCGGGATGCGACCAAAAATTGGTAAAAGTAATTCCACTATTAGCCAACGAGTCTAAAGTTGGCGTATTCGCTTTTGTACTGTTGATGTTGGAGTGATGACCAAAAGCATCCCAGCCCATATCATCTGCAATAATAAAAACGATGTTGGGCGCGGCCGTAATGCTATTACTGTTCCCGGTGCTACTAATTGAAGTTTTTTTGCATGACAATAAAGAGTCCAACGCAAATAAAATTATGGCGATGGACAAAAAAGTTCTAAGATTTCGTATCATCTTATTAGTTGAAAATTATGATATAGGTTTCATTTATTGAGATGCCAATGCGGCTATATATTTTTATAGGCGTTTAAGCATTTTATTGTTGATCACTTTCTTCCTTATACGATCTTCTTTTATCAATCCTTCGGTGGCGGCAAATTATTTTTTCTACGATCGAAGAAACGTGCGAGATCTTCGGTGAGTTTATTAAAATCTCCTATCTGATCCGGCTTGCAAAGTTTCCGTATTGCCTCAAAGTGACTATAATTGGTCAACTCTATTTGTTGCTGTAAATGGGATAATTGACCGATCAGGGAATCTTTGCCCGGATGATTTGTTGTGGTCAATGTTTTATAAAGATTGTTCTTCGCAGAGCGTATGCTGTCTTCGAGTAAATGAATAATTTCCTGGTGTTTATTGATGAGCATTTCATATTGAGTTGCCTGTTGCGCACCAAAATGCAACCGGTGGATAATTATTTTTTTGGGTCCTTCAGCCCTTAAGCGCGGAGGAGGCGGTTTTCTGAAAAATAAAAAAGTTACCATGCAAAGATTAAGCACTAATAAACCAATTACGGCAACAGTTAATAGTTTTATCTTACTCATTGTAAAAGTTATTTGTCGTTGATAAATGAAAATCGGTAACGATGTTGGTTATGCCCTGGCTGCTACTTACCTGTTTCGATTTAAAAACTATCGAAATATTTAACACCAGCAGCAAAAGGCCAATTACCGCAAAACTCCATTTCCACTTTACAGGTGCCTGAGCAGCACTCAATGTATTAATTCGTTGCCTGATGCGCGTGATTAGAAATGGAGGCGCTTCTACTTCCTCTATTTTTTTTAAGACCTCTAATTTTTTATCGATGTTCATAACTGTATATTAGGTTATACGACAGAAGGAAACTTATCCTTCGCTTTCTTCTAATTTTTTTTTGATATTCTGTTTTGCCCTGTGAAGCAAAGACTCTACTGCTTTGGTACTGGTGTTCATGATTTCTGCCACTTCTTTCTGCGAACGATCTTCAATTTTATTTAGAATAATGGCGGTTTTTTGATTGCCCGGCAATGAATAAATAATCTTTAAAAGGGATTCAATATTCTCTTTTTCTTCTGCAGCAATACCGGGATGGTTTATATTCAGAACACCTTCTGCAGGCCCAAATGCTTCTCCTTTGAAAAGAGAAGCAATAAAACCCAGCCTTTTTTTGTTTTTTTTAGATTTTAAAAAATCGAGACATTGATTGATAGCGATACGGCATATCCATGTTTTTAAAGAAGCGGCTGCAGGATTAAATTGATGATAACGCTGATACACTTTTACAAAAACTTCCTGCGTGTTATCTTGCGCATCTTCAGTGTTAAGAACATAATGCAGGCATATATTATAAACCAGTTTTTTATGGTCAATATACACCTGGTCAAAATGTGCTTCATCTATCATCATTAAAGTTCTTTGGTATTGATGTTAACTATTGACTAACGATTCATTTGCTATTAAATTTCCCGATTGCAGCAGGGTTATCAATTTGAAAGTAAAAATTGTAGGATTTGACGGTTTACCATAGCCGAAGTTTAATGTCCAAACACATAAAGTGATGACCAGTTTATTCTTGAATCCTTCTTTCAAAAAAAACGCATAGTATTTAGCAGAAAATTCATTCATCAACATGGCGGCTATTGAAAGATGTAGTTCTGTTATCAGAATAAAATGAGTATTTTTTCAGGCTAACTTTTGTAAACTGAAACGGAGAATAAAAAACAGGCGAATTTATTTATTTACTGAATTGGCTTAAGCACGCTTTTCAGAAAAAGGAATATTCGTGTATTCTTAACTGTTATATCTGAAGCGAAATAAAAACTGAGCGCATTTATTTGTTTACTGCAAATATTGAATTCCCGGATCTTAAGCTAAACCTAAAATCAATGGGAATGTCCCACTGTAAACACTCTTGACAAATTAAATCCAAAACTTACTTCACCCTTAGCCCAACTATTGGTGGTGCTTGTTATAAACGCTTTTTCATTCATGCCGGTTGCGTTTGTAAAGTGTAATTGGAATACATGGCCTCCTGTTTCGATGTCAAAGCCAATCGATAAGGGGTTTTTATAAACTGTTTTATCAACCCCGCTTATGATGTAGGTATATTCTGCTACAAAAGCAGTGTGTTTTGATAATTTAAAACGGGTGCCTACGCTGCACGCATAAGCATCATTTTGGTCAGTGGCTAAGGGCACCATGTTTCGGTGAATAAATATTGGCGCTATTTGTAAAGTCAATATATCATTGAATTTTCTACCGATAATTATTTCATTGTAAAACGCCATGCGGCTCGAGAAGAAATTTTTGCGCGAAGTATCTGCCCACGGCATAGTACTGATCGTTGATCCTGTTACTAAAACCACCGATACCGGCGAAGGCCACCTTCCACCGGTAGATTGCCAGATAGGCCGAAATTTCAGAAATCCGTCCCACTCTTTGCCTACATTGCTTCTGCCAATTCCTACGGTAAGGTTTTTTGAAAGGCCGTAACCAAAGCCAAAACGCATGCTTGCCTGGTCTAAACCATACAGGTTATTAAACCCGGAATTTAAGAGTCCAAACCTATGTAATATTCTCACATCAAGTACTCCTTTGCCGATAAATTCCATTGACTGGCCATTAATAACGCGCGCTGATTTAAAAGCATTCGAGACATGTTCTTTCTTATTGGGATCTTTCTTATCCACAAGTGATAATAAATCGTTCTGCGCAAAAGCAGGCGAATAATTTATAAGAAGAAGAATTACGATGATCTTTCGCATTTAGGCTGGTATTATAGTTTTATTTTAAAATTGAATAGTCGCAGTTCACCGTTATCTTAACAGTTTTAGATATTTTATCTTTTACCAAACCCGGAATTCCAATATTATAGTCTTCCAATAGAATCGAAAAAGTTGCCGCTTGATGAAGCATCGCCTCCCTTCACTTTAAACACACCGGGCGTTTCTATTTCTTTTTGCACACCGTGTATCTCCAAAATTCCTTTTACTGTGACAGGATAAGTGCCATCTTTTTGAAAATTGACTTTGCTGATATTCGTAATTTTTCCTTTAAAAGTAGACTTGGGATATTTGTCACTTTCCACGTAATCTTCGTTAAAATGTTGTTGCATCAAAGCACGTTTGAATTCAAAACCATTAACAAGCAATGCAAATTCATACTGGCCTGAAGTTGCATCGAAAATGCTGGTAACAGATTTGTTGATAGCATCAATATCTTCTACGGCTGTTCCGGCTTCAAAAGAAACGATTCCGGTTTTGGTGAAATACCTTTTTTGTGCAAAGGAAATGTGGATCAATAAAAACGATGATACGATAAGAATGAACTTTTTCATAAAGGATTTACTTTTTTATTTATTTTCAATACTGCATTTATTTAAAACAACATCCATTAGTTTACCGGTACATTTTCCTTTGACAACTATCGCCTCACCCTGTTTTATTTCTTTAAGTGAGCCGGCTTCATCATCATAAAAACTGCAGGTAACGGCTGCTAATGGGTCGCCACTGTCCAAAATAACAGTAGCCTGGCCTGTTGACGGCACTAGTTTTACATCAGATACTTTACCTTTTACGGCAATTACTTTGTTTACATACTTTTTACCAGCTGCAGTTTCATCTTTATTGAAATCATTAACCAGGTTGGAAGCAGTAAGTTCATACTTATAAGGTAAGGTTCTTACATCTGCCGGCTTTTTATTGAATAAATAAAAGCCATAGCCTGCCGCAGCAAATGTCATCAGGATTACTGCGTAGAGAATTTTTTTCCATTGTTTTTTCATAGTAATTAAATTTAATTGTTAGGTATGCCGGAAGAAATCCAGCAGTTTAAAATCGCTATTTCAGAAGGTGAAAGCCCTCCACCCGGTGGCATAGTTTTTTCAATAATGCATCTCTGTTTGATACGCGTTGCCTTTGCCGAAATTTGTGCGTATGTTTCCAGTATAGTTCCACCGGCTGCACTTGCCGCATTATGGCAACCGGCTGTGGCGCATTTGGCGGATATTATTGGAGCTACATCAGTACCGAATTTTGCATTGATACTGTCACAACTTGAGGTTGGAGGAGCAGGATAGAGTAATTGTTCGTTATCATAGTAGCAGCCGGAAACGAACAATACCATTATTGATAAAAAAAGAACTAAAACAAAAGCTACTTTTAAACGCATTTCTATTTAGATTTTGAGTTTATCTTAATTATTTAATGTGCCGGCTTGTATCCATTTTTGAATTTGCAAAATCTGGCAATCGGATAATTTATTGCCTCCCTTAGGCATTGCCGAATAACCGGCAGCGTGGGTAATACTGCCCATCATTCTGCCTAATGCAGCTGCTTTTACGCCGGTATAACTATTTAGATCTATACCGCCACCAAGTGAATTAGGATTGTGGCAACCTACACAATAGGTAGTCATGATGACAGAAACTGCTCCTGAATAAGTAAATATGGATGAATCACATCCGCTGCTACATTGGTTATTTAATGCCCCCTGGTCAATCCATTTTTTGATACTTGCAATTTGAGCTGACGCTAACGGCCCTCCCGGCGGCATTTTGTTTTCGCCTGATGTACGGGAAATTACGCTATACAACCTGCTGCCACCTGAATTAAACGGAGATACCAAAGCCCTTATTTGGCTATAAGTGGTCAAGGTCACTCCTTCTCTGTGCGATACTGCATCGTGGCAACCTGTAGTAGCGCAACTGGAGTTGATTAAGGGCAATATGGTATTGGTAAAGTAGACGGTATCTGCACTACAACTATTAGCCGATGTTTGGATAGTACCTCCTGTTCCTGTGTTTGTACCGGTACCCGTATTCGTAGTTGTTGCCTGGCTGATGCCGAGGGGAATTTCATGTTTGCAGTTTATTGCCAGTAATGAAAATCCCGGGATCAAAAAAAATAGTACCCTCCAGTTTATTTTATTCATAGGTCTAGTGTTTTGTTGGTAAACAATCAATTTTAAAAGACTAGTAAATAACGAGTAGCTCTTTTATTCTATAAATCAGGATTTGACTTCAGCAATTCAGATGATAACTTCTATGATCTGATGAACCTTATTAATTCTTATAACCTTAGTGGTTTTATTTAAACCTAACGTTGGGTTACCTAATTAAAAAAAAGTTAATACCAATTTGCTTTTTGAAGATTTCAGTTTTCTCTGTTACCAATTTCACTAACTATCCTCTATCCAAATTTTGCATTGGTAGGTGTATAAAACAAAATCTTAATTTGTAAAAATGTAGATATAATGCAGGATGGGTTTGTAGTTTTCATAGTCCGATTTAAAATATAAAGACAATTATCATGCCTTAAATGTCTAAGATTAATTCATAACCTTAAAATAACAACCTCGAAGTGCCTTTAAGATTTCTTCCACTTAGTAAACAAATAAAAAACAGCATTTTTTATTTTGAACAGAAGTTAGATTTCGCGTGAAAAAAACTTTATCGTTGATGTCTTAAATTTTATCCGGTGGGAAATAATTTTGGGTAAGTTTATTTGAAAAGTAAAGTTGTATATTTTTTGTGATGTTGTTCTTGTGTCAAACGGACACAATCTTAAAAGATTCTTCGCTTTAGATAAAATAGAATCAATATCTTTAGTATTCATTTCAAAAAAATAAAACGTATGGCTACCAGGAGAAAATTTATTCAACAATCAGGCGCGTTTGCGCTGGGAAGTTTACTAATACCACAATTAGGAAAATCAGGTTTTTTTAAAGCGCCAATGGCCTATCCGCCTGTAGGTCTTCAACTATATACTATGGGCAACCTGATGACAGGCGATACAAAAGGCACCTTAGAAAAATTGGCCGCGATCGGTTACCGGGAAGTGGAGAGTGCGGGGTCTAACAAAGGAAATTTTTATGGCTATAAACCAAAGGAATTTGCAAAAATGGTAAAAGATGCCGGTATGCATTGGCGT
This sequence comes from uncultured Chitinophagaceae bacterium, assembly GCA_963814075.1. Classification (GTDB taxonomy): domain Bacteria; phylum Bacteroidota; class Bacteroidia; order Chitinophagales; family Chitinophagaceae; genus Ginsengibacter. The sequence continues at coordinate 86,960 of CAWFBO010000007.1, read as the reverse complement.
TCTGCGCACGTTGGTGGGGCTCCTTTCAGGATGGAGGATATACTGAAAATGGCAAAGAATGCCCAGGATTCAGCGAGGATAAAAAGCTTATTTTGAAAAGGCAGAAAGATGCGGTAAAGCCTTTAAACCTAACTGATAACGCCCAGGAACTGGCAGATGATGCGGCTGAGGGAGGATTAAGTTACCTGGTTTGCTCAAGTATTCCGGTAAGCACATTAGATGAAATAAAAAAAGCGGTTGAAGTTTTTAGCAAGGCAGGTGAGTTGTGCAAAAAGAATGGCGTTCAGTTTGCTTATCACAACCATGTAACAGAATTTGATGATGTGGACGGTGTTCGCCCATTCGATTATATCCTAAACAATACGGATAAAGATCTTGTAAAGATGGAGCTTGACCTTGCTTGGGCCACCAAGGCAAAGCAGGATCCTGTAGAATTATTTAAACTTCATCCGGGCCGCTATCCACTATGGCATGTAAAAGATTTGGATAAGGTTAAGATGGAACCAACTGAAGTGGGCGCAGGTGTTATAGATTTTAAAAGGATTTTCGCAAATGCAAAAGAATCCGGGATGAAATATTTCTTTGTAGAGCAAGACGGAGCGCCACATCCTTTTGAAGATGTTACCAACAGTTACAATTATCTAAAAAAGATTTTGCACTAACGATTGAATTAAATAATAAAAAAGGCTCTTGAAAGAGCCTTTTTTATTGAAGTGTGTTCTTCAATTTTTAATCAGGAGGAACAGATTTACGGTGTTAAACAGGCTATAGTATTTATTGGGCGACGATGTCAAACAAATCTTTATCCAACTGCGGTTTCACTTCGCATTTATTATTAAAGTGCATCGTAGCGGTATTCTTGCTATCGAATGCCGGCCAATGAGGAAGTCCCGGTGCATTTGGGTTACCTGTTCTTGCAAAATTGATCCATGCTGAACTCACTTTGTCGGCCAGTGCATATGCCTCTTTGGTGCCCCCGGTCATTTCCTCGCAGCGGGCAATATTATCGAATACAAATGGAAGTTCCATGCAATGCACCGCTTTGTATTTGCCATCCATTACCGGTGATTGCCATGTGAAAATGTACATATATACAGGAGCGGCGTTTAAGGCAGCTTTTTGCTTTGCCTGGTATACAGCTCCGGGACGGAAAAGGGCGTCAACATCCATAAGATCAGTAGGCTTTGTATCATCAGGATACGCCTTTTTAACGGCAGCAATATAGGCATCAGTCTTGTCGCCATATCTCTTTTTCAGGTATTGCATTACCTGGTCTTTAGTTGCATTGCTCATGCCTGTAAATAAAGAAGGCATAAATTCATTTTTCACATTTCCTATCAAAAGCGGGATATCTTTGGAAAGCTCAAATGCCTGTGGTGAAAACATCTGGTAGGGAATATCTTCGCCATCAATACTTGGTCCCCAACTTAATCCAAAGCTGCCAACAGGTTTGCCCTCAGCTTTTAATTTTGCGGCGATCACTTTCAATGCTTTTTGACCGGCATCACTCAATTCCTGGTAAGGAATCTTTTGTAGACTATCAACATTGTCTGCTGAAATATTCAACTCTTTCAACACTTCGGCTGCAATCTCCTGCGTTGTTGATTTGTCCAATGCATCAGACTTAAAAGATCCGCTTTCGTTCACCGCTTTTTGAAACAAGCCTTTTGCCGAAGGCATTGCCATTAAAGTATTTACTTTAGCGCCTCCGCCTGACTGGCCAAAAATCGTAATATTGTTAGGATCGCCTCCGAAGTTTTCAATATTTGCTTTTACCCATTTCAAAGCAGCGATGATATCAAGTATACTCACATTGGCGGAGTGTTTATATTTATCGCCGTAGGCAGAGAGATCAAGAAAGCCTAAAACGTTTAACCGGTGATTGATAGAGACCAACACCACATCCCCCTTTTTTGCAAGATTCTCGCCATCATAGGAGGGAAGTTCCTGCGAAGATCCGGCTGTAAATCCTCCGCCGTGAATCCAGAACATTACGGGCCGCTTTTTATGATCATTGAGCCCACGTGACCATACATTCAGCCGGAGGCAATCTTCATTGGTATAGCCCCAGTCGTGATGAAACACGAACTCGCTTTCATCCTGGACTGATGTGGTAGGATTTTCTAAAGGCGCCACGGGGCCGTATGTCATTGAACTCCTTACGCCGGACCAGGGCTTGGGTTTGTGAGGCGCTTCAAACCTGTCGGCTTGTGCATAAGGAATTCCCTTAAATGTATATACGCCATTGTGGATGTAACCACGCACTTTGCCTGATTCAGTATTTGTTACGGCTACATTTTCGCCGGTTTGTAACTGTGCAGTTGAGTGAAGGGAAAACAACAGAATTGCTAATACGCTAATTGTAATTTTTTTCATCATGCGATATTTTATTTTTAAATATAGGCTGTTCAGGAATACGCAGGGTAAAAAGTTTTTTACTATTTATCCCCATTGTGTTATTATGACACTTTGAATCAACGAATATAATGAATCCCGGACAATGTAAAACAGGGAAAGGAATCTATCAGGTAAATAAAGTAAAAATTATTAGAGTCAATCCGCTCTAATCAACCAGCAGCAATGAAATGGCGGTAACCTTTCCTATTTCGCAATAATCGCAGAATAAGTTAATAGCAACAATACTTCTATTCCGCTTTTCCTATAATGGTCCAGTCTTCTTTCCCAAACCCTTTTTTGATCCATTCATCCATTAGTGCCGCAACAGCAGGAATTACATGCAGGCTGGCGTTTTTGCTTTTAGCTTCTGATAGGAAAAGCCCGGTATCTTTTCTTGCCATTTCAAGTCTCCATGAAGGATCGTTAAAATCCCCCGTGGTCATTCGTTTTATTCTTGCAGGCAATGAAGTGCCGGGGTTCCAGTCGTTGAATAATTGAGAAAGATCATTAACAGAAATATTCATGGCATGCGCAAATGAAAGTGTATCTGCGATGGCTCCGTTGAAGCCCACAAGGAACAGGTTTCCGGCCAGTTTCATCGCCGCCGCCTTACCTTCCTCTTCACCAAAGTTGAGAAGTTTTCCTGTCATGGCAGTTAATTGGGACTCCAGTTTTTTTACCAGGTTTTGATCTCCCGAAACCAGCATATAACCGGTACTTTCAAGTGCGTTTTTCGGACCCATAAATACAGGTGCATGCAGGTAGGTAAATCCTTTGCTCTTCCATTCTTTGGTTCGCTTGATAGCACCTTCAACAGAAGTAGTTGTATGATCTGCAATAATGGCTCCCGGTGTAAGCCCCGCTTCTACATCATTCAATGCCACGTCTACTGTTGCATCATCTTTTAATGCCAGGTGAATCACATCTGCATTACGAACGGCATCATCAATCTTTTCAAACGCTTTTGCGCCGTACTGTTCCAGCTCTTTTGCTTTTGAAAAGGTGCGGTTCCAGACTTGTACTTGTTCGCCTTTTTGGAGCATAGCTCTTACAAACCCGGCTCCCAATAAACCTGTTCCTAAAAATGCTTTCATCTTTTTTTCCTGTAAAGGTAAGGAACACAAAAAAACATTTTATTGAGTCGCGATCGAAAGTTATTGAAAGAACTTTTTTCACTAACTTTCCTTCTGCAAATTATGCTGCATCAAACCAAATTTTCCGTATGTCTTACAAAAAGAAAAGCCAGTCAACTGAAAGCAGGAGAAAATTTTTAAAGACGGGCATTGCAGGCAGTATTGCCGCCGTCACACTTCCTTCTTTATCTTTTGCCGGACAAGAACTGAGGAAATTTATGTCGTCACCTGCAACTTCACCGTTCGAATTGGACGAGATCACTATCGATGAATTAAGTTCAGGTTTTAAATCAGGCAAATACACGGTAAGGTCTGTGGCAGAAAAATATATCAAACGCATAAACGAAATCGACAAAGCCGGTCCGGCAATCAACAGTGTCATCCAAATAAATCCTGATGCATTGAAAATTGCTGATGCACTTGATAAAGAGTTGAAAGAAAAAGGCCCGCGAAGCCCAATGCATGGAATTCCGGTATTGATAAAAGATAATATTGACACGCGGATAATATGGAAACCACTGCCGGATCTCTTGCTTTGCTTGATGCCAAACCGGCAAAAGATTCTTTTGTGGTGAAGCAGCTTCGTGATGCCGGCGCACTCCTGCTTGGCAAAACCAACCTGAGTGAGTGGGCTAATATGCGTTCAACGCATTCCACCAGTGGCTGGAGTGGCCGTGGCGGCCTTACTAAAAATCCGTATGCTTTGGATAGAAATTGCTCGGGTTCCAGTTCGGGCTCCGGAGCTGCAGCTGCGGCCAGTCTTTGTGCAGTGGCCATTGGAACAGAAACCGATGGATCCGTAGTGAGTCCTTCTTCACTAAATGGATTGGTTGGCATCAAACCGACAGTTGGATTGGTGAGCCGTGCAGGCATTATTCCCATTTCTCATTCACAGGATACTGCAGGCCCGATGTGCCGCACCGTTCGTGATGCAGCCATTTTACTCGGGGCGATGGCCGGCGCTGATGAAGAAGATGCAGCCACACAAAGTAAAGACAGAACTAACGTTGATGATTACACTAAATTTTTAGATAAAGATGGATTGAAAGGTGCAAGGATCGGCGTACTGAGGCAATACTTCGGCTTTCTTCCGTCGGTTGATAAAATTATGAATGCTTCGCTGGAAATTTTAAAACAGCAAGGCGCCATATTGGTCGACCCGGTAATGATTGATACGCTTGGGAAGTTTGATGATTCTGAAGGCGCCGTATTGCGATATGAACTCAAAGCCGATATGGCCGCTTATTTAACACACAGGGGCAATGGAACTTCTTTTCATACACTAAAGGATTTAATAGAATTTAACGATCAACACGCGGACAAGGAAATGCCCTATTTCAGCCAGGAATTGTTCCGGCAGGCAGAAGCAAAAGGGCCTTTGAGCGACTCAGAATATCTTGAGGCTGTAGAAAAGAATCATCGCATGACGCGCGAAGAAGGTATTGATGCCGTGATGAACAAACACAATCTTGACGCGATCGTTTCGCCTACCGACAGCCCGGCCTGGGTGACCGATTTGGTAGATGGAGATCACTTTCTTGGTGGCAGTTCGCAATTAGCCGCTGTAGCCGGTTACCCTCATATAACCGTTCCTGCAGGTGATGTTTTTGGTTTGCCAATTGGCATTTCTTTTTTTGGAAGAGCATGGAGCGAACCGGTTTTGCTTAAAATCGCCTATGCTTTCGAGCAGGCAACAAAAGCACGTAAGCCACCAAAGTTTTTACCTACGTTGAAATTAACCTGAACTTGTTAAAATCGGTTTTCGTTCAGGCATAGTTGTTATAATGTATAAAATAAACTTTTTAAGACTTTCTACTCGTCAAAAGATTCAATTATGAAGAAATTAAAGATCGCTTTGCTTTTTACTTTCAACTGCTTTGGGCTAACGGCATTTTGCCAGACCTATATTACCAACGTGACTATAGTGGATGTAGTAAACCAGAAAATGATTCCTGCGCAAACTGTGATTATAAACAAGGGTATCATTTCTAATATTCAACCTTCAAAAGAAATAAAAATTCCTGCGGGAGCTGCAGTAATTGATGGCCATGGGAAATACCTGTTGCCCGGGATGACGGATGCTCACGTGCATTTTTTTCAAAGTGGTGGTTTATATACAAGGCCGGATGCCATTGATCTTCGTAAAGGCCATCCTTATGAAAAAGAAATAGATTGGGTTCACAATAATATGGAAGATTTGTTACGGCGATATGTGAAAGCCGGTATCACTTCTGTAATGGATGTTGGAAGCAATTTTCATTTTTTGGAACAGAGAGATTCCTTTGAAAATAAATCTTATGCGCCCGAGATTTTTATGACAGGCCCTTTGCTCACTTCTTATGAACCGCCGGTTTATAGAAATCTCAAAAATGAAGAACCGTTCATTCTTGTAAAAACCCCGGAAGAGGGTACAAAAGGGGTGCAGGAAGAATTGCCGTACCATCCTGATTTTATAAAGATATGGTATATCGTAAGTCCCGATAAAGACAGCCTTGAATCGAGTGCAAAGGCATTCGAGCCGGTAGCGAAAGCCATTATTATGGAGGCACACAAACATCACCTGAAAGTGGCGGTGCACGCCACACAACGGATTACGGCCCAACTTGCTGTTGAAAGCGGTTGTGATTACCTGGTTCATGGGATAGATGATGAAATCGTATCTGATGATTTTATTAAGCTATTGAAATCTCACAACATCATTGACTGCCCCACGCTTATTGTGGAAGATGGTTATTATAAAACTTTTGGCCAAAACATGCATTATTCTGCTTACGATGTTGCTATCTCAAATCCTGTACAGTTGGCGTCTATCGGAGATTTGGGGAAAATGGCTGATACCACTATTCCGGCTTTTTATAAAAAAAGATTTACGAGTGCGGCGGTCATGAATCGCTTGCATCATGAAGATTCGGTAAGAATGGTTAATCTTAAAAAAATGATCGATGGCGGGATAACTGTTGTTGCCGGGACAGATGCGGGAAACATAGGAACTCAGCATGCTTCATCATTTTTTGATGAATTACTGGCCATGAAAGAAAGCGGCCTCACCAACTGGCAAATTTTAAGATCCGCTACTATAAACTCTTCTAAAATATTGGAAAGCCAGGCTAACATGGGCAGTATAACTGTTGGAAAAAAAGCTGATATGGTGCTATTGAACGGGAACCCGGTTGCGGATCTTAACAATCTTACCCATATCAGCCTGGTGATTAACAAAGGCAAGGTGATAGATCCCGCGACTTTAATCAAATAGTTTTATAGCGAAGAAGAAACGGGTACGTTTACGCATGTATGTTATATGAGACAAAACAGGAATTACGAGAATTTATTGGTTTGCTATACATCGCATTTTTCTTTTCAGGGATTGGGTATAAAAAATGTATTAAATTTAAAAGCGAAACGTAGTTTGATTTTTTTCAAATGTTGTCTACTCTAAATATATTTTCAATCTTGTATGACCAGTTGATTGGTTTTCTCGGCATCGGGCCGTTGAGTGAAATGTATAAATCGGGAGATTACAGTTCGCTGCATACCTTACAAGGCATTGAAGGTGCTATCGGGCCGGTAATTCCGTTGATCTTATTTCTTGAAATTGCCCGGGCATTGTTCTACAAAAAATTCAAAGCCATCCATTATAAAATTCCGTTCTTCACGTATGTGTTCAACAGTTTTGTCGGGCGATTTATTTCTATCGCTGCCGTTGCTTTTTGCATTGGCGTGTTCGAAAAGTATGCAATTATTAAAACAAGTTTTACCTGGTATTGGCTTATCTATGGATACGTTGCCTGGGAATTGTCACATTTTGTGTATCATTACCTGGCGCATAAGGTAAGACTGTTGTGGTGTCTTCATTCCACCCATCATGCGCCGGAATCGATGAACCTTTCTGTCACCTATGCTCATTTTTTCCTGGAGGCTCCTTATGCAGATGTTATCCGCACTTCGATCTGTATATTGCTCGGCGTAAATCCCGCTCTTTTATTTTTTATTATGTTCATTGACGGAACGTGGGGCGCATTTATTCATGTAGGAGAAAACATTATGAAAAAGGGAAAAATGGGATTTATGTATCGCTTTATTCTTACACCCGGGCATCACCGCATTCATCATGCGCGCAATCCTTATTACATGGACACTAACTTTTGTAATCTTTTGAACATTTGGGACAGGTTCTTCGGTACTTACGTGGTTGAAAGAGATGAAATTCCGATTGAATATGGCATTACGCGAAAAATGAAGTCAAATAGTTTTTGGGATGCTTATTTCGGGGAGTTTACAGCTTTGTTCAGGGATGTAAAAAAAGCGCCCGGAATTAAAAATAAAATTTTATACCTCGTGATGCCTCCCGGCTGGAGCCACACCGGCGAGCATAAAACTGCAAGCGTCATAAGAAAAGAGTTTTTAGAAAATACTGCGAAAGCGGCCGGGCAGGCTACCTGACTGCTCTATTCATAAAGTATAAATTCTGCGAATTTGTTTGTTTACTGAAATAACCGGCGCTAATCGATGTCTCAAATCGTACTAACGTACAAGGTTAAACGCAAATTCCGAACGCGCAACCAGGGAAGTTTTAAAGGCTGTTAATAACCGCTCCCAGGGCATCGAGGCCAATAGACTGGCAAACGGCGTTTTTTTGTTTTTCATCCATCGCTTCAATTTGCCATGTATGTACATCATCTGCGACGCCGGTTAGCTGGCGGAATTGATTTACAAACAATTTATCATTTTCAGTCGTGGTAAATTCTGGTTTAAATTGATTGGTTGTTTTGTCGCGTGTTTGCCAGATGGCTGAAACAGTTGCTTTAAAATTTTTGCTAAAATCAGGTTTACCCGGCTTGCGAAGCTTGCCCAAATAACGCATCATAATGCCGCGCCCTGCCAGGTAATCGTTGCCAAATTCGGGTCCGAAATTGGCGTTGAAAGGCGCTTCCCTTATGATGTTATCTGCGTTTCCGACCAATGCGGTTTTTATTCCTTTTCTCAAAAGGTTGATGTATTTGGTGACTTCATTTTCAAATGTATCCAAACTGAAACCAGCGGTAATTTTATTTTTTATCACCCAATCTGATAAATTATCTTTAAAGGAAAGAATTTCATGTAAAGCTGCAAGCAGCATTCCCTGGTCGCCGGTCCAGAGCCAGCCTTTTTCCCATGTAGGATGAGTTATTTCTTTATAATCTGAGCCTTCAAAAAAAGCCGTAGGCCTTTCATGAACCAATACGCCACCCGTACTTATTTTTTGTAAATAGCCATATTTTTCAAGCTGAAACCAGCTATCAAACCATAACCATTGTTGATAAGCCATTTTTAAAAAGCTTTCTTTATCGGGCAGGCCTTCTTCAAGTGCGAGGCGATAGAGGCGCGCTGATAATAAAAAGAAAAGCACATTAGTTACAGTATTTTTTGCGCCTTTGTTTTGGCCGTTGGCATCGCCGTTGCTGCAGCCATGCGGTACGGGTTTTGCTGTATCTGAAAAATCATAAGCATGATCCCGTTCCTGCTGCCAGCAGGAATGAATGCTGAGTTGTGTAAACTTTTCTGCCAGGTCATCTTTACCAATTCTTTTCAGGTGTTTGGCTGCATTGATGCCCATCAACCCCCACCAGCCAAAATCATCGGCCCACATTTGCCCGGGATCGATGGAATGGAAATACCGGAAGTTTTCCTCCAGCATTTCGCCGGTTCTTTTTTGAATGGCTTCCACTTCGGTATCGTTTGGCCATTTTTTATGAAGCGCGTTCGCAAAGGTGAGACAAGCATCGAAGGTGTTTCCACGTTTCCAGAAATCATTAAAATCCCAAACCTGCTCAAAGCGCCTGAATGCGGCCAGCGATTGATTTTTGATGTCATCATTATACGGAACCTTACCAATTCCGGTAATACCTCCCAACATATTTTTATAAGGAAGCATTAAAGCAGCTAAAGACGTTACCCTCGCAAATTCCCTTCTGTTCATTTAGAAATTTTAAATTATGGGCGGCACTTTAATGGCATCTAAATTAAGCAATCTTTTTGCTGGTGCGGCAATAGTCGTAACCAGGCGAAAAATGAAAAGCGAATTGACCGGGCGGTAAATAAATTTATGACTTATAATAAGGCATGTGGGCATCGGCAAAAGCTTTGTCTGCATTGTTCCATTTATTTTCGGCATCTGTTCTTTCGCTGTCTGTTTTTTTGTTGATATCGTTAAAGGTATTGGTTGCTTTATTAATTTCTTTAACACCTTCATTATAGGCATCAACGTCTTTTTTAGTGCGGTCGCTTCCGGACTTTTCATCAAATGATTTTTTTATTTTCTCAAAGTTTTCCTTTTTAAGAAAATAATCCATCTGCTTTGGGATATCGTTTTCTGCCATGTCCTTATAAAATTTCAGGATCTCCCTGCAGGCTATTGCCAGCGCAGGATCACCGTCAAAACTTTTAAGGGAATCAAGTCCTGTCATGCCTTCGGAAGCAAATTGAATCAGTGCATTCCGGCTCTGTTCGGCCTCTGTTATTTTACCCGCGTTAAATGCTTTTACAATTTCACCGTCTTCCCATGAACATTTAAAATAGATAAGGTACAGTTGATTCCTGTAATGATTCAATTTATCTGATTTTTCAATCTTTTCGCCTAGTTCATTCTTAGTGTCAATAAGATGCACATTATATTTTTGCGCAAATGCATGTTCAGCCTCTGCCATTTTATCGTTTGCCTCATGTATTTTTTCGGTTGTCGCTTCCTGTAACAATATATAGGCCTGCATTTCATCATACGATTGTTCCGCAATATCTTCAAGATTTAAAATCTTTGCATAGTCATCATTAAAAACATTGTAGCAGAATTTTATATAATCAATGCTGCTTTGCCTTAAACTATTATCGTTCCCTTTATAAAGGGGAAGATCAATTGTTTTATACCGACTATTTTCAATACTTTCCAAGGCCTGCTGCCTCATCTTATCTATTTTCCTGGCTCTGCGAACATGGGCGCTCGCACTCATGTAAGCCATGTATTTTTGATTCATCTCGGTTTGCGCATTATTGATAGCCGTCATGTAATTGGCCGGGGTCGGAAAGATCCTGCGCAAAGGAAGTTGAAGTAATTAATGTGAGGTTAACTACTACAAAAAGGAATGGCACTTGTTTCATAAGTAAGTTTTAGTAACGTTTTAAAAAAATATGAACTTAATAAATTATTTTATCATTTGCAACATCATATTATAGGCTACCTGCACGTAAGGATCTTTACTCAAAAATTTTACCCACTGTCCATTCATTTCTTTGAGATTATCATTCATCTGTAATTGTTCCTTTTCAAATGAATTGTTGTCAACAGTATAAGGGGCGTTTCCGCTTTCTAAAGAAGCTGTATCCATTTCGCGTTCCATAATTTTCTTTCGTTCTTCCACTACATCGTTCAATTGTAAGCTCACTTCTTTATTTTCACTTTCTGCCTTCGCTAATGCAATATCTCTTTCTATTTGCTGAAATTGTGCCGACGAGTCTATCGCATTAGCGGCAAACTTTTTTAAACCGACGAGATTCATTACAGGGTAAGGCTTAAAATATTTGGCACCATCGATGTCCCCGGTAATGAGAACATGATCATTATTAGCTTCTCGCTGCGGATCGGCCTCAAGCATGTCCGGCAATACAATATCGGGCAGAACGCCTTTGGCCTGTGCAGTCGTTCCGTTTACACGATACAATTTTGAAACGGTTACTTTAAAGTAACTATCTGATTTTACATCGCTTAAGTTTTTAGAAAGATCTATTGTAGTATCCATTGGTAACACAATTTGAGCAGTCGCTTTACCATAAGTGGGCGTGCCAACGATCACGGCACGGTGATAATCCTGCAACGTGCCGGCAACTACTTCAGCGGCCGAAGCTGTATAACCATTTACCAACAGCATAAGCGGGCCATCATAAATAGTCCCTCGGTTGACGTCCCTTAATGTATAAACTTTTGCGTCCTTCCCTTTTTCCATTCCAACAGGACCCACGTCTATAAAAATCCCCGATAGCTCAATGGCTTCTTGAGTGAGCCGCCACCGTTATACCTAAGGTCAATAATAAGGCCTTCAATATTTTCTTTTTTTAATTTCAATATTTCTTTGGCTACGTCGTTGGCACAACCGTTGACCCCGGTTCTTGTATTTTCCCAATCCTGGTAAAACGAAGGCAGGGAGATAAAACCAACTGTTTTATTGCCTTTCAACAAAAAACTTTTTACCTTGTTCTGGTCATCATCATCTTCCATTTTCTGTTTCAACAAAACAACTGAGTGCTCGGTGCCATCCTGTTTTTTTATTTTGAAAGTAGCCTTATCGTGATTACTCATGCCGAGCACCTCGTACAATTGTTTGAGGCCGCCCGAGCTAACGTCTATCGGTTGCCTGTCTTCCCATTGCACAGATAATATTTTGTCTCCGTTGTTAATTTGTCCGCTTTTAAATGCGGGGCTGCCAGGCTTGATACTTTCAATTATTACCGAGCCATCGCTTTCTTCCCGGCAGCGGAAACCAAACACCATTTGCTCCTGGCCTAGCTCACTGTCAAAATCTTCTTTCTCTGTCAAAGGAAAATATTCGGAATGGGGGTCATAACAAACGGCAATGGCTTTGCAATATTCATCCCCAATAAACTGTTCGATACCACCCGATCGTTGCGAAATAATATTTATGTAATGCCTGAAGGTTTCCTGCGCCTTATGCCTTGCTGTTGGCTCAAGGCTATCTGCATATCTTTTCTGCTTCTCATTATCCAGTGTTAGCATCTCATTGTTTTCTGTAAGAATATCCAGCGCAGCAGCTTTGAGCAACTTGTGCAACTTCACCCGCATCGCTTTTTCATCAGCGGGATACGAGGTGTCTTCCACGGCAGTTATCTTTTCGGGTAATGAAAAGTCGAATGGCTTCTTACCAATATTATCGATCATGGTATCAACCGAAGCAACCCGGTTACTGAAAATTTTAAGAACGGTCAACAGGAATGTTGATTGTTTATTTTTTATTTCATCATCAAGCTCAAACTTGAATTTTGACAATGTCTTAATATCTGCTGTAGTAAAAAATATTTTATTCTCATCTAATTGTTTCAAAAACTGAATAAAAACATCGGAAGAAAATTCATCATTCAACGGCCTTGGCTGCACATGAAATTTCTCAGCCATACGGGTAAGGACATACGCATTCTTTGCTGCAGTATTGAATGATTGTCCCTGCGCAAAAAATAGTGATAGCAGAAAAATAAAAATAAGCAGCGTTATCTTCGAGTGGATAGTGTGGTAAAGCATTGCAACCCGAAAATAGATATTTTATCGAAAATTGTTGCATGCTGGCAGAAGTTTTTATTTTCTACAAACAGTTATAGCAAAAAAATAAAAATTACGGAAATATATTTGTTTACTGTTATAAGTGCGTTTTAAGCATCAACACCCATGTTAAAATAAAAAAATAGTTTGCAGGGCAACGATAAATACGATTTATGCATTTATACCAGGGAATGGAAAGTGGTTTGAATAAAAAAAAATGATCATGAAGGATATTAAAACGGTTTCGCTTATCCTGGCTTTTTTTGCCCAATCTTTTATTGTAAAAGCGCAGCAAAATGGTTCCGTCACGCAAAAGCTGGATGAATACTTAATTTCAGCAAATAAGTTTCATAAATTCAACGGATCTGCATTAGTTGCACAGAATGGGAACATTCTTTTGCAAAAAAGCTATGGCTATAAAAATTTTGCCGTCGGAGTTCCGGATGATAACAACACAATTTATCAGGTCTGTTCTATAACAAAACAATTCACAGCAACCGTTGTTTTAAAATTGCAGGAAGAAGGCAAATTGTCCGTCAAAGACAAGCTCGGCAAATATTTTCCGGGATTCAAATATGCCGGTAAAATAACGCTGGAGAACCTGCTTACCCACACTTCCGGTATTTATAATTATACCAATGATATTGGCGCGGAAGATTCTGCTATCGTGTGCAATCCGATATACAAAAAGCTCGTGACCGATCTTGTTTTCAAGCATAAACCTGCTTTTAAACCGGGAACACAATTTCAGTATAGTAATTCCAATTATTATTTGCTCGGGTTAATTATCGAAAAGGTTTCAGGCAAATCGTATGAGCAAAATGTTCGTGATATCATTTTCAAACCGCTGCAGATGGATCATTCCTTATTCGATTTTAAACATTCCCGGGATACCAATATCGCAACCGGTTATAAAACTATTAACGATACCAGCCAGGTTGAAGCTTCCGCGTGGCGATGGGATTCAACGGTAAGTTACGCGGCTGGCGCGATATTCAGTACAACCGGGGACATGTATCGATGGGCAAAAGCAATTGCCGGAAAAAAAATTCTATCTGCCGGCTCATGGGAAGCCGCACTGACACCGCATTTGCAAAATTATGGTTTTGGTTGGTACATTGATTCATTATATGGCCGCAAAGCTATTATGCATGGTGGCGGGCTTCCGGGTTTTTCGGCCTACCTGTGTTATTACCCGGTTGAAGACATCACCATTATTTTGCTAAACAATCAAGGCTGGTTTGGACAAGGGTTAGAAAATATTAATGCCGGTCTTTCTGCCATTCTTTTTAACAAACCCTATGAACTTTTTCATGAACGCGTCTTTGAAAAACTGCCTGCCGATAGTTTAAAAAAATATACCGGGCGGTATGATTTCGATAAAAGGCATCATGTATATATAACGCTGGAAAATGGCACGCTTCAAATGGAAGCGCCACAAGGAGGTTTACCAAAATCTCCTTTATTTGCGGAGGATGAAAACAATTTTTATTTAAAAATTATTGACGCAAGAATCGAATTTGTAAAAGATGCATCCGGAAATATTTCTGAATTGATCGCTCATTACAATGGTAAAAATGAGGTATGTAAAAAAATAAATTGACAATTTAATTTTCGTTCAAACCTTGTCTTTATAACTGGTAAATAAGGAATTTGCCTAATTTATTTGTTTACTGTCGGAAAGAAAGATTTAGAAGATAGTTCAGGGCAAAAAAAAAGCCGGGAATCAATTTCCCGGCTTTTTATATGGTATGCTGCTATTCATTATCACGTGAAGCTTTCCTGGCTTCATTTTCTGCGTTGTTGGCTGCTTTTTGCGACTCGTTATTTGCAGACCTTGCTGCATTTTCAGAAGCGGTTTCTACATCATTTACGGTGTTTTTTATTTTAGCACCGGCTTTGTCAAAGATGTTTCCGCCTTCAGCTTTAGCATCGTTTGCGGCTTTATCTGCTTCGTTAGCCGCTTTGTTGGCCGCGTTTTGCGCGCCGGTTTTCACATCGCCGGCTGCATTTTTTATCGCAGTTCCTGCGTCATCTGCGGCATCTTTTATTCTATTACCAAGGTTTTCATTGTTAGACATAATAATTTTTTTATTAGTTATAAATAGTATTTGCCTTATAGAGTGCAAGCAATATGCCACACACGTATCCGGTCGCTAATGGTTTAAATGTTTGGTTAAGTGGTGAATCTTTTCCCCAAACGGGATTGTTTATAACCACGCCGTTGAAAACATAGAACTGAACTTTAATTTATTTATTTTTAGCAAACATGAAGCATTCTTTAAGTTCAAAAAGATGGTGGGGAGCGCCGAGAAAATTCAGCACGGAAAACACGGACAGGAAGATAAGCTGGCTGGAATTGTTTTATGACCTCGTGTATGTAATTGCGATCTCCACCATTACGCATTACCTGGCGCAACGGTTAAGCATAAACGCTTTACCCGATTATCTTTATCTTTTTGCCATCATCTTCTGGGGCTGGCTTAACGGAAGCCTTTATTATGATCTTCACGGCAATGAAGGACTGCGTACCAAATTGATGACGCTTTGGCAAATGTTGATCATAGCAGCGCTTGTAATCACGCTTCATAGCCCTGCCGGCAAAATGCTTTCCAATGTTACGATCGTGCTTTTGATCATGCAGTTTTATATTACGTATATCTGGTGGAGCGTGGGTTTTTATGATAAGGCGCATCGCCGGCTGAACAGGCCTTACACCTTTTTTTACCTTCTTTCTTTTGCGCTGATATTTTCCACTTTGTTTCTGCCGTCATCTTACATCCGCATCGCGTTTTTCCTGACGCTTTTTTTCAATTACCTGCCGCCGTTTTTTTCTTATTATTTATTAAAGCGAAGAGGGATGGAACTCACGCTTTCTTCAAGCATGACGGAAAGGCTTGGCCTTTTCACGATCATCATTTTTGGTGAAGTGGTATTGAACGTTACCAACGGCATTATTGCTGCAGACGCACTAACGTGGAACCTATGGCTGCAATTTGCGCTGGCAATGGGCATTGTGTTTGCCCTTTGGTGGCTTTTCTTTACGATGGTTTCCGACAGGAGATGTAAACCGGGTTTGATGAACAGCAGCCTTTTTGAAATACTGTTCATCCCTACGCTTATCGGGCTTGGTTTGATGGCGGCTGGTTTCAGTCATTTATTCAGTGACGCTGGTGAGTTCTCAACGATAAAAATGATTTTTGGCTTTTCTATCGCTCTTTTCATGCTCGGCATTTGTGCGATGATGTCGGTTTTAGTTTATCCTGAAATTTTTAATGATTTTAAAAGGCCGGCAATTAACGCTTTCATTGTAACGGCCATTCTCATTGTTCTTTTGGCCTCGCTGCCGCTTACCATTGAACTCGTTTATTTTTTGCTGATTATTTTGCTGATAGTGATCGCGCTGATCGTTTACCTAAACACTATTTGGTTCAGGATGATAAAGAAGCAGGGAAAGAAGTGAGACAGAAGTTGCCCAAACTTTCGTTCCTGCTTGTGAAGCTGCTTCTCCTGTATTGTCTGAATAGAAAAAACCTGGATTTAGCTGGTTGAATCCTGCAGATCCTGGATAAAGAAAACCTTAAATTTTTACACTTACTTCAAGTGTACATCCCTTCCCTGGTGCAGAAATAAGTTGCAGGTCGCCACCATGGTGGTCTACACGGCTTTGGATATTTCTAAGTCCAATTCCTTTAGATGTTGACGTAGCATCAAACCCTTCGCCATCGTCTTTTATAGTGAGATAAAGAATCCCGCTTTCTGACTCAAGCCGGATCAGCGTTTCTTTTGCGTGGGCATATTTTACAATGTTGTTCAGCTGTTCCTGTAATACACGATAGATCATCAGCTCAATATCCTTGTCAAGTTCGAGCCCGGAAATTTCGTCGCCGATTTCCAGTTTGATGGTCATCCGTTTAAATGAATTGATGTCATATACCAGTTCCTCCAGCAAGTTTATGAGAGTAGAACTCTTCTTAGCCGGTGCTACTAATGAGTGAGAAAGTTTTCTTAGCTCATCTATCGCGTACTCAACGTACTCGAGGCTCTTGCCCAGCAGTTCGTCGGGTTCTTCGGCTTTGCCCGACTTTATGAGGCCCAGGTACATCTTTACGGTTGCCAGCACCTGGTTAATATTATCGTGCAGTTCTCTTCCAATATCTTCTTTTTCCTTTTGCTGAGCCTGCAGAGCCACTTCCGTCAGCACTTTCTGATGCCTTACCTTTTCTGCTGCCGCGTCTACCAGGCTTTTTTTACGATCAATACTGTATTGTATCGTTTTTGCCAACAGTCTGTCGTCGAATTCGCCTTTTACCAGATAATCCTGTGCCCCAAGAGAAATGGCTTCCCTGGCCACTTCAACTGTTGAAAGT
Organism: uncultured Chitinophagaceae bacterium; assembly: GCA_963814075.1. Lineage (GTDB taxonomy): Bacteria > Bacteroidota > Bacteroidia > Chitinophagales > Chitinophagaceae > Ginsengibacter. Next base: position 69,762 of record CAWFBO010000007.1, on the reverse strand, counting down.
CCCGAGAGAACCACAATGGCCGTTTTTGGAAGCCACCGGTCAAGAGTGATCACGGAGTCAACTCCGTTGCTGTCATGTAGACTTAGGTCAAGCAGCGCAATATCAAATGTATTTTCAGTTATGATAGCGCCTGCTTGTGTCATACTTTCTGCATGAAAAATGTCAGCAATAGGCAGGCCGGTCATCTGGAGATGCTCACAGACTAAAAAATAATCACCGGGGTTATCTTCTATAATAAGAAGCCGGTAAGTATTGGTATTATTCATTATCGTTATTATTTATAATTAATGTTATGCATTATTAATATGTGGAAGTCTCACAATATTGATCCAGAATTCTTTGATAGCCAACACAACCTTCATGAACTTGTCGAAGTCCACAGGCTTTACGATAAAGCAACTGGCATGGTAGCGGTAAGAGTTAACTATATCGCCCTCAGATTCTGAGGTCGTCAGCATCACTACCGGCAACGGTGCAAGCCTGTTATCTTCTTTTATCTCTTTCAATACTTCAAGCCCGTCCATTTTAGGCAGGTTTATGTCAAGAAGAATAAGATCCGGCAACGACACCGAGGCGTAGCTGTTTTCCTGTCGCAAATATTGAATGGCTGCCTCGCCATCTCTCACTACATCAACACCGTTGGAGACTTTCGCCATGCTCAGGGCTTCCAGCGTAAGCACAATATCTCCCTCGTTGTCTTCAACAAGCAAGATTTTAATTTCTTTTTTCATAATTGTATTTTAGGGATAGTGAAATAAAAAGTACTGCCCTTCCCGGGGGCAGACTCTACCCAGATCTTTCCGCCATGCAACTCAACGATCTTTTTGCTTATAGCCAGGCCTATGCCAGTACCAGAGTAATCAGACCTGTTATGCAGCCGCTGGAATATGATAAAAATTTTTTCAAAGTAGCGAGGGTCTATTCCGATCCCGTTATCTTTAATATGAAAAACAAAGCAACCCGGCTCGTCGCTGTACCCGATAGAAATATCGGGTTTCACTTTACAATATTTTAGTGCATTGGCAAGCAGATTTTGCCATAGCTGGTTTACCAGGGGCTGGCGCGCATGCACCACCGGCAGCGGGTCTACATGAATACTGGCAGCCGTTTCGCTGATGCGCTCCGAAAGGTCCTGCTGAACGTGCTGAAGCACAATATTAAGGTCCACAGCGGTGAATTCTTCTGTTTTGCTACCGACTCTTGAATAGGCAAGAAGATCGCGAATCAACACTTTCATTCTTTCAGCTCCGTCCACTGCAAAGTCGATGTACTGCCGGGATTGCGCATCAAGCCTTTCAGCCAGCCTTGCCGCAAGCAGCGATAAGAAACTACTTACCATGCGAAGTGGTTCCTGTAAGTCATGGCTGGCCACATGGGCAAACCGCTCCAGCTGCGAATTTGACGTTTGCAGCTCTTCTGCATATTTCCGTAGCCTCTCTTCATCTCTTTTTCGGTTGGTAATATCCATCGAAAGAATAAACAACCCTTCAGGAACCGGCTGTATGCTCAACTGGAACCATGCCCTGCTTCCATCTGGAAAAGTAAATTCATTTTCAATAATTTTGGTAACCCGTTCGTTCATGCAATGGCTTAGTGCCGCAAACATCTCCGTATTTTCAATGCCGGGATACCGCTCCATCATCGTTTTACCCAACAATTCTTCGCTAGTAGTTTTGCTTTGGGCCAGCACTGCTGCATTCAGGTACAAGTATTTCCAGTCGTAACTAATTACCTGTATGCCTTCCTGCATGTTTTGTAAAAGAAACCGGTACTGCTCTTCTTTTTTTACCACCTCGGCTGTTTTCTCCGCCACCATTTTTACCAGGTGCTCATTCAGGTGCTTTATTTCCTGCTCCAGCCTCTTCCTTTCCGTAATGTCAGTCACAATTTTCAATATCCTTGTCAGCTTGCCATTGCGGTCGTAAATTTTATTGTACGATCCCATGATCCATATCTTTTCACCGCGCTTTGTTATTCGCTCAAATTCCCCGGTATGAAAATTATCTTTTTTGAGATTTTCCCAGAAACGATCATGTTGCCCGGCTTGCAGTTGTTCGGGGGTAAAAAGGATACTGTGATGTTTCCCTTTTAGCTCTCCACGGTCATAGCCAAAGAGACGTAAAAAATTATCGTTGGCAGAAAGGATGGCACCATCCGGGCCAAACTCGATAATACTGTTCATTCGGTTGATGGCTTCATTCAGGTTTTGCAGGCTGCTTTCCACTTCTTTTTTGGCGCGATCTTTACGGGCAGCCAATAAACAGGCAGCGAGTAGCAACAGTAGTAAAATTATTATAATCAGCAAAACCGGCATAAGCAAACGTTAAGAGTTTTGGACTTTTTTGTAGATTAGGCCAAAGCACTATAAAAGCGAAAGCCTTTGCCAAAGTTAGCCGTTTTATTGAAAGAAAATCGTCAGCAGCGACAAATATTTTGCCTTTTTAATACTCATCTTATACGTGTATGATGACCATAGTATGGTTTGAATGATGACCATTATCCAGCAGGTTAATTGCCTGTTAAACACGGTAAACACAACATTGCTGCTGAAAATCAGCAAAATTTTTATTAAAACTGCTTAGCTAAATAACCCGAAATAGAAATCGCGCGAATTTGTTGGTTTACTGTAAATGGTGAGTTTCGAAACCGGTATAGCCGATAAAATCTGCAATTTATTATTTTTAAAGATTTTCCAGTTTAAGTTTTATTATTTGTCTTTCAGTTTCGGATTTTGCTTTTGACAGTGCTTTTTCAAAATTCTCTTTTGCTTTTTTGTTATCGTTCCCCGCATACAATTCCCCAAGAAGTGTAAAATAAAAATGATTGCCGGGCAGGTTTAATTTTTTGGCCTCAGCCAGTGCGATTTCTTTGCCCCTGGCTTTATACAAAGCATAAACCCTGTTTAAGGCCACCCCGGGAGAATAATTTATTTCCAGTAATAAATTATAATGGTTCAAAACAGATTCCCGCTTTTCTTTAGTGTCTTCTTTTTGACTATTCAAAAAAGCGATCCCTGCTTCCAAATGATAAGAGCTTAATTCGCCTCCCTGCGCAGATAAATTTAAAAAGTGGGTTCCTTGTTGTACCAACTCCTGGTCCCAAAGGTTTTCGTCCTGTTCATCATATAAAATAATATGGTTGTCGGCATTTTGCCGGGCATCAAACCTTGAAGCATGAAAACTCATCAAAGCAACGAGGGCATTTGTTTTGGGCAAGTTGGTCGCTTTGTATTCGGTAAGCATTAAACCCAGCCTCAGGGCTTCCATGCAAAAATCTTTTCGTAATATTTGATTTTGGCTGGCAGAATAATATCCTTCATTAAAAAGCAAGTAGATGATGTGCAAAACATTATCAAGCCGGCTGTTAATATCTTTTTCGGGCGGCATTTCCAACTGAACTTTTTCTGCCCTTAATTTTTCTTTTGCCCTGAACAGCCTTTTATTGATGGTTTCTTTATTGCTAAAAAATGCTTCTGCAATTTCTTCAATCGAAAAACCGCAGAGCACACGCAGTGCAAGGGCTATCTGGGCTTCACTTGCAATGGCGGGATCACAAATAGCGAACATCATTTGCAATTGACTGTCTTTGATATTTTCTTTTGAAAAATCCATTTCTTTTGTTTCAGCAATTGTGCCGGCTGATAATTTTATTTGAGGAACTATTTTTTCGTCAAAGATTTTCTTTCGCCTGAAATGATATAAGGTCTTTTGTTTTGCTACTGCGTAGAGCCACGCCTCAGGATTTGCGGGAATACCTTTTTGTGCCCAGTTTTCACTTGCGGTTAAAAAGGTTTCGCTTACGATATCTTCAGCAATTTCAATATGTTGCAGCCCATACAACTTACTAATGACCGCAACCATTTTCGCAAATTCCTTTCGGAACAGATCGGGTATCAATTCTTTTTCGTTCCTCATTGTATAAAAAGTAAAACCTGCCAACGCATCCGGTGTGCAGGTTTTACAAAGTTCGCCGTTAATTAATTATTCAAAAACCGGGCGTATTTCCACACTGCCACCGACTTCAAGTACCGGACAGCCATGCGCCAACGTGGTTGCCTCGTCTAAGCTTTCTGCTTTCACTACGAAAAAGCCTCCCAGTTTTTCTTTTATTTCAACAAAAGGGCCATCTGTTATTACGCCGCCGGGCTTCAGTACTTTTCCCTCTTTGGAAAGGCGGTTGCCGGTGCTTCCTAATTTCTTTTGCGCGGCTATTCCACTAATCCAGTTTTCCCATTTTTTGAGGAGCGCATTCATTTTTTCCGGGTCAACGTCGTTTTCATCCTGGTCCGGGCTTCTGAATAATAAAACGTAATCTTTCATATTGGTTTGTTTTAATTTTTATTGGCAATAATGATCAGTGCCGCACTAATTGGCATGCACTGCAAATTGTCCGGGCTGGTAATCTCCGGCCGGTGTTCTGAAGGCAATATTAATACGATTATAGGTATTAATAGCAACCACAGCCATAGTCAGGTCTATCAATTCTTCTTCCGAAAACTCGCTCCTGGCTTCGTTATAAACTTCATCAGGTACGTTGCCGTCTTTAATTTTCGTAACGGCTTCAGCCCAGCCCAAAGCGGCACGTTCACGCGCTGAATAGAATGGCGCGTCCCTCCACGCATCAAGCATATATAGGCGTTGTTCTGTTTCGCCGGCGGCACGTAGATCTTTTGAGTGCATATCAAGGCAAAAAGCACAGCCATTAATTTGCGATACCCTGAAATCAATTAAATTAATAAGCTTTTCCTCTATAGTCGATTTAGCCAGGTAAATTCCCATGCCGCTCAATGCTTTTACTAATTTTTGGCCTTTTTCCAATAAACTGATTCTTGTTTCCATTTTCTTGTTTTTAGTGTTATTAAAATATCATTTACACTACAATAATGACTGAGATCATTGAAACAGGACAACAAGGGGAAATTTTTTTAAATTTTATTTTCAAAGGTACAGGCGTTGATGCCTTTACGGTTACTTAATCTTTCTGCTGAAATATGCGGAATAGAAATCGGGCGAATTTGTTGGTTTACCGGGATGGCAATTTGAAATAGCCAGGCCACAAATCTTTTATTCACGGGATTATATAGAAATTCACTCTACACCTTCCCACCATTTTGAAAATTGTTGATCAGAATCTTTTAAAAAAAGTTCTTCTCCAATCATTGGTGTGGCCAGGTTTAGTTTTACTTCCTTGTTGAGTTCTGTTATTGTTTTCAAGGGCTCATCCCACGGATGCACCGATAAAGGGAACTTTGAATTATGAACCGGAAACAATCTTTTTGCCTGCAGGTCTGTTGCCGCCTGTAAAGTTTCGGAAGGTTGCATGTGAATGTATTTCCAGTTTTTATTGTATTGCCCGTTTTCAAGAATTGCCAAATCAAAAGGGCCGTATGTATTTCCAATTTCCGGGAAGTGAGTATCATAACCACTGTCGCCTCCAATAAATATTTTCATGGTTGGCGTTTTTAAAATAAAAGAAACCCAAATCGATTTATTTCTCACAAAACCTCTTCCTGAAAAATGCCTTGCAGCCACAGTATTTATGGCAAAGCCATCGCCCAGATTAATTTCTTCATTCCAGTTTTGTTCGTTGATGATGATTTTGTCAAAACCCCAACGCTCCAGGTGTTCGCCAACACCAAGAGCACAGATGATACTTTTTATTTTCGGCTTTAATGCTTTGATAGTTTTATAATCAAGATGATCCCAATGATCGTGGGTAATAAAAAGAAAATCAATTTCAGGAATGTCATCGGGCGTGTAAATATTCGTTCCGTTAAAGGCTTTGATGTTGAAAGAAACCGGGGATGCCGCCGCACTAAAAACCGGGTCAACCAAAATCTTTTTTCCATCCACCTGCATAAAATAAGAGGAATGCCCAAACCAAACTAACACATCTTTTGCCGGATCTAAATTCAACAGATCTGTTTTCACCGATGGGATAGTGTCAACCGGCTTTACTCTTGTTTTTTTATCAAATAAAAATTGTTGTAAGACGCTAAAAAAGCCAACACCTTCAGTGATCATTGGTGTATCGCTTAGGTTTTGAAATTGACCGTTTTTATAATTAGGGGATTGACTAATTTTTTTTAAACGACTTCCGGAAGGCAGTTTGCCAAACCGGGGCAGATGCAAAAAAATAAAAACAGCAAGTATTACTAAAAAGAGGATGGATAGAAATATCAGCATAGAAGCTTTGAAGTGGTTTTTATTTTTTAAGAGCGGAAGAAATTAATGCGGGCAAAAATAAACCAATTTGCTGCCGTGCCTTAAAGCAAAATCTACCCATTAAGTTTGTGTCAATATTTTTTTAATAAAGGCACCAGCATATCAGCGATCATAGCAAAGCCTTTATCAGATGGATGAAGGCCATCAAAGGTAACATTCATCGCGCCAACAGGGTAGGGATATTCATCTGTTGCGGGGTTAAAAGGAATGCCGATAAACTTTGGATACCTGTAATTTTTATATTGGCCTGTTTTCGGATCTTTTAAGCGTTTATAATTTACCAGGTTTTTAAGTGCCATGCCTTTTTTATGGTAAAGATCTATACAATCAAAATGTTCATAGTCTGCAATAGTCTTGATAGCCCTGGCAAATGATTCTAACGACTGCCCGTTTTTATCTTTATACGATCCCCAGGCATTATTTTTCATGTCGTTGATATACACAAAATCTACCCGCTGCATCGGTGTGATCAAAATAATGCGGGCATCTTTATTCAGGTTGCGCAGTTTGTTGATGATGATGCGGAAAGAACCGTAGACCGTTGAATTTCCTGTATTGTCTTTGTAATCTGCAAATACCCCTACCGGCCTGCCTGCCCACCAGTCGTTGGTGCCTAAAAAAACCGAATACACATCGGCTTTTACAATACCGAGGTTGTCAATTTCTTTGGCTATGCCTCCGGAGGTCCAGCCATTATGGCCCTGGTTGATGTAATTAATATTGGGTAATTTTTCAACCACCCTGGTCATATATCCTTTGGAAACCCTGTTGCCTGTTTCATCCGTATGTTCATTTAAATACGTGATAGAATCGCCGATTGCCACCCAGGTAATTTTTCGGGGAGTAAATGAATTGGCAACTATTCCGATAGCTATCAGCCATACCAGTTTTTTCATTTTATTATTTTATTGTTGATTGTGCAAAAGGATAGCAATATAACCATTAAAGTGAATTTCAGGAGCAACAGCTACGGCAGCCAACTATAAGACTCCGATGTAAAAATCCGGTTTTTGAAATCAAAAATTATCTCTGGTGTATAAGAACAGGATTTTGTTTTACAGTATTCATGGGATAGTAAGGAATGCCGGGATAATAACCTCTTTCTGTACTTACGCTGCCGGAAATGGAAAAAGTTTTGGCATCGTTCATATACATTACGCCCACGGAAGCTGCGGGATACAATCCAAAACTGTTTTGCTTAAAAGGATTGTTGGAAAAATTTTTATTAAAACCGCTTAGGTAAGAAGGGTTGATACTGATATAAGAAGGAGCCACTGATACGTTGGCAAAAGCATACCAATTATTATTTAACCTGCGGTTTAGCTGAAGGCCCATCGGCGCAGAGAAGATAGACGCATTGCCTCCTTTAAAAAAAGATACGCTGGTGCTAAGGCCGCGGTAAGAACTGAAAAACCATTTAGGCGCAGAAAGGCTGTCGTGAAGAGGACCGTTATTAAAAGCAGTTTGTTGCGGGTAAAAACCAACGCCCGGCGAAACCACCGATTGAGATTTTACTGAAACAAAAAACAAAAGCATAACGGCTAAAAAAAATACGCGCATCCGGAAAAATTTGAGGATAAAAGTAAAGGTTTCTGTTCTAATATTTTGCGGGGGGAAAAGTTAAATGATGGATTCCCGGCCGGTTATTATTTTTCTGGTCGGACCAGTTCCGCAGTTTCTCCTTAACTTTTAAGTAAGATGAAAAGTTTTGTATTAATATAAAGTGTTTCTTTCCAAACCTGTTTTGATTCTAATATCCCAATCTCTTTTAATTCTTTAAGATATTTAGATGCTGTAATTCTTGAAATATTTAATCTTTCAATCACGTAATCAATTTTGCAATAAGGTTGTTCAAATAAAAGCTCAAGTAATTCTTTATTAAAAGGCCTTTGTATTTCTAACTTAATTTTTTCACTGGTTGATTGAAAAAGCTCATTTATCTCCTTTACCTGTTGAATCGTTTCTTTCGCTGTTTTTTCAACCCCTCTCAAAATAAAAAGTATCCAATCTTCCCAATTATCTTTCATTCTCACTTCTTGTAACAGCCGGTAATAATCTGATTTATTTTCTATAATAAATTTGCTTAAGTATAACACAGGGCTTTCCAATAAACCATGAAGAATAAGATACAGCACATTAATAATTCTGCCGGTTCTTCCATTACCATCATAAAATGGATGAATACTTTCAAATTGATAATGTTGAATCGCCATTTTTATTAATGGAGGTAATTCATCTGTTTCATTTAGATACTTCATCAAAATTTTTCATTAAACTTAAAAGAGAAGTCATACTTATCTGGCGGTGTATAAATTGTTTTACCGGTTGCTGAGTTTTTTAATGCAGTTCCCGGCAGCTTTCTGATACCGGCATTATTTTCTTCGAGAATTTTTTGAATTTTGATAATGTCATTGGAACTTAAAAACCCCTTCTTTTTTACCAACCGGAATCCAGCCAACACCGCCTCTCTATAACGAAGTACCTCTTTTGTTGAAGTATCTGCCTCAATGCTTTTTGCCGACAAAGCCTGGTATAGTTTATCCTGCGTGGTTATTACATTTTCTATTTCAGAACTGGCCTTTGCTTCTCTTAAAATAACAGCATTTAAAAGTATTTCAGGATTCGGTAGTGTATTTACAACTCCTTTCAATTCGGCCAATGCAATAGAGGCATTGAAATCGTTTGCCTCAAAACTTTTTTTGTTTCCGTTTTTTCTTTTTCCGGCGGCAGAAGAGGTAATGAATTAAAAGGCTGATCAGGGATTGATTTATTTGTCGCTCTATTCATATTGCGAATTATACATGACAGGAGTGTCATGTAAAAATAATTCATTTTTTTATACATGAGAGCTTTGTCGTGTATAAATATTATACATGAGCTGATTAAGGCGTTAAAAAGTTAAATGATGCATTCCTGGCCGGTTATTATTTTTATTTTGAAATAAACTGAAATAGAAATCGAGGGAATTTGTTGGTTTGCTGAAATACTAATCCTTTATCACGGAAGGAAAGGTATTGACAGTCTGAATGAGGCATCAATACTTGTGATTACATCGAGAATTGAACAATTTACTAGCTCTTGTACTTTGGCAAAGGCGCAGAAAAACCTTAAACAAATCTGTCTAAAATATTAATCAGACCTTCCGCTGATCCTTTCATTTCTTTGATTTTTTTTATTGCTTCCGTAATGTTTAGAATGTATTCTTTTGCTAATTCAGTCTTCATCATTGTTAACTCTTCGTCGCTGTAAATTCTCATCTCATTTAGATTCTCTTTATATTTTTCTGAATTAATTGAAGAAAAAGCCCAACTAAAATTAATGTGATAACGATGCCACTAATTGGAGCAAGCATATTAAAAAATTCACTTATTTGCGAATTCGAAATAATATCAGGAACTGAATTAAAAAAAATGGAGTTGAAACTGTAATAGATGAAGCTAAAAAAATTGACCACTTCCAGCTATTTTGAAATTAGTTGGAGAAATTTTGAATAATGAAAAATTTATTAGAGAAAAAATCATAACTGTAAGAATAAGTGTGAACATGATTTTGACTAATAAAAACAAAATATAAAATCTTCCCATTATGAAATTTCCTTAGCTTATTGTTTGCAAAGTCCAATACTTTTGAGGCAAGAACTATTTTTTCCAACTTTGTAAATTGTACAGCATTAGTGTTTGTCCCGTTAGCGTCTCTTTAGCTTCTATATTGCAGGCGTCTCTTTTAGCTTCTATATATTTATTAAAAAGACCTTTTTTTCTCTTCTCTAAGTTTATAAATAGCTTCAGAAAGATCAATTCCAAAAATATTGAAAGGGGAAAAGATCAATTTAAATGTGATATAAAAATGCCAACTTAATAAAAATAATAAAATTGAAATGCCAATATAAAACATTGCATCATTATGAAAATTAAATAATATTAAAATAACAATTCCCCAAAGAACTACTTTTAATAAAGTGATTTTTAATCGAATGATGTGATTTAAAATTGAGTATAAATAGGTGAATAAAAAAATCCAACTTTTTTTCAAAAAAAATGTTTTCGGGATCTCCAAAATATGAGTATTAGAGGGAAAAAAATAAATTTTAAAGTCCCTAATCCAAATTTTTTATTTCCCAATAATAACCAACTTATGCTTATGAATATTGCCCAACCTAACCATCTGTAATCTTTAATCCAAAGGTTATTTGGAAATAATTTGTTTATAATTATAAGATCAATATCAGCTATAAAAATTTTAAAAAACAAAAACAGCCATATCAAAAAGAAAACGGCATTTTGAACTATTCGATAAATTTTTTTTGAGGTCTTTTTTTTCATAGTAGGTTATTCGAAAAATAGTCTGATCCAAAATGCAATTGCAAAATATTCTGAATGCATAAAAAGCTATTTTAGTTGTGGCAAATAGATTATTTAAATGTTTTGGAAAACCAACGCTTTGTAAATATAAAACTTTTGGCATTTATCCTTATGTCAATTTCTTCAAATAAAATGAAGAAGAATTAAAGGTTTATAATTTTTTGTAACCTGGTAATCACCTCTTCAAATTGCTTTCTACTTCCAAATCTGTATATAAATTTTTCTTTACCGGTTTTTAATTTAAGTACCATTACGTCTGGTTTTGAAAAACCTCCATAACCTCCCGCTCCAACTAATGATTGAGCAATCAGTTTCGACCAATTTAAATATCCCATCAGAAATTCAACCCTTTTATTTCATTTAACCTGTAAACCTCTCGGGTGCTAAATTTATTTAGAATTCATTTTTTTTCGATTACAAAATGGTCATTAAACAAGTATAAGTATGGGAACGGAATGCTTACTAATCCGGCACACCGGCAATCCACACCTAACATACCATAGCCAATAAACTGAATTGAATATATTCCTAACAAAAGAATCCCTGTTAATAAAAAAATAACCAGGTATCTCAAATAGTTTTGTCCTCTGAGAATATAGAGTGCAATGTCTGGGTTTTCTTCCATTGTTCTCAAAATTATTAGCTTTAAATAATCCTCGTTTGCAACGAGGACGATACTTCAACCAGCAAACCCACAAATTCCATCAATTTTTATTTTCCAAATATTCTTTAAGACTATGAATAAAATCAGACCAATTTTTTTGCCTTTAAAATAGATCTTGAAACTGAATACAAGATGCCGGTGTTCCAATCTTCAAGGTAATAAAGGGCTTTATAATTGTGTGGGTTTGTTTTTGACAAAAGGCAATTTTGAAAATACATAGATTTAATTTTGAAAATACATAGAATTTATTTTGAAAATACATAAATAAAGGAAATCTCAATTTGAAGTGAAACCCGAAGGCTTTAAAGTGAAGGTGCCTAAACTGCCTGGCAGAAGATTGGTTACAGAAATTAATGTATCGGTGGATATGGACTTTGTACCAAAAACCGGGTAAAGTAAAATTTGGCTATTCACTCTTTCAGTCTTGCGTCAAATTCTTTTCTTTTAAAATAAATTTTGATATAAGACAAGCAGCTAAGTCTCTGTTATAAACCAGGTTAGTTCGTTATTCCAGGTAATGTATTTGTATATAACAGTTGAAATACAAAAGAATTTATTCCCGCTATTTATTTTTTACAAACACAATTTTAGCCAATATAAATTTATTCCGATCTGCAGTTGTCTTAAATCTGAATGAGAGGGTTTGGTTCAGTTGATTTATATGAATATTGCCTGCTTTTTGCGTTTGAAATTTTTCGGTTGAGGAAGCATACCCATTTATCCAGCCGGATATTTGTGTCTGTGTTTGCCATACCGAAAACTCCGAAGCATCAATCCCTTTATCGTAATTTATGTAAACCGTATAATCGCCAACAGGTATGTCTTTAAAATAAAATTTTAAAAGAGAGGCATCGCTGATTGTATAAAACATTTTTTGTGCAGGGCCATCCCATTTTGCTTCTATATTGATGTTACCATTCATCGTTAAAGGGGTTAGCTGCGGAAAAAATTCCAACGTATCAGGCTTAAAAATTGTTGTGTTACTGTTGTCAGGATATTCAGCCGGGGCATTGTTCCTGTCGCAATAATAATAGCTAACTGAAGTATAATCAGAAGGAAATAAATTATGTTGCGGCCCATGCTCTATCGTCTGCAATAAAGATTTATTGAACGAAATTTTATCTGTCAGAAAATAACGGTAGCCCCCTGTTCGCGATAAAGCCGTTGAATACTCCAAACAGCCGGAGAGCGGCAAACTCATGGCCTCATTCCAGCGATCAAGCAAGGCATACCAGCCGCCATTAAAAAAATCTTCAGACCCCGTTCCATGAAAACGGGTTTCGCCATCTACCACCGTTGAGTCGTCTCCTTCAAAAAACAAAGTCATTCCGGGTTGTAAACCCTGTGCCTGTAATACCACGCCTGCGAGGTGTCCTTTGCCTTTTACATTAAGCAACGTATATGGCTTGCCTGTTGCAACAGGATTTTGGGTATTCCACGCGGCATAAAATTTCCCCTCAGTTGCCACATCTCTTTTTTTGTTTTGAAGATAAACTTTTACCAAAAGCCTGGCACCGCTTAACAGCGTATCATTATTTTTTTTTCGATAGATCAATTCAATTTTGGCGGATTTATCGTAAGGCATCGGGAACCACGAATAATGTTTTTTGCCATCGCTGCCTGCCATCAATCCCATCATTGACGCTTTTCCAAAAGCATAACCAAAATAATCTGAAAGCGGGCAGTAAATGGCAGGCTGCCTGTCGTCATCCCAGGTGATTTTTAAATCAATATTTTTTGCAATAGTATCTAATGTAGCTTGTGAAATAATTTCAAAACCCGCAATGCGGCCAGGTTTGTCGGAATTAAATACAACAGAAGTTTCACCTGGTTTTAGTGTAATTACTTTTTCTGATACGGTAGTACTTTCGTTTTTTATTACATCTTCCGGGTTTTGCCATACACTTTTTATTTTCTCCAAAGCAGCTTTTTAGGTTCATCCGGCGATAATGAAAAACTTTTTACGGACACATCGCCTTTAAATAAACGATATCCTATTTGGTGAAACTGCGTTTCTTTCCCCTGAAAACAATCTTGCAAAATTTATTGAACGGTATCGGCAAATAAGAATAATAACCGCCTAAAAGGTGATTGCATAAAGGCGAAACAAAAGGATACACTTTTCCTGAAAACAAGTCTTTATAACAAATAGAAAAAGCTTTGTGAAGCGTATCATCAATATAAAAATCCAGTGTGTCTTCGGATGCCGTTGGTGTCCAGATGCGGTTGATAACACCCGGGCCTTTCTGATCAAAGATTACCAGAGAGCTATCTGCATTTCTTCTTATAAAGGAATAAGTACCATTGAAGCCATCATCGTTTCCCCCCGTTTTGTCGTAAGTGGAAACTTCGGCGCAATAGGTATTCTCTTGATATTTTGGCAAGGAAGAAAAATCAGAAAACTGTTTCAAAAAATCAGTGAGGTCAATATTATTCTTTTGAGAAAAACAAATCGTTGGCAACAACAATAACAGGTATGGCAAACTCTTTTTAGCGATCCTCATGTTTTTAAAAAATTGTTTTTTGGGGTTACGTCCGGAGCCGGCTTGATAAAAATTTTTTTACGGAGTGAAAGATATTAAATTTCCCGGAGCCGGTTTTGTTTTACCAACTTTCCCATACTTAAATAGCAACACTTCCCGAGCCCTACAATTCTTTTTCAAAACAAACACTGTTTTCTATATTTTCATATTGTCCAAAATTGGGAGTGATATGATAATTATTTTTTTCATAAAGCCGGATGGCTTCCGGTTGCTTTTTCCCGGTTTCTAAAATGCATTTTTCAATTCCCATTTCTTTACTCCATATTTCTAATTCCTTTAAAATCAATGAGGCGATTCCTTTTCCACGTTCCGCCAATGGCACATACATTCGTTTTACTTCCATCGTCTTCTCAGCATATTCTTTTATGGCGCCGCAGCCCACGGGCCTGCCTTCATCATAAGCCACTATTGCATATTTTATCAGGTCTATTTTGTTGAACTGAGAATAAAAAGAATGTTCTGCACCATCCCTTATTTTTAAATCACCATCCAACTCTTTTACGAGTTCCCTGAAATCTTTATTGTTTGAATTGGTTCTTGTTAGGCTGATCATTTTTATCGTTTATTGAAATAAACCTTTTCAAGTTTCGTAAAGGGAGAACTATTGATTGGAATTAAACTTAATTCCTTTTAAGTTAATAGTTTGTAAAAAGTTTTAGTGAAAAAACGGTTCTTCTGGCCATGGGCTATTAGCATTTCCTGCAATGCCGAAGAATAATAATTCAATTTGTTATTCACTTAATCTTTGGGAATTTGGTTCCCGTTTTTATCGGAAATAAGAATTGGAGAAATTTGCTTGTTTACTGATTATCTAATTATAATTCTTTATTAAGTCTGTAATGATAACGGGTATAAGGGATGAGAAAACCTAATTGTTTGAAGCCATCATACGCCGCTTTATTTTTTTCTTTATCGGGTAATTCAATGTCAGCAACAAATAAGATCGCTCCTTCCTTTAAGCCATCCCGTATGGCTCGTTTCCAGATGGCGAAGTCGGAGCATAATCAGAAGTCATTACGCCGGGTACCGGCGCATATCATCCCGGAAAAAACGGTTTTTTCCTTAGTCACTGAAGAAAGATCGGCAAGCGACTATTTTATTATGGCGCAAGGCGATATAATGTTTCCAGCCCTTGCGCAAAGCAAAGCTGCGCGGCCATTCATAAAAATTAAAACCATAGGTAGTTATTAAAAATTGCACCCAACTTTCCTTTGAGGTTGAATCTACCAACCGCACTTCAATTGAATCGTTTTTGCTTTCATATTTGTCCGGCGCCACATTACTTCTTACGATTCTTTCCCATGAGCCTGCAAGATAGAATCCATTTTGTTTTAAAAGAGAATCGGTATCAGCAGGATGCATCGGCGGCGAATAATGAACAATGTATTTTTCGTGATGGTTATAAAATGTTTTTATCTCATCAATTACATTTTGAGTAAGCGGTTCTGCGAGGCCGAGCCCTATTACGCGATTGAAAAGGGGAATGGGTTCCTTTTGAAAATTGATTGCCATTCCGCCCCCGATTTTTTTGTGCCTTAATCCATTTGTGATTTGGAATGAGTCTGGCGCTGCGTCAATCAAATCGCGCCATGCAGCTATTTCTGTTTGTTCAATTAAAAAAGAATTAACCATGGCGTTAGCGTTTATATTTTTTGGTTGGCCGTTAATGTTATTACCAATTAATATGGTAGCGTACAAAGCTGCCCACCTAAAGCGCGATATTGCATTCATAAAATAAAATTTAAAATAATTATTTGTTTCCCTTCCCCGTTTTCCGCTGAAATATTGCTGAAACTGTTTCTATTTCTTTACCATCCAGCAGGGCGATGACAGTCCAATTTCAATGTATCCTGGCTGGCCAATTCCATGGTAATAGTTTCCTGGTATTCTTTATTATCCTGCATTCCTTTATAAACCATTGAAAAATGGCTGGCATTGGAAAATGCTCCAATATGCTCATGAGCAGTTCCCATATTATCTACAGAGAACCAATGCACTTTACCATCATAAGGATTTACACCAGACTAAATTCGTGCCGTTTAGTTTGCCTGCCCCTGGTATGGTTGCCCATTCATTCATCAGTAGCCCGTTATTATCTGCCGTGGTTTTAAAATCAGCATAATAAGGAAATGTATTTTCCTTATCATCCATTTTAATGATAGCGGTTTTAGCTTCCCAAAAACCTTTGAGTTGTAAGAGCATTTTCAACTGGCTGGCAGATGTGCCTTCTCAGCAGTTTGAGCTGATGCCGGCATTGTGGTAAACAGCATTACAGGCAATAAGGCCGCATTGAATTTTCTTTTTCATGATTTCCTTTTTATTAAAGGAGATAGAGAAAGTTTAAAAAGTTCGATTTTTGTAAAAAAAATTAATGAGAGTTATGAAAATTTAGCCTGGTTATTTTGTTGTTGTTGCGATAAAATACAAATATGCCGCTTTCCGGGCAACGGGCAGGATATTCTTTTGAGTTGATATTTTTAACTTCTACTATTGACAATAGATCCGCTGGTCATCACTTCAATTTCTCCCGAAACTATTTCCGTATAAATAGATCTTCTTCAATTTCCTTTTCAATTAACTTACGGCCATAAGTAGTTTTACCACTCGTGAAAATCAAATGCAGGTTTTTATCGAGATGCTGTAGTAAATTTTTCGCGGCTGTTTAATGAAGTAGTGAACAGTTCCGAAATAATTACTGTAAAAATGATTCCATTCATCGGCTTCTCTAAAAGATTTTTCATTATCTGTGTTAGTGTCTCATCCAGATTTCTCTCATTTTTTTCCTGGAATTCATTCAAGCGGCTACGAATAGTACCTGATTGGTACACATAGTATTTGCGCTATTTGTTTATAAGATTTCCATCCTGAAAAATAACGAAGCAATACGACGCTTCTTAATGTTTCGGGAATAAGTGCGAGCACTTCATACAAACTGCTTTGTTCAGTTCATATTTAGTCCAAGTTTTTGATTTATTTCATCTTCCCTGGAATTTGTCATTCTCAATACTGAAATTCTCATTTTCTACTGTTACTTTAGGCTTTAAGTAACTATAACAACATCGGACAAGTATTGTCTTTAACCAGGCTGGAAAAGCAGTATCGTCTTTTAGTTGATGCAGGTTCAGGTAGGCTTGTATAAAAGTATCCTGTACAGCATCTTTTGCCTCGGGAGAATTGCCGCATAGGCGCAAAGCCATTGCATATAACCACGGGTAATGCTGCTTGTATATGATATTCCAGGCAGATGTATTCCCCGACTGTGCTGCTTTTATGAATTCCTGCATAAGAACAAAGAATTTGATTTATTATAAACGCTAATGTGAATTTAAAACTTATTTTAAACCTATATCCAATTCTCTTACGAGTTCCTGAAGTTTTTGTTGTTTGAATTGGTACTTATTGGTTTATCTTTTTTGCTGTTTTTTCAGGAAAAACCCATAGTACTTGGTATTGCGAAATCCATTCTAAGACAAATTTTTAAAAAAAATTACCAGCAGTAAACCAACAAATTATCTGGTTTTTTATTTTTAAACCCGAAACTCAATGCTGCTCCACTTTTCAGGTAAATGTGTATCATAAATACCGTGACTGTTCAATG
Source organism: uncultured Chitinophagaceae bacterium (assembly GCA_963814075.1). Lineage (GTDB taxonomy): Bacteria > Bacteroidota > Bacteroidia > Chitinophagales > Chitinophagaceae > Ginsengibacter. The sequence continues at coordinate 52,372 of CAWFBO010000007.1, read as the reverse complement.
CCATTGCGGGATGTGATATTTCTGTGCCTGAATGAATTAATTTTTGAAATCTTCCCAAAAACATCTTCCAACGATCACCATTGGCGGGCGGAACGCTTCTGTCATTTGCCAAAATTTGAAGGCTGCTCCAGGGAATCGCTATTTCCAAACTCCAGCCTTTATCAATGTCAGAATTATCATTTAATGTTCCATCAACGTTCACAGCAGTTTGCAATCCGGGCATGTCAAAATGGGTAAATGCCCAGCGGATACCGCGGGGATGTGTGCCTTTCCAAAACGTCGTGTCGCTTCGGTCGGAGTTGCCGCCAAAAGTGTAAGCCTGCGGATGATGCACATCAAATTCAGGAATATCAAACCTGCTTCCTTTTTTGTATGCATCTTTCCAGATAAAGAAAACTTCATATACGGTATTCAGGGCGTTAACCTCCAGCTCATAATAGCAATCGCCGCCATCGATAAAAACTTCCAGGTCATTTTCTAAAAAGATGAGGCTGTCTCTTTCGGAAAGTTTTGCCTCTACAAAAGGTTCTTCGGCCATGAAGGCGATATATAAATGCGTCTCGTTCCAGAGCAGGGCAGTTTGTGTATTATACATGCCGGCCTGGCCACTAACCATATCTACAAAGCGTTTGCTCCATTTTGCATTTTGCCAAACCTCTTTTTTGATATTGCCATCAATGCTGATATTTCCCGGAATTTTTTGAGCTATATAATCAGGTTGGTTCATAATTTACATTTATCATCATTAAGTCTGAAGGAGGCGCACTTTTAAAAAAGTATTCTCTAAATATTTCTTATGATTAAAATTAAACAAATCCTTCTTTATCTATAAAACATTTGGCAGGTGAAAGATTAGCCTACGCTCGTGCATGTATTTCTAGATCATTAGCCGGTAGAAAAAAACAGGTGTCTTTTCAGTTTTTTTAATTTTTATCAGCTTGCAGTCTGACTATCTTTTTTTATTATCTTTATAAGGTTGACAACAACAAGGAAACCAGTCCTTCTTTCCAGGGAATGACTTTCCTGGAAGGAGGACTAAGTTTTGTATAGAAGGTGACTTTAAAAAGCCTGATCTTTTATGTTTATTACCATACAATTTCCACTGTTTGATTACCGCTACATGAAAGCCGATCCTAACCGGACAGAGAAGCCGAACTGGGCCAACGCAGGCAGCAACGGCAATAATCGCGTGCGTTATTTTGGCGAAATATTCGATCGCAAAACTCCATACCTTGGGCCATGGGATGATGAAAAAAAATATTGCAATGCAAAAAGTGTGATCAACCTTTGCGGCCTGGAAGATGAGCATTTTTTCAAATCTCTTTTTAGCAGCCCTGCCCGCTCGCGTATTCTCTTCCGCCGTTTTCAGTCTGATGGAAAATGTATGGCCAAATTTGAAGTAGGACTAAACGATAATTTTGAAAGCCTGCAGGCCCAAAAGAAATCCGATGCCGAAACCTCCGCAAAAGGCTTCTATGAAATGATAGAAAAGTACCTGCTATGCCCTGTACGGCTGAAGGTGGGCAACAAGTTGATGCCTTTTACGCCATTGATAAATGCAGGAAATCATCTTAAGGAATCTTATTACTGGGCTACCGCTAAGGGTAAAAAATCTTTTGATCCGAAAGACATAAACAATGAAGTGATAAGTTGCGAACCTGTGTTACTGGTGCAATTGAATACATCAGAGTTGGACATAAGCAGCATGCATTTTGAAAAAGTGGAAATACCCGATTTGCCTGATAACAGGATAAAACTTTACTGCCAATACATCCCTTATCAAATCAATGAAAAAAATTACAATCTTAAAACATGGGTGATCTGCACCGATGGAAAAAACAGCGCTAACCCTATACTGCCAAATGATTTTGATAATTATAACAATACCATTCGTTACCTGCGTATTAATTTATTAAGAATTCATACAGAGATTATCCTGCAGAAAAAACTGCTCGATGTTTTCACAACAGTTAATGATGCATTTAAAATAAAAGATGACGCCACAAAGGAAAGACTGTATTTCTATTTGCATAAAATATGGCTTAATCTTTCTTCGATCAGGCGAAACAAACAACCGCAACAGCAATTAATAGCTACCACTTTCCGTCTCAACGAATCTTACTTTGGTGCTTCCGGAATTGATGAGCAATTGCTTGCGCTTAAGGATTACAGCGATTGGTTAAAAAACCTTAAGGTAACTCCGCGAAAATGAGCAAGTGAAACAATATGTAGTCGAAAGTTCGGCCGCTCTCGAAAATAAAAAAACAAAATCGGCAGAAAAAGTGAGTGTCTTTATTTCTTATAATCATTCCGATGGAGATACAGCGGGCGCAATAAAACAAAAGCTGGAAGCGGAAAAAATCCAGGTAATACTCGATTCAGATACCATGCTTGCCGGCACTGACATTAATGACTTTATAACGTCGAGTATAAAAAACACTAACGCCACAATTTCTATTGTATCCAACAACAGCCTTACTTCCGGCTGGGTAAGTATAGAAACAGTAAATACTTTTTATTTCAAAAAGTTTTTTTCTGACAAAAAATTTATTCCCTGCTATATCGATAAAATATTTTTGGAAAATGAATTTTATGTAGACGACACCCAAATGGCAATAGACAAGAAAATTGAAGAGCTTAAAAAAAGAATACAACAAAGGCAAGGGCGATCCCAGCGACCTTGATGATAAAAAGAAAAGGCTTATTGAGCTAAGGCAAAGCCTGCCCGGCACTGTAAATTATTTAAGTAATAACTTTTGCCTTGATTTTACACCTGCGAAATTTGAAGCCAACTTCCCTGCTCTTATTAAAGCGATAAAGGTCTAATACAAGTTATCTGAAACTGGAATTTGTTTTATAAAAAAGGTGACACCTTTTTATAAAGATGCCACCTTTGAATATTTTACGTTTATACTTAACCGTTATATTAAGAGCAAATGGAAATCTTCAAAATATGTTTGTTTACTGCCAAACCGCAATCTCTTAAAAATATTTTGTCACTCCCGGCACTGCAACGGGATAAAGCCCGTTTTCATCAGGAAGAACAGGAGGCGTGGCATCGAAAGCATACTTTTCAGGCATGATATTGAGTCCTGAATTGATTGCCTGTTCCCAATCTATCACCTGCCCTGAATAGGTTGACATGCGACCCAATAAAGACGTCATTGTGCTTTTAGCTGCGCGTTCGGCATCCCAGAATTTATATTCGCCCTTTGCAACAGCAGCAAACAATTCATCATGCTCTGCCTGGTAAGGCTGGTTTTCTAATTTTTTATCAAACTGGTAAATGGTTTTGCCTTTGTTATCCGTAATGCGGGCTTCATCACAAAAAACTTTTCCTTTTGTTCCTATCAGCAATTCATCCACCTTGCTCATCGCGCCTTTTATGTGGCGGCATTGGCTGTTTAAAATGGCGCCATTGCCGTAGTGGAATTCTACGTAATGATGGTCAAATATTTCACCATAATCTTTTCCTTTACGCACCTCACGGCCTCCCATGCCCTGCGCCTGTACAGGATATGCTTCCAACGCCCAGTTGATCACATCGAGATTGTGTATATGTTGCTCGGTAATATGATCGCCACAGAGCCAGTTGAAATAATACCAGTTGCGCATCTGGTATTCCATTTCTGTCCATCCTTCCTGGCGCGGATGAACCCAAACGCCATCATTATCCCACCATGCCTGGGCCGCCACGATTTCGCCGATAGCTCCGTCATGTACTCTTTTCATTAATTCGCGGTAAGAAGTTTGATACCTTCTTTGCAGGCCAACCACCACGTTTAGTTTCTTCTGCTTCGCAATCTGTGCCGCTGCCAGCACACGTTGTATGCCTGCCGGATCCGTGGCCACGGGCTTTTCCATAAAGATTTGCTTTCCTTGTTTTACGGCTTCTTCAAAATGTATGGGACGAAAACCCGGAGGCGTTGCAAGAATCACCACATCTGCCAATGCGATGGCTTTTTTATAAGCCTCAAATCCTGTAAATTTATTTTCTTCCTTCACATTTACGCGGCTCTTTGTTTCGGCCATTTCTTCCAAAATATTTTTAAGACTATCATCAAGTCTGTCTCTGAAAGCATCGGCCATCGCGATGAGCTGCACATTTTGTTTAGTGCTCAAAGCTTGAACCGTAGCGCCGGTTCCACGGCCACCGCAACCGATCAGCGCAATTTTAATTACGTCATCTGATCCGGAAAAAAAATTGGCTTTTGAAAGCATTGGCGCGGCAAGAAGTCCGCCGGCCAGGAGTGTTGAATTTTTAACAAAATCGCGCCGGGAATGAAGGTTTTTTTTTGAATTGTCAAGGTTCATATAATTGTATTTTGGGATGAAAAAATAATGGAAGATTTAAGTAATTCTTTTTGTTTAAAATTTTAATCCAGGTTTAAGGCACGCGTAAAAAATTGATCCACTTCACTTGCCGAAGGTTGTCTGAAGCGGGCGCACAATACGAAAACCGACAAAAGGCGCGTCAGCTATCCACCATTTGCTTTTAGGAATTTGCGGGTCCCGCGCATTCCATTTTCGTGCTGGAAGCCAATCTTGATGCGCTACGTAAATTACCAGCCTCATCCCGAAAATGTCCGCCTTTCAAAGTGATGGGATATTTTGTTTTAGGTTGAACTACAGGATCCGTTTTATTGGTTTTAACCTGATCGAAATAGTCTTCCTGGTATTGATCCAATGTCCACTCAGCCACATTTCCATATACATCGTACAGCCCCCATGCATTTGGCTTTAGCTGTTTTATTTTGTGATATTTATTGCCACTGTTCGCTGCATACCATCCATAATCTTTTAAGTCTTTTTCATCATCGCCGAAAGAATAGATTTTATCAGAGCCCGCGCGGCAGGCATATTCCCACTCTGCTTCTGTGGGCAGGCGATAGAAAATACCGGTTTTGTTATACAACCATTTGCAATACATCAACGCCCCATATTGCGTCATACTGTTTGCAGGAAAGCCACCTGTTTTTCCCATGCCTAATGTGAAATCGATATAAGGCGGACTTGGCCGTGTAACGCCATCCGGCAAAGGCCCGGTATCGCGGCCTTCATCTAAAAACAACACATATTCGTCATAAGTAACTTCATGTTCTTCTATCCAGAAGGCGCTTAATTTTACTTCTGTCGCCGGGCCTTCATCAGGCTGGTGTCCTTTTTGATTTTCAGGGCTGCCCATTTTGAAAGTGCCGGCCGGTATGGGAATCATTTTAAAAGAAACAGGAGTTCCCTGGATTTTTTGTTCATAGATTTTAAACTCGCTGGTAGAATCACTTTGTGCGGAAACACTTAAGCGGGTAAATTGAGAGTATAAAAAATAAAAGCGTAGTTATTTTTTTAAACATAGCAAGCCAAACGTTTTGCTGATGAAGATAAAGAATAAATACAGAGAGAATTAATTTGGAAAAAAAAATATTTTGATGTGCGGGTATTTATTAATGAATTCGATTCATTGTTCCATAGGAACAGTAAAAAAATTTGATGGATATCGAATAATCGAATAGCTCTTAATTCAATTTTCGAAATAATTTTTAAAATTCGGCGAACTTTTTTTAATCAATTTCCCATCTTTTATTTCTGAAATCAACAAAGCTGCGCCGGGAAATTTCTTTATTAATTTAAAGGATTTTTTTTCAGATAGAATGCTGCAAGCCGTGGCAAGCCAGTCAGAAATAGCTCCGTCTTTCGCGATTACGGTTACGTTCCGCTGCGATGTAATTCCCAATCCTGTCTTTGGGTCTATAATGTGTGAATATCTTTTTCCATTGATATCCAGGTGTTGGTAAATATCACCGGAAGTGGCTACAGATGTGTTTTTCAGTAATAACAGGCGAGGCATTAAATCGTCTTTTTCTTCCGGCACGGTAATGCCTATACGCCAGCCTTTTCTTCCCGGCGATGCTTCGCCAATAGCTAAGTTGCCGCCTGCATTTACCATAGCAGATTTAAAACCTTTTGATTGAATAACGTGCAATGCCGCCTGGGCCACATAGCCTTTTCCCAGTCCTCCCAAATCTAACAGCATTCCTTTTTTTTCTAACCATACAGATCTTTGATTCATGTTTAAATGGATATATTGATAACCCACTTTATTCATAGCATTTTTCAGAGAATCACGATCGGGCATCACCTTTTCTTTGCGCGCTTTTCGCCAGAGTTTGACAACAGGCCCCATACTGATATCAAAGCTGCCCCCACTTATCTTCGCTGCCGCCAAAGAATATTGTAAAATGTCAAACAATGCCGCAGATACAGGCACGTAGCGGTTTTCACCGCTCGTAGCGTTCAGCCGGTTGAGTTCACTGCTGTCGATATAATCGCTGAAAATAGCATTGAGAGAATCTGCGCAATGAAAAGCGGATTCTGCAGCCTGAGCAGCTTTAGCTGAATCATTTGCAAAAATAGAAATGGTAAATGGCGAGCCCATTTCCGGCTTTTCAAAAACAAATTTTTGCTGGGCAAATAAACTATGCGTGAAAATAAAAAAATCGAAATAAAAAAGATTGAAAATAAATTTTACAATTCGCTACAAACGAAATCATTACATGATTTTTACATTCAGATGATTGGTAAAAATAAAAATTCAGAATAATTATTCTGTTTACTGTTTCCCAGCAATTATTCATTAGCAAAAATTGATGTAATCTCCCGGCGACAAGCGCAGGTACATGGCCATGTAAAATAGAAAAAATTTTATCAGATAAAATTGTCTGAATCCCTGTAAGCCTTTATGAGCGCCAGTTCGCCTTCTTTTCCCGGAATTGAATTTCCATGCTCCATTCCTAAAATTCCTTTATAGCCTTTGTTATAGAGATGCTTAAAAATATTTTTATAATTGATTTCTCCCGTGGTCGGTTCCTTTCCTGCCGGGATTGTCGCCAATCTGGAAATAACCTATTTCATCATAAGCATAATCAATATGGTTAATCAGGTCGCCCTCGTTCCTTTGCATGTGATAGATGTCGTATAATATTTTGCAGGAAGGGCTGTTAACCGCTTTACAGATTTCATAAGCCTGGTCCGACGTGCGAAGGAAGAGATTAGGTGTATCACTCAGCGCTTCCAACACCATCACAATATTATGCGGCTCCAATATTTCAGCGCCCTTGCGTAATGCTTCTATCACATTTCCCGTTTGAATGCCAATAGGCAGGTTACGTTGGAAATCTCCCGGCACCACCGTGGTTAACTTACCATTTATTCTTTTTGAGACTTCAACCGCCTGGCGACAGCCTTTTAAAAAAATATCGATGTATTCCTGCTTTCCGGCGGCAAGTGTATTGGCGCCATTGCCTCCTTTATCAAGCACAAATACACCCATTCCCATACCCAGTTTGGCAAGCGCGTCACCAATTTTTTCTTGTTCAGCAACGGGTCTTCCGCTCATGCCATTATCTTCCATAGCGCGAAAGCCCATATCGTAGGCATATTTTATCTGGTCAATAAAATTGTTGCCGCCATTATTTTTAAACATGCCATCATGAATCGCATAGTTCATGTTAAACGTAGGTTCGCCGCGCAATACCTCTATTTTTTTTACCTGGAAAAATATTTTTCTCTTTGCTGATGCCGGAGGCTGTGGCCAGGCCTGCGGTAAAAACAGAAGCGCCCGCCAACGCTGCCTGCTGCATAAAATTTCTTCTTTTCATATCAAGTTGTTTAGCAGAACAAATTAAGAAATCTTTTTAAAAAATACGTGCAAGAACGATTAAAAAAATTTTATTAGCTTTTTAAATAAATGTGTCCAGAGTATTATAAGCTGTAGAAAATTAAACAAGATAAGAATCCGAATTATTTGTTGCTTTACTGTAAATTAAAATTGCCCAAATTCGAATTGAATTTTTGAAAACATGGATGATAATTTAATTTTTGAAGTTTTAGTCTTAGAAAATTCATAATGGAATATTACAGATCATATTTATTAGTATTGGGCATTATGATTTTGCTGAGTGCATTGGCAGATAAAATAAAAGCTTCTGCACCCGATACTGCTTATCTGCACGATTGAAATTTCCTGAAGTATTACGAAAGCAATCCGAAATCAATTTGGGATATTATTGTTTTTTTGTTGAACGGATTGATCTTTATCTTAATACGCCTCCGAGTTCCCGATTGTGCTTCATGACATTGATACGCCTCTTTTGTTGCCATATACCGGCTATGCATTTTTGATAACGGTGGTGGCTTTGGCCATTCGAATGATACGTGTGTTTTTAAAAAGACAAAGCCTGCAGTTTGCTTTTAAAAGCTCTAAATTAAAAGGCACTAAAAGAGAAGTTCCGCAAAATCTTTTATTGAGCGTTCAGGAAAGTGCGATTATCATTTGGTCAGGAATGAGAGGGATTGTATCACTTGCCATCGCTATCGGCCTTCCTAAAACTTTAGAGAACGGCGAGCCTTTCCCAATGAGGAATGCGATTATTTTTATCACGATTTTAGTAGTGTTATTTACTATTTTAGGACAAGGATTGCTATTGCCTTTTTTGGTAAAAAAGAGAAAATAAAAATCACTTTAATTTCTTTGTTTACTGCGTCAAAAATTTTTCCGAATAAGAAATTTAACGTTAATGAGTAAACGAAATTAGTTTTAAATTTCCAACCAAGCGCCATAAAAAAAATTGCAAACGAACTCCCCTTGAATACAGCGATACGCTTTTGCTATCCTAACTTTCCAATAATGGTCCAGTCTTCTTTGCCGTGGCCTTTCTCAATCCATTCGTCCATCAGCTTTGCAACTCCGGGAATTACATGTAAACTAACGCCTTTGTTCTCCGCTTCTTTTAAAAAAAGACCGGTGTCTTTTCTTGCCATTTCCAGTCTCCACGAAGGATCGCTGAAATCATCGCCAGCCATGCGCTGAAGCCTGGACGACAATACACTTGCCGGGTTCCATTCACTAAATAATTGAGATAATTCGTCTGAAGAAATATCAATCGCATTGGAAAAGGCAAGGGCATCCGCCAGCGCTCCGTTGAAACCTACAAGGAAAAGATTTCCTGTGAGTTTCATACCGGCGGCTTTGCCCACTTTATCTCCAAAATTTATCAACTTGCCTGTCATGGCAGATAATTGTTTTTCAAGCTGCTTTATAAGATCCTGGTTGCCGGAAACCAGCATGTAGCCTGTACTTTCCAGGGCATTCTTAGGTCCCATAAATACGGGCGCGTGTTGAAATTGAAATCCTTTCTCTGTCCATTTTTGCGTTCTCTGCCGGGCGCCTTCTATTGAAGTAGTTGTATGATCAACGATGATTGCTCCTGTTTTAAGTCCTTCCTCTGCTTTTGCCAAAGCTTCATCTACGGTCGCGTCATCTTTTAATGCGATATGAACCACATCTGCGTTCTTCACCGCATCTTCAATATTTTCAAACGCTTTTGCGCCATATTTTTCCAGGTCTTTTGCTTTGGAAGCTGTCCGGTTCCAAACCTGCACCTGGTCGCCTTTGGTGATCATGGCTCTTACGAAACCAGCACCCAATAAACCTGTTCCTAAAAATGCTTTCATTTTTTTGTTTTTTTGTAAAGGTAAGCAACGAAATAAAAAAGCCAACAAGGCCAAGTTTATATGGCCTGATAGCATGCGGCTTTTTTTAGATTATCAGATATTCGTTGTCTTTAATGGCCTGTGAAGAATCACGTCAAAATTCATTTCCTTTTTATCGCGCAAAACTTTTATTTTAAACTCACTATTATTTCCGGCATTATGAATTTCTGACCTTACTTTATCAACGTTATTTACTTTTTCCCCATTCATTTCTGTAATAATATCTCCCTGTTTTAATCCGGCTTTCCCGGCTGGAGAATCAGGAAGAACTCTTTGAATTTTTACACCACTGCTGTCTTCCGTGTCCTGTATTTCCAGGCCCATACGAGGACGGTCATTATTAAAATTAAAATCAAAATTTCCACGTGGCACGTGGCATTGGAAGCATTCTGAAATTATAATTATTTCCATTACCAAATTGGTTCAACAAATCTTCATTCATGCCATTAAAACTCCGAACATTTGCCGGCGATTTGCCTAAGTTTAACCTTAACCGAGTTTTTCTTATCGTTACGCAAATAATTAATAGTGACTTCATCTCCCGGATTAAAACTCCCGATTACATTTCTTAAATCAGCGGGCGATGTTATTTCTTTATCATTCACTTTAGTGATGATATCGCCTTTTTTTAATCCTGATTCTTTTGCGCTGCTGTGATCGAGAACATTATTGATGATAGCACCTTTTTCCGTTTTGGCAGATAATACACCAAGAAAAGCATTTCCCGAATTTTCATCAAACATAAAACTTTGCGGGCCCGGTGAAATAAATTCGTGATCATTTCCACCCATAAAATTTCTTTTGAACACTTTTACATCACCTTTATAATCTTCAAGTGGCTGCCCGTTTATCGTCACTACATTGCTGTCAATTTCAATTATTGTTTTCCCGGTATCGGCAGGATTTCTGCTGATAACGATTTCTTCATTTTTTCTATTCTGATGTTGTCTTTGTTGCGAAAACACGCCCTGGGAGAGCAATAGGCAACTAACGGCTAATACAGCCGGTAAAAATTTTGCTTTCATTTTAATAAGTTTTAAATATTAAATATTGAATTCTCAAATTAAAACTGTCCAAATAAATAGCAAGATTTTTTGACGATTAATAGTTTAACGTTAACATAAAATTAAAGGAGAAAACAGGCTCGAATTATAAATATTCTGCAGGGATTTGCTGTTATGCATACATTAGTTTACCCTTTGGTTTGGGAATGGGTTTGCCAATCATTTTTGCAGTTTCAACCCATTCGTCTATAACAACTTGTACATTTTCCAAGGCTTCAGAATACGTTTTTCCGTCTGATTTGCAGCCAGCCAATTCAGGCACTTCAGCAATAAAACAGTTGTCTTCATTGCTCCAATAAATTATTATCTCATATTTGGTTTTCATTGCTTGAGTAATTTGTATTTATTAAAATATGCCTTACTTGTTTAACCTTGTAAGCTTCGCGTTGCCATTAATAGATTGTAAATTTGAAATTTCATCTATATTATCTTTATAAAAAATATGATGGCTCCCTTTTATTCTGACTTTAAATTCAAGTCTTTCCAACAAATTGACTAAATCAGCAAAATTCAAAATTGTTATCAGAATCCCCAGATAACAACTTTAATATCAGTTTATCAAATTTACTCATTTTTTATCAGCAATTTTACGCGATCGATAATCTCATCAAATTTTGAAACATCCTGGCCGCCGGCAGAAGCCAATGTTTTTTGTCCTCCCCCCCACCTTTAATAAATGGCGCTACATGCTCTTTTATAATTTTTACCGCATCTAATTTCTTGTGACGAAACCACATTTTCATCAATAGCAACCACCACATTGGCTTTGCCATCGATATTTGCGGCTAATACAATCAGGAAATCGTTTACTTTTTCTTTTAGAAGGGTAATCAATTTTTTTAATGCATCGGCGTTGGAAACTGAAACAACTTCACCAATAAAATTTACGCCATTTATTAAAATAGAATTCTTGCTTATTTGTTCGTTTACTGTATTTAGAATTTGCATTTCCAATTGATCTACCGTTTTATTCAATTGTTCTTTTTCTGCCAACAAATTTTCTAATGCTTTGCGACTGTCTTTAGGATTTTTTAATTGCTCTTTTAAATCATTTAGTTCTTCCAATTGTTTATTGATAAAATCTTCAGCGGCTTTGCCACTCACCGCTTCAATCCGTCGCAAACCGGCGCCCACGGCTGTTTCATTAATGATTTTAAAAAATCCCAACTCGCCGGTATTGCCTACATGTGTTCCTCCGCAAAGCTCGATAGAATAATTTTCATCCATCGTAACCACTCTCACCAGGTCGCCATATTTTTCTCCAAAAAGAGCCATGGCCCCTGTTTTCAAAGCTTCTTCTTTAGGCATTTGCCTTATTACTACAGGAATATTTTCCCTGATTTTCTCATTTACTATTGCTTCAACTTTTTCAATTTCTTCTTTAGTCATTTTACTAAAATGAGAAAAATCAAACCGCAGGTAATCTGCGTTTACCAAACTTCCTTTTTGTTGCACATGAGTTCCCAAAACTTTCCGCAAGGCTGCGTGCATCAGATGCGTGGCGCTGTGATGAACAGCCGTTTTATTCCGTTTTTCCACGTCAATTTTTGCAATAACCTTTGATTCAATATTTTCAGGAAGCTTTTCTGTAAAATGCAGAATGAGCTCGTTTTCCTTCTTGGTATTAATAACCGGAATTCTTTCTTCGCCAAAAATCAATTCGCCCGTATCACCCACCTGGCCGCCACTTTCAGCATAAAACGGCGTAGTCTCTAAAACAATTTGATAGGTTTCTTTTCCTTTTGATTTCGTCTTCCTGTATTTCTACGACTTTACTTTCAGTTTCGAAGATTATCATATCCTACAAAACCATTTCCTTCGTCGTTATTTAGCACAACCCAATCTTCTGCGTCTACAACACTTGCCGCACGGCTTCGGTTTTTTTGCTGCTGCATTTCTTTTTCAAAACCCGCTTCATCAACTGACTAAATCTATTTTCATGCAGACAATTTTATTAGATCTAAAGGAAATCCAAAAGTATCGTATAGTTCAAAAGACTTGTCCCAGGTAATACCCAATAGTTTCTTTTAAACTAAATCGATTTTTCCGTTAATATTTATATGTTCTGATAAAATCAATTCAACTTCTTCAATCCATTTTCCAAGGTTCGTAAAAAATTATTTTCTTCTTCATGAATCACTTTCTGCACAAAAGCTTTTTGCTTTTCCAACTCCGGAAAAACATTTTTAAATTGATTTGAAATTAATGGAACCAGCTTATACAGTAACGGTTCTTTGACATCGAGGTAAGAAAAATAATACCTCACTGCTCTTCGCAAAATTCTTCTTATAACATAGCCTGCGCCAGTATTTGAAGGTAATTGTCCATCAGCTATTGGAAAGCAAATAGCACGAATATGATCTGCAATTACCCGAAAGGCTACCGCTTCTTTTGTATCTGAATAATCATATTTTTTACCGGAAATTTTTTCAATTTCTTCAATCGTCCCACTAAAAATATCCGTATCGTAATTGCTTTTTTTATTTTGTAAAACGCGCACCAATCTTTCAAACCCCATTCCGGTATCTACATGCTTTGCGGGCAATAATTCCAGTGAGCCGTCTTTTTTCCGATTGTATTGAATAAAAACTACGTTCCATATTTCAATCACCTGCGGATTGTCTTTATTGATCAGATCTTTCCCGGGGATCTGTTTTTTTTCTTCCTCACTTCTGCAGTCCACATGAATTTCTGTAGATGGGCCGCACGGGCCGGTATCGCCCATTTCCCAAAAATTATCTTTCTTATTTCCAAAAATTATTTTGTCTTCATCAACTAATTTTTTCCAGAAATTCAATGATTCATCATCTCTTGGCAAACCTTCTTTTTCATCGCCTTCAAAAACAGAAACGTATAAATCATTTTTCTGAATTTTATAAATTTCAGTAAGCAATTCCCATGCATAGGCAATGGCTTCCTGTTTAAAATAAGGCGCAGGATCTCCAACTGCATTTCCAAAACTCCAGTTGCCCAACATTTCAAACATCGTGTGATGATAAGTATCTACGCCCACTTCTTCCAGGTCATTGTGTTTTCCGCTCACGCGAAGGCATTTTTGAGTGTCAGCGGCTCGGGCGTAAGGCGCAGTTTTGTTGCCTAAAAAATATTCTTTAAACTGGTTCATCCCTGCATTGGTAAAAAGTAATGTAGGATCATCTTTAATTACTATCGGCGCGGAGGGAACAATATGATGCCCTTTTTTTTCAAAAAAATCAAGAAAATGTTGTCTTATTTCTCCACTGTTCATCATAAAGGATGCGAATTTTAAAGATTTGTTTGCCTTTTAAGAAGGTATCTTTGATGATAAAATTTTAACGGGGCAAAGGTATTTGCTTTAGGGGCATTTACAAACAGAACGTTTTAATTTTAAAATAGTTCGTGATACTGATAAATTAAAATTATAAAAGCTGGATTCGATACATTAGATAGCTTAACTCAAAATCTAATAAAATATGCCACTTACCCAAATTGATTTTTCTTTTGAAGATGATCCAATTGAAAAGAATAAAACCAAAGAAGCAGTAAAGCAACAAATAAAGCCAAAATCAAAACGTGGCAGAAAAAGTTTGAAAGAATTCAATGCAGAGCCTGATGTAGTAAAGGTTCCGGAAGATGATATTCTTTTTCAAAAGCAATATTATTCTATCGGTGATGTGGCGGATATGTTTAATGAAAATACTTCGCTGATCAGGTATTGGGAAAAAGAATTTTCTATTTTAAAGCCGAAAAAAAATAAAAAAGGAGACCGTTTTTTCAGGCCGGAAGACATAAAAAATCTGAAGATGATCTATCATTTGCTGCGCGAAAGAAAATATACAATCGAGGGAGCCAAGGAATTTATTAAAAATAATAAAGCTGCAGGTGAAAAACATGAAATGATTGAATCCCTGGAAAAAGTAAAACTGTTTCTGTTAGAACTAAAAAACAATCTGTGATAAATAAAATAGTTGTTTGTGAAATATTTCGCATTTCACAAATTCAAAGGCTTTCAGATACTGTGTAATTGCTAACTTTGATATTCTAATTAATAAAAAATGACCGACATCGCTATTGCGCCTCAAATACTAACTTCAAAAGATTTTGCTACTGACCAGGAAGTTCGCTGGTGCCCGGGTTGTGGTGATTATTCAATATTGGCACAGGTTCAAAGAGTGTTCCCCACGCTGGGAATTCCAAAAGAAAATTTCGTAATTATTTCCGGAATCGGCTGTAGCAGCCGTTTCCCATATTATATGAACACTTATGGAATGCACAGCATTCATGGTCGTGCCACTGCAATTGCCAGCGGGTTAAAAGCCAGCCGTCCGGAACTTAGTATCTGGATCGTAACCGGGGATGGTGATTCACTGAGTATCGGCGGCAACCATACCATTCATTTGTTGCGCCGAAATTTCGATGTAAATATTTTGCTCTTTAACAATGAAATTTATGGATTAACAAAAGGACAATATTCTCCTACCAGCGAACAAAGAAAAGTAACAAAAAGCTCACCATTAGGAAGTATAGATCATCCATTTAATCCTGCAGCGCTGGCCTTAGGGGCCGATGCGACTTTTGTAGCCCGCACCATGGACAGGGATCCTAAGCACCTTCAGGAAATGTTATTAAGATCTGCTCATCATAAAGGTTCTTCATTTCTTGAAATCTATCAGAATTGTAACATTTTCAATGATGGTACTTTTGAAATATTTACTGATAAAAAATCAAAGCCGGAAGAAACAATTTTCCTGGAACAGGGCAAGCCCTTGGTTTTTGGAACTGAAAAAAACAAAGGAATAAAATTAGACGGATTACGGCCGGAAGTAGTGAAGTTGGACGGAGATGTAAGCGTGAATGATTTATGGATTCATGATGAGAATGACTTTTATAAAGCACAAATCCTCTACCAGGATTTTTGAAGAGCCTAGATCTCCTATGCATCATTTTCCAAGGCCATTTGGTGTTTTTTATGAAACAGACCGGCCATGCTATGAAACTATAATGTCAAAGCAAATTGACGATGCCAAGGCAAAAAGAACTGCCGATCTTGACCAGTTATTACGAGGAAAAGAAGTGTGGATGATCAAAGAATAATCCTGCTAATTTTTATTAAATCAAAAAAACGAAAGGCTTTAAAACTCTATCTCCTAAAGTTTCGCGTACTACTTTTTTACCCGAAGAAATTTTGTATTTGTTTACGTTGATGACTTCGTAAACAGTCACAAGGTTTTCAACTTTTTCAACATAAAAAAGAAGTTCATGAAGAAGTTCAACTTCATGTTCAATTGATTGGGGGTTGGATTTTTCTTTGAACAATACCAAAAGATCTCTATTGAATTTGTCCATTTTGATTGGTTTTTAATAACCGACCATATTAGCTATTACATTCACATCCCGTTTTGCTTTTGCGAGACGCACTACAACTCATCGCAAGAACAGAAAGAATAACTAATAATATCAACAAGGCGCGGTTTATGTTTTTCATTAAATATTTGAATATTTGTTTGTTTAATAATTATTGAAAAAGTTATTGTTAATAATAACTGAATTCAATTAAAACAATCGTACCACCAAATTAAACTATTTTCACCAATAATTATTGTGAAATTTTTGAAGATTAAAAAAAATAATAATAATTCTACTTCTCCTCCCCGTATATTAATAGCGCCTCTTGACTGGGGGCTTGGGCATGCAACACGTTGTATTCCAATAATTAAGGAACTTATTTCGGAAGGTTGCGAAATTTTTATTGTTGCTGATAAACAAGCCTTTTTATTACTTAAAAAAGAGTTTCCGGAAGCAGTAATTTTACGGTACAAAGGCTATGAAATCCGATATAGCAGGGCAAAAAAATATTTTATCAGCAAACTGATTCTTCAGTCACCGGCAATCATTCTTAGGGTTTGGAAAGAAAAAAGATGGCTTAAAAAAGATAATTAAAATACATTCAATAGATGCCATAATTTCTGATAACCGCTTTGGAATGTATAACAAGAATATTCCTTCAATTTATATCACGCATCAACTTTCTATAAAAACGGGTAAAAGGTTTTCTGAAAAAATTGCACAAAGAATTCACTATTATTTTATCAAGAAATATTTTGCATGTTGGGTACCGGATCACGCAAAAGAAGGGCTTGCAGGCGAACTTTCTCATCCTCAAAAATTACCACATAATATTACTTACATTGGCCCGCTATCCAGGTTTGTTGCTATCAATGATAGTGAAGAACTTTATGATTTACTGATTATTCTTTCCGGTCCCGAGCCTCAAAGAACGATATTTGAAAATCAAATTCTGGAACAAATCAAATACATTGATGGAAATATTTTTTTAATCCGGGGCTTACCGGACGAAAAATCAAAACCTGGACAATTTTAAAAATGTAATTATTGAAAATCATCTTCCGGCAGATGAAATGAACCAATTTTGGCAAAATCAAAATTAGTATTGTGCAGAAGTGGCTACACATCGGTAATGGATTTATGCGTTATGCAAAAGAAAGCGATTTTGGTTCCTACTCCGGGGCAAACAGAGCAGGAATATCTTGCAAAATATCTTTTGGAGAAACAATATTTTTATACAGAAAATCAGGAAAATTTTTCCATCAAAAACGCGATTGAAAAAGCTAATGCTTTTGCATTTAAAAAACCCGATTTAAAAATGGATGAATATAAAAAAACAGTTGATGAATTTGTGGCTTATCTGAAGTCATGGGAAATTAAAATAAAAATTGCTATTATTTCTTGCTTTACTGCAATCTTATTGGAAAAGAATTTACGGGACTTAAATAACGGTTTCCTCAACCGGAATAAGTGTATCAATAGTGGCCAATACAGTAATACCGCCTTTCACCTTTTGATTTAAAGAAACATTTAATTCAGTGCCCACCGGCAACAAAACATCCACGCGGCTACCAAATTTTATAAATCCCATTTCTTTTCCCTGCGATACACTTTCACCCACTTTCAAATAATTTACAATTCGTTTTGCCATTGCTCCGGCAATTTGTTTTACCAAAATTTCTGCGCTATCACTTTTAATTACTACCGAATGGCGTTCATTTTCAGTAGACGATTTAGGATTCCACGCTACCAAATATTTTCCTTTGTGATATTGGCTGTATTGCACTTTTCCGGACATAGGAATCCTGTTGATATGAACATTTGCAGGGCTCATAAAAATAGAAACCTGCAATCTTTTGTCTTTAAAATATTCCGGTTCTACTGTTTCTTCGATCACTACCACTTTGCCATCTGCCGGGCAAATTACCTGGTGATGTGCTACAATAAAATCTCTTTTTGGCGACCTGAAAAAAGAAACAACAAATAAAAGCAAAATCAAGGGTTACACCAAAAACTATCCAGGAAAGTACTGGGTTAGCGGCACTGAAAAAATAAAAGAAAATAATATTAATGGCGCCAAATATCAATACAGCAATAGCGATCGTACGGTATCCTTCTTTATGAATATTCATTAACTAAGTTTGAATTACAAATATAAAAACTGGCGCCCACACTACATTTTTAATTCATACGTATAAATAATGCATAATATACGAATACGAACGGAATAGCCACCAGCATGGAATCGAAACCGGTCTAAAAAACCGCCATGGCCGGGCATTAAATGATCCACTGTCTTTCACGTATGCCATTCTTTTCAATTTACTTTCCAACAAATCACCAAGCGTTCCGAAAACCGCACAAAGTAAGCTGATAACGATCCAATCTGCAACTGAATAAAATCGAAGTAAAATATCCGATTAATGTAATTACGATTACGCAAAGAATCATTCCTCCAAAAGTTCCTTCACGGGTTTTTTTGGGAGAAACTTTAGACAATGGCGTTTTGCCGATTAAAGAACCAACTATGTATGCCATTGTATCATTTATCCAAATAGAAAAAACAATTCCGCAAGGAATTATTTTTAGATAATTATCGCTTATTAAATCAAAATTATTTACGCGCATCCAAATCATTAGTACAACGGGAAGTGTTATGTATAAAGAGTCCCAATAAGACTTTTTGCTTTATAATTTACCGGATCAATTTTCTTTAACAGATCAACAAATTCATACCAGCAACCAAAATGGATAATGGTAAATAAAACTATAAAACTCCATTTATTCCATAGCAACCCTGCAAGCATCACAATAGCAAAAATAATCGCAGTAAGTGTGCGCGTTCTGAAAGTTTGGGTATCAAAAGCCATTAAAAATTTTAAAAGAATCTTTAGTAATCCAGTTATGAAAATCGTCGGGATCTTCTTCAGGCATCACATATTTCTGTTGCTGCGCGATTTGAGAGTTCCCGAAATTTTATAAAAGCAAAAATTATTAATACAAGCGCTAACAACTCCTGCCCATATAGGAAAATTTTCTTCAATATCTTTTGGCTTTTTACCAGCCGCTTCCGAAGACATAGTTGCAAAATAAAGCGCGGTAACCTGCACTCCGTTATACAAAAAATGGAAAAGAATATTTAGCCATAAGCTTCCGCTATAATAAAAAACAAGTCCTAAAAAAACACCAAGCGCAAACCGC
Organism: uncultured Chitinophagaceae bacterium; assembly: GCA_963814075.1. Classification (GTDB taxonomy): domain Bacteria; phylum Bacteroidota; class Bacteroidia; order Chitinophagales; family Chitinophagaceae; genus Ginsengibacter. The sequence continues at coordinate 33,233 of CAWFBO010000007.1, read as the reverse complement.
ACAAAAAATCCATAGTAAGAAATATGAACCGCGCTGAAAATAATTGATGTGATAATAATGGCAATCCACGGCCCTTTGAACCATCTTGTTAAAATATTTTGAATACCGCCCCTGAAACAAACTTCTTCAAAAATTGCCGGCAATAGCGCAATAATTAACATCGAAATCAAATATTTTGAAAAAGTATTTATATTAATCAGCGCTTTTTCCTCGGCGGCCCGCCTGCTTCTTTTGCTTTAAAATAAATTTCCCAGTTTTGAGGAATGGGAATCATTTTTGTAACTTCAGCCAAAGCGCCTGACAAAGGAAAAGTGAAAACCACAATAACAAGTAACAATTAAAACCTGTCTGTAATTAATCTTTGTATTAAAGCCAATAAATTTTGCCGGGATTTCGATAGCAAATAAGTGCAAATAAATAAACGGGAAAAAAAACATCAGGAAAGTAGATACCGCCTGCATCCACATGATTGCGTTGTAATATTTTGGATTTAAAATATCAGCTTGCCATAGTTGCCAATACCTCTGCCCGTCATTGCAAGCCAGATGCCAAAAGAAACAACAGCGCCGATAACTACTCCTGCCCCAATAAGCCCCAACAAAATTCCCAATTGGGTCGGAATAGCTAAAATTTCTTGAATTTCTGTCAATCATTGTGAATGCCAATATTTAAGTGCGTAAATTTACAGCCGAATTTTTTTTAAAAGAATTTAAATGAACGCTTTATGATAAGCGGAATTAAAAATCAATTACAATCTAAAAACAATATTCAATTTGATCAAAATAGGTAATATTCAACTTCCTGATTTTCCATCTGTTGCTTGCGCCCATGGAAGATGTAAGCGATCCGCCTTTTCGCGCGGTTTGCAAAGATAATGGAGCACACCTGATGTACACAGAATTTATCAGCAGTGAAGGATTGATTCGCGATGCGATCAAAAGCAAAAAGAAATTAGACATTTTTGATTATGAAAAGCCCGTTGGCATCCAGATTTTTGGAGGAGATGAAGATAGTCTGGCGCTTGCTGCAAAAATTGTTGATGCGACAAACCCGGATATTCTGGATATCAATTTTGGTTGCCCTGTGAAAAAAGTAGCTATGCGTGGCGCAGGCGCAGGTGTTTTAAAAGATGTACCATTGATGATCCGCCTAACCGATGCGGTGGTAAAAAGCACTTCACTTCCTGTGACTGTAAAAACAAGGCTGGGCTGGGATGAAGACACAAAAAATATTGAAGAGGTGGCTGAAAGATTACAGGATGTAGGCATACAGGCGCTGGCAATTCATGGACGCACAAGAACGCAAATGTATAAAGGAAGTGCCAACTGGGAACTGATCGCAAAAGTGAAAGAAAATCCAAGGATTACGATTCCCATTTTTGGAAATGGCGATATTGATTCGCCTCAAAAAGCGGTGGAGTATAAAAATAAATATGGCGTTGATGGAATTATGATTGGGCGCGCGGCTATTGGATATCCATGGATTTTTAATGAAATTACTCATTATGTAAAAACCGGCGAAATCCTTCCTTCGCCTACAGTTGAAGAAAGAGTAGCAGTTTGTAAAAAACATCTGATAAAATCTTATGAATGGAAAGGGCCTGTTGTCGGCATCAACGAAATGCGCAGGCATTACACCAATTATTTAAAAGGATTGCCGAATATAAAAGAGTATCGCGGAAAACTAGTTACATTGAAAGAAGTAGATGAAATTTTAGAAGTGCTTGATGATATCGTTATTCATTATTCAGGATATGAATTTGAAAAAACGCCGATAGAATTAATTAATTATCACGAAAAATGCCCGGTGTAAAACTTCTAAGATTTTCATAAGTTGAAGAGGAGAAAAACTTTATAGTTTATATCCATCGGGGACACAGAAGACGAAAACACTTTATCGAGATTTCCTTTTTCATCTATGAGATATTTATAAAAATTCCATTTAGGTTCTATATCGTTCCAACCATTTTTATTTTTATCAGAAAGCCATTGATAAACCGGCTGTTTTTCATTTCCCTTTACATCATCTTTTTTAAATAAGGGGAAAGTTACTCCATAATTTACTTTACAAAAATTGCTGATTTCTTCATCACTTCCAGGTTCCTGTGTTCCAAAATTATTTGCCGGAAAACCAAGAATAACAAGGTTTTCGGCTTGCTCATATAGCTTTTGCAATTCTTCATATTGAGGTGTAAAACCACAAAGAGAAGCGAGATTAACGATCAACACTTTTTTATTTTTAAATTTCTCAAATGAAATTTCTTCGCCGTTATTTTTAACTAGCTTTTAGAGAATAAAAACTTCTGCGGAGCCTGCACGTTATTTTGATTTTCATAAACATTAATTCCCATGCCTGTCAATTTAGAAAGTTTCATTTGTAATGGATAAAGTGAAGTTATTATTTTTCTTTTCAGGCTCATTGTTTTAATTTTAATTGCTCTTTTATAGTAAAGCAACAAATACACCGAATTCTTATTTTCATTTTTGTTAGTTAACTACTGTTAATGAAAAAGGCGGAAGCTTAATTGATGAAGTTCCATTTAATTTTTCAAAAATTGGAGGAAGAGATTTGGAGGGATGTCCATACATTCCGTTCGCTTTCCATTGATATTGCTCCTTGCTATATTGAATTATTTGAACCGGATTCCAGTCAACAGGCTTATTTAAATCAGAATTTTTAATTTTTATATCTACCGAAAAAGTTTTGTGCGGGTCTTTATTGATAAGCATTACAGACCATTTTCCCGAAGGAGGAACGAAGTGCATAAGCGGAAACAAGTGGTTGTCCTTTTTCTATTATGAATGTTGCATTCTGTTGGAAAAATTTCCAAAAGCGAATCCTCAGGCTTGTGCCCAAAAATGAGTGATCATTTGAGTTCCATAAAAAGCTGCGGTTTTATAATTTATTTTCCCCGAATCATTTAAGCCCATAAGCATATTATTTCCATAACCACAATTAAATGATTGTTGCAAAAAAGCAGGCTCATAGCCATATAAAAAACTTTTGCTTCCTCCCAATTCCATAAATTTCCCAAGAATATCGGCATACATCAAAGCGCCTTGTATTTCTACTTCGGGCTTGCCTTCATACGCCGAATAACCATATTCCGTAACATATATTGGAGTTTTTTCCGGCAAAACATTTTGAATATTTTTCATCGCAATGGATAATTTTTCCGGCGCAGCAGCTAACTGCGGCGCCGAAGGCGCACAGAGATCATCAAAGGGATACCATTCAAAAGAAAAAAAGTTAAAGAGTTGAATTGCGTGATGGCTTTTCAAATAATTTAAAAAAAGCGTTGTCCATTTTGCTTCTGTAAAAGTGGAACTATCTTCGGGCTCTGGTGAAAGAGAGGCGAAACAAGGGCCACCCAATTTAAGATCGCGATCAAATGTTTTTATTTTTCTCGCCAGTTGCAAATACAGTTCTGCATAATCTGTTGGTGAAACCAACTGCCCTTCAGGTTCTTCACCCATCTCCAATTCCTTTACAGATAATTGTTTTGCCTTAAATATTTTAAAAGGGAAAACATATTTTCCGGCGTATCATACAATAAAGCCATAGGCATTAATGCAGGCTGATTTGCAGTTAAGCCATCTGTAAAAAAACGATCTATTCCCGGCTGTTCCACGTTTGGATCAAAATCTTTTGAAGTATGCCACGGATCTGTTGAAGAAACATAAATTACACTTTGGCGGTGACTGTAGAATGGCTAATATAATCATGAAAAATTCCTCTGGAATCTTCAAACCCTGCCTCAATTTCCCTGATCGCAAACCCCGTTTTGTCTCGGATATCTTTGGAAGGTTTGTCTGAAGTATAGGAGCTTTGATGAAACGAAATCCGGATAAACCTAACAGCGAACTGGTTTATCTGAAATCTTACTGACGAAAATCTTTTTTCACTGTTTATCAAAAGTGCTCAAAGGAAAATGATGCCAGATGTCCGGTTCGAAAGGATCGAAATATTGCGGGTCGTTTCCTTTTGCATAATCTACTGTATAGCTTACTGCATAAGGGTTTCCCCATTTTATTATGTAAGCGCATTTACCCTGTATTTTTTCCCCAGGTCGACTATTACCCATTGAGGATGTAAATGCATTTGATTCATGCGTATAAAGAAGAATCAAGGTAAGGATTGCTTTTCCAGAAAGTTGCCGTGTCGCCATCATCAATTCTCGAATAACCATCATCGTTAGCCTGGTCATGGGTATTCCCTCTTCTTGGCAAACGATAGCCATTGGAAAGCTCGATAGGTTTAGCCGAAACAGTATCTGAAATCCAGTATCCCTGTTGATGAATGCTGTCACTCCATTTCCCCGAAGGATTCCAATGCCATACTTCGCCGGCCAGTTCTGTACGAAGGCGATAACTCACCGGTTTTAATCCCGCTGATCTCATCTCTTTAATGTTTTCGGGAGTAAGCATTTTATCAATATCGCCTTTGAAATGTCCGTCTATAGCGCCGCCTATAGATTGTGAAGGGATAAAAGTATTTACCGCGTGTTTTTGTGAATAAAGAATTTGAACAATTGCTTTTGTTGTTTGTGAAAAAGATTGATGGGCCGACGATCCCAGAAAAAGATAAGCAACGCTTTAAAAAAAATGGAAAATTTTTTCATGTCATCTATTAATCGGCCAGCATTAACTACACTTTGATCCAGAATTTTAAAAAATCATTATAATCTGTATGTACTATTTCATATCCCGCCGGGATCTCGCTTCCAAAACTGTGGTAAGTAACCAATCTTGTTCCAGACTGCTTTTTATCCAATTGTTTGTATAAATAGCGATTGTAAAAATTATATAATTCTTCTGAATATTTTATGGCATGATCAATTTTTTGAGTGCCCGGCACATTTTCATAAAAGGAATTGTAAAAATAAAAATGGTCAAACTTTTTAAAATCAATATTGCAAATGTTATCGCAAATAAATAAGGCATTATCAAGTTCAAATTTTTTGGCCAGGTCATTTGAGATATCTACCAAATTTTGCCTTTGTTCAACACCATAAAAACGGGTAAGCGGATGTTCATGCGCAGCCACCAAACAAAATTTTCCTGCGCCGCTCCCGATATCCAACACAGTTTCACTCCGCTGACGTAACAAGAAATGCAGAAGCTTTTTTTGCAACCTCAATACGTGTCCAATGCTTCTCTGCTGCTTCCTGTATGGCTTTCGGGTAAAGTGAATTAAAATTTAGATCAGATGCAAACCAGTTCTTCATTAAATAATTCTTAGTTGCCAAAATAAAAATCCGCGTTATTTGTTAGTTCACTGTTTGTTACAATGCTGCTCTCTCGCTTAATTCCAGCCAGCGCATCTCCTTCTTGTCAATCAGCACAATTATCTCACTTATCCTTTCTGAAGTTTCCTGGAGTTTTTCAAATTCTTTTGAGCCGTTGCTCAGTTTTACTTCCAGCAATTTTTTTTCTTTCTCCAGCTCAGCAATTTCTTTTTCTAATTTTTCAAACTCGGTTTTTTCTTTAAATGAAAGTTTCTGCTTTGCGTTGCTTTCAGCATTTTTTTGTACAGCTTCATTTCCGTTTATTTTGCTTTCGGTTTTTTGCTTCGCACATCTGCATTTGACTTTTTGCTTTCCGCATTGTCGTCCAATTGCTTCCAAAGCCTGTATTGAGAATAATTGCCGGGGAAATCTCTGATCTCTCCATCTCCTTCAAAAGCAAAAAGATGATCTACGAGCCGGTCCATAAAATAACGATCATGGCTGACGATCAAAATGCAGCCGGGAAAATCCTGCAAAAATTCTTCCAATGTTCGTAGGGTTTGCAAATCCAAATCATTGGTCGGTTCGTCAAGCACCAAAAAGTTTGGGTTTTTAAAAAGAATGCTCAGCAAATGCAATCGTCTTTTTTCGCCGCCGCTCAGTTTGCTTAAAGGCGTAAATTGTTGCTGCGCCGTAAATCCAAATTTCTCCATGAATTGCGAAGCGCTTATTTTGCTTCCATCGGCCAAAGGAAAAAATTCGGCAAAATCTTTTACAAATTCTATCGCTCTTTTATCTTCTTTATATTGCAAACCTTCCTGTGCAAAATTTCCAAAAACAATGGTTTCCCCATGGTTTATTTTTCCACTATCGGGCGGAACAATGTCCAGCGCCACTTTTAAAAAAGTAGATTTTCCCGTTCCGTTTTTTCCCACAATTCCTACTCTTTCTCCTTTTTTAAAAGTGTAATCAAATCCTTTCATGATTACTTTATCTCCATAAGATTTATACACTTTTTTCATTTCCAAAACCTTTCCGCCCATCCTTGTCATCTTCACCTGCAGCGAAACTTCGGCCACTTCTTTTTTCTGGCTTACACGGTCTTCCACTTCTGCAAAAGCATCCTGCCGGCTTTTTGATTTTGTAGTCCGCGCCTTTGGCTGCTTGCGCATCCATTCCAGTTCTTTCCTGAAAATATTTTTATCCTTTTGCAATTCGCTTTGCTGAACCTCCTGCCGTAATGATTTTTGTTCAAGGAAATAATCATAATCGCCTTTATAGACATAAATTTTTTCGTCATCCAGTTCTACGATTTCATTGCAAACCGCATCTAAAAAATAACGATCATGTGTAACCAATAACAGGGTGCTTTTGTTGCTTGCCAAAAAGTTTTCAAGCCATTCTATCATCTCTACATCAAGATGGTTGGTAGGTTCATCTAATATCAATAAAGATTTTCCTTCGTGTAATTGCGATTCTATCAAAGCCTGCGCCAGTGCCACTCTCTTGCGCTGGCCACCGCTTAAATTTCTCACGGGCTCCTTCAAATGATGCAAATTCAATTTCCCCAAAATCTGTTTAAGATCACTCTCAAAAGTCCATGCATTAGCTTCTGTAAGTTCCGTAACCAGCTCACTAATACGATCTTCGTTTGGCACATCTTCTTCCAAAAGCATTTCATATTCCTTTACCAGTTTCACAACATGATTATCGAGGTTTAAAATATTATCCCAGATAGACAAGTCGTTTTCAAAAGCTGTTTCCTGCTGAAGCATGATTACCTTCACGTCTTTATGAATCCAAATGGTTCCCGAGTCGGGAGTATCGAGACCCGCAATAATCCTTAAAAGAGTGGACTTACCACTTCCGTTCCTGGCTACAAAAGCAATTTTGTCTCCTTCTTCTATATAAAAACTGATGTCTTTAAAGAGTGTTCTAATCCCAAAAGATTTTTTTAAATTTTCGATTGAAGCGTAATGCATAGAGTGCAAAGATAGTTTAGAAGAGTGTAGGGCTTTAGGATTTGGAATAAGAATCTTGGTTAAAAGTGAGTTTACTATAAACTTTGACTGTATTCGTTTTGAATAACAATGCAGAAATTAATTAATACTTTTGCAAACCTTTTAAAACGGAAATATTCAATGCAAAAAGTAATATTAATCACCGGTGGCGCAGGTTTTATCGGTTCCCACCTTACCAGGTTATTTGTTAATAAATACCCGGATTACACGATAGTAAATCTTGATAAACTTACTTACGCAGGCAACCTTGAAAATCTGAAAGATATCGAAGACAAGCCGAATTACAATTTTGTAAAAGGCGACATCCAGGATATGGAGCAGGTAAAGGAACTTTTTGAAAAATATCATTTTACCAATGTGCTTCACACAGCGGCTGAAAGCCATGTTGACCGCTCAATTACCGATCCGCTGGCATTTGTAAAAACAAATGTTTTGGGTACGGTTTCATTATTGCAGGTGGCAAAAGAAGCTTGGAAGGACAATTTTGAAGGAAAATTATTTTATCATATTTCCACAGATGAAGTCTACGGGAGTTTAGGAGAAGAAGGCTTTTTTACAGAAGAAACCGCCTATGATCCGCGTAGCCCTTATTCGGCGTCTAAGGCTTCTTCTGATCATTTTGTGAGAGCTTATTATCATACATATCATTTCCCGGTTATCATTTCAAATTGCTCTAATAATTACGGGCCCTTTCATTTCCCTGAAAAGTTGATTCCTCTTTCTATTCATAATATCATCAATAACAAGCCCATTCCCATTTATGGAAAAGGTGAAAATGTACGCGATTGGTTGTATGTTGAAGATCATGCCAGAGCGATTGATACCATCATGCATAAAGGAAAAATTGGTGAAACATATAATATTGGTGGCCATAATGAGTGGAAAAATATTGATATCATTAATGAATTGTGTAAGCAAATGGATGAGAAACTAGGAATTCAAAAAGGAACTTCAGCGAAGCTGATAACATTTGTAAAAGATAGGGCAGGCCACGATTTGCGCTATGCAATCGATGCCACAAAAATAAAAAATGAATTAGGCTGGGAGCCATCGTTACAATTTGAAGAAGGATTATCAAAAACCATAGATTGGTATTTGAATAACAGCGAATGGCTGAACGATGTTACGAGTGGGAATTATCAGAATTATTATAAAGAACAATATGAAAAAAGATAAGCAATGAAAGGAATAATATTAGCAGGCGGCTCGGGCACAAGATTATATCCTATTACGATGGGAATCAGCAAGCAACTGATGCCTATCTACGACAAGCCGATGATCTATTATCCGCTTTCCACTTTAATGTTGGCAGGAATTAAAGAAATCCTGATCATTACCACTCCTGAAGACCAGTCACAATTCAAAAGGTTACTGGGCGATGGAAGCCAGTGGGGATGCGAGCTTAATTATGAAATTCAGGAAAAGCCAAACGGGCTGGCGCAGGCTTTTGTAATTGGTGAAAAATTCATTGGAAAAGATGCGGTGGCTTTGGTTTTGGGCGACAATATTTTTTATGGTAGCCGGTTCTCACATTTGTTGCAACAATCTGCCAATCCGGATGGTGCAGTAATTTTTGCTTATCCTGTGGTTGATCCTGAAAGGTATGGTGTGGTTGAGTTTGATAAAGACAATATTGCCATCAGCATAGAAGAAAAGCCAAAAACTCCTAAATCTAATTACGCGGTTCCGGGTCTATATTTTTACGATAATTCGGTTGTTGAAATCGCAAAAAATATTGCGCCGTCCGAAAGAGGCGAATATGAGATTACCGATGTGAACCGCAAATACCTGGAAGAAAAAAAGTTAAAAGTTGCTGTTCTTGATCGTGGTTTTGCATGGCTCGACACCGGCACTTTTGAATCTCTTCACGATGCAACAGAGTTTGTCAGAGTTATAGAAAAGCGGCAAGGATTTAAGATTGGTTGCCTGGAAGAAATCGCTTACCGGATGCATTTTATTGATAAAGAGCAGCTTTTAAATCTTGCGAAAAAATTTGAAAAAAGTGGTTATGGAGAATATTTAAAAAATATTGAAAAATAAATTTCATGAGTTATTTTGTTCATTCTTCTTCTATTATAGACGATGATTGCAAAATCGGCGAGGGCACAAAAATCTGGCATTTCAGCCATGTAATGTCGGGTGCTGTAATTGGTAACAATTGTAATCTGGGTCAGAATGTGGTTGTATCGCCAAAAGTTGTCTTAGGAAATAATGTAAGGGTGCAGAATAACGTAAGCATTTATGAAGGCGTTATTTGTGAGGATGATGTTTTCCTGGGACCAAGCATGGTTTTGACCAATGTAATTAATCCACGAAGCGCCGTCAGCCGCAAAGACCAGTATAAAAAAACATTGATTAAAAAAGGCGCAAGCATTGGTGCCAATGCTACGATTGTTTGTGGAAATACGATTGGCGAATTTGCTTTTATTGGCGCAGGAGCTGTTGTAACTAAAGAAGTTCCCGCTTACGCATTAATTGTAGGAAATCCGGGAAGGCAAAAAGGTTGGATGAGCGAATTTGGACATAAGCTTATATTTAATTTAGAAAATATTGCCATTTGCCCGGAAAGCAACCAGGAATATAAATTAGAAAATAACATAGTGAAGAGAATAAAATAATTACAGGAGCAAAATACAAAACCCCCACAAAAGTTGATTTACTGTCTACAGCTCAGCTTTAAAAACAAGTTAATTGATGAAAAATTTTGCATTAGTAGGCGCAGCAGGATACATAGCGCCACGTCACATGAAAGCTATAAAGGATACCGGGAATAAATTGATAGCCGCATTAGATAAAAATGACTCCGTAGGAATATTGGATAGTTATTTTCCTGAAGCTGATTTTTTTACAGAGTTTGAGCGTTTCGACAGGCACGTTGAAAAACTAAAACGCAAAGGAATAAAAACTGATTTCGTGAGCGTGTGCAGTCCTAATTATTTACATGATGCCCACATTCGATTTGGTTTGCGTATAGGCGCTAACGTTATATGTGAAAAACCAGTCGTATTGAATCCATGGAACATCGATGCATTAGCTGAAATAGAAAAAGAAACCGGTAATAAAATTTTCACTATTCTCCAGTTGAGATTGCATTCTGCAATAATTGCATTAAAAGAAAAAATTGATTCCGAAAAAGATGGCAAAATTCACGATGTAAACCTGGATTATATCACCAGCCGCGGGCACTGGTATTATGCAAGCTGGAAAGGAGACATACAAAAGAGCGGTGGCATTGCTACTAATATTGGCGTTCACTTTTTTGACATGCTCATGTGGATATTTGGAGATGTAAAAGAAAATATAGTGACCGAACATTCAAAAGATACCGCTTCCGGAATTTTAAAACTCCAAAAAGCGAATGTGAAATGGAGATTAAGTATTGACGCTAAAAATTTACCCGAAAAAGAAAGAGCGGCCGGCAAACGTACTTATCGTACTCTTGATATTGACGGGGAATCTTTTGAATTCAGCGATGGCTTTACCGAACTCCATACCAAATCTTATGAAAACATTTTGGCAGGGAAAGGATTTCCATTAATGGAAACAAGGAAGGCTATTCAATTGGTTCATGACATAAGGGAGTTTAATAAATAATTTCGGGTTTAGGTTTTTGACCACTTTATTAACAACTCTCTTATTTCTCAGTAAACAAATAAATAACCGGGATTTTTATTTTGTATTGCATTTCGGTTTTTCATTTAAATCATCAGGATATTTCTCATTTTTGTTTACTTTACATGAAATTAATAGAAGTGATCTTGTATAAAAATAATCTTCTTAAAAGCCTTGCTGCTATCGTTCCTGCCGCCACCAGGCAAAGCAAAATATTATTAACTTCGCTGCCGCTTTTAAAGCGCTGCTTTGTCCCGTATAAGAAATAAAAAAGAGTAGTCAATGAAAAAAGTCAGAAAAGCTGTTATTTTATTTATTATACTTATTTGTGGTCATAGTTCTTTTGCTCAAAACAGCCTCCTGGATTCAAAAGACCTCAGTAATATTAATATAGATAATTACAGTGATAATGAACTTCTTTCTCTTTACAACAGAGCACAGGCTGCGGGACTTTCAAATTCCCAATTGTTTAAAATAGTAGCTGATAAAGGATTGCCTCAATCTGAAATTGACAAATTGCGAGACAGGCTTGGATTAATTTCTGCGGAGCCGAAAGGTGACATTCAAAAAACCTCAAATCAACCTGTGTTTAATGAAAGTAGCCACATTTATGATACTTCCGGAAAAGCGCCGCCCGTGCAGACTTTTCAGAACGATACTTCCATTTTTGGCTCTGAGCTTTTTACCAGCAATAGCCTGGTTTTTGAACCTAACTTAAGAATTCCTGCGCCTGCGGGTTATGTTTTAGGCCCTGATGATGGATTAATTATTTCGGTATATGGATACAGTGAAAAAAAATACGATCTCACCATCAATGAGTCCGGTGAAATTTATATTCCAAACGTAGGTCCTGTTTATTTGAACGGGCTCAGCATCGAGGAGGCTTCGCAGCAAATAAAATCAAAACTTGCTTCTACTATTTACAGGGCCATCAATACCGGCAAAACCAAAGTGGTGGTTACGCTTGGTAAAATAAGAAGTATTCGTGTAACAGTAATCGGGCAGGCAAAAAAGCCGGGAACCTATACGGTATCTTCATTAACCACTCTTTATAATATTCTTTATTTGTGCGGTGGACCAACTTCGATGGGAAGCTATCGTGATATCGAAGTTATTCGGGGAAACCAGGTAAAAGAGAAGGCTGATCTTTATGATTTTTTAGTAGAGGGCAATCAAAAAGATAATATAATTCTTCATGAAGGAGATGTCATTCGCATACCCTATTATAAAAACAGGGTTACCATTTCAGGAAATGTAAAAAGAAACGGCAAATTTGAAATGCTCGATAATCAAACTTTTAGTGACCTCTTAAAATATTGCGGCGGCTTTACAGATAATGCTTTCAAAGGAACGGTAACTGTAATTAGAATTACTGATTCCGAGAAAAAGATAATTGATTTGAACGCAAGCCAATTTGATGAGTATCCGATACATGGAAGTGATAAATATATCGTTGGGAAATTGCAGGACGAATTTGCGAATCGTGTTGTTGTTTCAGGTTCTGTTTTACGGCCGGGTCCTTACCAATTAACGCCCGGCCTCACCATAGATTCTTTAGTTCAAAGAGCAGGTGGTTTTAAAAGAGATGCGTACACAAAAAGAATTTCAATATTCAGGTATTTAAAAAATAAGATGCCTGCCATGGTGTCGGTTAATCTTGATAGTCTTTCTAAATCAGATGAAAGCATTTTATTGGTAAAGGACGACTCTGTTTCTGTCCATTCGATTTTCGAATTTCAGGATAGCAGTTATGTAACTATAGAAGGCAATGTTAGAAAGCCGGGCAATTTATTATGGCGGGAGAATCTTTCTTTGCGAGACGTTTTGCTCGCCTCAGGCGGCATTTCAGAGTCTGGTGATTCATCAAATATAGAGATATCAAGAAGGATAAAAAATGCGAATGTTGATATTGCCAATCATAATGAAAGTAAAATATTCAACATCAATCTTTCGGGGCCGGATGAAAATGCGGAAGATGTAATTCTTTCTCCGTACGATATTGTAATTGTAAAAACTCTTCCGGGTTTTAGTACGCAAAGAACAGTTCTCGTTTTAGGAGATGTCAAAAGTCCGGGAAAATATGGACTGCAAAAAAGTGGTGACAGAATAGATGACATTATTAAAAGAGTAGGAGGCTTTAAAGCGTCTGCTGATAGCTCATCTATTACTATTCGCAGAAGTATAAAATCAAACCTGACAACGGATGAAAGAGAAAAACTATTTCAAAGAATATTAAATATCAATCCCGATAGCCTTTCACTTCATCCAAGGGTTAGAGATGAAATATATAAATCTTACGATTTGATAAGTGCTGATTTAAAAAAAGCACTGGAAAATCCAAAAAGTTCTGAAAACCTCATCCTCGAAGATGGTGATGTGCTAACAATAAGCAGAAGCTCCAACCTGGTAAAAATTTCCGGAGAGGTTTACAACCCAACCATAATTCCTTATAAAGAAAATAAAAACTTAAAATATTACGTTCAACAGGCTGGAAATTTTACTCCGTATGCAAGAAAAACTGGCTCATTGGTAATATATCCTGATGGGAAAGCTGCTTCTGTAAAACATTTTTTATGGTTTAAATTTTATCCGACGGTAACGCCACGGTCGGAAATATTTATACCAATGAAAGATAGAACCAACAGGGTGAGGCTTGGGGCGGGAGAATTGGCTTTAATAGTTTCAGCAATGGGAATTGTGGCAAATGTGATTTTTAATATTACGAAATAGATTTCGGTATCATTTAAAGAAATGAAATTGGAAAAAAATACAACTGAAGAAAATCAGGAAAGCGATATTATTGTTCGGGTTTTTTATCAGGCCATTAAAAATTGGTGGTTTTTTTTAATCGTTGGAATATTAGGAGGTGTCGCCGGATACATTTACGCAATAAATCAAAGGCCCGTTTATCAAAGCTACCTTTCATTTGCATTAGACGAAGGAGGAGCTGAAGGAGGAATGTCAGGTGCAATGGGGCTTGCTGCGCAGTTTGGAATTTCGCTGGGAAGAGGAGCTCAAGATGTTTTTACGGGTGATAATATATTACAAATAATGCAAAGCAGGCGTCTTATTGAAGATGTTTTACTTTCCGTTGATACCTTTAATAACACACCTTCAACATTAATCGAATATTTTCTTCAGCATATCGACAAAAGCAATAAACATATTAAGGATATTCATTTTTATCCCGGTCAAGTAAGAAATTCCTTCAACTATAAGCAGGATAGTGTTCTTTACAAAACTTTTTTAGATTTTCAAAAGAATCATATTATAGCAAGAAGGCCTAGTAAAAATCTAAATATTTATGAATTGATGGTGACCAGTTATAATGAAAAATTTTCTAAAATCTTTACTGATAATTTAATTGAAAAAACAAATCACTTTTATACAGATATCCGCAGTAAAAAAGAAAAAGAAACTTTAGAAATTCTTGAAAAAGCATTGCCTAATGTAAAAGGGAAATTAGACGCCGCCATTACTAACAAGGCTTCAACCCTGGATGCCGATCTCAACACGGCATTTGCAGATGCACAAGTACCCATTTTAAAAGATCAAATTAATACACAAGTATATGGAACTGCCTATTCCGAATTATATAAAAATCTTGAGATGGCGCGGTTTCAATATCTTAAAAGTATTCCACTTATGCAAATAATTGATCCTGCTAATTATCCAATGAAAAAAATTAAACAGAGTAAAATAATTGCCTCGTTAGTTGGTGCTGTATTAGCTACTTTCATTGTTTTTATCATTTCCACTGTCATGAGTTATTTTAAGTTTAAGAAAACACACCAAAACCAGCTTGCTTCACTATAATTATTTTATAAACCCATGGCATTTATTTCTCTAAAAAATGATTCCATTTTATAATGCTTCAAATTATAAAAAAAATAAGCGATCTTATCTTTGACATTGGTTTAAAAATTAATAAAAATACCGTTTGGCTTATAATTCTAAGTATTGTTGTAGCACTAAGCCAGTTTGTTGTGTATGCTTTAATCAATAAAAATTTGGGAAAGGATTTGCTGGGTGTTTGGTCATTAGTTGTCGCTGCTACTTCAATAGGTCAAATTAGCAACCTTGGATTTAGCAATAGCTTAGTAAGATACCTTCCCGAAATGATTCTTAGAAAGAAAGAAGAAGATATTAATAAGATGATAGGGACAATTAATTTTACCAATCTTGTTATAACGCTGCCTTTGCTCGTATTACTTTATTTCCCCGCCATCATTTATGCCTCATATTTACTTGATTCCGCACAGTTATTGATTTTTAAATCAGTAATTCCTCTTTCTATGGGAGCATTATTTATCAATAATCTTTTTTCTGTTTATTCTTACTTATTAGATGCTATGCAGAGATATTATTTAAGGTGTATTGTGCAAATTACCGGATGGATACTTTTTTTGATACTTTCTGTCTTATTGATGCCTATATATGGTTTGTATGGAGTTGCAATCGCTTTTTTTATTCAGTACCTTGTTCAGTTTACAATAATTCTTTTAGTGGTTTATTTTAAAAGGCTACTTCAAAAAGTAGCTCCTTTTCATTTCGATAGAAAGTCCTTCCAAATGGTTTCTTCTTTTGGATTAAGATCTCAATCTATAAGTATTTTAGTTATTTTTTTTGATCCTTTAGTAAAGTTTTTTATCACCAAAAATATTGGTATTTCCGCGACTGCCAATTATGAAATTGGCAACAAAATAGTGATGCAGTCAAGAAACCTTTTAGTGAATGCCAACCAGGTAATTATTCCTAAAATAATATTGGAAAAGGATGCCGGTACCGAAAATCAATACTTTAAAGACATCCTGGCTAAAAATATTCTTTTTTCGATATCTGCAGGTATGCTAATATTATTACTTGCACCGTTGGCAGTGTGTTTATTTTCGGACCGCCAAAGTAACACCTTAATGTTATGTGTGATCATTCTTAACATTGGCTGGGTTTGCAACATGATTACTTCGGTACATTATTATTGCGGCCTCGGCCTGGATGAAATTGGAAGGCTGGTTTTATATCATCTGGCACTTTCTTTAAGCGTAGTTGCGTTTTACTTTATTTTAATTCATTTTCTGCATGTAACCTTATTATACTATGCGGTTCCATCTGCCGCGTTATTTCTGGGAAGCATTTATAATTCCTACATACTATCGCAAAAAATAGAAAACGTATTTTTATGGCTGCGATCGGGATATTTTTTATATTTCGTCATGGTATCGTTTCTTCTGTTAGGATTCTACTTTTTAAATATACCCACTTTAGTCTATTTGGTAATGCCGGTTTTCTTTTTGATATATATTTGCGGGCTTCTTAATCAGTATAAGTCCGGGAAGTTATTTAAACATTAAATAAGATTGATAACAAAACTTGAATTATATGCAAGGATAAATCAGCTTTTTCATAAGGCAGGTTATGACATCAGGCGGTTTCCTACTTCCAACTTTCGACTATTATTGAGATACCTTGCAGATAACAACGTAAATGATTGTTTTGACGTAGGAGCCAATATTGGTCAATACGCGCAACACCTTCGCTCGGCTGGTTTTAAAGGAAATATTTATTCAATCGAACCTCAGTCAGAAGCTTTTAAAGTTTTGACTAAAAAAGCAGCCAGCGATTCTAAATGGAAGACTTTCAATATTGGATTCGGTAATACCGATGAAAAAGCTGTAATTAATATTTCAAAAAATTCTGTCAGCAGCTCTATCCTAGACATTAGTGAATATGTCGTAGAAATCGCCCCCGAAACTAAATATATTTCGAAAGAAGATATTGAGGTGAAGCGCCTGGATTCTTTTCTGAATGAAATCAATTTTCAAGGCAGATTTTTTCTGAAAATGGATGCTCAGGGTTTTGAATCAAAGATATTAGAAGGAGCGGAAAGTTGCCTGGACAATATTTACGCTTTACAGCTCGAATCATCGTGTGTATCGAGTGATAAGGAGGAAAAATTATTTGATGAAATGAAACCATTTATTGAGTCAAAAGGGTTTTACCTTTCATCACTTGAAAGTGGCTTTTCTGACAAAAAAAGCGGAAGGTTGTTACAGGTGGAAATGATATTTTTAAGGGAGATTTAAAAGAGTTTCTATTAAAAACCACTAACATACCATTATCTTTTTGCAGGAGCTTTTAAAGATTACCATCATTAAAATTATTTAAAGTCACTTTTAAACAATTGCTTTTGTCAACACATGGTACTTTTACTCAACATCCCTGCTTTTTTATTTCTTCCAAACTCAGGAAAATTTTAGGTGGCTATGATCTCAGGTACAAATATGCATCGGATTTTGATTATATTTTGCGGGCACTTGCCGTCAAAAATATTAAAGGGAAACATCTTAATACTTTTATTTCCAAATTCAGAATTCATGGTATGAGTATTACGGCAAGTGGAAAAACAGACTCAGAACGAAAAGAAATATTAAGACAACATGGGTACTTTCAGTTTTCGTATGTAACCCGTTTGTATTTTTACTATACGATGGATATATTACAAAATAATAAACCTCGGGCAGGGCTACAAAGGGGTTTGACCATAGAATACACAAGCTATATCCTGTTGTTGCTTTATATTTTTACAATGCCTTTTGTTTCGGCATTCGCATTTACGGGGACTATTTCTCTTCCTTCTTTATATTTGCAACATTCTTATTTATACTGATGGTCACAAAGGCGCTTTTTTATCTGAAATTGCCACAGGGTTTTCTCGGTTTTGACATCCTTATAATTCTTTCATTTCTTTTTTTCGATGTTTTTTCATTTATTATAAATGGCTGGGGCAATGCTACGTCTCTCAACCATACGATTGCTTATTTATCAACATTTTTAATTTTTTAGATAGCCATAAAATTTACGCTTTTTAGTATATCCGATAAAGATCTTCTGTTAAAAAGGAGCCTCCAATTTATTACATACACTTCTCTATTTAGTGCGTTTTATTGTAACGTAGAATTTATTTCAGTCAATTTTTTTAATCTTAATTTAAATAATTATATTCCTAGGCCAAGTGAAGCACAAGAAATTTATGATGCTTTGGTTGTGTCAATATTTTACAGGGCAAGAGGGTTTGCTCCGGAGTCAGGACATTTTGCATTTATGATGGAATTATTCAGTCCTCTTGCTATTTATTATATTTATTTTTCAAGTTTCTGCAAATGGGCGAAACTCTCCAAATTAGTCTCCATTATATTAATATTTCTTAGTTTCCTTTTCGCTGTGAGCACTGCTTCTTTTGCCATTATTCCAACATCTGTTTTTATAGCATCTTTGATACATGTTAAAAGTATTTTTTCCTATATCAAAAGAAATTTAAAAAAATTTATTTTCATCACAGTTATTGTAACAGCAGTTATTTTTTTATTTAATTATTTTTTTTCTGTTTTTACATTGGTCATTTTAAGTATAACCGAGAAAATAGATTCTACATCTTTGTATGATCGGCAGGCAAGAAATGATTTTTTTTATAATATTTATTCTCATTTGAGCTTGATTCAAAAGGTAATTGGCGCGGGTCCGGCAGGAGTTATTATTCTTGGGTTTGACCAATTCAATGCAATTCTCAATTTATACTATTCCGTTACTTTTGAGCTAGGGATTGTGGGGCTTATCCTATTGTTGTCGTTGTTTTCGTACATTATTTTTAAAGTTATAAAAATCAGATCGATATTCGGTTTTTTCTTATTGATATCTGTCATTTCAGGAGCTCTACATTATTGGTTTATTGCAAATTTCTGGTATCCATGGTTTTGGTTTATAGCTGCATTTGCTATGTTCTATAGTTATTTCTTTTCAAAAGGTAAAGCGTAAAATGTTAATTTTTCACCATCCAAAATGAACCTGGCTCCCGATACTCCTGTTGCTTTAATATTGGACATTTTGCTGAAAGTTCTTTAAAGTAATGGTGCTTTAGATAATTAACCGCACCAATAATTCTAAAATTGTTATTATTGGTGAGAAACGCTTCCAATAAGTACTGTTCGTTCCATAAATAATGATAAGTGAATATAAATTCATCCAGGTAATCTTTTGGAGAAAGAATATCGTGAACATGAATAATAACTCCATTGTTAAGTTGTGGTAAGATTTCTAAGTATTCAAATAATACATCTCCCTGTGGCCGTATAATATGCGACGAATCAATAAATAAGATATCGTTCTTTTGAAGTTGTTTAAAAAATCCTATGTCTACTTCTTCTACTTTTTTTCTGATGACCTGCACGTGTAATTGATTGATCCATTCCACCTCGTATGGTTCAATGCAAATATGTTTACATTCATTATTATTTTTTTTTATAGCACTATTAGCAATTAATGTGGATAGGCCTGATCCTATCTCAATAAACTTTGCAGGTTTCTTTAGGCGTATCATATTGTATAAAAACTCACCATCTCCTGATTCAAAAGACCCATTTTTGTAATAATATTCTAGTTCAGATTTTTTGTTTATAGGGAACTGTTCCAGTTCGTTATTGAAATCAAAAGCCTGAAGGATACTTAATTGTTCATTATCATTAAAATCAATTCCTGGTAAATTGCGGTCCTCCCTTAGGGATTTTTTTAAATGTTTGCCTGGGTTTATAAGGGGCTGATAGTAATGATCTCTTATCGGCAATAATCCAAATTTCATAAATATTTTATTATTTACAGGAAGAAACCGAATCATTATACTGATGGGTTTGAGAAATAAAACAGCTATTAAAGAAAACGGGATAGTGAGGATATCAATAAGCGTAGTGATTATTTTGCTTTTAAAAAAAGTTTTCATTTACCAATATAAGGATAGAAATTTAAAAAATTGCTAATTTAATTGATTATAGTAGGAAATGTTAACCATTCAATCCGTATATTCAAATTGTGATATCCTCCGGTTGAAATACCTGCATCCTAAATATTTTGTTTAATGTATTACAATTTTTGATTATCTTGTTAGCTCCAATCTTATAAATACCCCCAAAAGGCTTCCCTTGATTCCCCCGCTTTAAAAAACAGTATCCATTTTAAATCTTTAAAAGATAAGCGGTTTGGCGCTTGCTTATCCGCTAAAAATAATGGGACAATTATTACCAAAGAAGCCCTTCATTTTCAAAACAAATATTTTTAAGAATGTTTGCCTGGCGGCTTTTTTATTATTTCCGGGTTTAAAAATCTATGCCCGGCCGATTTTGCTAAATGACAGCATTTCGATTGTGGTCAGTAATTTAAATCCCGGCCAAACACTGCAAAATATTTCACCTGCGGCATTGCATTTTGAAAACAAAAACCGTAATATCAATTTTGGATTTACCGGTTCCGAATTTCATTATATCGTTCTTAAAGTAAGTGCCCCGCAAACTTTATCCAACCAATATTTATCAATTGATAATACCAGCCTTGACACGATAAGTATTTACCGCTTACACGAAAACGGAACCGATTCTCTATTATACCTGGGCGGCCAGCTCGTACCTTTTAATCAAAACAGGAACTACGTCTGGCATACTATTCCTCTGGAAATAAGCACCAGCCCTTCTTATTATTGCATTGTCGTCAAATCTTCACAAAAAAACATAAACCTAAATTATGAGATCAACGACGGAAATAATTTGTATCAAAACTACCAGGAATACGAAAGAATTGTTTTCTTTTATATTGGCATTGCGTTTATGATTTCAGCGATCATCCTGGTAGCATTTTTTCTTTTCAAAAAGAAAGTTTTTGCTGCCTATCTTGCTTATATAGTCTGTGTTTCAATATGGATTGTTTCTCACTATGGGAGAATTTACCCATATTTTCATCCCCAGATGCCGGTTTTAAATAATATAGTAAAACCCATGGCCAGCCTCGGAGCAGGGCTGTTTCTTTTGATAGTATTACAATTGGTTTTTGCTCAAAGTCTTCAAAATAAAATTTTTCTTACTAAATTAATTAAGCAACTAAAGGTTATTTTGGGGATAACAACCGCTTCCATGTTTTTGCTTTTAAATCCCGGGCTAAACACCAGTTTCATAGTGGTACTATATACCCTATGGCATATCGAATTGCTTTTTTTAATTCCTGTCATCATTTTTATTCCTTTGCATTTTTTTAGGGAAAATTCTATTGCTAAAATATTCTCGGTTGCTATGTTGGTTATTTGTATGATGACTTTAATTCAATTATTTTCCAATGCTGGCTTTGTTAAAAATTATTTTTTGAATGAGCATGGGATGGCATTGGCTATTTTAGTTGAAAATTCTATTATGGCATTCGGATTATTCTATGGTTTGCTGGAAGAAAGAAAAAATAAAGAATTGCTGGTGCTTGCCCTGGAAGCGCAACAAACAGCCACGCTGAAAAAATTAATTACTGTTCAGGACCAGGAGCGCAAAAGGATAGCCAGCGATCTCCATGATAATATCGGGCCTTTGCTGGCTGCGCTAAAAATAAATTTCAGGCGGATACTTAATGTAAAAGAAGAACGAAAGCAGCTGGAGCTGGTTCAAAAAACAGAAAATATAATCGATGACTCTATCATCGAAATCAGGAATATAGCACATAATCTCATGCCCAAAAGCCTTTCTTCCAAAGGATTGATAAATACTTTATCCGGCTATTTTGATGATATGGCACAACTGTATGGAAAAAAGATTTTTTTCAACCACGATGTACAATCTATATTTGATCCCGAACTGCAAATGAATATTTACAGGATAACAAGCGAACTGGTGATGAATGCTGCCAAACACAGTGATGCTGAAATTATTTCCGTTTGTATCCAGTCAAACAAAGGTCAACTTTCAGTTTTTATTCATGACAACGGCCGCGGATTTGATCTGAAACATAATGGAAACAAAAATTCGCTGGGGATACAAAGCGCTGAAAGCCGGGTAAATTATTTAAAAGGAAAATTTAAGTTGCATTCAGATCCTGGGGCAGGATCTACAGTAAATATTGAAATTCCCTTATAACCTGACGAGGCCAAGATGTACCGCCTTTAATACCAGGCCAATCCGGTTTTTCACTTCAAATTTTTCAAATAGCCTTGCCCGGTAGGTGTCAATAGTTGACTCACTTAAAAAGATCTTTTTAGATATTTCCGCATAGCTCATATCCGTACATAAAAAATCAAGCAATTCCTTTTCGCGCATGCTCATTTCCGGTGTATCCTTTTTGAGGATTTTCTTCTCGATATGCTTATGGATATTTCCGGTAATGATGGGCGTATAATAGTAGCCAAATTTTACTACCTGCTCCAGCGCAGTATGAAGCTCTTCTGAACTGATATTTTTTAATAAAAACCCTTTTACTCCATATTGCAGCATCTGAATCACACTGTTATCATCTTCCTCCATGGTAAGCGCCAATACCTTTATTTTCTTTTTATTTTCATAAATCCATTTTGCTACTTCCACGCCATCAATGCCCGGCATTACTATATCAAGCAAAATAATATCAGGTAAATTTTTCTCCTCTTTTAGCAACCCAATTGCTTTCCGGCCATCCTGTGCACTCCATTGCACATGAAATCCTTCAAAATCATTGATGAGACCTGCTAAAGAATCACAGAATATTTTATGATCATCTATCAAGGCGATGGTAGTCATTCTTCAAATATAGAGCATTTGATGAGAGGTTTTTTATTGAAAATTATGGAGGAAATCCATGAATAAAATCATGGATTTCCATGGCTCGATAAAAAATAATAAAAATAAGTTTGGCGGATAAAATAGTAAAATTATGAATGGTAACGACATTTTAACCCTGGGTAATAAACATGTAGGCGAATCCTATATTCTTGGTTCACAAGTACCAAAAAACAATAAATCATGGAAGGGGCCATGGGATTGTGCTGAATTTGTATCATGGCTCGTTTTCCAGGTTTCCGGCAAACTTTACGGATGCAATAATGATATGGGAAATCCTGCAACTGCCGATGCCTACACCGGTTAT
Organism: uncultured Chitinophagaceae bacterium; assembly: GCA_963814075.1. GTDB lineage: Bacteria > Bacteroidota > Bacteroidia > Chitinophagales > Chitinophagaceae > Ginsengibacter. Next base: position 10,460 of record CAWFBO010000007.1, on the reverse strand, counting down.
TGGAGAAATGATGCCGAAACAAAGGGAAAAATAATTACCGTAGAGCAGGCAGCAAGAACACCGGGAGCTGCAATCCTCCGTGCACCTGCAGTTGGCCTTACCGGGCACATCGTGGTGTCGGATGGCAATGGCAAAACCGTTGAAGCGCACAGCCATCGTGATGGAGTTATCAAGTCTGTGGTAAATGGCCGAAGATGGGACTTTGGGATATTGGTTCCGTGGATTGATTATGAACAACAGCCTGCAGTAAAATACGTTTCACCGGATTATACCCTTTACAGATATACCCTGCCAAGAATGGTCGGGCCCAAAGTTGGACAGATTCAAAGAGCCTTAAAGGCCGCCGGATTTGATCCCAATGGTATTGATAGCATTTTCGGGCCTGCTACTTTAAAGGCCGTGGAAGCTTTCCAGCAAGCAAATGATTTGGTAGTAGATGGAGAAGTTGGCCGCGATACGGCAAAAGCTTCTGGGAATTACATTATAAAAATCCCTATCGAAAACCTCTAAAAAATTATATTATGTTCAATAATGTTGCTTTAGATGTTTTTATCGGACTGGTATTTATATTTCTTTTGTATAGTTTACTGGCCTCCGCAATTAATGAATTTATTGCAATGCTTTTTGCCTATAGGCATAGAATGTTGGAAAAAGCAATTGAGCAAATGCTTGATGGAAAAAATTACAGTTATTACTGGTGGGATAAACTGGCAAATATTTTTTGGTGGTTAATACATAAAATTCAAACCGGATTTAAATCTGAGAAGTCCCAGAAAGAAAATGAGACAATAAACAAAATAGATCGTAAAGATTTCTTCAAAACCTGCAATATTAATCCCAACACAAAGGAGGAAAGCTCAACTAAAATTTACAGAAGCAAGCTCAATAAAAAGGCCGCATTGTTTGCCGCCAATATTACCAATCATCCATTGTTCAGGAGGAAAGCTGAAGATTCTCTTTTGTATAAGAAGCCTGCCTATCTTACTACTTCTGCATTTTCGGATATTCTTTTAGATGTGCTTGGAAACAATAAAAATGATCACAATGGACGGCCTGTGCTGATGAATGACATTAAAACTTTTGTGAATGGCCAGTTGGAAAACAATCCCGATTTAAAAAACATTTTGAATTTATACATACAACAGGCAAATGGCGATCTGCAAAAATTTCAACTGCTGATAGAAAACTGGTTTGATGATACGATGAACCGCGTATCCGGTTGGTATAAACGGCAGGCAACGAAAATTTTGTTTGTAATCGGTTTTGTTTTGGCGCTCTTTTTAAATGTAAGTACGATTGATATCGTACACAGGCTTTCTGTAGATAAAGACCTTCGTGAAGCGATGGCGCAAACCGCTACAAATTATATCAAGGAAAAGAATAAAGAACTTTCAGCAAGCACTCAACCCGATACAAAGACATCGCCCGGTGCAAATAAAGCTCACCAAATTCAGAACCGAACGGCGATTCCGGTTTATCTAACGACACTACCAAAGATCAGCCACAAAAAGCAAACCCAAACAATATTACTCCCCCAAAAAAAACAGAGGCATCAAAAGATACAACGAAATCAGGGAAGGACAGTCTCGATTCGGCAGTAGATGCAACAAATAGCACAGATTCATACTTTATTTGATTAATTCTATTGCACCTGTAAATTCTTTAATGGGCTTAGGGTGGAATATTAAAAAGCTATGCAGATACGCTTATAAAAAGCGGCATATTGAATTTTCCGTATTACCTCACGCCCAAACGATGGGAAAAGTATTATTTCAGGACGAGATTTATTTTGCATGAAACAGCAAAACAGCCACGTGTGCTATTTGGGTTTCTAATAACAGCGCTTGCTATAACGATGGGCGCACCATTTTGGTTTGATTTGCTAAATCGCTTTGTAAACATCAGAGCCGGAGGCAACAAACCTTCAGAAGATTCAGGCGCCAAACCTGTTTCGGCATCCATCACAGAAAAAATAAATCAAAAGCCAGCCATTAATTCTTTTGGATAATGAAAGAATATATCGTCACCAAAGAAATATTGAATATAAGGAGCAAGCCTTCAGATGAAAGCGATGATACTTATGTGGGGCAATTACTGAAAGGTGACAGGGTGTGGCTGGATGATGATGAAATTGTTGGTGTGGTTCCTAAAGGGGGAGAAAGTAATGTATGGAAAGGAAAAAGTGGCAGTAAAAATGTGGTGGCAATTGATGGAGTGAGATCGATTACCTATGAAGATAAAAAAAAGGAATTTTTAAACGATAGCTCAATGAGCTACTTACATAATAATTCTCAAAATGAAAATGATTGGAAAGTTAGCTGGGCACATGTTGATTTGGAAATTTGGAAAAATATGGAAAGAATATAAAACGATGGGGGAAGGGGTAAAGGTGGTTGTTATTGATGATGGGTGTTATTATAAACATAACGATCTGAATAACACAATTGATTTAGAAAATAGCTTCAACGTATCCGAAAATAATAAAATTTTAGATGGGGGAAATTCAAATCACGGTACGGCAAGTGCAGGCTTATTAGGTGCAAATGGTGCAAATTGTAATGCTGTTTATGGAGTAGCCCCGAAATGCGATCTCATTATTTTAAAAGCGGGGGACAATGAAATTTTTAATCCCTCATTTATTAATAATGCTTTAGCTAAAGCATACTCACTAAATGCAAAAATCGTTTCGCTTAGCCTGTCATTTTCACAAGACTTTCAGCAGATTCGTAATTGGGTAACTAAATGCATTAATGATAAAGACATCATAATTGTGGCATCTGCGGGAGACAAAGGCGACAGCACAAAAAATTATCCGGCAAGTTACCCCTGTTGTTTTTCTGTAGGTGCTTACTTCTTGGAAAATAGTCAAAGGCAGATTTATAAAGAACATTCAAACCATAATGAGTTTGTATCATTAATTGCACCGGGTAAAGATTTAAAAACAACGGGACCAGATTGTATTCCTGTTTTTCACCAGGCTACGAGTGCCTCAGCAGCATTTATTGCCGGTACTTTGACCCTGGTTGTCGCTGCACTTAAATCTAAAGTTATCAATTACAAATCAATAGTTACCGCCCCTTATTTATGGTAATTGTTCCGAAAAGATTGAACCATCAGATCGGATCATTATGAAGGATATGGCATTCCCAATGTTTCTAAAATAATTAATTTTTTAAATCAACAATCATAGTTTATGAAACCATTAGTTTTTGTTATTTTCTTTTTATGTGTGGCAATTCAATTTTCATTTTGCCAAAGCGCCTTTCAAGATGCGCAGATATTAGAACAAATCTCTAAAGATACAACTGTACAAGAAATAGATACAAGCGGGCATTCTGTTCCTAAAAATTATAAAATCTTTACTAACTACCAGGAAGCTTTGACCATTCTAAGTAAATATACCGATAGCGCAGGTACGGGCATGTCTTTTATTGACAGGGATAATTTAATCTCTATTTTAAGCACAAATCCATTTCTTACCAGCTATTTCCAGGTTGGAACAGGGCAATCGCCGCAAAACATATTTGGATCTATAGTTAAAACTATTGGTGGATTAGACGTCACAGCCTTTGCAGATGGCTTGGCCAAATTCCTCGTTGAAAGAACTAAGGAAGAATTAAACGAAGCATTTTTTAGAAAGTTTGCAGACTTTCTGAAATACTACCCCGAGTTTAAAATACTCTTTCCGAATACAGATGTTTTGGTAGATAATTTTAATTCGTGGGAGTATGCAAATTTATTAAACACACTCAGGGAAGCTTTTGACAAAGATGTAAAAGAACTGCTGGCAAATTTATAAAGTTAAAAGACCTTTCAGCTACTGATTGTCCGTCAGACTGTAAGGGTTCTTCTAACTTTTGTAAGGATTGCATTGCCCGAACAACTGATATACATGACTTTTTCAAAAGTAACGGCGGCATATTTTTATTGAGTGCGGCACAGTTGGGCAATGGTATTTTGCAAAGCCAGAAGATACCTGACATTATTAATTCCGTTACCCAAAATGATTTCTTACTGGGATACACCAATCCAGAACATACACAACTTGCGGATGATTTGAAAAACAGCCTTAAGCTTATTAATATAATCAGCTTAAGCTTAAAAAGTAATGAAACAGCAAGAAGCTATATTACCGAGGCCGAATTTAATTTATTGCTAAATAATCCTGTTCTCCAAAATTTATACTTTGGCCTGCTCTGGCAACAAATTGCCAATGAAAAAATTACAATTGGCCCTGTTGTATCTATGATATTTTTAATCCGGCAAATATTTCAGGCGTTAAAAATTATTGTATCAATCTTTTTAGCCAGGTAAAAAATGCACAGAAGGCGTTTGATAAATTACTGGAAGATAAACTGGAAGCCAAAGCAGATTTGGGTGCCGATTATGGAATTGTATTTGAATCCGTAGAACAATTACTTGCCTCGGCTACATCAATTTCTATCATACATCCATCTTTACAGTGTCCCAAAGAACTTATTGATGCGTTCAATCTTTCTTCCAAAACATTACAGATAGCGCATGATATTTCCGTTCGTAATTATAATGCCGTAGTAATCGGGTTTCTTAAATTTTTATCGGATGCTTCTAAAGAATATATAAGTAGCCATGGTAAGATTTCAGAGTTTACAGCCGCTTTCGTGAAGTATGGTTCCTTTGCTGCAAATGTTGCTACAGCTAAAAACGCTGATGAAGTCAAAGATGCTATAAAATCTTTTGCCTTGCCTGCGGGAAGTTCTTCCATAAAAAAACATACTCAATTTAATATTTCGCTCAATGCATACACTGGCTTTGCTTACGGAATAAAAAATCATCCCTTTCACCCTACTTATACCACAAAGGATATGAACGGAAATGATAGTACGGTTAAACTAAACGGAAGCCAGTCTTTAGCGATTTATGCGCCCGTGGGGGTAGCATTTAATTGGGGCTTGGGCTGGCAGAAAAAGAATTCCGTGTCTATATCAGCATTTATTTCTCTAATTGATATAGGTGCAGTGGTTGGATATAGATTTATTACGGATACCGGAGATGTAAGCGCAAAATTTAAAATTAGTCTTGCAAATATTTTTGCACCGGGCGCTAATGTTATAATCGGCATACCAAATGTTCCATTGTCTGTTGGCGGAGGAGTGCAATGGATACCAAGTTTGCAACGAGACCCTCAGTCAAATGATTTTTATAACATTGATCACTCAGGGCTGCGTTACCAAGTCTTTCTTGCAGTAGACCTGCCGTTACTTAACCTGCATACTTCAAAGAAAAATTTATTGGTTATAAGTACATCTAAATAATATTCATTTAATATTATAATTCGATAGCGAAATCTATATACAAAATTAAATGTTATGAAGCCGGTTATTGTTTTATTGTTCTGGATAATCCTCGAACTATAGATGTGGGGGTATTTCCGGGATATGCAAGGTAAAATTAGAAGAGGACCTGTTTGCTCTTAAATTAAAACAGGATGAACTTTTAAAAAAGCCATCTCCTATTGCAAGTCTGAATGGTGTAGAATTCAGCGATGAATATACTTATCAATATTATATACTTATAAGACAATACCTTACTATTTTCCCGTGGTTTACAAATTTTCCAAGTATGATCGGAACGATATTTACGGCTATGTCATTCGGGTTACTTGGTGCAGTTGCAAAAATTATTTTATTTGTTGCTAAAGGAGAAATTACAGTGGATGCTGCGAGGGTTTGGAGTCAACCTGTTTTGGGGATTTTTGTTGGAATTGCAGTTTTGGGCTTATCATTTGTATTGCCCAATATATTAATTATAAGTACAGGTTCAATCAGGCCTCTTACGTTGATGTTCCTTACTTTCTTCTGCGGCCTATATTCTGAAAAGTTTTTTGATATTCTCTCAAATGTCTTTTCAAAATTTTTAAATCATAAAACATGAAGTACATATTATTTTTGCTCTTTGCGTTGCAATCATCATTAATAGCTTCCTCTCAATCAGCGCAAACAATGGTAACAGATATAAACGATATAAGGCTTCCCACAGACGTAAAAACTAAATTGACAGGTTTGGGAAACCCGGACGACCTGAAAAATTTCAATTATACAGAATCGAAGGTATTAGCAGATAGCAATCTGGCAAGTGTTCAACAGAGTATAGCATTAAGTTTTTCTGACGGAAAAATAGTTGGTACCATCACAACCATAAAATCATCCCTTGGTTACGAACCGGAAACGAAAACCTACACGGTAGAAATATGCTTTAGCTATTGTTGCATAGACGAGAAAGGCAAAAAAGACTGTACTACCGACTATAAGGAATTTTTAAAAAATAAGCAATCAGATAAATGTAAAACAACCACAAGTTTTCCATGTGAATAATAAGCAATTTAAATATAAACCAATATGCCCCAAAACCAATCCCACCTTCCATATCGGCCTAACCATGGCCGGAGCCGGCTCTGCAGGCTGCTATACCGGCGGCGTTATGGATTATCTTTTTGAAATCCTGGATATGTGGGAAAAAGCGAAAAATAAGAACCTGCCCGGGTTTGAAGAATGGTTCGATACAATTCCGCAACACAACGTGATGATTGATGCCATGGGTGGCGCTTCTGCCGGTGGCATGACAACGATCATGTCTGCTATTTATGGTTTAGATGGCAGGATAAACCCGGTAACAGACCCATCCGTTATAGGCGGTAAAAAAAATAATATTTTTTATGATAGCTGGGTAAATCTGGATGATGACCCTGATGGGAAAGGAGCAAAAACATTAGCCAAAGCATTTAAAAATGATGATTTAAATGATAACAAATTTGTGTCTTTGCTCAATTCAAAAATAATAGATGATATAGCAGACAATGCGCTCACTGTAGAAGGAAATCTTACGGAACAGGTTGCTAAACTTCCTTCCTGGTTTTCAAAAGATATGGATTTATTGTTGTCGCATACGATGCTCCGTGGCATTCCTATAGGCATCAGTTTTTCCAATGATAGCGATACCGTCAAGGGCGTTCAGGGAATTGAGTATAACACTTTCGAACACTTCATTGTATCACAATATAAGCTTAACAATGGAGTCAAACCTAACGCCAATTTCTTATGGCTGAATCCTTATGAAAAGCCATTCTGCGATATTATGTCGCTGACTACCAAAGCCACGGGCGCTTTTCCTGTCGGGTTAAAATTCAGGGAAGTGGATCAAACTATTTTTACGGATGATTATATAAAAGCGGTTACGGAAAGAATCATCTATAACCGCTTCGGGCAAATTGAAAATATTACACCGCCAAACTGGGACAACTTTCCTTCGCCTTTTGATTTTGTTACTGTTGACGGAGGCGCCATCAACAACGAACCTTTTGGCGAAGTGATGGGAATTTTAAAACATCGCTATGATGAATGCTACGAAAACGGGTATCCAAAGTATGGAGTGGTGATGATTGATCCTTTTCCGGATACGGTAAATAAGGATGATGTATACAAATCACCCGCGGATTTATTTTCGGTGGTGCCTTCTATCATCAACACGTTGTATGAACAATCTAAAGTGAAGAAGGCAGATCTCGTAGAAGCTTCTCTAAGTCCGTATTACAGGTCGGAGATATATCCAACAAAATCTATTTCAGAAACCGAGGTGGAAGCTCACCCGATTGCTTGCGGTACTGTTTCTGCTTTTGGAGGTTTTCTGGATATCGAATTCAGGCATCATGATTTTTTCCTGGGCCGCGACAATGCAGAAAACTTTTTCAGGTATTATTTTGCTTTTGAATATAAAAAAGATAACGCGAATCCATCTGCCAGTATCATTCATCCTATTCATCAATCGTGGACGGATGAAATGGTTGAGGCATTTAAACAAACAGGCCCGGATGGCAAAACCTATCTGCCTATCATTCCCGATATGAATTTATTAAAGGAAAGAAAGAACCGGTAACTGAAAAAAATAAATGGGATTATTCGGTAAAAACCCGGCCAATGTATGACCCGACTGCATTGTTTGATCAAAGAGGAGCTATGGAAGACCGGTTTGAAAAAATACTCGACATCATTAAAGCAGCGTTGGTTAGTAAAAATGCCTCCACCAAAAATACAGAGACAGGAAAATGGATGGATAAATATTATCACAGCACCTGGTTCGACAAGGTAAAAGGTTTTCTGTTCAACAGGGTATTAACCGGCGGATTTAACGCATCAAAGCCGGGCCTGGCTCGTAACGTAGCAGAGTTGGCCGTGAAATGGGTTCTGACAGATCTGGATGAAAAAGGTTTTTTAAAAAGAGTTGAAGACGTTAAATGATTGACTCGTAAACATTTTTTTTCTGGTTCAATAAATAATAAATCTTCATAACAAGTCATATTCTTCACCCCTAAATTTTTTATCATGCCTTTCTTCGATTTTCACATCCACCCCACTTTGAAATCCCTTTTTTCTGAAAATGACCCAAACGGCCAATTTAAGAAACACAGTCCCTGGACACCGTTAGACAGGAGTAAAATTCCTTTTCTACTAAAATGCTGCACTGAATTTCCCTATATACTTCAGTCGCAGGGTGACCTCGCGCAATTGGCTGCCTCTGATTGCAACCTCGTTTGTGTGGCTTTATATATGCCTGAAAAAGATATGCTGACTGCAGATTTATTGCAACAAAGTACTAAGGGGCCGTTGGGAATTTATCTTCAGCAACACAAAATAGATGCGCTCCTGAATGGAAATCCTTACCAGCTTCTGAGGTCAGATGACTGGCCAACACTGATAGATGCGGAGCAATTTGGCATTACCAACAAAAAAGTAAAGCCCATCAGAAAAAGAAGTGATTATGATGAAAATGATCTTTCCACTATCCATGTGGTTTTTTCAGTGGAAGGTTGTCATACGCTTTCCTCCCTGATACAAAATTTTGATGTGGATGCGATCATAAGCAATATTGACGACCTGAGAAGCAATGTCGCGCTTTTATCGATTAACCTTACGCACATGGAACAATCGCCGCTTTGCAATATGGCTTATGGAATGCAATTTTTAAGCAATGAGGGTTTTCGTCCTACCGGATTTAAAATCGAAGACGAAGGCATCAGGGTTTTGAAACATTGCTATGAAAATAAAATTTTGATTGACGTAAAGCACCTTAGTCTTGGCTCGAGGCAACACCTATATGATTTACGGCGCTCGCCGGAATTTGTTGATATCAAACAACCAATTGTATGTACTCATGCAGGCTTCACGGGCATATCTGTAAAAGAAATCCCGGATTATCTTTTTGCCGTCCGGGATTTTTCCAAGAAAGGATATACGGTTTTCTGGCAGGGGAAGCCGGTAAAATATGGAGATTCACCGCGCCCAAGCTTTAACGCATCAAGCATCAATTTGTATGATGAGGATATTATGGAAATACTTCAATCAGGAGGAATGATAGGCCTGAGTATGGACAAGCGCATTTTGGGATACCAGGAATTTGAAAGAGAAACCAACGGCCGCGATGATTTTCCTCTCGAAACAGAATACATTTCCAACAAAGAAAAGACACTTTTTTTAGGCACCGGCAAAGTTACCATCAGCAAGGCTTTTTCGAACCCGGAGAAAGTCATGAATTGGGACGAAATAGATGAAGGAGGCACTGTAAATCCGATGATGAGTGATTATCATTTGAAACATTTTATGGCACATGTATTACACGTGATAGTGCTCGCACAAAAAAATAATTATGATGTGATGACCGCGTTAAACCAGCTTTGCATTGGAAGTGATTATGATGGACTTATTAATCCTGTTTGGTTTTGCGAAACTGCCAACAGCCTGCAACATTGTAAGTCTGAGTTTGAAGACAACTTTGTAGCGTTTGCAAAAGAATCAAAGGTGAAATTGCCCGATAATTTTGATGTAAAAGTTTTTTCCCAAAAACTCTTTTTTGAAAACGGAAGAGACTTTGTGATGAACCGGTTGGATGTTATAAATGCTTGATGGTTTAAATTTACGAAACAAGAGTGAACTTTTTAAATAAAAACACAAAGCCAGTAAACCAACATTTAAGAAGTTTTTTTATTTCGGGATATTTTAGAAGCAGCCAAAAGCCACAGCTTTTCCATGTCTCTTTTATATAGCTCAAAATAAAAATTCATAGAATTTGTTGGTTTACTGTCACATCAAAAAACATTAAACCATGAAAAAGTTGATTCCATTCACATACTTATTCCTTGTAGCAGAATGTATTTAAAAAATATCTTGAATACCTTAAATCCGTCAAGTCATTAATAATATCCACAGAAAACTTATGATCATCTTTTAAAGCGATGGTATTCATACTTCAATTATAAACAATTTGAATGGAGGTTTTCCATGAAAATTATCGGGGTTTTCCATGTTTTAGAAGGTGGTTTTCCTTTGTCAAAAGGCATGATGAATCGATAACTTTAGGTTTCGCAAGGAAACTTCCCTTTGAGGTTGGATAACCGATAAAACGATTACTGAAATTCAATAGTTTAATAC
>CAWFBO010000006.1:0-38083 GCA_963814075.1 uncultured Chitinophagaceae bacterium | reverse complement strand
ACGAAAACTGGCCGTGGGAGTGTATTATCTCAGCATCGTTGCCAACGGAAATACAGAAACGAAATCATTTACAAAGCAATAATTACTTGTTATGAAGATAATACTCACACTACAATTTTTATTTTTCGTTTCAATGACTTTTTCGCAAACTGCACCCGCCATTCAATGGGAGAAAGCATTGGGAGGAACCGGTTATGATTATGCAACTTCCATAGTGCAAACCTCCGATGGGGGTTATATCGTTGCGGGATATTCCTATTCTAATGATGGTGATGTGACCGGTAATCATGGCAGCGCTGATTATTGGGTGGTAAAGCTTGATAATACAGGAAGTATAAGCTGGCAGAAATCGCTGGGCGGATCGGGTGATGACGAGGCAGCTTCCATTGTGCAAACCTCTGACGGGGGCTATATCATGGCGGGAAGTTCCAATTCTAATGACGGCGATGTTACGGGTAATCATGGCTCTTATGATTGTTGGGTAGTAAAGCTCGATAATACGGGAAGCGTCAGCTGGCAGAAATCGCTGGGCGGAACCGGTGGTGACCTGGCATCTTCCGTTGAACAGACCTCCGATGGGGGTTATATCGTGGCGGGACAATCCTATTCTACTGATGGGGATGTAACGGGCAATCATGGCGTTGCTGATTGTTGGGTGGTAAAGCTCGATGATACGGGAAGCATCAGCTGGCAGAAATCGCTGGGCGGGTCCAATGCTGACTAAGCCTGGTCCGTCAAGCAAACTTCGGACGGCGGCTATATCGTGGCGGGAGAAACCTATTCCACCGACGGCGATGTAACCGGTAATCACGGCAAATATGATTATTGGATAGTAAAGCTCGACAACACGGGAGCCATAAGTGGGAAAAATCCCTGGGCGGAAGTGGTAATGATATCATATATAGGGGTAAACGCTCCATCGAGCAAACCTCTGATGGGGGCTATATCTTGGCGGGAGAATCAACTTCCTCCGACGGAGATGTTACAGGCAATCATGGCGGCAGCTATGATTACTGGATAGTAAAGCTCGACAACACGGGAGCCATAAGCTGGGAAAAATCCCTGGGTGGAAGCGATGATGACAAACCATACTCCATCGAGCAAACCTCCGATGGAGGTTATATAGTGGCCGGACAGTCACTTTCGACCGATGGAGATGTAACGGGCAATCATGGCAACTACGACTATTGGGTAGTAAAGCTCGATAACACCGGTGCTATAAGCTGGCAGCAATCCCTGGGCGGAAGCGATTATGATATAGCCTATTCTGTTGAGCAGACCTCTGATGGGGGTTATGCTATAGCAGGAGGATCCTATTCCATTGACGGGGATGTAACGGGTAATCATGGCGCCTATGACTATTGGATAGTAAAGCTAGGACCGGAAACTTTGCCTCTTCAACTACTTTCTTTTTCCGGCGCTTTACAAAAAAATAATGTTGCCTTACAATGGCAAACCAGCAATGAGGTCAACGCTTCTCATTTCGTAATTGAACGAAGCACTGATGCACAAAATTTTTCCGCAATAGGAAACGTGAACGCTTCAGGAAACAGCGCCTTAAAACAGGATTATTCATATACAGATATGTCACCCACCACCGGTGACAATTATTACCGGCTCAAAATGATTGATATTGATGGCAAATTCACCTATAGCAATGTGATCTCTGTAAAATGGGCAGGAGTCAACCCTGCAATAAAAGTTTTTCCCAACCCCGTTTCAAATATTTTAAATGTTCTATTACCATCAGCAGGTAAGGCATACGCGAAGATATATGACGTTTCGGGGAAAATAGTCGACCAACGGGAAATGATGACCAATGGCAATACTTCCAGGCTGGATATTTCGCAACTGACCCATGGTATGTATTATCTCAGGATAACTACGAATGGAAATACGCAGACCATATCATTTACCAAACAATAATACTCATAAAACAGTAATCATTTTAAACCAATAAACATTTTCAATCACTTCAAAAATTAATTGTTATGAAAAAGTTTCTTTTAATTCTCTGCCCTGCAATGATGTTCATTGCTTCATGCAAAAAAGACTCGAACAATACAAATAGCTCCTGCAAACTATCAGCATCCGCTCTGGTAGGAAGCTGGCAATTTTCTGATGCTACCTATAAAAAAACAGCTGCTTCAGCATCCGAAGACATTTTTAATGACAGTTGGTTTGATACTTGTGAGAGAGACAACTATACTACATTTTTTGCAAATGGCACCTACAATTATGTGGATGCAGGGGTTGCATGTACACCCAATCAAAGTTTAGTCAGCGACTGGCACTTAAGCAATGATACATTGTACACTAATGCGAATGCGAATGTTCCTAACGTTATATCAAGTTTTGAATGCAATAAGATGGTAATAAGTGTGAAGGATTTTGACGTTCCCGGAGACGAAGCATTGTTAATTTATTTAAAGAAATCATAGGTGTTTTCAATAAATGCTAACCAGAGTACAAGGCAGGGCTATATTTAATTGTAGCCCTTTTTTATAAAAGTGCATTTAGGGCTAACTATTTTTCGGAAATTGACAACCTTTTTTTTCATCTATTTCAAAAAGTTTGCTTTTCAGGACTTCATGATTTACGCAACGCCATGGCGTAAAAACGCCACCATAAAAGATTAAGGAAATAAAAATTTTGATTATTTATTCGTTTACTGTTCTTACAGCAAATCAACTCATTTTTTTTGATTTTTTGGAATCGTTAATTAGCACATTAGCTAATCAGCAAATTCGCTAATTAACTTACCTTCGCAGCCAAAATTTTTTTAAGTAATAATGCAGGCTGAAGTAAATACGAAACAAATTAACGAAATTAATAAGCGCAGGACGTTTGCCATTATCTCGCACCCGGATGCTGGTAAAACGACACTTAACTGAAAAGTTCCTGTTGTTTGGCGGTGCCATTCAAACTGCGGGCGCGGTAAAAAGCAATAAAATAAAAAAACACGCCACTTCCGATTTTATGGATATTGAGCGGCAGCGTGGTATTTCTGTTGCCACTTCTGTAATGAGTTTTGAATACAAAGATATTTTGGTCAACCTGCTTGATACGCCGGGCCACAAAGATTTTGCAGAAGATACTTATCAGCACATTAACAGCAGTTGACAGTGTGGTTTTGGTAGTCGATTCAGTGAAAGGAGTAGAAGAGCAAACTAAAAGATTGATGGAGGTTTGCCGTATGCGTGATACACCGGTTATTGTTTTTGTAAACAAACTGGATCGGGACGGGAAAAATCCTTTTGATCTTTTGGATGAAATAGAATCGGAATTAAATATTGAATTGCATCCGTTAAGCTGGCCAATCGGGATGGGAAAAGATTTTAAGGGCGTTTATAATTTGTTTGATAAAAACCTTCTTCTTTTTACATCCGAATCAAAAAACAACAGAAGAAGATCTTCCAATTGACAATATCAATGACGAAATTGTAGCGCAAAAGCTAGGAGAAAAAGACGCGGCACGACTGCGCGAAGATGTGGAATTAATTGAAGGGGTATACGAAGAATTTGATAAACAAAAATATTTGGAGGCTAAAGTTGCGCCCGTATTTTTTGGAAGTGCTATTAATAATTTTGGCGTAAAGGAACTACTGGAAACTTTTATCCGTATAGCGCCGTTACCACAGGAAAGAGAAGTAACAACAAGGGTTGTGGAGCCGGAGGAAAATAAATTCAGCGGATTTGTTTTTAAAATTCATGCTAACCTGGATCCGCGTCACCGCGATAGAATTGCTTTTTTAAGAGTTTGTGCCGGAAAATTTGAGCGCAACAAATATTTTCATCATGTGCGTCTAAGCAAGAACGTTAGATTTAGTAATCCGTATACTTTTTTGGCAAGAGATAAAGACATCATCGAATCAGCTTATCCGGGTGATGTGGTGGGTTTGTTTGATACCGGGAATTTTAAAATAGGCGATACGCTCACCGAAGGCGAAGATTTTTATTTCACAGGCATTCCTTCCTTTTCGCCGGAAATATTTAAAGAGGTGGTGAATAAAGATCCTATGAAAACCAAGCAGCTTGAAAAAGGGTTGTTGCAATTAACAGACGAAGGCGTAGCCCAGTTATTTACACAATTTGGTGGTAATAAAAAGATTATCGGTTGCGTAGGTGAATTGCAGTTTGAAGTAATCCAATACCGGCTTCTAAATGAGTACGGTGCCTCAGTTCAGCTTAATTCGCTTCCTTATTATAAAGCTTGCTGGATTACATCAAAAGATCCGAAAAAGCTGGATGATTTTATCAAATTCAAGTCAGCCAATATTGCCAAAGATAAAGACGGGCATCTTGTTTATTTGGCGCAAAGCGAATGGTTTTTAAATACAGAAAGAACTAATAATCCTGATATTGAATTTCATTTTACAAGTGAAATACATAAGTAAAGGATTATCTCACTAAGGTAACAATTCCCTTTTTGTCAATGTCGCCGCAAGCCGTTTTCGCCTTTATGATATAAACAAAAACATCTGCCTTTTGAGGTTCTCCGTTATAGGTTCCATCCCAGCAATTATTTGGATCGCTTGTATGAAAAACTCTTTGACCCCATCGATTGTAAATGCTGAAATCGAGCTCACTTACCTGCCCCCAGTACTTTATTCCAAAGCAATCATTAATCCCATCTCCATTTGGCGTAAATGAGTTTGGTAATCCATAGACCAGGTTTCCATTGAAATTAACTTTTACGGTAACAGTATCAGAATTGCTGCATCCGTTTTGGTCTTTCCTGTAACGGTGTAAATGGTAGTCGCTGCTGGTGAAGCAACAGGGTTTGCAATTCCAAAATTATCTAACCCTGTTACAGGAGACCACATATAGCTTGCCCCGCCTGATGCATTTAATTGTGAAGCAGCTATGGAGCAATCGATATCATTCGAATGTGTGGCCGAAATATCAGGTGACGGCAAGACTGTCACTTTTGTAAATAAAGTATCGGATAGCTTACAGGTAGTATCTTTTATTATTACTGAATAAGTGATGGATGAATCAGGCGTTGTAACCGGGTTACTTATAGTAGGATTGTCAAGAAAGGATACGGGTGACCATTCATAAGTGTCGCCGCCGGTAGCATTTAACTGTTGAGCGTTTTTGCTACAGACTGACTCATCGGGCGACACAGAAAATCCACCTGCCTGGTGAACAGATATTTTTACTGAATCATTATAGGTGCATGCATAACTATCGGTAATGCTTACATGGTAAACTGTAGTTGTGGCGGGTGAAGCAACAGGTGCAGGACTTGAAGGATTGTCAAGCGATGAAGAAGGCGACCATTGGTAAGAATTTCCGCCACTAGCAAATAGTTTTGTTGAAGAGTTGTTACAAATCGTAGTATCATTTGAAATGCCGATAGAAGAAATGGGTTTAAGATTTACGATAACATTTGCACTTTTAGCGCAACCGTAAACGTTAGTAACTGTTACATTATAATTTGTAGAAGCTGAAGGTGATGCAACAGGATTTGAAATTGTGGAATCATTTAACGAAGAACCAGGCGACCAGCTATAAGAACTTCCCCCACTTGCGAAGAGTTGGGCTGCTGAATTGATACAAATTGTTGTGTCATTTGATTTTGAGATTGCCGGCAAATTATTAACCACAACATTTACAGAATCAGATTTACTGCAGCCTGCTGCATTTGTAACGGTAACAAAATATTTTGTGGTGGTGGATGGTGTTGCCTGTGGATTTGAAATGTTACTATTATTCAAACCGGTTGCGGGTGACCAGTTATAGGAAGTACCACCTGTCGCAAAAAGAGGCGCTGTAGAATTAAGGCAGATACTCGTATCATTTGATTTTGAGATTGCCGGCAAATTATTGACCACAATATTTACGGAATCAGATTTACTACAGCCTGCTGCATTTGTAACGGTAACAAAATATTTTGTAGTCGTAGATGGTGTTGCCTGTGGATTTGAAATGTTACTATTGTTCAAACCTGTTGCAGGCGACCAGTTATAGGACGTACCTCCTGTTGCAAAAAGAGGCGCCGTGGAATTCATGCAGATACTTGTATCATTTGATTTGGAAATTGATGGTAAGCTATTCACTGTAATTTGAACAGAATCTGTTTTTGAACAACCATTGCCATCATCAACCGTTACATAATATTTTGTAGAAATTGAAGGAGTAGCAATAGGATTTGAAGAATTCGGGTTATCTAAATTTGTTTGCGGCGTCCATGTATAAGTGGTACCTCCTGTCGCAAACATATTTACCGACGACCCTTTACATACTGTTGTGTCAGAACTTTTGGTAACATTCATATTACAGCTCGCTACTTTGCACAAATTATCAATGGGATTGCATGATGTGTTGGTTTGATTAATAGACGCTCTTCCGCCTATTGTACCATTCCAACTCGGATTCCCCTGCTTGTTAATGAGATTATCAAAAGTGTAATAAGCCAGCAACCCGGTTTGCGAAGATGGATTAGGCAGCGAAGTATTCATGTATGCCTGAATTTGTGCCTGTGTTCTTGCCACATTCCATATCCTTACTTCATTGATATAACCAATGAAATTCGTATTCCAAATTTGATTTTGGTAATATCCGATTCTTGTGTCCCAATTGTTTTGATAAAGATCGCCTGAAGCAGCAACCTTGCTGATCAAACAGCCATTTCTGTAAAATTTCAATGTGTCTCCGTCATAAACCATTGCCACATGATAGGTTTTATTGAGTGAGGCAGTACTAACAACAGGTGTCATAAAGAAACCGTTCGTAGTAGTTATAGACCCTTCATTTGGGCGCAACAAATAATTAACATCGGTTGGGTTATCGTGCTTGGAAACGAGATCTCCTTCTGTCCCGTCTCCACCTCCGGGTACGTATGGAGTTGTTCTGTTGAATACAGCCTCCACTGTGATTTGATCTCCGGTTACATTTAAATTACCAACATCTACGTAAGAATATCGGGTCGGAGTGTGCAACCAGTTATCACAATTTATCTGCGCATAAGTTTTGAATGATGTAAGAGAAAGCAGAATACAAATTAATTTTTTCATAAGGTAATGAGAAGCCATCAGCTAGTTTGGCATTTCCAGGCTACAAAATACTCAAAATTTAAATAAAAAAAGAACCGGTATAATTAAATGGGGTTACTGCTTTTAATTCTTTCTTCAATTCGGGAGATATTTTTAATGAATTAATAAAAGAATGAATACTTTTTTTGTCAATAGAACTTTTACCTCTTGTGAGTTCTTTTAAAGCCTCGTAAGGTTTCGGATAATTTTCCCTGCGTAAAATCGTTTGTATAGCTTCCGCAACTACTGCCCAATTGTTGTCGAGGTCAGCATGAAGTTTCGGTGCATTCAAAACCAATTTGCCAATACCTTTTTCAATTGATAAAATGGAAAGCAAGGTGTGTGCTACGGGCATCCCAATATTTCTGATCACCGTTGAATCAGTAAGATCTCTCTGCAATCGGGAAACCGGCAATTTAGCTGAAAGGTGTTCCAGTAAAGCATTTGCAATGCCTAAATTCCCCTCGGCATTTTCAAAATCGATCGGATTGACTTTATGAGGCATGGCGCTGCTGCCAATTTCTCCGGGTTTTATTTTTTGTTTAAAATACTCCATGCTGATGTAGGTCCAGATATCGCGGCACAGGTCAATCAAAATCGTATTAATCCTTTTGATGGCATCAAAATGCGCGGCCAGCAAATCGTAATGTTCAATTTGCGTGGTGTATTGCTGGCGTTGAAGATTTAATTTTTCTTCTGTAAACTGGTTTGCAAATTTTACCCAGTTAGTTTTCGGGTAAGCCACAGAGTGCGCATTAAAATTGCCCGTAGCCCCGCCAAACTTTGCAGTAAATGGAATGTAACTAAACTGCTGAATTTGGTTGTCTAGTCTTTCCACAAAAACCATCATCTCTTTTCCCAAAATAGTGGGAGAGGCAGGCTGGCCATGCGTTTTAGCGAGCATAGGAATATCTTTCCATTCTAAAGCCAGGCCGTGAAGTTTATGTTGCAAATTGATGACAGCAGGTAAATATTCACCTTCAATGGCATCTTTCCACAACATGGGAATCGCTGTATTATTAATGTCCTGCGAAGTGAGGCCAAAATGCACCCATTCCTGCAAATCCTCTGCGCCTGCTTCTCTCAGTTTCTCTTTCAAAAAATACTCCACGGCTTTTACATCATGGTTGGTAATTTTTTCTGTGGCTTTTATTTTTTCAGCGTCAGCAATGGAAAAATCTTTTTCAATATTTAAAAGTTGTTTTTTTATTTTAGGAGTGATCCCAAAAAACCTTTTTTGGGAAAGAAAAAGAAAATATTCGATCTCAACTTTTACACGATATTTGATTAAAGCAAATTCAGAAAAATATTCGTCCAGGTGTTGCAGTTGGTTGCGGTAGCGGCCGTCAACGGGAGATATAGCAGTGAGTGGTTGAAGTTGCATTAAATTATATTGTTGATAGTTATATTATTGAATTGTTTTAAAGTTGCGTTATTGGAGCTGCGATATTCAGTAAACCAACAAATATTCATATATTCTATTTTGATGGATTCAAATTCCCTGTTCAGCATTGTCCATTCACCATTCAACCTTACATTTGCGCCAAAATTAAAGTAATTGGTGCAAACAAAAGTAAGAGTGGGTGCGGTAAGTTATCTTAATACAAAACCGCTGATCTATGGAATTGAAAAGGGAATGATTAAAGATGAAGCTGACCTTATAATCGATTATCCTTCTAAAATAGCTTCGATGTTACTCAAAAACGAAATCGATGTCGGCCTTGTTCCGGTGGCTGTTATTCCTCAAATGGAAGCACATTACATTATTTCTGATTACTGTATCGGAAGCGTAGGGGAAGTGGCGAGTGTGTGCCTTTTTAGTGAAGTGCCTCTTGAAAAAATCGAAACAGTTTTGCTTGATTATCAGAGCCGGACATCTGTTGAATTACTAAAAATGCTGGTCAAAGATTTCTGGAAGATCAAAGTAAATTTTGAAGATACTTCCAACGGTTACCAGCAAAAAATAGCCGGAACAACGGCCGGGCTGGTGATTGGCGACCGCGCTTTACAGCAGAGAAAAATATCTCCTTTTATTTACGACCTGGGAGAAGAGTGGCAAATGTTTACCGGCCTTCCTTTTGTATTTGCTGCATGGATCAGCAATAAAAAGCTGGATGATGATTTTATTCAAGCTTTTAATGAAGCCAATGCTTTTGGACTTAATAGAATTGATAAAGTGGCAGATGAAAATCCGTTCCCTGTTTTCGACCTGAAGCATTATTATACTGATTGCATCAGCTTTAGACTGGATGAAAATAAAAGGAAAGGATTGGAATTATTCCTGGAAAAGCTCGGGAAATGCTGTTTAAAAATCTTTTTAAAGCAAATATTTAATTGCTAATTCGTATTCTCCATGAATGTTTTTTTTGGTAAAAACGGTTGCTCAAAAACAGGTGCAGCCTCCTTTATATAAAATTTGAAACCGGCATTAGAAACCAGTTCAAGAATCTCCAGTAATTCTCCATTCTGATTAAAAGTCCCATGGTATTCGATGAACATTTTGTCAATATTATCCAGGTTTTCTGCAATCTTTTATTACTTTATATTCTGCGCCTTCAATATCCAATTTTAAGAATGTCAACTTTTTTATTTAATAAAATCTTTTAGCCTGCTTGCTTTTACAGTAATTCGTATTTGAGTTAGAATTCTTACCTATTTTGCTGCTCATATTTCCTTCCTTATAATTGCAGGGATGTATTTTCAGCCCATACTGCTTCATTTCGCGCCTCAATATTCTTGAGATTGTGTGAATCAATATTTTTTTGTAATAACTCAAAGATTTTATTGATCATCGTTTCAGCAACAATCATTATTCAGAAGGGTCAAATGCTTTTTAATAAATCACGTTAACTCAATATGTGCACCACAATCAAGGATATACGCATTCTCCGGAAGTTCCTGGTAATATACATCCAAGAAAAATCCTTTAACACTGTGTAAAAACTTCCACTTCCACCATAAAAATTGATGTTTCAACAAGTTATGAGATGAACTTTCCCGCCAAGGTGCTTTAAATATTTCAAAGAAGCCCAAAATGTTAACCTTCCTGTGATTATTGAATGTTTTCCTTATCCGGACTTTAATCCGTTTATTAAATTTTACTAAATGTATTCGGCATTAAAATAATTTTGAGAAATTAACACTATCGCTCTGTATCTTTTAAATTAAATGCGTATAAGTCGGTAAAAAAAATATTCTCAATCAGGGATTCCATTTTGTTGCTTTATAAGTTAAAGAATATCTTTACAATAGTATAAATTTTGCCGTTTAAAACTTTAGTACTAAATTATTTTAATCTTCCCCATTCTTTTTTTTCGATAATCCCAAAAACCTTTTATGACATATTTTAAAACTTGAATCTCTGTTTATTGATAGAGAATATTATTTTTAATTCGATTCAGGAAATTTTTTTTCCTTTCTCTTATTTCATCAGGGAAAGCTTTTTTGTATTTTGATTGAACATACAGAAAATTGCGCGTAATATAATACAATCTTTGTGGCGAATGCAAAACCCTTGCGTTAGTTTTGTTGTTTTTAAAAGAACGTCTGTTGACGGTCTCACCAAGGTTGTGCTCCAAAAAAATATTGGTGAACTGAATTACCTGGAATCCATTTAAAACACTTCGAAGGCAATACTCAAAATCTACTTCATCTATAAATAAATTTTCATCAAATCCGCCAATCTCCGATTCTACTTTCAGGTTTAACATACTTCCTGACGTGATTAAATGTTTCACGGAAACGGAATTACAAAAATCACCCGTTGTTATTTTTTCAGCGTGATTTGTACCAAACATGCTCGACGTTTTCTTTTTGTTGAAATTTGTTGACGCAATTGATATAATTGAAAAATTTTGAGAGCTAAAACGAGAATCCTGGTCCATGGTTAAAAGCCAGTCATATTCATCTTTTTGCCAATTTAATAACCTGGTTGAGGCGTAAGGCAATGCCTTTGTTTTCACCGTCATGCAGATAAACCAAATTGGTTTATCGATGAAGGAATCTTGTATCAATTCTTGCAGGTTTTGCAGAATTGTCTACGATAAAAAGCTTGTCTATCGCGCTTGTATACGATTGAATATTTTTTACCACTTCGTCAGAAGGATTATAAAGAATAACAACTGCAGCAATTTTCATTTTTATTCTTCTTTGCTTTATTAATATTCGAATTTGATGGAGCAGTTAAATTTTCGCCCTGTCATAAATGAAAAGGAAACATTTTCTTTGCAATATTAATAATATAATAATGAAGTTATCAGACTACCTTATCACTTTCATGTCGTATGTTTCAAAACCCGGGAAGCGGAAATTGATCGGCATTGCCTATAGTTTAAAAAATAAAATAGGACTGGAGATCGGAGGCCCCAGTAAATTTTTTGATTTGAAATCTTATTTCCCTGTATATCTTTTTGCAAAAAGGATTGATGGGGTAAATTTCAGTACAGAAACGGTTTGGGAGGGAAAAATTGAAGAAGGAAAGAATTACCATTATGGAAGCGGAAAGATCGGTTATCAATTTATTTCTGAAGCAAGCGAGCTCGAAAATGTGAAGAATCATGATTATGATTTTATACTTTCCTGTCATAGCCTTGAACATGTGGCCAATCCATTAAAAGCCCTGAAACGATGGAATGAGGTGTTGAAAGTGCATGGAAAAATAGTATTAGTATTGCCTGATAAAGATTATACATTTGATGTAAAGCGTCCTTACACTTCCTTTGAACATTTATTGGCGGATTACGACAACAAAACCACTGAAAATGATTCGACCCATTTTGAAGAAGTGATAAAACTTCATGAATCATCGAAAGATCCGAACCCGCAAACTCCCGGGGAATTTGCAAAGAGAGTTGAAAATAATTATGCAATCAGGTCTGTTCATCATCATGTGTTTAGTCTTGATGTATTGGAGAAAATGTTGCAACATTGTAATTTTAAAGTGATTTATAAACAGAAGGCTCCTCCGTTCCATCTTATTATTATTGGCGAAAAATCAGCCGATTAAAAAAAACGAAATGCCCTTTATTTCCATTTGTATTCCCGCCTATAAACATGTTCAATACCTGCAACGGTTGCTGGATTCTGTCTTGGTGCAAACCTACACTGATTATGAAATTGTGATTACCGATGACAGCCCGGATCGCAGCGTGGCTGAGCTTGTTGAAAAGTATCAATCAAAAAAGGAGATCCGCTATTATAAAAATGCGCAACCATTAGGCACACCCGAAAATTGGAACGAAGCCATTCGCAAAGCTAACGGCCAATGGATAAAGATCATGCACAATGATGATTGGTTTGCTACTGAAAATGCTTTGCAGGTGTTTTTTGACAATACGCAACAGCATCCTTCTGCAGTATTCTTCTTTTCTGCTTTTCAAAATGTAGAAGCAGAAACCGGGAAAAAGGAAATAGTGAAGTTATCTTTTGCAGATAAAAAGTTTTTTGAAAGAAATCCGTATCATCTTTTAAAAAAAGTGTATGTGGGAAATCCCAGTTGCACGTTGGTTCGCAGCGATTTGAATATTTGGTATGATAAGCGCTACAAATATATTGTTGATTTTGATTGTTACATCCGCCTGATTCAACAGACGAAGATGCCGGTATATATTGATGAAGTGTTGCTGAACATTGGCTTTCATAGTGAGCAGGTAACGGGCTACACGAAATATAATCCGGCAGTGCAATTCCTGAAAATATTACTTTCTTAACGAACAAAAGAAAGATATTCTTAAGAATGTGGTCGTGTTTGATTATTACTGGCGGCTGATGAGAAATTTGAAAATTGATTCTACGGAAAAACTATTGTCGTTTCTCAGGAAACATTCAGCCGAACAAAAAGATTCTTTTTATCGTTAATTTTCAAAAAAGATTCCTTACTTTTTGTTGAAATTCGGACCATTTTCCAAGTTTTTTATGTTGATTTCATTTTGCTATCTGCAATCTTTTTATTGAGGAATAAGCGAACCAGTAACAGCAAACCAACAAATTGCCCTATTTTTATTTTTACGTGGTTGATTAACGGCAATAAATAATGGACAATAATTATTGCTGTGCAATCACCTCGATAATTTTTGCGTGTGATTTTGTAGGAATGATCAGGTTAAGTTCGAGCCCCGCCGCATCAAGAAGATCACAGAATTCTTTTTCAGTTCTTTCGGCTCCTCCCAGCATTACCTGCATGTGCAGATCATAAAATAAGCCGCTTGCATTATATGGTTTTTCCATCACCTGCTCTATCAAAAGAATCGTTCCGTCTTTCTTTAATGCCTTTCGGCAATTCACCAATATTTTGATTGCATGTTCATCGTTCCAGTCATGGATAATCGACTTAAGTATTAAGCAATCAGCCGCAGGAATATGATCAAAAAAACTTCCGGGCACAATTTGCAGTGCGGTTTGCTGTCTCCCCAAGCACATTATTTTTCATCGCACTTTCCATATCAAATAAAATACCTTTTGCCTCTGGCGCTGCTTCCAATACCGCTTTAAGTAATGTTCCCTGTCCGCCACCGATATCGCAAATGGTTTCGAATCCTTTGAAATCATATACGAGGTAATTGCAGGAATGACGCGGCCCGTCATTGCCGTCATATAATTGTTAAACTGTTCTCCAAAATCTTTATTCTTGTCCAGATATTCAAAATAAGGCATTCCAAAAGCATGGTTAAAAGCAGCGTTGCCTGTTTCAAGACTATACCGGAAATTGTTCCATGCTTCCGCGCCAGGGCGCAGAACCAATGAAAGGCTCCGGGTATTTTAAGGCTTTCCCGGTTATTGGCCAGAAAACAACGTCCGACATCCGTTAATGAATATCTAGTTGTCAGCGAAATCTAATACGCCAATGAAATGTTGCATAACGCAAAGTCCTTGCTAGTACGTTTATATTCAATTGGCAGGCAGAAGCAATTTCTTCAAGTTTTTTTGGCCCTTCACCCAGTGTTTCAATAACATTGGTGGTGACCAGGTTTGTAACTACCTGTGTGTTGGCAATGCCTGTAATTAAAGAAAATGCATGGGCAATTGGTGGCATATGATCGTGAATTTTCCATTTATTGGATTAATAGTATTTATGGAAAAATTCCTGGTTTCAAAGTTAAGTTTTTTGGATGCTTAAATGTTTGCCTGGCCCATGACTGTGGCAGATGATAAAAATTTTTTTGAAAAATTTTTGCAGATACGAGTCTCTGCTACATCTTTGCACGTTCATGCATGATACCATTCCAAACATGCACCTCTGATAAAAGTAATAGTTGCTTTTGCGATTGTATATCGTTTGGGGCTCTACCTATTTTTTTGTACAATCTGCCGAAAGAGATTTTCCTCCATTTATTTTGGGGGCTTTTCGTTTTTTTGTTTCTGGATTTATTATTGATGGGGTGGTGTGCAATGAAGGATATAAACTGGTAAATCGCCGCCAGATAAAGACTTCGTTTCTGGTGGGCAACCTGTTGTTGTTTATTGGAAATGGTTCCATTATTTGGGCTGAAGAGACGCTGCCAAGTTCGCTTGTGGCGGTATTGGTTTCTGCCGCGCCATTGTGGTTTGTGTTGTTTGACAGGAGAAAATGGAATATAAACTTTAATAACAAGTTTATTATTATCGGCGTGTTTACCGGCTTTGCCGGAGTGATCCTGTTGTTCGGGGAAAAAATATTTTATAATATTTCTCCTACCTCAGGTGTGCTTCAAATAGTTGCTCTGCTGCGGTAGTTGTGGGCAATATCAGTTGGTCGGTCGGTTCGTTCTATTCAAAATACAACAGCAAAGGAAACACATCGGTTGGCGCGGCCTGGCAAATGCTATTTGCAGCAATTTCATTTTTGATATTATCGGTTTTACCCATGAAATTAAATACTTTCATTTCAGCCAGATCCATATTCGTGCATGGCTTTCCGTTATATACCTTATTTGTATGGGCTCTCTTGCAGGTTATAGTGCTTACATCTGGTTGCTGCAGGTTCGCCCTGCCACGCAGGTGAGTACAAATGCTTATGTAAATCCCGTGGTTGCTGTATTGCTGGGCGTATTTTTTGGAGGCGAATCGATCAACGGGTTGCAAATTGGAGGCCTCGCCATTATCCTTCTAAGCGTTTTTATTATCAATTTCGAGAAATACAAAAACAATGGAAACGGCAGGTTTTGATGCCGAAATAATGAATGCTAATCATTAATTTGCCTGATCATTATCATAACTTCAGAATGATCTATTACCAGAAATTTGCCCATAAAATTTGTTCTTTATCGTCAGGTTGATTTTTAATTTTTAAAGTCATTTGATATGAAATCTGCGATCATCTCAAAGCTGCAGAACGACAAAGGGTTTCGTTCAGTGCAGACTAAAAAAGCTGTAAATGCCTCTGTTAATAAATGGTTGCTTTTATGTGGCATTTTTTCTTCGGTCTATTACATTGCAATTAATATTTTCGTACCCCTTTTTGATAACGGTTACAATGCTGCTTCCCAAACGATTAGTGAACTTTCTGCCATAGATGCTCCGACAAAAAATCTTTGGGTTCCGCTTGGCTTTGTTTATACCCTTCTTATTTTGTTTTTCGGTTGGGGTGTGTTGAACACTTCCGGTAAAAATCATTCTTTGCGTATCACGGGAATATTGATTTTTATTTATGCGCTTGCAGGTTTTTTTTGGCCTTTTGTACCGATGCATCAGCGTGCAGTGTTGGCCGGCGGTGGCGCAACGTTGACTGATACATTGCATATAATTTTGGGAATAGTATCTGTAATTCTTATGTTGCTTTCCATGGGATTTGGGGCAGCGACTTTTGGAAGGGTATTTCGTATTTATACGATAATAAGTATGGGCGCGCTTGTGTTATTTGGCATTATGACAGGTATTGATGCCCCTAAGGTTGGTTTAAATCTTCCGACGCCTTTTGCAGGCATTTGGGAACGAATTAACATTGGAGTTTTTATGCTTTGGTTAGTAGTACTTTCAGCTAAATTGCTGAAGCTTCAAAAAACATTACCCATGGCTACCAACAACCAGAAATAAATTTTTAATTTTCCCCAATTTGCCGGTAATAATCATGCATGATGTACCAGGCTTTCTTTTTTAGCCCCTCATTGCTTAACAATCCTTTCCGGTTCCAGCCTTGTTGGTAGACGGGCTGCAGCCGGGTTTCTGATCGAAAGTCTGCGAGTACCCAGGGACAGGTTCCGCGCAAAAAAGGAATATTTTTAAACATCAAAAGTTGATCTTTATAAATCTGGGCCTGCCGCTCTTCCGTCCAGCAGCAATTGCTATCACCAGTTCCATGTTGGCCGTATAAAGCTTCTGCACCAAACTCTGACATAATCAACGGTTTGTTATAGGGATTTTTCCAAACCATATCGCCCGGCTTTGCAGGCCATGGGACATACCATCCAAGGTATTCGTTTACGCCAACCACATCTAATGCCTTACACAAAGAATCGTCTATCGTAATAACATTACCGTTATAACGCACATGATTAAGCGCAGATGTAACCAGTCGCGTACTGTCCAGACTGCGCACATAATTTGCCATAGATGTTAGCGTTTTATCCCGGTCAGGTGAAGGAGTTGTTTCATTGGCAACACTCCAGATGATAATGGAACAACGGTTTTTATCCCGCGTTATCATTTCTTTCAACATGGTATCTGCCTTATTCAAAATTTCGGGATTACTGAATTGAATGTTTTGCCACAAAGGAACTTCTTCCCACAGCATAATTCCCCATTTATCTGCCAGCCGAACCATATATTCGTTGTGAGGGTAATGGGTAAGCCGAACGAAATTGCAGCCAAGATCTTTTGCCCATTTCAATAGCATTTCTGCATCGGCTTCACTATTTGCTCTGCGTTTCTCCTGCGGAATTTCTTCATGAATATTAATGCCTTTTAAAAATACCGGCTTACCATTCAAAACTATTTCTGTTCCTTTTACCTGTATATTTCTAAAGCCGATCATTTCATGAACGGTATCAGTTGGTGAAGCTATAATTACCTCGTACAATTGAGGATCAGCCGGTGACCAAAGATGAGGTTTGGCTGCAATTTGAAAGAACGCTTTTCCATCATTTGATGTGGTTATACTATAATTTACATGAAGTTTTGGAATGCTTATCGTAACTTTTTGGGAAAGATCATTACCACCGACTTCAATCCATCCGGCGATTTTGTCGAAACTGTTTTTGGCCAGTTGTACGCTATAATCTTCTATATAATTTGCCGGTGTTTCGATTAAAGAAACATCCCTTGTGATGCCGCCGTAATTCCACCAGTCAAAATTCATAGCAGGAATATTTTCAGGCTTTCGCTGGTTATTTACCCGCACAATCACTGAATTGGTATCTTTCAATCTCCCGGTAATTTCAAACTGAAAAGGTGTAAAACCGCCTTCGTGGCTGCCTAAATATTCATTATTAAAGTACACATCGCATTGGTAATTAACTGCTCCAAAGTATAGAAATTCTCTCTTGTTCCTATTGGGATTTGCCACAAAGGTTTTTTTATACCAAATTGTTCCTTCGTAATAAGTAAGTTCGGGCTTTTGATGATTCCAATCGCCGGGAACCTGCAGCGTAACTGAAGGAACGAAACCGTATTCATAAAAATCGTATTCGCCGGTCGGCTTTTGATCTTTCCATATCGGCTTCCAACTTCCCGGCGCCTCCATTAAAGGGATCAATGATCACTTCCCAGTTGCCATTTAAGCTTTGCAGCCTGCGCCCATGAATATTTGCTAAAAGAGATGCGTATTGTGCCTTTATCGTTAAAGAAAAAAGTACAGATAAACCGATCAATAAATTTTTTTTCATGCACTAATCTATACAAATTACCGGAGATAGCACTCCGGCAAGTTGACAATAAACAGTAAAGAAAGGAATGAATAGCGCAAAAAAAGTCACAAGCTCTGTAAATAATCCACCATTTTTTTTCGCATATTTTCGTCAGGTAAAGGCTCTTGTCCTGCTTTTACATTATCGGTTTCATGACTGGGATTTGCAGTGGCAGGAATAACACATGTAACTGCGGGATGTGCAATAATATATTTTAAAAAATAGGCGGCCCAACTTTCTATTCCGCTCTCCTTAGCCCATGTTGGTAAAGGCTTTCCTTTTACCAAACTAAATAAATTGCCGGTACCAAAAGGCCGGTTAATAAGCGTCGCAACTCCCAGATCTCTCGCAACATCCAGCAATCTTTTTTCTGCGTGCCTGCTGGTGATAGAATAATTGAATTGAACAAAATCAAGCTTTTCCGCTTTCATTACCCGTTCCAAATCTTCATGATGTTCATCAGTGTAATGAGTAATGCCAATGTACCTGATCTTTCCCATTGCTTTCCAGTCGCGCAAACTTTCCAAGTGCGTTTCCCAATCGACAAGGTTGTGAATTTGCACCAGGTCTATCGTTTTTCTTTGCATTTTTTCCAAAGAAGCGTTCATCTGTCGAAGTCCTTGCTCAGTCCCCCTTGTCCACACTTTTGTAGCATAAAAAAAATCATTTGAAGTTTCCATTTCCGAAGTCACATCGCCAATTGCTTTTTCGGCTTTTGCATACATCGGTGACGTATCAATTAATCTTCCACCTGCACCATGCAATACATTTAATACATTTTCCAGTACGTGATATTTTTCAGCAGTAACATCGAAAGCCTGCCAGGTTCCTATTCCAATTACAGGCAGTTCTTCACCGGAAGAAGGTATCTTTCGTTTTATCATCGGATAAAATTACCAAAATTGAATGGGTTCGTTGAGAGAGGAAGACAGAAAATTTAAACCAGTAAACAAATAATTAATTAAGATTTTTATTTCAGAGATCTTTTCTTATTTAAAAAATCTTGAAAAGAAAAGCATTGAATCAATTACATGTTCCTGCCAGTAAGGCCATTCGTGGCCGCCGGCATATTCTTCATAATCATGCCTGATATTGATTTTCTATTAATTTGTGATGAAGAAGTTGATTGTTTGCAAGAAGAGAATCGGAGGTGCCACAATCAAAATAAAATGCGGGAAGATGTTCTTTATATTTTAAAATCGTTTCCAAAACATCTTCTTCAGTTTTATCTTCCTGCGAAAAATTGTCCAACACTTTCTTCCACAAACATTTTCATTTGACCAAATTTGGTGATAGAAGAATGTGCGGCCACTGCAGTGAAATATATTATGGTATTTTACACCAATTTTAAACGCGCCAAAGCCACCCATTGATAAACCGCCGATACACATTTTTGATTGCATCATCCACTTCCGGCATAGCATTTTTTTATAGCCGCAGGAACATCTTCAGCAATCCATTTTTCAAAGTTAAAATTATTGTGTGGCAGATAACCGGAACCATCGCCCCACAAGCCATCCGAAGGCATTGCAATGGTAACAGGAGCAATCAATTTTTTGCGGATAAGGTCAAGTGCTGAAAGATGAACACCGCCGCTTAATGTCCAACTCCACGAACTTCCATATACACCATGAAGTAAGATTACCAGCGGGCAAGATTTCATATTCTTCTATTCCCGGAGGAGAAAAAACACAGATGTCGCCACGGCCTTTTAAATTTTCACTCTTAACAGTGATATAACGCAAAAAATCATTTTCAAATCGTGGATTGGAAATTTCAATCGTTTTGAACTCTTTCATTTTTTATGTTTGAAAATGATTAGGAATAAACAAAACATCATGGAGAGCAACACGGAAGCGACTAATGTTTTTAATCTTCATAAAGTTATTAAATAATAGCAGTATTTAGCTTGTTTTCTTTCTTACTGATGCAAAATTAAAATTGATCACTCCTTTCGCATTTTTGCCCTGCAGCATGTCATCGAATGCCTTGCCAAGTTGCGATAAAGAATAAGTTTTGGTAATCAATTCCTCCAATAACAATTCCTTTTTATCATAATGATCAATAATTGCCGGAAAATCCGCCTGCGGTTTAGCTCTTCCGTAAAGGGGATTAATATACTTTTTATCCCACTCAAACAAGTTCATGTCTATTGTAATTTCTTCTTCAATTCCGCTTACCTGTACCGCAGTTCCCGCGTTTCTTACCATTGCGAGTGGAGAAGCTGCCAAAGCAGGGACTGCAGTGCATTCAAATGCATAATCGGCACCACGCTCCATCCGTTAGCTCCTTTACTTTTAATGAAGCTTTCATCAAGCCCTGATCGTTCCTGTCTGCAAGAATAGTATGTGTAGCACCAAATTTTTTTGCCAATGGAAAACGTTTTTCATTTACATCAATAGCTATAATACTTTTTGCTTCGCAAATTTTAGCTGCCTGTATCACATTTAAACCAACTCCGCCTGCGCCGATTACTACAACTGTTGATCCTTTCTTAACTTTTGCTGCATTTACTACTGAACCATAGCCTGTCATCACACCGCAGCCAATAATGCTTGCAGCCGCAAATGAGCATTTTTTTAGAATGATTTTTTATAACGGCACTTTTTTTAACCAGGGTATATTCAGATAAAGTACCGAGACTAAAGGAACGGTCTATATTTTCACCATCCAAAGTAGTGCCACGGTAATGTGCATGTCCACGATTGTTTTTACCGGTAACAGGAGAATTGTTTTCACAAATATTTTGATTGCCTGTCCGGCATTGAAAACAGCGGCCACACGGAATTGCCCAATTCAGAATAACAGAATCACCTTATGAAAAACCCTTTACAGTTCTTCCAAGCGCCAGCGATCGTTCCTGCGCCTTCATGGCCAAGGATAAAGGGTTTGCCCCAATTAAGCGAATCATAATCGGTGTGACAAATTCCGGCGGCTTCAATTTTTACGAGTACTTCATCAAAGGCTGGTTCTTCAACTTCAACAGTTTCAATAGAAAAATTGCCTTTACCATCTGTAACGGCAGCTTTGCATTTTATCTTTTCCAATATATAGCAGGGATTTTTACTTAAACATTTTATTATTCTCTTTTATAATACCAATGGATTTAATTCTTAATCGGCAAATAAACCCGGTTCTTTATTCATCAGCCAGGTCTTCAGGCCATTTTCCTGACATTTATTTCCGGGCCTTTTGATATGGGCATTTGCAGCGATATAAATAATGGTAAATACCTCTGCGCATAATGTTTGATTTATTATCAGGAGCATTATGAATAGTAAAACCGGTGTGCCACGTAGCATCACCGGCCTTCATGGTTTTTTCATGACTAATTTCAAAATTATTTCCTCTTACATAAGTGTCAAATTCGCTTTCCGATTTGCCGGCTATTTCATAGCTATATACATTTTCTTTTTTTCGAGAACCGGAAGCAAAAGTCAACCTGCCCATTTCGACATTAATGTCTACAAGAGGCATCCATGTTGTAATGATTTTATCCGTATCGACCGTCCGATAAGCCGGGCCCGGGTAAATACAAACATTTTCTACATCCAGAAGATCGGCGGCTACCTTTGCAAGCCGCCTTGCCATTACAAGCTTTTTTACCTTTTCATCATGTCGCCAAAGGTTCAGAATCTGTAAGAAAGCTTTCCCATAAATGTCACGATCTTCAATTTTTCTTTTTCGGTATTGTATTTTAAAGCGGATTTTTTAGTTATTGAATGATAAGTCGCCATTTCTGCAGGCGACAATAATCGCTTTTATGATAGTATGCCCATCTTCTCTGAATCTTTTAATTTGTTCGCCGGAAGTTGTTTTAGAATCCTCAATATCCGGCAACTTACATTCTTTCATTTTCATAGATTCGGATTTAAAGCGAAGAAATGCGTAAAATTTAATAATTAAAAGGATAGCATTGGTGAAATATTGGACTATATTATCCTAAATTCGCTTTTATTACAAACTGAGTATAAATTAAGCAATGTTAAAAGCCTCTTTCGAAATTATTACTGCCACAAAAAGAGAATCCTTTGTAGTTAGAAAATTTGATAAAAAAGGATTTGATGCACCCTTTCACTTTCACCCGGAACTTGAATTAACGTTTATCACAGAAGGAAAAGGCAAACGTTTTGTAGGAAACAATATGTCAGGCTTTGAAAAATCGGACCTTGTGCTTATGGGCGCAAATCTGCCGCATTGCTGGAAATTATCAGGTCATGAAAAAAATAAAGCCGCCTCTATCGTTATTCAATTCAAGCATGATTTTTTAGGTAGCGGATTTTTTTGAGATCCCGGAGATGGGCCACATCCGTAAAGTAATAAAAAGAAGTGAAGGGGGAATTGAGTTTCACGGAAAAATAAGGGATGAAGTAAGCGCCAGGATGAATTTACTTTTTGAGGAAAAGAAACATTTCAGAAAACTGATGTTGTTGCTTGAAATTTTTAACTCTCTTTCCCTTTCAAAAGAATATGTTTTATTGAATAAAAATAATTCCCTTTCTGTACAAACCAATGATAACCAGGAACGCATCAATAAGGTATTTGCCTACATTGTTGAAAATTTTCATGATGAAATTTTCTTAAATAAAGCCGCAGCTATTATTGGAATGACGCCAAATGCTTTTTGCAAATTCTTCAAGAAAATGACGAGGAAAACTTTTATGGAAACGGTGATTAATTACCGCATTAATTTTGCAATGCAACAACTCACTGAAACGGATAAAAGCATTACGGATATTTGTTTTGAAAGCGGCTTTAGGGATGTTTCCCATTTTTATAAAACCTTTTCATCAACGATGAAAATAAGTCCGCTTAATTACCGCAAACAATTTTTACACGAGACAATGATCATTGAATAAATGGGCGTCATTTTTCAATTATAGCAAACGAACAAATTCTGCTAATTTCTTTTTTATTTTTCTTCTATAATTAATTTTGGCTCCTGTTGAAGTTGCTTTTCTATTAATGAAGGATTGTGTTTGTGTTTGAACAGGAAGATAAATAAAACGGCCACCACCAATGCGTATAAAGAAAAAGATATCCAGATGCCCTGCCAGTCTTTGCTATTGTCTGCGGTTGGTAAAAAACTGATCAATCACAATGCCACTTATTGAACTTCCTAATACAGCGCCCACGCCGTTTGTCATCATCATGAAAAGCCCCTGGGCGCTTGCTCTTATAGAAGCATCGGCCTGCGATTCAACAAAAAGAGAACCCGAAATGTTGAAGAAGTCGAACGCCATTCCATATACGATACATGAAAAAATGATCATCCAAAGACCGTTGCCGGGATTGCCATAGGCAAATAAACCAAACCGAAGAAACCAGGCAAACATACTCATTAGCATTACTTTTTTTATACCAAATCTTTTGAGAAAAAATGGAATTGCAAGAATAAACAAGCGTTTCAGAGATCTGGGAGATGCTCATAATGATTGCAGGATATTTTACCGCAATTAAATTTTGGTATTTGGGAATATTTTCAAAATCATGAAGGAAGGTATCACCGTAAGCATTGGTAAGTTGCAAAGCTGCTCCCAACAACATGGCGAAACATGAAAAAGACCGCCATCTTCCTGTTTTTAAACAAAGCAAATGAATGTAAACCTAAAGCGTCTACCAAAGATTTTTTTATCCGGTTGTCAGCAACGGCGGGCATTTTGGCAAAGTGAAAGCATAAAAGCCAAGAATAAGTGAAGCTGCTGATGCCACATAAAACTGTTCTGATGTAGTTTCTATATGCAACAAACTTACCACCCAAAGCGCAACAATAAATCCAATAGTTCCCCACACTCTTATTGGCGGATAATAAGTCACCACATCTTTGTCGGCTTTTTTTATAGCAGAATAAGCGACTGCAATAGATAATGAAATAGTTGGCATATAAAACATCATGTTCAAAAGCATTACCCAGAACATGGTGAAAGGATCGTTGATCATTGGAATAGTGAAAAGAACGATAGCGCCACAAATCTGGAAAATGCCATATAATTTTTCAGCGTTCACCCATTTATCGGCAATAATACCGGCGATGGAAGGCATAAACAACGAAGCAATACCCATTGTTGAAAAAATGGCTCCGAATTCTGTACCTGACCAATGCTTTGTTTGGAACCAATACGCGCCAATTGTTATGAGCCATGATCCCCAAATAAAAAATTGTAAAAAATTCATTACAATTAGGCGCAACTTGATATTCTTCATCTATTTATAGTTTTATTCAAAGTGGTAATAAAAACCTTTACAGGACAAATAAAATCCAAATCTATCATTTTTTAAAATTGCTGTCAGGGTAAATTATTTGAAAGATAAGTGAATTAATAAATCTTTCATTCAAGGCCTTCTTTTCAACTTAAAATACTACTTTGCATACTTAAAATTTTCCTGCTATTTTCACCCTATAATTAATCAAAATCATTGCGTGTGTTGAAAAAAATTCTTTTAATAACCTTTGGATTATTTGTATTTATTTTCAACAGCTTTTCGCAAAAAAAGAAAAATGCGCAACAATTTATTCCAGGCAAACAAATTATAAGATGCGCCACGGATCAAAGAGTAAAAATGTTGTTCAAAGTTTTTCCCGAAAGGAAATTATTGGCTGAACATCTTTCAAAACTGCCTCCAAATAATGCTTTACGCGCACCTAAACGTTTACAAAGTATCGTTTATCTTCCGGTGGTTTTTCATATTGTACTTGCCCAATCCATATTCAATTACTGATGCTAGTGGTGCAATCACAGATTGATGCAATGAATAGGGATTTTTCGGGATTTAATCCTGACACCACTAATCTTCCTGCAGCATTTGAAGCGGTGAGAGGACATTCTTCCATTCGTTTTGTATTAGCAAAAAGAACACCTTCCGGCCAACTTACAAATGGCATTGACAGGGTTTCAGCGCTACCACCGGCAATCCTGATAATATTGTAGATTCAATTAAAAGAAATTCTCTAGGCGGAGCGGATGCATGGGATCCTAATTCTTATATTAATATTTGGGTAGGAAATATTTCAAACGGCGGAGCGGTGTTTTAGGGTATACGCAAATTCCGGGAGCGGAAGCCCTGCTGATGACGGCGTTTTTTGTAATATATTGGGATTCGGAATAAGTTCCTGCAATGTAGCCGATTTACAATAAAGGACGCACGGTTGTTCATGAATTAGGACATTATTTTGGCCTCAATCATATTTGGGGTGATGATGAAAATTCATCCAATACATGCAGTGGCGATGATTTTCGGCCATTAACCTCTGAGGGGTCCACTTATACGCTTGCCGGCAACTTTGTATAATCCTCCAGGCCAGGGAAATACATGCCAGGACATCGGTGATACGCCCAATCAAAGTATCGCCACTACCAATTGTCCTTCCACGGTTTCTACGGATTCATGCTACATCCACAGCTCCCGGGATTATGTATGAAGATTACATGGACTATACCGCAGACGACTGTTACAGTATGTTCACCAAAAAACAGGTGGAAAGAATGGAATATGTGCTTAATACTTACCGGAATTCAGCCTTATTACATCTTCGGCGAGCAACTTTGCCATCAAATCCAATAACAATTGATGCTTCACCTGTTGAATCAATTAATCCCGGAGGTTTTGAAACCTCAGGATGCAATTCAATTTATTATCCATCAACTTTAAGTTGTGCCGGAAATTTTGTTCCCAAAGTGCTTATTAAAAATAACGGTCTTAACACGATCACTTCCATTACTGTAGGTTATGTGATCAATAACGGAACGCCAGTTACCGTTTCACTCAATACCAATTTGTCAACAGGCGCAACACAGATGATTACTTTCCCTGCTACAACTGTTGGCAATAACAACAATGTATTTAAATTCTTTACAAAAAATGTAAATGGAAACGCAACCGACCAGGCGCCTTCCAATGATACTTTAACCGCAACTCTTTCTGTTCCAAACCCTGTGGCATTACCTGTTTTGGAAGGTTTTGAAAACAGCACTTTCCCTCCGGCTGGTTGGACAATTGTAAATCCCGGAAATGATGTGACCTGGCAAAGAGTTACCCCCGGATATAACAGCTGCACATTCTATGTTTATTGATAATTATGACAATAATTCAGTAGGCGAAGTGGATGAAATAAAAACTCCGAAAATAAATTTGTCCACTACAGATCCTGTGGTGATCAGTTTTGACCTTGCACATAAAAATTATCCTGATGCCAGTTATAATGATAGTCTGCAGGTGTTGGTATCAACAGATTGTGGTGCTACTTACAAAACTTATTTTAATAAAGCAGGCGCAGCATTGGCTACTGCCGGTTCTTCAAGTTCAGCCTACACCAACCCGGTTGCATCAGATTGGAAAAATCAAAAGATAATGGTTGACGGCGCTTCACTTTCGTCAGGCAGTATTATTGTTGTATTCAGAAATACAAGTGATTATGGAAACAATATATTTATTGACAATATCAATATCAAGCAGGAAACATCAAGAGATATTACTGTTGTAGCGATGAATCCTCCGTCTCCTACAGAATGTGCAGAACCGGTTACACCTGTAGCTACTGTAAAAAATGTGGGTTATTCTACTATAACCGGATTTACCGTTTCTTATATGATTGATAATGGAGCAGCGGCGCAAACCACCGTTTCAGGAATTTCATTACTGCCTGATTCAACGATGAATGTGCCATTAAACATTTTTACACCCAATGCCGGTTCGCATATCATTACTGTATTTACTTCATCGCCTGTTTCTTCTTCAGGGACCGGGGATGAATCGCCGTTAAATGATACACTTCATAAATCATTTACTGCATTAGGAAAAGTGACCTTACCGGTTTCCGAAGGATTTGAGAATTCAGCATTTCCGCCTGCCGGGTTGGTCCGTTGAAAATCCGGACGGAGGAATTACATGGCAAAGAACTACAACTGCAGCTAAATCCGGAACCGGATCAATGTTTATTAATAATTACAACTCCGGTTCGACCGGAACAACCGATAAATTTGTTTCGTCTGTGATTTCAGGCACGTCTGTTTATGATTCGATATATGTTTCATTTGATTATGCTTACGACGCTGGCAATTCTTCTTCTTTGTCATGATACGCTGGAGTTACAGGTTACAACCGATTGCGGACAGACCTTTACGACCGTTTGGAAAAAATCCGGAACAGATTTGCAAACGATCACCGGTTATTTGCCTGCTTTTGTTCCGCTTGCAAATGCGTGGAAAAATGTGAGTCTTAATTTATTCAGTTATGTTGGCGCAAATGACTTCCAGTTGTATTTTGTTTTTAAAGGAAATAAACAAAACAATCTTTACATTGATAATATCAATCTTTATGGAATTACCGTTCCGGCAAGATTAAAACAGCAAGGATATTTGATTTATCCCAATCCTTTCTATCAACAATTTATTATCAGGAATTATGAAGTTCCGGTTACTTTACAATCAGCACATATTTATAATTCTCTCGGCCAATTAGTATGGTCAAAAGAGTATAACGGTAAAGCATACACGCTTATGAATGTGGATTTCAGTGGTCCGCCACCGGGCGTATATATTTTAAAATTGCAGTACACGGATAAAACCGTAGTGCAAAAGATCGTTAAACAATAAAATAAAAAATTAAGAATTATTTGTTGTTTTACTTACTGCGTGATCTTTATCATACTTATCAATTCTAAATTCATTATTTGTAATTTTGCCCGATGGAAAACATAAACAAAGAAGAAGAATTATCAGGATTAATAAACGCTTTACCGCAAGGAAAATCATTCAGTAAAATAGCGCAAAAAGTAGCCAAAGGTGAAAGAATAACAGATGAAGAAGCATTGTATCTTTTCGAAAAAGCCAGTCTTGGCGTAAGCGCCACTTTAGCCAATTTCATAAGAGAAAAAAAGCACGGTGATAAAACCTATTTCAACAGGAATTTCCATATTGAACCAACAAACGTTTGTGTTTTTGCATGCAAATTTTGTTCTTACTCCCGCTTTATGCACATCGTGATGAAGGTTGGGTTCTTACCAAAGAACAGATGATGGATATTGTAAAAAGCTATGATGGAAAACCGGTAACTGAAGTACATATCGTAGGCGGTGTTCATCCAAAAATGGACCTTAATTTCTTTTGTGATTTTATTTCTGAGATCAAATCTCACCGGCCTGATCTTCACATAAAAGGTTTTACTGCGGTAGAACTGGATTATATGTTTAGGAAAGCCAAACTTTCCGTAAAAGAAGGAATGAAAAAATTGAATGAAGCCGGCTTGCAGTCAATGCCGGGCGGCGGCGCTGAAATATTTGATGCTGAAATAAGGAAGCAGATATGCCATGATAAAGTAGATGCGGAAGGCTGGTTAAAAATTCATGAAGAAGCGCATTTACTTGGTATGCACACTAATGCGACCATGCTTTATGGCCACATTGAAAATTACGAACCATCGCATTGATCACATGAGCAGGTTAAGAAATTTGCAGGATAAAACCGACGGATTTAATACGTTTATTCCTCTGAAATTCAGGAATCAGAATAATGATATGAGCAACGTGCCTGAATCTTCAATTATTGAAGACATGAAAATGTATGCGGTTGCAAGAATTTTTATGGACAATTTCCCCCATTTAAAAGCTTACTGGCCAATGCTCGGAAGGCAAAATGCGCAACTTTCTTTATCTTTCGGCGTGGATGATATTGACGGCACGATTGATGATTCGACAAAAATCTATTCAATGGCAGGAAGCGAAGAACAAAACCCGGCAATGACGACGGAAGAATTGGTTACGCTAATTTCGCAGGCGGGTCGCGTGGCAGTAGAAAGAGATACTTTATACAATGAAGTGAAAAGTTTTGCATCTCAAAAGGATGCAGAATTTGATGTTACTCTTAATTAACATTCTTTAGCAACGTTTAATCATACTCGCAATAATTACCAATGGGCAAAATTCTTTTGAGAAAAGGACTTTTTATTTTATTTCCTCTCCTGTTTTCGTTTTTCAACTACAGTTCATGCACAGGACAATTATGAGATACAGGTATACGGATCAGATTTGGTTGATCCTAAAACCACCATGCTTGAACTTCACAGCAATTTCACTTTTGATGGTTCAAAAGAAGAAATAAATGGCGTTTTACCAACCAACCATGTATTTCATGAAACAGTTGAAATCACTCATGGGTTTAATAAATGGCTGGAAGTAGGATTTTATTTTTTTAACTCCATTGGCAACGACGGGACGAACCGGTTATGTGGGCAGCCATATACGGCCGAGAATCGCTATTCCGAAGAGCTACAATCTTCCTGTTGGATTAAGCCTTTCAACAGAAGTTGGTTTTCAAAACAGCAAATTCAGTGAAGATACCTGGTCGATAGAAATAAGGCCGATCGTTGATAAGCAATGGAGCAAATTGTATTTATCTTTTAATCCCACTTTTGATAAGGCTTTAAAAGGCCCGGGAACGGCTGAAGGTTTTGTTTTTTCTCCAAATTTCAAAGCAAGTTATGCGGTTACCAAAGCGTTCATTCCCGGCTTTGAATATTATGGCGCCATTGGTCCGCTTAATAATATTTATACATGGGACGAGCAACAACAGCAATTATTTTTTGCAGTCGATTTAGATGTTTCTCCCAAATGGGAATTCAATGCCGGTTATGGCTTAGGATTCACTTCCTCCACAGATGGAAATATTTTCAAGATCATAGTGGGAAGAAGATTGAAATAAGCTTTTCACACTATGAATAAATAACAGTATTACAACGCTCCTGGCTGAAATCCGACGCAACTTCCTGCCTTTATTTTCTTAATTTTGCACGCTTTAAAATAACAGTAATTTGTTTGTTTACTGATTTTTTGATCTCTTATTTTTTATTTTAATTATGCTATTAGGTTTACAGAATGTAACGTTCGAATTTGGCGCAAGAGTGATCGTTAAAGATGCAACATGGCACATTCAGCCGAATGAAAGAATTGGCCTTATCGGTTATAACGGAACAGGGAAATCCACTTTATTAAAGGTTTTGACCAATCAATATCTTCCTTCAGCAGGAACTGTTGAAAAGGGAAAGGAAACCACTATCGGATTTCTTCACCAGGATCTTTTAAGTTTTGATACAGAAGATTCTATCCTTGAAGTGGCGCTAAGTGCTTTTGAAAGAGTGCAGGAATTGGAAAAAGAGATTGAAAAAATTGGGCATGAACTGGAAAAAACGTCTGATGAATCTCTGGCGCATTTGTACGGTGATAAATTGCATGAACTTGAAGTATTAGGTGGCTATGATATTCATCATAAAACAGAAGAAATTTTGCAAGGACTTGGTTTTGCCAATGCTGATTTGCAAAGGCCTTACAAAGAATTTAGCGGTGGATGGCGCATGCGCGTTTTGCTTGCAAAAATGATCCTTATGAATCCTGATGTTTTGCTGCTTGATGAACCTACCAACCACCTCGATCTTCCTTCCATTGAATGGCTTGAAAAATATTTACAACATTATAAAGGATCTGTGGTAATTGTTTCGCACGACCGGTATTTTCTTGACAGGATGGTTACTAAAATCGTTGAACTCTATCAGCAGGAATTGCATTTTTACAGCGGCAATTATTCTTATTATTTACAGGAAAAAGAACAACGGATCGAACTGCAAAAACGTGCTTATGAAAACCAGCAGGATTACATTCGCCAGCAGGAAAGATTCGTGGAGCGCTTTAAGGCAAAAGCTTCCAAAGCAGCACAGGCACAAAGTATCATGAAGCGGCTTGATAAAATTGAACGTATTGAAAATACAGAACTTGAACGGCCCGATATGCGTATCAATTTCACTATCGGGCATCAACCGGGAAGAATTTTATGCACACTTAAAACATGCAAGCAAAAGTTTTGGAGAAGTAAAAATTGTGGAAGATACAGGAGCAGAAATTAACCGTGGTGATAAGATTGGGTCTTATAGGAGCCAACGGAAAAGGTAAATCCACCTTGCTGAGAATGGTAGCCGGAGTAGAACCTTTTGAAGGCGAAAGAATAGAAGGCCATAATGTGAAAGATGCTTTTTATGCGCAGCACCAGTTGGAAGCATTGAACCTTGAGCATACGGTTTTGGAAGAAATGAATTATTCAGGAAGCGGAAAAACCGAACTGGAATTAAGGAGTTTATTAGGTTGTTTTTTGTTCAGTGGTGATGATGTTGATAAAAAAATAAAAGTGTTGAGTGGGGGTGAAAAAGCGCGTGTGGCGCTTGGCAAAAACCATCGTGAGCAAAGCCAATTTTCTGTTGCTGGATGAACCGACCAATCACCTTGATATGCATTCGGTTGACTTGCTGATTGAAGCGCTTAACAAATATGAAGGAAGCTATATCCTGGTGAGCCACGACCGGTATTTTGTAAATAAAACGGCTAATAAGATATGGGAAATAGAAAATTATAAGATCAAAGAATTTGTAGGCACTTATGATGAATGGGAACGTTGGAAGCAGGAAAGAAAAAGTGCTGAAAAAAATATAACAGAGAAAAAAGAGAAGTAAAAAAAGCCGCAGTTGTTGAAAAGAAAAACAACAACCAATCTGCTCGACAACCGTGAACAGCAAAAAGAATTACAAAAAGTAAAACGACAGTTTGAACAACTTGAAGAAAGGATCGCAAAAAATACAGAAGAAAAAAAGCAATTGGAAGCTAACCTTGCCCTTCCGGAAATTTATTCTGATAAAGAAAAATTTATAGAAGCAGAAAAAAAATATAATCAAAAAGTGCAGGAACTGGCTAATAATAATGCCGAATATGAAAAACTCTTCGATAAGTTGATGCTAATGGAAGAGCAAATCAGGTTAAAGTTTAAAATAATTGTAACAAGTTGTATTTAAATACTATTATATATCAATTAGAAATAGTATTTTTATTTTTACTCGATAAAAATAAAAC
This sequence comes from uncultured Chitinophagaceae bacterium, assembly GCA_963814075.1. Classification (GTDB taxonomy): domain Bacteria; phylum Bacteroidota; class Bacteroidia; order Chitinophagales; family Chitinophagaceae; genus Ginsengibacter. The sequence goes on along the minus strand of CAWFBO010000006.1, from coordinate 6,341 downwards.
TTGCAGAAGCCAGAATTTTTTTTTATCTTTGTATTAATCCATTCCTACGAAAAACTGGTCTAATCGTTAGGTTTTTTTCCAATTTTCCTTTCAAAGCGCAATTTTATTGTTAACATTAAATTGAAAATTATGAAAAAAATTGACTCTGTAGAATTACATGACACCTTTGTTGCAATTGGAATCGTCTTAGGATTTATTGCAGTAATGGTTGCCCTTGCTTTTTTAGCAGGATTATAAAAAATTATATACATTACTTTATTTTATGGCACAGGTATTCCTGTGCCATTTCTTTTTAATTCCACTTTTATCTCTTTTTTAATCGGATATACTTTTCTTACTGATATTTGCATTTAATAAATTTCTTTAAATGCGAATAGCGATAAATGGAATGGGCCGAATTGGCCGTCTTTTGTTCAGAAGATTAATCGAATTTGAACAGTTTGAAATTGTTGCCATAAATGACCTGATGCCGGTTAAAAATCTTGCCTATCTTTTGAAATACGATTCTGTCTACGGAACTTATCCTCACGAAATAAAAGCAGGCGAACAAGTTCTTAAACTTGATGAAAAGGAAATAAAGTCTTTCAAAATGCTGATCCTCTGCAACTGCCCTGGAAAGAATTAAATGTAGATGTGGTATTGGAATGCACCGGTCAGTTTACAGATAAAGACAGAGCGCTCAAAACATATAACTGCCGGGGCAAAAAAAGTGTTGCTTTCAACAACAGGCGCGGATGATGTGGAGTTACGTGTTTATGGTTTCAATCAAAACGGGTCTACCAGTAAAATTGATATTCTGTCTCCTGGCGGCTGCATGACCAATTGTTCTGTTCATGTTCTTTATATTCTCAATTCGATAGGAATACAATCTGTTCATCTTAATATTCTTCATTCTTATACTTCACGACAGGCGTTGGTAGATATGCCTAATGAGCAATTTCGCAGAGGTCGTGCCGCTGCTGAATCAATTATTCCTGTTGCCATCGATCTTCATAAATCGCTTAATCGGTTGCTTCCCGGGTTTGAAAGATAAAATCAATGTTTTTTCAACAAGAATACCTGTGGCCAATGGCGCGATGGCTTCTTTTAATGTTCAATTAAAGGAAGAAGTATCTGCAGAGCAAATCAATAAAATGTTTAAAACGGCTGCACAAAATGAGTACAAAGGAATTCTGGATTTTACGGAAGAACCGTTGGTTTCTCTTGATATAAAAGGTAATGCTCATTCCTGCATTATTGATGGCACCCAAACTGCCGTGATCGGAAACCATGCGAGAGTAGTGGCGTGGTTTGATAATGAATATGGTTTCACCAGCCGCCTTATCGATTGGCTGAATTACTGGAACAAATAATTTGACAGTAAAGCAACAAATAATAGAGATTTTTATTTTCTTGTGGAAATTAATGTACATTTCCAAAAAACAAATACGCTAAAAAGATAGAAGTAACAATTCCCACCAGATCGGCGAATAACATTGCACCAATGGAATAACGTGTATTTTTTATGGAAACCGCGCCGTAAGTAAACGGCCACGATATAAAAAGTGGTATCTGAAGTTCCCTGCAAAACGGAAGATAAACTACCGGCAAATGAATTCGGGTCCATAAGTGGTCATCGTGTCGATCATCATTCCGCGGGCAGCGCTGCCACTTAAAGGTTTTACTAAAGCTGTGGGCAAGCCGGCAACAAATCTTGTATCGGTTCCTAATGCGCCAAATAAGTTTACTCATTCCATCAATGATCACTTCAAAAGTGCCGCTGGTGCGGAGCAAACTGATCGCCACCAACATTCCCACCAGATACGGAATAATTTTTATGGCCACTTCAAAACCACCTTTTGCGCCTTCTACAAAAGCATCGAAAATGTCGATGTTTTTGTATAAAGCGCCTAAGATGATCAGGAAGAAATAGTGACTAAAATAAGGCCGTTGCTCAACACACCTGAAAACGTTTGAACACCCGTAAAACTTAAGGATTTTAAATAAATAACCATTGCTGCGATCACAGCAGAAATTCCTAAAACCCACAACAAAATTACCGGCTGAAAAATATTTATTTTTTGTTTGTAAGAAACAATAAGCATAGCAGCAATGGTAGCGGCAAATGTGGCGATCATACAGGGAATAAAAATAGAAGTAGGATTGGCTGCATTCAATGACGCACGGATGGCAATAATGCTAACCGGAATTAATGTAAGTCCCGAAGCATGCAGACATAAAAACATGATCTGCGAATTGGAAGCGGTATCCTTGTTAGGATTTAGTTCCTGCAAACTTTCCATTGCCTTAATTCCAAAAGGCGTAGCCGCATTATCAAGCCCCAAAAGATTGGCCGAAAAGTTCATAACCATGTGCCCCATCGCGGGATGGTTTTTCGGTAGTTCCGGAAATAATTTTGAAAAAAATGGCCCGATTATTTTTGATAAAAGCCTTATTCCCCCGGCTCTTTCGGCAATGCTCATAAAACCCATGAACAAAGCCATTATTCCGATTAAATTGATAGAAATATCAACAGCGGTTTTTGCGGTAGCAATGATTCCATCTGCAGTTTGTTCCTTATAACTGATATAATTTCCATCAGGAGTTTTGCCATATTTTAATGATACCATCATTATAAACTTTCCCGCTTTGCAATGTTTGTAAAACAGCAGCCGGGAGTGTTGTAGAATCTAACTTTTTTGTATAAGAAGTATCGCCGGCATTTCCAACGACCATCCTGCTGTAAATATTGGTATTGTCTTTTATAAAAATGCATTGAAAGGTTGCTGCAAGAAAAGCAACAATAATAAAGGAGGCCCAGATTCTGCTTAATGCCATAAGTTTAGTTGAAAAACTAAGATAAGGGTTAATTAGGTAATTAGCCAATTGGCCAATTAGCAAACTTTGAAAATGTGAAAATGAGGGTGGTTGCCGGTTCAAAAATAAAAGCTAAAATAAAAAACAGGTTGTTTGTTTGTTTACTACTGTTCCGGATTTACCGTTCACAATTGTCAATTCACTATTCGCCATTCATTTAAAATCATTTACTTTGCTTCTTAAAAGAAAAACGCTTCATGAAGAATTTTAATTTCAAAAAAATACTTCCTCACATCATTGCGGTTGTTGCTTTTTTGGTAGTAGCAGTAGTTTATACAAAACCGGCTCTGCAGGGAAAAGTAGCAATGCAGTCAGATACTCAGCAATGGCATGCAATGGCGCAGCAATCGTTTGAGTTTAAAGATAAATACGGCCATTTTCCTTTATGGACCAACAGCATGTTTAGCGGTATGCCTGCTTACCAGATAGCTTTTGATCCAAGGACAAAAATTACCGTTGGATATTTAACTTCTATCGTCACCTTAGGTTTACCGGCTCCTACAAGTTTTTTCTTTTTGGCGTGTATTTGTTTTTATTTCTTATGTGTCGTTGCCGGGGCGAATCCATGGGTAAGTATTCTCGGCGCGATCGCCTACGCCTATTCAACTTTTGACCCGATCATTGTTTCGGTCGGCCATAATACCCAGATGATCTCTCTCGGTTACGCGCCTGCCGTATTGGGAGGTTTGCTTTTGATATACAAGAAAAAGTACCTGGCAGGTTTTACGGTTACGGCCTTGTTTTCGTCTTTTTTAATTGCCCAAAACCATGTACAGATTGTTTATTACACGCTGATCATTGCAGTGATAATGACGATCGCCTATTTTATAAGAAGTTACCAGGAAAAGCAATTTGCCAACGCAATAAAAAGCGCAGCCCTCGGTCTTTTGGCAGGCATCGTGGGCCTTGCCTGTTGCGCGGTCTCGATGATGCCAACCTACGAATATGCGAAGGAAAGTATGCGCGGTGGTAAATCAGAGTTGACCCAGGAAGTGCAGGGAAATAAAACAGAAGGTGGATTGGATAAAGATTATGCGTTCCGCTACAGTCTTGGTATTCCTGAAACGCTGACTTTTATTGTTCCCGGATTATACGGGGGAAGTAATGGCGGAGATGAATATACTGCACCAACAAAATTCTCAGACGTGTATTCCCAACTGGGTGCTCCCGAAGATCAGGCTGTACAAGTAGAAGATGCGTACTCATATTGGGGGCTGCAGCAACCCGACTTCGGGACCTGTATATTTTGGAGCAATTATTTGCCTGCTGTTTATTTTTGGAGTTTTTTATGTAAAGTCCTGGTATAAGTGGTGGCTCATAACAGCCAGTGTGCTCGGTTTATTACTGGCGTGGGGGTCTAACTTTGAGGCGTTTAATTACTTTCTTTTCGATCATTTACCATTCTACAATAAATTTCGTGCACCTACTATGGCGCTGGTTATACCGCAATTGTGTTTTCCACTCATGGCGGTTTTAGCACTTACCAAATTGATTTCGACTGATGTTGATGTAGAAGAAGCCTGGAAAAAATTAAAGAGCACCTCAATCGTCGCAGGAGTTCTTATTGTGCTGGCTGGCGTATTTTACATGTCGGCCTCTTTTAACGGGCCCAATGATAAAAACATAAGAGATCGGTTTAAGCAAAGTATGTTGCGCGCGCCTGCGGGTCAGCAGGTTCCACCGCAGATGGAACAGCAGGCAGAACAGGTGAGTTATAATCTTATTGGTGCCATACAAAGCGACAGAAAAAGCCTGATGGGCAAAGACCTAATAAGATCAATTATTTTAATCGGGCTTGCTGTGCTGCTCATGGGTTTATATTTAAAGAAAAAACTTTCTGCTAAACTATTGGTAGGTGCGCTTATCGTTCTATCGGCTTATGATCTTATCGGCGTGGCGTTACGATATTTGAATTCCAATAATTATGTAGAGCCTGAAGATTACGAATCAGCTTATATACCTTCCCCGGCGGTAGATCAAATTTTGAAAGATCCGGATCATGCAAATTTTCGGGTGTTTAATACAACTGTTGATGCGTTTAATGATGCTACAACGGCGTATCATTTAAACACGATAGGTGGTTACCATCCTGCTAAACTCGGTTTGTATAATGATATCATTACTCATCAGTTGGGTAAAGGCAATATGCAGGTATTCGACATGTTGAATACCAAATATTTTATTGTCCAGAATCCACAAACAGGTAAACCTGAAGCACAATTAAACCCGGGCGCATTTGGAAATTGCTGGTTGGTGAAAGGAATAAAATATGTGGACAATGCTGACGAGGAAATGGCTGCGCTTGACAGTACCGATCTCAAAGACACCGCTGTGGTGGAAAATAAGTTTAAAGGACAAATCACTTCTCCGCCAAAATATGATTCAATTGGCTACATCAAACTGGTACAAAATCTGAATGATAAAATTGATTACAGGTTTTCTTCGGCGGCGCCGGAATTTGCTGTTTTTAGTGAAATATACTATCCGGAAGGTTGGGATGTTTATATCGACGGTGATAAAGCCAATTATGTAAAAACAGATTACGTTTTGCGTGGCATGTACATTCCTGCAGGTAATCATGAGATCGAATGGCGTTTCGAACCAAAATCGTTTATCCATGGCCGTTTGATCAGCATCATTGCTAACATACTCGTGGCTTTGTTGATTCTCGCCACAATTGTTTATTATGCTGTAAAAAAGAAAGAGCCAGATCCGCATTTGCTATAAAAGTTCAATTCCTTTCTTATAAATAATTGAACCTCGATTTGACAAAATTATCTATCATAACTATTTGCTTCAACAATTTAGAAGAAGTAAAAGACACCTGCCGTTCGGTTGATGAGCAGATCATCACGCCATTTGAACATCTTATCATTAACGGATCAACCAATGATGAGATTCAAAAATATTTTAAAAAAGCAGAACCGGTTTCTTACCGCAAAATTTTTAATGAAAAAGATAACGGTATCGCCGACGCGTTTAACAAAGGAATTGAGAAAGCTACCGGCAACGTGATTTTGTTGCTCAATTCGGGAGACCTTTTGTATGATAAAAATGTTGTAGAAACGGTATTGGCAAAATTCGATGAAGACAAAACTTTGATGTGGCTTCATGGAAAATATCGCTACCAACGAAGCGGTGTTTGGGTTACGCTCGGAAAACCATTTGATCCCAAAAAATTATATCGCGGTATGCGAAGTCTTTCTCACCAGACGATGTATGTCAGGAAAGACTTGTACGACAAATACGGCTTGTATGATAATTCTTTCAAAATAGCCATGGACTTTGATTTTGTCGCACGAATACGTTTTGAAAAATTTATCTTTCTTGATCAAATCCTGGCTATAAATGTTCCTGGTGGTATCAGTACAGAAAAATACAATCTCTCTCTAAAAGAAGGAAGCAGGGTAGTTAAAAAATATCTTGGTTTCAGCTGGAAAAACAAACTGTGGACACTCAGATTAAAAACTTTAAAAGCGATACAG
>CAWFBO010000005.1:7500-127827 GCA_963814075.1 uncultured Chitinophagaceae bacterium | reverse complement strand
GAGCTTTTCCATTGTGGGCCGGGGTTGTAGCGCTTGTATTGATCATCTATGCTTTTATAAAATTTCGTGAAATATCTCTTCTTGAGCAACAGAAATATGTGATGCCGGAAGAAGATCCCAACGATTTTCAAAACTGGATTACCAAAGAATCTTAAAATTTTTTAATGGCTTTTGATAGCAAAACCTTTAGAACCCGCACACTTACCGCGATTGTTTTTTCAGTAATAATGCTTGCGGGGTTGCTGTGGAATAAATGGAGTTTTATCGTTTTGTTTACGCTCATCCATTTTGGTTGCTGGTACGAATTTATTCCCCTTATAAAAAAAATTGATCCGCTAAATTATAAAACGAAAAGCTTGTGCGGATTGCTTTATATCACGCTTCCTGTGGTCTTAATGATCTGGATGCGTGTAAACAATTTCAATGATTTAACTGATAATTATTTAAAAGTGATTCCCTGCGGGATTGTTTTTTCAATCTGGATAAACGATACAATGGCCTATATCGTGGGATCTTTAATTGGCAAAACGCCGTTATCTTCAGTTTCTCCTAAAAAAACGCGTGAAGGAACGGCAGGCGGCGCCATTCTTTGCGTAATAGTAATCACACTGACCGGATACTTAACACACTTATATTCGGTTGCAGATTGGATCGTCATTAGTTTGTTCTGCGCTGTTTTCGGGACGCTGGGCGACTTGCTTGAAAGTAAGTTAAAACGAATGGCAGCGGTGAAAGACAGCGGCACCTTAATGCCCGGACATGGTGGTTTTTTAGATCGTTTCGATTCGATGCTTGTGGCAATTCCATTCGTATTCGTATATTATGCTTTATTCATTATGTGAATAAAAAATAGCAGTCTCCCCGCCAGTTTTTATATTTGTAGTTCAAATGTAGTTAATGAATATTCATAAAGAAGGTTACCGAACCATCGCAATTGCCGTATTGATCTTCGGAGCCATTAATATTATTTTCTTCTATTTTTTTAGTGCCCGCATGCCTTTTCTTTCATGGGTTGTGTTTGGAGTAAGCCTTGTTGTACTTTTATTTATTATTTCTTTTTTCAGATCTCCAAAAAGAGCTTTTATCGTGGCCCATCACCAGGTAATTTGTCCGGCTGATGGTAAAGTGGTAGTGATTGAAGAAACGGTAGAACCGGAATATTTTAAAGATAAAAGATTACAGGTTTCTATTTTTATGAGCCCGGCAAATGTTCACATCAACAGGATTCCGATGTCCGGGAAAGTTCAATACAGTCAATATCATAAAGGGAAATATTTGGTAGCATGGAATCCTAAATCATCCACCGAAAATGAACGGCATTCGGTAGTAATTAAAAGTGACAGTGCCGAGATTTTGGTAAAACAAATTGCCGGTGCAATGGCAAAGCGTATCGTAAATTATTTGAAAGTCGGTGAAAGTGTATCCAGGGAAAAGAGATGGGATTTATAAAATTTGGCAGCCGCGTGGATGTGCTGTTACCGGTAGGTACTGAATTAAATGTGGAACTCAACCAAAAGGTAAAAGGTGGCGTTACGGTTTTGGCCACAATTGATACGCTCGTGCCGGTTGATGAAGCTGAACTTCCTGTTGATACTTCCTCTTCAATTTAAAAAACAGTAAACCAACAAATAACGCGAATTTTTATTTTTTTATCTAAATCCTTCTTTTATGACATTCAATTATTTAGAAAGCATACAAAAATATTTCCATCAGCAGAAATCCCTTGGCGATAAAGCCATTGAACAACTCAGCGAAGACAATTTATTATGGCAATACAATGAAGCCAGTAACAGCATCGCGATAATTGTTCAACATTTATGGGGAAATATGCTTTCACGCTGGACCAATTTTCTTACTGAAGATGGAGAAAAGGATTGGCGCGATCGGGATACAGAATTTGAAAGAGTTATAAAAACCAGGGAAGAGTTGGTTAAAAAATGGAACGAAGGCTGGGAGTGTGTTTTTAACGCTTTGAATTCTTTAAAGGAAGAAGATCTTTCCAAAACGATCTATATAAGAAAGGAAGCTCATAATGTGGGCGATGCGATAAACAGGCAACTGGCACATTATTCAAATCACGTAGGCCAGATTGTTTACATTGGAAAAATGCAATTGGACGAAAAGTGGAATTCCTTATCAATTCCAAAGGGCAAATCGCAGGAATTTAATGAAAAAATGATGCACGGGAAATAAATGGATAATAAATCAAATGGGCCGGCATTAAAAGATCCTTTCCAATTCTCTTAAATGGCGAACGGTATACGTAGGTTTGGCAACGCATTCTTCATTGGTATGATTCACAAAAATGCAATCCATGCCTGCATTAATGGCGCCTAAAATATCCGCTTCCGGATTGTCGCCAATCATGATACTTTCCCCGGCCTTACATTTGGCTTTATTCAGTGCGAATTCAAAAATTTCTTTTTTGGGTTTTACCGAATTAGAGGTTTCGGACGTAACAATATGGGTAAAATATTTTGAAAGGTCGGCGCTGTTGAGTTTTAGTCGTTGCGTCTTTTCAAAACCATTTGTGATCAGGTGAAGTGAATAATTTTTTTGGGTGAGGTATTCAAGGATCTCATAAGTGTAGTCAAACACTCTTTTTTTTGTAGGAAGAACTTCCAGGAAATATTCGCTCATATCTTTTGCCAGTTTTTCATCAGCGATATGAAAATCGAGCAAAGTGCGCCACATCCTGCGCCATTTTAATTCTTCTACCGTGATATAACCTTTTTCATACCTGCTCCAAAGAATCTTATTGTGGTTAAGATAAATATTGTAAAACTGGTTAAATGAGCCAATAGCCCTTGATTCCAGTTTGAAAAAACCATATAATTCCGTAAGCGATTCTTCTGCATTGGCATTAAAATCCCAAAGTGTATGATCAAGATCGAAAAAAAGATGTTTGTATTTCAAATAACCTATATTTAAAATGTCCACTTAAGATTCTTAGATTTGCCTGATACCTAAAAACGAATTTGTAAGATGAATATTGTAATAACCGGCGGTAGCAAAGGTATGGGAAAAGCAATGGCTGAAAAATTTGCAGCCGCCAATAATAACATTTTTATCTGTTCAAGAAACGAAGAAAAACTGGCCGAAACCGCCAACGAGCTAAACGAAAAATATGACAACGGAATAGAATATTTTGCTGCTGATCTGTCAAAAAAAAATGAAGTGCTGCAATTTGCAAACTGGCTTTTCGAAAAAAACATACATATTGACGTATTGATCAACAATGCCGGCCAGTTTGTACCGGGAAGTATATGTAATGAGCCGGAAGGCAACCTTGAAAAAATGATCGAGGTTAATTTGTATTCTGCCTATCATTTAACAAGAGCGTTGTTGCCCCGGATGATGAAAAATAAGTCCGGTCACATTTTCAATATCTGTTCTATAGCTGCTTTAAAAGCCTATCATAATGGTGGATCTTACAGCATAAGTAAATTTGGATTAATGGGCTTTAGTAAAAATTTGCGTGAAGAAATGAAGCCTTTTAATATAAAAGTTACAGCCGTTTATCCCGGCGCTGTTTATACTTCTTCATGGGAAGGTGCCGGTATAGAACCGCAACGGCTTATGGAAGTGGCGGATATTGCCAATATGATTTTTGCGGCTTCTCTTCTTTCACCGCAGGCTTGCGTGGAAGACATTGTAATAAGACCGATTTTAGGCGATCTTCCTTAATAGATTTTTAACACAGCTCCGTTCTATTAACCTTTTTTTAAATTCATTTCCAAGTACTTTTGTAACTCATCTTTTGCTGGAGAAATGATAACATTTTTACGTTCGGGATCTAAAATAATTTTCTTTTTATTCTTATTTTCAACCGCCATTTTTTGCCCAAAAAGTTCGAGTGGACAGGTGAAATTTTCCGTTGATTGTCCTCAAAAAAAAATTGGCAAAGATGACCTGTTGCAAATTAAATTTAAGGTGGAAAATGCAAGCAGAGTCGACAATATAACGCCACCGGATTTTAAAAACTTTACTGTCGTCTCAGGACCTAACCAGGAAACCAGCGAATCGAATATTAATGGAAAAGTAAGCCAATATGTTGCACTCGGTTATTCGTTGGCCCCAACCGCTACCGGCAAGTTTACTATCGGTTCTGCTACTGCTGTTGCGGATGGACAAAAACTAAGCACCAATCCAATTACGATTACGGTGGTAAAAGGTTCGGTGGCGCAATCGCAATCAAACAATTCACAACAAAATTTACCACCTTTTCCGAACCTGAATTTTGACTTTCCTCCGACACCTTCCAGCAAACAGTTTGATGATTATATCTTAAAACCGGGAGAAAATGCAACGGAGAAAACGGCAAAAAATCTTTTTATTAAACTGAATTTAAATAAAAAGAGTTGTTATGTAGGAGAGCCAATTGTGGCGACTTATCAGCTTTTCACAAGGCTGCCGTCTGAAACCACTATCACTGATGCTCCTTCGTTTAACGGATTCTCGGTAAGTGATCTGGATATAAGCAGTAATTCAACGCTTCAAAAATATAATGGCCGGATGTACAATGTGTACAATATCCGGAAAGTGGAGTTGTATCCGTTGCAACCAGGCAATATTACGCTTGGCTCAATGACGGCTTCTAATAAAGTCACTTTTGTGAAGTCAGAATATGCAAATCAGCAGGATAGGATTTTTTGATATGTTTCAGAATTTTGGCCAGGATGCAATTCCTTCTGAAGGACTTGTTGAAAGAAACGTAACGTTGAAATCGGTACCCGAAGTAATTACCGTAAAACCGCTACCAACTGAGAATAAACCCAAAGATTTTCGGGGAGCTGTGGGCGATTTTTCAATCTCTGCTTCTTTGGAGAAAAATAAAATTACAACCGACGATGCCGGAACTTTAAAACTTACCGTAACCGGCAAAGGAAACATTCAATTGATAAATGCGCCCGAAATTAATTGGCCGGCCGGCATAGACGGATACGAGGCAAAAGTGAAAGACAATGTTGATAAAAAACGGGTGCCTATGCAGGGAAGTAAAACGTTTTCCTACCCGTTTACCGTTTCGAAAGCAGGCACTTTCACAATTGATTCCATTGCGTTTTCTTATTTTGATCCCGCCACATCAACCTACAAAACGTTGCATACTTCACCATTGCAGGTGGAAGTTACAAAAGGGAAGGGCATTCCGCGTGATTCACTAGCAAGTACTTCCAATAATCCTGAAACAAACGAATTTGTTTCGACAAAAACCGAATTAATAGCGGGAACAATTTTGGTTGCCTTAACCTTGCTGGTAGTCATCTTTGTACTTATGAAAAAGAGCAAAAGCAAAAGTGATCTCGAAAAGAAAATTGAGGTTGACGACCTGAAAAACGAAGCTGAAAGCGCCGCGGAAGAAAAAGTAAAAAAAGAATTTATGATTCCTGAAAATCCATTAGCTGCTGCTCATGAAAAACTGGTAGCTCCTGATAGTGCAGGCTTTTATCACACGCTGGATGCTTCATTAAAAAAATATCTTGCGGCAAAATTTAAAGTGCCCGCAAGTGAATTATCAAAAAAGAGGCTGAATGAAGAATTGGATAAGTGTAACGTGAGTCTTGGAACTTCGTTGATGCTTTCTTCGTTGTTGGATGAGGTGGAACTCAATTTATATGCGCCGACATCAAATGCAACCCGGCTTAATGCTGTTTTTGAAAAGGCATCAGAAGTGGTGTCGTTGCTGGATAAGCAGGTTTGTTAAAAATGATTGCTCATTTTTTGCAGTAAACGAATAAATTTTTAAGATTTTTATTTTGCCGGTTATTTTAAAGGCGTCTAATTTTCATTTGTAAACTTATAACCAATTCCTCTTACAGAATGAAAGTACCTGGGGTTCCGGCTATCTTCTTCAAAATATTTCCGGAAATTTAAAATGAAGTTGTCGACGGTTCGTGTTGTTGGGTAAACATTATATCCCCAAACTGATTGTAAAATTTTTTCGCGTGTCACCACTTCATTTTTATTTTCAATAAGCAGTTTCAAAAGCATGGCTTCTTTTTTGGTAAGAGCTACCAGTTCTCCGGATTTGGTAGTACATTCAAGCGATTTAAAGTTGATCAGGTTTTTTCCAAAAGTGTATTGTTCGGTAACAGGTTCTTTGGCTGAAATCTTCTGGCTCTTATTAATCAAAATTCTTACTCTCAGCAAAAGCTCTTCCAGGCTGAACGGCTTGGTTAAATAATCATCCGCCCCTTTCTTTAATCCCAAGATACGGTCTTTACTTTGGCTTTTTGCACTCAGCATTAAAATAGGGACTTCAGTATTGCTAAGTCTTATATTTTCACAAACGGCTATTCCATCTATTTCAGGAAGCATTACATCCAACACTATCAGGTCAAAATATTCATTCTGAATGGCTTTAAGCGCCTCCTCTCCATCATAAGCTGAGGTAACTTCATAGCCTTCCATTTCGAAATTTAATTTTAAAGCATCCTGCAAATTTTCTTCATCCTCTACCAATAAGATTGAAAGTTTTCTTCCTTGCATACAATTAGTATTTGATTATGTATTTTTCGAACCCCTCAGCTGTATTTCAAAAGTGCTTCCCCGAGGCTCATTACTTTTCATACTTATACTTCCATGATGTTGTTTTACAATTTCTTTTGTAAGATAAAGCCCTAATCCCGTACCTTTTGTTTGTTTACCGGCGCCACGGAAATATTTTTCAAAAATTTTTTCCCTCTCAGCAGTTTGTACTCCAATGCCATGATCAACAACCTGGAGTTTTATCTTTTTATTTTCTTTAAATACTTTTATCAAAACTACATCGTCTTTTCCTGAATATTTAATAGCATTATCTAAAAGATTGTTAATGGCAAGTTGTAATAAAAGCTTATCGCCGGTAATAAATATGTCGTTTTCAATATCAATTTCAATTTTTCTTTCGGGAAAACGCACGTTAAAATCTTCAGCACAATCGCTCGCTAATGCAGAAAGATCGATCTTTTCGTTGGTAAGTGTAGAATTCCCGGCATCAAGTTGGCTCATGTAAAGCATATTGTTGCATAAGGTGTTCAACCGGTTTGCTTCTTCTATAGTGCTCCTAATGAGTTTTTGCTGTTGGCTAAGTTCCAGGCGTCTTAGTTGCATCGTTTCAAGGTTTAGCCTGGTAACAGCGATAGGTGTTTTTAATTCATGGGTGATGGCCATCATCAGGTTCAATTGCTGTTCTGATTGAAGGAGTTGTTTTTTTATGATGCGAAAAATATAAATCGCTCCTGCAATGATCATTAACAAAAAGGTGGCTCCTTCGCCTATGTACTGGGCTGTTTTCCTGCTTTTGCCCTCTTCAATCCTGTTTACTTTTTGAATAAAATGTGCATCCTGAACATTTACAGCATGTAGCCTTAATTCTGTAAGTTCTTTATTTTGGGTATTAAGGTCGATAAACCAAAAGATGAGCGCAGCTAAAATGTAAGAAAGTAAGAACCAATAAAAGATGAAAATGATACGAAGTGGCCTTACTTTATATTTATTTTTTAGAATTAAATAAGGCATTTTTTTAAAATTTTGATACAACAGTAAGCAGAAAATGCGTCATCAATTTCAGCAAAGTTACATGCTTACTTTTTCAACCCTCAGACCCACATTCAAAATATTTTTTAAAGGATTTTCGCGCATAATCTGTTGGATTGAAAATGTGTAATCACCGGCAGTCTTAAAAGAAAATGGAGCCTCTGAAATACTTTTTCTCACTTCATAAATATCGTCCATTCCCGTTCCTTCCCAGCCTTTTGCATCAGTTGCCAATACAACATTTACATTTTGATAATTAAAGGAATCTGAAGTCGCCTTTAATCCTATCCTTAACCAGATATTGTTATACTTATAAAGATCCGTATGTCGCAAAATTACATACACATTATAAAGCGAGGCTGTATCATCAATGTGAAATGTAAATTGAGGAGCATTTGTATAAAACCACTCCTGCGAGGGAATCGTCGCTTGTTTTTCGAAAAGATCAATTTTTATACAGGAGGCAAAAGTTAAGGAGAGAAATGATATTAAAAAGAATTTTTTCAAATCGGGTTTTTTACAAAAATAGATTGTTTTCCTGTTGTTTAAAATGTGAGATTAAAGAATATTGAAAGTTTGCTCTTTCATTTTTTCCAGTTCATCTTTCATTAGTACTACACATCTTTGGATTTCCGAGTCATAGGCCTTTGAACCGGTTGTATTGATTTCCCTTCCGATTTCCTGAACCACAAAGGCCAGTTTTTTGCCTTTGGTGTCATCCTCACTGTCAAGGATTGAAATAAAATATTCGCAGTGATTTTTCAATCTCACCTGTTCTTCCCTGATGTCGATTTTTTCAATGTAATAGATAAGTTCCTGCTCAAGCCTGTTTGAATCATAACTTTCCTTGCCTACATTTTCTTCAAGGACTTCTATCAATTCCTTTTTCATTTTCTTTCTTCTTTTCGGCTCCAGTTGAAGTATTTCATCCTCCTGGATTTTGATGTTTTTAATGCGAAGACGTAATTCTTTTTCTAATGATTTGCCTTCTTCAATTCTGTGGGTATTCAATTCTAGCAATGCTTCTTGAATTACTTTTTTTAAATTTTTCCAATCTGCTTCATCAAGTACTTCGTTGCTGGGTGTTACCACTTCCGGCAATCTTAAAAGGGCCGCTAATACTGAATTTGTATCAATCGTTAATTCTGAAGCAAGCGTTGCTATCTGGCTGTAGTAGGCTTTGATCAGGTCGGTATTTATAACGACCGGCTTGGTAGCACCGTTTTGCTTAACTACTATCAGGCATTCAACAGTGCCGCGTAACAAATTTTCCTGTATCAGGTTCCTTATATCGAATTCGTAGGGTTTCACGAGGGGAGGAATTTTAAGGTTCACATCAAACTGCTTTCCATTCAATGATTTTATTTCTACCAGGTATGTCTTGTCTGCTATTGTTTGTTCTGCTCTTCCAAAGCCTGTCATTGATCTTACCATCTTAATTTATCTTTTTTTATTTTCAGCAAGTTATACAATTCTTGTTTAGGTATCTTTTTCATTTCGCCCACCCGCAAATTTTCCAGGCTAATTCCTTCAATTCTTGAGCGGATTAATCGCAAGGTCGGGCAGCCAACTGCCGCTGTCATTTTTCTCACCTGTCTGTTTTTACCTTCTGTTAAAATTATTTTTATCCAGCAATCAGGAACTGATTTTCTAAAACGGATCGGTGGATTTCTTTCACTTACCCCTGGTGGCTGAGAAAACTTTTTTGCAATACATTTTTTAGTGTGATACATTTTCCCGCTCACTTTTATTTCGACACCTCTTTGCAAAATATTGATTTGTTCTGTTGTAATATTTCCCTCAATCTGCACCCAATATTCTCTTTCGTGTTTATACAGCGGATCTAATAAATATCCATTTAACTTTTTATCATCAGTTAAGATAAGTAAGCCTTCACTGTCATAGTCCAAACGCCCTACAGGATAGACATTTGAAGGAACTTCAAAAAAATCTTTCAAAGTTTCTTTCTCATCTTTTGAAGAAAATTGTGAGAGAACGTTGAACGGCTTATGAACGATATAATAGTTATACAAACGGATTTTTTTTAAAAAAAAATTACTGAAAATTTTTTAAAAGAGAAGCACTAAAAAATAATAAAGCCCGACAAGAAAATGAACGGGCTTTGTTATATTGATGGGTTAGTAAGTACAGGAAAAAAATTTCCTTACACAATATTAAAAATAAATTTTGCTTTATGAAAAAATATTTACTTTTTTTTTATCAACATTTTAAAATCCCGTGTGGATAATCCTGTAAAAATTTGAGTAAAAATTCACTTTTTACTTTTCAAAAAAATGCTTTTAATTTTTTTTTTAAATTTTTTAATGGAGCCTGGAATGTAATTTAAAATTCACGAGGTTCATCGCTTACCTTTGAAACTTAATTTTATTTTATGCAATTTCCTTCACCTGTTCCTGTTTCCTGGGTTGCTGATTTTCTTAACGCAAAATTGTCGGGCAATGAAAAAGCCTATGCTTCCGGAATCAATGAAATACACAAAGTAAAAGACGGTGATATCGTTTTTGTAGATCATCCCAAATATTATGACACTTGCTTAAACAGCGACGCTACCTGCATAATTATTAATGCTGAAAGGCAGGCGCCTGAAGGAAAAACATTGTTTATTGTTGATGATCCTTTTGAAGCGTATCTTAAAATAGTGAATCATTTTAAACCGTTTGTTCCTTCCGAAAAAATGATAAGTGATTCGGTTGAGATTGGAAAAGATACGGTCGTAATGCCAAATGTTTTCCTCGGAAATAATGTGGTTATTGGAAATAGCTGCGTCATTCATCCTAATGTAATTATTTATGACGATTGTATAATTGGCAATCATGTTGAGATTCATTCGGGAACAATTATCGGAAGCGACGCTTTCTATTTTAATACAAAAAAGAACCGCGAACACTGGTTCAAAAAAATGCAAAGTTGCGGTATGGTCGAGATAAGGGATCGTGTTGAAATAGGCGCTAATTGCACAATTGACAGAGGTGTAAGTGATTCAACGATCATCGGTAGCGGAACAAAAATGGATAATCTTATTCACGTTGGACATGATGTTGTAATTGGGAAAAATTGTTTAATTGCTGCGCAGGTGGGTATCGCCGGAGGAACAATATTAGGGGACGGCGTAACGCTTTGGGGACAGGTGGGTGTGAACAAAACGATTTCTATTGGTGACAATGCCATCGTTATGGGACAGGGAGGCGTTACCTCCAGCATTGAAGGAAATAAAACTTATTGGGGTACGCCTATCCAGGAATTTTATGCAAAGAGAAAAGAACTGGTGATGATAAAAAGACTTCCTGAAATCTGGGAAAAAGTAAAAACCCTTGGCAATCGGAACGCATCCCCGGAAAAATAATATGCGTAATTTTTCTGCAAAAGAAAAATCAATAGAATTTGTTTATTTACTGTTTTCTTCTTATTTAAGCTGATACTTTTCTTTCATTTGCAGGCATGTAAATTCAATAGCATCCTTGATCCTGGTAAACTTAAAATTTGGAAGTACTGTTAAAAGTTTGCTGTTATCAAAATACACTTTTGCCTGGGCGGTTCGGGCGGTTTCTTTTGTAAGTAGATTTTTTTTCCCTGTGAACCAGCTTTTCAATGCTTCTATTCTCCAAACCACTTCTGCTAAAAATGGAGTTACTTTTTTGGAAGGCGGTTTTTTGCCAAAACATTCTGCAATTAAAGAAAAAACTTCTCTATAAGGCAGATTTTCTCCGTTTAAAATAAATCTTTCTGAATTGATGTCGCTATTCATTAACAGGATCATTGCCCCTGCGACGTCACGAACATCTACAAATCCTGAAACGCCATTTGTATACCATGGAAATTCAGCGTATGCGTTTTTAAAAATAGCTGAAGAACTGTTCTCCCAACTATTGCCACCTAATATCAAACTGGGATTTACAATCACCGCTTTTAAACCTTCTCCCACTCCCCGCCAAACTTCCATCTCGCCATAATATTTTGATTTACCGTAAATACTATTGCTTGTTTCTTCTGTCCAGTTCATTTTTTCTGTTACTCTTTCTTCATCCCTGATTCTTCCTAAAGCGGCTACTGAGCTTACATGTACGAGTTTTTCAACTCCTGCATCTATGCATGCATTTACAACATTTGCGGTTCCTTCGATATTTATTTTTAATAGTTTTTGTTTGTCTTTCGGATCATAAGAGACCAAAGCTGCAGAATGATACACGTGGGTAATTCCCCGCATCATTTCTTCAAGTTTTGTCACATCCAAAATATCACATTGAACAATTTCAAGCGAAGGATGTGAAATTGAAATGGCCGTCGAATGATAAATAGCTTTTACCTTCTCACCTGCATCAAGCAATTGTTTTATTAGTTCATTTCCCACCAGGCCTGCGCCGCCGGTAACAAGTATTCTTCTTTGGTTGTATTGTTTTTAGCAAGATTTTCCTGAAGCATTATTTGGATTTACAATAATTATTTAAGCAATGTTAATTATTTATTGTAACAACTCATTGGTAATTGTAAAATCCTTTGCCTGTTTTTTTACCTAACAAATTTTGTTTTACTTTTTCTATTTGCAGAAGAGAAGGCGCAAAACGTGGCGCGTTATTAAAAGATTTATATAAACTTTCCGATACTGCAAGATTGATATCCATGCCAATCAAATCCATCAATTTGAACGGTCCCATTTTAAAACCTGTGGCTTCCAGAATTTCATCCACTTCTTCAAATGAGGCAATTCCTTCTTCAACAATTTTTAAAGATTCAAGATAATAATGCCTCGCGATACGGTTGACAATAAAACCGGGCGAATCCTCACACAACACGGGCGTTTTTCCCATTTGGTTGCAAATATCAAATACGGCCTGCACTATTTCATCATTTGTCTGCGTGCCTTTTACGACTTCAACCAGTTTCATAATATAGGCCGGATTGAAAAAATGCATTCCAATTACTCTTTCAGGAAAAGGAATTTCTTCCTGAATTTTTGAAACAGAAAGTGATGAAGTATTTGTAGCAAAAATTACTTCTTCATTGTTGTAATTGGCAAGCTCAGTAAACAAAGAAATTTTGGCTTTTTCTATTTCAACAATGGCTTCAATGATTACAAAAGCAGTACAATCTTCTATTTCGGTGGTAAACTTTAAACGACTGAAAATTTTTTGTTTTTCTTCTTCTGAAATTTTGTTTTTATCAACTAAGTATTGCAGATTTTTTTGAATTGAACTTTTTGCATTTTCAAGAACCGCCTCATTTACGTCAAAAAGAATGGTGTCAAAACCGCTTTGTGCAGCAACCTGTGCTATTCCGCTTCCCATTGTTCCTGCTCCGCAAACGGCGATGGTTATTGTCATGTTTGTTTGTTGTAAATATCAAGTGTTAATTCAGAAACTTTTTTAAATCCTTTATCAGCCGTAACAAATGGGATACCAAGACTGATTGAAGTAGCTGCAACTCGCAATAGTTTTATCGCCTGAAAGAATATATAAAATGATATTGGTGTCTAATAAAAATCTATTGCCATTCATTCCTTATTTTATTTTGAATATCTAAAGCGTCTTCATTCAGTTTAATTTTTCCACAATATTTTAATGTATCAACGCCCTTTGGCTTTGAACTTGTGGTTCTCCTTATTCTAGTAATATGGTTCTTCTTTATCTTGTTTTTTACTTCAGGCATACCTCATTATTAGTTCTCAGGATGAAAAATGAAATTTACTTTTGTTTGAAAATTTATTGAATTTTAAATTATCCCCTAAAGCGCACTTTCGAACTGTTTCAAAAACCTCAGGTCATTTTCACTAAAGATCCTTAAATCTTTTATCTGGTATTTCAGCATCGTAATTCTTTCAATGCCCATCCCGAATGCAAAACCCGAATACTTGTTCGAATCAATTCCACAGTTTTCCAATACATTCGGATGTACCATTCCGCAACCTAAAATTTCAACCCAGCCGGTGTACTTACAAACATTACAACCGCTTCCTCCACAAATAAGGCAGGAAATATCCATTTCTGCGCTTGGCTCTGTAAAAGGAAAATACGAAGGCCGAAAACGAACTTTCATTTCTTCACCAAACATTTCCTTTACAAAGAAATAAAGTGTTTGTTTCAAATCGGCAAACGACACATTATCTGCGATATATAAACCTTCTACCTGGTGAAAAAAACAATGTGCTCTTGCACTGATTGTTTCGTTTCTATAAACACGGCCCGGGCAAATAATTCTTATCGGTAAAATTCCTTTTTCCATTTCACGCACCTGCACACTACTTGTGTGTGTGCGAAGCATCCACGCCGGATCCCGGGAAACATAAAAGGTATCCTGCATATCGCGTGCCGGATGATTTTCAGGCAAATTGAGCGCGGTAAAATTATGCCAGTCATCTTCTATTTCAGGGCCTTCGGCAACAGCAAAACCAAGTCGCTGAAAAATAGACACAATTTTATTTCTAACAATACTTATTGGATGACGGCTTCCTACATTTAAAGCATCTCCGGGTAAAGTAAGATCAATTATTTCTTGCGTTGTCTTCTGTTCTTTATTTCCTGATGCCTTCAATTCTTCGTATTTGTTTTCAGCAAATAATTTCAATTCATTGAGGGCTTTCCCCATCTCCTTTTTATTCTCCGGAGCCACATTTCTCATTTCGCTCATCAGCGCCTTTACAGATCCGTTCGAGCCAATAAATTGAATGCGAAATATCTCAGCAGGATTATTACCTGTTGAAGAAAAATTGTCGATCTCTTCTTTTAAATTCTTGATTTGCGTAAGCAGATTTTCCATAGGTGCAAAAATAAGCTAAAGACGATTTAGAAATAATTTTACAGTTGTTGGAAAGATAATTATTTGCTTACAATCTTTTCTGCATTTATCGTTAGGTTTGTCAAAAAAATAGAATTTGACTTACGACTTAAACGAATATCTGACTCCATTAAATACTGCGGCAATTAGCGGAGATACAGCTTACAATGACAGCCAGATTGGAAATGTAATCAAAGTGCATGAAAATGAAATTCCTGATCTTTCTAAAATTGATATTGTTATTATTGGGATAAATGAATTTAGAGGAAGTGGCACAAATGTTTTGGAAAATGCGGCGGATGCAGTTCGCAGGCAATTTTACTCATTGCATTACTGGCACAAAGAAATTTCAATTGCTGACATCGGAAATATAAAAAGCGGATCCTCTTTAAGCGACAGCTATGCTGCGTTAACAATTGTTTTAAAAGAATTGCTTCAGCTAAAAAAAACGGTTATAATTATTGGTGGATCGCATGATAATACCTTAGCCCAATATTTTGCTTACAAGGAATTGAACAAGATAATTGACGCCACCGTTGTAGATGCCACAATAGATCTGAGAAGTGAATCAAGTTTGCGAAGTGAAAATTTCTTAATGGAAATGCTAACCGGCGAACCTAATATGGTACGGCATTACAACCACATTGCTTTCCAGAGTTATTTTGTTCATCCCAGGATGCTTGAAACAATGGATAAGCTTAGGTTTGATTGTTTCAGGGTAGGAAATGTAAAAGAGGAATTACGGGAAATGGAGCCGGTAATCCGCAATTCTGATATGTTCAGTTTTGATATTGCTGCGATAAAAAATAGTGATGCACCGGCAAGCAATTGCAGTCCGAACGGATTGACAGGAGAAGAGGCGTGTACGCTTACCCGTTATGCAGGCATGAGCCCTTCAGTTTCTTCAATCGGTGTTTATGGATTTGATCCTTCAAAAGATATAAAATATATGACTGCTTTGCAGATTGCTCAAATGCTTTGGTATTTTATTGATGGTAAAAACAGGAGCCGACAGGAATCCGCACTAAATGAACGTCAGAATTTTAATGAATATCATACCGCTTTTGCGGAAGTTGACACAGTATTTATACAAAGTAAAAAAACAGGTAGGTGGTGGATGCAATTGCCTGACAAAAAAATGATTGCCTGTAGTTATAAAGATTATTTATTTGCCAGCAGCAACCAAATCCCTGAAAGATGGCTACGGGCACAGGAAAGAGATGTTTAAGTTCTTTGCGAAGAGTTTTACAGTAAACAAATAAATATGGCAATTTTTATTTTGAACTTGATTTATGAGTTTATCTCCTGCTTGCGATCAATAAATTAAGATCTGTAAATTTCAGATCGAATCTTTGGCTAAGATGGAAATTAGTAAGCGCGCCTTTAAATAAATAAATACCACTTCGAATATTTATTTTGTACCAAACAAGACTTTCAAATCCTCCGTCATCGGCCATTTCAAGCAATAAAGGCATTAATACATTGCTTATCGCCTGCGAAGCTGTTCTTGCAAATCCGCTTGGGATATTGGGAACACAATAATGAATTACATCATATTTTTTAAAAACCGGCGAAGTGTGCGACGTGATCTTTGAAGTTTCAAAACATCCGCCATGATCGATACTTACATCAACAATTACACTTCCAGGACGCATTTTGCTTACCATTTCTTCAGTTACCACCAGCGGCGTTCTGCCCCGGAAGCCGCTAAAGCGCCTACCGCCACATCACAAGTTTTTAATTGTTTGGAAAGAATTCCAGGCTCTATAACGGAAGTGAACAAACGCATTCCGATATTATTTTGAAAACGTTTTAACCGGTAAATGCTATTGTCAAAAATTTTAATACTGGCGCCCATTGCCAGTGCAGTTCTTGCAGCCTGTTCACCAACGATTCCAGCTCCGATAATGATGACTTTTGTAGGAGGAATCCCTGAAATGCCACCAACCAAAACACCTTTACCGTGATTGGCATTGCTTAAATATTGGCCGGCAATAAGCATCACAGCACTTCCTGCAATTTCACTCATGCTTCTCACGATCGGATTGTGGCCACTATCATCTTTCAGGTTTTCAAAACTTAAAGCGGTTATTTTTTTATCCATCATTTTTTCCAGGATGTCACGCTTCATGGCAGTAACATGGATTGGAGAAATGATAAATTGGTTAGGTTTTAATAAATCGATTTCGGCTTCGCAAACCGGTGCGCTTTTTACAAGAATATCACATTCAAAAACTTCTTTTTTACCTGCGAAATTTTTGCACCGGCATCACTGTAATCTTTATCAGAATAGCTTGCCCCTTCTCCGGCTTTGCTTTCCATAATTACCCTGTGGCCGTTGGCTACCAGTACTGCAACGGCTTCAGGAGTAAGCGCTATCCTGTTTTCCTGGAAAGAGGTTTCTTGTGGGATTCCAATAAATAAATCTGCGCCTTTAGGTTTGACATCAAGTGTTTCTTCCAGGGTTTCATAAGTAAAGGAAGAGGAAACAAAGGGTTTTGAAGTTGCCATGTAAAATGTTTACTATTAATAGGGATATAAATATAAATTTTTATGCTGGTAATTTAATAATCAATTTCCTTTTGCTTTCGGAAAGGATTTCGATGTCTGAATAAATAGTGTCGCCCGGGAAAATCCCCGGCGCTTTTTCAGGCCATTCCACCATGCAAATGTCGTCGCTGAGCAGGCAATCTTCTACGCCGGCGTCCATCGCTTCTTCTTTACTTTTGATTCGATAAAGATCGATATGAAAAATAGTTGTGTTATCACTGTTTTTATATTCCTGTATAATAGAATAGGTAGGACTAGTAACAGTTTCAGTAACACCCAGCACTTTGCAAATCGCGGTAATAAAGGAAGTTTTTCCGGCCCCAAGTTCTCCGGAAAATGCAAATATCTTATACGCCGGAAGTTGCTTCCAGAAATTTTTTTGCCGTTTTTTCTATTTCACTAAAATCGAAATAGATTTCCATGTCAATCATTTTGTAAAATTAATACATAAGAATAGTTGAAAATAAAATTCAAAAAGTGATCTGTACATTTCGTTTCATTAAATATTGATTTTTTAATTGTGCAACTTTTTTGCTTCTTCTTCGAATTACTTAATTTCAACTTTATCAACCTTACTTTCAAATTTGATGCTGAATCCAGGAGATATTTTAAAAAAATATTGGGGATATGATTCTTTCAGGCCTCTTCAGGCTGAAATTATTGATTCTGTTTTAGAGGGTAATGATACACTTGCCCTGTTACCAACCGGTGGAGGAAAGTCTGTTTGTTTCCAGGTGCCTCGCTGCTGAATGAAGGATTGTGTCTTGTGATCAGCCCTTTGATCGCACTGATGAAAGACCAGGTTTCGAACCTGAAAAAAAAAGGAATTCCGGCTCTTTCCATTTATTCAGGAATGAGTTTTATTGGAGGTAAAAAAGACATTGCAAAATGCAGCCTATGGAAATTTCAAATTTTTATATGTATCTCCTGAAAGGTTGGAAACAGACTTGTTTTTAGAATATTTGCCAGTAATAAAAGTTAACCTTATTGCGGTAGATGAAGCACATTGTATCTCACAATGGGGTTACGATTTCAGGCCATCTTATTTAAGGATTGCAGCATTACGCGAATATTTTCCAGATGTTCCTGTTCTTGCACTTACTGCTTCTGCTACGTTGAAAGTTCAAAAAGACATTTGTGAAAAATTACTTTTTAAAAAATCTCAAAAAATTTTTCGGCAATCTTTTGAACGGCCCAATCTTTCTTATAGCGCTTTTCAAGCTTTTTTCAAAAGAAAATAAATTATTAAAGATTTTAAAGAAAGTTGCCGGCAGTGGAATTGTTTATTGTAAAACAAGGCGGCGAACAAAAGAAGTAGCTGAACTTTTAAAGCCAAATGGAATTGCTGCCGATTTTTATCATGCCGGCCTTTTTAGCCGAAGAACGAAATAAAAAACAGGAAGATTGGATCAACAATAAAACAAGGATCATTGCCTGTACCAATGCTTTTGGAATGGGAATTGACAAACCGGATGTGAGAACGGTGGTTCATTATGATGTTCCTGATGCTTTGAAAATTATTACCAGGAAGCAGGCAGGGCCGGGCGCGATGGCAAAAAGGCTTATGCTGTTTTACTTATACACGACGACCGAACTGAAGCATTGAAAAAAAAAGTGAAATGCGGTTCCCGGCCAATGAAGTAATTAAGAAGGTATATGGAGACTTATGCAGTTTTTTGCAACTACCTGCCAACAGTGGAGAAGGTTTTTCCTATGATTTTGATTTAAACATCTTTGCAAAAAATTTCAAACTTGATGCTTACACGTAAACAGTGTTTTGAAAATCCTGGAGCAGGAAGACCTGATTACTTACAGCGAACAATTTTTTATGCCTTCAACTGTTGAATTTTCTGTGGACAAAGACCATTTGAATGATTTTGAAAAAAGCCATCCTCAATATGCCGAAGTAGTAAAAGGATTATTGCGTTCTTATGATGGCATTTTTGATTTTCCTTCTTTTATAAATGAAACTGACTTTCAAAATTTGTCGGAATTAAAAGAAAGCCCTTGTGAAGATACTGCTTGAACTAAAAGCACTTGGATTATTAAGTATGTTCCTCAGAAAGAAAATCCACAAATTTATTTTTTAAAAAACCGGGTAAGAGCAGATGAGCTTTTTATCAATCAAAAAAATATTCTGAAACGTAAAGAGGCGTATGAAAAAAGATTGAATGCGATGATTCATTTTTGTATGAATAAAAATGAATGCCGGAGTGCGATGATTGGTCTCTATTTTAATGGCAACTCAATTTGCCTCCTTGTGGTATTTGTGATAATTGCCTAGGGAATAAAAATCTTGTATTTCCACCGAAGAATTTAATTTGATTTCCTCTGAAATAAAAAAAATTGCCGGTGAAAAAGCAGTTACTTCAAAAACAATTATTGAAAAATTACCCGGGGTTAAGGAAAGTAAAATATGGAAAGTATTGAAATTTTTACAGGAAGAAAACCTGTAAGTATAAACGAAGAAGGCCTGATAGAAGCAAAATGATTTTTAGAAATAAAAGAGACGTATAAAAAAAGGGGACCCAGATAGAAATCTAGTCCCGCTTTAAAATCCAATATCCTATGAAAAACCATGACAAATATAGGACTAAAAATAGTATAATTCCACAATATTTTTGCCGCTATATCGAGATAAAATAACATGTTTATACTACTAAAAAACACTTTATTTATTAATCGGTAGTATTTGTGAGTAAGCGGTAAGTTACAGTTCATCAAAAAGCAGAAAATTTTTTCTAATTTTTATCTAAAAGATCTTAATATTTAAAACCAGCCTGTGGACGATTTTCGGCTTCTTCCCTCCCAGCCCCAAAGAACCTAAAAGACTTCTTACTATCGTTGTTCCGGCCGTTCGCATCATACTTTTTACCACCGTATTGTTAACCACTTTTTCCAAAGTACGTTTCTTCCGGCTTGGCTGCTTTGCCAGGAGCAGCTAGCCGGATTTGCAGCAGCTTCCTGCAATTTGGCGGTAAGCATTTCATAAGCACTGTCAGGATCAGTAACCTGGTTATATTTTGCAGCAAGTTTAGAATGATCAACTAATTGAATCAATTTCACTTTGGGTTAATACATCCATCCGGCTTCTCGGCGTGCACATCATTGTATGCACCAAGGGTGTTGGAATTCCTTTTTCATTTAAAAGTGTAACCAGCGCTTCGCCAATTCCTAATTGTGTGATGAGTTCATCCGTTTTATAAAATGTAGTTTCCGGATAATTTTCTGCTGTTTGTTTGATTACCTGCCTGTCTGCAGCAGTAAAAGCACGCAAAGAATGTTGAATCTTTAATCCTAATCTGCCCTAAAACGCTTGCCGGAACATCCATTGGGTTTTGTGTACAGAAGTAAATTCCAATGCCTTTTGAACGTATCAATTTTATTACGGTATTTATTTCGATCAAGCAACGCTTTGCTGGCTTCTTCAAAAATCAGATGAGCTTCATCAATAAATATTATCAGTTTTGGTTTGTCAAGATCTCCTTCTTCAGGGCAAACGGAATATAATTCAGCCAGCATCTGCAGCATAAAAGTTGAAAATAATTTTGGCTTATCCTGGATGTCTGTAACTCGTAAAACACTTATCATTCCCCGGCCATCATCACTTATCCGCATCAAGATCTTCCACTTCAAAACTTTTTTCTCCAAAAAATAAATCTGCTCCTTGTTGCTGTAACTCTATCACTTTTCTTAAAATAGTGCCGGTAGAAGTTGTTGAAATATTTCCATACGATTGCTGCAATTCTTCTTTGCCTTCATTTCCTACATACTGTAATACTTTAATAAAATCTTTAAGATCTACCAGGGGAAATTTTTTATCATCACAATATTTAAAGATCATCGCCACTACGCCACCTTGCGTGTCATTTAGTCCTAAGATTTTACTTATTAATATAGGGCCGAATTCAGAAACCGTAGCGCGTAATCTAACTCCCTTCTGATTCGCTTAACGTGAGAAGATCAACAGGAAAAGTGCAGGGCTTGTATTCCATTTTTAATTTTTGATAACGTGAAGCTATTTTATCATTTGGCGTTCCGGCGGCCGCTATTCCACTTAAATCGCCTTTAATATCCATCAACAAACAAGGAACGCTGGCGTCGCTTAATCCTTCTGCGATCATTTGGAACGATTTTGTTTTGCCACCGCCTGTGGCACCTGCAATCAAGGCCATGACGATTCATCGTGGAAAGCGGAATAAAAACTTCAGCTTCAGGAATTACTTCTCCATCAAGCATGCCCGCGCCTATTTTAATTGTTTCACCTTTAAATGTATAGCCGTTTTTTATCGTGTCTATAAAATCTTCTTGTTTCTCCATCTTTTAATTTTTTTGAAAGTTACAAAGTGAATTTGAAAAAGTAAGATTGTTTTAACTTTTAAGTAAATACATTTATCGTTCTTTATTTATGGCATTAAATATGTAAAAGATATTTCATAAAAACTAAATACCTTTATTCAGAATTAAACAAAAAAAAGATGGAAAATAGTAAACCTAAAATTCTTATCTGTGAAGATGATCCCAACCTCGGAATGGTACTCAAAAATTTTCTTGAACTTAATGATTACGATGTTGTTTTAGAAAGAGATGGAAGGCTTGGCCTTGCTGCTTTTCAGCGCGAAAAATTTGATTTATGCCTTCTTGATGTGATGATGCCCAACATGGATGGATTTACGGTGGCAGAAGAAATAAGAAATGTAGATCCGGATATGCCATTGTTTTTCCTTTCGGCAAAAACAATGAAAGATGATATTATAAAAGGATATAAACTGGGCGCCGATGATTATATCACAAAACCTTTTGACAGTGATGTTTTACTTCATAAAATAAAAGCGATCTTAAAAAGAAATGAAGAATTGCATCGTGAAGAAGCGAATGCAGAATACGACCTTGGCAAATATCATTTTAACCCAAGGCTTCGCCAACTTGGAGTTGGCAAAGATGTACAGACTTTATCTCCCAAAGAAAATGAATTATTAAAAATGCTTGCAGAATATAAAAATGACCTGTTACCACGAGAAACTGCTCTGAAAAAAATCTGGGGAAGCGACACTTATTTTAATGGCCGTAGCATGGATGTCTATATTGCAAAACTCAGAAAATATCTAAAGGGCGACCCGAATATTGAGATTGTAAATATTCACGGAAATGGCTTCAGGCTTGTTGTTCAGGAATAACAATTTCTTTGCCGTTCAATTAATAGTAAACAAACAAAAAAGGAAGATTTTTATTTTGTCGCTTAATTTTCTGTTTGCAGTAAAGCAAATAAAAAATAAATATTTTTATTTTAATAAGAACTGCCGCTACAACTGCCGGCGGTTTCTGTCCTTAATCTTGTTTCACCTAAACTTACAGGAAGATAATTTTGTTGAATGGCAGCCTGAATTTCTTCCTCTGTAAAATCCCCTTCCGGGCCGATCAAGATTATTTTTGAAGCATTTTTTGCAACGAGTTTTTAATTCTTTTTTGTCTTCTTCTATACAATGAGCAATAAATTTCTGGTCGATAATTTTCATTTTTTATCACTTCTGAAATCTTTACCGGCTCGCTTAATTCGGGTAGCCATGACTGTTGACTTTGCAGCATTGCGCTTATTAAAATTGAACTTCACTCTTTCTTTTTTAAAATGATGTTTTTTCTGTTCGCCTGCATATACAGAGGAATAATTGTTGAAATTCCTATTTCAGTAGCTTTTTCCAACAAACCATTCAAAGCGGTTATTATTTTTTATTAAAGAAATTGCAATCGCGAGTTTCTGGATTTGATCTTTCCAAAAATTCTTTGGAAATAATTTTTACTTTAGTTTTTTTCTTATCTGCAGAAACAATGTCCGCATCTAGCGTATATCCTTTACCGTTAGTTATTACAATTTCTTCTCCTTCTTTCATTCTTAAAACCTGGCTTATGTGCCTGGAAGTTTCTTCACTTAAAATAAATTCATCTGTATCAGGAATATTTTCTTCAAAAAAATAGGGAGAAGCCATTGAATATTTACTTTACCAATTTGTGCATTGAGTTTCTAATTAAAAAGGAGCGTCTTCATCAAATTCTTCATCATTCATTTTACTTCCAGCCTGGAAATAAAGCTTAGCGCCACCACTTTCATCTACGTCTTTTACAGGCCTGAAATTTCCGGGAGGAAGCCGGTTGCCAAAATCATCTTCGTCATTGTCTACAAATTTTTGAATGTGCAATAAACGCTTTTAGATGTGATGGTTTCCAGTTGTCCGTTTCTGTGTTTTGCAATACGGACCTGGGTTTCACCTTTGGTTGATTCGCCCATTTCATTGGCATGAATATCGTGGTATTCCGGGCGGTAAAGAAACATAACCATATCTGCATCCTGCTCAATTGCTCCCGATTCTCGAAATCACTTAACTGCGGAATCTTACTTCCTTCTTTTCTTTTTTCTACTTCACGGCTTAACTGGCTTAACGCAATAATCGGTACCTGCAATTCTTTGGCAAGCCCTTTTAAATCCCTTGAAATGCGGCTGATTTCCTGTTCGCGGTTGGCATTCCTGTTTTCGCCTGTTCCACTCATCAATTGCAAATAATCGATGATAATTAACCCTACATTATGTTTGTTTTTGAGCCTTCTGCATTTAGCCCTCAACTCAAAAATATTTAAAGCGGCTGTGTCATCAATGTGAATTGGAGCAGATGAAAGGCGGTTAATTCCTTTTTTATAAAGCTCTTCCATTTCGTGCTGTTCTAACCTTCCGCGGGCTATTTTTTCTAAAAGGATGCCGCTTTCAGCGCTCAAAATTCTTTGAACCAATTGGCTGGCACTCATTTCCAGTGAAAAGAAACCAACGGCTGTAGGCTTGGTAGGATGCAAGGCTGCATTCCGTGGCAAGATTAAGCGCAAAGGCAGTTTTACCTACTGAAGGACGGGCCGCCAATACAATCAAATCACTTTGTTGCCAGCCATAAGTTACCCTGTCTATTCTTTCAAATCCAGTAGGAACGCCGGTAATTTCATCCTGGCGTGTTCTGAGGTCTTCTATTCTCTGTATGGTTTTTACCAGCACTGATTCAATACTTGCATAATCTCTTTTCAAATGTTTGTTAGTAATATCAAATAGTTTTGATTCTGCCATATCAAGCAATTCAAAAACATCGGTGCTGTCTTCATAAGCATCACCGATAATCTCGCTGCTTATTTTTATCAGCTCTCTTTGAATAAATTTCTGCAAAATAATCCTCGCATGAATCTCAATATTTGCAGAAGAAAAAACAGAATTGGTAAGTTTGGTGATATAAAAAGGGCCACCCACGAGGTCCAGTTCTTCCCTGAATTTTAGTTCTTCAACAACTGTCAACAGATCAATCGGAGAATTTTTTTGTTGTAATCCCTGCATTGCCCGGAAAATCCGTTGATGCGATTCCATATAAAAACATTCAGGCGTCAAAATTTCAACGATAACATCGAATGCGTTTTTTTCAAGCATGATAGCTCCGAGAACTGCTTCTTCTAATTCTTTTGCCTGTGGAGGCACTTTGCCAAACGCCATTGTTCCGAATTCCAGCGACCCGGTTTTCCTTCTTTTTCTGTCTTTATTTATATTTGTTAATTCCATTTTTTATTTTCTCAAATCAGAGCAATTTTTTTAAATTTCTTGAATTGTTTGGTGGCATTTTTCATAAGTGGGAAGCTAAGGTAAAGGATCAAAATCTATTTTAAGAAATTGTTAAGGGCTTATATTTATGCATATGATGTTCACATTAAAATCTACTAATTTTAATACGTTTATCAACAGTTTTTTTTACTTTTCCACAATCTAAAAAAAATTTCCCATATTTTTTTATTAATAATCCACAATTGCATGTGTAGAAAAAAAATGGATTTTTTATAAAATATCCATTTAAAAAATGTAGCTTGTTTTTTGAAAAAATTTTCTTTTTTTAGCCGAATAAAAAAAATCAAATTTTAGTGAAAATCAGTACCTGTCAATTCTTTCAGAAAAGAGAAAGCCGATTCCTATCTACTTCTTTCTTATTTTTGGGATTCTTAAAAATTAATAGCAGACTTTAGAATAAAACATGAAGATTAGTTATAATTGGTTAGTGGAATATTTGCCTATAGATGAGGCCACTTTGAAAATTACAGGTAACCCCCAAAAAATTGCGGAAATATTGACTTCAGTAGGGCTTGAGGTAGAAAGCCTGGAAAAATATGAACAGGTAAAAAACGGATTGGAAGGATTGATCATTGGCGAAGTTATTAGCTGTGAAAAACATCCCGGATGCAGATAAATTAAAAATAACAACTGTTGATAACGGCAATGGTGAAACGCTTCAGATTGTTTGTGGCGCGCCAAATGTAGCAGCCGGGCAAAAGGTGGTTTTAGCGCCGGTAGGTACAACTCTTTCCCGCTTAAAGGAGATCCTGTTTAATAAAAAAAGCAAAAATCCGGGGAGTGGAAAGTAACGGAATGTTATGTGCCGAAGATGAAATCGGACTAGGTTAAAGTCATGCAGGAATTATGATTTTGCCGGATGATGCAATTCCGGGCACGCCATTAAAAAATTATTTTAATTTATACTCTGACTGGATCTTTGAAATCGGGCTTACTCCTAACAGGATGGATGCCATGAGCCATCTTGGTGTGGCAAAGGATGTTTGTGCTTATATAACTCACCATCTTAAAAAATCTGTCAAAGTGATTTATCCTTTTAAAAATAATTTTAAAGCCGATAATCATTCAAAACCTGTGCAGGTTGAAATAAAAAATCCGCAGGATTGTGAACGTTATGCCGGTGTAAGTATTTCAGGAATAAAAGTAGCCGAGTCGCCTGAATGGTTGCAGAATAAACTTGAAAAGTATTGGCCTTCGCCCGGTGAATAATATTGTCGATATTACCAATTTCATTTTGCACGAAACCGGCCAACCTCTTCATGCATTTGATCTTGATAAAATAAAAGGAAACAAGATTATTGTTGAAACGCTTACTGAAGGAACTTCTTTTATTACACTGGATGAAAAGGAAAGGAAATTACTCGGCGGGGATATAATGATCTGCGATGGAGATAATGAACCTATGTGCTTTGCGGGTGTGTTTGGTGGCCTTCATTCCGGAGTTTCGGCTGAAACTACCAATCTTTTTCTCGAAAGTGCTGTTTTTAATCCTGCAGCGATCAGGAAAACGATGCTGGCGCATAATCTAAGAACAGAAGCTGCTATGCGTTTTGAAAAAGGAATTGATATCGGAAATACCGTAGAGGTATTAAAACATGCTGCAATGATGATAAAGGAAATCGCAGGCGGAAAAATTTCCTCTGACATAATTGATGTTTACCCCGTTCAAAGAGAAAAAAAAGAAATCACTTTATCCAATTTTTATCTTAAAAAAATAAGCGGTAAAAACTATCATCCGGATACCGTAAAAAATATTTTAACTTCTTTAAATTTTAATGTCTTAAGGGAAGGCGCTGATAATATAAATGTAGAAGTTCCTTATAGTAACCCGGATATTTCCATTCCTGCCGATATTATTGAGGAGATCATGCGAATTGACGGACTTGATAATATTGAAATTCCTTCTTCCATTTCTATTACCCCTTCAATTGATGCAGGCTTACCTGAGGCTGCCAAAAAAGAAAAAGTGGCAAGCTGGCTTGTCGGAAATGGGTTTCATGAAATTTTTACCAATTCAATTACCAACAGTAAATATTTTAAGAAAGAAACACTTGATGCAACCGTTTCAATCATCAACAGTTTAAGTGAAGATTTAAATGTATTGCGGCCCTCAATGTTACCAACCGGGTTAGAAACTGTTTCATATAATTTAAACAGGAAAAACAACGATTTGTTGCTTTTTGAATTTGGCAAAACCTATTCAGTTGATGAAAACGTTTATTCAGAAAGGCAAAACCTGGCGATTTATATAACGGGTAATCAAAATGAAACGGACTGGAGTGGACGAACAAAAAAAGCAGATATTTATTTTGCCAAAGGCATATGCGAAGCGGTATTTTCTTTAGCCGGGTTACAGGATTACCGATTTGAGGTTTTTGAGAACGATGAGTTGGATCAAAGCCTGGTTATTTCGGTAAACGGGAAAAATATTGCCACATTAGGTGTTGTAAATAAGTCGCAGTTGGAGAAATTTTCAATAAAGCAGCCTGTTTATTTTATTTGTTTGGATTGGGAAAACCTGGTAGCTATTAGCAAAAAGTATGAAATTACGTTTGAGCCGATTTCAAAATTCCCGCAGGTGCAACGCGATCTTTCTATTCTGGTTGATAAAAATGTGCCTTACGGCGATGTTGAAGAATTGGTCAAATCTTTGCATATTAAAAAGCTAGAACACATCCGGTTGTTTGATGTATTTGAAAACGAAAAGTTAGGAGAAAATAAGAAATCATTCGCCATCAATTTTACTTTCCTCGACAAAGAAAAAACGATGACAGATGAAGAAATTGAATCGATAATGAACAAAATAATTTCTAAACTTGAAAGCAAGCTGAACGCAGTAATAAGGAGTAATGGCTGAAAACATTGAAACTCATATAAAAAACATTCAATCTAAATTGCAATTGCTATTAAAGAAGCATGCGTTATTGCAAAAGGAGAATGAACAGCTCGGAAAAGAAAACGTGAATATGAATTTAAAGGTAAAGTCATTGCACGAAAAAAATGCTGAACTTGAGATGCAATTGAATATTTTAAAAACATCTGCAGGTAAATTAGAAGGAAAAGAGAAATCGGATTTTGAAAAAAGTATCAACAGCTATATTCGTACACTGGATAAATGTATTTCCGTTTTAAATAAATAATTATGGCAAATGATCAGCTTATTCCACTTAATATCGTAATAGGAGACAGAAATTACCGCATCAAAATTTTGCCTTCCGATGAGGAAACGATAAGAAAAGTCTTAAAAACAATCAACGAAAAAATTCTCGAATTCAAGACCCAGTTTGCCGGGAAAGATATGCAGGATTATGTCTCCATGGTTTTGATCTGGTATGCCACACAAGCAAAAGAAAATACTACTGAAATTATGAGTGAAGAGTTCGTTGCTTCTTTAATGAAAATGGAAAAGCAACTGGATGAAGTGATTTAGAAAATTTTCCTTTTATCGTATTTTGTTTACAATTTCAAGTTCTCCTTTGGATAAGGCTTCCCACCACTCGTCCGTCACGTCTTCTAAGCGATATTCTGTATCAACATCATAATCGCCATTTTCATCTATTTGATAAAAACAATTGTTGAGCGTATCCAGCACGCTGTTAACCGATTTCAATTCAACGAACAGAAGCCGGCTTACTAATCTTTTATTTATTTTTTGCTCAAGAAATTCAACCCTTTTTTCAAGGGATGTAATTTTATCGTCACGCCAGGCGAGAAAAATACAGGCAAAAAGAATGGCGAGTATTATAAGTACTGTTGATAACATTCGATATCTACTTTTTTGTTTTTATCCTATTGCAATGCTTCGGAGAAATTCTCCTCTGCGGTTTATTTATTACGGGTTTCACCGATTTGTTTGATTCGAGTATCATAAAATAGACAGTACTTATAACAATGGATAAAACAAGACTTGCCAAAATCGATATTTTCGCTATATCCCTATTTATTTCAGCCTGAAAGCAAGTGTCGTGGTAAAAATCGACATGGTAAAACCTATTCCTGCCAGTGAACCAACTCCTATTAATTGTTTTAAATTCGTATTCAAAGGCAATTTAGCAATTTTTAGCTTGATCATTATCTTGCTAAACAGAAAAATGCCAATCGGTTTACCTATTACCAAACCCATAATTACACCGATGCTTATCGGACTATTAAAGGCTCTTATGTCGGCGGGCACAATTATAGCAGTATTAGCCAAAACAAAAAGAGGAAGAATTATGAAATTAACTGTTTTATGAATGGCGTTTTCCAGTTTTGGCAGGCAATTGACCGGCATGGCAAATGCCACTAATACGCCGCTAATGCTAGCTTCGATGCCCGAATTGAAGATAATATACCATAAGGCTAATGCAAGCACAATTTGAATAATTCCGGGCTTTATATTGCGATAATTGCAAAGCCACAACAGTGAATAAACAAATAATGCATATAATAACATCAACCAGTTGATGTCATTGCCATAAAAGAGCGCTATAACAACAATTGCGCCCAGGTCATCAATTATGGCTAATGCCATCAGGAATATCTTCATGCTCGCAGGTACCCGTTTCCCAAGTAGCGACGCGATACCTAATGAAAACGCAATATCCGTGGCAGTTGGGATTCCCCAGCCATGTACAAATGAAGATCCTTTATTTAGAGAAATATAAATTAATGCAGGAACGATCATGCCACCTAATGCAGCCCCAAAAGGCAGGATAGCTTTTTTAAAACCTGACAGTTCTCCATCCAACAATTCCCGTTTTATTTCCATTCCTGCAAAAAAGAAAAAGATCGCCATCAGCAAATCATTGATCCATTTGAGTGCTGAATGGGGAAGATCTATATAACCTCCATAATGAATGGTTGAAGTCCAGAATGGGCGATACCAGGGGCCGTAAAAAGAATTTGAAAGGATTAATGACACGAGAGCACAAAACAATAAAAGAATTCCTGTGGACCTGCTGTCGTTGAAAAAGATTTTTAAAGGGTCTATTGCTTTTCTTACAAGTTCACGCATTACTAATACTCATTTTTTGTTTCAAAAAACTTAAGGCCATACCGCATTTTCGGTATGGCCTTAAGTAAACTTATTTAATCTACATAACCATGAATACCCATTTCAGGAATATCCAGGCCTGCAACTTCATCTGCGGCTTCTGATCTGAGCCCGATTGGTGTTTTAGCAATTAATTTGAAAAATAGATACATTACGATAAACACAAATACAAAGCAGGTTACGCCACCGATTAATTCAGCCAGGAATTGTTTGCCATCACCATAAAATAACCCTTTTACGGTACCAGGCACTCCATTCCATCCATCGCCATAAGAGCCATCTGCAAACAACCCTAAGGCGAGAACACCCCATAATCCATTGGCACCATGCACCGCAAATGCACCAACAGGGTCATCGATTTTTAGAGTTCTTTCAACAAAGAAAGAGGCAAATATTACTAACAATCCGGCTATTACACCTATAACAACTGCTGATAGTGAAGTCACAAAAGCACAGGGAGCAGTTATGGCAACCAGGCCTGCCAGCATTCCGTTTACCATCATGCCTACATCCCACTTATCGGTTTTGGCTTTCATATATAGTGCAGCTGCAAATGCACCTGCAGCACTGGCGAGCATCGTATTGACAGCTATAACTGATATACGCAGATCGCCCCCCGCTAAGGTAGAACCGGGGTTAAAACCAAACCAGCCAAATGCCAGTATGAAAGTGCCTATTACTGCCATCGGAATATTATGTCCCGGAATTGTATTCACAGAGCCGTCTTTACCAAATTTTCCAATACGAGGCCCAATTACCAGTGCACCTGCCAAAGCAGCTACGCCTCCAACTTCATGCACTACTGACGAACCTGCGAAGTCAACATGACCATGACCAAGTCCAAAATTTACTCCGAGTTGAGACAACCATCCGCCGCCCCATACCCAGTTACCGAATATTGGGTATACGAACATTGATATGAAGAAACCAAAAACAATAAACGATTTAAACTTCCACCTTTCGGCCATTCCTCCTGTAGGTATGGTTGCAGTAGTATCCATAAATACCATCTGGAAAAGGAATAAAGTGAACACACCAACATCATACACTTTGCTATTAAGGAAATAGCCTGCTTTTCCCCAAAGGCCAAAATCATGGCCAAAAAGATGGACGGTAAATTCGCTTCCTACAACTCCGGGTGCACCGCCTAAAGAAGCAACATTTAAACCATTTCCAAACATAAATGCGAAGCCACAAATCCAAAATCCTAGCATGCCGATCCCATAAACCATGAAATTCATAGCCATGGTATGAGCTACATTTTTCTTTTGAGTAAAACCGGTTTCAACCATTGCAAAACCAGCCTGCATGAACATTACCAGGAAGCCGGCAATTAATGTCCACATAATATTGATTGCAACTTGGTTATGCCCTGTAGCATTACCAATTTCCTGCAAAGTTGGTTTGCCGGCCGTTGCCGCCGCTATATCATTTATGGTTCCCGTGTTTGCCCCTGACGGATCCTGCGCAAAAGAAGGCAGGGCAAACACAATAAATAATAAAAGCATTAATGGGATTAAAGCCTTTATCGTTCCTTTTTTAGGGCTTTTTAAGCACTTTTTAAAATCAAATGATCTCATAGTTAAAAGTTTGTTATGTGTAATAAAAGGGTTAAGTTTTCTTAAAAGTGATATGTAGCGGCAAGCAGGCCGGTAAAGGTTGATTTTGTTGGGGACGTATCATTTTTTTCAAAAACAGGATCTTTAGCTGCATCCAACCTTAATTCAGGAATGATTGTCAAGTTTCCTATCCTTGAAATTTGGTGAAAGTGTTACATCGAAAATGCTGGTTGCCGGGCGCAGCAACAATTGCTTTTTTATTGTCAAAATATTCTGTCCTCAAGGTGATGCCGAAAGTACTTGTTGGATCTACAGTGAAGTATAAAGCCGAGCCCCACCAGCTGGCACTTGAACCGCCTTTGGTTTTACAGATTGTACAGTACCATTATAGCCAAGGCTAAATTTGCTTGTTACTGCATCTGTAAGTACCACATCAAATTGAGTAAGGTTGAAAGAGCCGCCATAAGATCCCTGGTAATTTACATAAGCGGCAAACTTGTCATCTTTAGTTGCTGTACTGTACTGGGCTAAAGCATATCTTCTTAAGCCGGGGTTAGCCACCATATCGGTTGCATTGGCCACGCCGATCATTAAAGCGCTTTTTGCACCAAGACCGATGTCTGCTTTTAGACCCGTATGGGAAAAAGGTCCATAGGAAAACATATAGTCCATGCTGTAGTTACGATTTAGATAAGCATCTGTTAATTCGTAACCGATATGGGTCATCCATTTTCCCATAGTCAACTTGAATTTATCGCTAATGGCATAGCTCAGATAAGCCTGTTTTACGGCAAATAAAGTTGGATGAGCAGGATCACCATAGGAAAATTCTTCTGCTCTGGGGCCAAAACCCAAATCTACAGTGGCGCTGGCTTTCCCGAATGTATGATCGGCTCTGACACTTGCCATTCCAAGTTGAAACGAATTTTGCGAATTGGTAAAACTGGTAAAATTGTTGGTCATTCCATCGCTTGGATTAGCGAAGTTATACCTGAAATAAGTATCTACTGATCCCGTAATTGTAGGCGTCGGAGATACCGGTGCAGTTGAGTCAGTTTGTGCATAAGCAGAATTAATTGTGCCCAAAATGACACATGATGTCAAAATTTTTCTTAACATTGTTGTAGAATTAAAGGTTAAAAATGGAAAGGGTGTAGCAAGTTATCTTTTCACAGAAGATAGCATATAGGCTATTCCCTTTCTTGTTTTATATTAGAGTCATAATAGTTGTAATGTTTGTTTTTTAGTTTAACTGTGAGAATATTTGTGATTGTTGTGTGCTTCTTTCACTTTGTTTATTTCTTCTGAAAAATCGCTGTTACGCTTTACCAATACTGAAGCCTGTAAAACCCTTTCGGTTTGTTGATGTGTGTTAAAAGGTAATTCTTGTTCGACAACAGCTTCAGGCTGCCTTAATAATAAGGTTCCCTGTAAATATTTTTCATCGTGTTGAGAAGCATCCAATCCCATTTCTTCATCTGCTTCGCTTACTCTCATTGGCATTACCCAATTTATGAATTTGAAAATTCCGTAGGAAACAGAAAAACTATAGGCGATTACAATTCCCAGGCCTTTTAATTGAGTAAAAAAGAAGGCCGGGTTTCCATAAAACAATCCATTATTTCCGCCGGCATTTACAGTTTTTGTAGCAAAAACACCTGTCAGGATCATTCCTACAATACCACCAATTCCGTGACATGGAAATACATCCAAAGTATCATCTAAAGGTGACTTTGATTTATAATAAACAGCAAGGTTAGATATAATAGCAGCAACTACCCCGATAAAAATACTTTGCGGAATTGCCACAAATCCTGAGGCCGGAGTAATAGCAACCAAGCCAACAACAGCTCCAATGCAAAAACCTAAAACAGAAGGCTTTTTTCCCCGCAAAACATCAAAAAACATCCAGGCTAATCCGGCAGCAGCGGCGGCAGTATTGGTAGTGGCAAATGCTGAAACGGCTAAAGAATTAGCTGCTAATGCCGAACCCGCATTGAAACCAAACCATCCAAACCAAAGTAAACCTGTTCCTATCAGGACATATGGAATATTTGCAGGAGGGATTTCTTTGTGTTCAAGGTGAACTTTTCTTCTTTTTAAAACGATCGCGCCTGCAAGTGCGGCACAGCCAGCAGAAATATGAACGACAGTCCCTCCGGCAAAATCCAAAACGCCCATTTTAAACAAAAACCCTTTTGGATTCCATGTCCAATGGGCAATAGGAGCGTATACCAGAAGGCTGAACATTACAATAAAAAGGATGTACGAAGAAAAACGGGTTCTTTCAGCAACTGCACCTACTACCAGACTTGGAGTTATAATTGCAAACATCAACTGAAACAGTGCAAACAATAAAAGTGGAATGGTGGGCGCAAGGCTCCATGGTGCGCCGGAATTGACTCCTTTGAAAAAGAGGTGTGATAGTGGGTTTCCGATAAAACCGCCGATGGAATCTCCAAAAGCGAGGCTGTAGCCCACTGTAATCCATAGGATACTTACAATACCAGCTGCTACAAAACTTTTGATCATTGTAGACAGAACATTTTTTCTATGAACCATGCCGCCATAAAAAAAAGCAAGACCTGGTGTCATTAAGAAAACCAAAGCAGTAGCCACCAGTAACCAGGTAATATCTGCGGAATTATATTTGCCGGCATCATCAAAATTGGCAAATGAGGGAACAAACAAGCGCAAGAATAGCCACAACAATTAAAATCATAAATGGCGTTGCTCTATTTAAATTAAACTTTTTTCATATTCATTAAAAATTAGTCAAATCTATTTATTATTTCAATAGGTTGCTAAATATTTTTAAGATATTTATTTTAATAATATGAAAGATGCATTAAAATTTACTTAAGAAAAAGGTAAAATCAATGAAAAAAATTAAAGGAATAGAGCAAATAATCGAATTATATAAAAACTCAATGTAACAGTAAACAGAGAAATATTGTTAATTCTTATTTTGGGGGACTGCGTTGTGAATTTATAAGATTCATATAGGATTGCAAGGCTTTTACATAATTTTCAAAAGCTTCAATTCCGTGCGGGTGTGATTCTGCAGATTGTTTGCGGATAATTATTGTTGAATTGTTTTGTTATATCAATGTAACCGGCTTCTTTCAGTTTGCTTATTTGTACGCTTAAATTTCCGGAAGTAGCATTTGTTTTTTCTTTTAAAAAAGTAAACTCGGCTTCTTTAACACTTATTAAGAGTGACATAACGGCGAGTCGCAACTGTGAATGTAATATCGGGTCCAGTTCTTTAAACTGCATTATTTTGATTTGCGATGTTCTTATAAAATCTTTTTCTTAAGATAAATCCCGGAATTATCCAGGCAACGCCTGCGCCTGAGGCTACAAGCAAATAAGTAAAATTGGTTTGGTATAGAAATGCGATAATACATAAAATCCAACATGCGATACCACCAAAAACAAACGGTTTAAATTTATTAATACATCCGGAAATAAAAGTAGGAATCGCAAATAATAACAAAAGCAAAGGAAACACGATGTAGCCAATATTAATAATGTTATTTACTATGATCAATATGAAAAGACTTATGGCAAAAGCCGTCCACACATATTGATGCGCTTCATCTTTATAAGTCACCGTTTTTTTGAAATTTTTTTCTTTCCGGTCAAAATAAAACTGCAGTATAAAAGTAATGCCCATTAAATAGAATGGGTCAAATGGCATTTTGAACCATTTTACTGTTATGTCTAAGTAGGCAAGTGTAAAACAAATCAGGTTGGTAAATCCCCATAACAATATACCCATCCCACTTTCATAATAGTGATTTTTTGCTTTGCTTATCATATTTGAAATAAGGGCAAGGCTTTCTTTTTCTGATAAAAGGGTTTCTTCCATATTAATTTGCTTTTTTAAAATTTTGTCTTAAAATATAGCCCGGCACAATCCAGGCGGCGATAACTGCCGCTGCAATAAATAAAGATTGATACTGCGAAGTAACAAATGACGACAAAAAGGAAAATATCCAGCAACACGCACCCCCAATTACCAAAGGCCTGAATTTTAAAATTTTGCCCGATAAAAAAGTTGGGATACCATACATTACCAATATGAGCGGATAAATTATTTTGTAATACTCAAAATGAATGCTTATAAAAATTACCAACACCATTCCTACAAAAAAAGCCAGCCACACAAATCCGTTTATTTCGCCGGTGTATGTGCTTACATTGAAAGCTTTTTTTTGTTTTCTGATATAGAAAAATTGGACGACCAGGAAAATCCAGGTGGAAAACCAGATATAATATGAGTTAGCATAATTGAAAAAATATAAGCCTGCAAATT
Organism: uncultured Chitinophagaceae bacterium; assembly: GCA_963814075.1. Taxonomy (GTDB): domain Bacteria; phylum Bacteroidota; class Bacteroidia; order Chitinophagales; family Chitinophagaceae; genus Ginsengibacter. Next base: position 92,413 of record CAWFBO010000005.1, on the reverse strand, counting down.
GCACAATGCAGCAAAACAATATTAGCCATCCCCATATTAAATATAAAGTGCCCGATTCGTTTACATTGTTTTTTGCTTTATTGATCATCGAAGTGATCAATTCAAGGCTTTCTTTTTCAGTCATTCTTATTTCATCTTCAGGCATGGCGTTTATTTGTATTGAGATAGAAAATATTGCAAAGCAGGTTCTCCCCAGTTTGGCGACAAATCTGTTTCAGGTTTAAAATTCTGATAAAGTGTATTTGCTTTATCAAAATATTCTTTAGCCGCATCTTTACCGCCTCCATATTGTTCAGGAGTATAAAATTTGTTTTCAGCTTCCAATAAAACTGGGCGCGGATTAGTTGAATCCAGCGATTCTGATTTTTGTATATTTTCGCTAATATCCGACATATAGGTCATATACCTGCTTTGCGGATCAACAGTCATGTGAATGGTCGCAATCATACTTTTTATTACATCAATCTCAGAATTTTCTTTTCCCAAAATGTTTTCTGCTTTTGTTAACAGTTCGGTAGCTTTATCTGCCAATGCATCTTTTTTTGAATTGTCTTTTTCAAGCATAGCTTGTTCAACGGTGCAATAAGCGGCATAATAATATGGAAGCCATTGTGTTTTTTCTGCGTCGCCAATTCTAATAAAACTGTTAGCTAAATCCTGTGCATTATTATTCGCCCTTATTGAGTCCAACTGACTGATGTTAGCTTTCATTGCAGTTTCATATTTGCTGCTTTGAGCAAATATCATAGAAGCGCAACAAATAAATGCGCTGATTAAAATTAATTTTTTCATTTTGATGGTTTTAACGTTTATATTATTGTTTGTTTTATTTTAATCCTTAAAATTTACAGGTGATTATTAATTTCATCCTGTGTTCTGTCTATACCTAAACTTACAAAATATCCGAGGTAAATAAATCTTTTTGATGGCGGAGTTATTGCCACTTTATTTTGGCCATTTACTGAATAATTGTAATTGTAAACATTATTAAATCCTAAAATGTTGGTAACGGAAAACACAAAAACCGAAAACGCTTTCGCATTTGTCTTTCCAATGGATGGTAAAAAATTAACGCTAAAGCTTAAATTGTTATAATCTTTCGTGCGTCCACTTTCAATGATCTTATAATTGCTTAAGCTGCTGTCATATATTATATCATAATAAGGCCGACCGGAAGCAAAAGTGTAAGAAACATTGAACTGGGTTTTTATTGGCAAGCACAAATTTTTTAACGACCAAAGAGGCCGTATGTTTTGAAACAAACGAAGGTTCGATGGCAAAAGGATAGTTTAAAAAATCTCGTTTTGTATCCAGGTAAGAATAAGATATCCAGTAATCGAAGTTTTTTATCGTTTTTTTATCCCGCCAAAAAAATTCAATTCCTTTTGCATCACCAAATCCATTGTTATTTATAGCAGTAAATGTTGCATTGTAAGCACCGCCCGTTTTTAAAAGATCATCATATTTTTTATAAAATAACTTCTGTTCGGAAGGTTCGGTCTTTAGTAATTTTTTCATACTGCAAGATGTAATGAGTAGCTTTTGCAAAATGGAGTGCATTTACCGAAGGCAAATATTTTCTCTCCGGATCCTGGTAAAAAATTCCGTACGCCAATGAAATCTGGCTTTTATCAGGAAATTTATAAGCAAATGAAATCGCGCGGCGCAACATTCCATTCATCTAAGAAGTTTAGAATGTTCTGCGCGCGCACCAATTCTTGCAGCAATATTATTGGTTACATAAATATCTGCTTCGCCAAAACCTGATAAAATATTTTCTTTTACTCTTTGCTAAAAAACTGTTACCGGTATATTCTCCATATATTGATTTTTCGTTACTGTAATTGTCTTCCATTCCAAAACGAATGGCACTCAGTGATTTTAATTTTTTTTCAAATACCACTTTTCCATTTCCATAATAACCTTTATTGGTAAGATTGAAATTTTTATAAGCATACAGAGGTTTTTCTTTAATTTCCTGCTTTTCGTTATTGTTCATCCTGCAGTTCCAGTTGTTAATATCATCTTTGTTCGTGCTAAAGGAGGTTCCGATATTCACTTTCCAGCCATTTCCAAAATATTCCCTCCATGATAAGTTGTGGTACATGTTCAAATTCTTCAAAGCCGAAAGCATCTTTAAGCGTAAAGAATCTACATCCTGGTTTCTGAAGCCAACATCAGTTGAATTAAAGTAGCCATAATATTTTAGCATGCCGGTTGAAGATGTTTTGATCCTGAAATTTATATCTGCTTCATTTGTTTGCGGAACCCGGAAGTAATCAAATTTCTGTTTGATAAGATTATAGACCAAAGAAAGATTTGCATAAGCATAAGTAATTCCCCAGGAATGATTTTTTGTTTTTCGAAAGTTTTTGAATTCCTGCATTCGCTCCTAAATAAGAAATTCCAAAGTCGGCTGAAGTTTTATCGGGCAAATCAATCGATTCCAACAAAAGAACTGAGGAAAGCGCCTGTCCATATAAAGCTGAATAACCGCCGGAACTGAAAATAGTTCCTTTAAAAAGAAACGGATTGAACCTTCCACGTGTAGCCTGCCCAGGCTCGCTGCTGTAGAAAAATTTATTAACCAAAGTTCCGTCGATAAAAATTTTTGTTTCATCCGCCGTTCCTCCTCGCACAAATAATCCTTCGCTTTCTCCAACTTGTTGAGTGCCCGGTAAAGTCTTAATTGCGGAAGTAATATCGCCATTGGCGCTGGCTGTTGTAACAATGTCAATCGGGTTTAAAGCTGTTGCTCTTTTAGCATCGCTCGCTTCAAAAGTGCCGGCACTGATAACCACCGCTTTTAGTTCAGTAATCAGTTCTTTGAGTTCGATGTTTTAATTAATGGGAGATGATAGCTATTTTTATTTTTTCTTCATAAGGCACGATAACCCGAACCGGTTGCCGATAAAGTTTGTTCTCCTTTTTCTGTTGTAGAAAATGAAAAATTTCCTGTCGAATCGGTAGTAGCTCCATCATAAGAATCGACGAGGCTTATGCTAATACCTTGCAAAGGATTTTTTTTATTGTCTGTTATTTTACCACTTATTTTTACTTGTGCAATTGTAAAGAAGTCGTAAAAAAGTAAAGGGAGAAATAATAATTTATACATTTTATAAATTTAGTGCAAACATAAAGTAGTTTATATTATAAACCAAATAATGTTTAAAAATAAATTTGCTAGAATTCTAGCAAGGTGTCAAAATATGGATATAAGTAGTTGATTATCAAGTATTAATAAATTTATAGTACTTTTCGCATTTATATGTGAACAACAGTAAAATTTATTCACATCCCCGAAAATTAATTTGTTTATCTGCCTGCAATTTGTAATTTAGCAATAGAATTTAATGGGTTAGTAAGTACAAAGAGCTGGTAGCAATACCGGCTCTTTTACTTTTAGGGCGGTTCTCCTAAAGGACCATCTAAAAAAAACGTTCAGTAAAACAACAATTATTTAAGATTCTTATTTCCCTGTTTTTTTCACGAATCGAATGATTAAGAAAATCTTTTTATTAAAAGCGCAATTCTTTACAATTACTACTTTTCATTTTAGTTTAGCATTGCTCTTTTCACTTTCTCATTCTTACATTTGCCTGTGACACATTTTTAAAATTTTCAAATTAATTAATTGAGTAAAACTAAGACCGCCTTTTTTTGTAGCAACTGCGGACAGGAAAGTGCAAAGTGGATTGGTAAATGTCCTTCATGTAACGAATGGAACACGTTTGTTGAAGAGATCATTGTAAAAGGAAATGAAAAAAAGGACAACGAATGGAAAGAATTTTCTGGATTGAGTGGCGGATTGAAAACCATTTCATTGCAAGACGTAATCAGTGGGGAAGAGAATAGAATTGTTACTGCAGGATGCAGAATTCAATCGCGTACTTGGCGGAGGAATTGTTCCGGGAAGTATTGTTTTAATTGCAGGAGAACCGGGCATAGGTAAATCAACTCTTTTTTTGCAGGCTACCTTGCAATTAAAAAATATTGTTACCTTATATATTAGTGGCGAAGAAAGTGAACAGCAAATAAAAATGCGCGCCGACAGGTTAAAAATAGCCAACGGTAAATTTTTCCTGCTGACAGAAACGAATACGCAAACCATTTTTAAAGAAATAAAAAAACTAAAGCCTCAATTGGTAATTGTAGATTCTGATCCAAACACTTCAAACGCCGTATATAGAATCAGCTCCGGGAAGTGTTTCGCAAATCAGGGAAAGCGCAGCCGAGCTTCAGCGATTTGCAAAAGAAAGTAACACTCCTGTTTTTTTGATCGGACACATTACAAAAGACGGAAGTATCGCGGGACCAAAAATTTTGGAGCACATGGTGGATACTGTTTTGCAGTTTGAAGGTGACCGGCATTATGCTTACCGTATTTTACGAACTTTAAAAAACCGTTTTGGCTCCACTTCGGAATTAGGAATTTATGAAATGAGCGGCGAGGGAATGAAGGAAGTTAAAAATCCTTCAGAAATATTAATTACCCAAAAAGAAGAACAACTGAGTGGTGTAGCGATCGCTGCAACGATGGAAGGAATTCGGCCTTTATTGATTGAAGTACAGGCGTTGGTTACGCAAAGTGTTTATGGAACGCCGCAACGAACCAATACCGGTTTTGACTTAAGAAGATTGCAATTGTTGTTGGCAGTTTTGGAAAAACGTGGTGGCTTTCATTTTGGTGTAAAAGATGTTTTCATCAATATTGCCGGTGGCTTAAAAGTGGAAGATCCTTCGATTGACCTCGCGGTTTTAAGTGCATTGCTTTCTTCTTATGAAGATGTGGCGTTGCCTATGCAAATTTGTTTTTCGGGCGAAGTGGGATTAAGCGGAGAAATAAGAGCAGTAAACCGTATTGAACAACGAATAGCTGAAGCGGAAAAATTGGGTTTTGAAAAAATAATTGTAAGCAAATACAACACTAAAGGTTTGGGTAAAAATAAATTTAATATTGAAGTGGTTCCTTTGGGAAAAGTGGAAGAGTTGTATCAGGTATTTATTTTAATAATAAATCGTCTTCTTTGAAATAAACTCTATCAAGTCTTCGGTATTATTTCATTTATTCTATCCGCATGTTTGTATCGGGTGCGGGAGCGATGTAATTGACAGTGAAAATTTTCTTTGCCTTGAATGTATTAATGAACTTCCTCACACCGACTTTGCAACGCATAAAACAACCAAGTTGAGAAAATTTTTTTGGGGAAGAATCGCTTTGGTTTCTGCAATGAGTGAATTTTATTTTTCAAAAGGTTCGATTGTGCAAAATATGATTCATGAATTTAAATATCGAGGAAATAAAAAGGCGGGGCAATATTTTGGCAAGCTGATGGGAAAAAGTTTACTCGATAGTACATCGGTTTAATGTGGATATCATTGTTCCGCTTCCTCTTGTTTGAAAGAAAGGAAAAGGCCGAGGTTTTAACCAGGCAGAAATTCTTTGTAATGGCATTTCAGAAATAATCAAGCAAACCTGTTGTTAGTAAAAATGTAGTAAGAATGGTGCTCACAGAAACGCAAACGAAAAAACACAGGCTTGAACGGTGGAAAAATGTAGACGGAATTTTTTATGTAAATGAACCTGGCAAGTTAGAGGGAAAACATATTTTATTGGTAGATGATGTGATAACTACAGGAGCCACCATTGATGCTTGTGGGAATGAAATTTTAAAAATAAAAGATATAAATCTCAGTGTCGCGTCACTAGCCATTGCAGGGAGTTAGTTTTTAGCCGGATTAACCAATTCCAGTGAACCAACAAATAAAGGCAATTTTTATTTTGCTTTCGGACAAATAAAGACAAATAAAAAAGAGAACTGCTCTCACAATTCTCTCTCTTTAATTTTTTTAGTATCAAAATTACCTTGAAGTTCCCATTTTTGCTTCGATAGAAAGCGTTGCATGCGGAACAGCTCTTAATCTTGCTTTATCAATCAATTTACCTGTCACCCGACAAATCCCATAGGTTTTATTTTCAATACGCATCATCGCTTTTTCCAAATGATCGATAAATGTGATCTGGCGGCTGGCCATCTGGCTCAATTGTTCTCTTTCCATGCTCAGACTGCCGTCTTCCATTGTCATATATCGGTTGTCACTTTCATCGCCGCCCATTTGATCTTTTCGGGTTATAAGGCCTTGTAAATATCCAAGTTCCTTTTTCGCGGTTTCCAATTTGCGGGTGATCAGTTCTTTAAATTCCTGTAACTCACTGTCGCTATACCTCATAGTGGGCCCGTTATTTTCAGGCTGAGTTTGATCCAGCACCGATTTAGTGAATTCAGGTTCATATTTTCTTGCTTTTTCTGTATTTGTTTTAGGCATCACAAAGGCCTTTCTGGGTTTTTTCTCTTCTTTTTTCGCTTTCACTTTCGCAATAGCTTTTTTTAATTCTGCTTTATGATTATTCTTAGCAGTTTCTTTTTCAGAAGTTTTTTGTTTTATGGGTTTAGGATTTCGGCTTTTCTTCACCGGGGCTGCCTTTTTATCTGAAGTTTTTTTGGGCGTAATTTTTTTAGTGTTCACAACTGGTTTTTTTGCTGCCGGTTTTTTTGTTGTTGCTTTTTTTGTAATGGATTTGGCAACTTTTTTAACCGGCGATTTTTTTTGGGTAGAAGGTGTTTTTTTATCTTTCAATTTTGAGACGGATTTCTTTGCCGGCTCCTTTTTTACTGCTTTTTTCGTTTTTGAGGCGGTGGCTTTAGCAGGCACAGCTTTTTTAAGGGTTGCTTTTTTTGCAACTGTTGTTTTTGCTCCTGTTTTCTTTGCAGGGGCAGACTTTTTGGCTGCTGTTTTGCCAGCTTTAGATTTTGATGCAACAGTTGTTGCTTTTTTCTTCATTGCCATAAGTTAATAGCTTTTTTTCGTAATTTTTACTGTAAAAGTGTCGTTGTTGACATCGATTTGTACGCCTTCAGAAATTTTAGGAGAAAATTCAATTTCCTCTGCCAAAATTTCGGCGCAAATATACTCATTAAATTCAGTAATTATATCTTTGATATCCTCTTTTTGTTCTATTATTAGCAGTATTTTATCAGTTAGTTTAAAATCCTTTTCTTTTCTTAAATTTTGAATTCTGTTAATAAACTCCCTGGCAAATCCTTCTTTTTTAAGCTGATCCGAAATAACAAGGTCAAGTGCCACCGTCAGGTTGCCTTTTACGGCTATCTCGAAGCCGGGAATTTCGTTGGTGCTGACCTCAATATCTTCTGCTGAAATTACAATTGCCTTTTCTTCGCCAGGATTCAATAGAAAGTCTCCTTCCTGGATTTTATTGATCGCAGAATCGTCAAGTTCCTGGATGGCTGCTGCGGCCCATTTCATTTTGGCGCCCAGCTTTTTACCTAAAGTTTTGAAGTTGGCTTTGGCTTTCTTTTTGATAAAATTATTGTCAGCAGGCAGAATTTCAACTTCTTTGATATTAGTTTCTGATTTAATAATGTTTTCAACCAGCCGGATCTTTTCCTCAAAATCATTGTCTGTTGCCGGAATGATCACTTTTTGAAGTGACTGTCGAACTTTGATATTTACTTTTTTGCGCAATGACAAAATCAGCGAAGAAATATCCTGAGCCAGTTGCATCCTGTCTTCCAATTCTTTATTGATCAAAGCCTTTTCATATTGGGGGAAATCGGCGACATGAACAGATTCAGCTTTGATTCTTCCCGTCACGTTATTAAGATTTTTGAACAGCCAATCTGCAAAAAACGGGGCAATCGGCGCCATCAAACCACTGATGGTTTCAAGGCATTGATAAAGTGTTTGATAAGCAGCGATTTTGTCCTTTTCACCCTGCTTATTATCCTTGTCAACTGGTTTCCAAAACCTTCTTCGTGACAATCTTACATACCAGTTGCTTAAATGTTCATCTAAAAAATATTCAACGGCTCGCCCGGCTTGTGTGGGTTCATAATCATCAAGCGCCTCCGTTACATCTTTTATCAGTGAATTCAAAGAAGAAAGAATCCATTGATCAAGTTCCGGTCGTTCATTTACGGGAATTGACTTTTCTCCAAAAGTAAAGCCGTCAACATTGGCATACAGGGCAAAAAATTGATAAGTATTGTAAAGTGTCCCGAAAAATTTTCGTTGAACTTCCTTAATTCCTTCGGTATCAAATTTTAAATTATCCCAGGGTGAAGCGTTGGTAATCAAATACCAACGTGTGGCATCAGGACCAAAAACTTCCAATGTTTCAAACGGATCAACAACGTTTCCAACACGTTTACTCATTTTGTTGCCGTTCTTATCGAGAACGAGGCCATTGCTGACTACGGTTTTATAAGCCACGCTATCAAACAATAAAACTGCCAAAGCATGCAAAGTATAAAACCAGCCACGCGTTTGGTCTACGCCTTCAGCAATAAAATCAGCCGGAAAGTTCTTCTCAAATTGTTCTTTATTTTCAAAAGGGAAATGCCATTGTGCATAAGGCATCGCGCCACTGTCAAACCAAACATCAATCAGGTCCGGAACCCTTTTCATTGGTTTTCCTTCAGAAGAAGTCAGAATGATATCATCTACAAAAGGTTTGTGCAAATCTGAAACTAATTTATCTACCTGGCTTTCGTCCGCTTTTAAATTTCCTGCTTCGATTGAATTTCTGATTTCTGATTTTAATTCATCTATTGAGCCAATACAAAGTTCTTCTTCTCCATCTTCTGTTCGCCAGATTGGCAAAGGTGTTCCCCAAAAACGACTTCTGCTGAGATTCCAGTCCACCATATTTTCAAGCCAATTCCCAAACCTTCCGGTTCCGGTAGAAGCAGGTTTCCAGTTGATCGTGTTGTTTAGCCTAATCATCTCGTCCTTTTTTGCAGTGGTTTTTATGAACCATGCATCCAACGGATAATAAATAATTGGCTTGTCAGTGCGCCAGCAATGAGGATAATTGTGCTCGTATTTTTCAACTTTAAAGGCCCGGTTTTCCTTCTTCAACTTAACAGCGATATCAACATTCACGTCAACATAATGTGGATCGTCAATATAATTTTTTACAAAACGGCCGCTAAATTCTCCGGTGCCATCAATAAATTTTCCTTCCCTATCAACCAGCGTTAAAATTCCCAGGTTGTATTTCTTACCTACTTTGAAGTCATCTGCACCAAATGCAGGCGCAGTATGAACGATTCCGGTTCCGTCTTCTGTAGTTACAAAATCACCCAAAACGACTTTAAAAGGTTCAGCCTCAGGAGTTATTTCATGAATTTTTTCCAAGGAATTGGCTTCAAAAGGCATTAATTGTTCGTATTCCAATCCTTCTAATTCACTTCCTTTGAATTCAAAAAGTTTACTCCAATGATTAAGCTTACCCCCAGAAAACGCCAGCTTTTTTAATTCCTCTTCTTCAACTTCCGTGAGAAATTCTTTTTTAAGCAGATCAGAAATCTCACTGTAATTTACACTTTCAGACTTCCCACTTTTCAATTCAACAGTTCTGAAATATTTCTCAACCAGGTCTTTGGCGAGTATAACTTTAATAGGTGAGGCAGTATAGGGATTGACAGTGTCTATTAAGACATATTCAATATTAGGACCGACAGTCAATCCGAGATTGGAAGGCAAAGTCCATGGAGTAGTCGTCCATGCAAGAAAAAAAAGCTCATCATCTTTAGCCGCATCAAAAAGAAATTTACTTTTCTCATTCTTTTCAACCTTAAACATCACCGTCGCACTTGTATCTTTTACATCTCTGTAAGTGCCCGGCTGGTTCAATTCGTGCGAACTTAATCCTGTTCCCGCAGCAGGCGAATACGGTTGAATGCTTACGCTTTCGTATAAATATCCTTTTTTATATAATTCTTTGAGACACCACCAAAGCGTTTCGATATAATTGTTTTCAAAAGTGATGTAGGGATTTTTCAAATCAACCCAATAACCCATTTTTTGAGTCACTTCATCCCATTTGTCCTTAAATTTTAGAACTTCACGGCGGCAGGTGGCGTTGTATTCTTCAACCGAAATTGATTTTCCGATATCTTCTTTTGTAATGCCTAACAGTTTTTCAACGCCCAATTCTACAGGCAAACCGTGAGTGTCCCAGCCGCCTTTTCGTTTCACCTGGAAACCTTGCATCGTTTTATACCGGCAAACCAAATCCTTTAACGTCCTGGAAATTACATGATGAATTCCGGGCATTCCATTGGCGCTTGGCGGCCCTTCATAAAAAACAAAAGGTGTTTTTCCTTCCCTGTTAGTGACGCTTTTTTCAAACGTATTCTCCTCTTTCCACGATTTCTGTATGTTATCAGCGATTTCCGTAAGATTCAACTGCTTGTATTCACGATATTTCTTCATTACTATTAAACCTTCAGTTAAAATAAAAGGATGCAAAGGTAAAGATTTTTATAGGTTGGACTTTATGCTTTTGTGTCGTAAATGCTATTGTTTATTTAATATTACCGCTTTTTTCAATTTGTTAAGAATACTGGAATAAGCTGTTTTTTAAGTTTTTTTTACTGAAAGCGACCGGCTTTGGCATTGTATTTACTTTATTGGCGCGATGCCGTTGCAACTATGAAAGACACCTTAAATATGTAAGTAGTATTAAATCTTATGCATATTAAAAGTTGCAGTGGAAACGTCGGAAGGCGAAGTTTTTCTTCGTCTTCCTTTTTTGATACTACGCACCCTGGCGGACAGTAAACCAACAAAAAGCGAAAATTTTTATTTTGTTTAATAATTCAACGGAACAACAATTCGCAGGGTTTGATGCCGGTATGTTTTTTAAAAGCAGTAGAAAAGTGAGAGATGGAAGAATAACCTAGCGAATTAGCCACTTCTGTCACAGTTAACCCTTTTTCATATAACAAATATTTTGCGTGTTCCATTCGCTGGCTCTGGAAGAAATCGAAAATAGTAGTTCCGTACATTTCTTTAAATCCTTTTTTCAAATAACATTCATTGATGGCCGCTTTTCGGCTCAATTCTTTAATAGTTAGCGGCTCGCCAATGTGTTCGAGCAAAATATTTCTTGCAAGCGCTATTTTTTCACGGTCGGCTTCATTTGTCAAAAATTTGCAGGCAAAACCTTCCTCATCATCACCAAACATGCATTCAATATTGCATAAAAGCAACATTTGAGTCTGGGCATTGATAAAAATATTTTCAAGGCTGTCAGAATAGGTGTGATTCATCAACTCTTCCAAAATGTTTCTCGTTCTTCCGCAGAGCGGAAGCGATTTGCTAAAGGAAGAAGTGTGTCTGAAAGCCAAAACATCTTCTGAAAACGAAGTAGTTTTCAATCCCTTTACAAATTGCGAAAGATGATCCGCATTAAATCGAAAACAACCTACATCAATTGTATCTACTAGTTCTTCACAATGATGGGATTGGGAATGTTTGCAGAAATTGCATTCATTATCTTTTATCTTACAATAACGATTCCCTTCCATACAAAAAACCAATTCCAGGTTTCGCGCCTGGCGATCATCATTGTGGTAATTATAGGTCATCATACCCGATTCTTCGACAACTGCTTTTGGCGGTTTTCGATATCGATTAATAACGTACTGAACAGACCCTGGAATTTGTTGTGAATTATGTTGCACCAAGTCCATCTCGCCTTCCATCAAAGGCTGCTTTAGGGCAATAGAAAGTATGTTCTGTGCAGATTGCATATTCAAAATTGAATTTGCAAATTTACAACTTTCTCTTATTACAGAGAAAGCACCTTTTCCATTTGCATGCTGCGCGATCCTTTTATGAGAATCAAAGAATCTTTCGGGTTAGTCGCCTTCAGCCAGTCGCCGGCTTCCATTGAATTTTCGAAATTTATGTAGTTATTGGGAATACTGCTAAAGTTTTCCCCAACCAGAACCACCGCTTCCCATTTGTATGCGTCAATTAAGGAAATAATTTCTTTATGTTCTTTTTTACTATCGTTGCCCAATTCCATCATGCTTCCCAAAAGCAGGATTTTTTTGTCTCCCTGCATATTGGCAAAATTTTCGATGGCGACCTTCATGCTTCCCGGATTTGCATTGTACGCATCCAAAATTATGGTGTTGGAATCTATTTTTATCAATTGGGAGCGGCTGTTCGAAGGGTGGTAGCCCAGGATAGCTTTCTTTACTTTTTGTTCATTTACTGCAAAATATTTTCCTACACAAACCGCCGCCAGCACGTTGGGCAGATTATAAGCGCCAACCAAATTTGTTCTAATTTGTAAAGGTGATTCGCCTTCAATTTCCACTTCAATAAATGGGTCATTCATCACAACTTTCCCTTTTGTGGTTTCACTGTGAGTGCCATAAAAAACAACATTTTTTACTTGTTTCCCCAAATCAAAAACAGCTTTGTCATCCGTATTTACAAACGCTGTTCCATCATGGGTTTTTAAATAATCAAAAAGTTCACCTTTCCCTTTTTTGACATTTTCAACACCTCCAAATCCTTCCAAATGCGCTTTGCCGATATTGGTGATTAATCCATATAACGGCTTCGCATACACGCAATAGTCTGCTATTTCATTGAGATGATTGGCGCCCATTTCAATCACAGCCATTTCAGCATCGCGTTTAATTTTTAAGATAGTGAGTGGAATGCCGATATGATTGTTCAGGTTTCCTTTTGTAGTGTACGTTTTATAGGTGGTGGAAAGAACTGCATGGATTAACTCTTTTGTAGTTGTTTTGCCATTGCTGCCTGTGATAGCGATGAAAGGAATTTTGAATTGCTCCCGATGATACTTTGCCAACTGTTGTAATGTTTGTAAAACGTCCTCCACTTTAATGATCCTGTTATCTTTGAAATCCAGATCTTCATCTGCTACAACGTACGCGGCACCTAGTTCGAGCGCTTTTTTTGCAAAATCATTCCCGTTAAAGTTAGGGCCTTTCAATGCAAAGAAAATTTCATCTTTTTGTAAACTTCTTGAGTCCGTTTGCACGGCAGGAAATTGCTCATAAATTTTGTAAAGTTCTTCAATACTCATCTGGCAAATGTATATTTTCGGAATAACCCTTTAAAAATAAATAAGAATTTATTGTGAAAACAATTTTCTTTTTATTCAATTTCAAAAAGAAAAAAGGTTTATTCTTTAACTTGTGCGCCATTGTTAAAAACTATTTATTCTGATGAAAAAAACCCTGGTAACTTTTTTACTGCTAACCTCTTTAAAGTTTATTGCTTTGTCTCAACCTGCAGATACCGCTGCAAACCATTGGGCGGACAGTGTTTTTAATTCTTTGAATAATGATCAGCGAATTGCACAATTGATGGTTTTACGTGAAAGCACTTACACACCTGATGGCCCGGTTTATAATGATTCAGCTGTTAGCGCAGCTATTAAAAAATATAATATTGGCGGCATTTGTTTGTTCCAGGGGACACCGGTAAAGCAGGCTGAATTAATCAATTATTTTCAAAGCATTGCCAAAACGCCTTTGATGGTTTCGATGGATGCAGAATGGGGAGCCGGTATGCGTTTTGATAGTGTTGAACCGCTTAATCACCAGATGATGCTTGGCGCCATTCATGATTCTACATTGATTTATGAATATGGAAAACTGGTGGCTAAGCAATTGAAAAGAATTGGCATTCGTGTAAATTTTGCCCCGGTTGTAGATGTAAATAATAATCCCGATAATCCTGTAATTAATGATCGATCTTTCGGGGAAGACAAATACAAAGTAGCGCGTTACGGGATCGCATATATGAAAGGCCTCCAGGACGAAGGCGTGATGGCATGCGCAAAACATTTTCCCGGTCATGGAGATGTCACAGTAGATTCGCATTTGGATCTTCCTGTAATCAATAAATCAATGAAACAATTGGATTCACTGGAGTTGTATCCGTTCAAACGAATGTTCAAAGCGGGCGTTGCAAGCGTAATGATCGCGCATCTTTATATTCCGGCGATTGATACAACTGCTAACACAGCCACATCAATTTCGAAAAAGAATGTTACAGGTTTATTGAGAAACAAACTTCATTTTAATGGCCTCACTTTCACTGACGCGTTGGGTATGAAAGGCGTTGCCAAATATTTCCCGGGAGGAAAAATTGCTGTACAATCTTTAATTGCCGGAAATGATGTTCTCTCCCTTCCCGAAAATGTAGATTCTGCAATTGCAAGAATCAAAGAAGCGATTGACAGCAACCAGTTAAGCTGGAATGATATTTATGAAAAATGTAAAAAGGTGCTTACCTATAAATATATGTATGGCATGGCACATCCACTGCCAATAGATACTACCAATATCACCATTGATCTTAACAAAGGAATTGCCTGAGATGAAAAAACTTGTAGCAGAAAATGCGATCACTGTTTTAAATAATAAAGACAAAGAATTTTTCCCGCTTACTAATGAGAATAAAAGAATTGCCTATGTAGGCATTGGCATTGACAGCGCCAGTACTTTTGGCTCGCGCATAGAAAAAGATTTAGGAGCTCAAGGATTTTATTTTAGTTATAAAGAAGACGCAAGAAGAGTTTTGACGCTGGCCAAATTAATAAAGAGTCATTACAATACGGTGGTGATAGGCATTCAAAATTATCACCGCTATCCTGCAAACAATTTTGGTATTACTGATTATGATTTTGATCTGATCAAACAATTGCAAACGCCCGACAGTGCTAATTATAAAACCATTTTGTTCGATTTTGGAAATCCTTACGCCATTAAAAACTTTTGCGACGCAAAAAATTTAGTGGCTTGTTATGAAGATGATTCTATTACACAAAGTGTAGCCGCCGATATTCTTGAAGGGAAATCGCTTGCCAAAGGAACATTATCGGTTACAGTTTGCCCGAAATATAAATATGGCAGTGGCATTTTGCCAAAAAGAATTATGCCACTCGCCACTCCTGATGAAGAAGGGATTAATGGTTTGCAGATGGCGAAAGATATTGATTCAATTGCTACTGCCGGTATCAGGGATAGCGCTTATCCCGGCTGCGTAGTTTTGGTAGCACGTCATGGAAAAATAATTTTCGAAAAGGCCTATGGCACTTACAATTATGATACGCCGGAACCTGTAAACCTGAATTCAATTTACGACATGGCTTCGGTTACGAAAATTTGCGCCACTACTTTGAGTGTTATGAAATTATACAGCGAAGGAAGACTTGGGCTTAATAGAACACTCGGCACTTACCTTCCATGGGCTCGCAAGAGCGATAAGGCAAACCTGAATATTGAAGATATTTTACTTCACCAGGCCGGACTTGTGCCGGACGTAGTTTTCTACAAAAAAACAGTTGATCCTGAGACAGGACGCCCGTTGACCACGATATTTTCATCCTGACTCGTCGAGGAAATTTAATGTAAGGGTTGCTCAAAATTTGTATTTGCGTCGCGATTATGCTGATACCATGAACCAAAGTATTCTCGACAGTAAATTGCTTCCGGGACCTAAAAGATACGCTTACAGCGATAACGATTTTATCTTTATGGGCGATGTGGTGAAAGCCATTTCGGGCTTGAGAGTTGACAAGTATGCAAATAAATATTTTTATAAACCGATGGGCCTTCATTCTATTGGTTTCAATCCAAGAAACTGGGCAGATACGAATTTGGTAGCGCCAACCGAGCTTGATGAATATTGGAGGTTCCAACATTTACATGCAGATGTTCATGATGAAGGAAGTGCCATGTTTGGCGGTGTTGCCGGTCATGCAGGCTTGTTCAGCAATGCAGAAGATATTGGCGCCCTTTTACAAATGTTCTTGAGACGGCGGCAAGTTTAAAGGAAAGCAATACATTAAATCTTCTACATTAAAATTATTTACCGCTTACAACTCAAGCATCAGCAGAAGAGGTATTGGTTTTGACAAACCACAAAAAGATAATTACACGACAACTGATCCGCATCCTTATCCTTCAAGATATGCATCGCCACTCACTTTTGGCCATACAGGTTATACAGGAACCGCCATTTGGGTTGATCCGAAATATGACCTGGTTTATGTATTTTTAAGCAATCGCGTGAATCCGACAAGAAGCACGAATTTGTATAAATACAATATCAGGGGCGCTATTGAAGACGCGTTTACAAAGCGATGGTTCCGGCAATTCCTGAAGTGGTGAAGAGAGAAGAATTGGAAAAACAACAGCAATCGATGACAGCGAATTGAAAGAACCCTGTGGCAGTAAACAAAGCAAATCATGGCGAAATTCTTATTTTGCTTCGCGGATTTTTTAATTATCGTATTACCTTTATCAACCAATTTTTAACGTATTAACCTAAAAACATTTCAATCATGGAATATCCTTATCAGGTAAAAACATTGGAAGAATATCACGAAACGTATAAAAAAAGTGTTGAAAATCCCGAAGAATTTTGGGAAAATGTAGCGGAAAATTTTCTTTGGCGAAAGAAGTGGGATAAGGTGCTCGATTGGAATTTTAAGGAGCCAAAAGTTGAATGGTTTAAAGGTGCTAAACTCAATATTACAGAGAATTGTATCGATCGCCACTTAGAAACAATGGGTGAAAAACCTGCCATAATCTGGGAACCTAACAATCCTGAAGAAAGAACAAGAATTGTTACTTATACAAGATTGCACAAAAGAGTTTGCCAGGTGGCGCAGATGCTTATTAATAATGGAGTAAAGAAAGGTGATCGTGTTTGTATTTATATGGGGATGGTGCCGGAGTTGGCTTATGCAGTTTTGGGTTGCGCAAGAATTGGGGCGATACACAGCGTAATTTTTGGTGGATTTTCTGCTCAAAGTATTGCAGATAGGCTTGGAAGATGCCAATGCAGAATTTATCATCACCTGCGATGGTGCTTATCGTGGGGGAAAAGATATTCCTTTAAAAAGCATTATTGATGATGCGTTGATCGGAAATAAAACGGTTAAAAAAGTGATCGTTTATACAAGAACACGTCGCCCGGTTTCCATGATCAAAGGCCGTGATCTTTGGTGGGAAGATGAAATGGATTATGCGTTATCGCAAATAGAAAAAAATAATGTGGTTACCATGCCTGCAACCGAAATGGATGCAGAAGATCCGTTATTTATTTTGTATACATCCGGTTCTACCGGCAAACCGAAAGGTGTGGTGCATACCATCGGCGGTTATATGGTTTGGACCACTTATACTTTTGTAAATGTTTTTCAATACCAGCCCAACCAGGTACATTTTTGCACTGCCGATATTGGCTGGATCACGGGCACAGTTATATTGTTTATGGTCCGTTAGCCGCAGGCGCTACCAGCGTGATGTTTGAAGGTGTCCCCACCTGGCCTGATGCAGGAAGATTTTGGGATATTGTTGACAAATACAATATAAATATTTTTTATACCGCGCCCACAGCTATTCGCAGTTTAATGAGCTACGGCCTTGATCCGTTAAAGGGAAAAGATTTGTCGTCATTAAAAGTGTTAGGAACCGTTGGCGAACCGATCAATGAAGAAGCATGGCATTGGTACGACGAGCATGTTGGCAAAAAGAAATGCCCGATCGTTGATACATGGTGGCAAACAGAAACAGGTGGTATTTTGATTTCTAACCTTGCCGGGGTAACACCGTCAAAACCAAGCTGGGCTACACTTCCGCTGCCGGGTGTTCAGCCGGTGCTGGTGAACGAACAGGGACAGGAAGTAACCGAAAAAGACGAGAATGGCTTGCTGAAAGGAAATCTTTGCATTAAAGCGCCGTGGCCGGGAATGATAAGAACTACGTATGGCGATCACGAACGCTGCCGCAAAAATTATTTTGCCACTTACGAAAATTTATATTTTACCGGTGATGGTGCTTTGAAAGACGAAAACGGCAATTATAGAATTACCGGCCGCGTGGATGATGTATTGAATGTAAGCGGCCACAGGATTGGAACCGCGGAAATTGAAAATGCCATCAACATGCACGCAAGCGTGGTAGAAAGTGCAGTGGTTGGTTTTCCTCATGAGATAAAAGGGCAGGGAGTTTACGCATATGTGATCACTGATAAAAAACATTCTGAAGATGAACTTTCCAAACAGGATATTTTAGAAACTGTTTCAAGAATTATTGGCCCGATTGCCAAGCCGGATAAAATTCAATTTGTAAACGGCCTTCCAAAAACAAGAAGCGGAAAGATCATGCGCCGCATACTTCGCAAAATTGCTGAAGGCGAAATGGAAAATTTGGGCGATACAACTACTCTGCTTGATCCGGGAATTGTAGATGAAATAAAGAACAATAAAGTATAACTTAAGAAATAAGAATTTGAATTAAAAGTTGGTCCACTGTAAAATGCGGCCAACTTTTTTATTTTCTTTGCAACATGCATCCGAAAAATTTATCAATTAACGATTTTGATTACGATCTTCCTGAAGAAAAAATTGCAGTTTATCCTTTGCCCGAAAGAGATCAATCGAAATTGTTGATCTATAAAAACGGAAATATTTCGGAAGATGTTTACAGGAATATTGCTGAGCATTTACCGGAAAACTCTTTCCTTGTTTTTAATGATACCAAAGTAATTAAAGCAAGGATTTTATTTCAAAAACCAACCGGTGCCGTGATAGAAATTTTTTGTTTGGAACCTCATGAAAAAATAAATGATTATGCAGTCGTGCTTCAACAAAAAAATTCCACGCGATGGAAATGTATGATTGGCGGTGCTGGAAAATGGAAGGAAAAATTTCTTTATAAAAAACTTTCTATAAACGGAGAAGAAATCGAATTGAAAGCTGGTTTGGTTGAAAAATTAAGTGATGCTTATGTGGTAGAACTATCGTGGACGCCGGGCAATTATTCTTTTGCAGAAATTATTGAACATGCCGGTGAAACACCTTTGCCGCCTTACATTAAAAGAAAAGCAGAGGAAAGCGATGCAGAAAGATACCAAAGTATTTATTCGCATTATGAAGGGTCTGTTGCAGCACCGACTGCGGGTTTGCATTTTACCGAACGAATATTTTCTTCTTTTAAAGAAAAAAATATTCAGAAAGGATTTGTAACGCTACATGTAGGAGCCGGAACATTTAAGCCAGTGAAATCTGAAAACATGGAAGGCCATGAAATGCATGCGGAGTGGATTGATGTATCCACTAAGTTTATTGAACAGCTGATAGAAAATATTTCTCATCCTGTTTTTTGTGTAGGAACTACTTCTGTAAGAACCGTCGAAAGTCTTTACTGGATGGGGTTAAAACCTTTCTTAATCCGGAAATTGAATTTGAAGATTTAAAAATCAATCAATGGGAAGTGTATGAAGGAGAATTATTAAACGCGAATATTTCGGCCAAGGAATCATTAAAATCTTTGTTGAATTATCTACCAAGTAAAAAATTAAACCGACTTTTTATTCAAACTCAAATTATTATTGCGCCGGGTTATGAATTTAAAATAACAAATGGAATTGTTACCAATTTTCATCAGCCAAAATCAACTTTGTTATTATTGGTTTCTGCTATGATTGGCGAGAAATGGAAGAGAAGTTTATGAATATGCTTTAAGCCACCAATTCAGATTTTTAAGTTATGGAGATGGTTGTTTGATTTTTAATGATTCGCCTGCCGGCGCCTGATTGATTTGAATTTGATAAAAAAGTAAATAAGGCCGCATATTGACAAAAAGCTTAGAGCTAAATTCTGGGTCACTGTTGCATGTTCACTAAGTAAAATAAAAGAAAAAGCCATCACGATAATAAACCAGCAAAAGCGGGCTATAATGCCTTGTTTTGTATTGCCGGGAATCTTTTTGTAAAGAACAACTGCAGCAAAGAAGCAAGAAAGAATAGAATAACAAATAGCCTTTCCATAAAGGCTAAGATAGAAAATACAATTGTTATTTGCAATAGGTCAGTTCACCATTTTATCGGCGCAGCAACTGCTGGCAAAGGCTTCCGGCTTGGCTTTGAAAGCAAACCCCATTCCGAGAATGTAACCCATTGCTTCGCGCAAAGCTTCATTGCTTCTGAAATGTGGATTGGTATTGATATCGGCGTGAACTTCCATGTCTACATCATAGGTTGTAAACAAATCACAAAGCTCATAAGCAATCTCGATACTTTTCGCTACTTCCACCAACATTCTTTCTTTAATGCTATACGTTTGTGTATTTTTTTCATTGTGAATGAACATGAATCCTCCGCGGCCTTCACGAAGGAAAACAATAACGGTAGCAAATTCTGTGTCTTTGCCTTTTACCTGGCTATCGGTGCCGATGCAAACTTTTAATTTATTACCGGCTTCGGTTTCTTTTTGGATGGCTTTTTCAACAGCAGTTTTGATAGGCAGTTCGATTGGCTCTCCATTAAATTTTCTCCAAAACATAAAATAAGGTTTTTTAAAATTACCGATATTTTAGAAATATGGAGTAAGTTTTTAGATTCTTACAAAAAGTTAACGATCAGATAATAATGTTGGTTATAGTAACAAATAAATAATAGAGATTTTAATTCCTATAAAAACAAAAGGGGACAGCCCCTAACGCTGCCCCCTAACTTACACATGAATCTACCTTACAGTTTTACAATTCGTTGCGTTGTTCTTTGGTTGTTACAAATGAGTTGCATTATATAAATTCCGTTGGGAGAATTATTGATATTGATATTGGTTAAGCCCGCATCCGCGCTTCCTGTTTTTAATGATTCTTCCGCTCATATCGGCTAACTGATATTTATAATTTTGAGAAGCATCTATAGTAATCTGCGAATTAACGATGCTTGTTATAGTGAAGGCTTTACTTCTTTCTTCGATAGCTTTTAGAGGAACGATGTTTGAATAACTTACCTGTCCTGTTACAGAAGTTACTTTTAAGCGATAGAAAATATTTTCGCTTAACAATGGTGCATAACTGAAATTTTTATCCAGAACTGAAAATTTGGTAAGCGTTGTAAATATCGAACCATCAAAAGAACTTTCCATTGAAAGGCTTTTAATCGGTTCATCAGAAATAATGCTCCAGCTTAGGTTGTGCTTTCCTTTATCACTTTCGCCGGAAAGGAGTACCTGTTCAATTGGTGTAGTTCGTCAATGCATTAAAAGTGCCTGTGATAGTATAAGAACCCAGGCTTCCATAATTACTTGTATTTGCATTGCCCGATCCGTTTACCACCAGGTAAGTAATCTCCTGCCATCAAAGTTGTGTCAATGGTAGCATTCAATTTATCTTCCGGGTTATAAACCTGTACGACATTCATGTCACTGTTGAGCAAGGTTACCTGCATGTCAAGGTCTGCGCCTTCATTATTAGGCCCACAGAATAATGGATTTGCATCTACGTGTAGCTACTCCATTTTGCGGCAAGCTTATTTTGAATGCATCTTTGTCTGTATTGGTGGTTATAATTCCATCAGTGGAAAACTGATGTGTTGACAATGCTTATCGGGGTTGGATTGTTTTTGGGATCATCGCTGTGATCGTCAGTTCTGTAAGTGAATCCATTTCTTGAAGTTATTATTGAAAGATTATCCTGGTCGGCAGTGCATCCACTAGGTGTAGGGCCATTATTCCAACCGGATAAATTTCTATAATAGCTGTTTCCCATAACAGGCGCCCAACTTGTTTCACCAAGCCCTACTCCATCATTGTATGTGGAAATCAAACTACAGTCGGCGGTGTATTTTGACTGGTGTGAAAGTCCTACAGTGTGCCCGCTTTCGTGTGTGCAACATTCAGCAATCAACTTGATAACATAGCCCAACCTGTCAGGAAAAACAAACCCGGGTGTATCATCGCCCCAAATAAACGAACCGGTATAGGAAACACCGCCTACTCCCGGATACCATGCGCTTGTGGGTGTAATAATAATTCTAACTCGCTGGGTTAAGGGGGCGGCTAAAAATACTGTTGAATCAGTTGTTATATCAATATTAAAAGGACGGTAATCTTCTGAAACACGATTAAAAATTTCGGTGATTTGGTCATCGGTTAAGCTGGCTGGCATGCAATAAAAAGTAGCGCCTCCGTTCCATGATGTTCCGCTTACAGTTTGACCATCGAAATCCAGATAAATAGTAGCTTTTGCTGAAGGAAAACTGCTTAGTTTCGGCAATGAGTATGATTTATATGACAACCAGTAGCATTAAGTATTAAAGTGACAGATAGAATCTTTTTCATGGTATGTGAATTTTGGATTTTGCCGTTTTTAGGGAAACGGTTTTGGCAGATTAATAATCCTCTACCAGGGCATCGGTTTTTATTTTATTCATAGCATATGAGCCATTGTTTTCTTTTTTTAATACATAGCCATCCGCATATTTTTCGTTGATAATCCTTCCAACATAAGTGATGGATTTTGTCATCGTTGATTCTCCTTGAAATGGCAAACAAAGTGTTATTTAAGCCGGGTGATTTTACAATTACAGTATATAAATTATCATATCGTTTTATACGATGAGGTAACGATTCCGTTGAAAGCAAAATTTCCAAAATTTATTTTTACTTTTCCACCTTCGGGCACATCGAATGCCTTATTTAACTCACTTTCAGGGTTTGTAAGATTTGCTGCGTATTTATCAAAATAATTTTGCCTGTTGGAAGTGAGAATCTGTGCGTGGCCGGTATATGAAAACATCATGATTGCACATATAGCCACCATTTTGTACATGATTTTCATAGTTAGGATTTTTAGGTTTTATAAATCTTGGACGACTATAAAACGACAATCCAGGTAAAATATTTCACCTTTTTGATGAAAAAATCCACTGATTTGCTGAAAGTTGGGTGAAAGTACGTTGCTAAAAAAGTATTAATACTGGTGAGTGCTTAGTAAAACCAACGTGCAGGCTTGTTGCGTGGCAATATTCATTCTCTTTGGCAAGGCGTTCAAGTTCTTCATTTTCAGCTCCCGGATTGAAGATTATACGCTTAGGTTTTTGCTCAAATAATGTAATTATAATAAGATTTTTGATTGTTGGCATTTAGGTAAAGAGTAACAGTATCAAGATCATTGATGGGATTGTTTCGTCGGCAACTACTTCCACATCATTTACTTTGCCGATACGTTTGCCTATAGCTACCACATCATGGCCTTTATCACGTAGCTTATTTATTGCTAAATAACTGTACCGGGCAGGATTTGTGGTTGCGCCTAAAACCAATGTCTTTTTGTTTTTCATATTTTTTCATTTAAAAACCTGGATTGTACCTCGGGTAGCCGAACCATACAATCTGTCTTTTTTACCAAACCATTGATATCGGTTTTTAGCGATCCAATCATAGATCCCATCTCTTATAAATCCGGGAACAATAATAAAGCCATACATTAATTGCCATAAACTATCCAGATACCTGCAAACTCTTAAAGCAGCAGTTGACCTTGTGTAACTTTGACTGTTTTCTATAAAAACAAAAGACCTTCATATTCTTCGAGGGGTAAATTATATTAGCTAAGTAATTTCATTCGCTTCAGCACTTTGCAAAGGAGCAAATTTTAAATAGATTTTTTATCTCTTTTTATTACAAAATTTACAGCGCTATTGCAAAAATTGCAAACACCATCAAATAATATTACGGGCTGCTGATGCATCATTGCAAATTTACGAAAACTCTTTTCCATGAGTCGATTTTATCAATCGTGTCAATGATAAAAGGAAATGGCTTGAGGATGCGGATGAATAAATTTGTAATACTTTCTTTTCCAAAAAATTTTTGAATTAATCTTCCGTTTCTCAGGCGGAAGCCAAATTCTTTTTACCATTGATTATGTAATTCTTTTCCATTTCTTTGCGACTGATATTGTCTTTTAAAAACGAATCTATATTTTCAAAAGCAAGCTTTGCTGAATGAAAAGCCATGCTCATGCCGTTGCCACAAAGAGGCGTTATCATTCCCTGCGGCATCGCCCAGCATCAACACATGATTTTCAACCTGCTTTTTCTTGTCAAAACTGATTTGCGAAATAGTAACAGGTTCTTGAAATATAAATTCAGATTCAGCTAAATATTTTTTTAAGAAATGGATTTTTAAACAACACATTTTCTTCCATTTCTTTGATTGAATTGTGATTGTCTTTTAAATTTTTTGCCGTTGTTAGATAGCATAAACAATACTCATCATTTTCAACTTTTGAAATACCGCAATATCCATTTTTAAAATTGTGCAAAGCAATGGTATCTGCATGGCAGATTGTTTTTTACATGATATTTTACTACCAATATAATTATTTAATTTTCCGGGTTTTTGTTTCACAAAATCACGTTTCCATTTTACATCAAGGTTGCTTCTTTTTCCAAAAGCCCCCACCACAATTTTTGAAAAGATTTCTCCTCCATTGTATTTTACCGAAAATATTTCACTGTCAAAATTCACTTCAGTTACTTTTGTTTCTTCGAAAACACTAACGCCATTTTCAATCGCGATTTCTTTTAATTTATTGTCGAGAAAAAAACGGCTGATGCCAAAACCACCCAAATCTAGTTTTGCGTGAATTGTATTTCCGTCGGGAGAGGAAACGATTAAATTTTTTATAATAGGCAATTGCAAGTTCCGAAAGATTCAACCCAAGATCTTTCAATAAAATTCCAACTTTCCAAACTGATGTATTCGCCACAAACTTTATGAAAAGGGTATTTTTCTTTTTCGAACAAAATGGTTTTGTGTCCCGCTTTTGAAAGCAAAATGGAAAGTGAAAGACCTGCAAGTCCGCCACCGACAATAGCAACAGTAAACGAAGAAATTTCATCTTTTTTTATTTTATGTTTGCCGCTTCTGCCAATGTTCTCAGGATTGTAAACTATAATTAAATACCTGAAAGCCCATTTCCATTTTATTGAAAAATTTTGAATCCCTGCATTCATCAAAAATTTGTTTCCATTCATTTTTTTTAAATCCTCTTAGAACAGAAATCGGCGCATCATTTTTTACCAAGATAAGATTTGGAAAAAATTCTTGTCGCCATTTTTATAAAATGATACGCTATCGGATGCCGGTGCAGATCATTAATAAAAAATCCAATGGTCGAATTTTCTTTCATCCATTGCATCATTTCAACTAATTCATCATCTGTAAAGTGATGGCAAAAAAGTGATGAGAAAATAATATCCGGTTTTTCATTTTTAAAACTCACATTTTTGTAATCAGACAACAATAAATTCCTGCATTTTTAATTTGCGTGTTTTCTTTGCAAAAGCAATACATTCTTTATTGATATCAATTCCTGTAAAGTTTGCATCAATATTATTTTTTTTACAATAATTGATAAAGCGCATTTAAATTATCACCGCCACCACAGCCTATTTCACAAACAGAAACCGATTTTTTCTTTTTAGATAATTCTTTAAATCCTTGAATTGTAATTGAATGGCCACCAAGATGAGAATTGATCCAATCAAGCTCTTTCATATTCAAAGCAATATCCGTCAAAGGGGATATCTTCTTTGATCCAGAATTTCTTTTTGTAACGAACGTTTTTTATAATCAATCATTTGATAAAATGAAAGTTTCCATTGTAAGGCCCGGGCCAAAAGCAGCGCCAAAAATATTCGCTTTGCTTTCTTTCTCGATTTTCAATAGAATCCATAATTTCTTTCAACACAAATAAAATAGTGGGAGAAGACATGTTGCCATAATCGTTTAAAACCTGGTAAGAAAATTTCAAGATCCTCATGTTGAAATTGAGGTGACTTTTTTCTATTGCTGACAAAATTCTTTTTCCCCCCGGATGAATTGCACCAATGAGAAATTTCTTTTTCATTCATGCCTGCATTTTGCAACGCATTTTGCAAAAGACGATTAAAATCCTGTTCGATCAATTCGGGTACGTAACCTGAAAGTTGCATTAAAAAGCCAGAAGATGAAAGTTGCCAGCTCATGTGTTCTTTACCATTAAAACCCACTTCGCTGTAAAAACTTTTTATTGTTAATCCATCCATATTTGATGAATCATTCGTTACTAAAACCGCTGCAGACCCGTCGCCGAATAAAAGGGATGAAGCAATATTATCGATTGTATTTTCTTTTTGAAAATGAAGTGTGCAAAGCTCTGTACAAACAATAAGTACTTTTGCTTCTTTGTCACTTTTGCATAATGAATCTGCGAGTTTCATCGCATGTATCGCAGCATAACAACCCATGAAATTTACCGAAGTCCGAAAAATATTTTTTGGAAAATCCATCAATTCCATTATTTGCAAATCCAGTCCTGGCGCGCTCATTCCTGTACAACTGACGGTAATCAGATGCGTTATTTCTTTCTTTTTTATTTTTTCATCAATACATTTTTCTATTGCGCTTACGGATAAATTCGGTGCTGTTTTTTTATACCAATCCATTCTTTGTTCCAGGTTTGGGAACGGTTCCAAATTTTCGGAAGCGGGATAAAACTGCCATTCGCCGGCGTTTAAACTATAATCCGGTAAAACAGAATACCTTGATTGTATAGCACTTTGATGATATAAAAATTTGAGTTTTCGTTTTTCGACTTCGTTCATTGCATACACGTTCTGCATAAACTGCAAAATATTTTTTTGCTCATGTTTATAAGCGGGCAACACGGTTGATATAGAAACGATTTTACTCAATCATTTTAAAATTAAAAGTGTAATAAATCCAAGATTTGTAAATAATGATGCCAGTCAGATTCATTCGCATGGTGTTCTTAAAATTTGCCTCACTGTTGTTCTTCAACACTTTTGCAAACCAGTAAAAGAAATATACGATAACCGGCAACATAAAGATTTGAAGAATGATAAAATTGAAAAATGCTGAGTTTGAATAAAAATACCAACCCAATGCAAAGAAAGCCAAAGCATATACAATGCCAGTAAAAACAAAAGTACCTTTATAGCCCAATAAATAGCTGATTGTTATTACCCCATCTTCAAAATCTTCACGGTGCTGGTAAATTTGCGTAAGCGGATAAAAGCCGCCGATCAACAGACTTGAAGCAATCATTGGTAAAACGGGCAACTTTAAAAAATGGTTGCTGCCACTTCCATAATAGACTAAAAAAAAAGTTACAGCGCCCTGGAAAATGATCACAGTAAGATAACCAATTACCGGATATTTCTTGAGCCTGATCTTCCGGTAACTGTAAGCTCTTGAGGCTAAAACGTAGAAAAAAATTCCGATCACAAAAACAGGCGATATCATAAAACTGAGAATGAGCGCCAATGTGTCCATAAAAAGGGTTACATAAAACAACAATTCAGTTGGCTTCATCGGGTTTTTTAAACCGCCAACAGGAGTTGTGTCCCGGTCCATATAACTGTTGTAGCCATTGCTGGCAGGATAGACCAGGAAGTGAAAAATAACAAAAATCAAAATTGCATTATTCCAATTGATTTCATTTACCTGGCTTAATGCGAACCAATAAACCGGCATGAGGAAAAAGGAAAAATGAAAGCGAAGAAGCTGTAAAGTGGAAAGAAGTGTTTTATTCACTATTCAATTTAAAACTATTCTTTTATAAATAAAAAAAGGTTTACCGCTTTCACAGTAAACCAATAAATATTGAAGATTTTTATTTTCTTGTTACACCAACATTGTAACCGGATTTTCCAAATACTTCTTCACAGTTTGAAGGAAAGCCGCACCCACGGCACCGTCGATAC
Source organism: uncultured Chitinophagaceae bacterium (assembly GCA_963814075.1). Taxonomy (GTDB): domain Bacteria; phylum Bacteroidota; class Bacteroidia; order Chitinophagales; family Chitinophagaceae; genus Ginsengibacter. The sequence continues at coordinate 64,975 of CAWFBO010000005.1, read as the reverse complement.
TCCTGTGGTCGCAACTCATCGTTACTTTCATCACGTTGGTTACGGCAAATCCATCTCCTTTTTTCACTACTTTTTCTTTGATGGCGCCGACCGCGAGTATTGCACTGTCCGGCGGATTGATGATGGCAGTAAATTCATCAATATCCATCATGCCGAGATTGGAAACAGTAAATGTATTGCCGGTAAATTCTTCTGGCTGAATTTTTTTGTTTCTTACTTTTTCATACAACTGGCTTGCATCAGCAGCGATTTGAGAAAGGGATTTTTGATCAGCAAAACGGATTACGGGAACGATCAATCCATCAGGAACTGCCACTGCAGAACCAATATGAATGTGTTTGTTCTGTCGAATGAAATCACCTCTCCAACTGCTGTTAACTGCCGGATGCTGGCGCAATGCCATAGCACAAGCTTTTATCACCAAATCGTTGAAGGAAACTTTTACCGGGCTTAATTCATTTATGGATTTGCGCGAAGTGATGGCATTGTCCATATTGATTTCCATTGTCAGGTAAAAATGCGGCGCCTGGAATTTGCTTTCTCCCAAACGACGTGCAATGGTTTTTCGCATTTGAGAGTTTGGTATGTCCTCGTAACTTTCCTGTCCTATTTGTGTAAACGGTTGAAGTGGTTTGGCTTCTGCCGCAGTTTTCTTGCCTTCCTGTTTAGCAGGAACAGCAGCTGGCACATAAGAATCAATATCTCTTTTTACAATTCTTCCTCCGTCACCACTTCCCTGTACTTGCGAAATATCAATCCCTTTTTCTTCTGCCAGTTTTTTAGCCAGAGGTGAAGCTTTCACTCTTCCTCCTTCAACGGAAAAAGGTTGAGGCGCTGCACTTTCCTGTGCTACAGCGGCAGGAGCGGCGGTTTGCGCCGTTGCTTTTTCTTCTGTTTTTTCTTCAGAAGGTTGTGGGGCATTCTTTTGGGCTTCCACAAAAGCGCTCACGTCTGTTCCTGCTTTTCCCACAATAGCGATGATGTCATTTACTTTGGCAGATTTTCCTGCTTCTACGCCGATATACAAAAGTGTTCCTTCTTCATACCCAACTACGTCCATAGTAGCTTTATCGGTTTCCACTTCAGCTAATGAATCATCCGTCTTTACTTTATCGCCCACTTTTTTATTCCACTGGATGATCTTGCCTTCGGTCATCGTATCGCTCATAAGCGGCATGCGAATTACTTTCGCGCCTTTTGGCAATTCTACATTTTGAGTAATATCCGCTGGTTTATTATCCGATTGTTTTTCCTGGTTTTCTGCGATGGCTTTTTCTTCATTCGGATCTTTTTTCGGAAAAACTTCTGCATTATCATCTTCTGAAGGCGCTTTCTTTTTTTCTTCTTTCAAAAGTGGTTTATAATCTTCTCCTTTTTTTCCTACAATAGCAATAATTCCTTCTACCGGAACCGACTGTCCTTTTTCGACGCCAATGTATAAGAGAGTTCCTTCGTTATAACTTTCCAGTTCCATCGTCGCCTTATCGGTTTCCACATCGGCTAACAAGTCGCCGGGTTTTATTTTGTCACCTACTTTCTTGTGCCATTCCACTATCACGCCTTCCGTCATCGTATCGCTCATTCGTGGCATTCTAATCGCTTCCGCCATAGTATTAATACAGTTTTTATTTGAGATTTGAGCCGTGAAATTAATGCAAAATCACGAAATGGATTGGAAGGGATTTTTTTTCGTGGAGATTTTAAAGAGTAAAACCGGACACTTTTTTGTTCTTTTGAACCCGAAATAAAAATATCGATTAAAAGTTCGTTTACTAATCTTCTACTTTTTCCAATTCGTCATTTACGAATTCCATCAGGCTTTTTATATTTTCAGGAGAAAAATCAAATTTTAATCCGGCGGCTTTATACAATTCAGGTAATGTCTTTGTTCCGCCAAGGCTCAATGCATTTACATAATTATCCAGCGCCTTTTCAGGATCATTTTTGAATTGTTTCCAAAGGCCGATCGCGCCCAATTGTGCAATGCCATATTCTATATAATAAAAAGGCACTTCATACAAATGCAACTGCTTTTGCCAGCCGTTTTCTACATATTTTTCCAATCCTGAAAAATCAACGACATCATCACCGAATTCTTTGAAAATTTCCATCCACTTCTGAGATCTTTCTTCCAAAGAATGATTTGGATTTTCATAGATCCAATGTTGGAATTTATCAATAACAGCTATCCAGGGGAAGATGGTGATAACGCGTTCCAATTGATGTTCCTTCGCTCTCTTTAAATCTTGCTTGTTTTCGAAAAAAACATCCCAATGATCCATGGAAAAAAGTTCCATGGCCATGCTGGCAACTTCCGCAATTTCCATTGGATAATCTTTGAAAGAACTTAATTCAAGATCGTGCGTTAAAAAAGATTGAACAGCGTGCCCGCCTTCGTGAACCATCGTTGTTACATCGTGCATGGATTGGGCGGCATTCATGAAAATAAACGGAGCGCCGCTTTCTGCTAAAGGCATGTTGTAACCGCCCGGCGCTTTGCCGCTGCGACTTTCCAAATCAAGATGTTTCATTTCATTCATCTTGCGCAAACAATCTCCAAAAAACGGACGAAGTTTGGTGAAACATTCAATGGTTTTATCCAACAATTCTTTTCCTGTTTGAAAAGGCGTTAAAGGTTCTGTTCCTTCCGGTTCTGCTTCCAAATCCCAGGGACGAAGATGATCAACTTTTAATTTTTCTTTTTTATGCTTGTGAATTTTGTTCACCAACGGCAGCACGTGAAGTTTTACCGACTCATGAAAACGGAAAGTATCTTCTTTTGTATAATCGAACCTCCCAAGTTGCTTGAATTTAAAATCGCGGTAATTCTCAAAACCGGCGTTCAGCGCTTCCTGGTTTCTTTTTGTCACAAGTTGCGAAAAAAGATCATTGAGTTTGTCTTTATCCTGGTATCTTCTTTCGGCTATTTTTCTATAAACTTCTTCCCGAAGGCTTCTATCGTGGCTTTCAAAAAATTTGGAAGCTTGTTGCAGCGTGTACGCTTTGCCGTGAACTTCCACTGACATCTGGCCGGTGATCATTCCATATTTCTGTTGCAAGACTGCAATCTCAGATTCTATAGGAATATTTTCTTCCCGGAAAAGTTCAATGCTCTTGCGAATCGAACGCAGGTAAGTGAAATATTTATCTTTATCAAGCTCGTTTGTAAAAGGCGAATTGACTAATTTTTTGTTCAATTTAAAAGCGTAAGGCTGAATGTGCGGTTGTATTTCAAGCACAAAATAATTGAAGGATTCTTCCAGTTCTTTATTTGTCGTATCGCACGTCATTTTTATCTGGCGCCAACAAATGTCTTCATTCACTGCGGCTTCCAGCTCGCTCATGTCTTTCAGCCATTGCTCCAATTCTTCCTTAGAATTAATTTCTCGTTGCAGCAATTCTTTAAAATATGGTTCTATTATTTGCCACGAAGAAATCGTAAGATCCTGCGGTAAATAATGCCTTTCTAATTTTTTTATATCTGCTTTCATAACCGGAATTTAAAATTTTATCAATCACAGTGAACCAACAAATAAGCCAGATTCTTATTTTATTGACAAGATTACTTTACGCCCCTGCTTTCAATTTTGCGCGGAGCTGCCTTTTGAGGTTTTGCGTTTTTTACATTCGCATTTTCTGTATGTGCAGGTTTGGTATTTTTTGCTTCCGGAGCCGCTTCTTTTTCTTCTTCTTCAGATTTCGATTTAATATCGATATTGTTTTTATCAATGATCTGGAACCATTTCACCATCTTTTTCATGTCGCTCACGTAAACTCTGTCGAAATCCAAATCGGGATATACTTTTTCAAAATAAGATTTCAAAACTTTCCCGTCGGCATTTGCTTCAGGCACTTTTTCTTTGCTTTCTTTCATCGCCTGAAACACTCCGGCAAGCGTGGTGTTATCTTTTGTCGTGTAAACTTCTATGCTTTCAAGATGTGAGAAATTGTGTTGGCGGCTGCTCACAAATTTGGTAACATTATCTTCCAATGAACGGACCACAGCGCCGTCTGATTTTGACGATAATAATTCAAACAAACCCGGTAATCCTGTTACAGAAACTAACTTATTATACTCCATAAAAATTATTTTGTTTTTGGGAGTGCAAGATAATTGAAATGATTTTTAGTTTCCGTTAACAAAAAATAAAAGTGCATCAGATAAAAATGTGATGAGCGGTACGCAGGTTTTTTGCTGCATCGTCGTCCAATATTTACTTAATCATTTTTATGTTCAGATATTTATCCATACTCATTTTTGCGGTTATTGTTTCTTGCAATTTAAGTGCGCAATCCGTCTCAGGAACTGTGCAGGACGCCGCAACAAACATGGCTGTTTCTAATGCAACAGTAAAGTTGCAGATGGCTGATTCTTCTCAAGAGCCGATGCTCACAGTGAGTGATGTAACAGGTCACTTTAATTTTGAAGATGTCAGTAACGGCGCTTATGATTTAACAGTTACTTCTATTGGTTATGCTCCGCAGAACAAGACTGTTACTGTTCTTGGCCAAAATGTCAATCTGAAGATAACTATTTCAAAAACTGAACAAACCCTATCTACAGTAGTTATCAACAACACCTCTCCCGTAAGGCAAAATGGTGATACGTTGGATTATTCTGCCAATCAATACAAAGTAAATCCTGATGCAACAAGTGAAGATCTCATAAAAAAAATGCCCGGCGTTACGGTTGATAAAAATGGAACCGTAACTGCACAAGGCGAAACCGTGAAAAAAGTAACCGTTGATGGAAGAGATTTTTTTGGCGATGATGCGACAGCTACTTTACGAAATCTTCCGGCGGAAGTAGTTGATAAAATCCAGGTATTTGATAAATTAAGTGACCAGGCGCAACTCACCGGCTTTGATGATGGCAATACGACAAAAGCGATAAATATTGTCACCAAAAAAGATATGCGTACCGGCAATTTCGGAAGAATTTATGGAGGCTATGGAACTGATGACCGTTATAGCGCAGGCGGAAATGTGAGTTTCTTCAACAATGCAAGGAGAATTTCCTTGTTAGGCCTATTTAACAATGTAAACCAGCAAAACTTTTCTTCGCAGGATTTGATTGGTGCAACGAGCGGCGGTGGTGGAAGAGGTGGCGGAGGAAGGCGCGGTGGCGGTGGCGGTGGAAATTTCAGGGGAGGTGCCTCCAATTTTATGGTTGGCCCTCAAAGTGGCATTGCGAAAACCAATGCTTTTGGTGTAAATTACAGCGACGCATGGGGAAAGAAAATTGATGTGACCGGGAGTTATTTTTTTAATAACAGTAATACCAATAATAATCAAACGATTAATCAACAAAATTTTATTACTAAGGATTCTTCTCAATATTATGATGAGAATACAATTTCCAATACAAAAAATTATAACAACCGCGTAAACTTCAGGCTTACTTACAGGATTGATTCGAGCAATACAATTATTGCCACGTCCAATCTCAATTTTCAGAAAAACAACTCGGTTAATTTTGTAAATGGCGCAAATTACCTGGATGAAGCGAAGCAAAATGTTTTAAGCAAAACAGAGAATGATGTGAACAGCAACACCAATGGAAACAGTCTCAGCAACATGATCTTGTTTCGGCATGCAATGGCAAAAAGAGGCAGAAGTATTTCGCTTGGTATTTTTCAATCATCAAACAACCGGACGGGCCAAAATTATTTAGACGCTTTTAATACTTATTACAAACCCACTTTAACCCAGGATACAGTAAAACAACTTTCTGATCAAAAAAGTCTTACGAATCAATACCGTTTTAGCTTGGAATATACTGAACCGATTGCTCCGAAAACACAAATGCAAATCAGTTACAGCCCTTCCTTCCAAACAAGTAAGGCCGACCAGGAAACTTCCACTTTTGATGATGGTTCTTCAAAATATTCATTACTGGATACAAGCCTGAGCAATAAATTCAATAATACTTATAACACACAAAATGCCGGCATTACTTTTCGCCATGGCGACAGGAATAATATGATAGCTGCCGGAGTTTCTTATCAATACAGCGAATTAAAAAGCGACCAGGTTTTCCCACAAACTTCTCAGATTGATAATACTTACAGTAATTTTTTGGCGAATGTTTTTTCAAGGTTTAAACTTTCTTCAAAAAGTACATTGAGAGTAATTTATCGCGGATCAGTTAGTCCTCCTTCTGTTACCCAATTGCAAAATGTAATCAATAACACCAACCAGTTTTTTTACACAACCGGAAATCCTGATCTGCAGCAGCAATACACGAACAACCTAATCACTCGCTACACTTATACCAACAGTGCAAAAGGTCAAAGTTTTTTTGCAAACATTTTCGTTCAAAGCATTAATAATTATGTAACCAATGCCACGTACACAGCGGCGCATGATTCAATTCTTACAAAATCAGTTACCTTATACAAAGGCTCTCAGCTTTCGAAGCCGGTAAATATGAATGGTTATATCAACGCGCGTTCCTTCTTCACCTTTGGAACACCGCTTAAATTCATAAAATCGAACCTGAATATGAATGCCGGTTTCAGTTATGCAAAGCAACCGGGATTGTTGAACAATGTTGAAAATATTTCAAACGCTTATAATTACAATCTTGGTGCAGTTCTTGTCAAGTAATATCAGCGAGTATATTGATTTTAATCTTTCTTATTCAGCCAATATTAACACGGTGAAAAATACGATTCAACCAAACTTGAACAACAATTATTTTACACAATCAGTTGGTATCAATGGTAATTTTTTGACGAAGAAAGGATTGTTTTTTCAAAATGAACTCTCCAATGAATCTTACCGCGGTTTAACGGATGGGTTTAATCAAAATTACTGGTTGTGGAATATGGCCATCGGCCAGAAGTTTTTAAAGAACCAGGATGGAGAATTGAAATTGTCGGTATTTGATCTTTTGAAACAAAATAAAAGTATCACAAGAAATGTAACTGAATCTTATGTCCAGGATCAGATAAACCAGGTATTGCAACAATATTTTATGCTGACATTTACTTACAAATTGAAGACCTTTGGAAAAGGAAAGCCTGCAAATAATGACGAACGCCAGGGAGATTTTCAGCAGATTTGGTGGTTTTGGCGGGCCCTCCGCGGCCCCGGTGGTCCTCAACTTTAGCATTTAAATATTTTTGCTTTGAATGAAAGTGAACTGATTGCCCTTCTTAAAAAAAAAGACAGGAAGCTTTTAAGGAGATTGTAGAAACATGGCAGGATATGGTTTTTAATACCGCCATTGGGTTTTTACAAAATGCAGAGGATGCTGAAGATACAGCTCAGGAAGTGTTTATGCAGGTATTTGAATCGGTTTCTTCATTTAAAGAAGAATCAAAACTTTCTACATGGATTTACAGGATCACGGTTTCGAAATGTTTGGATCACCTGAGGAAGAAAAAAAGAAAAAAGCGTTTTGCTTTTCTTCAAAGTTTGTATGGTAAAAATGATAGCCTGATGATCGATCCGCCTGATTTTTTTCATCCGGGTGTAAAAGCTGAAAACAAAGAAAATGCAGCAGTTCTTTTTAAAGCAATTGAAAAATTACCGGTAAATCAAAAAACGGCTTTTGTACTTAATAAAATTGAAAATTTAAGTTATCGTGAAATTGGAGAGATCATGAATTCAAGTGAGTCGGCTGTAGATTCTTTATTGCAAAGGGCAAAGAAAAATCTGCAGGCAAGTTTAAAAGAGTATTATTTGTTATTGGATTCATAACAGATAATACTACAGCAGGTTTTTTAATAAAATAACGTCTAAAATGGTGACTGGAAGTGTAGAAAAAGCAATATGGACAAAGAAAAAAGCAAGTAGCTTACAGTAATATTCTTTAAATAAAAAGCGATGGATCAACATTTGAATAAGAAAATAGATGAAGCGATGCAAAGCCTTGATGGCATTGAAAAAGCATCACCGCGGCCGTTTTTCTTTACACGCCTTGAAGCGCGGATGCAAAGAGAGAAAAGCCGGTGGGAAACGATTTCATCTTTTTTGTCAAAACCAGTTGTGGCGATTGCCTGTATTTGTTTGATCATTATGATCAATGCAGCAGTAATTCTTTCTTCAGGCAATTTAAATAATTCAACTGATCAGCAAAATAATGAATTGGCAACTGCAGATGAATATAATTCTGTAAGCGCTCCATTGTATGAATTTGTAAATGCAACTCCATAATGAACAACGACAAAAAAACAAAATCGCTTATAACGATCATTATTTTTCTTTTGATCACCAATATTGCCATGCTGGTCTTTTTTGTAATGCAAAGTAAGCCGGCAGAAAGAAGGCAAAGAAATCATGAATCAAACGGGATGTATAACAGCCTTCAAAATGAAGTAGGTTTTTCTAAAGATCAATTGAATCAATACAAAGCATTAAGAGAACAACAAATGAAGAAAGTGCATCCAATGTTTGATGAAGTGCGAGAAGCAAAAAAGGATTTTTATGGATTGATGAACTCATCTCAAATTTCAGATTCTCTTGTAAATGCAGATGCAGATTCGATCGCTCAAAAACAAAAACATCTTGACCTGCAGATGTTCGGGTATTTTAAAAATGTAAGGGCAATTTGCACAGATGCTCAAAAACCCAAATTTGATTCATTGATGAAAAAAGTAGTGATTCGGATGATCGGAAGACCGGGGCAACCACACAAAAAATAATTTTTATAAACGCTTTTTAAAAAAATAAAAAAAACAAAACAAAAATTCATGAAAACAAAGATCACCATGTTGTTTGCTTTTATATTATTAGCTACAACCGGCCTTTTTGCCCAGGGAATGCAACGCCGTACCGTTCCTGAAAGAGTAAAAATGACAATGGATAAAATTACCCCGGCTTTAAACCTTGATGCCACGCAGCAGGCAAGCACCGACAGCGTTTTTACTGATTTTTACACGGCGCAGATGAAAATGTTCCAGGATGCACGTGACTCAGGAGAACGTCCGGATCGCAGCCAGTTTGAAAAGCTGATGAGATGACAGGGATGCGAAATTGAAAGAAATTTTTACTGCGGATCAGTACAGTAAATGGAAAAGCGAAGTGGAAGCTTCACTTCGCCCGCAAAGACAACAACAAAATTCAAATTAAAAGAAAAATTGTAACGTAGACAAGGTTGCTAAAAAGCAACCTTTTTTATTGAGCATAAAATAAAAAACAGTTTTATTTCTTCGTTTACTGGCTGTTATTCGCCAATATTTAAAAAATCCTCGTTTTTTTCTTCAATCAGATTTAAGATTTTATCTCTTCCCATTTTTTTTACAGAACTGGTAACAAAATGCTGAGGCAAAAACTGTTGGGTTTGCCTGAGTTGTTCTAGAAAGCTTTTTACATTTTTACTTACCACCGCTTGATTTTCTTTATCAGCTTTGGTAAAGAGTAAAGTGTAGGGAATTTGCCATAATTCGAGGCCTTCAATAAATTCAAGATCAAGTTTTTGTGGCGGGTGCCTTGAATCTATCAATATAAAAACGTTTACCAGGTTTTCTCTTTTTCTAAGGTAATTCTCGATCATTTGTTCCCACCTTCTCCTGCTGCTTTGTGATATTTTAGCAAACCCATATCCCGGAAGGTCAACCAGGAACCATTTGGTTTCATCTGTATCTCCGGCTTTTGAAACACTTATTATTTCAAAATGATTGATCATTTGCGTTTTGCCGGGCGAATTAGAGGTTTTGGCAAGTTTTTCATTATTGGTGAGCATATTTATCAATGAAGATTTACCTACATTACTTCGGCCAATAAATGCATATTCCGGCTGTGTTGGCGCGGGGCATTTTTCGTAAGAAGGGCTACTGACAAGATATTGCGCTTTTTTGACGTGCATAATGCAATATACATTAAAGAAAATGTTGTCGGTTAAAGGCGATTTCAAAAATAAAAGTGAAAGAATAGTTAAGTATAAAACTTGTACTTCCAAAAAACTATCTTTGAGGCGATGAATATTTATCCTCACGATACTGTGGTTCCGTTTAAGAATTCAAAAGAAAGCAAGAAGAAGCAGGTAGAAAACATGTTTGATAAAATTGCTTTTCGTTATGATTTTTTAAACCGTTTTTTAAGTGCCGGGATCGATGTGGGATGGAGAAAAAAGGCGATTAATCAATTAGTTTCATCAAAGCCAAAAAATATTTTGGATGTGGCGACAGGCACCGGCGATTTTGCTTTAACCTGTTATCAAATATTAAAACCCGAAAAAATTACGGGAATTGATATCAGCGAAGGCATGTTGGAAATAGGAAAAAAAAAGATAAAAAGGGCCGGTTTGCAACAAAAGATCGAGCTGTTAAATGGTGATAGTGAGGCAATTTTGTTTGATGACAATACGTTTGATGCTGTTACAGTTGCTTTTGGAGTAAGAAATTTTGAAAATCTTGAAAAGGGGCTCGCAGAGATAAGGAGAGTTTTAAAACCTGGCGGAAAGTTGATTGTTCTGGAATGTACAAAGCCATCGATACCGGTAATAAAGGAGCTCTATAATTTTTACATGAAAACTATTACCCCAAAAATTGGAAAGATTATTGCAAAAAATAACGAAGCTTATCAATATTTAAACGATTCTGTTCTTCAGTTTCCTGAAAAAGAATCATTTATTCACATTTTAAACCAATCATACTATAGAAACGCTTTTTACAAAACATTGACTTTAGGAATATGCTCTATTTATTGCGCAGAAAAATAGTTTTGATTGGATTGTCGTTCATGTTTTGTTCAGTTTCGGCTATCGCACAGGATAACGTGGTTAACCAGGAAGGCCATGATGATAAGCCTTATCATTTTGGTATTAACCTGGGCTACAACGAATCCCATTTTAATTTTACGCACCATCCCCGTTTTCTCCAGTATGATTCTATATTGGATGTGGAAAGCATCAACAACCCGGGCATTAATCTTGCATGGCTGGTAAATGTGCGCGTAAGTGATCATTTTGATGTGCGCGTTCATCCACTGGACCTTACTTTTTCTGAAAAAGCTTTTTTGTATACCCAAAAATATGAAACAGATTCTTCAGTAACCAAAAAGGTGCAATCTATCACTTTAAGTTTTCCCGTAAACATTGCTTTCAGCAGCGACCGTATTGGGAATTTTAAAGTATATACGCTTGCCGGCGCAAAGTTCGATTATGACCTTGCCAGCAATGCCGGTGCTTCGCGGGCAGAAGACTTGATAAAACTAAACCGTTCGGATTTAAGCGCAGAAATAGGTCTTGGATTTCATATTTATTTTCCTTATTTTGTTTTATCGCCGGAGATAAAACTCAGTAGCGGGCTTACGAATATTCATGCGCGGGATCCAAATTTGAAATATTCAAATGTGATCGACAAGATCAATTCAAGAATGGTTACTTTTTCTCTTACGGTAGAATAAAAATTCTTATTATTTATTGGTTTACTGGTATTGGCCTAGCCCATAATTATAAATGCGATCATTTGGCACAATATAGAAATGAGAATGCCAGAGTAGATGTCAAACGGTTTGTGGTCGCTTACTATTAACCGGGAAGTGGAAACGATGCCTGTGATAATAAAAATCAGCATAGCTGTAAGAAAAACTGCATAAGTAAAACCCGAGAAAATAATGATCAGCATTATCCCGCATAAAGAACCGATGCCAAGTGCATGCATACTTATTTTGAAATAAATGTTTGCGAGCAAACCGGCTGAAGAGGCCAGGAAAGCGCCAAATATAAAACCTGTAAGGATAGAAGGAACTTCCGGTTGATTTCTGAAAACCAGGAATACCCAGAAATAAAAAATATTCGTAGCTATATAAGGAACAATTCGTTCTCGTTGGGTTTTTAGCAATATGCTTTTGCTAAACCCGAGCGCTTTTAATAAGACAACTGTAAGTGCCGGGTAAAAGATGGTGTTGTATCCTACACGGATAACAATCATTGTTTTTTCATGAGGTGATATTCCCGTAAAATAGCCTGGTTGCACAAAAGCTAAAAACCATGCGCCTATGGCCGGGATAAAAAGCGGGTGAAAAATAACCGAAAAAAACTGCGCGATAAATTTTAAAATCCATGGAAAGTGGAGGGAGGTCTCAGGAGGTTGTTGCTTTTTAAATTGATTTTCTTCAGGAGAAAAATTTGATGTCATTATTAAAGTTCTTTTCTTAAGCGCGCAACAGGGATGTTTAATTGCTCGCGATATTTTGCGACAGTTCTGCGTGCAATATTATATCCTTTTTCCTGCAATTGCTCGGTAAGTTTTTCGTCGCTCAATGGTTTCTGCTTATTTTCTTCTTCGATCAGATCACTTAATATTTTTTTCACTTCGCGGGTACTTACTTCTTCGCCACTATCGGTAACAAGACTTTCACTAAAGAAAAACTTTAAGCGGTAAGTTCCAAATTCGGTTTGCACAAACTTACTGTTGGCTACACTGCTCACAGTAGAAATATCAAGCATTGTTCTTTCCGCAATATCTTTTAGTATCATTGGCCTCAGGTCTATATCTTCGCCTGTGAGAAAAAATTGTTTTTGATAGTCAACAATGGTTTGCATAGTACTTAATAAAGTATGTTGCCTTTGTTTGATTGCATCAATAAACCATTTGGCAGAATCAATTTTTTGTTTGATAAAAAGTACGGCTTCTTTTTGCCTTTTATCTTTTTTGTTGCCACGGTCATAATCTTTGAGCATATCCCTGTAACCCTCGCTGATGCGAAGATCCGGCGCGTTCTTCGAGTTTAAAGTCACCTCCAGTTTGCCGTTATTATTCGTTACAAAAAAATCGGGTATTACATAGCTTTGCAATTTATTACTTTCGCCCACTTCACCCCCCGGTTTTGGATTTAATTTAATGATCTGGTTGATTACCTCTTTTATTTCATCTTCATCAAGATTCAGGCTTTTCTGGATTTTTTCGTAATGCTTTTTTGTAAATTCATCAAAATAATTTTCAATAATTTCTATGGCTGTTCCAACCGGCAATCCCTCTCTTTCTTTTCTTCTTAGTTGCAATAAAAGGCATTCCTGCAAGGTCTCTTGCTCCCACTCCCGGAGGGTCAAACTGTTGAATCAAACCAATCAGTTTTTCAATTTCTTTTTCAGTAGTAATTATATTTTGCCGGAAAGCAAGATCATCACAAATGGAAGTAACGTCGCGGCGGAGGTAACCATCATCATCAATACTTCCTATTATTTGCTCAGCAATTCTTCTTTCCTCACCTGTTAAATCAAGCATGAGCAACTGGGTTTTCAGCGTATCGTAAAAAGAAGTTTCTACTTTATGAGGTATTACTTTTTTATCATCAGGATCGCCATAATTATCATCCCGGTATTTATAATCTCCCGGCTCATCATCCCCGTCATTCACATATTCACTGATATCGATATTATCATAATCACTTTCGCTTCCGTCACTTTCAAATTCGTCCACCGTTTCAAAGTCATCCGGCCCTTCATTTGGTTCAGTATAGCCATCTTCAACCGCATCAAGAGCAGGATTTTCCTCAAGTTCTTCCTTAATCCTTTCTTCCAGATGTGCGGTAGGAACCTGCAATAACTTCATCAACTGAATCTGCTGAGGAGATAATTTTTGTAATAACTTTTGTTGTAATCGCTGACTTAACGACATGTAGCTCTTTTCTTTTTATTAGTTGTAAATTTACAAGCAAATGTAAGGATATGTTTTTTTGGAACAAATTTTGTGGCCTCATTATACTTTTTTTTATTTTCGACAGATTTTTCGTATGCTCAGTATGCATCAGAGCCACTTTCTACTGCAAAAAAAGTTTCGTTAAAAAATAATTTTCTCACTTTCAGAACGACTAATTCCCCTGGTCCAAAAATTTCTTTTTTCGCTTTTACAGATCAAAAAAATGAGTATGCTTTAAACCATAGTGTGACTGTTCGCCCGATAGAGGATTTCAGCGTTACTTTTTCTTCACTCATCCCATGTAATTTTGTAGCCAATGAATTATGGATTTTTTTGCCGGGAGGAATTGAAAATTGAAAAAGCTACCAATATCCCTATTCGTTTCCGACTCGGTTCACTTGAGCAATGCAATTATTATGAAGGCAAACGCTAAAAGAATTTAAGTTTTCATTCCAAAAAAGGAAATCTCTTTTCATATCTTCGCTGCCATGCCGGATTTTGATAAATATGAAGCCGTTATCGGGCTTGAAGTGCACACGCAATTACTCACAAAAAGTAAGTTGTTTTGCGGTGATAGTGCTAAATTCGGAAATCCCCCGAATACTAATGTGAGCGCTATTTCCCTTGCTCACCCTGGAACTTTACCAGTGATGAATCAAAAAGCGGTGGAACTTGCTGTCAGGCTTGGGCTGGCCTTTAATTGTGATATTGTCCGGGATAATTTTTTTGCCAGGAAAAATTATTTTTATCCTGATCTTCCCAAAGGGTATCAAATTTCTCAACACACTACACCGATATGTAAAAACGGCTATATTCCTATTTCATTAAACGGACAGGAAAGAAGTATTCTATTAAACAGGATTCACCTTGAGGAAGATGCCGGAAAAAGTATTCATGATGTGGATACGAATTATACTTGTATCGATCTCAATCGTGCCGGAGTTCCGTTGCTTGAAATTGTTTCAGAACCTGATATGCATTCTTCTGAAGAAGCATTCGCTTATGTGACGGAAATAAGAAAAATGGTCCGCCACCTGGATATTTGCGATGGCAATATGGAAGAGGGAAGTATGCGTTGCGATGCCAATATTTCTGTACGGTTAAAAGGCGAAAAAAAACTGGGAACGAAAGTGGAAGTCAAAAATCTTAACTCCATCCGGAATGTAAAAAAAGCAATCGATTTTGAAATAAACCGGCTGATAGAGATTTTGGAAAAAGGGGAAACAGTGATTCAACAAACGAGGAGTTTTGATGCGAACAATGGAACGACTTTTTCTTTGAGATCCAAAGAAGAAGCAAATGACTACCGTTATTTTCCTGAACCGGATCTTACTCCCTTCTTAATTACCGAAGATCAAATTGAATCAATAAGATCATCAATGCCGGAATTGCCTTTGGCGCTTGAAAAAAGGTTGGTCAATGAATATGATTTAACTGGTGAAGCCGCGGGCGTAATTGCCGGCGACAGGAACACCGCTTCTTATTTCGAGGCGATTATTCAATATACCAATCATTTTAAAGCAGCGTCTAACTGGTTAATCGGCCCGGTAAGATCTTTTTTAAATGAAAATAACCTGGAAATAGAACATTTTCCGATAAGCCCGGCTACAATGGCTAAACTAGCAGATATAACAGAAGAGGGAAAAGTAAGTTTTGGGATGGCAGCAGGAAAAATTTTTCCGGAATTAATACATTCTCCCGAAAAAGATCCTTTACAAGTGGCAAAAGATTTAAACCTTCTCCAGGTGAAAAATGACAACACCTTACAGGAATGGATAGACGAAGTACTTTCTTCAATGCCTGATAAGGTGTCAGAATATAAAAAGGGAAAGAAGAACCTTACCGGTTTATTTGCCGGAGAAGTAAAAAAGAAAAGTAAAGGCAAAGCCGACATGCAGGCTGTTATTCAGCTTCTCAATCAAAAACTCAATCAATAATTCAATAAAATTATAATGAAAAAGTTAGTGATATTTTTAAGTGCACTTTTTTTATTTTCCTGCACCTCCAACCATAAAAACGGCCTTTTTACCGTAAACGGTGATCTGCAAAATGCGCCAGATCAGGAAGTTTACCTGGAGCAACTGCATTTTGATGAAAGACCGCCACAGGTCCTGGATTCTTCTGAAATGAAAAATGGGAAATTTACAGTACATGCAAAAGCTTCTGAAGAAGGCCTCTACCGACTTAGGTTTCAAAAAAATGCCGGTTATATATTTATAAATGATAAAAACAATATCGATTTTTCAGCAGATGCAAGGGATTCGGTTTTAAACACTACTAAGTTCAACACTCCGGCTAATGCTTCGCTCACTGCCTTTATTATGAGGCTGGATTCTATTCATACCAATCTTATTAACGAGGATCAGCAAAGAAAAGATTATGAGCAACAAAATAATGATTCGATGGCTTTAATTGCCAACAACACTTTTGCTGCCAGTAATGAATGGTACGATAATTTTTTGCTTAAATATATTGATACTACAACCAGTCCTATAAACGCGCTTTTTGCAATTGGATACACGCAAGATGTTAATATAGACACTGTGAAAAATTTATTAAACCATCTTAGCGCACAATATCCAAAAAATTCTTCCGTGGCATCAATGGTGCAACAGCTTGATCAGTACATGGCTGCGCAGACAAAACAAACTCAAAACAGCGATATTGCACCAGGAAAAACCGCACCCGATATTACCCTGCCGGATGTAAACGGAAGCCCTTTTTCATTAAGTTCGCTTCGTGGAAAATATGTTTTGGTTGATTTTTGGGCAAGTTGGTGTGGGCCATGCCGCCAGGAAAACCCGAACGTAGTGGCAAACTATAAAGAGTTTAAAGATAAAAATTTCACAATCCTTGGCGTGTCGCTCGACCAGGATAAGAAAGCCTGGTTAAAGGCCATTCATGATGACGGATTGGTATGGAAACAGATCAGCGACCTTAAATTCTGGAACAGTGCTGCTGCGGAAAAGTATAATGTACAAGCGATTCCGTTTAATGTGTTGATCGATCCGCAGGGGAAAATTATCGCAACAGAATTAAGAGGCAGCGAATTACACGATAAACTGGCTGAAGTATTAAAATAGAAGCAATTAAATAAGCCTCATAGCTTTAGCAAAAGCAGTGAGCCACCATGGAAGAATCATCCAGAAGTATTCCCTGATCCAGATTAAAAAAATGATTTGAACAATTGCGGATATTACAAACATGATCCACCATTTGCCGACTGGTTGCGTATCTTCCATTTCTTTGTTTTTCGGCAAATATAATTGTAAAATGGATTGACGGGAAATTTTTTGGCTTTTTATAAAATAATAAAAGAGAAATTGGCTTTTTTTGTTCGTCTGCTATAAAAGCACTTATCCAGGTACCAATTCACCTTTCCATTTTGTGTTCGATTGCTTCTAAAATCGCATCCAATGAAATTTTAAGGCAAATTTTTTATAGATAATCAATCAGTTATGAAGGTTCCATAAAAAATCTTTCTAAAAATGAATTTTTTTCAGGCCGTTTCGCCTTACCTTCGCCATCCTTAAAAAATGCCGGGATAGCGGCAGTTTAATTCAACCGGTTCCGGCATTAAATACCGGGATCACTAAAAAACAAAAATGAGCAAATTACATTTCACCACCAAGCATGCAAACGAGGCTACCGTGCAGCGTAACTGGTACGTTGTTGACGGTACTAATCAAACCGTAGGCCGCATGTGCGCAAAAATTGCGTCTGTTCTTCGTGGGAAGAACAAAGCCTATTACACACCGCACGTAGATTGCGGTGATTATGTGATCGTTACCAATTGCGAAAAGGTAAGATTTACCGGCAGGAAGCTTGACGACAAAACTTACATCAACTTTAGCGGATATCCCGGCGGTAAAAAAGAAGAAGTCGCCGGTGATCTTTTAAAACGCCGACCTGAAGTGATTATTGAAAGAGCCGTAAAAGGGATGTTGCCTAAAAATAAGCTGGGCCGAAAAATGTACAAGAAATTATTCGTGTATGCCGGTTCAGACCATCCTCATTCAGCACAAAATCCGCAACAATTAAAATTCTAATTCCACGCCGCTTTTTATTTAACGAAGCGAAAAAAAATATAAAATGGAAAAACAAAAAAATGCAGTTGGCCGCAGAAAGGAAGCCGTAACACGCGTGTTTCTTTCCAAAGGTGATGGCAACATTACAATTAACGGAAAAGATTATAAAACTTACTTTCCGCTTGTGTATTTACAAAACCAGGTGGAAGCGCCTTTAAAAACTGTTGATTCAGTTGACAAGTTTGATGTTACCGTAAACGCTACCGGAGGTGGCGTTAAAGGGACAGGCAGAAGCGGTAAAGTTGGGCATTGCGCGCGCCCTCTTGCAGGTAAATCCAGAATACCGCCCTGCTTTAAAAGAAGCGGGCTTACTTACACGCGACCCACGGGCAGTAGAACGTAAAAAGCCGGGCAAGAAGAAAGCAAGAAAAAGCTTCCAGTTCTCTAAACGTTAACTGGCGCCCCTTCTTATATAATTTTTTAAAACAACTTAATACACAATAAATGGAAAATAATACTTCCTTACAACAGCAGCTTTTAGAAGCAGGCGTGCACTTTGGCCATTTAAAAAAGAAATGGAACCCCAAAATGTTGCCTTACATTTTTGCTGAGAAAAAAGGCATCCACATCATAGACCTTAACAAAACCGTTGAAGGCCTTGAAGAAGCCGCGGCCGCCATGAAATCTATCGCTAAAAGCGGAAAGAAGATCATGTTTGTAGCTACTAAAAAACAGGCAAAAGAAATTGTAACCGAAGCGGCCAAAAGAGTGAATATGCCTTTTGTGACCGAGCGTTGGCTCGGTGGGATGCTTACCAATTTTAACACCGTTCGCAAAAGTGTTAAGAAAATGCAGGCAATTGAGAAAATGTTGAACGATGGAACATTAGACAGTATCACAAAAAAAGAACGCCTCACACTTACACGCGACAGGGATAAAATGGAAAAAGTTTTAGGTGGTATAGCACAGATAAGCCGCATACCTGCAGCGTTATTCCTGGTGGATATTGGACATGAGCATATTGCACTGTCTGAAGCAAAACGCCTTAACATAACTACTTTCGGGATGGTGGATACCAATTGCGATCCTAATAAAGTTGAATTTTCGATTCCTTCTAACGATGACGCTACCAAATCTATAGCCATCATTACCAATTATATTACAGCTGCCATTGCTGAAGGACTGACCGAAAGACAAGCTGAAAAAGAAGAAGAAGCTGAAGAGGTTGAAGAAACCAATACACGTGAAATTAAAATTGATGATGTAGCGGATGAAGGAAAAGAACGCAGACGCGGCAGCAGTGGACCCACCGGGGGAAAAGGACGTGGTGCTGCAGGACCTCAAAAGCGTCGTGTAGCCGGACCAGGCCAGGGAAGCAGGGGACCAGGAGGAGCACGTAGATAATTTATCAGAAAATTGCTAATGAATAATCAGGAATAGGATTTGTGTAAACCATTTAATTCTATTTCCATTTTATCATTTAACATTCAACAAAAAACAATGAGTACAACAACAATAACAGCATCTGAAATTAATAAATTACGTCAGCAAACCGGGGCGGGAATGATGGATTGCCGCAAAGCTTTGGTAGAATCGAATGGGGATTTCGAAGCAGCAATCGATTATTTAAGAAAAAAAGGACAGAAAGTAGCTGCCCTTCGTGGCGACCGTGAGGCCAAAGAAGGTGTAGTAATCGCACAAACCACGGACGACAATAAAACGGGTTATATCATAAATGTAAGTTGTGAAACCGATTTTGTGAGTAAAAATGCAGAGTATATTGCCTTTGCTCAATCAATAATGGATGCAGCAATTGCCAATAACGTGAACTCTGCCGAAGAATTGAATTCAGTGAAAATTGGTGATAAGACTATTGCCGACAACGTGAACGAGCAGGTGGCAAAGATTGGAGAAAAAATCAGCGTGTCAAAATTTGAAAAGATCGAAGCTCCTTATGTGGCTTCCTATATTCACGGCGCTTATCGCATGGGAGTTTTGGTGGGATTGAATAAACCAAATGAAGAAGCAGGAAAAGATGTTGCAATGCAGATTGCAGCTATGAATCCCATTGCAATAGATCAGACCTCAGTGCCTGCGGAAACTGTTGAACGTGAACGAAATATTGCCATTGAACAAATAAAAGCAGAGGGCAAGCCTGCAGAGATGGCTGAAAAAATTGCTGCCGGAAAGATCAATAAGTTCTTTAAAGAAAGTACTTTGCTTGCACAGGCTTTTGTGAAAGATGGTAATAAATCTGTTGCCGATTTTTTAAAATCTGTAGATCCTGATTTGAAAGTTCTCGGATTTAAAAGAGTGGCTTTAGGATAATATTTTAAAATAATCTCTTCAAAAAGAGAGCTGCTATCAGGCAGCTCTTTTTTGTTTTCAGACTAATTAATGTGATCCGGGAAATATAAAATGAAATTTTTTGTTGGTTTACTGTTCCGTGTAATACCTGATCTTTAAAAGACAAGACTATCAGGCAAATAGAAATTTATCCATTATCTTGCAGCGATTTAAAAAACAACCGTAATCAATTTATGCTTCCTAAGTTTAAACGAATCCTACTCAAACTTTCCGGTGAATCTTTAATGGGTGATAAAAATTTTGGACTTGATTCTTCAGTTCTTACCCAATACGCTCAAGACATTAAGATGATAACAGAATTGGGCGTGCAGGTAGCAATAGTAATTGGGGGTGGCAATATTTATCGTGGAATGAATGAAGCGGAAACAGGAATAGAACGGGCTCAGGGTGATTATATGGGAATGCTGGCAACTGTAATAAATGGAATGGCTTTGCAAAGCTCTCTTGAAAGAGCGGGCGTTTATACAAGATTGCAAAGTGCCATTAAAATGGAACAAGTTGCCGAGCCATATATACGTAGAAGAGCCATGAGGCACCTGGAAAAAGGAAGAGTTGTAATCTTTGGGGCAGGCACGGGTAACCCTTATTTTACTACAGACACGGCCGGTTCGTTAAGAGCCATTGAAATAGGCGCTGATGCAATTTTAAAAGGGACTCGCGTGGACGGAATTTACTCTGCGGATCCTGAAAAAGATAAACTGGCTACCAAATATGAAACCATTACCTTCGCCAATTGCATTGCCAGGAACCTGAGGGTTATGGACATGACGGCCTTCACTTTGTGTATGGAAAACCAGCTTCCTATCATTGTTTTTGATATGGATACCCCCGGCACATTGCTACGGGTAATAACGGGTGAAAAAGTAGGTACTTTGGTAACTGGATAATTTGTATTAATTTAGGCTGCGCTTATTAAGGCGACAATCCCTTTTCTGAAGTAGATACAGAAATTTATCCCTTGAAAAAACACTAGAACGACCCCCCGGCTGTAAAAATAATTATGTAACATTTTTAAGTAACTGCGCTATGTGGATTTGGTGGATTATATCCCTGGTTGTTTTAATAGCCTGCTTCATTTTTGCTTACAAAGTAATAGTAAGCAGCTATGATCTTCTGCCCGCTGACAAAAAAAATTTCCTTAGTTTTAAAAAATCTTCTTCTTCACCGAACAGTTCTCCGCGACCGGAAGCCATTTGGGACCTGAAAAATAAGTTGCAAAAGGTAGAAGAAAATTCTTCTTTTTATGAAATTCAATTTTCAAAAATGCAGGAACGATTAAAAGCACTTGAAGCACAATATCAAACTCAACAACAAATTACAGCTTCCCAAAATGACGATGAAGAAGATTGGAAGGAAATGTATTATGAAGAAAATGAAGTGAAAGAAAAATTAGAAAATGAACTTGATATCACCCGTCAAAGGCTTGAAGAAGTAGAAAATCAATTAGCCGAAATTGAAGTGAATAATAGTAAATGGAAGGGATTACAAAGTGACTATGATGCGCGGCTAAATGATCTGCAATCCATGCAAAACAATATTGGCCTTTTGCAAAGGCAACTTGAAGCCGCGGCAGTGCGTGAAAAAGAATTAGAATTATCGCTGGTTGCTGAGATCAATGCCAAAAAACAATATTCAAACCTTGAAAGCGAAAATGTGCGTTTGAAAAGTGAAAACGATGACCTGAGAAACCAACTGGTAGAAATCCACAATAAAGAAAAAGAACTCGAAATTGGTCTTTCCCGTTTACATGAACTGGAAAACCAGGTTGCCGTTTATGAAGAAGAGAAAGCCAAAATGATTGCTAATCTTGAGCTTATGGTCAATCAAAATAAAATCATCTCTCCTACTAAAAATTCACCATAGCCTTTATACAAATTTCTTTACATTTACTAAGCTAAATTGATCCGTAGTTTATGAAAGTTGCTTAATAACTGAAGCCATCTTCAATTATTAATTTTAAAACTTTCGATTGTGAATTTTAATTTAATGAGTAAGCAAAGAAAATTCCTTTTGATTTTTTCTATCGTTGGTTTTATTTCAATGTTTTTACCTTGGGCTTCTATCCCGATGTTTGGCTATACACAAAGTGCAAACGGGATGCATAAAGAAGGTGTAGTAGTTTTTTTATGCTTTGTTGCAACAGGTGTTATTGCTTATATTGATGATCAAAAAAAGAACCTGGATAAAACATTATGGACGGTTACTCTTTTAGCCGGAACTATTGCATTACTTTTTATCTTTTGGTATTATTATGAATTTACAAGTTCCCTAATGGGAGCTCTGCGCTTGTAGGTTTTGGGCTTTATATAGCAGCCGTTGCTGCTATAGGAATTCTTCTTTCCGCCTATCTGTTGCGATCGCCTACCGATAATCTTAAAGAAGGGCTTGATAGCCTTAAAGACGGCTTAAAAAGCAAGTTTGGCAATTCAACTAATCCAAAGCTTCCGATTCAACTAAAAAAGTGGACACATTGATAAAGGCAGTGAGACCAATGAAAATTCCAATACGGTTGCTTAGTGTCATTGATCTTATATATAAATTAATAATTCAACAAGAAAGCATTATATTAATGCCGTTATTTTGTTCTTATTGAATTGTTTTTACAAAATTTGCTGAATCAATTTTAAATAAAGATAATATGCCTGCATAATGATTCAATTGCGGCAATGCGTAAAGTGTACCAGTTAAAATCTTTGGAGGAAAAAGAGGTAAATGCGAATCCGCTTAAACAGTTTGACAAGCTGGTGGCAGGATGCCATTGATTCCGGCGTTGAAGAACCGAATGCTATGACATTAGCCACTTGCAATTCTTCTGGAAAACCTTCTGCCCGTATTGTTTTATTAAAAGGCGTAAGTGAAAATGGGTTTGTTTTTTTTACCAATTATGAAAGTCGTAAGGCGCACGAAATTGAAGAAAATTCTTATGTGGCCCTTGTATTCTTTTGGAAAGAGTTGGAAAGGCAAATACGAATTGAAGGAAAAGTGAGAAAAACAAGTGCAAAAGAAAGTGATGAATATTTTTCGGTTCGTCCACGTGAAAGCCAGCTGGGCGCATGGAGTTCACCACAAAGCAGTGTAATTGAAAATGCGGATTTACTGCAGGAGAATATGAAAAAATACTACGACCAGTTTCGTGAAAAGGAAGTTCCCCGGCCTGAATTTTGGGGAGGATATGTTGTAGAGCCAAATCGTAATTGAATTCTGGCAAGGGAAGCCCGGAAGGCTTCACGACAGATTACAATATTCTTTGGCTGAAAATAACAGTTGGGTGATTCAAAGGCTTGCGCCTTAAAATAATTTAATTTTCACGACAGTAAACAAATAAAAAACTACATTTTTTATTTTAACCCGTGAGTGATATGTTGCTAAAAGCTATTTTTCTTTTTTCGTTTTTGCCTTTTCAACTCTTTTTGCTTTTGCCACCGGTCTTGATTTACCAAAAGAGCCCATAAAAATTTTTCCTTTTTTTGTTTTTTTATCTCCGCGTCCCATTTAAAAAATTATTTTTTGTTGAATGATTAATAATAAAAAAAGCAAGATACAATTATTGCATCTTGCTTTTAGAAATTTTCACGAAAATCAGATTTTCGATGACAATTCTTTACCTGCTTTAAATTTAGCTACTTTCTTAGCTTTAATTTTAATAACAGCGCCAGTTTGAGGGTTACGGCCATTGCGTGCAGCCCTTTTACTAACAGAGAAAGTTCCAAATCCTACAAGGGTAACTTTTCCTCCACCTTTTAAAGTTTTGGTTACTGCTGTAGTAAAAGAATCTAAAGCGGCGTTAGCCTGTGTTTTTGTAACTCCTGCGTCATCGGCCATCTTGGCGATTAGTTCAGCTTTGTTCATAATAATTTTATTTGATTTTTTTAAACAGCAACAAATATAGAAGGTTTTTCAATGCAATAATTTTTTTGCAAAAAAAAATTTTACAATCTATTCTTTGTAATGCACTATCGGTCTGCTTTTCAGCGATTATTGGCGGGATTTTACTACGAGAACGATTTTTGGAAATTTTTTCCAGAAAGCAATACAGTACTGCATTTTAGCCGAATTAAAATAAAAAAAGCCTGATTTAGAAGGCTTTTGCGGCTTAGTAGTTTTACTAAAAACAGGCGCTATAAAAAAATATAAACACTTATTCCACATTTTTAAGAAGTGTCCTGAAAGAAACTACATGATCCTTCCATTTTTCAATAGCCTGGTGCCTTAAAGGGCCGGCGAAAATATGCTGATACCTATTATAATCACTTTTTGATTTCGCCAAAAACTGTATTACAAATGTTCTTCCATCCTCTTCTTCAAGATCCATCAATTCATAAAAACGATGATCATAAAAACATCCTGTAGCAAGTATTTCAGGGATTTGAACTTTTTTTTGCCATTCCATCCATTCCTGCAAACATTCGTGCTCTACTTTAAAAGTTATGTTATAAACAAACATGCATTAATATTTTAGTTCCATATAAACGGGACAATGGTCGCTATGTTTTACCTCAGGAAATATTTTTACTTTTTGAATGTGATCTTTTAAGGTATCTGTAACATTAATATAATCTATTCGCCAGCCTTTGTTCTCAAGTCGGGTGGTTGGCCTTATCACATTCCACCAGGTATAATTGTGCGGTTCTTTATTAAGATGCCGGAACCCGTCAGTAAATCCATGACTCAAAAATCGATCAAACCACGATCTTTCTTCCGGCAAAAAGCCGGTGGTTTTTTTATTTGACTTCGGATTGTGAATATCAATTTCTTTGTGGGCGATATTATAATCGCCACACACAATTATTTTGTTTCGGCTTTTTTTAAGTTCAGTGAGATACGCTAAAAATTCGTCCAACCAAATATATTTATAAGACTGGCGATGTTCACCGCTGGTTCCTGAAGGAAAATAGGCGCAAATCAGAGTGATGTCACCAAAATCTGCGCGCAATACTCTGCCTTCAAAATCACTTTGCTTGTTTCCATGGCCATATTCAACGTTGTCAGGCTCGAGTTTGCTGAGCATGGCAACTCCGCTATATCCTTTTTTTTGCGCGGAAAAAATAAACGCCCTATATCCGGCACGTTCAATCGCCACACGATCGATATCTTCTTCATTGGCTTTTATTTCCTGGAGGCAAATGATATCAGAAGGATCAGTATTTAACCAATCTATAAAACCTTTTCTTATAGCGGCTCTTATTCCGTTTACGTTATAAGTGATGATGCGGATGTTATCGTTCATGGGTTATCCTTGTGTTATTTGTATTGTCTTATTGACCGGGCATTGTAAGAAATAATTTTCATAGTTATTCGTTCGTAGATTGTAAAAATAATCAACATATGGAAGATACTACACTAACGCAAGGCGATTTATTAACGATTGATGAAAACCCTTTTTTTGAATATACTAAAGCCTCTCACGGGCAAAGGTTTCTAAATTTTCTGATTGATAACGTTGTTATAAGAATTGCCCTGGTTTATATTACAGGCGTCGCTGTAGGATATTTATTAATGGCATTATGGCCAGAATTTGCTTACAGCCTTTATAGTAATAAAGCTCGTCTTTATTTAATTTCTGTTCTTATAATCCTTATCGATTACATTTTCTATTATACTTTATTTGAAGGTATTTTTAAAGGAAGAACAATAGGGAAATGGATAACCGGAACGAAAGCGATGAACGAAAATGGTACGGAATTGACGTTTAAAGAAGCATTTTTGAGAAGCGCCTGCAGGCTTATTCCTTGTGAAGCAATCAGCGGATTGGGTACCCCGTGGCACGATTCGATAACCAACACAATTGTGATTAAATCCCGATAAACGGATCCGTTTTTTCTTTTTATTACTCCAATTGCGGCCTTAACCATCTTTCTGCTTCCTCAATTCCCATGTGTTTACGCGTTGCATAATCTTCTAACTGGTCCTTGGCAATTTTCCCCACGCCGAAATATTTACTTTGCGGATTGGCAAAATACCATCCACAAACAGAAGGTGCGGGATCCATGGCAAGAGATTCTGTCAAGATGATTCCCGCATTTTCAGAAGCGTTTAACAGTTTAAAAAGCTTGTATTTTTCCGTATGATCAGGGCATGCCGGATAACCCGGGGCCGGCCTGATTCCTATATATTTTTCCTCAACCAATTCTTTAGAGGTTAAGATCTTCATCAGTTGCATAACCCCAAAACTCTTTTCTTGTTCTTTGATGAAGCAATTCAGCGAAAGCCTCTGCCAGCCTGTCTGCCAAAGCCTGCAGAATGATTTTGTTGTAGTCATCAAACTCCTTGTTGAACTTTTCAACATGAGGTTCCAATCCATGAATAGAAACTGCAAAAGCGCCGATAAAATCCCCTTTTCCTGGTTTTATAAAATCGGCCAGGGAAAGATTGGGTTGACCTGGCGCCTTCTTTACCTGCTGCCGCAAAAATTCAAGATCCAAAGATTCCTCCATCCGTATTTTTACTTCAATTGTGTCGTCGGCTATTTTATTGGTTTCCCAAAAACCTATCACACCTTTTGCCGTAAGCCATTTTTCACCGATGATTTTTTTGAGCAAAGTTTGTGCGTCTTCATACAATTTGGTAGCAGAAGCCCCAATCTTTTCATCCGATAAAAGATCGGGGAATTTTCCATGCATTTCCCAGGCGATAAAAAAAGGCTGCCAGTCTATGTATTTATAAATTTCATTAAGATCAAAATCATCGAAAACTTTTATGCCGGTAAATGAAGGTTTTACAGGAGAAAAATTTTGCCAGTCAATGATGAATTTATTTTCGTTGCGCTTCTGAAAAAGGCAATAAAATTTTTGTTGATTTTTTATTGCCGAAATCATTTTTTAGTTTGAGGTATTCAGTTTCAATGGATGATAAAAATCCTTTTTTGGTTTCCTTATTCAATAAATTACCGGCAACGGTTACGCTTTTTGAAGCATCTAACACGTGCACAACGCCGTTGTCATATTCCGGGCTATTCTTACAGCTGTGTGAAGGCGCGAGGTTGTAGCCCCGCCTATAAGAAGCGGAATTGAGAAATCCTGTCTTTTCATTTCTTTCGCCACGTGCACCATTTCATCCAGTGAAGGAGTGATCAGTCCGCTGAGGCCAATCATCGAAACTTCTTTTTCTTTGGCCACCTGTAAAATTCTTTCGGCAGGAACCATCACACCAAGATCAATTATTTCATAACCATTGCATCCAAGAACTACCCCAACAATATTTTTACCAATATCATGCACGTCACCTTTTACGGTAGCCATTAAAATTTTAGCAGGCCCGCCGCCTTCTTCATTTAAAATCCCTGCGGCAATATTTTGCCTGTTTTATTTTTTCTTTTTCCGCTTCGATAAAAGGGAATAAATAATTGACGCTCTTTTTCATCACCCTTGCGCTTTTTACAACTTGCGGCAAAAACATTTTACCGCTGCCAAAAAGATCTCCCACAATGTTCATCCCATCCATCAACGGTCCTTCAATCACATCAAGGGGTTTGGGATATTTTTGTCTTGCTTCTTCTGTGTCCTCATCAATATAATCCGTGATCCCATTTATTAAAGCATGGCTTAAGCGTTTTTCTACACTTTCCTTTCTCCACGCCTGGTCCTTTATAACTTCTTTTCCTTTCGCTTTTACTGTTTCTGCAAAAGCCAATAACTTATCTGTCGCATCTTCTTTCCTGTTCAGGATAACGTCTTCACAAAGTTCTTTTAATTCAGGTTCGATTTGCTCGTAAACTTGTAACTGGCCGGCATTTACAATGCCCATATCCATTCCTGCTTTTATCGCGTGGTACAAAAAAACCGCATGCATTGCTTCTCTTACTGTATCATTTCCGCGAAAAGAAAAGGAAATATTACTTACGCCGCCACTCACTTTTGCCAACGGCATCAATTTTTTTATTTCGCTTGTTGCTTCAATAAAATCAACTCCATAATTATTGTGTTCTTCAATGCCTGTTGCAATAGCGAAAATGTTTGGATCGAAAATGATATCCTCAGGATTATATCCAACTTTTTCGGTTAAAATTTTATACGCGCGTTTACAAATTTCCACTTTCCGTTCCTTCGTATCTGCCTGCCCTTTTTCATCAAAAGCCATAACGATTACCGCTGCGCCAAAACTTTTACAAATGAATGCCTGATCGATAAATTTTTCTTCACCTTCTTTCATGGAGATTGAATTCACGATGCATCTTCCCTGCACACATTTTAATCCTGCTTCTATAATATTGAATTTGGAAGAATCGATCATTACAGGAATTTTGGCAATGTCGGGTTCGGCCTGGAGTAAATTCAAAAAGGTGGTCATTGCATTTTCTCCATCCAGGAGCGCATCATCCATGTTTACATCAAGGATCTGCGCCCCGCCTTCTACCTGCTGGCGTGCCACTGAAAGTGCTTCTTCATATTCGCCATTGCGGATCAAGCGTGCGAATTTTTTGGAACCAGTTACATTGGTTCGTTCTCCGACATTAATAAAATTGCTTTCAGGGCGAACTACAAGCGGCTCCAGTCCTGACAATCTTAAAAATGGTTTTATCGTTTTATTCGTAGACATTTTATTTATTAAGCTATGGATTCTTCCAATTGTTTTTCCAATAGAGGCAATTTTCTGGGTTGAAATTTCTTAACGTGTTCGGCAATATGTTTGATATGATCCGGTGTTGTTCCGCAGCACCCGCCTACAATATTTACAAAGCCTTGCTGAGCCCATTCTTCAATGATGTGAGCTGTGTCTTCCGGTTGTTCATCATATTCGCCAAAAGCATTGGGTAATCCGGCGTTAGGATATGCTGAAGTATAGCAGCTGGCTATTTCGCTTAATTCCTCAATATGCGGTCGCATTTCTTTCGCGCCAAGTGCACAGTTTAATCCTACGCTAATGGGATTCGCATGTGAAATTGAAATATAAAAAGCCTCCAGCGTTTGTCCGCTTAATGTTCTGCCACTGGCGTCGGTAATGGTTCCACTGATCATGATCGGAAGTTCAGGTTTTTTTATTTCCCTGAAATATTTTTTGATGGCATAGATTGCCGCTTTGGCATTTAATGTATCAAAGATGGTTTCGACTAATAGCAGATCCACGCCGCCATCGACCAGTCCTCTTATTTGTTCATAATAGGCATTGGCCACTTCATCGAAAGTCACCGTGCGAAAGCCCGGATTATTTACATCGGGAGAAAGGCTTAAAGTTTTATTTAACGGGCCGATAGCGCCTGCGATAAATTTGCAATTATTTGTTTGGTTACTGTCGGATGTAAAATTATCAACCGCTTTTCTTGCGCATTGTGCTGCTGCTACGTTCAATTCATAAGCAAGTGATTGCATGTCATAATCAGCCTGCGCAATTGAAGTACTGCTGAAAGTGTTGGTCTCGATAATATCAGCGCCGGATTCCAAATAAGCTCTATGAATGGCCTGCACAATTTGCGGTTGTGTGAGGCTTAAAAGATCATTATTACCCCTCACATCTTTATGCCAATCTTTAAATCTTTCTCCCCTGTAATCTTTTTCTTCCAGTTTGTATTGCTGAATCATTGTTCCCATGGCGCCATCAATAATTAAGATGCGTTTGTTGAGGCATTCCTGGATTGATTTTTTCATTTTCAATTTTTTTAGACTTAGATATAATTGTCTTTTGTCAAAACATCAAAATTACATTACCAGCGGTTTGCCAGCACTACGATCAAAATGAAAAGAAACGAAATTTTGAAAATCTGGAGCGTGTCAGAATAAAGTTTCGTTTATTAGTTCAGTTTTAATAGTTGTGAGCCAACCGGTTTTTTGCAGGCCGAACAATAAACAAATCCGCCTGCTGCCTGCAAAATTAGATGAACCGGGCAAGATTACAAAATGCAAAAATTATCCGGAATTTTTTGCCTTGAAGTTTCTATGAAAAATACACTTGCAAAAGATAAACACCAATGCCCGCTGCGAAGCCCAGTAGTGCAAGCAAACTTATTTTTTTCAGGTACCACATAAAATCCACTTGTTCAATTCCCATCGCCGCTACTCCTGCCGCGGAACCGATTATTATGGCACTTCCGCCGGTTCCTGTAGTTAAAGCCAGAAATTCCCAGAAAGGATGATCCATCGGGAAAGCGGATAAACTGAACATTCCTTGCGAAGCGGCGACCAGTGGCACATTGTCTACCACTGCCGAAAGTAACCCTAACGCCGTTCCGATTAAGTAATTATTCTTAAGTGAGCTAGTGAGAAATTTTGCCAAATCTGCCAGTAATCCAAAAGATTGTAATGCATTTACAGCAAGTAAAATTCCCAAAAAGAAAAGAATGCTTTGTGTATCTATTCGCTGTAAAGCGTGTGCCACACTATATTGCCGCACTATTTCAGGCGCTTTCTTTTTGTGAAGAAAAGCGATGACTACCCATATCATACCCAGTGCCAGCAGCATGCCCATAAAAGCGGGAAGATTGGTAATTGATTTAAAAAATGGTACGAAAATTAAAAGCCCTACACCAAGGTAAAGAATAATTTTACCATCTCTTTTTTCTTTAGCGCCGGATTGCTTGGCCGGAGGTATTACAAATGTTTCGCCCCTGAAACGAAAGGTCATAATTAAAGCGGGGATTATGCAAACTCCCAAACTTGGCAAAATCAGTATTTTCATGATATTAAGCGCAGAGATCTGACCTCCGATCCAAAGCATTGTGGTTGTTACATCTCCCAGCGGCGACCACGCTCCGCCAGCATTGGCCGCAATGATGATCATGCCTGCAAACCAAAGTCTTTCTTCTTTCCTGCGCAGTATTCTTGCACATAGAGATATCATCACTATTGTGGTAGTTAAATTATCCAGCAACGAAGAAAGAAAGAATGTGAGAATGGTCACTATTATTAATAATTTTCGGGTACTTCGCGTTGTAATTTTTTGAGTTATAATATTAAACCCGCCATGCGAATCGATCAGCTCCACGATCGTCATCGCACCCATCAAAAAAAATAATATGGACGATATCTCTCCCAGGTGGTCTACAAGTTCTTCACTCACTACATGGGCGTCTTCACTTTGCATTATATAAACTGTCCAGCACAAAACGCCTGTTATCAAAGCTGAAGCGGCTTTATTTAACCTGAGCGGATGTTCAAATGCGATAGCAAGGTATCCCAATACAAAAATGATTATGATAATTGTGGCGGCCATATTTACTGTGATGGTTGTAAAATATATGAAATTAATTATTTAAAAAAACAGCTAAAGTTGTAATTGAAAGAAATTATATTTTCGGGGTAGATTCTTCCGTTGATTCGGGATACTTTTCCACAAGTTTTTTAGCAAATTTGCCGATGCTGAGTCCCTGGACCACTATTGAGAATAATACGACAATATAAGTGATGGAGACGAACATTTGCCCGTACATATATTTTGGAATCGATAAAGCCAACGCTACGGAAATGCCACCACGTAATGCGCTCCAGGTA
Source organism: uncultured Chitinophagaceae bacterium (assembly GCA_963814075.1). Taxonomy (GTDB): domain Bacteria; phylum Bacteroidota; class Bacteroidia; order Chitinophagales; family Chitinophagaceae; genus Ginsengibacter. The sequence continues at coordinate 33,568 of CAWFBO010000005.1, read as the reverse complement.
AGAATAGGAATTGTATTTTTAGCAAAGGAGTTTTTGTATTTTAAAAGTGTTATTGGAAGCCAAACTGAAATAAGACGCGCAAGCAGTACGATAAATATTGTAATGCAACCAAGAAAAAACACGGTACCATTAAAAGGTATGATCAGCATCTCAAAACCAATCAGGAGAAATAAAATAGCATTCATCATTTCATCAATCATTTCCCAAAATTTCTCGATATAATCGGTGCTTACATTACTGGCAACCACATGCATACTTCTGTTGCCGGTAAACAGACCTGCCATAACCATGGCCAGAGGTCCGCTTACATGCATGATCTCTGCAAGTCCGTAACCACCCATAACTATTGCCAGAGTAATCATCACTTCTACCACATAATTATCAATAGATCTTAATGCCAGGTAACCAATATAGCCTAGCAGCCAACCGAACAATATTCCTCCGCCAGCTTCGCGGATAAAGAGCCATATTATATTCAAAACAGAAATATTAGCATAGCCGATTTGCGCTATTTCATAAAAAGAAATAAATAAAACAACGCCTACACCATCATTAAACAAGCTTTCGCCACTTATTTTTGTTTCAAGAGATTCAGGAATTTTCGCCTTTTTTAAAATGCCTACTACTGCTATCGGATCAGTGGGAGAAATTAAAGTGCCAAACAAAAGGCAATAAAGATAATCGACTGAAAGCCCAATCATTGAAATGACAAAATATAACAACGTTCCCACGATAAAAGTGGAAATGATAACGCCGATAGTTGAAAAAGTAATGATAGAAATACGTTCGGACCTGAGCTTTTTAGAATCAATATGAATGGCGCCGGCAAAAAGAAGAAAACTAAGCATTACGCGCAGCAAAACCGTTTGAAAATCAATAAGGCTAAGCGCTTCTGTAGTTCTTAAAAAAATGCTTGGTGAAATAATTCCTAAAATGATCACGATCAACGAGGCAAGAAGAGAAATAAGCATGATGCCGATCGTAGATGGAAGTTTGATGAAACGATAGTTTATATAAGCGAAAATAGCCGCCAATACTACTATGAGAGTTATGATATTGTAAACCTCCATTAATACTCAATTCTTTTTAATAAGGTAGTAAATAAACAAATATGGTTGATTTTTATTTAGTTAATAACAATTTTAATAACTTTTTAGAATAAGAAAATAAAAATTCAGCTTATTTGTTGCTTTGCTATAATCGGCCGCAAACAAAACTTACGAATTCTCTAAAACCAACTGCGACATCGGCTTCCATAGGTCTTTATCCATGTCATAAAACTCAATCGATTCTTTGCCTATTTCCAGTTTGTAATCAAAAGCTTTTATCCCGGGGACAAAATAACCGGGATAAAAAAAATCGTATCCATTCTGTTTGCAATACTCAATTTTTTTATAAATCAAATACCTGCCGATACTACATTTTTTGTAATCAGGATCGTAAAAGCTTGAAATACCCGCGGCGCTCTTTTTACCGAGGTCGAAAATGCCAGAGCCGATAAGATTGCCACTATCGTATATATTAATGACCAATGATTTGAAAATAAGATATGGACTGTCGCCGATAAGAAAACTGTGCAGATCGCCGGCTCTGCCGGGAGGAAGGGAAGAACGGTATTTTTGAAAGAGTAATTCGTATCGCTTACAATAACTGAAAGGAATTATCTCTGTTGAAAATACTTTATTTCTTTTTTCAAGCTTTTGAAAACTCGAGGAAGGCTGATAGTTTTTAAGCCGGTTTCTTAACCAAATTGTTTTAAAATGCACGCCATCCCGTTCCACGAAATCAGTGGTAAAAACGCATTGCCCCATCCTGTACCAACCGGCAGCAAGGTAAGTATCTAACTCTTCAGGCTCTATCCGTAATGGAAATTTGAAATCCTGTATCATTCAAAGTGATTTAGAACGTTAAGACAAATGCACACTTAGTTTTAAAGGGATGAAGTGAAATTAAAGAATTAAAAGAATTTTGGAAACACTGTGTAAAAAAATCATTGCCACTTCCTTAAGCCTGGAAAAGCCATTTTCATTCATTAAAAAATTGTAAATTTAATTTTTGAATTTTGAAAGAATTTCGCTCCTTTCCCGACTGCTTATTAATGACGATCTATTGCTGCAACAGCGTTATATTTGTTACTAATAGATCATGCTGATATAAATTTGAAAAAAATCAATCTACGTCTAAATGCTTAAAGTAAATAAATGCCTTACACTGGTAACTTTTTTAACCCTTCAATCATTTTTAGCGCTACAAACTTTTGCACAAACAAAATACAACAAACTAATTTGGTCGGATGAGTTTAATTACAACGGAGCGCCGGATAGTTCAAAATGGAGCTACAATTCAGGCGCCGGCGGATGGGGAAATAATGAGTTGGAATATTATACAGACAGGCCACAGAATGTAATGGTGAAAGATGGAATGTTGCATATTACGGCATTAAAAGAAGATTATAAAGACAGTCATTATACATCTGCGCGAATTCTCACGAAAGGAAAATTTTCATTCAAATACGGAAGAATAGAAGTGAGAGCCAAATTACCTGCAGGTGTTGGTACATGGCCGGCAATATGGATGCTTGGAAGTAATATTGATTCGGTTCACTGGCCGGCATGTGGTGAAATTGACATAATGGAACACCTGGGAAGAGATATGAACAAAATTTACGGCACGCTTCATTATCCTGAACACTTTGGCGATCATGCCAATGGCAAAACAACGATGGTCAAAGATGCAACCCAATTTCATATTTACGGGCTTGAATGGACACCGGATTTTTTAAAAATTTCTGTGGACGGGAAAGTGTATCAAACAGTTGAAAATTCTCCGGAAATTCCTTTCAATCACGATTTCTTTATCATCTTAAACATGGCTATGGGCGGCAATTTTGGAGGCCCCGTTGATCTAAATGTTACAAAAGCAACAATGGAAGTGGATTATGTGAGGGTATATCAATAAAGAGTTGGAATCAGTAAACAAACAAATTCCTCCAATTTTTAATTCATCTGAAAATTTGCATTATTATGCAACGCTTCATCGTGTTGTAATTTTAATTGCCATTTCCAGGCGGTTGTCATCATTTGATCTAAAGAATATTTAGGAGTCCAGTTTAGTTTTTCTTTGGCTAAAGAATTGTTGGCGTAAATGGCTACAACATCGCCCGGGCGGCGTGGTCCTATCCTATAATTAAGTTTTACATCGCTCACTTTTTCAAACGCGTGTATGGCTTCCAAAACCGAAACGCCATTACCGGTACCGAGATTATATACTTCACAATCAGCTGCATTTTCATCTTTAATCAAATGTTGCAAGGCAAGCGTGTGTGCCTGGGCAATATCGCAAACATGCACATAATCGCGGATGCATGATCCATCTCTTGTGTCATAATCATCTCCATAAACAACAAGCTCCTTTATTTTGCCAACCGCCGTTTGTGTGATTGCAGGCACAAGGTTTTCCGGCTTTCCCAAAGGCAATTCGCCAATTAATGCGGAAGGATGAGCGCCCACAGGATTGAAATAGCGCAACGACACACTTTTAAAATCTGATGCGCTGGTGGCATCCCTTACTATTTGTTCGCCCATTTGTTTGGTGGCGCCGTACGGAGATTCAGCCGGTTGTATCGGGGACTCTTCGGTTACGGGAATTTTATCCGGGCTTCCATATACCGTACACGAAGAAGAAAAAATAAAATGAGGAATTTCAAATTCTTTGGCGCATTTTAAGACATTAATGAGCGAAGACAAATTGTTTTCATAATACATCAATGGTAGTTCAACCGATTCGCCTACGGCCTTAAAAGCCGCAAAATGAATAATGCCTTTTATATCAGTATTTTCCTGGAAGACGGCGTAAGTATCGTCGAAATTTGAGAGATCTACTTTGTAATTTTTCACCTGCACTCCTGTGATTTCTTTAATCCCCGCCAGCAACGCGGTTGAAGATCTTGAATTGTTATCAATGGACACCGGCTGAAATCCGTTTTCAATCAGGTCAACAATTGTATGGGCGCCAATGTAGCCGCAACCGCCGGTAACAAGTATTTTATTCATGTTACAAAGTAAGAGAAAATTGGTTACAAAAACCGGGCAGTGAACGATTTATTTCTATGTAAGAAAATGAATGATGTAGTACACAATGGCCGCCACCAAAGCACTGACGGGAACGGTAAGAATCCATGCCCAAACTAAATTGACGGTTACGCCCCAACGCACGCCTGATAAGCGTTTGGTAGCCCCAACACCAACAATTGATCCGGTGATTGTATGGGTGGTGCTAACCGGAATACCGAAAGCAATGGTAAGAAAAATGGTGGCCGCGCCAGCTGTTTCTGCACAAAAACCTTCCAATGGATTGACTTTAGTGATTCTTGTTCCCATAGTTTTTACAATGCGCCATCCGCCCGACATGGTGCCTAATGCAATAGCAGAATAACACGCAAGTGGCAGCCAATCCGGCATCGGCATTTGTTCTATGGAAGAGGTAAGTCCGTGAGCGCTTTTTTGATAAAACCAGATAGCGGTTAAAATCAATCCCATCGTCTTTTGAGAATCACCGCCCCCATGAGCAAGGCTGAGCGAAGCGGACGAAAGCAATTGTAATCTGCGAAACCATTTTTCGGCTTTGGCGGGCCTTGATCTTTTCGCAATATTTACAGTGATAACTGTAATTACAAAACCGAATAATAAACCAATGATCGGTGATAAAACCATAAAGATTAAAGCGATAAATATCGGGTGTGTATTTACTCCTGCCAGGCCACCGGCAGCAATTGCTGCACCAGCTAGCCCACCGATTAACGTGTGTGATGAACTGGAAGGGATGCCATAATACCAGGTTAAAATATCCCAGCTTATCGCCGCGATGGTAGCGGCAATAATGGTTTTAAAATTGATAATATTTTCAGACATAATGTTGGCGATAGTTCCGGCAACTTTATGTTCCCTGAAAATAAAAAAAGCAATAAAATTAAACGCGGCGGCCCAAAGTACAGCCTGGAAAGGAGTGAGCACTTTTGTTGAAACAATTGTTGCTATTGAGTTGGCTGCATCATGAAAACCATTTATGTAATCAAAAAGAAGCGCAAGAATAATAATAGCAATTAGAAAAACAAACATATATTTCTTTTAATGCCCAAGGGTTAAATGCTGAAAGCTGAAGACCGGTAAACAATTTTAATCGCTTTCAGCTTTTTGCCTTAAGCCTTTAGCTTTTCAGCTTTAAGCATATTTTATTATGATGGATTCAATTACATTGGCAGCGTCTTCGCATTTGTCGGTCACTATTTCCATCACCTGGTAAATCTCCCTCTTTTTAATAACCTCTTTGGCATCCGGCTCATTTTCAAAAAGGTGCTCGATGCCCTGGTCAAATACATCGTCGGCCATGTTTTCGATGCTATTGATCGCTACCATCGCATCAGTTATTTTACGAAGGTTTTTCATATTCCTCAATTCAATCACGGCTTTTCGAACCTCAGTACAACCGTTTAAGATCAGGTCGGCCATCTTATGAAAGGTGATATTATCCGGATTCACCTTATAAAAATTGATTTTTTTTGAAGCAGAATGTATATAATCGCAAATATCGTCGAGCGACGTAGCCAGGTAGTGAATGTCTTCACGGTCAAAAGGCGTGATAAAATTTCTGCCCAGTTCCGTAAAGATGCGATGGGTGTGGTCATCGTTAATGTGCTCAAGATCTTCTATCTGTTTAATCACCTGGTCTCTTTTTGAAAAATCTTTTTCATGCACCAGTTCATTCAGCTTTTCAGCCATATGAACCACAGTTTCAGAAACGTTTTCGAATAACTGGAAGAAGACTTTATCCTTCGGCAGAAAAAATTTTAAAATAGAATTTCCCATTTGGCAAAAATAGAATACAATGATTGTAAAACCATTTTTGTTTAAAATTATTTTGGTATTGGTCGCAAAGTGTATATGCATATTATGCCAACAGTTATTCCGTATGCGTTTCGTTCCATTTAAAGGGAATTGATTTTACATTCTGTATTTTTGAAAATTCTGAATAAAAAGTGAATGACGTTAAAATCGGTTTATAAAGAGAACCAATCTTTTTTTCTTGGTTATTTTTTCCTCCTTGTCATTGCGGTTATTATATTGCTCACAGACACTAAAGCAGCGGGATTTATTTTATTGAATCCTTACCATTCTGATTTTTTGAATTTTGTTTTTGAAGGAATTACTATACTTGGAGATGGTATCTTTTCAGTTGCATTCTGCCTGGTTTTACTTTTAATAAAAAAGCGCTATCTCAGCTTCATGGTTTTTTTAAGTTTTGCCGCTTCGGGAATAGTGACTCAGTTAATAAAGTATTTTGTTTCTGAGGCGCGGCCCGCTTTGTTCCTGCAAAAAGCTAATTATCCTTATTTTATAGATCATGTAACATTGCACAATTTTCATTCTTTTCCTTCGGGCCATGCCACCTCGGCTTTTGCTCTCGTATCCATCATCGCTTTTGCAATTAAAGACAAAAAGTATGCAATACCTTTATTAGGTCTTGGCGCTCTTGTAGGATACAGCCGCATTTACCTCGGCCAGCATTTTCTGCTGGATGTAACTGTTGGAAGTTTTATCGGCCTTCTGTTTGCCATAATTTGCTGGATTGGTTTTGCAAAGAATTATGAAAAATTGAAGAAAAAACAGCCTGCGGGAAATCGCAGGCTGTTTTGAGAATAAAAGTCTTTTAATTATTTGTTTACTGCAATTTAGTCGAGGTCTTCTTCAAATTCCTCGTGCTGTTTCGGATCGTAACCGGCTTTTAATTCTGCCAGTTTTTTCTTGCCATAAGCCGCTTTGGTTATTATTACATACAAAACCGGTACGACAAAGATTGCAAGAGAAGTGGCCGCAAGCATTCCTCCAAATACCGTCCAGCCAATGGTTTTACGTGATTCTGCGGCAGCACCTGTTGCAAAGGCCAACGGCAAAACGCCGAAAATAAAGGCAAAAGAAGTCATCAATATCGGCCGCAAACGCAATTTGACTGCTGAGATAGTAGCTTTCATGAGATCCATACCCGCATCTACCCGTTCCTTTGCAAATTCTACAATCAGGATCGCATTTTTTGCTGCCAGCCCGATCAGGGTTATTAAACCGATTTGGGCATAAATATTATCAGTAAGGTTGGGCAAAAAGGTGAGCGCAATTATAGAGCCTAAAGCGCCAATTGGCACGGCCAATAAAACTGAAAAAGGTACCGACCAACTTTCATATAATGCCGCAAGGAAAAGAAATACAAATACAAGAGAAATAGCAAAGATCATCCCGGTTTTATTTCCGGCTTTTATTTCTTCACTGCTCATTCCTGAAAATTCATAACTATATCCGTTGGGTAAATATTTTGCCGCAGCTTCTTTTAATGCGTCAATCGCCTGGCCGCTGCTGTAACCGGGTGCAGGACTCCCATTTATTTCTATAGAGCGGTAAATGTTATAATGCGAAATTGCCGTAGGGCTTTCAATCAATTTGGAAGTAATCAAAGAACTCAAAGGAATCATATTTCCCTGTTGATTCCTGACATAATAATTCCCTATATCACTAAGTGATGAACGATAATTGCTATCTGCCTGGGCAACCACTCTGAAATTTCTTCCATACAAATTAAAATCGTTGATGTAAGAGCTACCCAGCAAAGTTGACATGGTGGTATAGACATCAGCCAATGAGACACCTAATTGTTTTGCTTTTTCACGATCGACATCTATTTGGTAACTGGGCGTATTGGCAGTAAAAAATGTAAACGCCCGCCCAATTTGTGGCATTTTATTTAACTGGCCAATAAAGTTCCCGGATACTTTAGCAAATTGTTGTATATCGTCAGTGCTGGTTGTTTGTTGCAATTCAAATGTAAATCCTGAGGTGCGGCCGAGTCCGGGAACAGAAGGAGGCGCGATTACCAGGATATTGGCATTTTTTATATCAGCTGTTTTTTGATAGATCTTTTGCATCACTGCATCCTGTGAATGTGATTTTCCTTTACGTTCATCCCAGTCTTTTAAATGGATGAACATGGTTCCTACATTTGATTTATTCGAGAAACTGATTACGTTAAATCCTGCCAATCCGCCTGCTACACCTATTTCAGGAATATCTTTTAATCTATTTTGCAGTTCTTTCAGCATATCCACGCTGCGAGTAGTAGAAGCCCCTTCCGGTAATTGATAGGTAAGATATAGCCTTCCTTCGTCTTCCTGAGGGATAAATCCTGTTGGTTTTGCTTTAAAAAGAAAAAATAGTCCTACAAAAATTACGGCCAGCAGTACAATGATATAAGGCCACCGCCTGATCCAAAGAGCAACACCCCTCGAGTAAGAATTGGTGACCCTTCTAAACCAATTATTAAAGGAAAAAAAGAATTTTTCCAGGAAATCCATTTTGGCTTTTTCATCTTTGGAATGTTTGAGCATTAAAGAACATAAGGCCGGAGTAAGTGATAATGCTACAAAGGCAGAAATAAGTACAGAAACTGCAATGGTGATTGCAAATTGCTGGTAAAGTCTTCCTACAATTCCGGGAATAAATCCTACGGGAATAAAAACTGAAGCCAGTATCAAGGCGATGGCAATAACAGGTGCAGAAATTTCTCCCATTGCTTTTCGTGTCGCATCTTTTGGCGACATATTATTATGGTCAATATTATGTTGAACCGCCTCTACAACAATAATAGCGTCATCCACCACGATTCCGATAGCCAGTATAAACGCAAATAAAGTAAGGGTATTAATAGTAAAACCAAAAGGAACAAAAAATATGAATGTACCAATTAATGATACCGGAATTGCCAAAATAGGAATTAATGTAGCGCGCCAGTTTTGTAGAAATAAGAACACAACAAATACAACAAGTGCCAATGCTTCCAAAAGAGTAAATATTACTTCTTTCATTGATGTTTTTACTACAGAAACGGATTCGGCCGGAACGGTATAATCTAAATCTTTTGGAAAAGTCTTTTTTAAATTCTCAAGTTCCTTGCTAACACCATTATAGGTTTCCAGCGCATTTGCTCCGGGTGCCTGGAATACCAATAAGAAACTTGAAGGTTTGCCATTTACCAGTGCATTGTTTCCATAATTAAATTTCCCCAATTCCACTCTGGCAACATCTTTCAAATAAATCATATTTCCTGTTGCCGGGTCTGAACGGATAATAATATTTCTGAATTGTTCGGGAGTGTTTATTCGGCTATTGGTTAATACACTATATTCAAAACTTTGAGGACTGGGTTGAGGTACAGCCCCTATAGTACCTGGTGCTATCTCCAGGTTTTGTTCATTTATTGCGGCTGTGATATCAGCCGGTGTGAGCTTTAAGGCTGCAAGTTTTTCAGGGTCAAGCCAGATACGCATTCCAAAATCACTTCCAAAGGCAGTAATATCACCTACCCCCGGAACACGCTTTAATGCGTCAACCATGTAGATGTTTACAAAATTGCTGATAAATTTTGAATCATGGGTACCATTTGGGGAATAAAAAGCCAGCACTTCCATGAAGGTAGGGTTCCGCTTCAAAACAGTAACTCCCAATCTTCTTACTTCATTCGGCAATGAAGGTAGCGCAACATTCACCCTGTTTTGTACGTCGAGAGCAGCAATATTTACATCAGTACCCACATCAAACGTGGCACTGATAGAACTGTTGCCACTGGATGTACTGTTGCCCGTGATATACGTCATGCCAGGGGTTCCGTTAATCTGTGTTTCAAGTGGCGTGGTAACCGTTTGCTCCACAGTTTGTGCATCCGCGCCGATGAAATTAGCGGTTACCGAAACTGTTGGTGGTGATATGTCAGGATATTGAGCTATCGGAAGATTGGTGATTGAAATAATACCAACCAGCAAAATCACTATGGAAATTACGATTGCTGTAACCGGCCGTTTTATAAAAGTTTCTGCGATCATTTTTTAAATAAATTTCGAATTCCCAAATCCTAAGTTCTCAATTACTGTCCGGCATTCACATTTACCACCGAACCTTCATGTAAATTCTGAATACCTTTTACAATAATTTTTTCACCTGGCTTTAATCCTGCTTTTACTATAATACTGTCTCCGATTGGCGTTCCTAAATCAATTTGCTGTTGGTGCACTTTTGAACTGTCACCTAATACATAAACAGAAAACTCGCCTAATTGTTCGTTTACTGCAATGTGAGGAATAATAGTTGCATTTTTAGTAGAAGTGTTTTTCACCCTTACAGTAGTATTCATTCCGGGCTTCAACATATCCTTATCATTGAGAAAGTTCAGCCTTACTTTTATGGTTCCTGTCTGGGGATCTACCGCGCGGTCAACAAAATCAATCTTACCAGGATAAGGGTATATTTCAGATCCGAATGCGATGGTAAAAACAGAATCCTTTACATTGTGTTTCTTTTGTTCCAGCTCTGAAAAACGATAAATATTTTTTTGATCAACAGTGAAATCGACTGCGATGGGATTATTGGTTGAAATAGTATTTAAAACGGTTTGGCCGGCTACGACCGCAGTGCCCTTCTTTACCTGTGAAATTCCAATAGTTCCCGAAAACGGAGCGTAAATATTGGCAAAATTAACATTGGAACGAAGGCTGGAAACGTTTGCTTTGGCGGCATCTACCTGTTTTTGAGTGGCGGCCAAAGTAGCATTTGCATAATCTACCTGCTGCTTGGCAATGGCATCGTTCTTTTCTAATTCATTGTATCTCGCCGCATCTTTTTGGGCTTTTACCAAATTAGCTTCCTGCACCTGTAGATTAGCAACGGCCTGGTCATAATTGGCTTTATAAACCTGGTTATCTATTTTATATAAGAGCTGCCCTTTTTTTACATTTTGACCATCTTTAAAATTGATGTCAGTAACGTATCCGCTCACCTGTGAAGTAATGTTTATTTCGTTTAACGCGGTAACAGTGCCCGGATAATTGTCGTAATAAACCGCGTTGGTGGGTTCGACTGTTGCAACAGTAACCGGAACTGCCGGTGGTGGCCCTTGCTGTTGGGTTTGCTTATTGCCGCATGATGCGGTAATAAGCGCGACAACTAAAACGAAGAAAATATATTGGTTCAATTTCATGCTCTTCTTTTTTAATATTTTATAGTTCCCAATGATTGCATTACATCTATTTTGCTCGACAAAACCTGGTAAAGCGCATTGTAATAATTTATCTGCGCCGTTCTCAAATCAGTCTCCGCGGTGATTACATCCAGGTAAGCTTTTACGCCTGAACGATATTGTAATTGTATCACATCATACACCTCTTTTGCAAGCGAGAGGTTATCTTTCAAACTATAATAGTTATACAAATTACTTTTATAGCTTGCCAATGCAGCCTGGTATTGTGAATTGATCTGGTTTTCATAACTTCTTATATCATTTGACGCCTGCGTTACCTGCAATTGCGCCTGCTTTATTTCCTGCAATCTTTTTCCACCCTGGAAAATAGGTAAGGTAAGTGTCAATCCTACGAAAGAATTAGGATAGGCCTGGCTATATAATTTTGAGAACTTATTGTTCAAATAATTAAGATTGTAATTTCCAAACGCTGAAAGGTTAGGTAGAAAACTCCATTTATAATATTGAAGGTTGTACCGCTGCAGCTTCTCTTGTGTTTGTAATTGCTGAATCTCGATCCTGTTATTATAATCAATTGTTTGCGTGGTATCAATCAACACTTCATTTTCCATTTCCGTAGTATCATACACTACCTCTAAATTCCTCTCAGAAGGATATCCCAGCAGTTCTTTCAAATAAGCATATTTTGATTTAAGACTTTCATCTCCAAACTTCTTCTGCGCCTTGGCATTGTTCAAAGAAATGGTCGCTCTTTTATAATCTGTTTTATCTACAATACCGGCCTGGTACTGATAATAGGCGTCTTTTAAACTTTGCTGTATTCTCACAATGTCTTCTTCTGTAACCTTCAGTTGTTGCATGGTGAGAATAAGATCATAAAAAGCTTTGCTTACCGATGCGGCAAGATTTATTTTTTGTGTTTCTGTATTTTCACTTGCTGAAAGACGGACATCTTTTGACGTGCGCGATGCCAATAAAACATCACGGTTGAAAATATTTTGGGTTAATCCGAAACTTGCTCCTGAAGTATTATAACTGCCCGAATGCGAAACGTTACCATTAAAAATGAAAGTAGGCAACTGTAAATTATGCTGAAGATTATAAGTAAAATTTACCTGTGGATACCAATCAGCTAATTTGTTTTGAATCTGCGCTTCCGTAATCTGTTCATTGATTTTTACATTCTGTACGTCGGGATTATGTTGAATGGCGTATTGAATGCAGTTTTGCAAAGTGGCGTTTTGCAAAACCGGCAGGCTGTCAGGCTGTTGAGCAAGTAAAAAACAGGAAGGAAATAAGAACAATACTAAAGTGAGTAAATTTTTGTCCAGGTTTTTATTCTTTTTAATTTTTCTGAAAAACATATCCCTTCTCTTTTTAATTTTATGTTCACCCGGCAAAAAACCAGTCATTTGCGCTAAAACTCATTTGCCACCAAATTATATTCCAGTTTTTCATCAACCCGTTTGTTATTTTTAGTTTGAACGGGGTCCGCAGACCAACGTGTTTTTGGTGACTTGTAAAACCGGCCGAATGAAAAAAAATCGCAAGAAAATTTCGGCGATCATAAAGAAGACAAATTTTTATTGTCACCTTTTTATTTCCGTTTTATTGGCATTCGGAAACGCAAGTTATGAAGAAAAAAATCATTATCTGATTGTTAATCAAACAATGTTACCGTTTGAAGAAACTGATGGAAATATGACAGTCTTTTTTATTTTTCTATCAATTCTTCGTTAATTGAATAAATTTTCAATTCAGAAATTCTTGTTGATTCTTTCTCATCAGTAATGGAAAAAGTGATGAAATTTATTTCTTCAGAAGGAAAAGTGAGTATCCTTTTATGGCCGATGGTAGTGCCATTAATTTCTTTTACGATCCCATGGTTCTTATTGAATAGTTTTATAGTGAACGCTGCGCATTTTTGGCCTTTTGCGAGGTTTTCTTTTAACACGATACAGTTAATTTTATGAGGACTTTCAAGTGTAACTTCAATTGATTGAGACAATGGATCAGTGATCGTTTCAAAAGTTTCTTCATTATCATCAGTTAACTTGTGGGTCTTCATTTTTTGTTTTCCTGAAACAAGTTCAACGCTGCCATTTTTGGCAAGATCATTTGAAAAACTTTCGTCTCTTAATTTTTTGAAACCCATGAGCGCTGAAGAATCATATTTGGTAAACAAACCTCTTCCATCAGGTGGCACATTTAAAATTAAATTACTGCCGCGGCCTACACTTTTTAAATAGATCTCAAAAAGTTGTTCCGGAGTTTTGACCAGCGAATCTTCTTTTTTATGATAAAACCATCCCGGTCTTATGCTCACATCACATTCGGCGGGAATGAAGTTTTTGCCAAATTTATTTCCATGATTTAAGGTGTCGGTTGGCGGGGCTCCGGCGCCTCTTTTAAATCCGGCGGTATCAAGATTGTCCCAGTTGGTCTTTCCTGCAAATCCGTTTTCATTGCCGCACCAGCGCACATCAGGACCAATGTCACTAAAAATAATGGTATTGGGTGAAAGCTTTCTTACCAGTTTTTCAAATCTTGCAAAATCATAAACCTGTTTTTTGCCATTTGGTCCCTCGCCATTAGCGCCGTCCCACCACAATTCCCAAATCGGTCCGTAATTAGTAAAAATTTCTTTAAGCATGTTGGCAAATACATCATTATACGCTGGTGTGCCATAAGCCGGATGATTCCTGTCCCAAGGAGAAAGATAGACACCGAATTTCAAACCGTATTTTTTGCAGGCAGTTGATAACTCTTTCAGCACATCTCCTTTTCCGTTTTTCCAGCCGCTTTCACGAACTGTGTGTGTTGAATATTTGCTTGGCCAAAGGCAAAACCCGTCATGATGTTTTGCAGTAATAACAATTCCTTTTGCGCCCGCCGCTTTTGCAATCCGGCACCACTGGTCACAATTGAGTTCTTTCGGACCAAACACTTCTTCGTTCTCTGTTCCTTTTCCCCATTCAAGATCAGTAAATGTGTTGGGCCCAAAATGAACAAAGAAATAGAATTCCATATCCTGCCAGTTTCGCTGGGCAACGGTTGGAACCGGAACAGGATTTTTTTGCGAAAAACCAACCTGAGTCGCAAAGATCAGCACAATGAAAATGAAAATTTTTTTCAAGAGATTTTTGTTTGATTTGAAAGATAAATGAAAGTAATAAAAATTATTTGATGAATTTTAATAGCGGTTTCGCTTCACAACAAAGGCAAAGAAAAATCGGCAATATTTATTTGTTTACTGTCAATTATGCTTTTAAGTTTGAAACTCATCTCAATTTTATCGATAAGAATTATGAAGAAGTTTTTCGTTTTTATTTTATTGATTTCAACTGTTTTAAGCCAGTCCTTTTGCCAGGAGCATACATTTAAAATTAGCAATGGAAATTTTTTGTATGATGGAAAGCCAATTCAGATTCATTCCGGGGAAATGCATTTTGCAAGAGTGCCAAAAGCTTACTGGAAGCAGCGACTGCAGATGATGAAAGCAATGGGGCTGAATACCGTTGCCACTTATGTTTTTTGGAATTACCACGAAACGGCGCCGGGAGTTTGGGATTTTAAAACAGGTAATAAAAATATTGCAGATTTTATAAAAACGGCGCAGGAAGTTGGTTTGTTTGTAATTCTCAGGCCTGGCCCTTACGCGTGTGCTGAGTGGGAGTTTGGCGGATTTCCATGGTGGCTGCAAAAAAATGATTCTCTCAAATTGCGCACTTACAATCAGCCATTTTTAGATTCCTGTAAAATCTACATAAATAAATTGGCCGAGGAGGTGAAGAATTTACAGATCACGCATGGTGGCCCGATCATAATGGTGCAGGTAGAAAATGAATTTGGTTCTTATGTGGCGCAGCGAAAAGACATACCGCTTGAAGTTCATAAAAAATACAGTGCTGCAATTAAAAAGGATTTGAGCGACGCAGGTTTTGATGTGCCTTTATTTACTTCCGACGGAAGCTGGTTGTTTAATGGCGGAACTGTTGCCGGCGCATTACCCGCCGCAAATGGGGAAGACAATATTGAAAATTTAAAAAAAGTGGTGAATGAATATCACAACAATGAAGGTCCCTACATGGTTGCAGAATTTTATCCCGGTTGGCTCGATCATTGGGCAGAACCTTTTCAAAAAGTAGCTGTAAAGGATGTGATTGATCAAACCGAAAAATATTTGAAAGCAGGCGTGTCCTTCAATTTTTATATGGTTCATGGGGGAACCAATTTTGCATTTACAAGTGGAGCGAATTACAATAAAAATCATGATATTCAGCCTGATATTACCAGCTATGATTATGACGCACCGATTTTGGAAGCTGGTTGGGCAACGCCGAAATACATAGCGCTTCGCAAATTATTCCAACAATATCTCCCTCACAAACTTCCTCCTGTTCCTTCCCCGGCACCGGTTATAGCAATACCAAAAATTAAATTAGATAAAGTTGTTTCCCTCTTTTCGCTCAAAGAAAAGATGCAACCAGTTGTAAGCGATACTCCAAAAACATTTGAAGATCTGAACCAGGGTTACGGTTATGTACTTTACAGCAAAACATTTTCAAATGCCATAAAAGGAAAGCTGGAAGTAAATGGTTTAAGAGATTTTGCGATTGTGTATGTAAATCGAAAAAAAGCGTGTGTTCTTAACCGTTATTATAATAATTATTCATGCGATATTGATGTTCCCGCCAACGGGACTCTTGATATTTTAGTTGAAAATATGGGACGTATCAATTATGGAGCTGAAATAATTCACAATTTGAAAGGGATTATTAGTCCTGTAAAAATTGATGGCCGAGACATTACCGGCAATTGGAAAATGTATAAGTTTCCGATGGATCAGCAGCCGATCTTAAAAGATAACAGTAATGGGTATACGAAAAATGTTCCCGTAATTTATAATGGTGCATTTTCTCTTTCAAAAAAGGGAGATACTTTCCTGGATATGAGAAACTGGGGAAAAGGTATTGTATTTGTAAACGGCCACAATCTGGGCCGCTACTGGAATGTAGGACCACAGCAAACATTGTATTTGCCCGGTTGTTGGTTGAAAAAAGGAACTAACACAATTACTGTTTTTGAAGAAATAAATAATGAACAACAAAAGGAAATCAATGGAATTATCACGCCAATTTTAGATGATTTGGAGAAATGATCTTTGGTAAAAATAATTCGGTTACTTCTCTAAAAAGTCGCTGATGATCCTTTCAATTTGTTCATACTCCAGCAAAAATCCATCGTGGCCATAAAGTGAATTGATCTCAACAAATTCGCCTTTTGGAATGTTTGCCGCTATCAGCTTTTGCTCGCTTACAGGAAACAAAATATCGGTAGTAATTCCAATCGCTAATGCTTTTGAATTAATTTTTTGTAGCGCACTTTCAACACTTCCTCTTCCACGTCCTACATTATGTGAATCCATTCCTTTGCTCAGAAAGTAATAGCTAAAAGCATTGAACCTTTTTCCCAGTTTTTCTCCCTGGTATTTTTGGTAAGACTCGCTTTTAAATTTTTCAATTAATTCGAGGTGATCTTCTTTTTGCGTGGCGCTATACGTTTCATAATTTCTGTAGGAGATCAAAGCAATACTTCTTGCTGCTTTCATCCCTTCCATTCCGGCATTTACATTTTTTTCTTTCCATGTTTTATCAGCTTCAATACTCATTCTTTGTGCAGCGTTTAATGCAATTCCCCAGGGGGAATGTTGCGCATTAGTGCCGATGGGGAAAATGTATTCAAACAAATCCGGTTCTTCAATGGCCCATTCCAGCAATTGTTGTCCTCCCATTGAACCGCCAATACCAATGTGTATTTTTTCAATTCCTAAAGATTCTTTCAAAGGCTGATACGAACGCGCCATATCACGCGGCGTGAAAAAAGGAAAATCATGAAAATAAGTTTGTCCACTGTCAGGGTTTTCATCCAGCGGCCCGATGCTTCCATAGCAACTACCCGGCATGTTTACACAAACAATAAAATATTTCGCAGGGTCAAATAATTTTCCATTGCCCACCAGGCCGGGCCACCATTCTGAGGGAACACTATTGGCCGTAAGCGCATGAAAGATCCAAACCACGTTGTTTTTGGCCTCATTTAATTTGCCATACGTTGTATAAGCTAAATGATACTTAGGTAAAACATAGCCTGATTCAAGAGTAAGCGGTTCTTCACAAGAAAAAATACGATTCGTCAAAATCTTTTGTTTGAAAATTTTTGCAAAAATAAATCATAACCGTTTGGCCACAAGCTTAATATTTTATGACAAGCGATTATGATTTATGATCAGAAAAAAGTATTTGTCGCGGTTTTATGCGAATGCTTTTGCAAAAGCCTGTTCCATATCGGCTTTGATATCGTCAATATGTTCAGTACCCACGGATATGCGCAATTGTCCCGGAGTTACGCCGGCCGAGAGTTGTTCTTCGTCTGAAAGTTGCTGGTGCGTTGTTGCCGCCGGTTGAATGATTAACGTTTTTGCATCGCCCACATTGGCAAGATGGCTTATCAATTGAACATTATCTACAAACCTGGTAGCATTTTCTTTTCCACCTTTTATTTCAAAAGTGAGAACAGCGCCGAAGCCGTGTTGCAGATATTTTTTTGCATTTGCATGATGGGGACTGCTTTCAAGCCCCGGGTAACTTACTTTTTCAACATGTTCATTTTTTTCAAGCCACTGTGCGAGTGCAAGCGTATTTTCTACCTCCCGCTGAACGCGGAGTGATAGCGTCTCTAATCCCTGCAACAATAAAAATGCATTGAACGGAGAAAGGGCAGGCCCAAAATCTCTTAAACCTTCCACTCTTGCCCGTATGATAAATTGTATATTTCCGAAAGGTCCGTTACTCCCAAAAACATCATTAAATACCAATCCATGATATCCTTCTGAAGGTTGGGTGAAAACAGGATATTTCCCATTTCCCCAGTTGTAATTTCCTCCGTCGACAATTACACCTCCAATGCTGTTTCCATGCCCGCCGATCCATTTGGTGGCCGACTCTACCACAACATGGGCGCCGTGTTCCAAAGGCCTGAAAAGATACCCGGCGCAGCCAAAAGTGTTATCAACTATGAGAGGAAGATCATGTTTTTTGGCAACAGCGGCAATTTTTTCAAAATCAGGAATACTGAAATCAGGATTACCGATCGTTTCGGTATAGATGGCTTTCGTATTTTCATCGATCAGGCTTTCGATACTGTCCGCATGATCGTCTTTTGCAAATCTTGCTTCAATACCCAACCGTTTTAAAGACACTTTAAATTGATTGAAAGTGCCGCCATACAACAACGGACTGGTTACAAAATTGTCACCGGATTCTAAAATGTTATTAAGTGCAAGAAATTGTGCCGACTGGCCCGAAGCTGTTGCCAGCGCGGCAACACCACCTTCCAAAGCGGCCATACGTTTTTCAAAAACATCCGTTGTCGGGTTCATGATTCGCGTATAAATATTGCCAAATTCTTTTAACGCAAAAAGATTGGCGCCGTGTTCTGAACTTTTAAAAGTGTAAGATGTTGTCTGATAAATAGGAACAGCACGCGCACCGGTTGTTGGATCAGATTCCTGGCCTGCATGTAGTTGTAAGGTTTCAAAATGTTGAGAGCTCATACATTAAAGTTTATAAATGAAAGATTAAGATTAAAAATTTTTCGGTTAGAAGTCGCCTTAAATGGGATATGGAATGTAGATGCCTTACGGCATACAACAAAAATACATGGCAACGATAGAGTGAATTTGAATATTGAAATATGTGTGTTGAATGTATCATTTTATTATCCTACAAATATAGTAGGGAAATGCTTATATGAACAAATTTTTTTTATTTCAAAAAAGCGGCGCCGGTAAACGAAGCAATTTTAAAGATTCCTGTTTTAATTTTTTGGATTGAAATACAAAGAGTAAAAAAATCTTACTCAACCTTTTTATATAATTTTGGAAAAATTAAAATAAGATATGAGTCAATTTTCAGAGCACCATTTTAAAAATGAAAAAGCATTGGTAAGAGTGGATTTTAATGTGCCGCTTGATGAACATTTTAATATTACCGACGATACAAGAATGCGCGCTGCGGTTCCTACGATCGAAAAAATATTAAAGGATGGAGGGAGTGTTATTTTAATGTCGCATTTGGGACGGCCAAAAAATGGACCCGAAAATAAATTTTCGTTAGAGCATCTTGTTCCGCATTTAAAAGAATTGCTTGGTAATACGGAAGTCTTGTTTTCCACCGATTGCATTGGTGAAGAAGCAAAACAAAAAGCCAATGATTTAAAACCCGGGGAAGTTTTGCTTTTGGAAAATCTTCGCTTTCACAAAGAAGAAGAAAAAGGAAATGAAGCGTTTGCAAAGCAATTGAGTGAATTGGGCGATGTGTATGTAAATGATGCTTTCGGAACTGCCCATCGCGCGCATGCTTCCACGGCAGTGATAGCTCAATTTTTTCCAAAGGATAAAAGGATGTTTGGGTTGTTAATGAACGCGGAAGTTTCCAATGCTGAAAAAGTATTGAAAGATTCAGAAAAGCCGTTTCTTGCTATTATTGGCGGGGCAAAGGTCTCAGATAAAATTCTTATTATAGAAAATTTGCTGGATAGCGCTACGGATATCATCATTGGCGGAGGAATGGCATATACTTTTTTTAAAGCTATGGGAGGAAAAATAGGAAATTCACTTTGCGAAAATGACAGGCTGGACAAAGCAAATAAATTGCTGGAAAAAGCCAATCAAAAAAATGTTTGTATTCATTTGCCCGCTGATTCTATTATTGCTGATAAATTTGCCGCAGATGCAATGGTTTCGGGCTCTTTAAGCAACGATATTCCGGATGGCTGGATGGGACTTGATATTGGTGAGATGGCTTGTGAAACTTTTAGCACGGTAATTCATCATTCAAAAACTATTTTGTGGAATGGCCCGATGGGTGTTTTCGAAATGGACCATTTTAAACATGGCACAAAGTGCATTGCACAAGCAGTAGCAGAAGCCACATCAAACGGAGCTTTCAGCCTTGTAGGTGGCGGCGACAGCGTGGCAGCTGTAAATGAATTTGGACTTTCGGATAAAGTGAGTTATGTTTCTACGGGCGGCGGCGCTTTGCTTGAGTATTTTGAAGGAAAAGAATTGCCTGGTATTAAGGCTATCGCGGGATAAGAATTGAAAATTACGAATTACGAATTGAAACTTCGTAGAATAAAAATTGATAAAATTTGTTGGTTCACTGTCATATAAAATTCGCAATTCATAATTCGTACTTGATAGTTACCGACTAAGTAATAACTCCTATACTTAATATTGAATCAATTATCTTTAAATCTTTTTACAATAAAACTACAATTATGAAATCAAGAACTACGCTGTATGTTATACTCGGGATCGTAGTGATCTTACTTTTCTGGGGATGCAGTTCATATAACGGATTGGTAACAGCCAACCAGCAAGTGCAAACCAAATGGAGCAATGTGGAAACCAATTACCAGAGAAGAACTGATCTTTATAACAGTGTTATCAAAACCATTGAGGGGTCTGCTAACTTTGAAAAAAGTACGTTGACGCAGGTGATAGAAGCACGTTCAAAAGCGACCTCTATTAAAGTTGATGTTAATGATCCAAAATCTTTGGAGGCGTATCAAAACGCACAGGCGGGATTGCAAAGTTCTTTTGGAAGATTGCTCGCAGTTGCCGAAAATTATCCTGACCTTAAAACAACAGCAGCTTTCCAGGGATTTCAAACACAAATTGAAGGAACTGAAAACCGGATTAATGTGGCGCGGCAGGATTACAACAGTGCGGTGCAATCATACAATCTGAAAGTGAAAACTTTCCCTAATAATATTTTTGCAGGCATCTTTGGCTACCATGAAAAAGCATTTTACAAAGCAGATGCAGGAAGCGAAAAAGCGCCTGACATTAATTTCGACATTAAATAAATTCTGTTGGTATGTGGCGATTTTCCAAAAAGAAGCCTTTTTTTACAGAGGAAGAGAATGAAAAAATTGTTCATTCAATCCAGGAAGCCGAAATGCAGACGAGTGGAGAGATAAGGATCTTTGTGGAAAGTCGCTGCAAATATGTAGATGCGCTTGACCGGGCAAAAGAGATTTTTACCAACCTGGAAATGGAAAGAACAGAATTGCGCAATGGAGTACTTTTTTATATCGCGGTTAAAGACAGGCAGTTGGCGATTTTTGCCGATAAAGGAATCCACGAAGCCACCGGGGGAGATAAGTATTGGAAAGATGCGGTGAAAGAAATTCTTTCTGTATTTAGCAACGAAAATATCACTGAAGGCATTACTACTTCCATTCATAAAATTGGTCAGGCGCTTAAAACTCACTTTCCCTACGAGAAAGACATTGACAAAAACGAACTTCCTGACGAAATCGTTTTTGGCAAATAATGATCGTGTAACTTCTCATTCATGAAAAAATTACTTTTACTGCTTTTTGTTTTTATTGGATTTCAAACGGTTTTTGCTCAAAAAATTGAGCAAAAGCCCAATCCGCCGATGGCAGTAAATGATTTTGCCAATTTGCTGGAACCGTTTCAAAGACAGGCGCTGGAACAAAAGCTGGAAGCGTATAATGATTCTACTTCTTCTGCTATCGTTATTATCACTGTTCAAAGCCTGGATGGCTATGATATTGAACAGGTAGCTTTAAAATATTTAAGAGACTGGGGAATTGGCACCAAAGAAAAAAATAATGGCGTTGTTATTCTTGTTTCAGCCAACGACCACAAAGCTCGCATTGAAACCGGCTATGGAATGGAAGGCGTTTTACCCGATATTTTGGCGAAGCAAATAATCGACGAAAGAATGATCCCGTTTTTTAAAAATGGGGATTATTATGCCGGTTTAAATAATTCGGTGGATGCAATTATCCAGGCCGCTGCAGGAGAATATAAAGCCGATCAGTCTGAACAAAAAAAGAAAAAAGTAACCGCGGGAAAGATCATTCCTCTTATCATTGTTTTTCTTGTAATTATTTTTCTTTTTTCCGGCGGTGGTGGCGGTGGTGGTTCTTACATGAGCCGCAAAGGTTCCAGGAGTTTTCTTGGAAATGCTTTGCCTTGGTTTTTATTGGGCAATATGATGGGTGGCGGAGGAAGAGGCGGCGGATTTGGAGGTGGTGGCTTCGGCGGTGGAGGCTTTGGTGGCGGAGGATTTGGCGGTTTCGGAGGCGGAAGCGGCGGTGGCGGAGGTGCAAGTGGAGGATGGTAGAAATAGGCATATGTGTAACCAAAACACGTGTTCTGACACAGACTTGCCTGGAAATATTTTTTTGTAATTTATTTAGTCCCGGATTTGTTTGATCCGGGATTTTTTATGAAATAAAAATCTTCCATTTTTCTTCGTTTACTGATAGTCAATTTGAAATAAAAAATTATTTATTTTGTTCCGTACTCTTAATTAAATATTTGTTTTTTTTAAATATTTAATTCATATCTTTAATATCCTTCTCTACCCTTTCCGAAAGTTCAATTCTAACCTTTTCAGGAACATTATTTTTTAATCTAAAAAAATTAATTATGAAAAGAATTGTTTTCGGCATGTTTAGCATGCTCTGGTTGTTGTTATTTACCAGTTCGGCTATCGCCCAGCAAATGGCCTGGACAAGTACTTCAGACGCAGCAAAGGAAAAGGCCTTTAGCGGTGCGCAACATTTCATAAATGTTGAATTTCCACAAGCTTACGAGGATTTTTCAGAAGCAGTTAAACTTGATCCTGAATTTACGGTGGCTCTTGTTTTTATGACGAACCTGACGCGCGGAGAAGTAAGAAAAGCTTACGCTGAGCAAGCCCTTAAAAGTGCTGCCAACAAAACTGAAGGCGAAAAATTATTTGCATCTTTGGTGGATCCGTCATCAACGCCTGTTTCCGGTAGCGAAACGATTGCAAAACTGCACAAGATGTTTCCGGACGGCCATGTGATAGACTGGTTTTATATTCAGAGTCGTCCTACTGCCGAAGAACGGATTGCTGCAGCTGAAGAAGGGCTTAAAAAGTTTCCTGACGTGCCTGCGATGTACAATATGATGGGGTACATCACCATGCAGGATAAAAAAGATAATGCAAAGGCAAAAGAGTACTTCGAAAAATATATCGCGATGTATCCCGATGGATATAACCCTTATGATTCAATGGGCGAATATTATTTGAATGTTGGTGATACTACCAATTCAAAAAAATATTACATGATGTCCCTGGAGAAATATCCTTTCGCCAACAGTTCAATAAATGCACTTCAAAAAATAAACGGCACTAATCAATAGCTTGCCTGAAGTTTTCGGAATAAAAAAAGCAGGATTTTCACCTGCTTTTTTATTTTATTCCGAATGGCTTTATTTCAATAAGCCATTGATATAATCGGCAACTTCCGTATTCCCGTTCGCTTTTTGAGCTGCACTTAATTTATCAAAAGCTTGTTTAAAAGTCGGATCGATAAATTTGAGATATTGCTCCGGAATTTGATTTCTGAATTTCATAATTTCATCAACGCCTTTTTTTACTTTATCCGCATCTTTGATAATGGCAAGGTAATTGGCAAATGTCACAGAGCTTTTAACCTTAGTTTGCGAAAGAGGCAGGTCTTTGAAGTTGTTATAAATAAAATCATAATCCTCTGCCGAGCCATTCTTAATAATGATACCGCTCACCACTTCTCCTAATTTTCCCAGCGCATCATTGCTGTATTTTTTGGCCAAGGAATAGGCCTGATCAGGTTGAAGATCTGTAAGTCCTTCAAGTGAAGCACCCGCAACTGAATAAGAAGAATCATTCACAAATTTTTGAAACACGGGCAGGTATTTATTGTCTTTTGTTTTAGCGAGAATTTCAATAGCCTTAGCCTGTGTTTTTTTATCAGGATCTTTTTGTGCGATTTGCTCGATTATCTTTAGAACGGAAGGAACAGTAAAACTGTTTTGTCTATCCATATCTTGTAAAGTGAGTAAACGAAGGCCTGCATATTTGTCATTGAGCCCCAGGGCAAGACTGCTGAGATTGTTTTTGGCAAAGTAAGTAAGTGCTTCCCTTCTATCAAGATAATTGGGTGCATATTTATATTGTTGTATAAATTCATCAGCAGTTTTATTGTCTTTTTTTATGCAAAGCAAAACTTTGTCTGCATCCACATTTACCAAAGAAGGCTTTTGTTCGCTGGCAAAATAAAAAGTATCAGACGGGTTTTCCAACCACACTTTGTATCTTTTTTTAGTTGTGCCGGAACTGTAAACATCAATCGCTGTGGGCAACTTAAATATTTTTCCGGTTTTTTGTGTTTGATTCACAATCACTCTTTCTACTCCATTGCTGTAATCATAGTTGATTTCCAGCGTTGGTTGGCCGCTTCCATAATACCATTGATTCCAAAACCAGTTCATATCCTGGCCCGTCACATCTTCAAATACAAGCCTTAATTGTTCGGCCTCTGCCGGCTTAAATTTATACCGATTCAGGTATTCGTTGAGCGCTGTAAAAAAGGCATCATCACCAACATAATTTCTCAACATATTTAAAATACGGCCACCTTTGTTGTAGCTAACCGCGTCAAACATGTCCATCATGTCTTTATAATAAAATCTAACCAGGTCTTTGTTTTCGCTGCCACTCAATAAGTAGCCCTGCATGTCATCATAATTCAATTCATCTGCCGCATCTTTTCCATGTCGGAATTCACGCCACAGATATTCGCTGTAGTTAGCAAAGGATTCGTTGAGTGTAATATTGCTCCAGCTTTCTGTAGTAACAAGATCTCCAAACCAGTGGTGAAATAATTCATGCGAAATATCATCTTCCCATGCGTTTCCATCCACCAGTTGCCGCGCATTTTGATAAGCGCCATCCTGGTGTAAAGTGGCTGTGGTATTTTCCATCGCCCCGCTTACATATTCCCTTCCCACCATTTGGTCATATTTCTGCCACGGATAAGGATAATTTAATATTTTGGAGAAAAAGCCAATCATAGCAGGCGTTTCGCCAAATATTTTCCTGGCAACCGGCGCATATTGTTTCTCTACATAATAATCCACATCCATGTTTTTGTATTTATCCTTTACGATTGTATAATCACCAACGCCCATAAAAAATAAATAGGGAGAATTAGGAAGGTCCATTACCCAATCATCGGTGCGCGTACCATCTGCATTTTTTTGCTGATGAACCAACAAACCATTACTGAGTGTTACATCTTTTGCCGGGACCGTCATCAAAATTTCTTCAGTGGTTTTTTGATCCGGCTTATCAATTGTAGGAAACCATGCGCTGTTGGATTCTGTTTCTCCTTGTGTCCATATTTCCTGGTGTTCATCCGTTTTGCCCAAAGGATTGATAAAATACAAACCTTTCGCGTCTGTAATAGCGGCACTGCCCGGAATTTTAAGATCATTTGGTTTGGAAATGTACTTTAGATAAAGCGTGTATTTTTCACTGCCTTTATAAGTTTTATCCAGCCATATTTTTAATTGCATACTATCGTAAGAATACTTCAAAGGAATTTTTGATTTGCCGTTGATCATGGCAATTTCTTTGATGTCCATTCCTTTCGCATCAAGTGTCAGGGAATCTGTCGGATAAAAATGCGGTTGAAGTGTTACCCATTCTTCTCCGTATAACCATTGCTTTTCATAATCAAAACTAACCGCGAGTTTGGTATGAACCAAATCGTTAATGCGTGGATAAGAAGCACGATAAATATGTTTCCATGCTGTGTCTGCCGTAGCATTGTCGTCAGCATCGTCCTGCGCACTTGCTGAAGCTACAATCGAAAGAAACAAAAATGCCAGAAATATTTTTTTCATAAATAAAATTTAAGTGGTAGCAAAAATAGTTGGTAATTGTAAAAAGTTGCTATTTTTTGGATGGAAGGCAATTTTGTTTGTTATATTAAATAGATTTGCTGTTATGTTGATTTTACGTTACAAGAAGTTTTTTTTTCTTTCTTTGATGGTGGCTTTAGCCCTTACAGCAAGCGCGCAGCAAAATCATTTTGTATA
>CAWFBO010000005.1:0-2500 GCA_963814075.1 uncultured Chitinophagaceae bacterium | reverse complement strand
GGAACAGCCCAAACTCTGGCAGCGTGCTGCCGGAGGGTTGTAGGACTGCATTTAGAAATCAATCTCAAATAGAATCTTCTGGAAAGTTGAGCCATAGAGCGTGAAAGCCGCGTAAATGTAAATGATTGACGACGAGCAGTATCCTGAGTAAGGCGGGACCGGAGAAATCCTGCCTGAATCTGCCGGCACCATCCGGTAAGGCTAAATACTCCTTAGAGACCGATAGTGAACCAGTACCGTAAGGGAAAGGTGAAAAGCACCCTAAATAAGGGAGTGAAATAGTACCTGAAACCGTACGCCTACAAGCGGTCGGAGTTTCGATTTATCGGAATGACGGCGTGCCTTTTGCATAATGAGCCTACGAGTTACTCCTCACTGGCAAGGTTAAGTTCTTTAGTAACGGAGCCGTAGCGAAAGCGAGTCCGAATAGGGCGCTTAGTCAGTGGGGGTAGACGCGAAACTTTGTGATCTATCCATGAGCAGGTTGAAGGTGTGGTAACACACACTGGAGGACCGAACCCATTAGCGTTGAAAAGCTCTGGGATGACTTGTGGATAGGGGTGAAAGGCCAATCAAACTGAGAGATAGCTCGTTCTCCCCGAAATGTTTTTAGGAACAGCGTCGCATTTAAAAAGTTTATTAGAGGTAGAGCTACTGATTGGGCTAGGGGGCTTCACCGCCTACCAAACCCTGACAAACTCCGAATGCTAATAAATATTTGCGGCAGTGAGGCTGTGGGCGCTAAGGTCCATGGCCGAGAGGGAAATAACCCAGATTACCAGCTAAGGTCCCCAATACATAGTTAAGTTGATCAAACGATGTGGAGTTTCTATAACAGCCAGGATGTTGGCTTGGAAGCAGCCATTCATTTAAAGAGTGCGTAACAGCTCACTGGTCGAGAGACTCTGCGCGGAAAATAATCGGGCATCAAACTATGAACCGAAGCTGTAAGATTGCCATTAAATTGGTACATCGGTAGGGGAGCATTCTAACCAGCGTTGAAGGTGTGTGGCGATGCATGCTGGAGCGGTTAGAAAAGAAAATGTAGGCATAAGTAACGATAAATAATGTGAAAAACATTATCGCCGTAAGTCCAAGGTTTCCTGATCAATGTTAATCAGATCAGGGTTAGTCGGGTCCTTAGGCAAACCCGAAAGGGGTAGCTGATGGAAAGTTGGTTAATATTCCAACACCCGCTTTAGTTTCGATGGGGTGACGGGGTAGTGAAAAGTCCGCGATCTGACGGAATAGATCGTTAAAGGGTGTAGTTATATCTCTTGTTGGTAAATCCGCAGGAGGTGGCGAACCTGATAGTACAGCAAAGCTTCGGCAGCGCTGATAGTGACTGTAAACATACCTCCGAGAAAAACCTCTAAGGCTAGGCTAAAGCGGCCCGTACCGTAATCCGACACAGGTGGACGGGATGAGTATTCTAAGGCGCTCGGGTGAGCCGTGGAGAAGGAACTAGGCAAATTAACGCTGTAACTTCGGGATAAAGCGTACCGCAGCGATGCGGTCACAGTAAAATGGTACAACCAACTGTTTAGCAAAAACACAGGGCCCTGCAAAATCGAAAGATGACGTATAGAGCCTGATACCTGCCCGGTGCTGGAAGGTTAAGGAAGGATGTTCGGCGCAAGCCAAAGCTTCTGACTGAAGCCCCAGTAAACGGCGGCCGTAACTATAACGGTCCTAAGGTAGCGAAATTCCTTGTCGGGTAAGTTCCGACCTGCACGAATGGTCTAATGAGTTGTACACTGTCTCCTCCACGAGCCCGGTGAAATTGTAGTATCGGTGAAGATGCCGGTTACCCGTCACGGGACGGAAAGACCCCATGAACCTTCACTACAACTTTGCATTGATTTTGAACTTTTGATGTGTAGGATAGTTGGGAGACTGTGAAGCAGTGGCGCTAGCCATTGTGGAGTCAACGTTGAAATACCAACCTTTAAACGTTTAGAATCTAATCCCTTGCGGGAAACAGTGCATGGTGGGTAGTTTGACTGGGGTGGTCGCCTCCTAAAAAGTAACGGAGGCTTGCAAAGGTTCCCTCAGTACGGTTGGTAATCGTACATAGAGCGTATTAGTATAAGGGAGCTTGACTGTGAGGCATACAGGCCGAGCAGGGACGAAAGTCGGCTAAAGTGATCCGGTGGTTCTGCATGGAAGGGCCATCGCTCAAAGGATAAAAGGTACTCTGGGGATAACAGGCTGATCTCACCCAAGAGCTCATATCGACGGTGAGGTTTGGCACCTCGATGTCGGTTCGTCACATCCTGGGGCTGGAGAAGGTCCCAAGGGTTCGGCTGTTCGCCGATTAAAGTGGCACGTGAACTGGGTTCAGAACGTCGCAAGACAGTTCGGTCCCTATCTGTGATGGGCGCTAGAAAATTGAGAGGACATGACCTTAGTACGAGAGGACCGGGTCGTACGTACCGCTGGTGTATCTGTTGTGCCGCCAGGTGCAGTGCAGAGTAGCTATGTACGGATAGGATAAACG
>CAWFBO010000004.1:0-37653 GCA_963814075.1 uncultured Chitinophagaceae bacterium | reverse complement strand
AAAAATAAAGAAATAATCTTAAATCGTTTATAAGAAATTGTTTCGGACTAGTATTAAATCTCCGGAAAAGTAATGAATTAATTAAAAACAGGAGCAAAAGTTTTTCAATTGGTAGATGGATCGGGGTCCTTATAAAACCCTTTAAACCAGTAAAGCGCCGGGTACCTCAATGTTTCTATTATTCAGCAATTGGTGAACGTTATTCAAAGTTACCTGAGTAATCTGGTCAAGCGCTTCTTTGGTAAAAAAGGCCTGGTGAGCAGTTACCAGCACATTTGGGAAGCTCATCAGCAATTGCAAAGTATCATCTGCAATAATATTTTCTGAAAGATCACGAAAAAATATTTTTTCTTCCTGTTCATAAACATCAATTCCCAAATAACCCAACTGTTGTTGTTTTAGTGCTTCTATCACTGCCGTTGTGTCTATCAATCCGCCGCGGCTTGTGTTGATAAGCATGGCGCCTTTTTTCATCAGAGCGAGTGTGGACCTATTTATCAGATGTTGCGTTTGCTGCGTGAGCGGGCAGTGAAGGGAAACAATATCGGATTGTTTTAATAACTCTTCAAGAGGTACATACCTGACACCTTTTTTTAAAAGCTCAGGATTTTGATTTACATCATAAGCAATTACATGGCAACCCATTCCCAGCATGATCTTACAAAGTTCCGCACCGATATGACCTGTACCGATGACACCAACGGTTTTACCTTTCATAGTAAAACCGAGTAGACCGTGCAATGAAAAATTCTGTTCTCTTACACGATTATAAGCTTTATGTGTTTTCCTGTTCAGTGTCAGCATCATTGCCAAAGCGTGTTCCGCCACAGCTTCGGGAGAGTACGCAGGCACCCGGCAAACTTTTATATTATTGGCTTTGGCCGCTTCCAGATCTACATTGTTGAAACCGGCACATCGTAGAGCAATTACTTTTACGCCTTTCTGCGCCAGCACTTCTATTACCTGCTTGTTCACTTTGTCATTTACGAAGACACAAATAGCATCGGTTGGCTCAACTGCCTGCACGATATGGGGACCAAGATGCGTTTCAAAAAAAGTAAAATCAAAATTAAAGTTGGTATTACCTTTTTTGAAAAATTCTTTATCGTAAGGTTTTACAGAGAAAAAAGTGATCTTCATGCCGGTAAAGGTAAATAAGCTTATCGGGACACAGTAAACTGACAAACAAAAGAGATTTTCTTTCCCTAAAATGCAACAACGGTCTTATTCGATGAGCAGTTTATCTGAAAATACATCCCTGTTTTCAGTATCGGTAACTTTTATTAAATAAAGTCCTTTAACAGGTTTTGAATGAAATTTAAAATTTTCTAACTGGCCGCGCGATTTTATGTAAATCTTTTTGTAGTCGATAAGCCGTCCTTCTAAATCTCTAAGCTCAACTTTATACTCACCCGCCACCTGTTTGTCGAATGAAACTTTTATTTGCCCGTCGCTCACAGGGTTTGGATAGATTGAAATTAATCGGTTCCCGATCACTTCCGGCTGGGGCAAAGTTGCTGCACTCATTGTCGCCTCTTTTTGATTTAACAGAAAGCTACTTGCAAGGTCAGAGGCATTAAATACCTTACCGGTTGTAGGTAATTTTGTGGCAGAAAGGTTTTTCATATCAATCTTATAAAAGCCGTCGAAAGTATTAGCGCTGCTGATAATTACGTTTCCCTCGTTGTCAACCGCCGCGCCATTAAGCGAAAATGTGGGCGGTAGATTAAGAACTGCACCTTTAAAAGTGGCTATCCTGGTGTTTATATCGATTTCAAAAACCTGGTGTGCTGCGGTAAATAAAACCAGCTTGCCAAAAGCATCTGCAACTACATCGCCGCCCCAACTGGTACACCGGTTGTGAATTGAAATACTTTTGTTTGATTCGGCATCTACGATATTTCCCAAATCCGTGATCACGGTTTTGCCGCCGGTACTAAAACTAATTAAATGATTCGCATCATTCGTTATCGCATAGCCGTTACCGTTAGCGCCGATTGTCATCCGGGTAATATTGAATGCTTCATCATTTGAATTGGCACTGTTTACCAGGGACTGATCAATGGTATAAAACGCAGGTACCGCGGAGCGGGAGCGCGTATCAAGCCACATTAATTTGCCGGTATGCATTGATGCAAAAAAAATTTTGCCATGCTTTTGATCGTAGGCGATAGCCGCGCTCATTAAAACCATAGGCGAAGGAGCGATGGCTTTATTGAATACGGGCTCGTTTAATTTCTGATCGACTTCCGGGCGGGTTAAAGTCTGCTTATCAACCTGTAAACCCGTTTCTGCATTAAGAAAGGAAAAGCCGGTTTTGCCATTTTCAAAAAGCACTGAGCTGACGTTTCCTGAAGTCATGTCAATACCACGGATATCGCTCCAGTTGAAATCGCCATTGCCATGACCGGTAATGGCGAAAGCTGTGAGGTCCTGCGAAAAGGTTAATTGGGAAAAAGTAATAAAAATAAAAGAGAGTAAAAATAAGTGTTTCATAGCTTGCTGGTTTAAGTTACTATGATTAAGATGCCACTATAAATTTACAGCTATTTTAAAATTTTAAAAACTTTTTTAATACAATCATCAACAAAAAATGCCGGGAGATAATCCGCTCTTTTACTCAGGATTTATCGTAGCAGTTTCGCCCTTTTGGTCCTGCTTCGCAGTATTGGGAAGTAAAAATGAAATAAATGACCCTGCGCCAACATTTCCAAAAACAGCATCCATAAATAATATAAACATGAGTGCGTGACTGTTTTGCTTTAAACCCGGAGCGGGTTTTGCCAGTTCAGAGCGTGTTGCATTACAGCAGCATAGCCTGAATGGTTTTATAATTGCCAGTAAAATAAAAATCAACCGCAGGAAAGAAGCACGCCCATTACCGTAGTGATGTGACCGGCGGCTATCATCATTTTACTGCTTGCATTTTTATCTCTTTTCTTGTTGAAATTTAAAATAAAGACTACAATTACTATTGCAAAAAGTACATTGCCGATATAAAGGATATAGGTTTGATTATAATTATCAATAAAGAAGATTACCACTGAAACCAGGTAAAGAACTGCAGCAACGATTGAATACTTTAGATAATACAGAATTTGATCTTTAGTGAACATATGGTGTTTTTAGTTAAATTAAAAAAAATTGGTGTTTAAAATGATTGGACACAACGTCGCTTTTTGCAGGAATCAATATTAATGCTGTCCCTGGCAAACACATTTTTTTTCACAACAGAAACCGTGCTAATTTGTTTCTTTACTGTCTAGGATGTATTTAAATAAATTCGTTGCATAAAATGGACTTATCGTAGGTTGAATTTTAAATCGTCCAAAAATATTTGCGTATTTGTTAGTTTTGGCTTTTTCATTCTAACTGATTTTATGGATAAAAGAAAAAGTGTACTTCTTGTTTTTATTGTTCTTACTATCGCCGCTATTTTTCATTTTATTGATATTTACAATTTTTATCCGCTATCACCATTGTTTTTGAAAGTAAGCAGGTGGATTTTTATTGCCTTGCTGATTTTGTATGGTTTTTACAAACGCACACTTACCACCTGGATATTGATAAGTATGGTAATTGGCGTTGAGATAGGGCTTGATTTTCCAAAATTCGCCTCTGAACTAAAAGTGATCAGTCAAATATTTTTAAGGATGGTGAAAACGATTATTGCGCCGATTCTTTTTTCTACACTGGTTGTTGGTATTGCCGGGCATTCCAATTTAAAACAGGTGGGCAGAATGGGCTGGAAGTCCCTGCTTTAT
Organism: uncultured Chitinophagaceae bacterium; assembly: GCA_963814075.1. Classification (GTDB taxonomy): domain Bacteria; phylum Bacteroidota; class Bacteroidia; order Chitinophagales; family Chitinophagaceae; genus Ginsengibacter. Next base: position 33,889 of record CAWFBO010000004.1, on the reverse strand, counting down.
TTTGAATTGGTAACAACGGTTGCTTTATTTATCGGACTTATTGCCATAAATATTTCGCAGGCAGGAGTTGGAATTCATATTCCTCCGGGCTTTCATGAAGAATTACCGGCAGCCGTACCTCATACCTGGCAGGACGTGGTATTGCATATTTTTCCGGAAAATATTATAAAAACGATGTATAACGGTGATGTGTTGCCGATCGTGGTTTTCAGTGTTTTATTCGGGATCGGGTTGGCATTGGTAAAAGAAGAAAAGCGCCAGCCTATGTTGCATGTTTTCTGAAAGCCTTGCAGAAACGATGTTTAAGTTCACGAATATCATCATGTATTTTGCACCCTTTGGTGTGGGAGCCGCCATCGCAGTAACCGTCTCCAATTTAGGCCTTGATATTCTCTATTCACTAATAAAACTCTTGCTTACGCTATATGCTTCGCTGATCGTGTTTATCGGTGTTGTGCTTTTTTCAATCGCGTATTTTGTAAAAATTCCGATAAAACAATTTATCCGCGCGGTTTCAGAACCGGTGGCAATTGCGTTTGCAACAACCAGTTCAGAATCTGCACTGCCGATCGCGATGGAAAACATGGAGAAATTTGGTGTGCCGCGTAAAATTGTTTCTTTCGTTTTGCCTACAGGATATACTTTCAATCTTGACGGAACCACTTTATACTTTTCATTGGCAAGTGTTTTTGTGGCGCAGGCCGCAGGCATTCATCTTTCTTTTGGCACACAAATAATTATGGGCTTCACCTTGATGCTTACGAGCAAAGGTGTCGCCGGTGTGCCACGGGCTGCGCTCGTCATATTATTGGGAACGGCTTCTTCTTTTGGATTACCCTTGTGGCCGGTACTGGCTGTTTTGGGAATTGATGTTTTGATGGATATGGGCCGTACTTCGGTAAACGTGGTGGGAAACACATTAGCAAGTTGCGTAGTGGCGAAGTGGGAGAAAGAATTTGATGAGGAAAAAGCGCTAGCTTTTGTTGCCGAGTAGCCATTTCCATTTTTATTAAGAATTTTTGTTGTTTCTTTATCGGGTAAATTGTTTAAGAGCCTTTGTAAAAATTATTTGAAGTGAGTTTGATAGAAATCTTAGGAATAAATATAAAAGATCTTTTAAATCCACAGTTCTACATTGAGCATGGGGGATTGTGGATGATACTTTTTATTGTTTTTGCCGAAACAGGGTTATTTGCCGGATTTTTTTTACCCGGAGACGCGTTGCTTTTTGTAACGGGTATTTACAGTGAACAGGTGGTACAAGCTGCTTTGTTTAGCTCGCACAGTCAATGGGCTAACCTTGGCATTTTGTGGGTTTTGATAACGATCGCCGGTATTCTCGGAAATTTTGTCGGTTATTGGTTTGGATTAAAGAGCGGCCCTTTTCTCTATGAAAAAAAAGATACTTTTTTCTTCCGCAAGAAACACCTGATACAGGCTCACGAGTTTTATGAAAGGAATGGCGCAGGGGCGATAATCCTTGGAAGGTTCGTGCCCTTCGTGCGCACCTTTGCTCCGATTGTCGCGGGTATTGTAAAAATGGACAAACATAAATTTGCCATCTATAATGTTGTTGGAAGTATGTTGTGGGTCGGAAGCATGCTCGTCGGCGGACATTTTTTGCAAAGAGTTATCCTTAAAGAATTTAATTTCGATTTAAAGGAACACCTGGAAGTAATTGTTGTAGGGATTATTGTGGTGACAACATTTCCTGTTTTGTGGAAAGTATTTGTGGGAAGAAAAAAAATGCCACCGGTTGAGTAAAATAAAAATTGGCGTTATTTATTGGTTCACTATCTCTTGTTAGTCAACCACTTTTGCTCTTTTAAATTTTTATCAAATAAGATAACCGTTGAGTTTTAAAACTTTTTATAATAAAATTTTGCGCACGCCCGGTTAAAGAAAACAAAACCGGTAAATTTCTCATCATTCGCTTTTCTTCTATTGGAGATATCGTACTGACGACACCGGTTATACGCAATTTGAGAAAAAAATATCCCGGGGCAACTATTCATTATCTAACCAAGGAAAAATTTTCCACCATTGTCGAATCCAATCCTTACCTGGATAAAGTGATCTTGCTTAAGATGATTTGAAACCAAATCAATTGCAGAAATAAAAAGTGAAGAATATGATCAGATCATCGATCTCCATCATAACCTGCGGACTATGAGGATAAAAAGCGCCTTGCCGTCTGTTCCTTTCCATTCGTTTAACAAGCTCAATATTGAAAAATGGGTCTATACTAATTTCAAAATAAATGCGATGCCGCGAAAGCACATTGTTGACAGGTACATGGCAACTGTGGAAAAATTTGGTGTGGCTAATGATGGCCTTGGGCTTGATTATTTTATTTCCGAAAAAGATAAAATTAAGGAAGGAGATATTCCTTTTTCACACACGCATGGATATGTGGCTATTGCAATTGGAGCAGCACACAATACCAAAAAATTACCTGTAGAAAAATTGCAGAATTTGGTTGAAAAAATTAATTTCCCTATCGTTTTATTAGGCGGAAAAGAAGATTTTTTAAATGGAGAAAAAATTGCTGAATCGGATCGCATAAAAATCTATAATGCGTGCGGAAAATTTTCATTGAATGAATCGGCGGATATTGTCACGAAATTCAAATGCTGGTTATCAGCCACGATACAGGCCTGATGCACATTGCAGCAGCATTTAAAAAAAATACGCTTTCTGTTTGGGGAAACACGGTTCCTTCATTCGGCATGTTTCCTTATCAAACACGGTATGAAATTTTCCAGGTAAATAAATTGTGGTGCCGTCCCTGTTCAAAAACCGGCTTTGCGAAATGCCCGCTCGGTCATTTTAAATGTATGAATAAGCAATCTTTGGATGCGATAGCATCAAGTGTTGAAGCCGGATTTAAAAGTTGAGAAAGACCACAAGATATTTTTCCCGCAGTAAACAAATAAATAAAGCAAGTTTTTCGTTTTCTGATCTAATCCTCTTTTCATTCGTGTGACCGATGTTAAAAAAGAAGTGCTTTAACCAATCTTTAGTATATAAAAATTGAAATTCGCAATTGCACAAAAGTGCAGCATTTAAAAAATGAAACTCAACAAAATTTTTATATTCCTAACCTTTTTTCTTTTTCTTTTTTCTTTTAAAACATTTGCACAAAAAGTGACTGTTCATGTTTTTACGGAGAATAATAAGACTATTCCGGGAAGCGATACTATTTATTATGATTTTAACAAGCCGCTTACATGGGCGGACTTCCTGGGAAAAATGCCGGCTGGTGTTCCGTGGGGTGCTATGACCGCTTCAGGATTTTCTTTTAATTCATCGATGAGCCAGGATGGAAATATGATTGATATTTCTGTGGGAGTGTACACTTTTTTTACAAAGCACGATTCATGGAAAAAACCTGAAGCAAATTCCCTGTATCATCTGGAACATGAGCAACATCATTTTGATATTACGAGATTAGGGGCAGCAAAATTGGAAAATGAAATCAGGAAAGCGAATTTTACAGCAAATAATTATAAATCCTTATTGAATTCAATTTTTGATAAAGTATATGCTGAAGAAGTTGCGTGGCAAAAACAATATGATCTTGAAACCCATAATAGCATGGATTCTGCAAAACAACTGGAGTGGAATAAAAAAATTTCTGAGCGAGATCAACAAATTAAAAAATGGAGACGAAGAAGACCTCTCATTAAAAAAATAACGCTTATTTCATGACTATTTAGCACGTTCTCTACTCAATAGCTTCTTCAAACGTAAAAATACTTTTTTCATTTTTTCATTTTTCAGCTAATTTCATCTTTTTAAAAAACTGGATTACAGGTCACAAATTTGTAAGATAAAATTTCAGCCAATGCAAAAAAGAAAACTCATTTCATCAGGTGCTTCCTGGGAAAATATTGTTGGATATTCAAGGGCCGTGAAGGTGGGAAATGTGATAGAAATTTCAGGAACTACGGCGGTTGATGGCGATGTGGTTATTGGGAATGACGATGTTTACGAACAGGCTGTTTTTATTTTTAAAAAAATTGAAAAAACACTTGAAAGAGGCCGGTAGTTGTTTGGAAGATGTGGTAAGAACAAGAATGTTTGTTACCAATATTGGGAAATGGCAGGAAGTGGGAAAAGCACATGCACTGTTTTTTAAAGACATAAAACCGGCCACTTCAATGATTGAAGTGAGCAGTCTTATTGATAAAAGACTTTTGATTGAAATAGAAGTTACAGCGATGATTGCGTGACAAATAGTTTGCATAAAATTTAAACATTCATTTCTTAATTGTTATTTTAAAAAAAGTCTTTTTTAATACGAAAGTTAATTGAATGTGTGTAAAATTTACACGGGCGCTTTGATAATACAATTAAATTCTTATTTTTTACGTTTATATTTGCGCCCTTAGTAAATACTATTGACTACCATGAGCTTTGAAAATTATGTAATCCCCTATGAAATAAACGAACGATATAAAAGGAAAGTTGCTTACTTCTCGATGGAATTTGCAATTGATCAACCATTAAAAATATATAGCGGAGGCCTTGGATTTTTAGCCGGATCGCATTTGAGGAGTGCATATGATTTGCATCAGAACCTGATTGGCATAGGGATTTTGTGGAAAGAAGGTTATTATGACCAGGCAAGAAATATCGACCAGACCTTAAAAGTAGTTTGGATCGAAAAAATCTACAACTTTTTGGAAGAAACAGGTATCAGGTTTCAGATTGATATACACGATCATCCTGTTTGGGTAAAAGTTTTATATCTCAATCCAAAACCTTTAACAGTGCTCCTCTGTTTTTGTTAAGTACAGATGTTCCTGAAAACGATTATGTTTCACAAACCATCACCCATCGGCTTTACGATGGAAATGCCGCAACGAAAATTGCCCAGTTTATTTTGCTGGGGGTAGGAGGGGCCAAGTTGCTGGACCTGATGAATTACGATCCTGATCTGTATCATTTAAATGAAGCGCATGCGGTAAGTGCCGCTTTTTATTTATATAAAAAATTTGGCAACCTTGAAGAGGTAAAAAAACGCCTGGTATTTACCACTCACACTCCGGAAGAAGCAGGAAATGAAAAACATGATATTTATTTGTGCGAAAAAATGAGTTATTTCTGTGGAATGCCGCTTGACGAGGTTCGTCAACTTACCGGAATGACGGATGATCTTTTTAATCATTCACTGGCGGCTTTGCGTTTTGCTCATCTCGCCAATGGCGTTTCGCAATTGCATGGTGAAGTGAGCCGGCAGATGTGGTACAAGTATGATGGCATTTGTGAAATAAAAGCGATCACCAATGCGCAAAACAAACATTTTTGGGCAGATAAACAATTGTACCGCGCTCGTGAAGAACATAATAATGATTGGTTTGATGACCGCAAAAGGCATTTGAAAAAAAGAGCACTTGCTATTGTTGCAGACCAAACAGGTAAATTAATGGATCCGAATGTTCTTGACCATTGTTTGGGCCAGGAGGTTTGCAGGTTATAAAAGAGCCGAACTGATTACACGCGATCATGCCAGATTTGAGGCTTTGTTAAATAATAAAAAATACCCGGTACAGATCATTTGGGCCGGAAAGCCTTACCCGCTTGATTTTCCTGCTATCAATGATTTTAATCATTTGGTAAATCTTAGCAAGAAATATAAAAATGTGGCTGTTTGTACGGGTTATGAAATTACTTTGAGCAAGCGTTTAAAACAAGCCGCGGATGTATGGTTGAACAATCCGCGTGTTCCAAGGGAAGCAAGCGGAACAAGTGGAATGACAGCAGCTATGAACGGAGCGGTAAACCTGAGTACCAATGACGGATGGATCTGTGAATTTGTCAATAATGGCAATAATGGTTTTGTTGTTCCACCTGCAGATTATATGAATATGACGTGGAAGAACAGGATAATTATGATCTGAACAAGATATACGAGATACTTGAAAATGAAATTCTTCCTCTTTATTATGACGATTTTGAAACCTGGAGGCAAATTGTTAAAAATGGTATGAGAGATGTCCAGTTTGCTTTTGACAGTAACAGGATGGTAGAAGAATATTACGATATCTTTTATAAATAATCACTTATGCGGCGGCTACCCTTACGCCTTGTTGTTCTGTGATCTTGTGATAATATGCGTATGAATACAATTAACAACGCCAGCATAATCAACGGAGAAAAAGTGTTGCCAACCCATCCATCTATTGATAAATAGGCAATAAAGGCTGAAATAAAATCAATTCCAAAAGCTACGTACACCCATTCCCTGATCCTGGAGTTAAGAGGAATTATTAAGCAACATTCCGCCTAATCAAATGACCAATACTCACTTCCCATCTGAACCAATCAGGCAAATTCAGATGGTGCATTCCATCAATTGCCACTTGGCTGTTCATAAATAATGCTCCTGATAATTCGAAGAAAGCAATTAAACCGGTTGAAATCCGGTAAAGATTTTATTCTTTTTCGCTTGTTTACCTGTATCTGATTTTCCATTGTTTTTTGTTTTTTATTGATTAAAATATTACAACACAAACCTAATAACCTAAGGCTATGAAACAATGAGGTGTGTTTACGGCAAACTAAGATGTTGATTGCGACAAAATTTTTTTAGCTTCAATTGGTTTTTTCTTAATCGCCTTCGTTTGGCAAAAAATAAGGGCGGTTAGGTATAAATATAAAAAGACGATCGAAATGACCGTCTTTTTTGTTGTGTGTGTGTGAGTTTTTTAACCTCTTCTGTTTCCAAACATGCGAAGCAGGAAAAGGAAAATATTTATAAAGTCAAGATACAAGGTCAATGCGCCAAGTATAGACATTTTCTTTACATTATTAGCTGAAACGCCCTGCCCGTTATACTCAAAACCTTCTCCAATTCTTTTTAATTTTTGAACATCATAAGCGGTTAAGGCTGTGAACACCATTACGCCAATAATGCTGATGATATAATCTAACTGGCTGCTGTGCAAAAAGTAATTGATCACCATCGCTATCAAAACACCAATGACGCCCATCATCAGAATGCGTCCGAATTTGGTAAGATCCTGGTTGGTTGTGTATCCCATTACTGCCATCACTCCAAACATCGCAGATGCAGAAAGAAAACATCCCAGAACGGAACCGGGCGTAAAAGCCAGGAGTATAAAACTAAATGTGATTCCGTTGATTACCGCATAAGCCATAAATAAAGCCATCAATGCCGTTGAAGAAAGTCTTTGAAATCCAAATGACATGATCAGCACGAAAGCCAAAGGAGCAAAGAGTGTAACTTTTCCCAAACCTGTTAAGCCCACGGGAGAAACAAGGTAGCTCATGAGTTGGGTGTTTACAGAAAACTGCCACGCAAACAATGCTGAAACGCCTAGTGCCACAAACATCAGTAAAAATACATTGGCAATAAAGGAGCGCGTGCGCACTTCTTCGCCTGTAGGGACATAAGTGATATTTGTAATGTTATCAGAATTCCGGTTAGTCAATTCCATCGTTTAAATTTTTTGCGTAAAATTATTACTCTTTTAATGAAAAATAAAGGAAATGCGAGCAGAAATAAGAAATAATTATGAATAGATTAAGAGGACCTTTTGTTTCCCGGTTGGTAAAAATAATTTTCTTCAAAATTTGTTTGTTTACTGCCTTGCAAAAGTTAAACTGCAATCAAATTTGTTTTCCCCTGCTCCTAATTCGTCAGCAGCAGCATTGCTTATAACCGCCACAAGCCCATCATTCTGGCTGATATCAGGAACGGCATCTAACACCTTTGCATATACGCTTTTTCCTGTGGCGTTATCAGTGATTTTTAAGATAGTTCCGGCAGCTGCATCATTGCTAAAACAATAATATTTTTTATCCTGCCATCCGCTGGTGGATTTAAAAACTCCGGCGGTTCCGGTTTTGTCAATAGTGGTAGTTCCTGCAGTTTGCCTTTCATATAAATTTTTAAAATAGCCGGCCGTGGTGTTATCGGTTGCAGTATTAGTCGCAGTATTGGTAGTATTAGTGCCGGTATTCGTTGGAGTTATCGTTAAGCCAGTATTTTCAGGTGCAGGCTGCTGCGGGGCTGCTTGCGCAGTTCCGGTATTTGCAGGGGTGGGCACTTGTGCTGTTCCTGATTTTATCTCCGATGGTTTCTCTTCTTTTGCCGGTTGCACTATAGAAAGATTTGTCGTTGGCTGCTCGTTTGCCAGGGACGATTGTTCTTTATCTACTTTTAAAAATCCTACTATTATTGAAGCGCCGACATTTAGGTCATCTGAAGCGAGATGATTCCATTTTTTTAGAGAGGCTAAAGAGACTTTATTGTAATTAACGCCAATCCTGTAAAGCGTTTCACCCGGCAGCTACAGTATGGTATATGGGAATAAGCGCTTCATTGGGTCGCGCAGTTCCGTCCTGGGTGAAATTATTTTTGCCTAAGGGTATTTTTAAGACCTGCCCGATGTTCAAACCGCTTGCAAAATGCAGATGATTGTAAGCCGCCAATTCTTTGGCGACTAATATTAAACATTCTTCCCACGCTGTAAAAATTTTCCTTAGGGGTAACTAACATGTTCAACATAGATTGCTGAACCTGTCCCTTTTATTTCAAGTTTATTTTGTTGTGCCCTTAAAACGTTCCCTGTAATAAATGTAAAAAAAACAAGCATCAACCATTTAGACATATTGAGGATTTTTTGAGGTTCTTAATTTTTTTTATGCTTATCTAAGTTAGCAACAAAGATGTGCAAAAATATTTATTATCGAAAGTAGATAACTTATCTGTGAAGTTAAAATTTTTAAGCTATTTTTCTATTAAAATTTGTTGAAAATCAATGGCTGAACATATAACGGAGGTCATAAACGCTGTTGCCATTATTCTGTCATTTCATTCTTCCATGAAAGAAATGTTCCTGCAGCTATATGTTGTCGGGCTTTCGTAACTACATCAAGGTAAAAAGAAAGGTTGTGAATACTCGCAATTTGCAATCCCTAAAATTTCTTTTGATTTCATCAAATGCCGCAAATAAGCTTTACTGTAATAGTTGCTTACTTCACAATCAATTCCATCGTCAACAGGCGAAAAATCTTTTTCCCATTTTTTATTATCAATATTGATAATTCCTTTACTGGTAAACAACATCGCGTTGCGGCCGTTGCGCGTTGGCATTACGCAATCAAACATATCAACGCCCATTGAAATGCATTCCAGAATATTCCAGGGTGTTCCAACACCCATTAAATACCGCGGTTTATTTACCGGGAGATTTTCACAACAAAATGCAGCAGATCTCATACATTTTTTCAGTTGGTTCGCCTACGCTTAAACCGCCGATCGCATTGCCTGTAGCTTCTTTGGAAGAAACATATTCGCAGGACATTTTTCTCAGCTCATGATGCACGCCACCTTGCACGATGGGAAATAAATTTTGCGAATATCCATATTTATCTTCGGTATTATTAAATCTTTCAAAACACCTGTCAAGCCAGCGATTGGTCAGTTCCAGAGAAGTTTTTGCATATTGATATTCACTGGCGCCCGGGAGGCATTCATCAAAAGCCATAATAATATCGCCGCCGATTATTCTTTGAATATCCATCACTTTTTCAGGCGAAAATAAATGCGTGCTTCCATCGATATGACTTTGAAAAACTGCACCTTCTTCAGTTAATTTTCTTGTGCCACTCAAAGAAAAAACCTGGTAGCCGCCACTGTCTGTAAGAATAGGTTTTTCCCAGTTCATAAATTGGTGCAAACCTCCTGCAGCTTCCAATACCTCCAAGCCCGGTCGCAGGTATAAATGATAAGTATTTCCAAGAATGATTTGTGCATGTATATCATTCTATAACTGCTGCTGGGTAACTGCTTTTACGCTTCCAACGGTTCCTACCGGCATAAATATCGGCGTCAGAATTTCACCATGATCGGTGGTGATTTTTCCGGCCGCGCTTTCGTCTGAGGATCCGTATGTTGAAGTTCAAATTGTAATGCGGCCATTCAAAAATCGATTGTTTTAAAAGGTTGCAAAGATAACTTTCAAAAAATTCATTTTATAAACATCCGATGTTATTATTATTATTTTGCATCGATTCAATAACGCAAGTATGTTTGCATCCAAATGAAACTGGCTGAATTTTTTTCTGATCCGGGAAAATTGATTTTCCTGCGTGTTTTGTATAATCACTTTTATACAATTATTTTTACTATTTCTTTTTCTTTTTGACGCCTGGCGTTTTTTAAAACAAAACCAAAAAATATTTCACAAACTCATCCTGTTTCTGTTATTATTTGTTCAAGAGATGAAGCCGCGAATCTTGTAAAAAATCTTCCCGGATCATTGGTTCAAAAATATAGAACAACCCATGAAGTGATTGTGGTAGACGATAATTCATTGGATGAAAGTAAATATATTAATAGAAGAATTTCAGCGAAAGTTCAGGCAATTGCAGTTTGATAGAATTAAAGCAGGAAGCGCGTTTCATTCCCGGGAAAAAATATCCGTTAAGTGTTGGAATAAAAACCGCAAAGTATGAGATCGTATTACTTACGGATGCTGATTGCGTGCCTGCTTCAGAGTTTTGGATCGAAAAAATGCAGGAAGGATTTACGTGATGGAATTGAAATTGTTTTAGGCTATGGCGCCATGCATAAAACAAAAGGTTTGCTTAATAAACTGGTAAGATGGGAAACGTTTCACACTGCATTGCAATATTTATCTTATGCAAAAAGCGGTATCGCTTATATGGGAGTTGGCAGAAATCTGAGTTATAAAAAATCCGTTTTTTTCAGGCACAAAGGTTTCTCTGCACATAATCATGTTCCCGGCGGAGATGATGATCTTTTTATCAACAAGGCCGCTACTAAAAAAAATACGGCGATTGTAGTTGATAAAGATGCTTTTACTCTATCCGCCGCCCCAAAAACCTGGAAACAATGGATCAGGCAAAAGAAGCGGCATTACACCACCAGCAAATATTACAAAGTCCGGCCATAAATTTTTACTGGGTTTATATGCTTTCTCTCTTTTTCTTTTTTATCCTTTGTTTATTGTTTCTCTTTTTCTTTTTGACTGGCGATTAACGCTTGGTGTTTTTGGTATCCGGTTCCTTTTACAAGCTTTTATTATTTTTAAAACCACCCGCAAGCTGGATGAAAAAGATCTTTTTCCATGGTTTATATTCTTTGATGTGTGGATGTTTTTTTATTACCTCTTTTTCGCTACTTCAATTTTTAAAAAACCTGCAAAGAAATGGAAATAGGCAGACTATTTGTTTTGAATAAAAATAAACCGGGCTTAAATTGCAATGGCAACAACCCAAAATAAAAATTCATATTTTTTGTTTGTTTACTGAATTTACAGCGTCAAAATTTCTTAAAATGAAGTATTGTAAAAACTGGATGTATTTAATGATCGTCACTGTTTGCTTTTCCTGCGGTAGCTCAAAAAAAACAACTCATGTCACCGGAAACGCATTCGATAAATCTTCTGACGATTCATTGTTGACAGCAATTCAACGCCAAACCTTCAAATATTTCTGGGATGGTGCAGAACCAAACAGCGGCATGGCTCGCGAAAGAATTAATGTAGATGGTGTTTATCCTCAAAATGATAAAGATGTGGTAACGACCGGAGGCAGCGGGTTTGGAGTGATGGCCATTCTCGCGGGAATTCATCGCGGCTTTATTACCCGCGAAGAAGGAGAAGCACGATTGGAAAAAATAGTGTCCTTTCTTGAGAAAGCGGATCGTTTTCATGGTGCGTGGCCGCATTGGATGTACGGGCCAACGGGAAAAGTAAAACCTTTCAGTAAAAAAGATGATGGCGGAGATTTGGTAGAAACCGCTTTTATGATGGAAGGGCTTTTGAGCGCAAGGCAATATTTTAAAAATGGAAATGAAGAAGAAAAAAAATTGGCTGCGCGAATCGATTCATTATGGAAAGAAGTCGATTGGAACTGGTACCGTAACGGACAAAATGTTTTGTACTGGCATTGGAGCCCTGATTACGGATGGCAAATGAATTTTCCGATTCATGGATACAATGAATGCCTGATTCTTTATGTATTGCCGCATCTTCTCCTACACACGGCGTGCCTGCGGCGGTTTACCACGAAGGCTGGGCGGAAAACGGGAAAATAAAATCGCCTTCTGAACATTTCGGGTATACATTACAGTTACATCACCAGGGCGCGCCAAATGGCGGTCCTTTATTTTGGGCCCATTATTCTTATCATGGGACTTGATCCTCATGCGCTTAAAGATGAATATGCTGATTATTGGAAAGAAAATACCAATCAAACTTTGATCAATTATACATGGTGCGTAAAAAATCCTGAAATTATGTTGGCTATGGCCCGGATAATTGGGGACTAACTGCCAGCTATTCAGTAAAAGGTTATTCCGGCCATGCGCCTTCTGAAAAAAGAGATCTAGGCGTCATTTCTCCGACAGCCGCCATTTCTTCCATTCCTTATACGCCGGAAAAATCATTGGCGCCATGAAACATTGGTTCACAATCACAAATGAAAGATAAGCTCTGGGGGCCTTATGGCTTTTATGATGCTTTTAGTGAAACTGCAAACTGGTATCCGCAAAAATACCTCGCGATCGACCAGGGCCCTGAAGTGGTGATGATTGAAAATTACAGAAGCGGGTTGATCTGGAAATTATTTATGAGTTGTCCTGAAGTAAAGCAGGGTTGAAAAAATTAGGTTTTCAAAGTCCGTATTTAAAGAAATGAGTTGAAGGATTTAAGCGAGCCGTTACAACTTGAAATGAAATTCTTTCAAAATTTGTTGCTTTACTGCTTTAGACAAAAAAAATCCCTTCACATTGCTGCAAGGGATCGTTGTCATTATTTTTGCCGGAGAAATGACGAGGGTGTTATTAGTAACCCATATCCATTCCACCGCCCATTCCGCCGCCCATAGGAGGCATTCCAGCTTTTTCTTTTTCTGGTTTGTCAGAAACCACACATTCGGTAGTTAATAACATTCCGGCAATTGAAGCGGCATTTTCCAAAGCGATTCTGGTAACTTTTGTCGGATCAATTACACCTGCAGCAAGCAAATTTTCGTAAACTTCTGTACGTGCATTGAAATCCGTAATCAGCTTTTCCTTCTTTTATTTTCTGAACCACAATACTTCCTTCAATTCCGCTGTTGATAACGATCTGGCGAACCGGTTCTTCAACAGCGCGTTTGATGATCTGGATACCGGTTGTTTCATCAGCGTTTATGCCTTTCAATTTTTCAAGGCTTTCAATAGCGCGGATGTAAGCAACACCGCCGCCCGGAACAATTCCTTCTTCCACAGCAGCTCTTGTTGCATGAAGTGCATCATCAACGCGGTCTTTCTTTTCTTTCATTTCCACTTCTGAAGCAGCACCTACATAAAGAACAGCAACACCGCCGCTTAATTTAGCAAGGCGTTCCTGTAATTTTTCTTTATCGTAATCTGAAGTAGTAGTTTCGATCTGTGCTTTGATCTGGTTCACTCTTGCAGTGATGTCTTTTTTATCGCCTTTACCATCAACGATAGTCGTGTTGTCTTTGTCAATTGTAACAGAAGCCGCTTCACCCAAAGAAGTGATGTCTGCATTTTCCAGTTTGTAACCTTGTTCTTCGCTGATCACTGTTCCTTTGGTAAGTACCGCAATATCCTGGAGCATTTCTTTTCTGCGATCACCAAAGCCCGGAGCTTTTACAGCAGCAACTTTCAGAACGCCCTTCAATTTATTCACAATCAAAGCTGCCAAAGCTTCACCTTCAAGGTCTTCTGAAATAATCAATAATGGACGGCCGCTTTGTGCTACCTTTTCAAGAAGAGGAAGATATCTTTCATTGAAGAAATCTTCTTGTCGTAAATAAGGATGTAAGGATTTTCAAGTTCTACCTGCATTTTTTCGCTGTTGGTAACAAAGTAAGGAGAAACATATCCTCTGTCGAATTGCATACCTTCAACAACTTCAACAGTTGTGTCAGTTCCTTTTGCTTCTTCAACAGTGATAACACCTTCTTTACCTACTTTTTTCATTGCTTCAGCAATCAAGTTCCCGATTGATTCTTCATTGTTGGCAGAAATAGAAGCCACCTGTTTGATCTTATCATTATCGTCTCCAACAGTTACAGATTGTTTTTTAAGATTTTCAACAATTGCGATAACTGCTTTATCAATACCGCGTTTCAAATCCATTGGATTAGCGCCTGCAGCTACGTTACGTAAACCTTCACTGATGATAGACTGTGCCAAGAACAGTAGCAGTAGTAGTACCGTCACCGGCAATATCAGCAGTTTTTGAAGCCACTTCTTTCACCATCTGTGCACCCATGTTTTCAATCGGGTCTTCCAATTCAATTTCTTTAGCAACCGTTACACCATCTTTAGTAACTTGTGGAGCACCAAACTTTTTTTCAATTACTACATTTCTTCCTTTTGGGCCAAGGGTAACTTTCACCGCGTTGGCCAGTGTATCAACGCCCTTCTTCATTTTATTGCGGGCCTCTATGTCAAAAAATATTTGTTTAGCCATAATATTTGTTTTTCTTTTTTTTAATTGAATTAACTAATTTTCATCAGAATATCAGAAGAGCGCATGATCAGGTAATCTTCACCATCAATGTTTATTTCTGTTCCGCCATATTTTCCATACATAACAGTGTCACCTTCTTTCACCTGCATAGGAATCAGGTTGCCGGTTTGCTCTGCATATTTTCCTTTTCCGACAGCCACTACGGTTCCTTTTTGTGGTTTTTCTTTAGCTGTATCCGGAATGATAATTCCACCGGCGGTTTTTTCTTCAGCCGCGTTCGGTTTAACCAGAACTCTGTCATCAAAGAGCTCAAAAGTTTGTTTTGCCATAATTGTTAAATTTATTTAATTTATTATTTGGGTTGCAAATGTACACGAATAATTGTACCAAAGAATTTTATCAGTTTAGTTGGCAGGAAAATGAATTGTATGTCAGTTTTTTTGGGAAAAATATCCGTCAAAATTTCATCTTTTGATCGTAAATCGCATTTGACGTTCAGAAAGTTTAACTTTTCAAAAGAATGCAGGACGAAGCATTCTTATTGCTTATCGATGAGTTTCCATTGCTTTTGCAGATCAAGCATTTTGTGTTTCGGATAAACGCGATTGTTCATAATGACCTTTTTCATTTTTTTGCCGAAAAGCTTCGTATAAAGTGACAGCGCATGCAACAGAAATATTTAATGATTTGATAATGCCGACTTGCGGAATGATAAAATCTCCATCAGAATATTTCCTGGATATTTTCGCTTACGCCAAAAGTTTCATTTCCAAAAACGAGAGCGATAGATTCAGTAAGATCCATTGAATATAAATCTGCTGACGTTTCGCCCAGATGGGAAGTATAAATTTTCTCATATTTTTTAGATACTTCATTAAAACATTCTTCGGCATTGGTAAACTGGTGAACCGAAAGCCATTCTGCAGCTGTGGACGAACTTCTGTAGCCCCATTTTTTGTGTGGCGGAATCCGGTCATTCAAAATATAAACATCCTGGATGCCAACTGCATCGCAGGTTCGCATCACGGCCGAAACATTGTGCGGATCGAACACGTTTTCCAATACGACAGTAAGATCCGGCTGGCGGTTATTTAAAACGGAAGTAAGGCGATTGAAACGTTGAGGAGTCATAATAATTTATGCGTGCAAAAATAAAAATCTGCGTTTTTTGTTGCTTTACTGTTCAAATCTATCCTTCCTTTCTTCACCAATTCCACTTCGGTGATCGGGCTGAATAAAAATTGTTTTTTTGTAGCCTGATCTTTACACAAAAAGCGTGTTCTGATCTTTTTTTCTTTCTTGATAAATATGCCCGTTTTTAAATCTGAACAAACTTTCATCCGGCAATTCTTCCAATAAATAAACGCCGGGTTTGTGAGGATCATATTTTTTTAAAACTCTTGTCAATGGCGCTTCTGCACAGGAACTTGCTGCAGGATTTCGTAATGTTTTTAAAAGTTCTTTTTCTATATCTGCCGGAAATATTTTTTTTGAAATAAAACGCGGCGAGAATCTTTCCATATTCATTTTTCCATTCCGCGCCATGGGCCTGTATCCTGTGTGCCATATTTTTCATAGGCGACCAAGTGTCCGAGTTCGTGCAATAATGTTATCAGGAATGAATATTTATTAAGATTGCCATTCACACTTATGCGATGATTTTTATCAAGATGCTTGTTGCGGTAATCGCCCAATTTTGTTAATGCGTTCACGCGTTACCGTTAGATGCACTTTATATTCTATAAGATAATAAACCACATCTTCGAAAGTGCCTTCGGGTAAATAAGGATTAAGTTGATGTAAAGGAGATTCTTTTTTAGGCATCGGGTTTCTTTCGCGCTATTTTCATTAATTGAATTACTTCGAGGGAAGTATAAACCAAATAAATTCCCATTGAAGCAAGTATAGAAGGTTTGTTCGTTTCGCCGCCCATCACTAAAATGTAAACTAATATCGCCGCCACAATTACAAACATTTTTAGCAGGAGAGAAGAATAAATGCCTCGGATGAACGCATTGATGTTAGTGGAACGAACACCTTTTGTCTGGATATAAAAATCCAAAAAAAGTAAAATAAAAAGTATGGCATTTGCCACTATCATAAAAAGCCAATATTAAAGCCATATTCTTTTAATGAATTGCCGAAAATAAAAACTACCAAGTTAACAAGAGAAAAAGGCCTATTACAGGAATAAATTTTTTTACAAGTGATTGAATCATTTTTTTGAAGTGTCTTTAATAATTTTAATAGTAAGGCCGATGATGATCAACAACGGCAAAAGCCAAACAAGCAAAGGAAAAGAAAAATTCAACCACTTATCTGCTTTTATCCCGATAAAAATTCCAATGGCAATGCTTACCAAAAATTGCATTCCCATTCCGGCATATTTTAATAATTCGCTGTTGGTTTCTTTTTTGGTTTTCAAAATATATATTATTTATGACCTTTCAATTTTACAATATCATTTCAGCATGTTGTTAAAAATAGCTGAGCCTGTTATATATTGGCATATTAGCCTAAAATAACCGTATTTTTAAAATAATTTTGCTGAAAAAGAGTTCTTATCAGTAAAAGAACTTTTTTTGCTGATTCTTATTTCGAAAAAACTAAAAATATTAATGAAAAGCCGGATCATTAAGTTATTATCTCTTTTATTGATCTTCTTTTTTTTCTTGCCGGATGTTCATGCTCAATTGGGCAAAATTACTTTTGATTTACAAAAAGACAAACCGGAAAAATTTAAAGATAAACCACTTCGGTCAGAGAAGCCGCAGGATAAAAAACTGCACCTTGTTGGGAGGTTTGTTCAAAATACAACCAGTCATTATAATTATTTTTTTAATGCCAATAACAAAATAAACTCTACCATCGAAATGGCCAGGATGGCCACAAAAGATGATTATTCTCAATTGTTGCCTTATTACAGTTATTCCCTCGACAATACCGCTGCTCAAAAAACACAACTGGACTCTGTAATTCTGGAAGCTACTGCCGGAATTTTGCTTGCACGATCTTCGTACCAATTGGGTTGATAATTTTTATTTATTGATTGGAGAGGCTTATTATCTGCGAAAAGATTTTGATTCCGCGTCAATGACTTTTCAAT
Source organism: uncultured Chitinophagaceae bacterium (assembly GCA_963814075.1). Taxonomy (GTDB): domain Bacteria; phylum Bacteroidota; class Bacteroidia; order Chitinophagales; family Chitinophagaceae; genus Ginsengibacter. The sequence goes on along the minus strand of CAWFBO010000004.1, from coordinate 16,294 downwards.
TTATCAACTATAACCTTTTTCCACACAATAAGAAAAAGTGATGATCAGTTAGTAGTAGGAAGTAATGAAAATGCAGAATAATGCATTAAGTATTTCCAGCAAAGAAGACAGGAATATTATTGATAAAGCCTTTTCAAGGCCACCGAGCAGAAATGATGCTTTGGTTTGGCAAGTTCGCGCTCTTACTGATCTTGGCGATTATCCTGAAGCTGCGGGACTTATCAATACTTTAAGAAATGATCCGCAATTTCCCGGAAGGTTGGAACCGTACTTCCAGGAAGTGCAGGGTTATTGGTTTTATCAAACAACAGATGTATGACAGCGCCATTGTGTACATATCGAAAATTCTATCCCTAATTCGTTGGATTTGCAGGACCAGGCAAGGCGTGAATATTTGCTTGCCCAGCTTTATGAAATGAATAATAGCCAGGATACAGCTTCTGATTTTTACAACCTGGCTATAAAGCATACCACGGATCCGTTGATGGATATTTATGCCAACCTTAACCAGGCTAAAATGCTGAAAAGTGATGATCCTGCTGAAATTGATAAGAGTATTGCACGATTGCTGCATATGGCGCACAAAGATAAATTTGAGCCATATCGCGATATCATTTATTATTCCGCTGCCGAAATTGCGCTGTTAAAACCTGATACTACAGCAGCTCTTTCATTTTATAAAGAAAGCACAGTTTATAATCGAAAATAACCTTTCTTTAAAAAATAAAGCATTTTTGAATCTTGCAGAAATCAACTATGAGATGAAAAATTATCAGGCAATCTTATAATTTTTACGACAGTCTGCAAGCGGGAGACTCCACTTTAAAAAACTTTGATGAAATACAGTTAAGAAAAAATGCGTTGGCTCAAATTGTCAGAAACCTTAATATCATTGATCGGGAAGACAGTTTGCAGCTGATTGCTGCCATGCCCGAAACTGAAAGAAATAATTTCTTAAAAAAATTATCGAAAAAACTAATGAAGGAACGCGGGATGAAAGAAGATCAAAATAATTACAATTCCTTCATCAGCTTTTTTAATAGGCGAAATCAAACACAGGATTTTATGGGAATAATACTACCAAAGGGGATTGGTATTTTTATAATAATTCAATGAAGGCCCAGGGCTCTAATGAGTTTAAAAGAATTTGGGGTAAAAGGCAAAATGTAGATAACTGGCGCCGGATGTCTTCGGCAAATCCAGGTTGCTTCCTTGGCTAATAATACGGAACAGGCGAATGCGCATTATGGAGATCCGCTGGCACCACAAGCCCAGCCAGACAATGATGAATCTATAAAAACACCATTCAGCAAGATATTTCTGAAGAAGGGTTGCGCGCCAACGTTCCGCTTACACAGCCACAGCTCGATACGAGTAATTCAAAATTCGCACGTTCTTTGTTCAGCGTTGGGAAAGATTACCAAAACCTCTTGGAAGATTATTCCGCAGCTATAGATGCTTATCAGCAATCTTTAAAACGATTTCCTGATAGCTTGTATAATGGCGAATTGTATATGAATTTGTCTTTTTGCTATAACAAAATTGGCAACCAGCAACTGGCTGATTATTATAAAAACCTTTTGTTGAAAAATTTCAATGACAGCAAATATGCAATGATCGTTTCTCATCCTGAAGCATTTAATCCTTCTAAAAAAGATACAGCCGCAGAAAGGAGGTATGATAACATTTATAATTTATTTATAGAAGGCAATTTTGACCAGGCGATCAAAGAAAAAAATGCAGCCGACAGCCTGTATGGGCAAAGTTATTGGAATCCGCAATTGCTCTATATTCAATCTGTTTATTACATTAAAAAACGGGAGGATAGCGCTGCTAAAGAAGTGCTGCAGCAAATAATTGATAAATATCCAAATTCGCCGATGAAGGAAAAAGCGGTTACCATGATTGATGTTTTGGGCAGAAGAGACAGTATTGAACATTATCTTACTAATCTTGATGTGGTGAGGGCAAAAGCAGATTCGCAGATAGTTGTTTTTGATGATTCAAAACCTGTGAATAAACTAAATGCCCCAGTGGTTACCAGCTGAAAAACCTGTTGTTCAAAATGAAAAAGTTGTGGCCGGCAAAGCAGAATTAAATCCGGAGAAAAAATTAGCCACCGCCGGTAAAAAAATCCGGCTTTATATTTGATCCTTTGGATCCGCAAAATGTAGTGATGGTACTGACTAAAGTTGATCCCGTGTATAGCAGTGAAGCAAGAAATGCGTTTAACAGGTTCAACAGCCAGAGCTATAGTACGAATAAAATTCAGATTGCAAAAGACACTTTGGACAGTGAACGAACTTTATTGGTATTTTCTCAATTTGCTGATGCTGCAGAAGCCATCAAATATATGGACAAATTGAAGCACGGCGGCGCCAACACAAGATTTCATGGTTGCCTGCACAGAAATATACTTTTTATATTATTTCAGACAGTAATCTTGAAATTTTAAAAGAAAATAAAAATTTACAGAACTATATTGAATTGCTGAATAATAAGTACCCTGGAAAATTTTAAGGTTTTCCTGTCAGTGAAATTTAATATTTTTCGGTTTTTAAAGAATAGAAAATGCAAAATCCACCCAGGAAAAAAGTAAACAAAAAGGCTAAAATAAAAACGAGTGTAAAAATATTGTGGACATTGGTGGCCGCAGGATTTGCACTTTTTATCGTAGTTCTTGCTTCCGCTTATTTTGGTGTTTTTGGAAAATTACCCTCGCTGCAGGAATTGGAAAACCCACAGGCAAATCTTGCTACAGAAATTTATGCCAATGATGGCAAAACCCTAATGGGAAAGATATATACCGAAAACAGGGTTTCATGTTGATTATAAAAATATTTCCAAAAGTGTGATCGACGCCTTGATCTCCACGGAAGACATTCGTTTTTATGAACATTCAGGCATTGATCCTATTGCGCTGGGACGGGCTGTTAAAGGGTTTGGAAGACAGGGCGGCGCCAGTACGATTACACAGCAACTGGCAAAAAATATTCTGCGGCCAGGGCCGGGGTTCGGTTTTGAAAAGAGGAATTGATAAAATAAAAGAATGGATTGTTGCCCTGAAACTGGAACGCAATTTCACCAAACAGGAAATCATTGCCTTATACCTTAACAGGGTTTCATGGTTAAATGTTTATGGAATCAGGAATGCTTCTCTGGTTTATTTTCAAAAAGAACCTTCCAAACTTACTCCTGATGAAGCGGCCTTATTGGTAGGAATGCTTAGCGGGCCGGGAAAATATGATCCGAGGCATAATCCTAAAGCGGCACTGGCCAGGAGAAATTTGGTATTAGACCGCATGGTAACCAATAATGATCTTTCTGCTTCTGAAGCAGCCGTTTTAAAGAAAAAACCACTTGGAGTAAAATACAAATTGGTTAATGAGAGCCAGGGAATAGCCCCTTATTTCCGCTCTGTGCTTACAAAAAATTGCAGGATTGGTGTAATACCCACAAAGATCCGGTGACTGGTGACAATTATGATCTGTACAGGGATGGATTGAAGATTTATACAACCATTGATCCTAAGATGCAATTGTATGCAGAAGAGGCCGTAGTGAAACACATGACTTCAATGCAAAAGAAATTTAACCGCCAGCTTCCAAAAAATGTATGGAAAGGCGAAGAATATATTTTGAATAATGCGATGAAAGAAAGCGAGCGTTGGAAAAATATGAAAGAAAGCGGTGCTTCTGATGCTGAAATCAAAAAGTCATTTCACCAGCCTGTAAGTATGAAGATTTTTGCATGGAATAAAAACCGCGAAACTGACACCGTGATGACACCGCTTGATTCCATAAAATATTGCAAGGAAATGATGCAAACCGGCTTTTGCGTGATGGATCCTGTAACAGGAGAAGTAAAAGCCTGGGTGGGAGGAATTGATTTTAAATGGTTCAAATATGACCATGTAACAGCTAACAGGCAGGTGGGTTCTACGTTTAAGCCTATTCTTTATACGTTGGCAATTACCGATGCAGGAATGACGCCCGATACGTATATCGGAGGCAAACCGATTACACTTGCCAATAAAACGATCACAGGCCCTGGCGGCACCATGGCTTATTGTCTTGCAAAATCTATTAATGTGGCTGCCTTTGATCTAATGAGCCGTATCGGCCCGAAAAAGACAGTTGAATTTGCACATTTGTGCGGAATAAAAAGCGACATACCTGAAGTGCCTTCTATAGCATTAGGTTCTGCAGATATTCAGCTGATTGAGATGCTGCAGGCATATACCATGTTCCCCAAACAGGGGCTTTAATACTGAACCGATTTTTCTTACAAAAATTGAAGATAAGAATGGAAATGTATTGGAAACATTTGAACCAAAAGTAAAACAGGTAATTAGTGAGGTGGATGCTTACACGATGGTAAAAATGATGGAGGGAGTTGTGGATTTTGGTACCGGCGGTTCAATGCGCTGGAGGTACGGAATAAAAGTGCCATAGGAGCCAAAACCGGAACCACCAATGATAACACTGATGGATGGTTTATGGGCTATACACCACAACTGCTGGCAGGAGCATGGGTTGGCAATGATGATCCTTTCCTCCATCTGCCAAAGTATGGGACCGGTGGCGGCAGCGATATGGCAATGCCGGAGTGGGCCTACTTTATGCAAAAAGTTTATGCTGATAAATCCCTTGGAATTGATCCGAAGAGCAACTTTTCAAAAACCGGTTGAGCTGAATAACAACCCGATATATGCGGATCAAAACTTTGCCGCGCTTTCACAGGAAGGACAAGGTATTGATTCGGCAGACGTGCAGGGAAATGGGAATGCCGATGATTATGCGGCTCCAACAGATGTTCCTGTAGAATCCGATTTTACTCAACCAGCATTGGAAAAACAGCGCCAAAAGAAACGGCAAAACCAATTGGACCTAAAAATTATATGCCTGCCCCTCCTTCTCACGTCAAACGAACCCGCAAAAAAACCAAAAAATGTTATGCCTAAACCAGGCGCTACTAATAATGATTATTAATACTTATTGTTAAGTATTTAAAAAAAATAATATCCAACCCACATTAGTAGCATTATATTTGCACGCTCAAAAATAACAAATAAAAACAAGAATGAAAAAAATACAACTCTTTTTTGCCGCTGCAATTTCTTTTTCGACGGCAGCGGTCGCGCAATCGAATACAAGCTTAAAATTACCCACAGGAAAAACTTACCAGGTAGAAAATAAATTGGAAACAACCAGTTCTACAGATGTGCAGGGGCAAACAATGGAATCAAAAGCCAATATTACTTCTACTTATAAAATTGATGTAAAAAATAAAACCGGCGATAATTATAATCTTACCAATACACTTTCTCATATCAATATGAACATGAGCATGATGGGCCAGGATATCACTTTTGATTCTGATAGCAGCAGTGATATGAATGGCGAGTTTGGAAGTGCGTTGAAAGATTATATCAATCAGCCAAAGAATATTGAAATAGATAATTCCGGAAAAATTGTATCTGCAGATTCTACCGATACTTCTGCAACCGGCATTGCTAAAAGGTTAAATCTTGCACAAACAGGATATGGAACTCAGCTGGCATTTTTGCCTTTGCCGGCAAATGTAAAAGTGGGATCGACCTGGACCGAAACTACCAACAGTGATGGCATTTCAAGAACTACTAACTATACCGTAAAAGATATCAGCGGAAATATCGCTACCATTTCATTTAACGGAACTGATTCAGTTGAAAGTACAATGGAGCAGCAGGGAATGGAAATTTCAACAAAAACGCATGGTAAAATGGCTGGAGAGGAAAAGGTAGATATTAAAACCGGCGTTATTCAATCAGGTTCTTCACAGGGGAAGCATCCGGGACCGTTTCGGCGATGGGACAGGATTTTCCTATGTCGACAAAGATCACTTCCACTACAACCGTAAAAGAATTATAAACGCTTTTTATATTTTCGAAAAATCCTGCAACAAATAATTGCAGGATTTTTTTAAATAGTAAATCAACAAATATCGATGATTTTTAATTTTGCAAAAATCACTTTATTAACTTTTTAGAATATAGGCCAAACATTATAATTATTACTTTCGCAAAGTGAAAAAATACCTGGCTTACGGTTTCTATTTTTTATACTGGATCTTGTTTTTTATTGCGGCAAAATTTGCCTTTTTACTTTATCATCTTCATCTTGCCGAAACTTTAACCGCTTCTGAAACATTTAAAGTATTTCTTTATGGACTTAGAATGGACGCGTCTTTCACCGGTTATATCTGCATCTTCCCGTTCTTGCTTTTTTTAACTGAATCTGTAGCAGTAAATTTTCACGTAAAAAAAATTATTCGTGTTTATACTTATGTTGTAATTGTAATTATTTCTTTTTTAATTGTTGCTGATCTTGAATTGTATAATGCCTGGGGTTTCAGAATGGATGCAACACCATTGCAATATTTTAAAACGCCCAAAGAAATGGGCGCAACTATATCTACGGCTCCTGTATTTCTGTTGATGATCATTTTTATTTTTTTTGCGGGACTTTTTATTTTTATTTACAGAAAATATTTTGATCAGTTTATGGAATATTGATCTAAAGAGATTTCGCCTCACAAATGTTTTGTTTTCTGCTTTGCTGTTTGCATTTCTTTTTGTTCCGATACGCGGAGGAATTCAAAAGATCCCAATGAATGTGAGTGATGCGTATTTTTCTGAAAAAATATTTGCCGATCATGCGGCTATTAATTTGCCGTGGAATATTATGTTTTCCATTTTAAACAGGAACGATACGCAAAATCCATTTGAGTATTATCCGGCGCAAAAATCTAAAGAATTGGTTGATAGTTTGTACAATACTGGCCCGAAAAAAATTCCTTCTATTTTATCAGTAAACAAACCAAATATCATAATTATTATTTTGGAAAGTTTTACGGCAAATGGGTTGGATTGCCTTGGAGGTGTGCCAAACGTTACTCCCAATCTTGATAGCATTGCTGCTCACGGATTATTGTTTACCAATATTTATGCGGCAGGAGACAGGAGTGAAAAAGGACAGGTGGCGGTTTTAAGTGGTTATCCAAACCAGGCGATCAATTCAATTATTAAAACTCCTACAAAAACGAGAGATCTTCCTTCTATAAACCAGTCACTTGAAAAGATCGGTTATCATTCCAGTTATACTTATGGCGGCGAATTGGAATTTGCGAATATCAAATCATATCTGATTAATATTAAAATGGATCAATTGACTGATAAATATTCTTTTCCTGTTTCTGAACGAACCACTTCATGGGGCGTGCATGATCAATATGTTTTTGACGAATTTTATAAGGACATTCAAACAAAAAAGCAACCTTTTTTTGCAACGCTGTTCACGCTTAGCAGCCATGAGCCTTATGATGTTCCTATGAAACCTCATTTTAAAGGAAGAGATCAAACCACGCTTTTCAAAAATTCGGTCTATTATACCGACAGTATTGTTGGAAGTTTTATGAAGCGACTTAAAAAGAACTGCCTTTGTGGAATAATACTTTGGTTATTTTCGTTGCTGATCACGGGCATCCTTTGCCGGGCCACGATCCTATTGACAGTCCTTCGAAATTTCATATTCCATTGATATTTTCGGGCGGCGCTTTAAAATTGAAAGGAAAAATAAATACAATTGGTTCGCAAACTGATATTGCAACCACTATTTTGGATCAGCTTAAATTACCCACCCAAAAATTTTCATGGGGCAAAGATTTGCTGGATTCTTCTGCAAAATCATTCGCCTTTTACTCTTTTAATAATGGTTTTGGGTTGGTGACACCGAAAGGAACTGAAACTATGGACAATGTTTCAAAAAGACCGATTTATAAATCGCCTGGATTTTGATACTTCCCAAATAAAATTTGGCAAAGCTTACATGGAATTTTCTTACCAGGATTACTTAAACAGGTAATTTTTTAGAAACCTTCAAATCCCTGGAAACGCGGGTTTACAAAATTGTTCAGCTTACTTCCAAACCTGAAATTGACACCAAAATATAAATTGTAATTATAGCTGGAACCTAATTGTCGTGTTTTTATGAGAAGGTCCTGTTCTGAAACGTCACCTTTCACTAAGTAAACCTGGTCGTGCACAATGCTTCCGTTGGTGTGTATATAAAAGGACAATCCGCCTGTAATTCTTACGTTTACATTCAGGTCAATTCCCATATTGTTCAAACTCCAATCAGAGAAATAATTCCTGTAATATATACCACTGTAAAAGCTTCCCCATTTTTGGTTAAGAATTAATGCTGCAGATAATTTGTGACCGTATAAAGTTTCTTTCAGTTTGTTATAGATGGTAGTGTCGTAATAGTTATTGCCGGTAAGATCTACACCATACCGCAAAACGAAAAACCGGTTATTAACCTCAGAATAAGGATAAATATTGTACTCTATTGCCGGGCTGAAATAAAATTTGCTTTTGAAATTCGAATATGTGTTGTTTGAAAGACTTACCTGGTAACCATAACTCCAATGAGGCGCAAGCGATTTAACAAGGTTATTAAAAAATCCAAATTTACTGTTGTTCACCGTATATTTTGAAGTGCCTGTTGAATCTTCGTATTGATAAACCTCATGGTTTTTGCTACCGTAAATTCTGAAACCTACTTTTAAATTTTCCGTCGTACGATCTGCAGAAAAATCAGAACTGAAGCGATTGCTTTTGTAATTTTTATCTACATTTAAACGACCATCAACACCGACATTGAAAGTCCAGTAATTCCATTTATCTTTTGTTATTACATTCGAAAGAGAGCGGGAAGCCGAATTATTTCCTTGCATGCCAATGGAAATTGCCGACGCATAGGCTGTTCGCCCAACCAAAGGCGCTATGCCCGTCATAACTGCGTGCACCAACTGCTCTCTCACTTCGTTGCCTGTTGCTGAGGCTGCAGTTGTAAAATAGAGTGTGTCGTTATAGTAGTCGTAATTATGTTGGCCATAAAACAGAAGTTCATATTGTTTGCCGCCATTTCCCGCTCTTTGAGCCGTAATCAAAATATGCACGTCGGAAGCTTCGCTGTCAAATAAAAAATCAACAATTTTTATTTGTGTCCTGATGTACGCCCAATCGCAACCTACACGGCTGCAATCAATGAAAACTTTAAGTTTTTGCAGATCATTTTGATTTTGCGCAGCGGCTGACAGGTAATAAAGTATAAAAAACAATGTAACTCGCAATCCTTCTCATTTTCGCTTTTTTCAAGCTCGCGGGAATTCCCGACATCAAAAAATAAGTAAAAAGCATTCTATTTCAATTGTTATCAATTTAAAATAGAATGCCAGTAAAGAAACAAAAATATTATGCGGAAGCTTTTGCTGTTTTATTCCGGCTTTCAAATTCTTTCCTGATTATATTCAATGCAGCCCCGGCTTTAAACCATTCTATTTGCTGCTGGTTGTATGTATGATTTACCTCGAAAGAATCCGTTGTGCCATCTTTGTGATGCAAAATCACTTGTAAAGGTTTGCCTACCGCAAAATCAGTAAGGCCGACAATATCAATTGAATCATCTTCCAAAACTTTATCGTAATCTTCTTTATTTTCAAATGTAAGCGCCAGCATTCCCTGCTTTTTCAAATTGGTTTCATGAATGCGTGCAAACGATTTTACGATTACAGCCTTTACGCCCAAGATGACGCGGTTCCATTGCCGCATGTTCACGGGAAGAACCTTCTCCATAATTTTCATCTGCCACAATTACAGTACCAATTCCCTGGGCTTTATAAGCTCTTTGCGTTTCAGGCAACGGCCCATAAACACCTGTTATTTGGTTTTTAACCGAATTCGTTTTTTCATTGAAAATAGTTTACCGCACCTATCAATATATTATTACTGATATTATCAAGATGTCCGCGATATTTTAACCACGGGCCTGCCATAGAAATATGATCGGTTGTACATTTCCCTTTTGCTTTTATCAACAATTTCAATCCTTTAAAATCTTCTCCATCCCATGCATTAAAAGGCTCTAATAACTGAAGACGGTCTGAATCGGGAGCCACAATTACTTCCACATTGCTTCCATCTTCTGCCGGCGCCTGGAATCCCGCATCTTCAACTGCAAAACCTTTTTGAGGCATTTCAATCCCCTGCGGTTCATCAAGTTTTACTTTTTCTCCTTTATCATTTACAATATAATCTGTTAGCGGATTAAAAGTGATCTTTCCGGCAATGGCCAACGCGGTTGTCATTTCAGGAGAAGCCACAAATGCATGTGTATTCGGATTTCCATCATTTCTTTTTGCAAAATTCCTGTTGAAAGAAGTGACGATTGAATTTTTCTTATCCGGATCATTGGTATGTCGCGCCCATTGACCGATGCAAGGACCGCAGGCATTTGCAAGAACCACACCTCCCATTTTTTCAAAAATTTTTAAATATCCATCTCTTTCTACCGTATATCTCACCTGTTCCGAACCGGGAGTAACCGTAAATTCTGATTTTACGCTTAAGCCATTTATCTATTGCTTGTTTGGCAACAGATGCAGCCCGTGTAATATCTTCATAAGAAGAATTGGTGCACGAACCGATCAAGCCCACTTCCAGCTTTTCAGGCCAGTTGTTTTTCTTTACCGCTTCTGCAAATTCAGAAATCGGCCAGTGCCAGGTCAGGAGTGAAAGGCCCGTTGATATGCGGTTCCAATTCTGATAAATTAATTTCAATTACCTGGTCAAAATATTTTTCAGGATTTTCATACACTTCCTGATCGCCGGTAAGATCTCTTGTAAACTTTATCCGCCAGTTCCGCTACTTCGGCTCGTCCCTGTTCCTTTAAGGTAATCCGCCATTTTTACATCGTAGCCAAAAATAGAAGTAGTTGCCCCAATCTCCGCACCCATATTACAAATGGTTCCTTTGCCGGTGCACGAAATGGATGTCGCGCCTTCGCCAAAATATTCAACAATAGCGCCGGTTCCACCTTTTACAGTAAGATTCCGGCCACTTTTAAAATTACATCTTTTGCAGAAGTCCATCCACTCAGTTTGCCGGTTAACTTTACACCGATCAATTTTGGAAATTTTAATTCCCAGGGCATCCCTGCCATCACATCACAGGCATCTGCGCCACCAACGCCGATCGCTACCATTCCCAGTCCGCCTGCATTTACCGTATGCGAATCAGTTCCGATCATCATTCCGCCCGGGGAAAGCATAATTTTCCAATACCACCTGGTGAATAATTCCTGCTCCCGGTTTCCAGAAACCAATTCCATATTTATTGGAAACGGAAGCGAGAAAATCATATACTTCTTTATTTTGAGATTTGGCTCTGGTAAGATCGGCTACGGCGCCGATTTGAGCCTGGATCAAATGATCGCAATGGACTGTTGACGGAACAGCCACTTTCGTTCTTCCGGATTGCATGAATTGAAGTAAGGCCATCTGCGCCGTAGCATCCTGCATCGCCACCCTGTCCGGCGCAAAATCCACATAATCTTTTCCTCTTTCATACGCCCTGTCCGCATTTTTTTTCCAAAGATGTGCATATAAAATCTTTTCAGTGAGGGTGAGGGGATGGTTCACTACTTTACGGGTAGCTTTTACTTTCGCAGCATAACTTTCATAAAACTTTTTTATCATGTCCAGATCAAAAACCATTGCTTGTATTAATTTTAGTTTGAAAAAATTGTTGACGGATCTCCTGTTTTTTACAAAAGGAGGCCAAAATTACTTAAAATAGATGGATGTTATTTTATTAAGTTCATTTAAATATTTTTTTGCAAATCGGCATATGATAAAGTCTAATAATTAAATTTTTAAAAACAAAAACTTTTCCTTTTTCTGATTATCTTTGACCCTGATACTAAATGCAAAAGACCGTTGCATAGCTGCTCATGGAAAATTTTCGAAAATTGCCTGGGGTGATCGACGAAATAATAAGTAAGACGAGCGTTATATTAATTGTGCAATAATAAGCCGATCAAAAATTGTATCAAAATATAATTCATTTTATTCTTAGTAAAACTTTTGCTCTATGCATAAAATAAAAAATTTTATTGAATGGCATGTTTTTGGTGTTTGTACGGCCATTGGAGAAAAGATGGGAATTGCCACCTCAGAAATCAGGCGATATTTTATCTATATTTCCTTCCTTACATTTGGCTCGCCTGTTATTTTTTATTTGATTTTTGCTTTTTGGATGAATGTAAAAAATTATATTAAAAACTCGCGCCGCAATCCACTACGGTATCTATAGATTTTACTATCGACAATCAAAAATGAATTTTTGCATTAAAACTTGGTTTACTACCAGACGGTGAAAATAAAATTTTTTAATTGTTTGTTGCTGTTTACTTTGCAAAAAAAGAACATAAAAAAAGGGCAACTAAAAAGTTGCCCTCTTTCTTTTGAAATATCGATTTTTAGCCGATTAATTTCACATTAACGGCATTCATTCCTTTTTTGCCATTTTGCAAGTCGAATTCCACTTTGTCGTTTTCTTTAATTTCATCAATTAGTCCGCTTGCATGCACAAATGTTTCTTTGGAAGAATCATCGTGTTTAATAAAACCGAATCCTTTTTCGCATTGAAAAATTTAACGGTTCCTGTGTTTTTGTTGTCCATTGTGTTGTTGTGTTAATAAAAAAATTAGCTGCAAAGATAGTCTTTATTAATACAAATCAGTTTTCTTATTCACAAATTGTGATTATTTAACTTTTGAGATGTAAAACGGCTATTGCATTGCTGCCGATATTTTTACTTTTTTATCCATGAAGAACATTTTTTGAAACCCGGGACTTTCAGTTCTTTTTATTCTGTCCCAAAAAGTAAAATACAATCCAAAATTGTATTGTAATATTTATGATGAAGCGAATGATGTGTTGCGCCGATCACCCATTTGCCCCAGCTATTGTAAGAATTTTTTGGGTAAATTTCGATATCCAAGTGGTTAATAACGCTGCTGAAAGTCATGATAATTAAAAGAACGATGATAACATAATAATGAATAGGAACAATCAACAACATAAGCGGCAAAAAAATCGCCTGCAATAAGCCTTCAAGCGGGTGAAAAGAAAAAGCGGTAAAAGGAGAAGCAATGTGGCTGTCGTGATGAACTTTATGAACCAGTTTAAAAACCGCCGGAAAATGCATCCATCGATGGATCCAATAATAATAGGTTTCCTGTGCCAACATATAGATCGCCAGGCTTAAAGGCAAGTACCACCAGCCATACAAATCTGCTCTTGTGTACACTTTTGTATAACCTTTTTTCCAGAGAATTACAGTAATCGTTCCTGCAACAGCAAAAAGTAAAGAACTGATAAGACTATACTTTATTTCTTTTTTAAACTGTCCCGCTTTGTAAGTTTTCTTATTGATTTTTCCCACTTTAAACTTTGAAGGAAACCATGTATAAAAAATTAAATAAAATAACCCTGCTACTAAAAAATACCTTCCGGTAATGATGACGAAATAAAACCACCGTAAGTAGCAAAAAACCAATAAGGGATGTAAAATCAGGTAGGACCATGATGTAAAATAAAGAAAAATAATCTACCAAAACCATTTTTTAAATTATTTGGGGGATTTCATCATTGTCGCCACCAAGACTATATTCATTATTTTCTTCATCTTCCTCTCCAATATTTTCATCGGCATCATCCAGTTCTGCACCGGGCACGTCAAGGTCGGAAGCTGAAATATTATTTTTGAAACTTTCCTCGTTTAAAGGCGCACCGTCATCATCCCTGTTATCCAACGCTGCTTCACGAAGATTTTCATCGTCACCGGGCATATCGTCAAAAGTTCTGCTCAATGTTTCCTGTTCTTCGTCTGAAACATTCGAATCAGGGCTGTTAATGATTTCTTCATCTAAATTTTCAGTCAAAAGCCTCGTCGCCTTCCTCATCGGCAGAAGAAATAGTTGTATCGGCTACTTCACCCAATGGAGCCGGCGTAAAATCTTCCTGGCCGGGAATTTCATGTGCATCGGGAATATCTATAGTAGCGGGTTCTTCTCTCATTTCTTCCTTGTCATGTGGGGAATCAATTTCGTCTGAAAGTTGGTCTTTTGGGGTATTTCTATCGTTTTGTTGCATAATATAAATTTTAATTTTATCACCGAAAATATAGTGCCAGTAATATCTTCACAATTATTTTTGAAATCTTCACGATAATTTTTTTGTTATTTAAATATAACGGTCTACTTTTGCACTCCCAAAATAAATTTGGTTAAAAAAAGTTCTTTAAAATGTCTCAGAGAATCAGGATAAAACTTCAGTCTTACGACCACAACCTGGTAGATAAATCTGCCGAAAAGATCGTTAAGACCGTACGCAGTACAGGTGCAGTAGTAACAGGACCAATTCCTTTACCTACTCATAAAAAAATATTTACCGTATTGCGTTCTCCGCACGTAAATAAAAAAGCGCGTGAGCAGTTCCAGCTATGTACGCACAAGCGTTTGCTGGATATTTATACCAGCAGTTCCAGAACAGTGGATGCACTTTCAAAATTGGATTTGCCATCAGGAGTTGATGTTGAGATAAAAGCATAAAAGCCCCTTCCCGGCCTTCCCACAAGGGAGGGAGGAGAAGAAAGTTCTTATATAAAATTGTAACACTCATCTACGGCTTGTGCCGGAGCGCTGAGTATAATAAAATAGAAATGAAAAGTATTATTGGAAAAAAGGTCGGCATGACCAGTATTTTCGATAATAATGGCAGGCAAACAGCCGTGACCATTATTGAAGCAGGTCCATGCGTGGTAACGCAGAAGAAAACTAAAGAAACTGATGGCTATAATGCTGTTCAGATTGCTTTTGGTGATAAAAAAGAAAAGCACACCCTCCTCTCCGAAAAGAATCACTTTGCCAAAGCAAATACATCGGCAAAAAAATACGTAAAAGAAATACGCGATAGCGAAACAGATAAGAATGTTGGCGACACCATCAGTGTTGACATATTCGCTGAAGGCGACAAAATATCTGTTGTAGGCACCAGCAAGGGAAAAGGTTTCCAGGGTGTGGTAAAGCGTCATGGCTTTCATGGTGTGGGTGAGCAATCTCACGGACAGCATGACAGATCAAGAGCGCCCGGCTCTGTTGGTGGATCTTCTTATCCGTCAAGAGTATTTAAAGGTATGCGCATGGCAGGCCGCATGGGAAATGATAAAGTGCAGATGAAAGGCCTTAAGATCGTTAAGATTTTCCCTGAAAAAAATTATTTATTAATAAGTGGTTCGGTTCCCGGCCATAACGGTTCAATCGTTTTAATCCAGAAATAATATGCAAATTAGATATAATCAATATAGAAGGAAAAAAGACTGGCAGAACGATTGATCTGCCGGAAGAGATATTTGGTGCAGAACCTAACAGTCATGCGATCTGGCTTGCTGTAAAACAATATTTAGCTGCACAACGCCAGGGTACTCACAAAGTGAAAACCCGCGCTGAAGCACAAGGTTCTTCCAAAAAATTGCACAAACAAAAAGGAACAGGCGGAAGCCGTAAAGGCAATCTTCGTAACCCTTTATATAAAGGTGGTGGTACTGTTTTCGGGCCTAAACCTCATGGCTATGATATTAAGGTGAACCGCAAAGTAAAAGACCTTGCTAAAATTGGCGCCCTGAGTGCAAAAGCAAAAGAGAATAAGATTATTGTTGTGGAAGATGAACTGGTTAAAGTGGAAAAGCCAGCCACCAATGAATTTAGTAAAATGTTTTTAACCATCAATCCTGACAGCAGGAAGTCGTTGCTGATAATGGCCGATTATGATGAAAACGTATACAAGAGCTTTCGTAACATTCCTTCTATTTGTGGAACATTATTAGGTGATATTAATACTTATGATATTGTAAATGCAGATTCGTTAGTATTTACAGAGAGTGCAGCGAAAATATTTGTAGAAGAAAACGAAGAACAAAATAAAGCAACAGACAATAAAAGAAGCTGCAGAAGCTTAATTAAAAAACAAGATCATGAAATCGTCAGATGTTTTAATAAAACCTGTTTTATCAGAAAAAGTAAACCGCCTTTCTGAAAAATATAACAGGTACACTTTTATCGTAAACAGCAAAGCCAATAAACTGGAAATTAAAAAAGCGGTAGAAGAATTTTATGGTATTACAGTAGAAGATGTGAATACGATAAATGTTCCTTCTAAAGTGAAGCAAAGGAATACAAAATCGGGCCTGTTGACCGGGAGAAAACCTGCCAAAAAGAAAGCGATCGTGACAGTGGCAGAAGGTGATACATTGATTTGTATGGAAATATTTAATAGAGAGGATTAATTAGAATAATAATTCCGATAAATTTTCGGAAAAAAAATAGAAAATCATGGCTTTAAGAAAAT
>CAWFBO010000003.1:0-390454 GCA_963814075.1 uncultured Chitinophagaceae bacterium | reverse complement strand
CGAACTCGCAAGAAAAGAAGGTCATCCTTAAGAATTTTTTGAAATATTATTTCCCTTTTCACTTAGAGGAATTTGTCTACACAGTTTTCTGAGCGCTATTGTTATTAACTTCTATTCATGAAATTACCTCCTTCACTCAGGGCTTTGCAGTACCGGAATTTTCAGTTGTACATGAGTGGGCAATCTATTTCCCTGGTTGGTACATGGATGCAAAGAATAGCAGTGAGCTGGCTGGTTTATGAAATGACTCATTCAGCTTTTATGCTCGGCCTGGTCGCCTTTGCCAGTCGTATTCCCATGATGTTTTTATCTCCGTATGCAGGCGCTTATGTTGACAGGCACAGCCGTTACCGAACTCTATTAGTTACGCAGTTTGCCTCAATGTTACAAGCCGGGTTGCTTGCACTTGTGGTTCTTACCCATCATTACAATATCGTTATTATAATTGTTTTGAGCGTGATGCTCGGCATTATCAACGCTTTTGACGCACCTTCGCGTCAATCGCTGATGATTGTCCTTGTTCAAAATAAAACTGATCTTCCAAACGCTATTGCACTCAATTCAACAATGGTTACTCTGGCGCGCCTGGTTGGCCCAGCTGTAGCCGGAATCTTGCTAAGTACGGTGGGCGAAGGCATCTGTTTTCTCATAAATTTTTTGAGCTTCATCGCGGTAATAACCACGCTGTTGCTGATGAAAATTAAAATTCCGGCAAAAATAAAACACACCGAAAAAATATGGCAAAACCTTAGACAGGGGTTTACTTATTTAAACAGAAACCCGGGATTAAAGAATGCGATTATTTTAATGGCAATTATGAGTTTTGTAATTATGCCTTATACCACTTTGTTGCCTGTTTATGCCAAAAATGTTTTTAAAGGAGACGTTACCACTTTTAGCTGGCTCAATGTCATTTCAGGTTTAGGCGCTTTGATGGGAGCTATCTATGTTGCGCGGTTACATGCAGAAAAAAATTTATTAAAAGTAATCATTGGCGCCGGGTTGCTCATTTCTTTAAGCCTTGTGCTCTTCTCGTATATTACATATTTGCCCGTTTCCCTTTTCCTGATTATGATTGGCGAAACAGGTTTGCTTACGTTTATTGCGGCCACCAATACTTATTTACAAACCCATGTTGAAGAAAATATGCGCGGCCGCGTAATCAGTTATTATGTGATGGCTTTTGGCGGAATGCTTCCTATCGGCAGCCTGGCCGTAGGTTTACTCGCACATTTAACCAGTGCTCCTTTTACCATGTTAGCAGAAGGATTGGCAGGAATGATCGCGATATTTACATTTATTCCCGCTTTTAAAAAAACATCGAAAAGGGCAGAAGAAAAAGCAAAAAGATTGGAGCTCGCACAGGTTCGAAATAATTTAAGACATTTAAATCATTTCATGAAAACTCATTTATATAAGAGTTCAATATGGTTTGAAATTATGCTGGTATTGCTTGCCTGCGTAGCCGGAAGTGTGGATGTAATGAGTTATTACAGGCTCGGTAATGTTTTTACAGCAAATATGACTGGCAATACAATTTTTTAGGCATTGCTATCGGCCAGGGAAATATAGGTTCTTCCCTTCATTCCCTTGGCCGCCTTAGGTGGATTTTTTAGCGGCGCCCTTGATGGCGCTTATATAATCGAAAATACCAAAAAAACATGGTCGCATTATATAACACTTGACATCTCAATTGAAACAATCATCATTTTTATACTGGTTGTTTTTGGTTTATGAAAATCCAATTACTCAACAATTCTATACTTTATATTTCGATTGTTTTGTCCGGAATTTCTATGGGGATTCAAAGCGCCACTATAGGCATTTGAACATTCCGGGAATAGTCACTACCTTCCTTACAGGAACCATCACTTCCATAGGAATGAGCATGGTAAAAGGTGTTAAAAGTGGTTTTAAGAAGGAGGTAAAAGAAAAAATTTCCCGAATTGCCAATGCCCAAAACGTTAGAACAGAGAATGAAATTGCAGGTAGGTGTTTTCTTTCTTATGCCGTAACGGCTGTTCTCACTGGTTGGATGGAATTTCACAGTTCGCATTTTTTGCCTCTTCTGCCATTGTTGCTAATATTAGTGTGTTATAATTGTGATAAGCAGGCCGGAACATCCACATATTTAAATGATCTCAGTGAAATAACCACTAATAATCTCCCGCCGGAAAGCAGCCAATAAATTTGCGCTATCTATAGTAAACGAAGAAAAATCGGCATTTTTTTATTTTCGCAATTATTGTTCCTCCATTTGAGTAAGGAGGGTCCCCAACTTTTCAAAAATTTCGGAATACTTTGGCAGTTAGCAGAAGTATAAATAAAAAAAACTGCAAATTGTCGGTTATTTTTTATCAACTATCTTTAACAAATTATTTTTTTGGAGGCGATAAGATTCACGCATTAATCTTTTTACCCTGTTTCTGTCTACAGCCTGTTTAAAATATTGGGTACTTACTGTAAATCCCACCTTAAAGGCGGAATCCTGGTTTTCCATTCAAATAAATAACTCTCAAAGGAAAATTTGAGAATGATTTTCCTTCTTTAAAAAGCTGTTGGATCGTTTTCCGCTTTTTAGTTTTTCTTTTCTTTTTAAGGTGAATTTGGAGTGATGGCTAAACAATAATTGAAAGATTGAAAAATAAAATTAAAGATAAAATAAAAAATAGCCCCGTTAAAGAGAGGCTATTGATATAATTATAAAAAGTTTAATTTTTTATTTCTTACTTCCGTGTTCATCAGAAACGGTAAGTTTATGGCGCCCTTTTTTTCTACGGCTTGCCAAAACTTTACGGCCATTTGCAGTTGACATGCGCTCCCTGAATCCATGAACACTTTTACGGCGACGCTTATGCGGCTGGTAAGTACGTTTTTTTCCTGGCATTATTTAATATTTTTCCTTTTAGTAAAAATTGTTTCCGTCATTATCAGCCGGGCACCATCCCTGCTGTTTGTGAAAGGGCTGCAAAAGTAAGAAAAGATTTTAAATTTTTAAGCCGGAGAACCATAAATCTTTGCTATTATCACAAATTTTCTCCTTTTAAAAAATTATGAGCCTTCATTTTTTCGGAAATTATCTTCTGTGGCGCTTTTCATATATTTTCCATGAATGATTTCTTCCATTGGCTTTTCATATACTTTACTTTCCACCCATGAAATTACGTCCAGGTAAGCAAAAGAACGGGTTTCAAAACGGTTCTTCTCCAAATGCTTGATCTTTTTAAGAAACTGTTCCAGTTCAGGCTTTAAGAGTGTCGCCTTTACTTGAAAGAATGACGCAAAAACGTAAAAATCGCTTCTTCAACGATGGTAAGATTTTTCATCCTTGCAAAAAAACGGTATACTGATTTGATAAGCGACTCTAAGATTTCTTCATTGCCTATCTCGTAATGACAAATCAAATGCATCAACCGGGCATAACATTGCAAATCGTTTCGAAGTCCCATGTGGTTGTCATTGATTATTTTGTGCAAATAATCAATCGCCCTGTTATATTCGCCGGCACCGAAATAAAGCGATGCAAATTTGTAATTGAAAACCAATATCCGGTGGATGTCCACAAATAATGAATATTCTTTCAGTTTTTCCTCCACTTCCGGCACAATTTCAATTCCTTTATTAAAATCGCCCTTCATAAAAACTGGTTGATTTTTGCGCTGTTAATATAGATGGAAGTATGCGTTCTGAAATTATCATGCTGGTCGCGCCTCCGGTGTTTTGCAAAAGCTTCAAACTGGTCGAGTGTTTTTTGAAAAGCCTTAAAATTTCGCAGATCAAAATGCGCATTTAGCAAATTGTGCATTCCTTTAATATAATGGCCGGTTTCCACAGACATCATTACTTCATCTTCATAAAAGAGATCGATCCATTTTTGACTGTAGCGATAATACATTAAAAAATCCTGCCTGATAAATGCATACCAGCAATAGCTTTGGTACAAATAAAGTCTTTCATAAAACCCGTTTATGGCATTCTCATCTTTAGGTAAAGAGGCTTTTAAAAAAGCTCCTGATGTCTTTTTCATCTTCTACATTTCGGGCATGACCATTTTTTACATACCACCGGTAGAGAAGTAAGGCAAGGTTGGAAAGTTTGGTTACTCTATCGATATGTCCGCTGATATCGAGAGCTTCCTCCGCCAGTATTTCTGTTTTTTCCAAAGTACTGCGCGTAATATGAAGGGTTTCAATTTTTTTCTCCAACGAAATAACCTGTACGAGGAAATTCATTTTTTGATTGGCTCGGGCCAGTTCTTTTGCTTTTTCCAGGATATGAAGGCTTTGAATTTTTAAACCTTTATTATAAAGAAGGCGTGCATTATCCAAATGTTCACTTAGTTTAAGGTCGATATTTTCATTGGTTTTTAATAGCCGGAGGCTTGCAAGTAATTGTTTATATAAATGCGTTTTTAAATTGGCTAATTGCGGTTTGGAAATATCTTTTAATGTTTTCAACAAGGCTTTCTCGTCATATTCGGGAAGTTTGTCCAATGCATCAAACAGCCGGATTATTTTGAGGTCTTCTTTAGCAGAACTTCTTTTAATGTAAAGTTTAAAATGCCTCTTCTCCGCCTTTTCAAGAGAATGTACTAATTGAAATAATGTATCGGAAAATAGATTGGGCATCATTGAAAATTTATGCTGAAACCCTTATCGGCAAAGGTTTCCAAAAAAATATATGCCGTTCAGCGATAATATAATTGTGTTTTAAGTTAATTATGTTTAAATTGTATAGCAGTGTAAGTTTGTTTTAGAAATGAGTTAATAAATAAATTATCTTGTTTTAAGCGGTGAAAAAAATCGCTGTTCCTTTTTTTCAAGCTGTTTGCCAGCGCAAATTTAATTTAAGAGTCTCATATCAAGCAATACGTTAAAGAGTCCGCCTGTTTCTACAGGGGGACTTTATTTTTTAACAATAAAAATACTTTTTAATATTCATTCTTTCGTAGCTTTTCCTGTTGTTTTTTCAACACAATCTTCTAAAAACAAAAATACTTGCCAGTGGTGCCGGCAAGCATTTTGTTTCATTGGGTGCGGAGTGTGGGCAATTATAATTTGGCCACTTCATAATTTTCCACAACATGTGCAGTTGACTTTACATGAAATACTTCTGTTTTATGTGTTTTTGCAGTTGTCACCTGAACTGTTATCCCAAAATCAGGAGATGTTAAATCAAACTCGTCAATATCAATACGATAGTTACGTGTTATGTTTTCTCCTTTAACTTTTTCAGAATAAAGAACTTTACCGCTTTCGTCTTTTATACTGATATAGTATTCTGACTCTGCCGTGTTGTTGAGGTTCAGTTGAAAAACGGGTTGATTTTCTGTTTTGCCCATATATTTCAATTCTATAGGCTCGTTCGGATTCGTAGCCGCCAAAGTTGTATTGACGGAACCGAAAGTGCAAGCTGCTAATAAGGCAACTGCGATCATTTTTGCTGCATTCAATTTAGTTTTCATAATATAATTTTTAAGGGTTAAGGAATGCTCATTTTTTAAATGCAGTGTAAAAGTAAACGTCCTGAAAACGTATTACAAACTAACTTCTCTTGCTTTTTAGCATCTTAAAAAGAAAAATCTATGGCTGAAAAGCCCTATCTACAGTAGATTTATCAAAAAATTAAATATGATGCCCAACGTGTAATTTTTACACTTTTTTGTTATTGTAAGCTATTCGTTCGAGAGGATGTTACTACTTAAAAAACTGCGGAACAAGGAAAATTTTGAAGCGACAATCACAGTAAACAAATAAATTCGGACGATTTTCATTTTGCCAAAACGAAAAAATGTTACAGTCAACAATTGCTTTCATCATCCTTTTTTACCACCAACCGAGGATCTCATGGTTTATGAATAACATAAGTTACTACTCCCCAGATTGCAAAACCCTCACAGGTGGTGTCAATGTCTATTGGCGCCAGTTTGTTGGAATCTGCCATCAACCTGATCTTATTATTATTTTTTTCAAAGCGCCTGATCAAAAGATCTCCATTAAATATTGCAATAATTACTTTTCCCGTGGCCGCTTTTAATGAACGGTCAACAACCACTACATCTTCTTTGTAAATCCCTGACTCCCTCATGGCATCACTGTTTACACGCATAAAAAATGTCGCCGGTTTGTTCCTGATCAGTTCTTCGTTTAGGTCAATATGTCCTTCGATATAATCATCCGACGCTGTACTAAAACCAGTTGCGTTAGCAGTATGAATATCATGCTGTGAAAACCTTTTTGTACCGCCGAAAGCGGAATAATATATATTATCAGAGGGCATAAAAATTATTTTGTTTATTTACTAATATTTTTAGTAAATTTATGCTAAATAATTTAATAGAAAAATTTATTTCCCATGAAAAGTTCTCTCCCACAAACGAAGATATACCGGTGTCCGCATCATGAATACCTGCTGGTATTGAAACCCAATTCAAATGTGACTGAAAAGATTTTGCAGGTTAAAGAAGATTTTTCCACAAAATTTAAAGTCCCATCTGCAAATCTTTCTTATCCGCATATCACGTTAGTCAATTTTTTACAATTCAGAATGAGGGAAAACCGTTTGCTACATCGTTTGAATACTATAGCGATGGGCTACCACCC
Organism: uncultured Chitinophagaceae bacterium; assembly: GCA_963814075.1. GTDB lineage: Bacteria > Bacteroidota > Bacteroidia > Chitinophagales > Chitinophagaceae > Ginsengibacter. Next base: position 383,852 of record CAWFBO010000003.1, on the reverse strand, counting down.
CTTTACGCTAAACTTAAAAGATTATGGGAGTTTCCCAAGTCATACGATATATGTAAATATTGAGTCCAAACAACAGGTGAGGAATCTTCTCAAAGAATTGGCCCCCGCGCGACAACTGATGACCTTGAATAAAGAAAAAAAGCCTCATTTTATCGACGATCCGCATCTAACCATTGCGAGAAGGTTATCACCATGGCAATATGAGCAAGGTTGGAATGAATACAGCCATAAACATTTTACAGCCCATTTTATTGCAGAAAGTATTTTGCTTCTGAGAAGGCCGCTCGCTTTTCTTGAGAATGGCGATATTATACCGGGAAAATATCAAAAAGTGGCGCAGTTTAAATTTTTGAATTTACCCGTTGCTACAAAACAAGGTGAATTATTTGGTTGATTTTCTGGTACCCAAAGCATATAATTATACTCTGAAAACATTCAATATGAAAACACAATTAAAACAAGATCATTATAAAATAGCAGGACAAAAACAAGAAGAAAGCAAAGATTACCTCCGGGGCCGCGGCGCCCAATTCAATACAACCAACCGCTTTCTTAAAACCCACGAAGTAAAAGAAGAAATCGAAGCTATTGATGAATGGGATAATGAAAATATTGGTACACAATACATTGAGCAGCAGGTAAAAAGTATCGTAAACAAGGTTGAAAGCCCTGACCTGGGAATGGCTTATAGCATGAATCCTTATGCCGGTTGCGAACACGGATGCATTTATTGTTATGCGCGTAATGTCCATGAATACTGGGGTTATAGTGCGGGACTTGATTTTGAAAGAAAGATCATCGTAAAAGTAAATGCCCCGCAAATGCTTCGAAAAACTTTCATGAATGCAAAGTGGGAATCGCATCCCATCATGTTAAGCGGCAATACAGATTGTTACCAACCGGCAGAACAAAAATATAGATTGACAAGAGGTTTGCTTGAAGTCTGCAATGAATTTAATCAGCCGGTGGGAATTCTTACAAAGAACTCATGGATCATAAAGGACAAGGATGTATTGCAGGAACTGGCTAAGAAAAATCTTGTATCGGCAATGGTTTCTATAACCTCCTTCAATGAAGATTTACGAAGAGTAATGGAACCAAGAACAGCCACTGCCGCGCAACGCCTGAAGGTAATTGAAGAATTGAGTAATGCCGGAATTCATATGGGTGTAATGATGGGGCCAATGATTCCGGGGCTGAATGAACACGAAATGCAAAGAATAATGAAAGAAGCAAGCGATGCCGGTGCAAAATTCACTGCATACACTTTTATACGCTTAAATGGTTCTATTAAATTTTTGTTTCACGATTGGCTTTATAAAAATTTTCCTGACCGGGCAGATAAAGTATGGCATTTAATAGAGGCAAGCCACGATGGGAAAGTGAATGATACCCGCTGGGGTGTGCGTATGAGAGGTGAAGGAAATATTGCTGATCTGATCAATCAACAATATAAAAAATATGGCAAACTGTATCACATGAACGAAGACAGATGGAAAATGAATACTACACGATTTCAGAAGGCCGGGCGAGCAGGGAAGGTTGTTTTGAAAAATTATGATTCAAATTTTCTACAAATCAGCGTGCTGAGAATGCACTTCTGTACCAAAAAATATTTTTGAATGTTGATCAAAATCACTGGGGAATCAGTAGTGTAAAACTGCAATTGCCCGTTTTTGCTGCATTTTTCTTTAATGTCCAGATGTCTTTCCAAATATGCTACAAGGCTTTCTGCAACTATCTTTCCCTGCGATATTACCTCTACGTTTCGCAGGCAAAAATTCTTTTATCTTATTCATCAAAAGAGGATAATGCGTACAAGCAAGTAAAATAGTATCAATTTCAGAATTCAGTATTTAGCAAAATTTCCAAATCCTTTTTTATAAAATAATCAGCACCTTCAGAATTATATTCATTGTTTTCTACCAAAGGAACCCACATAGGGCAAGCATGCTGGAACACTTCTACTGCAGGGAAAAAACTTTTTAATTTCAATCGGATAAGAATCTGATTTTATTGTTCCTTTTGTTCCTAAAATTCCTATTTTTTTGCTCCTGGAATAATTGCCAATAATTTCCGCTGTTGGCCTTATCACGCCGAGCACTCTTTTTCCCGGATCATATTCGGGAAGATATTTTTGCTGAATGGTTCTTAAGGCTTTTGCCGAAGCAGTATTGCAGGCAAGAATAATAAGCGGGCAACCTTTTGAAAAAAGCCATTTTACGGATTCCAAAGTGTATTCATAAACAGTTTCGAATGAGCGTGAGCCATAAGGAGTTCTGGCATTGTCTCCCAAATAAATAAAATCATATTCGGGAAGCCGGCTTTTTATTTCTTTTAAAACCGTGAGTCCGCCATATCCTGAATCAAAAACACCAATAGGAGCTGTCATTTATCAAAAATAACGAAGCCACCCGGTTTATGGAGTGGCTTCGCAAAATAAAAATTTGAATTATTTATGGCTTTGCTGGAGTAGTAGTTGTGCTCGGTTGTTTTAAACCCAGTTTTTTGATTACCAACGGGCCAATATCATCACCGGGAGGCATTACTATCAATGCTTCTTTTGGCATGATGTAAGTATAACCATGTTCTTTGGCTACGGCTTCTATGGCATCTTGCAATTTCTTTTGAATGGGTGCAGAAAGCTCTTGTCTTTTTTGCTCAAACTCATTTTGAATTCTCTGGTTTTCGCCGGAAAGTTCCTGGCTTTGCTTTTGAAGATCGTTTCTTCTTACTTCTTTCATGCTTGCGCTCATGGTTGCAGAATCTTTTACAAATTTCTGAATCGCCTCATTTAATGCATTTTGTTTGTCCTGCGCATTTTGATAAAGTGATTGCTGGTATTGATCAAGTTGTTGTTGTACAGTTGCAGCTTCGGGCATTAATTGAATAATCTCGTCAGCGCTTATGTATCCAATCTTTTGAGCGTTTGTCGTTGAAAATCCGAATATTCCTGCAGAAATAAAAAGGATGGTTAGAAATTGTTTCATTTTTGTTTTTGTGGTTTGTTTTTATAAAGTGTTTAAAAATTTAGTTTAGGATGCACGTTATTTTGTGTTTGACAATTATTTAACACCCAATTCTTTCAACACATCATCACTCTTATCCAATTTTGGGTCGGCAAATATAACGGTAATTCCATCACTTTTATCCAAAATAAAATCATATAATTTGGCGGCAGCCAGTTTTTGTATGGCATTGTAAACCTTATCCTGTATCGGTTTTATCAATTCTTCACGTTTTTTAAAAAGATCGCCCTGGTATCCAAATCTTTGGCGCTGAAGATCGCGTAACTCCTTTTCTTTATTATAGATCTCATCTTCACGCTTTTTCTTCAGTTCATCGCTTAGCATCACTTTTTCTGCATCATAATCTTTATACATTTTATCCAGTTCGGCCGATTTTTGATCAATTTCCTGCTGCCACATTTTACTGAACTGATCTAATTTTTGCTGCGCGTCCGTATATTCCGGTAATTTGCTCAAGAATATATTTAGAATCAATAACTGCATAGCGTTGTGCAAATCCTCTGCCTAAAAAAGCAAAAGTGAATAAGATAATAAAAAGTATTTTTTTCATTTTAAGTTATTTTTAAATTCATCAATTTAACAGAGACAGTAAAGCAACAAATAATAGGCAAATTTTATTTTGGCTTTACTCTAATCTGTTAATTTATTCAGGTTCCTGGCCAAGCATAAAGGTAAACTTAGCAGCACCTTTTAAGCCCGTTGTAGGATTAATCCGGTCGAGACCAATTCCATAATCGAAGCCAAGCAATCCAAACATCGGAAGGAAGAACCGCATACCCAAACCAACAGAGCGGCGCAATTTAAAAGGATTATAATCTTTAAAACTATACCATCCGTTTGCTGCCTCAAAAAATGCAAGTCCGTAAATGGTACTGCTTGCACTGGTGCTGAACGGATACCTCATTTCCAATGTATATTTATTGAAGATAGTAAAAAAGTTGGTTGCCTGGCTAAGATCAGGGTTAATTTTTGGATTAGAATTATCATAAACAGGATAACCCCTGTGGGCAATAATATCATATCCCAGCAAGCCATAGTTATTACTTAATCCTGCATCACCAAGCTGAAAACGGCCAAACGGAGAAAGTGGCGCACTTGAATTGTATCTTCCCGAGGAAACCATATTTGGCAGCCGCATATAATATAAACTGTTTGTCTTTGTTTTCTCCTCGCCCTGTCCGATCGGCACATACCATTGCGCAGTAAAGCGTTCTTTATGATATTCAACCCATTTATATTTATCCGCTTCACGTCAATGTTTGCCCATTCCTGAACAGTGAATAGGGAGGAGTTAATTCTGGTACTTAAAATAAAATTAGAACCACTTGTCGGGAAAATAGGATTAGGGCCGGCAGAACTTCTTGCCAGCGTAATTTTAAAACTGATATTATTTGAAACCCCGTTCAATAATCCCGGGAAAATATTGTAATTCTTTAGCTTATATCTTTGATAATTCAATTGGTAAACCAATGAAAAGATAGTCATCAGGCCATTGCAATTGCTTACCGAGAGAAACACTTATTCCGGTATTTTTTATATAAGAAGAATCTGCATAAGCGCCGTTATAATATCCTGTATATGGATCATAAGCGTTCGCATATTTGGTATCATAATATCCGATGGTAAATGGATTTCTTTTTTTACCACCAAGCCATGGTTCAGTAAATGAAAAGTTATAAGATCTGAATTGCTTACCGTTACTTTGAGCCCTTAAACTCAATTTTTGTCCGTCACCAACCGGCAAAGGATCCCAGGCTTTTTTATTGAAAATATTGTAAATCGAGAAATTATTAAACGTTACGCCCAAAGTACCTGTAAGCCCGATTCCACCTCCAAAACCGGCTGAAAGTTCCAGCTGATCTGAAGATTTTTCTACCACGTTCCAGGTAATATCAACTGTTCCGTTTTCAGGATGAGGAACGATACCCGGAGAAATTTTTTCGGCATCAAAATAACCTAACTGGGAAAGTTCCCGTTGGGTTCTGATAATTTTTTCCCTGCTGAATTTTTCTCCCGGAATTGTACGGAATTCGCGTCGGATAACATACTCTTTCGTCTTGTCATTTCCGCTTATGCCTACTTTTCCAATTGTTGCCTGTGGCCCTTCTACAATACGTATTTCATGATCAATGGTATCGTTATATACTGCTGTTTCAACAGGAACAATATGAAAAAATAAATACCCGTCATCCTCGTATAAACTGGCTATATCACCACCTTCCGGCGAAGGAGTAACACCCAATTTTTTATTTAAAGTTTCAGCATTATATACATCACCTTTCTTAATTCCCAGATATTGCACTTAATAAAGAATCAGAATATTTTGTATTTCCCTTCCAGGTAATATTTCCAAAATAATAGCGTGGGCCTTCAGTTAGTTTAATCGCTACATCCAAGTTGCCATTATCATTGTAAGTAGTATCCGCAACAATGGTAGCATCCCGGAACCCAAGGGAATTATAATAATCCAATATTTTATTTTTATCCTCCTGGTATTTCTTTTCATTAAACTTTGAAGAACTTAAAAATTTAAAACGCACATATGGATCAAGAAGTTCTTTTGTTTTAGATGGAAAAAGATACCCATTTTCCTTTATATATTTATTAAAAGTGAGATAGTTTGTTTTTGTGGAATCATAAACGTTATAATCTTCTGAAGGGAATAAGGTAAGCCTGCTTTTTTCTTTGGTTCCTTTCATCTGCTTTTTAAGTTTCAGATCAGGCACTTTGTGATTTCCGGCAAAATAAATATTGTTGATTCTTACTTTACCATTTTTATTTACAGTAAAAAGAATATTAACTGCATTGGCAGCTTTGGTATCCTTGCTTTCGCTAATTGCCACATCTACATTTCTATAACCTTTATCGATAAAAAACTTCTTAATAGTCGATATTGCCGACACTTTAAAACCTTCTGTAACCCTTGTCACTCTTCCCTTTTTTAGATCAAGTTTTTTGGTAATATCGTCAGATTCTGTTTTAGTAACTCCTTTAAATTTAAAGTTAGAAAGTACCGGCCTGTCTGTTACATGAATTTCAATAGAAAGATCAGTTCCCCTTTAGTTCAGTCAGATAAATTTCAACATCGGAAACAAGATTTTGTTTCCACAAATTTGTGATAGCATTGGCAAAATCATCGCCACCGGGAAGTATTATTTTATCGCCAACAGCAAGTCCTGAAATAGAAATGATCAGATTTGGGTCAAAGGTTGTTCCTGTAACGGTAATGTGAGAAATAGTATATTGTTTGGGAGCTTTGGCATTGAAAATATTTTCAAGTTCTACATTTACAGAACTGGGAACAGTGTCTTTATTAGCAGGAATTGAAGGAATAGTATCAGTATTTACATTATCGCCGAGATACAGAATCTTTCACAATCTGGGCAGAAGCAACAGTTCTGGCAGTAAAAGAGATTGCTATCAAGAAAAGTATCTTGTAGATAGTATGCATTAAATCGATTTTAATAGGGCGGCAAGATAATTTCAATTATTAAAAGTTTTTGTTAAATCAACCAAAATAGAAAGGAATGTGCGTAAAGATAAAATGCATATTTGGCGGCATTTCCGATAGGGAATAAATTTTATACCTGTTCGCTTGTTTTACCGAATCTTCTTTCACGCATTTGATAATCCAAAAGCGCTTCGTACAAATTTTCTTTTCTGAAATCGGGCCAGAGCGTATCTGTGAAATATAATTCTGAATAAGCAAGTTGATACAATAAAAAATTACTGATCCGGTATTCGCCGCTGGTACGTATCATCAATTCCGGATCAGGAAAATCGGCAGTACATAAATGTTGTTGAAATACTTCATCCGTAATTTCAGCAGGATCGATTTTGCCATTCCCTGACCTCTTTTGCAATGTTTTTAACGGCATTTAAAATTTCCCACCTGCTGCTGTAGCTTAATGCCATTATCAAATTGAGGCCTGTATTGTTTTTTGTTTCCTCGCACGCTTCATCCAATTCATTATGCGCGTTTGTTGGAAGCATATCGATATTTCCTATCACATGCAGCCGGATATTATTTTTATTTAAGTGTAGCCACTTCGCTACGAATGGTTTTTACCAGCAATTCCATTAAGCCTGTTACTTCATCTTTCGGCCTGTCCCAGTTTTCTGTACTAAAGGCGTAAAGAGTAAGATAACCGATTCCTAATTCGGCACATCCTTCCACAATATTCCTCACACTTTCAACCCCATTATAATGACCAAACAGCCGGTCTTTGCCTTTTTCTTTTGCCCATCGTCCGTTGCCATCCATAATAATGGCGATATGCCTTGGAAGCTTTTCGGTGATCAATTTATCTTTCAAACTCATCTTGTTATTAAAAAAAGGAAGTCAGGCATTCAGTGGCCTGACGCAACAAAAGTAAGAAAATTGTGAAACTGAATCCAGCTAAATATTTTATGGATTCACTGTGGGGCAATGGTAAGAAGTGATATTAAATGAAATGCCAAATTCAGCGATTGTATATTGATCTTTTTGTTTGCTAAAACCACGTTGCCTCCCTTCGATACCAATAGGAGGTCCCACTTCGAAAGACCGGTCCTGCATAATACCGGCAATAGATTTACCCCCGGCTGTTGAAGGAAATTTATCTGCTCCTATATAAGTTGTGCTTACATCATCAATATAATCTGTAGTCGTAAATCGATGAGTTATTTCAAAAGAAAGATTCACATTATCATTCAGTGCATATTTTACACCAAACCCCAAGGGAAAACATAAAGCCATGCTCCCGTATTCTTTGCGGCCTTTATAAAAGGTTTCACCTTCTGTATGCAAAGGTCGCAGGTAAACTTTTTGATTTTGATAATATGCATAAGGATCATAGGTGAAAAAGCCAACACCAAGCGTGGCGTAGGGTGTAAAAGAATGTGCAGGATCCGTGGGAATGAATTTAAAAAAATTAAAATCCCCCTGCAATGCAATCTCGAAAATATTAGTATTAAAGCTTAGGTTTCTGCGTTGATCGTATGCGTTTTTACTGTAGATATCGCTATAACCTAATTTAGCAAAATGAGCAGAAAGCCTGACTGCCGTATAGTTGCCAAATTGCTTTCTCACATACCCACCAATATCCATCTTAGGCCGGTTGATGCGGGTGCGATTATTTAAATCTCCAAAATAATGGGCGAGCCCGGCAGTAATACCAAACTCTCCTTCCTGCACGTAATCGTTCATTTGCGCATTGCTCCGGATTGTAAAGGCAAGTGTTATTATTATAAAGAAGATAAGCTTTTTCATATTTCCGGACAAAATAAGTGATTTAAAAGTAAGAAATAAGCGACATCCACTAACTTATAACGTTAAAATTTATCAATTCCGTTTATCAAGGCCCCATGATAATTTATTTCGAAGGGTTTGAAGAAAATTATTTTCGTTTAATCTAACAAGATTAATACCGAAAACTTCCTTTCTTATCGCAAGCAAAACTTCTATAGATGCTATTTCTCTTCGGCTGTCAAGTGTGCATAAGAAGCCATCTGTTCTCCCTTCGATCTCAAAAGAAATGATTGAATCGTCGGGAATTACCAAGGGCCTGATATTTAAATTGTGTGGAGAAACAGGTGTTATCACCAGGCTTGCTGAATCAGGAAAAACCACCGGCCCGTTACAACTTAATGAATACCCGGTGGAACCCGTTGGTGTAGCCACTATAAGCCCGTCGGCCCAATAAGTATTTAAAAATTCACCATTTAAATAGGTATGAATTTTAATCATAGGAGAAGTATCTTTTTTATGGATCGTAAACTCGTTGAGTGCATAGCTCAATCCGTTAAACAAAGGCATATTGGCATCGAGATGAACAAGTGATCTTTTATCTAATACGAAAGTGCGCTTGATAAGCGCTTCAAGGGCTGAACGAATTTCATCTTTACCAATACTTGCCAGAAATCCCAACCTCCCGTAATTAATTCCCAAAATCGGAATCCCCTTATCACCCACAAACGTGACAGCATCCAGCAAAGTACCATCGCCTCCTAGGCTGATTATAAAATCTATTTCATCGAGATCTTCAGAACAATTAAAAGTGGAATATTTGTCCTTAATATTTATGGAACTGTAAAAAAGATTAAAAAAATCCTGGTAAATAACGGGCTCAATATTGTAATGAGAAAATTCGGTAAGCAAAACTTTCAACCCTTCCAATTGTTCTGACTCTAATCCACGACTATAGATTGCTATTCGCATAATGATTTCGATTGAATTTATAAATCGCGTTCAGGCCTTCCATACTATGTAAAAATAATTGCTTTTAAATTAATTAGCGAGAATGTTAGTAAAAGTTACACTTAACAGTTAAAATGAAAATGGAGGTTAATTGTCAGTTTACTGGCTTAAAAAGGCCGTTAGCAATTAAATATCGAGATAATTCATCAAATTATTGTAGTTAACATTGATCTCATTTTCAAACAGTTCTTCCCCTGAATAATAAGAAACAGAATAATTATATCTTTCAAAAGTGGCGATAATAGTTGCTATCTCTTTCTTATTGATCTGCAATGTTACTTCCAAAAAATCGGGTACAGGGTGAGGCGTTACATTGAGATGAAGGATTGTTGCGCCATCACTCTCAATAACACTGTTGATCTCTGAAATAGCGAAACGCGAACGTTCCATTTCCAGCACCACCATTGCTCCAAACTCTGATGAGCCACAAAAATTCCCCATTTCTGTTATCAAAGCTTTTGAAGAAATTGTACCGAGCAATTCATTCTTTTCATTGACCACAGGAATTACATTTGTATGGTATAAATTATAAATAGTGGCCGCTTTTAAAAAATAAAATTTAGCGTTCACTGCTGCAGTAATAAAATTGGTTTGATAAACATCAAGTGTATTATCTTTATTTTGCTCATCCGCCAGGTCTTCTTCACTTATCAGTCCCAAAAACTTTCCATCGGAAACAACAGGAAGATGCGATGTTTTATGATCATTCATTAGCTGGAGAACCATCTCTACAGTATCCTTTAGCTTCAATAAGGGGTAAATATTATCAGCAAGTTGCAGGGTTGTCATTGTCTTAAAATTTAAGGTTACTGCGTAGTCTCTTTAAAAAGACAATATAAATCAAAGAATCGTTGCAGCAGGTATTTTTAATTTTGAAAGAAAAGCACCAAGAATCCGGTTAAATTCTTCGGGAACTTCCATCATAGGAGCATGACCACATTTATCAATAAAATGCAACTCGCTGTTTGGGATCAGTTTATTAAACTCCCTGGCAACAAAAGGTGGAGTGATAGTATCATTGTTACCCCAGATAAGGCAGGTAGGTTGTTTTATTTGATTTAATTCGTCGCCAAGGTTATTACGAATGGCAGATTTTGCCAGTGAAATGATCTTAATAACTTTAAGCCTGTTGTTGGTTATTTCAAAACATTCGTCAACAAGTTCGTCTGTGGCCATTGCAGGATCATAAAAAGTAAGCTGTGTTTTTTTACGAATGTATTCTTTGTCACCGCGCTTTGGATAACTATCGCCCATTCCGTTTTCAAACAGCCCGGAACTTCCGGTAAGTATCAGCGATTTTACCCTCTCAGGATTTTTCAGCACATACACCAGCGCTACATGGCCTCCCAATGAATTTCCCAATAAATGGATCTTGTCATAATCTCTGTGTTCCACAAATCTTTTTACAAATTTTTGTAAGCCGCCTACAGTTGTGTGCAGCAAATCAAGATCAAAAAGCGGAAGCAAGGGAACGATCACTTTATGCGTTTTCCTGAAATATTCAACCAGGTGAGAAAAATTACTTAATGCCCCGAACAGGCCATGCAATAATAGCAACGGTTCGCCTTCTCCTTCTTCTAAGAATTTAAACTTCCCGTCTTCTTTTAGTTGATATTCCATGAATTTTTTCGATGCAATTTTTGATGCCCGTTATTATTGCTAAAATAAATGTTTCTGTTGAAAAAATCAGCTAAATAATATTTATACTCATTTTCAGGATGCTAATTTATTACCTAAATCCTGAAAAAAAGATTGTAGCTGTATGAATAAATCTTTAAACAACGGAATTATTTTTCCAAGGTTATCAATTACGGCTGGTCCCCAGGGAGCTACAAAGCTATAAACCCTCGAGACTTTTATGGTTTCGGGTTTTAAAAGCACCATTTTTTCCGCAAAAAATAAAATAACACTGAAAATAATAGTATAAATAATCATATAAAATACGATGCCCGCCAGCCTGTCGAGCCAGCCAAGCATCGTCATTTTTAAAGTTTTTCTGATAATTCTCGCACCCAGGTTCACCAACAAAACAACAACTATAAATACCAGGGAAAATGCTACAAACGGCATCCACTTACCGGTTACACCCGAAGCGGTCTGAAGATATTGGGCAACAATAACAGAAAGCTTTAACGCGGCGGCCAGGCCAATTATAAAAGCAATGAAAGAAAAAATACCAACGACAAAACCCTTTGAAAATCCTTTAAAAACGGCAATGATCATAACTATAAGAAAAGCAATATCTATAATCATTTTTAAACGATTTATACTTAAATGAAAGGTTAAACACTTAAGGCAAATGCTGACGACAGAGCGATTTAATTTTTAGGCTTTGCTCAGCATTTGCTTCACAATTCCGGCAATTGTTTTTCCATCGGCTTTCCCGGCAAGTTGTTTATTGGCGATCCCCATTACTTTCCCCATATCAGCAGGCGAAGAAGCGCCTGTTTCTTCCACTATCTTTGAAATAACACTTTTCAATTCAGCCTCATCCATTTGTTTTGGCAAAAACTTTTCGATCACTTCAATTTCCTCCCTTTCTTTAGACGCAAGATCCTCTCTGTTTTGCTTTTCATAAATTTCCAAAGAATCTCTTCGCTGCTTTACTAATTTTTGCAACAATTTAATTTCATCTTCTTCTTTTATCTTTCCCCCGGCTCCTTCTGCAGTTTTTGCATTAATAATTGCAGATTTGATAGCCCGAAGACCACGCAACGCCTTTTCATCTTTGGCAAGCATAGCAGTTTTAAGGTCTGTCATTACTTTTTCTTCTAAAGACATAATTGTAAACTATTTATGATAAAATGAATGGTTTTATTATTGAAAAATTGCAAATCAGGAATTAGCAAAAAAACTTTGTTTACTACTGCCCGGTCCTTTCTTTTTCCACAAATTTTTTATGAAAGTCGGTCGCAAATTTTTTAATTTCTTCAGAAAGATCTTTGCGCCTTGTAGCCCGTTGAAAAGTATCGCCCATGGTAAAGAAAACCTGGTAAAAAAAATCGGCCATTTCATCCATCATCATATCTTTTGTCCACAAGTCAATTCTTAATGCGGTTTTATCCACGCCATCCCAAAAAGCTAAAAACATGGCCTTGGCATTTTGCGATTCGTCGGCTGTGCTTTCAGATGCACTCCATTTAATCTTTTGCGGAACTTTTTCAGCGTCGAGCTGGACGTTGATATTTATATTTGATTCTGCCATAATTGGCTGCAAATTTAATACTATTGCAGATGAATACATATTTGTATTTAACCTTTCTTTAACCATGTAACAAATACATTTGCCAACTTAACTATGTGTATGAAAAAAATTGTTTTTGTAGTAACCAGTTGTTTGTTTTTTTCAATGGCGTTTTCGCAGGAAACCACGCCATCCGCTACAAATAACAATAAGGTGAATTTTACCAATAGTTCAGGAGATCATTTCATGCTACAGCTTTCGTCGGATCATTGGGCCGGCACGCCTGATAGCATCAGCAGTCATCAACAGGGTTTGTCAAGAGGTTTTAGTGCATATATAATGCTGAATAAACCATTTAAAAATTCTCCTAAAATAAGTTTGGGAATCGGGGTAGGAATCAGCACAAGTAATATTTATTTTAAAAAAATGGAAGTGGATGTAAAAGCGGCGCCGGGTTTGCTGCCTTTTATTGCTGAAGATTCTGCCAACCACTTCAAAAAATATAAATTGGCCACCAGCTATCTTCAAATTCCTTTGGAGTTTCGTTTTACATCAAAACCAAATAACCCCAATAAAAGTTTCAAAGCAGCTGTAGGGTTAAAAGTAGGGACACTGGTAAATGTTCACAACAAAGCCAAAACTTTGCAAAATGCCGCAGGCACCACACTTAACGGTTATCTTGTAAAAGAAAACAGTAAGCGTTTTTTTAATTCTACCGATTTTATGGCAACTGCAAGATTTGGATACGGAATTATTTCCCTCTTTGGATCCTACCAGCTAAATAGGTTATTAAAAGACGGAGCGGGCCCCAATCTTAAATTATACCAAATCGGGATCACCTTAAGCGGATTATAATGAATGTTCATTCACCTGAAGAATTCGCTTTTTTGCAGTAGACCAACAAAAAAGCAGCATTTTTATTTTATTGCGATATAATCGGTGCATTGGTTTTAATTCATCTTTTTAAAGAGACCGATGAATTATTTTTGCCCTCTAAATATTTTCTTTTGGTAGAAAAAAAAATAAATTATAATAATTCCATCATTGTGGTTCTTGTAGCGGTTATTCAAAACGGGCAACAGGAACGTGAAGTAAAGGAATACCTTGAAGAATTACAATTTCTGGCAGAAACCGCAGGAGGCGTTACTATTAAGACTTTCATACAAAAACTCAATCATCCTGACAGCCGCACTTTTGTAGGCAAAGGGAAACTACAGGAAATCAAAAATTTCACTTCCGGAAAACAAGTGGATTTGGTGATATTTGACGATGAGCTTACGGGCTCTCAAATATCTAATATTGAAAAAGAACTAAATATTACCACTATTGACAGAAGTGATCTTATCCTCGACATTTTTGCTTCACGTGCCCAAACGGCACAAGCAAAAGTGCAGGTAGAACTGGCTCAATACCAATACATTTTGCCACGACTGAAAGGAATGTGGAAACACCTTGAAAGGCAAGGGGCAGGAATTGGAAGTCGCGGCCCGGGTGAAACAGAAATAGAAACTGACCGCCGTATTGTAAAAGATAAAATAAGCCTGTTACGGAAACGCCTGGCAGAAATAGACAAACAATCTTTTACCCAAAGAAAAGATCGTGGAGAATTTATCAGGGTAGCCCTGGTTGGTTATACCAATGTTGGTAAATCAACCATTATGAACGTACTGAGCAAAAGTGATGTATTTGCCGAAAATAAATTATTTGCCACGCTCGATACCACGACACGCAAAGTAGTTTTAGGCCACACGCCTTTTCTTCTGAGTGATACGGTAGGGTTTATACGCAAACTTCCCCATCATCTCATTGAAAGTTTTAAAAGTACGTTGGATGAAGTGCGCGAAGCAGATGTTTTATTGCATGTTGTTGACATTTCCCATCCTAAATATGAAGAACAAATTTCGGTGGTAAATAAAACCTTGCAGGAATTAAAGAGCTATGACAAGCCAATCATTATTGTGTTTAACAAAATGGACCAATACGAAAAAAACACTTTTGATCAATGGCTTCCGGAAGAAGTAAAGGAACAATTATTAGCAGAATTAAAAGAAAGATGGGTAACACAGACGAATGGCCATTGCGTCTTTATTTCTGCCACCGAAAAAACCAACATCAAGGAATTGCGCCAAGTAGTTTTAAACCAGGTTAGAGAATTATATCAAAGCAAATATCCTTACAAAGCAGAATTTTTTTACTGATGGATCAAAAAGAAACACTGGATAAAAATTGCTGGTAATATCGATGAGATTTCTTTTGAGAGAATAACATTATAACATTGAGATTGCAGAAAAATCGATTTGCCTTCCAGAACCGGCAAGGTTTAAGAGCCTGTTCTCCAAATGCCCCCACGCCGGCAGCGATCTTTCAGAAGGATTTCTTGATAAAAATGAGAATATTGTTTGCCCAGTTCATGGATATCGTTTTTCACTAAATACCGGAAGAGACACCGAAGGTGAAGGATATTTTTTGAAAATTTACAGAATAAAGAAACTGCTGAAGGAATATTCATCAAGTTAGAATAATGATAAATATCGGGTCACCCAAAATAAAAGGCACAATTTAGTAACTTTGCAAGCTGTCATTTTGGCTTTGAAACATTTGCTGCACTAAAATTGACATAGAGTATTTACCTTTTTTAAATAAACAATTTATACATATATGGCTGGGCTACTCTCATTATTATTTGGTGGCAATAAAAGTGAAAAAGATGTAAAGGCAATAAGGCCTTTGGTTGAAAAGATTAACGCATTTTTTGAACAATTTCAATCTTTATCCAACGATGAATTACGTGCTAAAACGCTTGAGTTTCGCGGGAAAATTAAAGAATATGTAAAAGAAATTGACGATCAGATAGAATCTCAGAAAGCGGAAGCAGAAAAATTAGACTCCGCAGATATTGCGGGCAGTGATGCTATATATCGGCAGTATAGATGATATGCGCAAAGACCGCGATAAAAAACTGGAAGAAATTCTTCTTGAAATTCTCCCGGAAGCTTTTGCAGTAGTTAAAGAAACTGCAAGCAGATTTAAAGACAATCATGAACTCGAATCAACAGCAACAGAACTTGATAAAACTTTTGCGGCAACCAAAAACTATATCAGGATTGAAGGCGAAAAAGCAATTTATAAAAACACCTGGACTGCCGGCGGAAACGAGATTGTGTGGAATATGGTTCCCTACGATGTTCAATTGATTGGCGGTATCGTATTGCACCAGGGTAAAATTGCAGAAATGGCAACAGGTGAAGGTAAAACGCTGGTTTCTGTTTTGCCGGCTTATCTTAATGCCCTTGCTGGATTGGGTGTTCATATTGTAACGGTGAACGATTATCTTGCCCGACGTGACAGTGAATGGAACGGAACTATTATTGGAATGGCTTGGACTTACAGTTGATTGTATCGATAAACACCAGCCCAATAGCGAAGAAAGAAGAAAAGCCTATGCGAGTGATGTAGTTTATGGAACCAATAATGAATTTGGTTTTGATTACCTGCGTGATAACATGGTGCATAACCCTGAAGAAATGGTGCAAGGCAAACATCACTTTGCCATGGTGGATGAGGTGGATAGTGTATTGATCGATGATGCGAGAACACCGTTGATTATTTCAGGCCCGATTCCACGCGGCGATCAGCAGGAATACGATCAGTTGAAACCCCGCATCGAAAAAATAGTGGAAGCTCAAAGAAAAGTAACCAGCAATTTCCTGATGGAAGCGAAGAAAAAAATTGCCGAAGGCAATGATGATCCCAAAGACGGAGGACTTGCCTTATTCCGTGCGCATCGCGGGCTTCCTAAAAACAATGCACTGATCAAATACCTGAGTGAGCCGGGCATGAAGGTAAAACTTCAAAAAGCTGAAAACTATTACCTCTCAGACCAGGAAAAAAACATGCACATTGTTGATGAGGAATTATTTTTCGTTATTGACGAAAAAAATAACCAGGTTCAATTAACTGATAAGGGAATTTCACTAATTACAAAATCAGGCGAAGATCCTGAATTCTTTATTCTGCCTGATATTGGTGTAAAGCTTGCTGACATCGAAAAAAGCGATGCCTCACCGGAAGAAAAACTTGAAAAGAAAGAAACGCTGCTGAACGATTATTCCGTAAAAGCTGAAAGGATTCATACCGTTCAACAATTGTTGAAAGCCTATACTCTTTTTGAAAATGATGTGGAATATGTGGTGATCGAAGGGCAGGTAAAAATTGTAGATGAACAAACGGGCCGTATTATGGAAGGCCGTCGCTATTCAGATGGCTTGCACCAGGCAATTGAAGCCAAAGAAAATGTGAAGATCGAAAGCGCCACCCAAACCTATGCTACCATTACGTTGCAGAATTATTTCAGGATGTACCATAAGCTGGCAGGCATGACCGGTACTGCAGAAACTGAAGCGGCGGAATTCTGGGATATTTACAAACTGGATGTAGTTTCCATTCCTACCAATGTACCGGTGATAAGAGATGACGCGCAGGATCTTGTATTCAAAACCAAACGGGAAAAATATAAAGCCGTTATAGATGAAGTAGAAAAAATGACTGATGCGGGAAGGCCTATTCTTGTCGGAACCACCTCTGTTGAAGTAAGTGAATTACTCAGCAGAATGATGAAGCAAAAAGGAATTACCCATAATGTTTTGAACGCGAAACAACACGCTAAAGAAGCACAGGTTGTTGCCGAAGCTGGTTTGGCAGGAGCAGTTACTATTGCCACCAATATGGCTGGTCGTGGTACAGATATTAAACTTGGCGCCGGCGTAAAAGAAGCTGGTGGTTTGGCTATCCTTGGTACAGAAAGGCATGAAAGCCGCCGTGTGGACAGGCAGTTACGTGGTCGTGCAGGAAGGCAGGGCGATCCGGGATCTTCCAAATTTTTCGTTTCACTGGAAGATGACCTGATGCGTATGTTCGGTAGCGAAAAGATTGCTGCCTTAATGGATAGAATGGGTTATAAAGAAGGTGAAGTGATTCAACACAAAATGATTTCCAACAGCATCGAACGCGCCCAAAAGAAAGTGGAGGAAAACAACTTTGGTATCAGGAAAAGGTTGCTTGAATATGATGATGTAATGAACAAGCAGCGTACCGTTATTTATGGAAAAAGCAATCACGCCTTGTTTGGAGAAAGGCTGGCCCTGGATCTTGATAATGCATTCTATTCAGTCGCTGAAGGAATCATCATTTCAGTCAAAGAAATCAATGATCATGAAGAATTCAAACTTGCAGTGATCATGAATTTCGGAATTGATACGACCATCACCCAGGAAGAACTTGAAAAAGAAGACATGGGTGTCTTAGCCAACAAATTATATTACGAAGCAAAAGATCACTACAATGCGAAGAATAAGGCAATGAATGACCAAACGCTTCCCGTTCTCAAAAATATTCGTAAAGAACAAGGGGCACATATTATAAATGTAGCCGTTCCATTTACTGACGGTAAAAAAGCAATGCAGGCGATCGCCAATCTTGATAAAACGATTGAAACAAACGGTTCGGAACTTACCAATGCGTTAGAACGCAATATTACACTCGCCCTTATTGATGATGCATGGAAAGAACATCTGCGTGCTATGGACGATCTGAGACAAAGTGTACAAACCGCAGGATATGAACAAAAAGACCCCCTGGTAATTTATAAGATTGAAGCCTTTAACGCATTCAAACAGATGGACGACCAGGTAAATAAAGATATCGTGAGCTTCCTTGCTCATTGTCATATCCCGGCGGAACAAAACCATGAATCCGGGATCACAGAAGAAAGAAGAAGAAGGACTGACATGAGTAAAATGCGTCAGCGCAAAGCAGAATTTGCAGGTGCAGGAGCAGGGCCGGAATATATTTCGCAGGAAAATGACTACATCGATCCTTCAGAAAATGTGAAACAGGAACCTGTAAGGGTAGGACCTAAAGTAGGACGAAATGATCCGTGCCCGTGCGGAAGTGGAAAGAAATACAAGCACTGTCATGGAAAAAGTGAAGCCTAAGGCTTATTTTGATTATTAAAAGATAGTTTTTAATTTCATTGCCTTAAAGCGATCACAATATGAAAAGTTTTTTTTTAATAATGGCCTTATTTCTTGGGCAATCGGCTTTTTGCCAGGCAACAAAAAATAAGCATGACTTAAAAAATACAACTAAAACGGCGGCCACTCAAACAACCACACCGCATAGAAATTTAAACTTGCCGGTGATTTACACTTTCACAGGTAATGGCAATTGGTCTAATGTAAATAACTGGGATGCTAATGGAATTCCACCTGTAGATATCACTCCCGGAAGTGAAATACATATCAACAGCACAATAGTTGGCGCCAAATGCATTTTAGACATTCCCTACGAAGTACCCAATACTACCAATACGATAAAACTCACCGTTTATACCGGCAACCAATTAGTAGTGCCTGATTTAATTGTTAGATAAGAATTGGCTTTATTTGTTGGTTTGCTGCAGTTATTCTCCCGCCACGTTTTACCCATATTAAATTTATATTTTAAGTTTGTTTTTATCATACACGGTCCAGTCCTGCTGCTACGGAAAGACCCGGAGTAGAGATCCTAACAAGGAGAGATTATATGGATGATTGCACCTTCAAACAAAAAATAAGTTATGTACATAGTGAATGATAGTGGATTGAAAAGAAATAGATTTGTTAAGAACAATGTCCTTCAAATACTTTTTTGGGTTTTTCCTTTATTTGGGTCCATTACATTTTTAAGATTTTTATTGAGTAACCAAGAGAGGAGAATTTTTTTTCTCATTATAGTTTTGCCTATCTCAATTGTAATCTTTGTATTTTTCATATGTATAACATTATTAATGATGAAAAGATGGAATCGAACTATCAGAGAAATAAACTTTCAAAACAACAATATTATCGTCAATAGCTTTCCGATTTTATGGTTAAAATCCCAAAACTATTTTCTACCACTCTCAGAAGTTATTGTAAATAAATCAATTTTTGAATGGTATGGCAAGGAAAAAAAGGATGGTATTACTATAAAAATATCAAATAAATTAAAACTGTATTTAGTGAAAGATTACTTTGATAATTGCGATGAAATTTTAAACAAATTGTAACTGATAAAATAGTGTTCCTCCCAAGCCGTGTTTCCCCCTATTCTTATGAGAGTAAAAAATTAAAAAGAGGTGCTTTCCTGATATTTGTAACTCAGACCATTTCCTTCCTCCCAAGCCGTCTTTTCCTACAGGCCAGCAGAGTGACAGAGCTTTAGATTTGCTTTTCAAAAAACACTTCAATACGGTAAATAAGAATCTGCTTTATTTATTGCTTTACTGCACCTCCTCGTCTCCAAAACTCCTTTCTAAATAATAACCTTTTAATAAATAAAAGAAAATTAAAAATTACAACGGCTTTACACACAGGTAATTTTCATCAGAACTTTCTTTCTTGTTACTTTTGTTGAAAAACCTATTTTTTTAACGGCATATACTTTGCGACAAAAACTATAACCAAATCTTAAACAAAAAAAACAATGGAATCAATCGAACAAAGAGGAATTAATACAGTGCGCGTGCTATCTGCGGATGCGGTGCAAAAAGCCAATTCCGGCCACCCCGGCACCCCAATGGGGCTCGCGCCTGTAGGTGATGTACTGTGGACAAAAGTGATGAATTATAATCCAAATGATCCGTTGTGGCCCAATCGTGACCGTTTTATTTTATCTGCCGGACACGCATGTATGTTGCAGTATAGCTATTTATACCTCACAGGATATGATGTAAGCCTTGACGATTTGAAAAATTTTCGTCAGTTGCACAGCAAAACTGCCGGCCATCCTGAATATGGTTTATTGCCCGGCATAGAAGTGACGACAGGCCCGCTTGGACAAGGATTTGCAAATGGTGTAGGAATGGCCATTGCACAACAGTACCTGGCTTCACGTTATAACAAACCCGGATTTGATTTGTTTGATTATAAAATTTACGCAATCTGCAGTGATGGTGATATTATGGAAGGCGTAAGTGCTGAAGCTGCTTCTCTTGCCGGACATCTGAAACTGGGCAATCTTATTTATTTATATGATGATAATAAGATCACTATCGAAGGTGACACCTCACTCGCTTTTAATGAAGATGTAACTGAGCGTTTCCAGGCATATGGATGGCACGTTCAATCTGTTGCCGACGGGAACGACACCGAAGCCATTCACGCTGCAATCATTAATGCACAAAATGACACTCATCGTCCTTCCTTAATAAAAGTGCGAACACATATTGGTTTTGGAAGCCCGAATAAAGTAGACACGGCTGCTGCTCACGGCTCACCGTTGGGTAAAGAAGAAGTCCGTTTGGTAAAAGAAAACCTGGGATTTGATCCGGATAAAAGTTTTGATGTTTCTGATGAAGTGCTTGATTTTTACAGGAAGAAAGGAAATGCAGGCGTTAAAAAAGAAGACGACTGGAAAGAGCTTTATAACAAATACAAAGAAAAGTATGCGGCGGAAGCAGCGGAATATGAATTATTAAGTGATGGAAAGTTGCCGCAAGGTTGGAAAGATGACCTGCCGGTATTTAAACCCGATGCAAAAGGACTTGCTACCCGGAAGGCTTCAGGAAAAGCCCTGAACGCTATGGCTGCTAAATTACCGTTATTGATCGGCGGTTCGGCAGACCTTTCGCCCTCTACCGATACAGAATTAAATGCTTTTGAATCTTTCACAGACGAAAATCATAGCGGCAGAAATTTTCATTTTGGAATTCGGGAGCATGCTATGGGAGCAGTTTTAAACGGAATGGCGCTTACAAGCGGATTTATTCCTTATGGAGCCACATTCCTGATTTTTTCTGATTACATGCGGCCGCCGGTAAGGCTTGCAGCGATCATGAAAATTAAACCTGTTTTAATTTATACCCACGACAGCATAGGCTTGGGTGAAGATGGAACTACTCACCAACCGGTTGAGCAATTGATAGGATTGCGCTCTGTTCCTGGCCTTACCGTTATTCGCCCTGCGGACCCCAATGAGACCGTACAAGCCTGGCGAACAACTATTGAACACACAGGAGGACCTGTAGCCATAATTCTGACAAGGCAAAACGTTCCGATAATCGACCAGGATAAATATGCTAAAGCCGATAATCTTGATAAAGGCGCTTATATTTTATCAGATTGTGACGGTGAACCACAGGTAATTTTGATGGCAACCGGAAGCGAAGTGCATCTTATTTTGGAGGCGCAGGAAAAACTTAAAGAACAATCAATTAAGGCACGTGTAGTAAGTTTCCCCAGTTGGGAATTGTTTGAAAAACAAAGCAATGAATACAAAGAAAAAGTATTGCCTAAAAAAGTACGCGCACGGTTAGCCGTAGAAGCCGGTTCGCCATTAGGTTGGTGCCGGTTTGTTACTGATGATGGCGATGTTCTTGGTATCACAAAATTTGGTGAATCAGCTCCGGGTGAAGAAGTAATGAAAGAATATGGTTTTTCAGTAGAGAATGTGGTAGCAAAAGCAAAAGCGTTGCTTCAATAAACACTGTTTTTAAAATAAAAATAAGTAAAATGAAAAAAGTATTAATTGCAATCGATTATAATCCTACAGCACAAAAAATTGCTGAAACAGGATATTCATTGGCAAAATCAATGAATGCTGAAATTATTTTGTTGCATGTGGTGGCGGATTACACCTATTATTCTTCGCTCGATTATTCGCCGATAATGGGCTTTGATACTTTCAGCACGATGGGTGTAGTACAAACCAATACAGTGATAGAATTAGAAAAAGCTGCCCATGAATATCTTGAAAAGACAAAAAAACACCTGCACGATCCATCTATAAAAACATTGGTAAAAGATGGCGACTCAGGCGATGCTATAATTGAAGCAGCCAATGAAATAAAAGCCGACGTGATTGTACTGGGAAGCCATAGCCGCAGAGGTTTAGACAAAATACTGATGGGAAGCGTGGCAGAAAAAGTTTTACGCCACAGTAAAACTCCTTTGTTTATCATTCCAGTGAGTGAAAAGAAAGAAAAATAAATCAAGAATAAATAAAATGGAAGAATATTCAACAGAAGAACATAAAGTAAAGATTCTAAAGGTTGAAAATGTAACGCACAATGTAAAAAGATTCACGCTCACTAAACCCGGAACTTATGAATTTACGCCCGGGCAGGCCACCGATGTGGTTATCAACAGGCCCGGCTGGGAAAGTGAAAGAAGGCCTTTCACTTTTACTTCCTTAAATGATTGGGATACGCTGGAGTTCACTATCAAAATATATAATGATCATAATGGTGTTACCAATGAATTAGGGAAACTGAAAGTGGGAGATGAACTGATTCTTCACGATGTGTGGGGCGCAATTCATTACAAAGGGAAAGGCGTATTTATTGCAGGCGGAGCGGGAGTTACACCGTTCATTGCGATTCTAAGAAACCTGCATCATGAACACAAAATCGGCAACAACAAACTCATTTTTTCCAACCGAACCGAGAAGGATATTATTTTGAAAGATGAATTCAACCACATGCTCGGCGATAATTTTATCAATACCATCACCGATGAAAAAACAGATGAGTACGATAATGAAAAAATAGATCAGTCTTATCTTAAGAGAAAAGTCAATGATTTCAATCAATACTTTTATATCTGCGGTCCTGACGCGATGGTTGAAGACATTCACAAGGACCTTTTGACCCTGGGATCAAAGGAAGACAAGATAGTTATTGAGCAATTCTAAATTTAGAATCTGCCTAAAAAGTTTGTTTACTACACCTTGAAAACAAGTTCAAAAAAAGATTATTATAATCGAACAAAAGATTTTAATTATGGCAAAAGATCCTTACAACATTAAAAAACTCCTGAACACCAAAGAAGGAAACTTCACCTATTACAGCCTCACCGAATTGGAAAACCAGGGGCATAATATCAGTAAATTACCATTTTCTATTCGCATACTTTTAGAAAATGCCTTGCGCAATTTTGACGATTTTTCAGTAACGAAAGAGAATGTAGAAACCCTTTTAAACTGGAAACCCAAAGGTTCTGATAAAGACATTCCTTTTAAGCCTGCCCGTGTTTTAATGCAGGATTTTACAGGCGTTCCGGCCGTAGTGGATATTGCGTCGCTTCGGGCGGAAGCTGCCAGGAAAGGAAAAAACCCGGAAGAAATCAATCCGTTAATTCCGGTTGACCTGGTAATTGACCATTCCGTTCAGGTAGATTATTTTGGAACTGAATATTCTTACCAAAAAAATATGGATGAAGAATACAAGCGCAATAAGGAGCGATATTCATTTTTAAAATGGGCGCAAAAATCTTTTAATAATTTTAGTGTTGTTCCTCCGGGAATGGGAATTTGCCACCAGGTAAACCTTGAATATTTTTCAAAAGGGGTGATAGAAAGAAATGGAGAAGTTTTTCCTGATACATTGGTGGGAACCGATAGCCATACGCCGATGGTAAACGGAATAGGGGTAGTAGCCTGGGGCGTTGGAGGCATTGAAGCTGAAGCCGCTATTTTAGGGCAGCCGCTTTATTTTATTATGCCCGAAGTAATTGGTTTGGAATTGAAAGGAAAACTTCCCTTGGGCGCTACCGCCACCGACCTTGTTTTGAACATTGCGGAAGCCTTAAGAAAATACGGAGTGGTAGGAAAATTTGTAGAAGTATTTGGCGATGGGCTTGATAACCTTTCTGTACCCGACAGGGCCACCATCGGAAATATGTCGCCGGAATTTGGATGTACAATTACCTATTTCCCGATTGACCATAAGACGATTGAGTATATGCAAAAAAGCAATCGCTCTGAAGCGCAGCTAAAATTAGTAGAAGACTATTGCAAAGCTAATATGCTATGGCGAACCGGTAAAGAAAAAATTACTTATACCGATACCATCACGCTTGATCTTTCCTCTATTGAGCCTTCCGTAGCCGGGCCCAAACGCCCACAGGATAAAATTCTTTTGAAGGAATTTTAAAAACAAGTTCATTGATTTGATGAACCAGAATTATGGAAGAAAATACAATGCAAAATCACCTGAAGCAAATATCACGCTGGTTTGCAGAAGGCGGTGGCCAGCCTGTAGACCCTCCGGCTCCTATGCCGCCCAAAACGGATATTGAAGAAAAAGAGGAAAATGGAATAAAAAAAGTCTGGATAACAGTGGGCGAAGAAAAATTTGAAATCTCTGATGGCGCCGTAGCTATTGCCGCTATTACTTCCTGCACCAATACTTCCAATCCTTTTGTAATGATAGGCGCAGGTTTGGTAGCGCGAAAAGCAAGGCGAACATGGGCTTGAGAAAAAACCGTGGGTAAAAACTTCCCTGGCCCCGGGCTCTAAAGTTGTAACCGATTATCTTGAAAAAGCGGATCTAACCGGAGATCTGGAATCGCTGGATTTTCATCTCGTAGGTTATGGATGCACTTCCTGCATTGGCAATTCAGGGCCGCTCCCGCCATACATTGCCAAAGCAGTTGAAGAACATGACCTGGTGGTTGCTTCCGTACTTTCGGGCAACAGGAATTTTGAAGCGAGGATTCATCCGCAGGTAAAAATGAATTTCTTAATGTCGCCAATGCTGGTGGTAGCTTATGCTATTGCCGGACGCGTGGATATTGATTTAATAAATGAGCCGATAAGTTATGATTCCAATCAGCAGCCTGTTTACCTGAAAGACATCTGGCCTACCGATGATGAGATCAATGAGATCATGTCGCAAAGTACTTTCGCCAAAAGATTTCTCAAAAAACTACGGAGAAATTTTTGAAGGAAATGAAATATGGAGAAACCTGGAAGTGCCAGAAGAAAAATTGTATGCGTGGGATAAGAAATCTACTTATGTAAAAGAAGTGCCTTTCTTTTACAATCTTCCCGATAATGCCGAAGACACCAAAGATATTTTCAATGCAAGGGCTTTATTGGTATTGGGCGATAGTATCACTACTGACCATATTTCACCGGCCGGCCAGTTTAATGAGAAATCCGCCGCCGGCCAATATCTCATTAGCAAAGGAGTGAAAAGAGAGAATTTTAATTCTTATGGTTCGCGCCGCGGAAATGATGAAGTCATGGTTCGGGGCACTTTTGCCAATGTCCGTATTAAAAATCAATTGGCAATTAAAGAAGGCGGATATACCACTTACCTGCCTTCTGAAGAAGAAATGCCTGTGTATGATGCGGCAGTTAAATATAAGGAAGATAAAACTCCTTTAATTGTTTTGGCAGGCAAAGAATATGGCAGCGGCTCATCAAGAGACTGGGCAGCAAAAGGAACTTTTTTGCTAGGGATAAAGGCGGTAATTGCAGAAAGTTATGAGCGTATCCACAGAAGTAATTTAGTAGGAATGGGCGTTTTACCGCTCCAATTTAAGAAAGGGGAAAACGCCAAAAGCCTGGGCCTTAACGGTAAAGAAACTTTTACCATAACAGGAATTGCCGGAGCCATAAAGCCTTTACAGGAAATGCTGGTCGTTGCTAAAAAAGAAGATGGAACGGAAATAAAATTTAATGCAATAGCCAGGCTTGATTCTTCAATTGAAATTGAATATTACCGCCATGGAGGTATTCTTCAATATGTGCTGCGCCAGTTTTTGGAGAAGGCAGATGCGCAGTCGTAAAGCCATGTCGCAAAATAAAAAACAATAAAATTTGTTGCTTTACTACTGGCTACAAAAACAAATCCGTGTAAAGTTTGGCGCCCGGTTTAACCGCATATTTTTCAAGATTGGCTATCCCTTCTTCGGCTAATACTTCTTCATCAATAAAAGTATTTCCGGTACATTCTGAAGAAGGCCTTCGCAGAATATAAAAAGCACTGTCAGCGATAATTTCAGGAGTTCGGCTCATCTGAATCAACGTTTCTCCTCCCAGTAAATTACGAACGGCGGCGGTGGCAATAGTTGTTTTGGGCCACAAACAATTGGCAGCGATATTGTATTTTTTTAATTCTCCTGATAAACCCAAAGCAATCATTGTCATGTTATATTTACTCATTGTATAAGCAAGGTGATTGGTCAGCCATTTGTTATCCAAATTAAGAGGTGGCGATAAGTTGAGGATGTGCGCGTTGGTTCCTTTTTTCAGAAAGGGAATACACGCTTTGCTTACGAAGAAAGTTCCTCTCACGTTAATGTCGTGCATCAGGTCAAATGCTTTTGGTTCTGTTTTTTCTACAGGAGCCAGTGATATAGCAGAAGCATTGTTGATCAGAATGTCAATTCCACCAAAGGTCTCAACCGACATTTCTACCGCATTTTTTATTTGGTCTTCAAAACGTACATCGCACCGGACGGCTAATGCTTTTCCGCCTGCTTCTTCTATTTCTTTCGCGGCGGTAAAAATAGTTCCGCCCAGTTTTGGGTTTTCTTCTATTGATTTTGCAGCAACCACAATATTGGCACCTTCGTTTGCAAGCCTTATGGCAATTGCCTTTCCGATGCCCCGCGATGCACCTGTTATAAACGCAGTTTTATTTTTGAATTTCATGAACGGTATCGGTTTAAATTATTTTTCAGATACGATGTGTTCCTGCTACCACTTTCACCTTATAATTTTCAGCAGTAAGTCCGAATTCTCTTTTATACGCAGATAAAATTCTTATAAGAAAAGATTCAACACCTTCATGTTTCACAATATTAATCGTGCAACCACCAAATCCGCCACCCATAAGCCTTGCACCGATTACATCTTTATTCTCTTTTGCCTGATTCACTAAAAAATCCAGCTCTTTACAACTCACTTCATAAAGTTCGTTCAAACCTTCATGCGTTTTAAACATTAATTTTCCAAAACCCGTGATATTCTTTTCTTTTAATAAAGCGGCAGCCTTTCGTGTCCGAAGGATTTCTTCAACCACAAACAAGCAACGCCTGTACACCTTATCTCCCATTTTATTTTTAAACGGAAGTAATTCAGCCGGATTTTTTATATCTCTGAACGATTGAATTTCTATTTCTTTTTTTAAAATTTCCAATCCTTTTTCACATTCTTTTCTTCGTTGGTTGTATTCGGAACCTGCCAGTGAATGATGGACTTTAGTATTGATCAAAACAATTTCGTAACCTTCAATATGAAGTGGTATATCCTCATGAGTTACATTCCTGCAATCCAATAAAAGCACGGTTTGTTCCCTGCCCATCATGCTGGCATACTGATCCATAATGCCGCACATCACACCCGGAAAGTTATGTTCAGCGCGTTGCCCGAGCAAGGCCAGTTCTTTGCGGCTCATCTGAAAATTGCAAAGTTCATTCAGACTAAAAGATATTCCGCCTTCAAGCGCAGCGGACGAAGACATGCCACCACCAATCGGGATATTGCCACCAAAAACGCAGTTAAACCCTTTTAAAGGAAGATTTAATTTTTGAAACTCTTTTACTACGCCCAAAACATAATTTTTCCAGCCGTCCATTTTTTTAACTTCGGAAACAGCCACCGAAACACCTTCATCAAAGTCTAAAGAATAGCAATTTATGTATTCTGAATTATTTAAAGCCATTGCGAAAAAAATTCCTTTGTCAATAGCGCCGGGCATTACAAAACCATCGTTGTAATCTATATGTTCGCCGATAAGATTTATCCTGCCGGGAGAATAATAAAGACGGGGTTCTTCATTAAATTTCTTTTTGAAAGCGGCCGTTACGTCCGCTGCTGATCCTGTCATTACAATTTAAATTTTTCTAAAAGAAGAATTTTGTAGGAAGTTTTAAATAACGCTGATTGCCCGGGCTCCAGCGTAACTACACCCATTTCATTGTTAAATCCGTCAGGGGCTCCGCTTAAATTTTCAATGGCAATACTTTTACGATGTGGTGGCGTATATATTTGTAAATAAGGATAAGATTCATCAGGGAAAAACTGCACTTCGATCTTTTTTTCTCGGTTTCTTAAAACACAAAGAGGCTGGCATTCCTGTGTATCTAAAGTGAAACAATTATCCAAAAACCGATCTCCCAGCTTTTCAATACCTGAAAACCGGTTGTAATCCACTAATTTTTTGGTAGGAATTAATTCAGTGTTGAACTCAACCATATTTTTAGACTGGAATTCAAGATCAAGATCATTGATCGTGTCGCCTAAGGTAAAGTAAGGATGCCATCCATCCTGCATCGGTATTAGGCCTTCGTCCTTGTTAATACATTCCGTGATTACTGCCAGCTTGTTTTCGGCTTCCAATTGCCAGGTTACAATACAATCATAATTAAAAGGATATCCCGCATCTTCAGCCCTGTATTCATATTTCATGGTTACAGAAGCTTCAGCTGCATTGGCAGTTTCATCAACAATGGTAAAAGGCCTGTCATACAACAAGCCATGAATGGCATGGTTGCCCATGAAATATTTTTGGATGGTATATTCTTTTTCTCCAAACCTGTACTTGCCCTGATGGAGCCGGCAAACAAACGGTGAAAGTTTACAACCTTTAAATCCCTTTTCTTCCAGGTGATTTTTAAACTCGCCCATCGACTCGTAGCTATCGATCACATTGACCTTCTCACCATTGTGCTCAACTGTAAATTCGTGAAGAATAGCGCCACATTCCGGGAGAATAACTGCGTAATTATTGGTAACGTCATTTTTTAAAATGATCTTATCAAAACCTGATTCCTTTTTTTTGTGAATTGAAAACATAGCCCGAATTTACATAAAAGAAACCTGAATTGATTCGGAAAATCTTTATCACTTTTTCCTCAAACAGTTCCCCCATACCACCTGCCATGAAAACTTTTGTATAATTTTTTATCCGTTGACTACCTCTCCACCATTCGGATGCAACACTTGTCCCGAAATATAGCCAGAATCCGAATTGCACGCCAAAAATAAATAAGAAGGCGCCACTTCTGCGGGTTGTCCGCCACGTCGCATAGGCGTTCCGGCTCCATGCTCCGATAATCTTTTACCGGGAGAAGAAGCGGTGATCAAAGGCGTCCAAATAGGGCCAGGAGCAACAGCGTTTACACGGATTCCCTTCGATACTAAATTATCGCTCAGGCTTCTTGTAAAAGTTACGATCGCGCCCTTTGTTGCTGAATAATCTATCAAAGTCGGATGGCCATGATAGGCAGTTACCGAAGTCGTGTTCACTATTGCACTCCCTTTTTTCATGTGAGGCAGGGCTGCTTTTGTGATCCAGAACATTGAAAAAATATTTGTCTCAAATGTTTTGATCATATTTTCGGTAGTGATATTTTCGAGTGAATCACTTTCGACTTGTGTTCCCGCATTATTGACTAGTACATCAATTCTTCCAAATTCTTTTACGGCTTTCTCAATTGCTTTTTTACAAAAGGATTCTTTTCTTAAGTCTCCGGGAATCAGCAAACATTTTCTTCCATACTCCTCAATTTTTTTTTTCGTATCCTTTGCGTCTTCATGTTCATCCAGGTAAACGATAGCTACATCTGCTCCTTCTTTTGCAAATAAAAGTGCGCAAGCTTTTCCGATACCGCTGTCTGCTCCGGTAATAAAAAGAACTTTATCTTTCATTTTGCCTGAAGAAGGCCCTTTTGGCTTTGTATCAGGAACCGTTGACATATTTCTTGAAGTGCCGGTTTTAATTTTAGCCTTTGCTTCTTTTGTTCCCTTTTTGGACGTACCTGTCCCCATAACTACTATTTAATGTTGAGTATTATATTCTACACTATTCTTAAAAAGTCAGACGCAGTCTGCTTTTTAAACCAGGGAAGCAGCACTATTTGCCAGACTCTTCAGGACTTTCTGAATTTTCCTTGTTTACTTTATTAGTCTCATTACCGGCATCAACTCCTTTTTTGTGCTTATGCTTTTTGCCACCAAGAGCGGTTATTTCAAGCTGAGTGTCAGATCCTGCATAAACACCGGGAAAATCCTCTTGAATTTCACTTCCCAGCTCATTACTTCCCATTGAAGGGTCAGTTATTCTTTCTTCGTCTTGCATAACAATTTGAATTTTTGATTAATAATAGTAACGCCCGAAAATTATATGCCAATTGAGCCGATTTGTTGTTAAGTTTTTTTATTGTTTCCTTTTCATTTAGGAAAATGTTATTTTACCAAATGAATTTTCTTGCACATGCCCTTTTATCATTTGGAGATGAAGATTTCTTAACAGGAAACATGATCAGTGATTTTGTGAAAGGCAAAAGAAAATTTGATTACCCGGTTGCTATTCAAAAGGGAATCCACCTTCATCGAATGATCGATGAATTTACTGATTTTCACCCCATTACCGAAAAAGCAAAAGAATTATTCAGGTATGATTACCGGCTTTATTCCGGTCCATTTGTAGATATTGTCTACGACCATTTTCTCGCGTTGACGAAACCCAGTTTTTAAAAAACAACGGCCTTAAGAATTTTACGGAGGCAACCTATCGGCAACTCAATAAAAAGGCTGCTTATTTTCCACTACCGTTTCAAAAAATGTTTCCTTACATGCAATCTCAAAACTGGTTGTATAGTTATCGTTTTAAAGAAGGAATTCGCAAAAGCTTCGGAGGCCTTGTGCGCCGGGCTTCTTATTTAAATGAATCAGAAATTGCATTTACCATCTTTACAGAAAGATACGAACAGTTTGCTGACTACTATACGCAGTTTTTTCCTGAATTAAAAGAGTTTGCTTTTACCAAATTGAGCGAACTTAAGGCTGAATAAATCCCTTTATATTTGCAATCGCAATAATTTTTAGAGCCACTTTTCAACCGAATCCGAAATAAAAATTCTAATTATTTATTTGTTTACTGGAAACTTTAATTTCCTTTAATTATAAAATTCTAAAACAATTTATTTTGAAACAGGAAACGAAATTTATTCATGCGGGCGCAGAACCCGATCCGGCTACCGGCGCAATAATGACACCGATTT
Organism: uncultured Chitinophagaceae bacterium; assembly: GCA_963814075.1. Lineage (GTDB taxonomy): Bacteria > Bacteroidota > Bacteroidia > Chitinophagales > Chitinophagaceae > Ginsengibacter. Next base: position 352,586 of record CAWFBO010000003.1, on the reverse strand, counting down.
ACCAAACTTCGACTTTTGTGCAGGAAAGTCCCGGCGTGCACAAAGGCTACGAATATGCGAGAACAAAAAACCCAACACGTACCGCTTTAGAAAATGCATTGGCCGCGGTTGAAAACGGAAAATATGGTTTGTGTTTTGCCAGCGGTTCTGCTGCTTCTGACGCAGTAATTAAATTGTTGAATCCCGGCGATGAAGTGATTGCTGCCAACGATATGTATGGCGGAACCTTTCGGTTGTTCACCAAAATCTTTGAGAAATATGGCGTAAAATTTCATTTCATCAATATGCAGGATGCTGATGAGGTTTCAAAATTGATTAATGAAAAAACCAAACTTATCTGGACAGAAACACCTACTAACCCGATGATGAACATCACTGATGTTGCGGCGGTGGCTGACATAGCGAAAAAAAACAATCTACTGCTTTGCGTAGATAATACTTTCGCTTCACCGTACCTCCAAAATCCTTTGGATCTTGGTGCTGACATAGTTTTGCATTCTGCCACAAAATATATCGGCGGTCACAGCGATTCGGTTCTTGGCGCATTGATTGTGAATGATGAAGAACTGAAAAATAAGTTAGCATTTATCCAAAACAGTTGTGGCGCTATTCCCGGACCACAGGATTGCTTTTTAATGTTACGTGGTTTAAAAACGTTGCATGTTCGGATGCAGCGACATTGCGAAAATGGAGAAAAAATTGCGCGTTGGCTTAGAAATAATTCAAAAGTTGATAAAGTATATTGGGCCGGATTTGAGGATCATCCGAATCACGAGATCGCGAAAAAACAAATGCGTGGTTATGGTGGCATGATGAGCTTTACTTTAAAAGATGACAGCGTGGAGGCCGCAAAAAAAGTACTTTCTTCTACCAAGCTTTTCGCCCTGGCCGAGAGCCTTGGTGGTGTTGAAAGCCTGATTGGCCATCCTTCTTCAATGACGCATGCGAGTATCCCGCGCGAAGAAAGAATTAAAAATGGCCTGGTAGATTCGTTGATGAGATTGAGTGTGGGAATTGAAGATGCCGATGATCTGGTTGAAGATTTGAATAACGCGATTGGATAAAAGATCGACAGAAAAAAACAGATGAGTGAAGGAAGAAAAATACAACCCGGCCTGAAAAAATTCCTCGATAAAAAAGTAAACGAGTTCAACAATATTTCTTTTATTCAAGATGATCCCGTTTGCCTTCCACATCTCTTTACCAAAAAACAAGATATCGAAATCGCCGGATTTTTTGCTGCTATGTTTGCCTGGGGAATTCGCAAAACCATCATCAATAAAGGAACGCAGCTTTTTCAATTAATGGATAATGCACCGTACGATTTCTGTCTGTACCACACAGATGAAGATTTAAAGAAACTGGAAGGCTTTTGCCATCGCACTTTTAATGATACTGACCTTTTGTATTTTGTTTCTTTTTTTAAACACCATTATTCCAAAAATAAATCTCTTGAGTTGGCTTTTTTCAACAATAAAACACTCAAAGAATCGGGCAATTCAAATGTAATTGAAACTGCATTAAATCATTTTAATGACTATTTTTTCTCGATGGAAGACGTGCCCGAAAGAACCAAAAAGCATGTAGCTTCTCCGGGAAAAAATTCAAGCTGTAAGAGATTAAATATGTTTTTAAGATGGATGGTGCGCACTGATAATAAAGGTGTAGATTTTGGAATCTGGAAAAAAATTACGCCTGCACAACTAATTTGTCCTGTAGATGTTCACGTAGCAAGAGTTTCAAGACGTTTTAATTTATTACAAAGAAAACAGGTAGATTGGATAGCAGCTTTAGAGCTTACAGAACAACTAAGAAAATTTGATAAAACCGATCCTGTAAAATATGATTTTGCTTTATTTGGTTTGGGAATTTTAGAAAAATATTAGTTGCTTGCATCTTATCAATCATTCAATATGGAAAAAGACAAATCCATTTCTCTTCCGGATAAAATTGTTGAGGTTACCAACTCTTTACAACCCAATTCTCTCAATGAAATACGCGAAAAATTACTTGTACTTATCAATGAGCTCATCAATAAAGATTTCCACGCGCTGATACAATTATTATATCGTATTGATGTAAATGAAAAAAAGATCAGGCTTTATTTAAATGAAAAGCCAAATGAAGATGCAGCGAGTGTTTTAGCTGATCTGATTATTGAAAGACAACTGCAAAAAATTGAAAGTAGAAAAAAATTCAGTCGGCGAAATCGTTCCGAATCCGAAGAAGAAAAATGGTAGAATATGGGTTACCAGTAAACGAAGTTTTTCTTAAGAAATTTATTTTGCTTCAATTTAACTTTTCCTCGTAAACATCAGTTTTTGCACCTCTTCTTTATTTTCTTTTTCTTTATTCAAATCAAAGGCAGTTCCAAATACTTTGTCCCAGATATGAGAGCTAACGCCAAAACCTTTTTCCTCGCTTTTATAATGATGTAAATGATGATTGCGCCAAATGGGTTTCATCCATTTGTAAGGCGGATTCCATGCATGAATGGCATAATGCATACTCCCGTACATCAGGTAACCTAACATAAAACCCGGGAAGAAGGGAAACACATTATTTCCCATTGCTGCATACATCAATAAAAAAATAAGCGACGCAAGAATAAGACTCGGAACAGGAGGCATAAACAGGCGTTGCCTGTCGCGCGGAAATTCATGATGATTGCCGTGCAAAACATAACTTATCCTCTGTACACGCGGATTATCGCTTGCCCAGTGAAATACAAAACGATGCATAATATATTCAAAGAAGGTCCAGAAAAAAATTCCTCCAGAAAAAAGTAAAGCTGTTGAAAGGCCGTTAAAACCAAGCGTGTGTAAAGAATAATAGGGTAATAAAATAATTACAGGCAAATACATACCCCAAATAACGAGCGGATGTGTTTTTGTGAAATATTCGAGGTACTGATTCCTGAAAAGTTGAGCCTGACCTTTATTATGAATTTTTTCGAACTTCATACATTTTCATTTTCTCACACAAAATTAAGCGAAAATTATTCCAAGTTATTACCACTGCCATAAATTCCATATAAGATAATTTTTAAAATAATAAATTATTGATAAATAAACTGTCGGGCTCCTTAATACAGACTATCCGTTTGCTTCATTCTAAATAATTAACTTGCAGCTTTTATAAAATTGTGATTGATGAAATTAGTTTCTTACATAAGAGATGACGGTGCGCAATTGGCACTTTTGGTAAATGGATACCTCTTCGACACGGAAAATTTAAACTCCCAGTCTGCCTGTTTCCATCACGATGTTCCTGAATTATTGGGAAGATTCGTTTCCTATTGCTTATTCTGTTAACCGTGCTTTGCTTGAAGGTACAAACCGCTATAAAGCAATTCCCCTCGAAGAGGCTGAATTATTGGCGCCGGTTCCGTCTCCTACCAGTTTTCGTGATGCTTATGCTTTTAGAGAGCACGTGGCTACCGCAAGAAGAAACAGAAACGCTCCAATGATCCCGGAGTTTGACCAGTTTCCGGTTTTTTATTTTTCAAATCATAACGGCATCACAGGGCCGGGCGAAATTGTTTGCATGCCGGATCATTTGCAAAAACTGGATTTTGAGTTGGAAGTGGCGATCGTTATTTGCAAACCAGGAAAAAATATAAAGGCGGAAGAAGCTGATGAATACATCGGTGGCTTTATGATCATGAATGATTTTAGTGCGCGGGCCCTGCAAATGGAAGAAATGAAATTGAACCTTGGCCCCGCCAAAGGAAAAGACTTTGCGACCGCAATAGGGCCGTGGTTGGTAACGCCTGATGAATTGGAAGAATTTAAGGTTGAACCAAAAAAAGGCCACACGGGCAATGCCTACAATTTAAAAATGACTGCCCGGGTGAATGGCGTTCAGGTGAGCGAAGGGAATTTAGCAGATATGGAATGGACCTTTTCCGAAATTATTGAACGCGCCAGTTATGGTGTTCAATTATTTCCAGGCGACATCATCGGAAGCGGAACTGTGGGAACAGGATGTTTTCTTGAACTGAACGGAACCGGAAAATTAAACGATCCAAATTATAAAGAGCAATGGTTGAAAGAAGGTGATGAAATTGAACTGGAAGTGGAAGGGCTGGGGATTTTAAAAAATTCTATCGTGAAGGACGAAAGTGATTTCTCAATTTTTGATTTGAAAAAATAGGGCTTTTGCCACGCTGTTAGCTTATGCTTAGATCATTCGACCTAAAAGAAATCGGCTCCCGGGAATCTCAAAATTTCCTCAAACATGCAATTGCGCCTCGTCCCATTTGTTTTGCCTCCACGGTTGATAAGAATGGGAACGTAAATCTGAGCCCTTTTAGTTATTTCAATTTATTTAGTGGCAATCCGCCGGTTGTTATTTTTTCAACTGTGAGAAGAATTAGAAATAATACAACTAAACATACGCTCGAAAACGTATTGGAAGTGCCGGAAGTAGCCATCAATATTGTTGATTACAAAATGGTACAACAGGTAAGTTTAAGCAGTTGCGAATACCCGAAAGATACAGACGAATTTATAAAAGCCGGCTTTACGAAAAAACCTTCTCACTTGATAAAACCGCCACGCGTAAAGGAAAGCCCTGTGCAGATGGAATGCAAAGTACTTGAAGTAAAATCGTTGGGAACAGAAGGTGGTGCAGGACAATTAATTATTTGCGAAGTATTGATGATGCATATCGATGAAAACATTTTGAATGAAAACGGAGAAATAGATCAACAAAAATTACATCATGTAGCCCGGCTCGGCGGAAACTGGTATGCAAAGCATCGGCCCGGAAAATTTGTTTGAGGTGGAAAAACCGAATGTTGAGTTGGGAATCGGCTTTGATCAGTTGCCTGGAAGCATCAAGAACAGTAAAATCCTTACAGGAAATCATTTGGGACAATTAGCCAACATTCATGAAATGCCGGAAATTAATCCTGCGTTTGACGACAAGAGACTCCAAAATATCTTTCAATATTTTTCTACAGACCCTGTTGAGATGGAAAGGGAATTACATATTTATGCAAGCGAATTATTAGATGAAGGAAAAGTTGAAGATGCCTGGCAGGTTTTGCTCGCACTTGCCTTATAGTAAACCTACAAATAACCCCTTTTTCTATTTTCTTTTTTAAGTAGCCCTTTGTTAAATAGTTTCGATATTACTAAATAGTTTAGTAATTTTGCTAAATACTTGAGCTGAAATTAGCTATTAACTTTTTACAATGCCAGCAACGAGAGCCGATATTATTTCGCAGTTAAGAAAAGATATTCTTTCATGGGAACGTGGAGAAAAGATGCGTGATATAGGAGCTACAGTTACAGGCCTCGGCGTTATCCAAGAGGCTTTCCCCAATCATACATTTCCTGTGAGTGCTGTGCATGAGTTTTGCAGCATGGCGCCGGAAGAGTCAGCAGCAACAGGTGGTTTTGTTTCAGGCATTCTTTCATCACGTGATGCACAAAGGAGGCATTTGTTTGTGGATCACTTCTTTCAGAACTATTTTTCCCCCTGCGTTGTCATTATTTGGAGTGCCTCCGGAAAGAGTGATCTTCATTTGCCTGCAAAAAGAAAAAGAAATTTTATGGGCAATGGAAGAAGCGCTGAAATGCGAAGGCCTTGCTGCTGTAGTGAGCGAAATCCGGGAATTAAGTTTTACCGCTTCAAGAAGGCTGCAACTTGCGGTAGAGCAAAGCGGGGTTACCGGCTTTGTGCTCAGGCATAATCCACGTAACACCAATACAACTGCCTGCGTTAGCCGCTGGAAAATAACCCCGCTGCCCAGTATATTACCGGATGGTTTACCCGGCGTGGGCTTTCCCCGTTGGAAAGTATCATTATTAAAAATAAGGAACGGGAAACCCGGTAGCTGGAACATTGAGTATGCAGCGGGCAGTTTCCGGCACATTCCCGCTATTTCAGCAATTCCTCAACAACAACGAAAAAAAACGGGATGAGATGGGAAAGCGTTTTGTATCCATATGGTTCCGTTATCTTACCACGGACTGGCACTGCCGCCGGCAACCTTCGCTAAAAGGCAAGCCGTTTGTTTTAACTGCGCCCGATCATGGGCGAATGGTAGTAACTGCTCTCAATGCCCCGGCAGAAAAAGAAGGCATTTATAAGGGAATGGCTGTAGCTGATGCGAGAGCTATTTTCCCTTCACTCGCTGCAGTGGAAGATGATGCAACACTACCGCAAAAATTACTCACCCGCTTTGCGAAATGGATGATACGGTATTCACCTTTTGTGGCCCTGGATCTTCCGGATGGGATTATAGTTGATGCCACTGGTTGCAGTCATTTATGGGGCGGCGACAAAGCATACATAGAAGACATCCATAATAGAATTGACAAGGCAGGTTATAAAATAAAAATTGCTATGGCAGATACAGCCGGCGCTGCGTGGGCAGTAGCCCATTACGGAGATAACCTGGCCGTAACCGAAGCGGGCAGGCAACATGATGCACTTCTCAATCTTCCTCCTGCTGCCTTGCGAATTGAAATGGAAACAGCAGAAAGATTAGAAAAACTCGGCCTCAGAAAAATACAAAGCTTTATCAATATGCCTGAAACTGCTTTAAAAAGAAGATTCGGGCAGTATTTTTTAAAACGCCTGTATCAGGCGCTCGGAACGGAAGAAGAAATGATAGAACCGGTAATGCCGATACTTCCTTACCAGGAACGGCTTCCATGCCTGGAACCGATTGTAACAGCAACAGGGATTCAGATAGCCCTTCAACAATTGATGGATGCTTTGTGCAATCGTTTAAAAAAAGAAGAAAAGGGCCTTCGCATTGCTTCGTTCAAAGGATTTCGAATCGATGGAAAAATTGAAATGGTGCAAATCAGTACCAACCGTCCCTCCTGCAATCGTAAACACCTGCTTCAATTATTTGAAATAAAAACCGGAACCATAGAACCCGCTTTGGGCATTGAGTTGTTCACACTGGAAGCATTAAAAGTAGAACCATTACCTCCTTTGCAGGAAAAGTTGTGGGATCATTCTGGGGTTTTGGAAGATGCAGCTTTATCGGAGTTGCTTGATAGAATAGAAATGAAAATGGGTGGTGATAAAATTCACCGCTATGTGCCGAATGAGCATTACTGGCCGGAACGTTCCTTTCAACCGGCTTCCTCCCTCAACAAAATTTCAGAGGCTGCGTGGAATATCTCTAAACCAAGGCCATTACAATTATTACCACGGCCTGTAGCCATACAGGTAACTGCGCCTGTGCCGGATTATCCGCCGATGAACTTTCGTTATAAAGGTTCGTTTCACAAGGTTATCAAGGCCGACGGTCCGGAAAGAATTGAGCAGGAATGGTGGCTGCAGGAAGGGCAACACAGGGATTATTATTGTGTGGAAGATGAAAATGGCTGCCGTTACTGGCTTTTCAGGTCGGGGCATTATGATGCTGAAAGGACTTACCAATGGTTTATTCATGGATTTTTTGCGTAAAACGATTTTATTATGAACTTACACAGAATTACAGGTAACCACCAACTTCAGTTTTTTACGCGGCGCTTCACATCCTGAAGAAATGGTGGAGCAGGCGGCGGTATTGGAATATAGCGAAATCGGGATAACCGATCGTAATAGTCTTGCCGGAATCGTGAGGGCACATGCAGCGGCTAAAAAAAACGATATCCGCATCATAGTAGGCTGCCGCCTTGATCTGGCTGATGGCGTTAGTCTTTTAGCTTACCCAACTAACGTTAAAGCGTACTCGAAAATATGCAACCTGCTTACCACAGGAAACAGGCGTGCAGAAAAAGGAGAATGCCATTTATATAAAGCAGATGTTTACGACTGTTCAAAAGATGTAAAGTTTGTGATTCTTCCGCCAACCGAGTTAAATAGTGTCTTTGATTTTGACGCTTCTTTTCCCAATACTTTAGCGGAATACCACGAAGCTTTTGAAAACAATTTGTATATAGCGGCATCCCGCCGCTATAATGGCAATGATGGAAAATATTTATACAGGCTCTCGCAGTGTTCTGCCAGGTTCGACATACCGATGGTAGCTACCAACGATGTACACTATCATATACCCGCGCGGCGCCAATTGCAGGATATAGTAACCTGCATCCGCGAAAAATGCACTATCTATAATGCAGGGTACCGGCTGCATCCTAATGCCGAAAGATACCTGAAACCTGCAGATGAAATGTCGAGGCTCTTCAGCAAGTATCCTGATGCCATGATGCGAACACAGGAAATTGCAGAAGCCTGCCGGTTTTCATTAGATGAATTGCAATATGAATATCCTGAAGAAATCACTACTCCCGGGTCGTACGCCACAGGAAGAATTAACCCAACTTGCCTGGGCAGGTGCCAAAGAACGTTTTGGAGAGCCGCTTCCTGGGCAAACCGTAAAAGCGATCAACCATGAACTGGCTTTCATTGAGCAAATGAATTATGCCCCTTATTTTCTGACGGTATATGATATTGTACGCTTTGCGAAACAACAAAAAATACTCTGCCAGGGAAGAGGTTCCGCAGCCAATTCTACGGTTTGTTATTGCCTTGGCATTACTTCGGTAGATCCTACTAAATTCGACTTGTTGTTTGAACGTTTTATTTCTTCTGCCCGCAATGAACCTCCTGATATTGATGTGGATTTTGAGCATGAACGCCGGGAAGAAGTGATCCAATATATCTATCAAAAATATGGCCGCGAGCGGGCGGCGATTGTTGCTACTGTTACCCAACAACATCAAAAAGGAGCGATAAGAGATGTGGGTAAAGCAATGGGCTTATCAACAGATACCATTAACCGGCTTTCGGCTTCCATCTGGGAATTTACCGATGAATGGTTTGAAGGGCATCGTTTAACAGAACAAGGCTTCGATCCTTCGGATAAACATCTCCGGAAAGTATTGCAACTTACCAGGGAATTTATGGGCTTTCCGCGCCAGCTTGGCCAGCATACCGGAGGGTTTGTTATTACACGCGGCAAACTTAGCGATCTGTGCCCGATATTAAATGCGCGAATGGAAGACCGCACCTGTATTGAGTGGAACAAGGATGATATTGATGCACTGGGCTTTATGAAAATAGATGTGCTTGCACTCGGCATGCTCACCTGCATTCGTAAAGCATTTGATGAAGCCAAAAAACATTATGGCCTTGACTTGACGCTTGGCGAATATTCCACAGGATGATCCGGCTGTTTATGAGATGATCTGCCATGCAGATACGATTGGAGTTTTTCAAATTGAAAGCCGGGCACAACAAAGTATGTTGCCAAGATTGAAACCAAAATGTTTTTATGACCTCGTAATTGAAGTGGCTATTGTAAGGCCCGGGCCAATACAGGGCGACATGGTACATCCCTATTTACGACGCCGTAATGGGGAAGAGCCTGTAGAATATCCTTCAAAAGAACTGGAAGAGAATATTGAGGACGAACATTAGGCGTTCCCTTATTCCAGGAGCAGGCCATGAAAATTGCCATTGTAGCAGCAGGTTTTACGGCAGACCGAAGCAGATGAATTGCGGCGAAGCATGGCCACATTTAAAGCAAAAGGATTGGTTTCCAAATTTGAAGAAAAACTAATCAATGGCATGGTGCAAAACGGGTATACACGGGAATATGCACAACGTGTATTTAAACAACTGGAGGGCTTTGGCAGCTATGGTTTTCCTGAAAGCCATGCGGCAAGTTTTGCGTTGCTGGTATATGTTTCTTCATGGCTCAAATGTTATTACCCCGATGTGTTTGCCTGCGCTTTACTCAATAGTATGCCAATGGGTTTTTACCAGCCGGCACAAATTATTATTGATGCAAGAAAACATGGTGTGGAAGTAAGGCCGGTGGATATTAATTATTCTTATTGGGATAACATTTTAGAAGAAAAGGCCGGAAAATATTGTGCATTACGGTTGGGATTCAGGCAGGTTAAAGGTTTGCGCGAAGATGATATGAATTTACTTAATAGAGAACCGCAAAAAATTGTATAGCAGTATTAATGAACTACGCGATACCGGATTGTCAGAAGCTGCATTGGAAAAATTAGCTGATGCAGACGCATTCAGGTCAATCGGTCTCGACAGGCGGGAAGCCTTTTGGGAAATATCTACTAAAGACAGGCCTTACGCAATATTTGAAGGCCAGCCTTCGCCGGATGCGGAAAAAGAGCGTATAACCCTTCCCGTTATGACTACTTCAGAACATGTAGTTCATGATTATGCCACCACGGCTCTTTCCTTAAAAGCACATCCGGTAAGTTTTGTAAGGGAAAAGCTGGATCTGCTTCATATTATTCCAACAGGCCAGTTGAAAACATTGAAGGACAAGGCTTTTGTAAAAGTTGCCGGCCTCGTATTGGTAAGGCAAAGGCCCGGCACTGCGGCCGGAATCTGCTTTATGACGATTGAAGACGAAACAGGATTTGCGAACGTTGTAATTTTTGCCAAGCTTATTTGAAAAATTCAGAAAAGAAATTTTACAATCACGCCTGATCATGGTAGAAGGTAAAGTGCAAATTGAAGGAGAAGTAATTCATGTAATTGTACAACGCTGTTACGATCTTTCAAGACTTCTAAGGCATCTCACTCCTTCTTACCATGAAGAAAACCCACAGGTGCAAACGCTGGCACGCCCGGATGAATCGTCCATACCCTCTCATAATCAAAATAACAGACCGCAGGTGAGAGTGCCAACGCAGGAAAAGTTGTTTCCGGATGCAAGAAATTTCAGATAAAAAATTCAAAATAAAAATCTCAAATAAAAGCTAGTTTACTATACCGGGTAAATAAGAGTTAATTATTTTGTTGCTTTTTTAGGCACGCTTGCCCTAAGCATCCACGCCATCTTTTCATGCTCTTTCATAATTCCGGTGATGAAATCAGAGCTACCGGCATCATCATATTTTTCTTCAAAATCAACTATCAGTTTTCTAGTTTTCCTGATGATAGCATCATGGTCTGAAACCAGGTCTGCCAGCATTTCTTCCGAAACGGAAGCGCCCCCGGAATGTTCTTTTAAGGAAGTGGTATCAAGAAATTTCCTTCATGCTTCCCATCGCAAAATGGCCTACTTTTCTGATTCGTTCTGCAACAGAATCAATAATGTTTGTAACTGGTGGTATTGATCGTCTAAGAATAAATGAAGCGCATGAAAATCGCGGCCTTCAATGTTCCAATGGAAGTTTAATGTTTTTGTATAAATTAAAAATTCATCCGCCAATATCTCGTTAAGGGAGTTGGCCACTTTCTTGCTGTTTTCTTCTGAAATGCCAGTATTCAGGTTATCCTCTTTTTTGGGCTTAGTTAAATTTTTTGAAATTACTTTTTGCTTTTTATTTGCTTGTTTTACCATAATACCTTTTTTTTATTTTTTGCAAAATTCATTTGCATAAACTAACACAATTTAAGTGCCAGCCTTAATAAGCTCAAAAATAAAAATTAGATTTATTTGTTGATTTACTGAAAAGGGTAAATTTATTTTTTAGAAAAAGGAATTACTTAAAAAAAGCACAATCAAATTTCTCAATGCAAAAAGCTTTCTATCAAAGGAAATAATTTTTCAGGCTCTTCTACCTGTGGATTATGGCCGGATTTTTCAAACATCACAAACTTTGCCTGTGGGCAATATTCTTTATATTTTTCCATCATCCTGGCACGGCTACCCGATCATACCTTCCGCCATAAATTAAAACGGGCATTTTTAAATTTTTCAATTCCTTGCGGTAATCAAAATTGCCAATATCACTTCCCACGATAAAATCCCCATCTTTCCCCACCATCTGGTAATATAATTTTGAATTAAAAGAATTTGGATAAGGTTTTTGCCCACGATGATATAAAATTGTTTGGATTGTAAGCATATAAAAATCCATAAGGAACTTTTGAATACAATTCCTGGTGAGCCGGATCGCTTGATACCGCGCCCTTTTCACGAATGATCATTAATGAATCCCACACTTCAGGATAATTGGTTTTAATTTCATGATTGCTGTTGTCATCATTCGCCTGCCACATAATATAACTGTGAAAAGTATTGGCCAGGATAAGATGACTCACATGTTCCGGATATTTTAACGCATACCCTTGCGCCACAACGCCGCCATAAGAATGGCCGAGCACATTCCATTTTTCAAAACCAAGCGCTTTTCTCAATCCTTCAATATCTTCAATATCTCCTGGCAAATGAATATTCTTTTACATCTTTGGCAGTATCGCTTTTGCCTCTTCCAAAAGCGTCAAAATAAACCAATTTCGTTGTCTTTTGCCAACGAATCAAATACGCGGTAACCAATGTGGCTTCCGCCAGGGCCGCCCGGAATAATAATTAACGGATCTCCATGGCCAACTAAAACAACCCATAATTTGGCGCCATTTACCGTTACATATTTTCCATCTGTATAACTGCTCGGGATATTTTTGAGCGATAGGCAAATGACAAAAAGAAAAGCAAGATAAAAAGTAAAGTGATCTTTTTCATATACACAATTGATTAAAGATTGAAGATTAAAACAACCGTACCGCTCATGCTATTTTTTTTCACGAAGATCTCTATTTAAAAAATTCGTAAAGGGCTACCTGAATAGTCGATTAATATATATAGTAACTATATATTATGTACAACATATTAATAATCAAACTTATTTAACAAAATTTAGAGAATTTTTTTTAAACATATACCAATCTTGGCACTATTTTCTCTAGATCAGTATCAGAACATCTTCTAAAAATTAAGACTATGAAAATCATTAAAAAAATAAGTTTACCGATCTTGTTCCTGTTTGCTTTTTCGGCATGCAAAAACAACAACGATAATACAAGAGATATCCAGTTGTTGCCGGATTCAAGTGCATACAACAATAATTCAACAACGGATTCGATAAAGTTGCAAGAAGAAAATACAGCAAAAGCAACAAGTACTTATCGATATCATCCAAAATGAATCACCAAGCCACAAAACAGCATGAGAGTCAACTCCGGAAATGTTTCAAAACCGGCAACAGCCATCCGCCAACAACCAGTCAAACCAGCACAACTCAATCCACAAAGAAAAAAGGTTGGAGTAAAGCTGCACAAGGCGCCGTAATCGGAGGCGCAACCGGAGCAGTAGGCGGAGCAATTATTTCAAAACACAAAGGAACAGGCGCTGCAATTGGTGCGGTTGTAGGCGCTGCCGGCGGTTACATTATTGGCCGAAACAAGGACAAAAAAGATACCAAGCAAATAACATCATAATGAATCTAAGTTTTCTTAAACACCTTCCAAAAATCTCCGGAAGGTGTTTTATTTTAATTTAGCTCTTTCATATTGCGGCGGCCATGGGATATCAACACCAATTCTTTGGCGGCATGTAAAGGAAAATAAGGTTCCCGCAATAACTGCCGTGCCATTACAATAAGATCTGCTTTTTGTGCTTTTAAAATTTTCTCACCTTCCTTCGCCGTGGTGATAAGACCTACGGCAGCTGTTAATATTCCTGCTTCTTTTTTTAATTTTTCAGCAAAAGGAACCTGGTATAACGGGCCAACAGGAATTTTTTGTTCAGGAGAATTGCCACCACTGGAACAATCAATCACATCCACTTCATTTCTTTTAAAATTTTTGCAAGTTTCACAGAATCATTTTCATCCCAGCCGCCTTTTACCCAATCGGTAGCAGAAATTCGCACAAACAGGGGCGCTTCAGGTCTATTACTTCTCTTATTTGCATTCACAATTTCTACAAGCAATCTTATCCTGTTTTCAAATGAGCCTCCATATTCATCCTTCCGGTTATTACTCAAAGGCGATAAGAATTCGTTGATCAAGATAACCATGTGCAGCATGAATTTCGAATACTTCAAATCCTGCCTGAATCGCCCTCTGCGCGGCATCTGCAAAATCTTTTACAACTTTTTTAATCTCCTCTACAGTCATTTCTTTTGGTGGCGGATCGCTTTCTTTATAATGGAATAGGGCTGGGCGCTACAGTTTGCCAGGCGCCTTGATCTTCTGTCAACGGCGCTCTTCCTTTCCATGGACTCGATGGCTTGCTTTTCTTCCGGCGTGTGCCAGTTGTATGCCCGCAACTGCTCCATTTTCTTTTAAAAACTCAGTAATTTTTTTTAAGAAAATAATATGTTCATTTTTCCATATACCCAGATCATCGGGCGTAATTCTTCCTTCTGCAGCAAACCGCCGTAGCCTCTGTAAAAACCAGCCCTGCGCCTCCAACGGCGCGCGAACCAAGATGCACCAAATGCCAGTTGTTGGCAAATCCGTCCACGCTCGAATACTGGCACATCGGTGAAACCACAATCCTGTTTTTTAAAGTAACATTCCTGATCTTCAAAGGTTCAAATAATAAAGCCATAGTTTTTTTTAATTCGTTTGGCCGCAAATTTCAATCCTATTTTCCTTAAAAAAAATTCCATTAATTTTGCCGACCTTTAAAAGCAGTTTTAGGCGTTGAAGATTTTAAATCGGTCCCGTAGTTCAATGGATAGAATAGAAGTTTCCTAAACTTTAGATACAAGTTCGATTCTTGTCGGGACTACAACGATACGGTTTTCGTATCAAAAATATAAATATGAAATTTCTCAATTTTATTATCAAATATCGCCTTCTTCTCGGCGCTATCTTTTTGGTTTTCGGAATTATAGTGAATATCGAAGCCGGCTTCTGGCCTTCTTTTGTGCTTTATCTTATTGCCGCTATCCTTATTATTGGTCATTTTTTTTTTGGCCCCATGAGGTTGATACAAGGTTACATGGAGGAAGGAGATATGGAAGGCGCACAAAAAGTGATTGATTCCATCTGGTTTCCGGGGTTACTGATAAAACCTGTTCGCTCCGTTTATTTTACTTTGAAAGGAAATCTTGGCAATGGCCAACCAGGATTTTGATACTGCGGAAGCACATATGAAAAAAAGCCTTAAGCCTTGGCATGCCGATGAAAGAAGCAGAAGGCGCAAACAAATTGCAACTTGGAATGCTGGCGATGCAAAAAGGAAACATGAGAGAATCTGAAAATTATATTCGCCAGGCAATTCGCGCCGGGCTTCCCGATAAAGAAAATGAAGCAGCCGCTTATTTGCAGCTTTGTTCTATCATGATCAATAAAAGAGAATTTCGCGCAGCAAAAGAATATTTCAGAAAAGTAAAAAAACTAAAACCTACTACCCCACAGATAGTTGACCAGGTAAAACAAATGGAAAAATATATTAGCCGGATGCCGGGGTAAAGAGTTAATTGGTTTATTTGTTGATTGGTTGGGGTAAAATAGAAATTCTCTGTAAAACTTTGTTTACTACAAAACGTCTATATTGCAGCCGGGTCAAATAACTTTTTAAAGATTAATTGGCGAACTCGCTCGTGAGTTTGTTATTTTACCTGTACCACCGAAATAAAAATATCCAATAAAAGTTCGTTTACCATTAAGTCAACTGACCGATTAACCAATTAACAAATAAACTAGTTAACTGGTTACGCCTGCAATAAAAAAATCACGGGTTTTTTATGCAGATCGATCTTTTCTTTTTTCCAATCTGCTACACTTTTTGTTTTAATAAATTCATTCGCAGAAGTAATTTCTGAGGCAACACAAAGCCTGGTTGAAAGGTCGGCATGTTGCAAAATGGTTTCCAGTATTTTATTATTTCTGTAAGGCGTTTCTATAAATATCTGTGTACATTTTTTTTGTAACGATTCTTCTTCCAATTGTTTTATTTTTTTGATTCTTTCTCCATTATCAATTGGCAAATATCCGTTGAAAGTAAAATTCTGCCCATTGAGCCCGCTTGCCATTAAAGCAAGTAAAATTGAATTAGGACCAACGAGAGGTTTTATTTCTGCATTTAATTTTTGCGCTTCATGAACCAAAATTTGTCCCGGATCAGCAATTCCCGGACAACCGGCTTCGCTAATGATGGCAATATTTTTTCCTTCTTTAATTTTTTGGCGAAAAACGCCGAGTTGCTCTTCTTCTGCCTTATGAATCGTATGCCATTCAAAATCATCAATCACAATTTCTTTGTCCATCGCTTTTAAAAATCGCCTTGCCGTACGCTCATTTTCAGCAAAAATTACCTGACAATTTTTTACAGCACTCAAGGACGTAATCCGGGATTGTTTCAACCGCATTTTCTGATAAAAAAGAAGGGATCAAATACACCATTTCAAATAATTTGGAAAAAATTAACCGAACTTAAGCATTTAAAATAAATTAAAATGAAAGCGCTTTACTTTGCAAAGCAAGAAAGTTAAACGATGAAAAAAGTTCCGTTATCTTTTTATCAAAGAAAAGACGTAGTAAAAATTGCCGAAGAATTATTAGGGAAAATTGTGGTGACGAATTTTGATGGAAAAATCACTTCCGGAAGAATCGTGGAAACTGAAGCTTATGTTGGCTTTACAGACAAAGCTTCTCATTCGTTTGGAGGAAGGAGAACCGCACGTAATGAACACATGTATTCAGCCGCAGGCACCGCTTACATTTACATTTGTTACGGCATGCACCAAATGCTGAATGTGGTTACCAACGATAAAGAAATTCCTGATGCTGTTCTTATCCGGGCCGTTGAACCGCTGCAGGGAATTGAAATAATGTTAGAAAGGACGGGTAAAAGCAAACCGGACAAAACACTTACGCGCGGGCCGGGAAATGTGGGAAAAGCATTGGGTATTTTTAAGCATCACTCGGGTTTATTTCTGTTGGATAAACAAATCTATTTGGCAGATGATGGCGAAAAAATAGCCAAAGAAAACATCGGTATCAGCAAAAGAATAGGAGTTGAAAGCGCTGGTGGAGATGCATTGCTTCCCTACCGGTTTTACATAAAAGGGAATAAATATGTAAGCGGCAGGAATTCTTGATTTTATCAAAAAAAATATAAATCCTTTAAATCAAAATCAAAGTTAGCGCCTCCTGTTATTAGAAATCAGAATAATTTTTAACCTCCAATTTTCTTTTACAAAAGCTTAATTTTGCAACCTTAATTTAAAATAAAAACAAAATAAATTATGAGCACAGTAAAAGTTGCCATTAATGGTTTTGGCAGAATCGGGCGTCTTGTTTTCAGGCAGATATACAATATGGAAGGAATAGATGTAGTTGCCATCAATGATCTTACAAGTCCTAAACAGTTAGCACATTTATTAAAATACGATAGTTCCCAGGGAAGGTTCGAAGCAGAAGTAAAACACACCGATAATTCAATAATTGTAAATGGTGAAGAAATAAAAATTTATGCTCAAAGAGATCCTTCTCAAATTCCATGGGGATCACATGAAGTGGATGTGGTAATTGAAAGCACAGGTTTCTTTGCAGATAAAGACAAGGCACAGGCACACATTACAGCAGGAGCGAAAAAAGTAGTTATTTCAGCTCCGGCAACCGGTGGCGTAAAAACAGTGGTATTTAACGTGAACCATGAAATTTTAGATGGAAGTGAAACCATTATTTCCTGCGCGTCATGTACTACCAACTGTCTTGCACCGATGGCTAAAGTATTGAATGACTCTTTCGGAATTGCAACCGGTTTTATGACCACTATTCATGCTTACACTAATGATCAAAATACTTTGGACGCGCCACATGCAAAAGGTGATTTAAGAAGGGCCAGGGCAGCAGCAGCCAATATCGTTCCGAACAGTACCGGCGCTGCCAAAGCAATTGGTTTGGTTTTGCCTGAATTGAACGGCAAACTGGATGGCGTTGCACAAAGGGTTCCGGTGATCACAGGATCAATCACAGAGCTTACAACTATTCTCAATAAAAAGGTTACTGTTGAAGAAGTAAATTCAGCAATGAAATCAGCTTCCAACGAGAGCTTTGGCTATAATGAAGATGAAATTGTAAGTACAGATATTATCGGTATTCGTTATGGTTCTTTGTTCGATGCTACTCAAACAAAAGTATTAACCGTTGGTGATAATCAATTAGTGAAAACCGTAAGTTGGTACGATAACGAAATGAGCTATGTATCTCAATTGGTTCGCACAGTTCATCATTTTGGGAAACTTATAAAATAAGAAATACTTCGCAATTATCCTGATTAAAGACTTCTCCCTTTCTTATAATTGGAAGGGAGATTTTTTATTTTAGGGAAATAGAATTATTTCTTTTTTAAACCAGACAAATATTTTTCCAGGGCGGAAACCATGCTGGGAGCTTCCGGTTCAGGAGCAAGAATATCCGGACGGAATCCGGCATTAATAATGGCTTTGCGGGTATTATCGCCAAAAGCGCCGATTATAGTGCCGTTTTGTCTAAATGAAGGGCAATTTTCGGTAAAGCTTTTTACGCCAAGCGGAGTGAAGAAACAAATGATCTGGTATTCATGTTTTTCTACCACAGCTCTTACATCATTTGATGTGATTTCGTAAAGTACAGGAATGGCAAAATCGCAGTTATTTTCTTCAAGCCATGTGGTGATCTCACTGTCGAAAGAATGGGAGCATGGATACAGGAATTTTTCGGTGTCTTTGTATTTGTCCATCACCTCGAAAAGGTTTTTGGTAGTGCCGTCGCAACTATAAAAAACCTTACGCTTCCTATACAAAATAAATTTTTGGAGATAAAGTGCCACGGATTCTGTAATGCAAAAATATTTTACATCCTGCGATATTGTAATCCTCATTTCATCGCATGTTCTGAAAAAATGGTCAATAGCGTTGCGGCTGTTAAAAATAACCGCTGTATGTGCGGATATATCGATTTTTTGTTTCCGGAATTCTTTTGACGGAACCGGTTCCACACTAATAGGGTTCGCAAAACTCAGGTTAACACCAAACTTTCTCGCCATTTCAAAATACGGTGATTTATCGCTTTCCGGTTTTGATTGGGTAATGAGAATGTTCTGAATTTCCTTAACTGTTTTGGGTTCCTTAGGTTCTGTTTTTGTATCCATTTTAGAATTCATGCAGTATGAGGGCAAAGTTAGGGCTTTTTATTAAGACAACTAAAAACAGCACTTTAATAATTCGCTAAAATTCATATTAAATAATCAATGGCCACTTTATAAAGGATGAGGAGAGGAATTATTTCTGCACCGGCGATATAAATGATGAAATGAAAAGGGTTCAACGGGATTTTTTTTTCAATAGCGCCATAACTTTTTATATATCGGGATAAAAAAAGAAGACCTATTATCATAAATGATATATCAACAATTGCGGGTAACAATTGCCGGTTGATAAAAGCCAATAAAATTATCACGGGAACTAAAAAAATGCCGGTAATCTTATTGACAAGAAAAATGGCAAAAATATATCCATTCGCACTTTCCTGTACATCTGATACCCAGCCCATAAATTTAAGGATACAAAATTTAAGGAAATAAATTATGCCGATAGAAAGAATGCAGAAAGGCAAAAGTGCTTTGCCGTTGAATAATCTTGGCGGATGATAAAAATTAAAAAGTAGCCAGATGTAAATACCCGCGGTAAGCGTAAAAAAAATATTCAATATGAGTGAAGGAAGAGTGGCTTGTTGCAATTGGTCAGATAACTGGGTTTGTCTTAGTGAAGTATTAAAATAAACACGAAAAAGGTTTTTGAAATAGCCGCTAAAGAAAGTTCTGAAAAGCCCGAGAATTAAAAGCACAAGACATAATACGTAAAACAAAAATTCTTTGCCGGAAGAAATATGCACATGCTCAGGGAGGATAACAGGCTTGCTTTTACTATTGATGTATGGATTCTTTGCCAGCAAGGTACTATCAATCTCAGAAGCAGATTCCGAAGCCCCTATAGCAGAATCAGGTAAGCTGTCTGTGTGGCTTTTTAAACTGTCAGCCGTCTTTTCTGCTGGTGTAACTTCTCCTTTTGCTAAAACCAGCTTTTGAGAGGCATTGGTATCGCCCAAATTAGAAATACCTGTTTTTCTTTCGTTTACTGTATCCGTTATGTTCCTATTGGTTACAGTTGGTTTTTTATTCGCGGGCATGCGAGTAGTATCCCTTTCTTTGTTCAATAAACTATCATTTTGATTTTGTGCGAATGATACCTTGCCGCATAAAGTCAAACAAGCGCAAATAGCAAAACAAAGGATACTTTTCATTTTGTCAAAAATAGTTGATATATCCAAAATGTATTTTAGAAGAATTTCTGATATCAAATTTTACATCATTTCTTTTTCCCACAGCATAACTGAGATTTAACAGGCCGAATTTAGTTTCAAATTCGAGCCCGATTCCTCCACTGATAAATGAATTGGAATAATCCGTAGTGTTGAATTTCGTACGTGTAAATCCCAAATCAGAAAAGCCGAAAAAATAAGAATTAATTCCTACCAAATACCTGTATTCGCCGGTAAAAACTGCGTATTTGCTGGCATAGATGCTTTCTTCGTCAAACCCACGCAGTAGTGCATAGCCGCCTATACGAAATAATTCATTTTGAAAATTTTGAGGGCTTTCAATCCAGCCAATGTTAGCAGCGGCTTTCACCGTAGACGCTTTTCCTAAAGGGAAATAATGTGCGGCTGAACCTACTAATTTAAAGCGATAGGTTTTGGGTTTGATCGAATCGTATAGTGAGGCAAAATCAAATCCAGAATTTGACGGATCCTTGAGATTCACAATATCATTATTTTTTGATGTTTTCTTAATGCCCGCAGTTACCGTAACATCAAGCGCGTTTCCTTTCCTGGGGTTCAGGTTGTAGTTTGTATTTACAAAATGATAACCGATGCCTACATTACCCGATTTCACATCAATGTACGGAGGTAACATTTTTGTATAAATGACGCGGTTCGTATCCACTCCGCCTGCGAGAAGGTAATCCTGTTCGGCCTGGTAAAAAATATCGAATGTCTTGTTGGCGGAAATAAGATATTGAAACCCAAGGATTCCATTTAATTGTAAATACGAGGAATCTTTTTTCAACAGGTCAAATGAAAAATGAAAACCAAAATTTGATTTGAAAATATAAGGAACTGAATATCCCAAATTCAGCCTGGGCGATTGTGGCTGAAGTTGTTGCCAATTCAATAAAATATTTTCACCGCTACCAAAACTGTTTTTCAAATCGAGATGAACATCGGCTGTAAGTTGTGCTTTTCCCGTGATTGTATTAGCAGGAACAAAACCGACCAACACGTTGATCTGGCTGCTGCGTTTTGGTTGCAAGTATAAATTAAGCGTAGCGCCTGTTCCAAGCATCGTTACATCCCAGGACTGCTGTTCCTGCACAAACGCGAGTTGTTGAATGCGATTAGATATCTTTTGCAGCTTCCCGTTGTCATATACATCGCCGTTAAAAATGCCCAAATAATGCTGCAGAAAGAGGTTTTTTATTTTCACTTTCCCATATACGTGAATGCTGTCAATATGATAAAGCGGCCCTTTACTTACTTTTAACCCGGCCTTCAATTTATCATTTTTTATTTCGATGTCTTGCAAAAACACCGCTGCAAAAGGATAACCGTTGTTTTCGTAATATTCAAGAATTTTTTGTTCCTGCAATTTCAATTGTGAAAAATCAAATACTTTATTTTCAAACTGCTTTTCATTCCATCCAATCTTTTCAAGTACATTTTCATCCACACTATCAACAGAGATTTCTGCCCACTTGTATTTTTCACCCAAATACAGTTTTATTTTAGCAAAGGCAGAATCATAAAAAACCGAATCAACTGAAGCAGCCGGAAAGCCTTTGCTCAAAAGAGTTTTGGGCAAATTGTCGATGTATTTTTGCGCACTTTCTTTATCTTCAAAACCAGTCTTCAATCCAAGCTGGTGAAGATTATCCAAAGTATCTTTGCCTTGTAAGTCATATTGCACTGAATATCTTTTTTGAGAAAAAACGGTAGTTGAATCCAAAAAAAGCAGTGATAAAAAGAGCAGTAAAATTCTCTTCAGATATTTGGTAGTGGCTGGTTTCATTTGATCGCTCAAAGCTATATTGAATTTATGAAACGCCCGCGATCGCAAACATAAAATTAATCTTTTGGCAGGTATTTATATACATATTCCATTTTGCAAACAGGCTTGCTATTATTGCAATTTTCATTTTTCAACTTCAGAAAATAGCCGGAAAGAAATGATCGATTCTTTGATAAAAGAAATCGAACTAAGAAGAGAAACGCTTGAAAAAAATAAAGGGTCAGACCTGGCAATTCTATCTTCTGGTGATGAAACAATTGAAACAATTTATTTTGGAGGCGGAACGCCAAGTCTTCTAAGTGGCATCGAAATTTCTTCAATCATTTCTGCGATAAAAGAAAATTACGAGGTTACTGTTGAAGCGGAAATTACACTTGAAGCAAACCCTGATGACATTAATTCAGAAAAGCTTTTTATTTGGAAAAATTCCGGTATCAATCGTTTAAGCATCGGCATTCAATCATTTATTGAACGTGATCTAAAGTGGATGAACAGGGCTCACAACGTTAAACAAGCGTTGAATTCGATTCAACTTTCCACGGAGGCCGGTTTTGAAAATTTTTCCATCGACTTAATTTTTGGAACGCCCGGGTTATCCGATGAAGAGTGGAAAAAAAATATTCAAACTGTGGTCGATTTAAATGTGCCGCATATTTCATCTTATGCATTAACGGTAGAACCCAAAACCGCGCTTCAAAAAATGATCGGATTGAAGAAGAAAGAAAATATAAATGATGAAGTGCAGGCAAGACAGTTTTTTATCTTAATGGAAATGATGCGCAACGCCGGCTATGAACATTATGAAATTTCCAATTTTGCAAAATCCGGCTTTAGAAGCAGGCATAACAGCAGTTACTGGCAGGGGAAAAAATATATCGGGATCGGGCCTTCGGCACATTCTTTTAACGGAAATGAAAGAAGCTGGAATATTGCCAACAACGGGCTCTATATTAAATCTATGGAACAACATAAAATTCCATCTGAAAAAGAAGCACTTTCCCTATCCCAAAAATTGAATGAATATGTAATGACGTCTCTGCGAACCATTGAGGGAATAGACCTGGACTTTATTGCAGAAAACTTTTCGCCTTCGGAAAGAACCAGGATTGAAAAATTGCTTGAAAATAAGATCGGGAAAGACAATTTTATTCAACAAGAAAACAACATCGTTTTAACGAATAAGGGCAAATTATTTGCTGATAAGATCGCTGTTGAATTATTCGTATAAAGGTTTTTCCGGCAAAATAAAAATTGCGGTTATTTGTTGATTTGCTGCCCGCTACTTCACCGCCTGCATATTAACCAACTTCCGATAAAATCCTTCAAGCGCCATCAAAGTCATGTGCGTACCCCGCTCTACGATCTTTCCTTTTTGCAAAACAATAATTTCATCTGCGTGCCTGATCGTGCTTAACCTGTGCGCAATCACCACGCTCGTCCTGTTGTGCATGAGATTATTAATTGCATCCTGCACCAGTTTTTCACTTTCAGTATCCAGGGAAGAAGTAGCTTCATCCAATAGTAAAATCGGCGGGTTTTTCAGAACTGCGCGGGCAATTGTAAGCCGCTGTTTTTCGCCGCCGCTCAATTTATTTCCTCTTTCACCAATCGAGGTATTATAGCCATTTTCTTTCAGCATAATGAAATTGTGAGCGTTAGCGATTTTGGCAGCATTGATAATTTGTTCTTCAGTAGCATCGTCCATGCCAAGTGCAATATTGTTGGCAATGGTATCATTAAACAAGATCGGCTCCTGCGTAACAATCCCCATTTGATGACGCAAAGATTTGAGAGAATAATTTTGAATGTTGATTCCGTCAATCAGTAATTCTCCTTTTACAGTGTCATGAAAACGTGGTATTAAATCAACAAGCGTGCTTTTTCCAGCTCCCGAAGAACCCACGAGCGCAATGGTTTTACCCTTTTCAATTTTTAAGTTGATATCATTCAATATTACCTTTTCGCCGTATGAAAAAGTAACATCTTTAAATTCAATGCTATTGCTGAATTCTTTTAAAAAAACAGGATTGGCGATCTCTTTGATCGAAATGTCTTCAGCAATCAAATGTTCTATCCTGTCGATACTTGCCGCTCCTTTTTTTATATTATACGATGCCGCCGACAAAGTTTTAAGTGGCTGAATGATTTGTGAAAAAATCAAAATGTATGCGAGGAAATCTCCCGGATCAAGAAACGAATTGCGCAATACCAATCTTCCTCCATACCATAAAACGCAAACCACCGCCGTAATTCCTAACACTTCACTCACCGGCGAAGCCATATCACGCTTGCGGATCACGCGGTTTTTAATGGTCAATAATTCCTCGTTTTGGGTTTCAAATTTGTCGAACTGTTTCTTTTCAGCATTAAAAGCTTTAATCACCCTGATGCCACCCAGCGTTTCCTCGATAGTAGAAAGAATATCACCCAGTTTTTCCTGTGCCTTTGTGCTTTGTTTTTTTAATGTACGGCCAATCCTTCCGATAATCAACCCGGAAAGTGGTAAAAATAAGAGGAGAAAAAAAGTGAGTTGAGGGCTTAAAATCACCATGTAAATGAAGAACAAAAGGATCGTTACCGGTTCCCTGAAAAGTGTTTCAAGAAGATTGATAACCGAACTTTCCACATCCGTAAGATCATTGGTCAGGCGGCTCATAATGTCGCCTTTCTTTTGCTCGTTAAAATAGCCAATTGGCAACACCAGGATTTTATTGTACATTTTTCTCCGCATATCATTTACTACCAGATTGCGTACAGGTGTTAAGAAATAAATGGCCAGGTATAAAAAGACATTTTTCAAAATGATGAAAGTCACGATTAAAATGCAGATGACCGCCAGACCTTTAATATCTCCGTTTGGAGTTTGTAATGTATGATTTAGCCAAATCTTAAAATAGTTGATCGGGTTGATGTGAGCCAGGAAACCTGTTTTGGCAGAATC
The DNA here is from genome assembly GCA_963814075.1 of uncultured Chitinophagaceae bacterium. Classification (GTDB taxonomy): domain Bacteria; phylum Bacteroidota; class Bacteroidia; order Chitinophagales; family Chitinophagaceae; genus Ginsengibacter. Next base: position 327,835 of record CAWFBO010000003.1, on the reverse strand, counting down.
AACGGCAAGCGTATTTTGTTTTTTGAAAATTAATAACAAAAACGGGCTCAAAAGTCCCAAAGAAACAACTGCGAATACATTGGAGAGAATATTGCAACTGAAATAGGTAAAAATTAATCTGGGATACCGTCCCGCGTAACGAAAAATTGTCCGTAAACTCTTCATTAAAACAATTGAGATGCTTAATTAAATTGAAATAGCAGCAAAGTAACTAATTTTACAATGAACGATAACTATATAACATGACAGAAGGTAAAAGACAAAAACAGGTAGCTAATGAGATTGCCAAAGAATTAAACGAGATCTTTTTAAAGATGGGATTGACAATGATCAATGGTGGAATGGTATCTATCGCATCGGTAAAAATAACGCCGGATCTTTATGAAGCAAGAATATATTTAAGTCTTTTCCAGGTAAAAGACCAGGAAACAGTTTTGGAAAAATTTAAAGATTTAAGCAGTGAAATACGTGGTGAACTTGGTAAAAGGATGAGGCACCAGTTGCGCAGCATTCCTCAGCTCACTTTTTACCTGGATGATACACTTGACCATGTTTTCAAAATTGAAAAGTTGTTAGATGACATCAGGAAGCAGGATCAAAATCCTGGCAATTCACAAGATAAAAATTCCTGAATTTCATTATTAAACCAACGAACTTCTTAACCAGTAAACCAACAAAAAACTTGCATTTCAAATTTGCATGGCGTTACTTCAAAGCAAAAAAAAGCACTAATGCTATCAATATTATTGCATGGGTAACTGCCGGCGTGATTGCCTTTTCTACCTTGTGCCAGGTGTTGGTATTGAGCGTTTTTAACGGGTTTGAAGGATTGGTAAAGTCATTATACTCCAATTTTTATTCTGATGTAAAAGTGGTTCCCGCAAAAGGGAAAACATTTACCCTTACAGCTGACCAACTCAAAAAAATTCACAGTATTCCCGGCATTAAAGGCACTTCTTTAAATATCGAAGAAAAAGCACTTTTACAAAATGAGCAACAGCAAACAGTGGTTCTATTAAAAGGGGTAGATTCAAACTATTATAGAGTTTCAGGTGTTCCTCAAAAAATGTATGATGGTACTTTTAATACCGGAACGGTAGATAATCCAAAATTGATTTTAGGAGCAGGCATAGAAAGCGCAATTGGAGTGCAAGCTGACAGAAATCTGTTCCCGATCACTGTTTTCCTCCCCAAAAAAACCAATTCCAATAATCCACTCGCCGCTTTAAGTGAAGGAAATGCTTCTACCTCCGGAAGCTTTGCTATTCAGCAGGATTTTGATAATAAATATGTAATTACCAACATTGGTTTTATGAGACAACAAATGAAATACCAACCGGACGAATACAGTGCGCTGGAAATTTCTTTAAAAGATCCGGCACAGACAACCGAACTCGTAAAGACCCTTCAAAAAACGCTGGGCGGTCAGTATAAAGTGCTCACCAAGTATGAGCAAAATATGAGTCTTTACAATTCGATGCGATTAGAGAAATGGTTCATTTACGCTGTGCTTACGTTAATTTTAATAATTGCAGCTTTCAATATGGTAGGCGCTTTAACCATGCTGGTATTGGAAAAAAGAAAAGACATCAGCGTTTTGCTATCCATGGGAGCAGATCAGTCATTGATCAAAAAAATATTCTTAAGCGAAGGCATTTTGCTGGCGGTGGTAGGAGCCGGAACCGGAATTGTGCTGGCATTGATTATTGCTTTTTTACAGATGAAATACCATCTGATTAAACTGGCCGGAGCCTCCTTCCTCATTGATTATTTTCCGGTAAAACTGCAGGTCACAGATTTCGTTCTCGTCATCCTGACAGCATTAATTATTGCTTTCACAGCTTCATGGTTTCCCGCAATAAAGGCTTCCCGGCAAACATTCAATTTAAAAACCTAAAGACATTCTAAGCAATAAGGCCTCAACGGGGCATATTTTTTCCAAAAAAATATTTCCAAAATAGTTTTGATTATTCAAACTAATTTCTAATTTTGTTATTCCAATCCTCAGAGAACACCCCCAATTCCCTAATTTTTCCCCCAATTATCTTTTAGAAAAGCAAATGCTTACTTTTTCGCGTTTATTATGGTTGATTAAACCAATCCCCAATTCCTTCAAAATTTATTTAACTTTTTAACTGATCCTTGTTCCTTCAAGAAGCCAGCCTCTAAACGAATATTCTCCAAGAAGATATGATAAACTCCGGCATTTATCATTAAACCACAGAAAAATTACAAGTATGCAACTTTTTACCCATTTTATTTCTTCAAAAAAGAAATCATTAAAGACTGCTTTTGTCTTTACACTTATACTTATTTCTTTCTCCTCATATTCCCAAACACGGAGCTACAGCCTTGTTTACTCGGATAATATTAAAGGTGGTTCAACCATTTTAGGAAATACGCTAATGAATATTATTTCGAATAGCAAAGTAGATACTAAAAAGATGAACGATAATAGTAGCGATGGGGATAGCAAATATGGAAACGATAACGAGGATATGGAGTATGTTGATATAGACGGAAACAGCGGCAACGGGAGTGTTACCATGAATTCTTCCAGTGCTGACTTAGTTCTTCCTGCAGGAACTAATGTAATCAAACTCGCTCGCTTATATTGGGGAGGACGCATTAAAAACAAAGATTTTGATCTTAGCAAGACAGCAAACAGAACTATTAAGATCCGCAAAGGAACTTCCGCCACTTATTCGGATGTTACCGCGTTAGGCGTGGATAAAACAGATATCAGCGGTGCCAGTGGCTATACAGAATACCAGGCTTATGCCGACATTACCGCCCTTGTAAAAAACAACGGTGCAGGTACTTACGAAGTAGGAAATGTTCCGCTAAGCACCGGATCTATCGGTAGCGGAGGAAACCATGGCGGGTGGAGCATTGTGGTTGTATACGAAAACTCAAATCTTCCTTATAACAGTGTTCGTGTTTATGATGGCTTTCAACAGGTATACAACGGCGGTAATTCGACAACCAGTACCGTTACTTTAACGGGTTTAGATGTACCTTCAGGTACTATGGCATCGGGCGATGCAAAAATGGGCGTTGTTGCATGGGAAGGAGACGCTAATCTTACCGGAGATTTTTTAGATATTAACGGACATACATTTTCTAATTCTACAAATCCTTCAGACAATCCATGGAACGGGACTATAACTGACAACGGAATCCATGTAACCACCAAAAATCCAAATTATACCAATCAAATGGGTATCGATATTGACATGTTTAATGTTGGAATCGGCTATGGAATTTCTCCAAATGACAATTCCGTAACGCTGAAATTCGGAACTGAACAGGATCAATATTATCCGGGTGTATTCACTTTTACTATCAAAATGAAAGATCCGACCATCACTTTAGACAAATCCGTTAGTGATGCCAACAATAATAACCTGGCAGAAAGTGGCGAAATATTGACCTATACATTAAAAGGTGGAAACAACGGAATTGGTAACGCTAATAATGTAATTGTTGCAGACACCCTGCCTTCTACAGTAACTTACCTGCCGGGTTCGTTAACAGTAATCAGTTCACCAGGAGTAACTGCCGGTTCTAAATCTGACCAGGCGGGAGATGATGAAGCTGAATATGTGTCAAACGGAAGCATAAAATCGGTTGTTTTCAGAATCGGAACAGGTGCGACAAGCTCAACCGGCGGTACACTTGCTTCAAATGAAACTTATGAAGTGCAGTTCCAGGTTAAAGTAAATAATCCGGGAAATGGAAATCCTGTTCCATCTATCATGAACATTGCACGTATCACTTCAACTTCCGATGCAAACGTAAAATTTGTAGATGATGGAACCGCAATCATTAATCCTGAAGCAGGGCCGTTACCGGTTACTTTAACCCACTTCACTGCTAAACTGCTACAGGCAAACCAGGTTGAAGTAGATTGGAGCACATCAATGGAAATTAATTGTAGCAAATTTATTGTTCAAAGAAGTTATGATGGAAGCGTATTTAGTGATGTTCAAACAGTTACAGGAAATGGAACAACCAATTTGGTGCACAATTATTCTGCTATGGATGATCTTAGCTCTTTCACAGGAAGCGTGGTTTATTACCGGTTGAAACAGGTAGATATTGATGGTAAACAAAACTTGTCAAATGTGATTCCGGTTAAATTAAAAAATCCAGAAAACCTTACTACCGTTGCCCCGAATCCTTTTTCAGATTTTATAAATATAAATACGCAGTGGGATAATACAGAAGTTATAACTGTAAAGATTTTCAATGTACAAGGCAAGCAACTTTTATCAAAACAAGAACAGGTTAATAAAGGAAATAACAACATAAGAGTTGATAATCTTTCAAATCTTCCTTTCGGAAATTATTACCTCGAATTAATATCACCAAGTCAAAAAATCGTGAAAAAAATAACTAAATAATTAAATCGTGAATCCCTTCCCAAAGCCACCCTCGCAGGTGGCTTTTTCTATTTATATACAAAATAAAAAATCTTACTTTTTGTTTGTTTACTATCCCCGGATAATAACGTCAAAAAACTAAAAGGCTTGATTCTTGCTGCATATTTTCAAAAGTTAAAACAAGAACTACCTTATTTATTCTTAGGCGCAAAAAAATCTTTATCAAGCAATTTTAAAAAATGAAAATTAAATCTTTAGGAAGCCAGGGATTAAAGGCATCAGAGATCGGTCTCGGTTGCATGGGAATGAGTGAATTTTACGGCGAAAAAAATGATGAAGAATCTATAAAAGCGATTCACAAAGCTTTCGACCTGGGCATTACTTTCTTCGATACGGCCGATATGTATGGGCCTTACACCAATGAAAAATTAGTTGGCAAAGCGATCGCCCCCTTCAGGAAAGAAATTACACTTGCTACCAAATTTGGAATTGTAAGAGATCCTGAAAACCCCAAAAAACGGGGCGTAAACGGAAGACCTGAATATGTAAAAAGTTCTGTGGAGGGAAGTTTGAAAAGATTGAATGTGGAAGTAATTGATCTGTATTATTTACATCGCAAAGATCCTGATACGCCAATTGAAGAAACCATCGGAGCCATGGCAGATTTGGTGAAAGAAGGAAAAATCCGCGGAATTGGTGTAAGCGAATTGAATGCAGAAACACTTCGAAAAGCGCATGCAACTTACCCGCTTTCAGCTTTGCAAACAGAATACAGCCTGTGGAGCCGCGATCCGGAAGACGATACCATCCCAACTTGTAAGCAACTCGGAATTGCATTTGTGGCCTACAGCCCGCTTGGACGTGGATTTCTTACAGGCCAGATCAAAAAATTTGAAGACCTCGAAGAAAATGATTACCGTAGGTTTTCTCCCCGTTTTATAGGAGAGAATTTTGATAAGAATATTGAACTTGTCAAAAAAATTGACTCGATTGCAAAAGAAAAAAATTGCACACCCGCGCAATTAGCGCTCGCGTGGGTTTTAGCTCAGGGCGAACATATTTTTCCAATTCCGGGAACGAAAAGGGTAAAATATGTGGAAGAAAATGTTAAGGCAATAAATATTGATTTAACAGATGAAGAACTGAAACAAATTGAAGAAATCTTTCCAAAAAATATCGCAGCAGGCACACGGTATCCCGAAACTTTTATGAAGTCTGTTAATTTATGATTTGTATTAGGTTTCGGTTTAAAATGATAAAGCTGCTTTACCTTGAAGAAAGTTTCTAATAATGCGGTAAAAGAAATCGTCATTTTTTAATTATTTAAACCAAAATGAAAAAAAAATCACTTCTATTATTCGGTACCGCATTTTTTGTGTTTCAAATAACAAGCGCTCAGAATTTCTCTTTAGGTGCAAGGGGAGGAATCAGCATTCCGAATCTAAGTGCCGGTGGATCGCAACAGAATCCTTTAAATACCGGATATAAATCAAGATTTGGTGCCGATGCGGCTATTTTCAGCGAACATCACTTTTCATCGCTATTTTCAATAGAAGCCATGCTTGAATACTCTTCGCAAGGCGGGAAAAAAGACGGAATGCAAGCTTTTACAACGCCTCCCGAAATGGCGGCTATGTTTCCTGCGGGACAAGCACCTCAATATTTGTATGCCAATTATAATAGCGAAGCAAAGCTCAATTACCTGCTAGTTCCGGTTCTGGCAAAATTTAGCTGGAGAATAGCTCGTAATACGCCTTTAGAAATCTATGCAGACGCCGGCCCTTTCGCGGGATTTTTGGTTTCTGCTCACCAGGTAACGAGTGGTTCGAGCGTCATATATCTTGATCAGCAAGGTCAGCAACCAATCTCGCCGGGACCTCAATCTTTTGATGCAAATAATAATATTAAAGATCAGTTGAACACTTTCAACTTTGGGGTTTCAGGAAATGTTGGATTAATATATGGGGCGGGCAGAAGCAGGATTTTGATCGAAGGCGGAGGTAACTATGGATTTTTAAATATCCAGAAGGGAACCGCAAACGGGAAAAATAATACAGGTGCTGCAACGGTTGATATCGGGTACACGTATTTAATCGGGAAATGACGTTAGAATTATCAGTTTTTAAGGATGGATCAGTTTGTAAGCAGATGGTAATACTTGAATTGAAAACTCTTTAAAACTTTCTGCAGGATCGCCATCGATATGCAAAGGAGCAAACCGGGGATTTTCTATTTTTATTTTATCCGTTTGAAAATATAGAATGTTATTTTTATTAAAATGCTTCGAATACACACTTTTAGTCTTGCCTGATACAACCTGTTTGATAAAAGATAAAACTGCCTGCGCTTTACCTGATTTTTTTACCACCACAATATCAAGTAAGCCATCACATATACTGGCTTTCGGGGCAACTTTAAAATTATTTCCAAATTGATTACTGTTGGCAATCGCTATTAAAAAGGCCTCTACCTCAAACGACTTTTTATCCGACTCAATTATGAAAGGATAAGTTTTGGCACTCCTGAAATTTTTCAGAGCAATTTTAGTATAAGAATTTAGTCCGCGGTTCTCCGATTCAGAAAAATCGTGTGCCACTTTAGCGTCGAAACCAAGCCCGCAAACATGTGTGCTCAATTGACCGTTAATGAGGAAAGCATCCGTAGGGCTGGATTTTCCTGCCAAAATTACATCTATGGCTTTATCAACTGAACCGGGAATCCCCGCCGTCCTTGCCAGTCCGTTGCCTGAACCAAGAGGAATGATTCCAATATTAACAGGCAGGTTCAAGACTGAGGAAACAATAGGCCTTAAGCTGCCATCACCGGCGGCTATGGCAATATCAGTTACATTTTCGCGGGTAATTTTTTCGTACAAGAAACCATAATCACCTTCTTTTGAAGTAAAAAGGATTTCGAAAGCAACCCCCTTTTCTTCACACTTCCCGGTGATCTTTTCTTCCAGGTGCAACTTGCTTTTTGTTCCTGAAATAGGGTTTATAAAAAATAAAATTTTACGGCTCATTTATCAGGTAATTGATCCTAAAAAGTATTTGGTTAAGCACTGGCAGTTAGTTCGCTCCACAACATATCTTTCAATTCAACAAGGCCTTTATGGGTGATTGATGAAATAAAAATATGCGGAATATTTCGAGGCAACTCTTTTTCAATCGCTTCTTTTAATTCTTCATCCAGCATATCGCTTTTGCTAATGGCAATGAGAAATTTTTTGTCAAGCAACTCAGGGTTATATTCTTTTAATTCATTTTTCAAAATTTTAAATTCTTCCTCATGGTCTTTACTATCTGCAGGAATCATAAAAAGTAAAACGGGATTTCTTTCGATGTGACGAAGAAAGCGGTACCCAAGCCCTTTACCTTCAGCCGCGCCTTCAATTATTCCGGGAAGATCTGCAACACAAAAACTTTTATTATCGCGGTAAGGAACCATGCCGAGTTGTGGCGTTAACGTAGTAAAAGCATAATCAGCGATTTTCGGTTTTGCTGCTGTTATCACTGAAAGCAAGGTCGATTTTCCGGCATTTGGGAAACCCACCAAACCTACATCCGCCAACACTTTCAATTCTAAAACCACAATACTTTCCTCACCGGGTTCGCCCGGTTGCGCATGCTGCGGAGCCTGGTTGGTGGGCGTTGCAAAATGAGAATTTCCTAAGCCGCCGCGGCCACCCATCAAAAGAATTTTTTCCTCTCCATCTTCCAGAATTTCAACCTGTTTTCCCGTTTCTTCAATCGTGGCAATAGTGCCCAGTGGCACTTCGATAATAATGTCTTTTCCATCGTGACCGGTACAATTATTTTTACTTCCGTTTTGGCCGTTTTCTGCAAAAACGTTCTTATAATACCGTAAATGCAAAAGTGTCCACAGGTTTTTATTACCTTTTAAAATGACATGTCCTCCCCGGCCGCCATCGCCACCGTCAGGTCCGCCAAAAGCGGTAAGTTTATTCCTGAGAAAATGCCTGCTGCCCGCGCCTCCATGACCGCTCCTGCAAAATATTTTAATAAGATCAATAAAATTGGATTTTTCCATCCGGTAAATTTCGTAAAGTTTTAAGAAAGCTTTTTTGTAATGTTACACGAAAAATATGATTAAAATAATAACTTTTACATCAGTCATTTTTTTACTTGCCTGCGCAGCGCATAAAAAAGCTGTTGATGCCGGCGAACTTCCTCTTTGCCTTAAAGCAAAAATTGATTCGATGACTACTAACCCTAATGAAGGATCGCCTCAATCGATTACCCGTTATACTTATCATGATAAAACGGTTTATTATATGAAGGCGCCTTGTTGCGATAAATACAATATCGTTTTTGACAGTGATTGCAACATTTTAGGTTACCCTGATGGCGGTTTCACAGGAAGAGGTGACGGGAAAATGACTGGCTTTTTTGATGAGGCAAAAGATGGAAAAGTGGTATGGAGCCTGAACCCGCAGCATTAAAAATCAGCATTATTTCTTCGTCTCATTCCACGTTTTATAATCAAAATCACCTTCTAATTTTTGGTTGCGGGCTTCGCGTAATGGTTCGCAAACTTTCCATTTCCTTTTCATATCAGCAGTTAATTGCTGGTAAACTTTCGTTCCTTCTGTTTTCCATTCAATCATTTCATCAGAAATATGTTTGATGATCTTTGCAGGGTTTCCGATCACTAAACTTCGCTTGGGAATATGTTGATCGGCCTTCACAAAACTTAATGCGCCTACGATACATTCATCTTCCAAAATAACGTTGTCCATTATTACCGCATTCATTCCAATCATACAATTTTTGCCGATCGTAGCGCCGTGAATAATAGCGCCGTGGCCGATATGCGCGTTTTCTTTTAATAGAACCGTTACCCCGGGAAACATATGAATGGTACAATTTTCCTGCACGTTGCATCCGTCTTCAATAATGATTTTCCCAAAATCGCCGCGAAGAGCCGCACCAGGGCCGATATACACATTTTTGCCAATGATCACATTCCCGGTAACCGCAGATTGTGGGTGAATAAAGGAAGATTCATGAATAACTGGAATATGTTCTTTGAATTGGTAAACCATAATTTTTTGTTTGCAAAACTTAAACAAGTTTTTTTCCTGTTCTGAAACACGTGCCTTTAAAAAGCGCGATCAGGTGATCATTTTGATTGAAGACCGAAATTTGGTAAAGGCCCGTAGACCGGCCATTATGCATTTCTTTCGCTTCTGCTGTCAACACATCGCCGACATGGCCTGGTTTCATAAAGTTGATGGAAGTATCCAAAGCGACCGACAAATTATTTCGGTTGTTGCAGGCAAAAGCGAACGCGCTATCGGCAAGTGAAAAGGCAATACCACCATGCAAAATTCCAAAGCCGTTGATCATTTCCTGGCGAATCGCCATTTTTATTTTGCTGTATCCTTCCCTTACTTCCAATACTTCAATTCCCAACCATTTGCTGAAAAGATCATTTTTAATTAAGTGATCTACTACACTTTTTGCAACTTCATTTTTATCCATAAAATTTTCAAACTTTTTAGCTCAACAAGTTACCAATATTTAGATTCTTTTATTCTGGAAAGAAACATCCAAGCCATAAAAAAACAGAATTCATATTTTAATAATTAGCAGTAAACAAAGAAAAAAGAGGAAATTTTATTTTATCATTTAAACAAATGGTAAGTAATAAAACTCATAATATAGGCGAGCGTTGTCATGTAGCCAAGCATTATCAAAGGCCATTTCCAGGATTGAGTTTCGCGTTTCACCACCGCGAGTGTGCTCATGCATTGCATGGCCAGCACATAAAATATAAGTAACGACAAACCGGCAGCCAACGTATAGACTTTTCTTCCGTCTGGCCATCGGGCGGCGTTCATTTTTTGGCGTAAAGTAGCGTTGTCCTTATCCGCATCATCGCCCACGCTGTAAAGTGTGGCCATGGTTCCCACAAATACTTCACGGGCAGCAAACGAAGTTATTAAGGCGATTCCTATTTTCCAGTCATAACCAAGCGGCCGTATAACCGGTTCTATTGTTTTACCCAAAATACCAGCATAAGAATTTTCGAGCAATGCCGTGTTTTCCAATCTTTGATACTGTTTTTCCTGTAAAGGATTTTTCTCAAGAAGTGTCGAATATTTTTCAGATACTGCGCGCATTTTTTTGGGTGGACCGAACGTACTCAAAACCCACAGCAATAAACTGATAACCATGATCACCTTTCCAGCCTGGGTTACAAAAATTTTTGCCCGCTCAACCATCGTTGAAAAGATATTTTTCCACCTCGGGCCGCGGTAGGACGGAAGTTCAAGAATGAAAAAACTTTTTTCTTTGCTTTTGATAAACCATTTCATTACGTAGGCTGCAAGTAGTGCCATCGTGGTTCCTATAAAATACATCAGCATCATTACCATACCCTGCAGGCTTATAAAACCAAAATACATTTTGTTGGGAATGATCAGTGCGATCAAAACTGTATAAACAGGCAGACGCGCACTACAGCTCATGAGCGGTGTACACATGATAGTTAGCAATCGTTCCTTTTTATTCTCAATATTCCGCGCGCTCATAATGGCGGGAACAGCGCAGGCAAGCCCGCTCACCATTGGCATCACACTTTTACCGTTAAGGCCGGCTTTGCGCATTATTTTATCGGTAAGAAAACTTATGCGCGCCATATATCCGGTATCCTCCAAAAGTGTAATCAATCCAAACAGGATCATTATCTGCGGAACAAAAACAAGGATGCCACTCAATCCTGCAAGAATTCCATTAATAAAAAGATCGGTGAACCAGCCGGCAGGAAGGAGATTGCCAAGCCATCCTGAAGCCTGCGCAAAAAACCATTCGATACCGTCCATTGGGTATTGCGCTATCACGAAAATACTTTGGAACAATGCAAAAAGTACGATCAATAAAATGACATATCCCCACGTTCGATGCAACAGGATATCATCCAATTTTTGGGTAAAAAGAGCTTTTTGCAAAGGATCAGCTTCTACCACCGTCTGCTTCATTATCGTTTTTATTTTCCCGTATCGCTGCAAAATCTCCTCTGCCTGAGTTTTTGTAGGATTGAATTTAGTTTCAATCTCAATATTTTCTATCGCGTCCTGTGTCTGATCATTTAACGAAAAATTTTCATGATTGATGAGGTAATGAATAGCCCGGTAATCACTTATTTCAGGAAAAATATTTTGAACTTTCTTTATGGCTGCCGATGCAAAGGGTTCCATATTTACAAAATCACGCTCGGGAAAATTATCAAGATTGGCAGCTGCGTTATTGATCGCACTTTTTAACTGAGCAATACCCTTATTTTTCCTTGGATTTACAGGAACCACAAACACACCAAGCTCCCTTTCAAGGCCTGCCACATCCACTTTGATATTATTTTTATTGGCGATGTCCATCATCGTTAAAGCTATCACCAACGGCCTTTTCAGGTCTATGATCTGCGAGCAAAAAAGAAGATTTCTTTTTAAATTGCTGGCATCTGCCACCAATACAATAATGTCGGCTTTTATTTGAGAGTCCTGGTCAAGTAAAACTTTATAAGCCACCCATTCATCACTTCTTTTAGGATAAAGGCTATAGGTCCCGGGCAGGTCAATGATCTTCGCAGTTAATGATTCTGATATTTTTGAAATTCCTGTTTTTTTATCGACAGTAACACCCGGAAAATTTCCTACCTTTTGGTTTAATCCGGTAAGCGTATTAAAAAGAGAAGTTTTTCCGCTGTTTGGATTTCCTACTAAAGCTATATTTAATTGCTTGCTCAAATGATTTAAATAATTGGCAAAAGTAACGGTGAGAATTTAAAAAACTTTACGAAATAGGGAAACAGATTGTTGGCATGAAATTTTATCATTATGTTCACTTATAGATTCCGGTTAATTTTGTCTTCCAAAGTAAATGTAATTCGTATGAAATATTTTTTTATTTTCTTAATTTTTATAACCTCCGGAGCTTCCGCACAAAGGTTAAAAAAATCTGATAAAGAAGTTATCGAAAACCTGAAAAAAGAGATCACTTATCTCGCAAGTGATCAATTGCAGGGCAGAAGAACAGGAACAGAAGGTGAAAAGCTGGCTTATGAATATTTATCTTCTCAATTTGAAAAGGCCGGATTGGCACCAAAAGGTGATGATCATTCTTATATTCAAAGTTTTAAAATAGATGAGGGAAAACAAATTTTACCGGCAACGCACCTTATTATAAACGATACAACTCTTGAAACAGGAAAAGATTTTTTCCCATTGATATTTAGTGGCGACGGGGTTGCAAAAGGAGATGTATCTCCAGCATTTAAAGAAAAAGGTATGCCCTGGTTTTGGGATATAAAAGACGTGCTTGGAGACAATAAAAACAATCCTCATTTTGATATAGCGGAAGCGATCAGAAACAAAGCGTTGGATTTTGCCCAAAAGGGCGCTAAGGCATTAATAGTTTATAATTCAGGAAACGCCGATGACGGATTACAATTCGACGGCAAATCGAAAATTTCTCAAATAGCAATTCCGGTTATTTATCTCTCAAAAACGATGACCACCAAATATTTAAGTGATAATGCCGCCAACCTCACTGTAGATCTGCAAACAGCACTCGGCACCAAAACACGCACCGGACACAACGTAGTCGGTTACATAGATAACGGGGCCGCACACACGATAATTTTGGGCGCGCATTATGATCACCTCGGTTTGGGAGAAGACAACAATGCTCTCGATCCCGGCAATCATGAAGTGCATAATGGCGCTGACGATAATGCCAGCGGAACGGCAGCAATGATAGAATTGGCAAAAACTGTTAAAAATTCTAAACTGAAAAGCAACAATTACCTCTTCATCTGCTTTTCCGGAGAAGAACTTGGTTTGTTGGGTTCAAAATATTTCACCGAAAATCCAACTATTTCCCTTGGTTCGGTTGATTACATGATCAATTGTGATATGATCGGCCGGCTGAATGATGATACAAAGAAGATCATTGTTGGCGGCTATGGCACCTCTCCCCAGTGGAGCAAAATCCTCCCGGAAAAGACAAAATCGCTTAATGTAAAATTTGATTCAAGCGGAATAGGACCAAGCGACCACACATCCTTTTATTTAAAAAATATTCCCGTACTTTTTTTCTTTACCGGCATGGAAAAAGATTATCATAAGGCTAGTGACGACGTAGATAAAATAAATTTCGTTGGGGAATTTAGGGTAATTCAATACATTGAAGACATTTTAAAAGAAACAGACAACGATCAAAAGATTGCATTTTCCAAAACCCGTGAACCGAAAATGGAAACAGCTCATTTCTCTGTTACTTTAGGCTTTATGCCAGATTATTCCTACTCGGGTACAGGGGTGAAGGCTGATGCGATCATTGACGGAAAAACGGCTCAAAAGATCGGCATGAAGGCCGGGGATGTAATTACAAAGCTTGGCGATTATCCTGTAACCGATTTGAACAGTTATATGGAGGCTTTGGGGAAATTTAAAAAAGGGGACGCAACTGTCGTTACTGTAATGCGCGGAAATGATAAAATGAATTTAGATGTAGTTTTTTAAAACAATGGATGATGAAATTGCGAATTGACAATGAGGCAATGCTGGAAGAATTCTTTGAAAACACACGCTTGTTGGGCATTGTAGCTTCTATCGAACAATACCGTTTTTGCTGGCATTTGAACCAGCTACTCAATTTTGATTTCAGGATCAATAACAATATTGAGATTCATTTAAACAAAAAAATGCGCAATTACTTTTTCCCCATCTATCAATATGGCGAACAATCAGGTACTATAAAACACTACCTGTATAACAATGAGGATGACGGAGAATATCTTTTGCCCGAATTCAGGCATCTCGATTTTTTGTGGCTGATGAAGGATGACGTGCTCAAAGAACCTGAACTATCTGTTTTAATGAATTCTATCAAAACAATCCCGGCCGTACAAATGGTGGTAGAACTGACAAATGAGAAAATAAAAAACAAACAACATCTCATTTTTTAAAACAAATTATTATGTGGGAAGAACAGAACAACAAACTTCATAAAAAATTTGAGTTCAAAAATTTTTCAGAAGCATTTGCATTTATGACACGCGTGGCACTTGCCGCGGAAAAAATGGACCATCATCCGAAGTGGACAAATGAATACAACAAAGTAGAGATATGGCTCTCAACGCATGACGCAGGGGATATCGTAACTGAAAAAGACAGGAAACTTGCAAACATCATTGATGGATTGTAAACATCAATTAAGCGTAAAATAAAAATCTTTTCTTTTTGTTGGCTTACTGTTATCCTGCGATAGAACAGAATGCCGGGTTTATTGTAAAACGTAAATCACTTTTTCATCCGCCTTAATGAATTTTCCAATAGGCGATAAAAAATTTTCCAGTTCATTTTGCTTCAAAACTTCCTGAACTTCATTTACGGCAGCCGTATCCACCGCAATTAATAATCCGCCGTTGGTTTGTGGATCAGGCAGTATAGAAAAAGCTTCCATCACATTCACCTCTTTATCAAAACTTATCTTTTTGCTATAACTATTCCAGTTTCGGTAAGTAGCATCTGGAATAATTCTTTGCTTAAGATATTCCTTTACATTTTCGGGTATGCATACCTGTGAGTAATTCAATTCAACAGACAACCTGCTGCCTTCCGCCATTTCAATAAGATGGCCTGCGAGGCCAAATCCTGTTACATCTGTCATTGCTGAAACACCTTTTATCTTCCCCAGTATTTCTCCTATTGAGTTCAGCGTAGTAAGTTGAACTGTTAAGACTTTTAAATCTTCTTCTTTTAAAACATTTCTTTTTTGCGCTGTTGATAAAATGCCTGCACCAAGGGGCTTCGTCAGGAAAAGCACATCGCCTTCCCTTGCCGTATCATTTTTTTTGAGATCGTCTATGGCAACAATGCCATTGACGGCAAGTCCAAAAAAAGGCTCTGCTGAATCTATGCTGTGGCCGCCGGCCATTGAAATTCCGGCTTTAGCACAAATATTTCTGGCACCTTCCATCACTTTTTTTGCAAGTGAAGCGGGAAGTTTATCTACCGGCCAGCCGAGCAAGGCAATCGCCAGAATTGGTTTTCCGCCCATTGCATAAATATCGCTAATGGCATTTGCTGAAGCAATTCTGCCAAAATCAAAAGCATTGTCAACGATCGGCGTAAAAAAGTCAGCAGAAGAAACAAGGGCGGTTCCATCGCTCAAATCATAAACCGCTGCATCGTCTTTGCTGCTGTTTCCTACCAATAAATTTTTATCAGGAAAAGTGAATTGAGAGTGGAGTATCTCTTCCAGCACCTGTGGAGCAATCTTACAACCGCAACCGGCGCCTCGCGAATATTGTGTAAGTCTTACTTTTTCTTTATTATCAGAATTTTCCAATCAACTTTTCTTTTTTCGTACCAAAATTATTTTTGAATTTTTGTTCAGATCGCCACTGAAGCGGATTTCATAAATTTTTGGCCCCTCCCTTATCACGAGCAACCCGGTATTTGGTGGAATGCTTCCGAGATTTTCTGCATACATCACCACAGATATCGAATCGCCCATATCCGGCGTGAGATATATCGTTTTATTGATGGCAGTGGCAAGCAACCCCACTCGGGGCATAATCACTTTTCCGTTTAATAATACGCTCACTGTATCACCATCAACCGTTCCATTATCATAAAGCGAAAAAACAAGGCTGTCCTGCGCTATTTCAACTGTTCTTATGGTCTCAAGTTTTCGATTCGACAAATCAGAAGCGGCATTCGGATTTGCTTTTTGTATTTTTGCAAGTTCTTCCTCTGCCTGTTTCCTCCTCTCCAATTCTTCTTTTTCTTTTTGGGCTTTCGCCAATTCTTCCTGCGCCTGTTGTTGTTTTGCTAACTCTTCTTTTGCTTTTTGAGCCTTAGCTAATTCTTCCTGTTGCATTCTTTGTCTCGCCAACTCCTCTTTCGCTTGCTGTGCGTGTAGCAGTTTTTCCTGCTGTTGTTTTATCGAATCTTCCCTGGCTTTTTGCGCTTTCGCGATTGCCACAAGTTGTTCTTGCTTTTTTATAGAATCTTCGCGTGCTTTTTGAGCCCTGGCAAGCGCTTCTAATTCCTGCTGTTTCCTGATAGAGTCTTCCCGGGCCTTTTGCGCCTTGGCAATTGCCGCGAGTTGTGCTTCCTTCTTTATAGAATCTTCGCGGGCTTTTTGAGCCTTGGCAAGTGCTTCTAATTCCTGCTGTTTCCTGATGGAGTCTTCCCGGGCCTTTTGCGCCTTGGCAATTGCCGCGAGTTGTGCTTCCTTCTTTATAGAATCTTCGCGTGCTTTTTGAGCCCTGGCAAGTGCTTCTAATTCCTGCTGTTTCCTGATAGAGTCTTCCCGGGCCTTTTGCGCTTTTGCGATTGCCGCGAGTTGTTCTTGCTTTCTTTATTGAATCTTCGCGTGCTTTTTGAGCCCTGGCTAAATCTTCATTTTTCGTTGAAGAAACATTTTGAGAAGGTGGCAAAAATAAAAGCTGGTTTCCATATCCTAAATCAACGAGCTTCTTTACGATGGCCGTCTCTTCCGGATCTTTCCTTTTCTTTTCCAAAAAAACGGTTCCGGTAAGTGGCCTGTACATTTTTGTAGCATTTGTCTTCCAGATACCACTTAATACGTCTTTTTTATCACTTTTTGATAAAGTTAAAAAAGCGAACATTTTTACACCTTTTGGTGGAGGTTCAGCAAAATCGTTATAAATAAACTTTTCATCTTCAATAATTACCTGGTTGTTCTTCACTTTTATTTTAACAGATTTAACTCCAATGTTTGTGAGACTATCAAATATAAAAGTAGTATGTGAAAAACCGCTCGCCTTTCCATTAGATTCATTAATAGCAAGCTGGAATGGGATGTATTGATGCGTTGTATCATTATAAATTTTACCGGTCCACACACCCGCAAGATCCTGTGAAAAACTGTATACCGGAAACAAAAAAGCAATTAGAACACACAATCGCATTTTTAATATGTGCTTTTTTTGCTGCATGAACTGTAAACTTAAATTGATAAGGGAATTGAATTGGCATCTATAAATCTTTTTCAAAATTAAGCTATTATCCCTCAAGTAAAAACGCTGCATTCTTTATTTCCGTATTCTTACATGGAATTTTCAATAATAGAGAATCAATGTTTTCACGCTTTTGAAGACTTTGTTCATACATTTTATCGTAATATTTTAATAAAATACAAAACGCTTCATGCAAATTACCTTCCTGGATAAAACGAATCGTATTCTTAGTGTTCAAACCTCCTAATCTCTTTTGGATTTTTAAAACACAATCGATAAGCTGATCCTTGCCGTAAATGCCATACATTTTTACAATATTTTCTAATCTTTCCTCGAACGGAATATCTAAAAAATAAAGACGGCTGTTACGCATTCGCTGCCAAAATGGTTTTGGGATACCTACAGTACCTATGTGTGCACTTTCGTCTTCAAGCCAGATGTCGGTTTTTGTATCTGCGTTACTGTTATCGTTGTAGCAGGTGATTTGCCACAATTTTACAGCAAGCTCGTTTTCAAACATTTCAGAAGAAGGTTGATCCTGTTCTCCAAGGCCTCCAAACGCAGATCCTTTGTGATTGGCAAGCTTTTCAAGATCGATAACTTTTTCACCCATGTTGCTCAGTTCTTTCAATACTTCTGTTTTACCCGAACCTGTAAAACCTCCCAATACTTTGAACAAATATTCTTTTTCAAATCGGGCAAGTACCCATCTTCTGAACGCTTTATAACCTCCCTTCAGCAAGAAAATTTTATAGCCATACAAATTCAAAAGCCAGGCAACTGCATCGCTGCGCATCCCACCACGCCAGCAATGAACGAGAAAGGTTTTATTAAACCCTTCGTCCCCATTCCGGGAATTAGTCAGATTTTCCACTTCTCCGGGAATTATTTTCATCCTTTCTGAAAAGTAATTAAGCCCGTGATTTACGGCCGCCTGCCGGCTATCTTTTTTATAAG
This sequence comes from uncultured Chitinophagaceae bacterium, assembly GCA_963814075.1. Classification (GTDB taxonomy): domain Bacteria; phylum Bacteroidota; class Bacteroidia; order Chitinophagales; family Chitinophagaceae; genus Ginsengibacter. Next base: position 309,479 of record CAWFBO010000003.1, on the reverse strand, counting down.
CCGTGCCGATTATCTTTCTTTGTTCGTCTGAAAAAATTGGAATAGAGAAAGCAGCAGGAATGTGTGCATGAGCATATTCCGCAGGGCTTCTTACGTCTAAAACCGGAAATTTTTCAGAAAGCCGCAAGAAATTTTCAATATCTATTTTTTCAACAGGCATCCGGCAAATTACATTTTGTTTGCCGAAATAATTATTCCACCTCCTTCATTCTCACCGTAAAATGCCGTAAGGCCGGCGCTTCATATTCAATTTCCAGTCCTTTTATCTGTCGGCGGTTTTTGTAAACTTCAATGATTACCTCTGCCACATAATCGATATGACTTTGTGTATAAACTCTTCTGGGTATCGCCAACCGCACGAGTTCCATCACCGCTGGTATCAATTTCCCATTCTCATCATATTTGCCAAACATTAATGAACCGATCTCAACTCCTCTTACGCCACCTTCAACATATAGCGCTGCTACCAGCGCCTGCCCGGGATATTGCTCAACAGGAATATGAGGAAGCATTGCCCTGGCATCAATATAAACAGCGTGGCCACCTGCAGGCCGCATCACCGGTACATTAGCTTTTACCAATTTTTCCGTCAGGTACTCTATGCTTCTTATCCTGTATTGAAGATAACTTTCTTCCATCACTTCCTTTAGCCCGATAGCTATTGCCTCAAGGTCGCGGCCCGCAAGTCCGCCATAAGTGGGAAATCCCTCGGTAATGATCAACAGGTTTCTACATTGGACGGCAAGTTCTTCATCGTGCAAAGCGATAAAACCACCAATATTGGCAAAAGCATCTTTTTTCGCGCTCATCGTACAGCCATCCGCATACGAAAATAATTCGTTGGCAATATCCGGAATTGACTTATCAGCATATCCCTTTTCACGAAGTTTTATAAAATAACAATTCTCTGCAAATCTGCACGCATCAATGAATAAAGGGATACCATACTTTTTACATATCGATTTTACTTCCCTGATATTTTGCATGCTCACTGGTTGACCTCCGCCTGAATTATTAGTTACCGTAATTATGCAAAGCGGGATATTCGCAGCGTCCTTTTCTGCAATAAATTTTTCCAAAGCTTCTGTATCTACATTCCCTTTAAAAGGCGCAGGCATAGAAGGAATTTTTCCGTCTTTGCACAAAAGATCAACCCCACGGGCACCCGAAAACTCAATATTGGCACGAGTTGTATCAAATAAAGTGTTACTGACAATATATTTTCCCTCGCCGCCCACAACAGTAAATAAAATTTTTTCAGCCGCACGTCCCTGGTGAGCAGGAATAACAATGGGCATTCCCGTAATATCCTGTATGGTTTTTTCAAAGTGAAAAAAACTCTTGCTTCCTGCATAAGACTCATCTCCAATCATAATGCCCGCCCATTGTGCGCTGCTCATAGCACTGGTTCCGCTGTCTGTAAGCAAATCGATGAGCACATCATCTGCATGAATTAAAAATGGATTATATGCGGCCTCTTTTAATATTTTTTTTCTCTGCACTTTGGTGGTAAAATGAATAGGTTCTACCGATTTTATTTTAAAGGGTTCTATAATAGTATGCATAAATAGGTTTTTATTGTACCGGCAATAATTATTAAGATAAAAATTGCTCCAAAGAATAAAATTTTTGAAGAATAAAAGGAGAAAGTATAACCCCGGCTCAGCTGGGTTTCCTTATAATATTGATCCACAGAAGTATCATCTGGCAAAAATAAATTTATTTCACTTACCTGAAATAAATTTAGCCTGAATTTGTTGGTTTACTGTTAAGTAGCGCATATAACCTAACTTTACAACGAAAAAACTTTTAGCAACCAGGATGCAAAGCGTTGGCTTCAAAATTAGCTTACCGTATAGAAAGTTTTTAACAATTCGTTCCAAAAATTAAAGCGAAAAAAATTGAAATTGTATAAATTCACATTTCACTTTTAATTTCATTTTTTAGAACTTTAAATCGTTTTCGTAAAAAACCCCTAGATGGATAAACTGATTCAGGAACAGGAAAAATTTAGAGCTATATTCCAAAACGCATCTCTTGGTATTCTTGTTATCGACCAATCCGGAAATATTTCGCTGGCCAATGATTATTTAGTAAGAGAATTTGGTTATGACAACGCTGATGAATTGATTGGTAAAAAAATGGAGATACTTATTCCGTCGAGGTATAGAAACCAGCATGTCCGCGACCGTGATCATTTTATAGAACATCCTTCTACGAGGCCTATGGGCATCGGCCGGGATTTATATGGCATAACAAAAGACGGGAAAGAAATTCCGGTAGAAATCAGCCTGAGCAATTATAAAGATGATGAAGGCACTTTTTCAATTGCTTTTATAAGCGATATTACGCTTCGTATTGAAGCTCAAAATATTCTGCAGCAGCAAAGGCTTCAATTGGCGGCGATGAATAAAGAAATGGAAGTGCTGAATGAAGAACTGGAAAAAAAAGTAGAAGCACGAACTGCAACCTTACAGGAAACTCTTGAAAAACTGGAAGCATCAAAAGATGAATTTTCAAAGGCATTAAGCAAAGAAAAAGATCTTGGTGACTTGAAAAGCGCTTTCGTCTCAATGGCTTCCCATGAATTCAGGACTCCATTAAGCACAATTCTTTCTTCAGCATCATTACTGGCAAAATATAAACTTACTGACGAGCAAGACAAACGTGACAAGCATGTGCAGCGCATTAAATCATCGGTTTTTAACCTTAATAACATTTTGAACGAATTTTTATCGTTAGGTAAAATTGAGGATGGCAAGATTACTACGCATGAAACTGTTTTTGACCTTAAAGATTTGGTTACGCAGCAGATAAATGAGATGGCTGAAATATTTAAACCGGGGCAGGAAGTAAAATATACCCACGCGGGAATTCCCGACGTGCTGCTGGATGAAGTATTATTTAAAAATATCCTTATTAACCTTCTTTCAAACGCGGCTAAATTTTCTGCAGAAAATAAACCGATATTTGTTGTTACGGAAGTTAAGAACCACCAACTGAAATTTTCAGTTAAAGACCAGGGAATGGGTATTTCAAAAAAAGACCAGGAACATTTATTTGAGATATTCTATCGGGCTACCAACGCAACTAATATACCCGGAACCGGCCTAGGGTTGCACATCGTAGCCAAATATGTGGAAATGATGAAAGGAAAAATAGAAATTAAAAGTGTGTTAGATAAAGGAACCGAAATAAACATAATCTTTGCACAATGACAAAAATATTGTTGGTTGAAGATAATAACGAGATAAGAGAAAATACCGCCGAAATTCTTGAAATGGCTAATTACCAGGTTGCTACTGCCAGCAACGGGAAAGAAGGGTATGAAGTAGCATCGAAAGAACAGCCTGACCTTATTATCTGCGATATCATGATGCCTGTTTTAGACGGGTACGGATTGCTACATCTCATTAATAAAAACGAAAACCTGAAAAGTCTCCCGTTTATTTTTCTCACCGCAAAGACGGAGCGCGGCGACTTTAGAAAAGGAATGGAAATGGGCGCCGACGATTATATCACCAAGCCTTTTACGGATATTGAATTGTTGAATGCCATCGAAAGCCGGCTGCAAAAAGCAAGAATCCAAAACGAACGTGCTGCGAGCGCCAAGAACCTGGAAGATTTTTTTGACGAAATAAAAAACGAAGATGCATTAGAGAAATTAACCGATTCCAAAATAATAAATCGCTATAAGAAAAAACAGCGCGTTTATGCCGAAGGAAACCATCCGCATAGTTTGTACTATTTAAGTTCCGGAAAAATAAGAACCTATAAGATCAATGAACTGGGCAAAGAATTAACCATCAGTTTATACAATGCGGGAGATTTTTTTGGTTACAATGCGCTTCTCGAAAATTCGGCTTACAAAGAAACAGCGGAAACTTTAGAAGAATCCGAGATCAATATCATAGGGCGTGAAGATTTTGAAATTCTTGTGAACAATAACAAAAAAGTGGCGCAGAAATTCATAAAGTTGCTTGCACATAATGTTTCAGAAAAAGAAGAACAATTGTTGAACCTGGCTTACAATTCGCTCAGAAAAAGAGTGGCCGATTCAATTTTAAGTCTTTCCAAAAAATACAAAAAAGAAGACGCTACCGATTTTACCATTCACATTTCACGCGAAGACCTTGCGCACATCGCCGGAACAACTACGGAGTCTTTGATCAGAACACTAAGTGATTTCAGAAGCGAAAAGCTGATTGAAGCGGAAGCCGGGTATGTAAAAATTTTGAATGAAAAGAAATTGCTTGATATGCTCAATTAGCATCATCCACTCTGCAACATTGTTTCATTAAACTCCCGCGAAAGACTTTTGTAATTTTCCTCGAATTGAAGAATATCGTTACGCAATTTATTATGTGTGTTGATTAGTTGCGGAGATAAGGCCGGCTTATTTTGAATGATATCTGAATAATCCTGCAATTCCTTTATCAATTTTTTAAGCGCCTCATCCTTCAATAAAAGCTCATTCTGAAAATATTCAGCAGTTTGCAAAAACCGGCCGTCATCGCTATTATCCACCATTTCACTTAAACGGTATTTAAGCAAAGCATTTTCCTGCCTGAAAAACTCAACGAGTCTTAACCAGGACATGTGCTCGTGTTTAATTTGATTATTCTGTGCCAAATTCATTTTCAACGTTTCAGTCACGGTTTTCATTTTCAAAATTGTATGTATCTCTGCCCAATAAAAATGAGCCTCAGCAAACGCCTACATGATATTAATCATAGAGTTGCTCATATCTTATTTGTTATAGTGGAATTTTTTTATGGGTTTTTATTTCTTCTCCTTCTACTTCCAATTCTTCAAACCTGCCGGTTTTTTCAGTGAAATTGATCTTAAAAAATATCCCCGGAATGCTCGAATGATTACCTGTATGAAAAGGCCATTCCGGACTTAGTTTTACCGTTTCACTTGAAATGAGAGGAAGCTTTCGATTCATCAAATTTTTTATCGCCTCGTTCCTGTCTTTTTCATTTTTCAGCTCTTCAAACTTTCCCCACGCCATCACCGATTCCCAGTCTGCCATGTCTTTCATCGTATCTACCTGGAAGCAAACATTCGGATTTTTGCGCATGATCGCGATCTTCAATCCTTCGGGACTATGCGCATATATGCTTTTGCCATCGTATGCATAACTGATAGGAACGATATATGTCTTCCCGTCACCGTGGTAGCCTAGCCGGCCAATAACATTTTCCCTTAAAACTTTTTCAATTCGTTCTTTATCCAAAACTCCAAACATGGCTTAAATTTTCAATAAAACTAGTTCTTAGCTTAAGTTTCAAAAATGATCGCCATCAATTCACTTAATGACAATAATCATAAGAGATTCAGAACTGCAAACATTTCGCTCAAACAATTGGATTTCAGAAGAAAATGCATAAATTATTTCAATTTCCGTCAAAACAGGAATTCACAAAATTTGTTCGTTTACTATCGGTCTTCCGGGGAAGTATAGCTTGTGAGAATAAAAGAGGCAGGTTATTTGTAAATTTATATTCCATGCCCAATCTCATTTCGTTTACTGATAAAGGCCTTTTTTGCGAAGCAGGAAAATTTTATATCGATCCTTGGAAACCGGTAGAAAAAGCCTTGATAACCCACGGCCACAGCGATCATGCGCGGTTTGGAAACAAATATTATTTATGTCATCGGTTCACCAAACCAATCCTTCAACTGAGGCTCGGTGAAAACAATTATCAGATAATAGAATGGGGTGAAAAAATAAATATAAACGGCGTGAAAGTTTCATTTCATCCTGCCGGGCATATCATTGGTTCATCGCAGATTCGCTTAGAACACAAAGATGAAGTTTGGGTAGTAAGCGGTGATTATAAAACCGAAGATGACGGCATCAGCGGCAAATTTGAACCGATAAAATGCGACGCCTTTATTACAGAATCAACCTTTGGCTTGCCCATCTATTGCTGGAAGCCCCAAAGCGAAATTTACAGCGACATTATCAATTGGATCAATAGAAACAAGGAAACGGGCAAAACGAGCATCCTGATCACTTACAGTCTTGGCAAAGCGCAAAGAGTGATACAAGCAATCAAAGAAACCGCTGAAAATATTTTTGCCCACGGCGCTATTTTTAATATGCAAAGCAACTTTGAATGATGCCGGATGGAAATTGCAGCCGGTAGTAGCATGTAACGCCGGAAACGCCGAAAGAATTATTGAAAGAAACGGTTGTAATCGCTCCCCCCGGAGCCGAAGGAACTTCCTGGTTGAAAAAATTTCATCCATATTCATTAGGTGTTTGCAGCGGCTGGATGCAGGTGCGGGGAAATGCACGAAGAAGAAATGTAGATGCCGGTTTTGCATTAAGCGATCACGCGGATTGGAATGGATTGATAGAAACAGTGAAAGCGACAGGCGCAGAAAAAGTCTTTGTCACGCACGGATTTCAGGCGGCATTCAGTCGCTATTTGAATGAAGAAGGCATTGCCCTGGCGGCAGAAATAAAAACAAAATTTGGTGATGAAGATGAAGAAATGAATTTTCCGTTGGAAACAAAAACACAGGTTGATTTGCAAAAATGAAAGAAGTAGAAAACATAATTCCGGAAGAACGACCGACGCCACTGATGAAAAGATCAGGGATAGAATTGTTTGCGGAACTGGTTGCTGAATTAAGTACTTCTACCAAAACCAATGACAAACTTCAAAGCCTGGTAAATTATTTTGCCACAGCGCCGGATGAAGATAAAGTTTGGGTAATTGCGATTTTCAGTGGGCGCAGGCCGAGACGTGCGGTTAGTTTTAAATTAATGCGCCAGTGGTGCACAGAAATCACGGGCCTGCCTGACTGGCTTTTTGATGAATGTCACGGCACCGTCGGCGACCTTGCTGAAACGCTGGCGTTGCTGCTTCCGGAAAATAAAAGCGACAGTGAACCAACAAAAAGCCTTTCTTTTTATTTGGAAAAATTTATCGCGATTGAAAAGGAAGATGAAAGCATTAAAAAGAATTTCATCATTGAAACATGGCAAACGCTCAACCGCGATGAAAAATTTGTGTTCAATAAACTCATCACCGGAAGTTTTCGCATCGGCGTTTCGCAGAAAACGATTGTAAATTCGCTGACAAAAGTGGTGCATCTTTCTGCTTCCGTAATTGCGCATCGAATCAGCGGAAAGTGGGATCCCGTAACCACTTCGTTTAACGAACTCATGAGCGAAACTTCTTCTGTTTCTGATTTTTCAAAACCTTATCCATTTTATCTCGCTTACGCGATTGATGATAAAGTAGAAGTTTTGGGAGATCCCGAAGAATGGCAGGCAGAATGGAAATGGGATGGCATTCGCGGACAACTGATCAAAAGAAACAATGAACTTTTTGTCTGGAGCCGCGGCGAAGAATTGATGACGGACAAATTTCCGGAATATTTTATTTTAAAAGATTTACTTCCTGACGGAGTGGTTTTTGACGGAGAAATTATTCCTTCTGATTGACGGAAAGCCTTTGCCCTTCGCCGTTTTGCAAACACGAATCGGCAGAAAAAATATTTCAAAAAAACAATTGCAGGAAGCGCCGATAAGTTTTTTCGTGTACGATTTGCTGGAATACAATTATGAAGACTGGCGCGAAAAATCGTTACTGAAAGAAGAAAAAAACTGGAAGAAATTGTTCAGCCGATTGAAAATCATGCGATCCGGATTTCGCCGATCATTGATTTTGAAAATTGGGATGAATTGACCGCAATTAAGAGAAAAATCGCGCGAAATGAACAGCGAAGGCATTATGCTGAAACGAAAAGATTCCGTTTATAAAGTAGGCAGAAAACGCGGCGATTGGTGGAAATGGAAAATAGATCCGCTGGTGATTGATTGCGTGTTGGTGTATGCGCAAAAAGGAAGTGGACGCAGAAGTAATCTTTATACTGATTACACTTTTGCAGTAAAAGATGGCGATCAATTAGTGACTTTTACCAAAGCTTATTCCGGATTAACCGATAAAGAATTTGCACAGATTGACAATTTTGTAAAAAGAAATTCTTTAGAAAAATTCGGGCCGGTCGAACAGTAAAACCCGACTCGTTTTTGAAATTGCGTTTGAAGGAATTGCGGCAAGCAATCGGCACAAAAGCGGCGTGGCTCTTGCGTTTCCCAAGAATGAACCGCTGGCGAAAAGACAAAACAGTTGATGAAATTAATACGCTGGATGATTTGAAAGAAATGCTGGAGATTTATGGGAAATGATAAAAACTGTTTAGAAAGATTTAGAAGAGTTTAGATGGGTTAGAGAACCGCAGTGCCTGAGAAATGCCATCAATTGCTTTTAATTTTATTTGCCAGTTCAGCTAATTTTTTTACTGTATTAATATTACGAACCGTTCCGTTTTTGGCACTTTTAGGAAACTTCAGTTTAGAGCGGCCCATCCCGTTCGGGTAGTGAATATAAATTTCGCGCTTGCCTGTAATGATTTCTTCTGTTTCCTTTTTCGAAAATTCTCGTACGATAGATTCGTCAACTGTGTGCTCCAAAAACAGAACACCCACCTGCGAAGGATTTGCCGAAGGAAATGGATTATTCGAAATAATCGTCTCCAGTTCTTCAATGGTCCGAATCATTACAGAAACCGTGTTTTGTAGTTTACTTTTTAATGCATTTTGAAGTTTAACCACCACTTTTTCTTCTGCAATTTTACTTTCAAAGATCACGTTGCCGCTTTGAATGTAAGTGCGCACATTTTTAAATCCTGCATCTTCGCAAAGTGATTTCAATTCGGTCATGGGAAGAATGTTGTTTCCTCCCACATTTATTCCCCTTAAAAGTGCTACGAGTATTTGCATATTGATTAAAAGATTACGGTTTTAAAGATATCAAAAATCGTCGCAGCCATTCGATTTAATTCGTGAAATTCGCGACTTATAAATGAAATTAAAAAACACTTTTGGCTTTCAAATTATCGATCAGTGGCTCACGGGGAAAGGTTTTGTGCCTTTTATTTTCCAGGAAGAAACGTGGCAGCATATTGTCGAATAAAAAATCGGGATTGGTAAATGCTCCTACTGGTTGCGGGAAAACGTTTTCTGTTTTCCTAGGAGCGGTTATCAATTTTATTAATGAGTATCCAACTGACTATCTCACAAAAAATAAAAATGGCCTGCAACTTTTATGGATCACGCCTTTGCGTGCGCTGGCAAAAGACATCGGCCGCGCCATGGAAGAGGTGATTGCAGAACTGGGTATGGCTGGAAAGTTGGTATCCGCAATGGCGACACTTCTTTAAGTGAAAGGGCGCAGCAAAAGAGACAGGCGCCGGAAATTCTCATCATCACGCCCGAAAGTTTGCATCTGTTGCTGGCACAAAAACATTACCCCGAATATTTTTAAAACTTTAAAAATTATTGCTGTCGATGAATGGCACGAGTTGCTCGGCAGCAAGCGTGGCGTACAGGTAGAATTGGCGTTGTCAAGAATGATAGGCCAAAGAATAGAAGGTAGTAAACCAACAAATAAACCAAAATTTGATGCTGCTTTAAATGTTTGGGGCATTAGTGCAACGATTGGAAATCTTCAACAGGCGCAGGAAGTATTGCTTTCGCCTCTCTCACAAATTGGCCTGGAAGGAAAAGATTTTGTAACGGTTACCGCAAACATCGATAAGCCGATTGATATCGAATCTATATTTCCCGATGAAATAGAAAATTATCCGTGGGCGGGGCATTTGGGAATTAAACTGGTTGATAAAGTAATTCCCATCATTCTTGAAAGTAAGACAACACTCATCTTTATCAATACACGCGGCATGAGCGAAATGTGGTACCAGGCTTTGCTTCGCGCTTGTCCGGATTTAGCAGGAGCCATCGCATTGCACCATGGAAGTATCGAGCAGGAGCTGAGATTTTGGGTAGAAGAAAATCTGCATACCGGGAATTTAAAAGCCGTTGTTTGCACAGCCAGCCTTGACCTCGGCGTAGATTTTCGCCCGGTAGAAACGGTGATACAGGTCGGGTCTCCAAAAGGTGTTGCAAGATTTCTGCAAAGAGCGGGAAGGAGCGGCCACAGGCCGGGAGAAGTGAGCAAAATTTATTTTTTACCCACGCATTCTCTTGAGCTGATTGAAGCAGCAGCTTTAAAAGATGCCGTCGCCATCAATTTAATTGAAAGCCGCGAGCCCCGGGTCTTATGTTTTGATGTGCTCATTCAATACCTGAGCACGCTTGCGATATCAGATGGCTTTTACCCGGATATTATTTTTAAAGAAATCAACTCAACCTATTGCTACCGGGAAATTACCCAAGAAGAATGGCAACAAATTATTCAATTTGTAACTGCCGGCGGCATTGCATTACAGCAGTATGACGATTATAAAAAAATAGAAATTATTGATGGGCTCTATAAAATCAATAGCCGTCGTATCGCCATGCGCCACCGTATGCATATCGGGACGATTGTAAGCGACCCGATGATGAAAGTAAAATTTTTAGGAGGTGGTTATGTGGGCGTCATTGAAGAATGGTTTATCGCCGGAATGCAGCCCGGAGATGTGTTCACTTTGGCGGGAAGAACTTTGGAATTTGTGATGATAAAGGACATGACGTGCATCGTAAGAAAATCCAATGCAAAAAAAGGCCGGATACCAAGCTGGCAGGGAGGCCGAATGCCGCTTTCAGCAAATTTGGGCTTTATGTTGAGAAAGAAATTTGATGAAGCCGGATCGGAAATCAACAACAATCAGTCGCGAAGAAAAAAAGAGCCGGAACTCGCTATTTTGCAACCGTTATTTGAACTGCAGCAATACCTTTCGCACATTCCTAAACGCAATGAATTATTAATTGAACAAATCGAAACGAAAGACGGCTTTCATTTGTTCGTATTTCCATTTGAAGGAAGATTGGTTCATGAAGCCATGGCAGCAATTCTTGCTTACAGGCTAAGCCGTATCATTCCTATTTCTTTTTCATTTGCGATGAACGATTATGGTTTTGAATTATTGAGCGATCAACCGATTCCGTTAGATGACACCAATGCATATACGCTTTTTTCTCCCGAAAATTTATTTGAAGATATTCAGCGAAGCGTGAACAGTGTGGAAATGGCGAAGAGAAAATTTCGAGACATCGCCGTGATTGGTGGATTGATCTTCCAGGGTTTTCCGGGCGAACAAAAAAAAGCGCGGCATCTGCAATCATCTGCCTCATTATTGTTCAATGTATTTTCAGAATATGAGCCCGGCAATCTTTTGTTACGACAGGCTTACAACGAAGTAATGGAGCAGCAAATGGAAGAACAGCGCCTGCGGGATATGCTTGAACGAATTCAAGAAGGAAAAATTATTATCACTTTCCCAAAACGTCTAACTCCATTTTGTTTCCCCATAAAAGTGGACAGCATGCGCGAAGACCTTTCTTCCGAAAGACTGGAAGAGCGGGTAAAGAAAATGCAACTGCAACTGGAGAAATAAAAATATAGGTTTTTTATTTGTACACTAAAAGCCGTTTTGCTGCCTTAAGAATTCAATCTTTTCACCTTAATATTTTTGAACCAAATTGGCGCACCCGCGTGTTTTCCCTGGAAACCAATATGGCCGTGCAAAGGAAGCGTTGCCATCGGGTTGCTGAGCCATGAAGGAATTTCAGAACCGTCCGGGTTGGTTTTGGCAGAAGTAAATTGGCTCATATCACAAGTGTTTACAAGTGTTCCGTTAAGTACTACCCATATTTTTCGGCCAATACATGTAATTGTATAATGGTTCCATTTGCCCGGGCGATACAAGGTTTTATTATGCGCTGCCTGGTGGCCAAATATCGCGCCGCATTGCCATGTGGCAGGCGCTTTGCTCCATTCATCGCTATAGTCGTCGGCTATTTGTATCTCAACAGAATGAGGAATCCAGTCTTTCATATCAGTAGCGTGAACAACTACACCGCTGTTTGTCCCGTCGGCATTCATAAAATCGAGGTCAAGCACAAAATTATCATACTCGCCTTCACTCCATATAGCTTCGTCTTTCGTAGCCGTAATTACTCCCGCACTATCGCTCCATACGCCTGCCGGGTAAATAGCATTACTAAGGTTACTGTTGAACATATTTTCCCAGCCAGGTGCCGAAGTATCAGGATTAATAAAAGCTGTATCCTGAGCAAAAGAATGGACGGCGAACAGTAAAAGAACAGTGGTTATAAAAAACTTATGAGATTTCATAGAACAAAAATGTATTAAAGATGAATATTTGCAATGAACGTCCAAATGTACTTGGAATTGTTTTAATAATGACACAACTCTTACCGGTTTAAAAATTGTTTTTATTTGTTTTTTACTGTTAGTGAGTAGCTTATAACGCGATCAAAAGGGATTCAGATGATAAAACAATTATTTTAAAAATAATTCGTTGTATATAAAATCTCCTCCTATGATTGTAACCGTTACTTTCATTCTTTTCATCGCAGGGCTACTTTTTTTTCGTTCGTTACCCTTTATTTCAATGCATGCTAAAAGAGAAAAAGAAAAGTTCTGCAAACAATTAAGTAAAGAAGGCTCAGCAAATGGCCTCATCTTTTGCAGCCAGGAAATTCTTCAAAATACGGTGATCGGCTTTGATGGCATTCATCGTAAAATAATGATCCTTGAAAAAAATAAAAATACTTACCATACTTCCATCATCTCCCTCGACGAAGTGCAACATTGTCAATTGGTAACCCCGGAAGAAGCTTTCAATCCGGCGGAGTGTAATAACCTCAGCAGCAAAATAAAGAATGGAGCATTAGAGCTACGATTTGAGTTTACCAATCCTCAACGAAGTGCTTCTATTAGTTTTACTAACGGATTGATCAACTCTAAAAGAGAACTCGCCCTGCTGAGAGCAAAGGCGGAATACTGGTGTGTCATGTTTTCGAAAATGCTCAATCCTCACATGAGTGTAAGAGCGTAACCCAGGCTGAATTTTTTTAAACCACAGCAAATGAAAAACATTTTAAAACTTTTTTTAGTTGCTATAACATTTATAACCGTCCTGGCCGGTTGTAACAGTTCAAAATACGCTGCAGGCGCGCAACACAACCGGGGCGTTAATAACAGCCATTTCAGCGGTTATTAATTTCAGAGAGAATCATACTAAAATAAGAATTAAAAAAATTTGTTGATTTGCTGGTGTCAAAACCAGAATCAGCTCATTTCTTTTTCTAATTATTTACCTTGCCGGCAAAAAAAATTGTCCGCACCTGTTCGTTTTAAATTTCATGGCCAAACACTTTGGCTTTCCCCAGCCCGTTGTATCTTTTGGGAAGAAGAAAGAGCGCTCATCCTTGCGGATCTCCATTTTGGAAAGTCAGGACATTTCAGGAAATCAGGAATCGGCATTCCACAGAATATTTTTAAGGAAGACCTGCAGAGATTATTTGCACAAATACAGTTTTTTAACCCAAAAACATTACTGATTGCGGGCGATATGTTTCACAGCGCAGAAAACAAAGAGGCAGATTTTTTTCTTAAATGGAGAAAGGATATGCCTGAAACCGAATTTTGTCTCATAAAAGGGAATCACGATATTCTTACCACTTCTTTTTATCAAAAAGCCAATATCAGGGTTTTTGAAAATAGACTGGTAATAAAAGATTTTTGTTTTACGCACAACGTCAATGGTTGCGATGATAAAAAGTTTACCTTCTCAGGGCATATTCATCCGGGTATTAAAATGAAAGGCGTAGCGAATCAAAGTGTGATGCTTCCTTGCTTTTATTTTGGAAAAAAATATGCCGTATTACCCGCATTCAGTGCATTTACAGGGCTTGCAAAAATTACTCCTTCAGAGAAAGATCATGTTTTTGCTTTGGTTAAAAATACTGTGCTAAAGGTTCGATAGCAAAAACATCGTCAGTGGGCAAACAATCTTACAGGTTTTTATTCCGGTAAATTCACTCCCCATTCATTTCACGGATCATTTCTTTTACCTTCTGAATTTTAGTATCCACACCATTTAAAATGTCGCGCCAGTCAGGACCAACATATACATCCGGCAGCACGCCTGTTCCTTTTAAAGAGATATGATGATATTGCACGAGCCTAAAGAAAGGAAGCCGTACTCTTATTTTTGTATTGGGCAATGTGATATCAGGAATCATAATGCCTGAATTGCCATACCAGCCGCCGCCGGTTTCTTCGCCCACTAATTTGATATTCGGTTGCCCTTTTACGTCGTTGCAAAAAATAGAAGACGCAGAAAAAGTAAGCCCGTTAGTTAGAATAAAAATGTTGCCCTTAAAATGATTTTTTCGCTTAGGTTTAAAAGTGTGCCGTTCCCAATATCCGAAATGATATTTGCTATCTTTCTCTTTATGCGTTACAAAAAATAAACCGATGTTATTAAAAAATCCATGAGAAATATAGCGCGTGTAAGGCGCTAAAGTATTGCTTACCGCTACTGCCGTATCAGCTACTTTGAAAGAAGTGTTTCGTAAAAACCTGGTAAGAAAAACGGAATTAATGATGTCGCCGCCGCCATTTGCCCTTATATCGATCACGAGGTTTTTTGCTTTTTTTCTTCGCATTTCACGAAAAGAACGCTTGAAAAAGTGCCGCAGATGTCCTTTTGAAAAATCATTTACCGTCATCAAGACAAATGAAGAATCATATTGCAGGGAGCGCGAGAATTTCAATTTTTCCTGGTGCGTATATTTTACTTCCTGTCTTTTTTTAACCTGCTTTTTATTTTTTCCTGTGTCTTCTTTCGGCTGAAAATAAGGAAGGATTGCTGTTTTAGCATTCCCGGAAGTGTCGGTATAGCTTACTTCGTAACTCTTGTATAAGCCGAAAATGTTACGGTGAAAATAGGGAAAATCAGCACTGAGGCGAATATAATTCACATTTTCCGAGTAACCGTCTTCTACCAAAAAATGAAACATATAATCGATCATTTTATGATTGTCAATTCCGTTGATAGAGTTAATAAATGAACCGTTATCGATCAGGCGGTTTTTATGGTTCAAATTGCCGATCACCATCATGGTATCTTTCCAAACTTTTAAATAGAGCGGGAAAGAAGGAATAGTTTTATTTTTTATGAAATGGTTCCAGCCCTTGCTCATGTTGAAACTGGTATGGCCGCCATGGATCACGGAGGTAAGCGGCGCGATGATCTTCCAGCCAAACTGGAGTTCTGTCATCGAATCCTGTATGGCATTATATCCCGCATCGAAATAATAATCCATACTGTCTTTGGAAGTATACCAATAAAGAGAGGGATGTTTTTGTTCGAGGATGTTTCGTAACAAGGTATAATCCTCTTGTAACTCCTTTTTTGGATATTTCTTATTCGGATTATAATTTCTGGAGGCCGAGCAGGAAAATAAAAATGGTATAAAAAACAAAAGATAGTGTCGCCTCATGATTTATAATCCTAATAAAATTGTTACGATAAAAAATTGTTTGATAAAAAATCATTTAAGCGCATTCCATCCCTGTGCAGTTAGCGCGTGCGTATTTCCACCTTTGGTAATTATTACAGATCCCTTTTCTTTTTCAGTGATGTAACCAACAATGCTGATGTTCGGATTTTCAGATATCTTGTCAAAATCCTCCTGATCGACGGTGAAAAGTAATTCATAATCTTCGCCACCACTTAATGCGCAGGCAGTAGGGTCTAATTCGAGCTTATAAGCAAACTGCCGGGCCAGTTCATTTACCGGGATTTTTTCTTCGTACAACATGCAACCTGCTTCGCTCTTTTTGCAAATATGCAAAAGCTCACTGCTGAGGCCGTCGCTTATGTCAATCATGGAAGTAGGTTGTATTTCTTTTTCTGCAAAAAATTCAATGATATCTCTTCTCGCTTCCGGCTTTAAAATTCTTCCCACAATATAATCCTGGTTTTCAAGATCAGGCTGAACGCCTTTTGTTTCGAGAAAAACTTTCTTTTCTCTTTCAAGTAAAGTAAGTCCTAGAAATGCGCCGCCCAATTCTCCGCTCACACAAATAAGATCACCTTTTTTGGCGCCGCTTCTTGTTACAAATTTATTGGGCGCCACTTCTCCAATTGCTGTTACACAAATTATAAATCCTTTTTGCGAAGAGGTAGTGTCACCGCCAACCAAATCCACGTTGTATTTATCACACGCAGCATAGACGCCTTCATAAAATTCATTTAAAGCTTCTACACTGAAACGATTGCTGAAGGCGATGCTCATGGTAAATTGAGCCGGAAAAGCATTCATTGCATATACGTCGCTCAGGTTTACTATTACACTTTTATACCCGAGGTGTTTTAACGGCGTATACATAAGGTCGAAATGAATTCCTTCTACCAACATATCCGTAGAAACTACTGTTTGCTTTCCAAAATGGTCCATTACGGCCGCATCGTCGCCTACAGCCACGATGGTGGAAGCATTTCTGATTTCATTATTTTTTGTAAGATGATCGATCAATCCAAACTCGCCAAGAGAGGAAACTTCAGTTCGTTCCTGATTCATTTTATTCTTTTAATTATTGAAACTATAGCAAACAAAGTTAATCCCAAATTTTTGAAGCGGTTAAAAATAGAAACCGGTCAAATTTGTTGGTTTACTACAAATAGAAAAGGCCCCATGCATTTGCATGAAGCCTGTCCAACTAAACATCCAAAAAATTTCAGATGTACATAATAAAAGTGTAGTTGTCTGGAATATTTGTTTCGTTTTTATTTTGGTAAGAAGCGGTGCCTTTATTCAGCTTCTCTAATTTTTGATTGATCTGTTCTTTTTCCTTTTGCAATGAATCTTTCATTTTCTTCAGTTCATCTTCATGCACAGCTTTTAAAGAATCTACTTTTTGCTCCATTGTTTGTATTTGCTTTTCCTGCATCTTTTTTACAGAATCAATATTCTGGTTATAACGATAACCGCCGGTATTTTGATCCGTGTTCTGATTGTTATTCTGCGAACGGTTCCAATCGTCGTTATCCCGGTCAGAACGGCGCCCGTCCAGCGTATAAAGCCCGTCTTCTTTCATAACATATTCTATTCCCTGCTCATAGGCATAATCTCCGTTGTTGTCATTGTAATTATACCAGTCATAATTATTTCTCCAAAAACCTTCGATCCTCACTGTGTTCCAACGCTCAAAATTTCTGTTGATCTTAATAAAGTGGCCAATCGGCACGGCGATAGTCACTTCTACATATTGATTCCTGAACTTATCGGTTGTGTTAATAGGTATTGAACGGTCCATCATTAGCAGCGAATCATTTTGCACTATATTAAAACGGATCAGCGAGGCTAATGTATCGGCATTTCTCCTGGTGCTTCCGTTGCAAAGTTTTACCTCACTTACCTCAAAGCTATCAGAGGTAGATTGGGTAATTCTTATCCTAAGGTTAGTGATATAGGCAGTATCTTCGTCAATACCAAAAGTGGCGAAAGGCTCCAGCCTGAACCAACTGCTATACCGGTTATAGCTGTTGTCCTTTATTGGCATCACTTCCAGGCTGCTTACGTGCGCATTAGTTAATTCGATATTTTGAACATTCATTGAATTTACACTTCTGAAATCACGACCGATAGAAATTAACAATCCGATAAACGAGGCAACACCCACGATCCAGAGCCCTACGAATGACCAACGCATTAATTTGTTGCTCTTTTTAATTCGCGCGAAACGCCGGATGATAAAAGTGATGATTCCGATCACCGGCACAGCAATGAAGAAAATCAAAGTGCCCCAGGCAAAAATAGTTTGCCAACCGTTGGTAAGAACGAAATCTTTTAAAGGAAATAAACCGATGGCAACAGTTGCAATGGCAAATAAAGCCACAATGATTCCTAACGCTATGCAACCCAAAACAAAATAAACAAATATTTTGAAGAGCGTAGTAATGATATTTCCCAAAGCGCCTGAAGAACGATGAGCAACATAATGAATATCCTTACCAAATTCCTCGCCCTTTTCTTTGGCTGCATGTCCGGCTTCCATTCCCATTTTTCCAACTTTTTCACCAACCTCTTTTCCCATTTTTCCTACCCGCTGACCTACTTCCTGCATTTCCTTAAGCACTGAATTTTTGATAGAATTCAGGTCGATCTTTTCACCTTTCATTTCCAGTTTTTCGCTGGTGGTAATAGCTTCAGGAATCACCAGCCATAAGATAATATAGATAAGAAAGGAGCCCGGACTAAAAGTAAAGCTGACAAAGTGAGGAAACGTTAACGGCCCAAAATGTCCCCAACGGAAAAAGAAAGAGATAAACGGAACCAAAAATAACACTCTTGGGATCCAGGCATTGATATTAAAATAACTTCCTATCCCACTGCACACACCGGCGATTATTTTACCATCGGGGTTGCGATACAACCTTTTTCTGACACCATTTTCAATCATGTTGCTCCCCGGAACAAATGCCCACAAAAGAATGTAGGCCAGGAAACCAACGCCCGAAATGATAAATAATATCCTGACAAAAACCGGGTCTATTCCAAAATAAGCGGCGATACCGCTACAAACACCGCCAAGTATTTTGTTATTCTCATCGCGGTAAAGGCGCTTGCCTTTCCAACTCCAGTCGCCCTGGAAATAACTTTCGCCTCTTCCTTCATTTGTGTAAGATTTGCCATTTTCTGATTCGCCCTGTTCCGCTTCTTCCAGTTGTTCGGGCCGGCCCATGTTATTAATAATTGTATTTACATCATCATCGGTGATGCAGGTGCTGCCACCTTTTAAACGTTCCTGGAACAATTCGCTGATGCGGCTTTCTATGTCATTGATGATCTCATCCCTCCCTTCCTCGTTGGCAAAATAGCGACGCAGGCTTTCTATATATTGTTGCAGCAACTCATAAGAACTTTCTTCAATCGGTACAACCGTACCTTGAAAATTTATATTTATTACTTTTTTCATTTTAGTTCAATTTATTGGTTGTTAAGTTGTTTCGTTTTTGTTTTTGCCTGTTATCGTTTCTACCGCGCCGGCAAGTTCCAGCCAGGTTGCCTCCAGCTCTTCATAAAACTTTGCACCTTTTTCTGTGAGTGAAAAATATTTTCTCGGGGGTCCACTGTTACTTTCAACCCAGCGATATGTAAGAAACTCAGCATTTTTTAATCTTGTAAGCAAAGGATATAATGTTCCTTCCAGGATATTGAGGTTAGCGCTTTTCATTATATCGATGATATCACTCGGGTAAGCTTCACCCAGTTTTATGATCGACAGTATGCAAAACTCCAAAACCCCTTTTCGCATCTGGCTTGCTGTGTTATCAATGTTCATGTTTTTCGGTTTTTTAATCTGGAGATTTTTAAATTCCAATACAAATATAAGGTGTTTTATAATACTATGCAATACATAATACCTGTTTTTTGAAGGTAGTAAGCTTATAGCAGGAAGAGGAGATTTCCATGAATGACTTAGCAGTAAAGGGTTTCAGTGGAAATTTGAGAGATTCCGGAAATGGCTTAATTATTATAAAAGGAAAAATAAATGTATGAATGGTATTAATATACGTTGTCGTACAAGTAAAAAATAATTTCAATTATTGCCATCATAAAAAGTGGGGATACAAATTAGATACACAGTGAACCAACAAACAATTGCAATTCCTGCCTTCACTAAGCTATCAAACCTTCTAAACTTTCTAAACATTAATCTCCATCAATCTCCTTTAAAATCAGCTTTTCTCTTTTCAATAAATGCAGCAACGCCTTCTTTAAAATCGTTGGTAGCGGCGGCTTTTTGTTGCAGCGCATTTTCAGTGGTTAATTGATTTTCCAAATTTTGTTGAAGACTTTTGTTGAGTGCTTCTTTCGTAAAAGCCAACGCGCGCGTAGGAAGTTTTGATAATTGCATTGCTATTTTTCCTGCCTCCGTGGCAAGTGCATCATCGGCAAAATACTTATAAATCATTCCTGATTGTTCCGCTTCTTTTGCAGCAATTTTATCGCCCAGCATCATCACGGCCGATGCTTTTTGAAAACCAATCAACCGGGGCAAAAAGTAAGTTCCACCGCTGTCAGGTATCAACCCGATCTTACTGAATGCCTGGATAAAGGAAGCACTTTCGGCGGCTATTACTATATCACAACACAACGCAATGTTGGCGCCGGCGCCGGCGGCCACTCCATTTACCACAGCCAAAACAGGTTTGCTCAAATTCCGGATCTTGTTTACAATCGGGTTATAATATTCAATGAGATTATTTTCTATTCCCGTTGTATCGACTACTTCAGTAAGGTCCTGCCCGGCACTAAAGGCTTTACCGGCACCTGTTAAATAAACACACCGAACAGAAATATTCTTTTCGCACTGATCTAATTTTTCCTGCAAAGCCAAAGCCATTTCACGGTTGAAAGCGTTGTACTTTTCGGGGCGGTTAAGTGTTATAAACGCAATGGAATTTTTTATTTCAAAAAGAATGGATGTCATAAAAAAAAATTAATGGCATTTAAAATAATCAAAAGGCTCGCCGCAATCATTACATTTATAAAGTGCTTTACAAGCCGTAGATCCAAACTGGCTGACCATTTTTGTATTAAAAGAATGGCAATGAGGGCATTCAACTTTTACACTCTCCAAATAATTTTTATCAAGAGTTTTTCCTTCCGGTGGTGCAATTCCATAAGCTTTTAATTTCTCCTTTCCATCTTCAGTCATCCAATCGGTTGTCCACGCGGGCGATAATTGATGTGTGATCTTTATTTTTTCAAAGCCATTTTCAAAAAGCGATTTTCTAATATTCATTCCAATAAAATCCATCGCCGGACAGCCACTATAAGTCGGTGTAATAATTACTTCTACCTTATCATCGCGCATTTTTACATCGCGCACAATTCCCAAATCCAGGACCGATAAAACCGGTATTTCAGGATCATTTACCGAGCTTAAAATTTGCCATATTTTTTCTTCTTGTTCAGAAAATGGTTGGACAATATTTTGTTTACTTTGATTCATGATATTTTACCATTCCAGGCCGGGATAAGCCCTTTGCATAAACTGCATTTCTGCAAGAAGGTAGCCGAGGTGTTCTGTATGAACGCCATTTTTACCTCCACTTTGCATCCATGTTTCGGTTGGCAAAGAAAGTATTGCTTCCTGAAAAACTAATTGAACTTTCTCCAACCAATCATTTTTAATACTACTAACGTTAATACTCACACTATTTTCCGAATTTGATTCGAAATCAGCCGCTAAAAACATTTCCCCTGTATAAGGCCATACATCTTCAACTGCACGTTCCATTCGCTTTTTACTCTCTTCTGTTCCGTCGCCTAACCGAATTATCCAATCACTGCTCCACTTCACGTGATAAGTAACTTCTTTCAAAGATTTTTCTGCAATGGCAGATAATTGCTTGTCACCGGAATAAATTAATTTTTGGTAAAAATAAAATTGCCAGGTACTGAAGAAAAAAACTTTGGAAATCGTATAAGCCCAGTCGCCATTTGGAAGTTCTGTTATCAATAAATTTTTAAACTCATTTGCATCTCTCAAATAAGCCAAATCATCTTCTGTTACTTTTTCGGTGCGACTTTCAATTGAATTAATGACCTCGGCAGCATATTGATAAAAATTCCTGGCCTGCCCTATCAGGTCCAACGCAATATTGGTAATGGCAATGTCCTGTTCAATCATTGGTCCATGGCCGGTCCACTCGCTTAGCCTGTGTCCCATGATCAGGGAACTATCCGCAAGAAAAAGCGTGAAATCCACTAAATCATTTTTTGCATTATTTGTTGTTTTACTGTTCATCTTTATTTTTTTCAGAACGCAACTCCTACATATATTTTAGCTCATCCGGAAGATTATAAAAAGTTGGATGGCGGTATACTTTATCATTTGCAGGATCAAAAAGGCTTTCCGATTCATCAGGATTGGTAGAATGAATATGTTTTGATTCCACCACCCAAATGCTTACACCTTCCATTCTACGCGTATAAACATCCCGTGCATTTTCTATTGCCATTTTTGCATCTGCAGCGTGCAAGCTTCCAACATGTTTATGATCCAGACCTTGTTTGCTCCTGATAAAAACTTCCCAAAGAGGTTCGTTATTCATTATTGATTATTTATTATTAATTATTAATATTCTTTAGCGCATTTAATAATCAACCTCCACAACCTTCCTTTTCTTTTCAGCATAAGCCAGCGCTGCCTCTCTTACCCAGGCGCCATCTTGATGTGCTTTAATTCTTGCTTGCAGGCGTTCTTTGTTGCAAGGACCGTTGCCTTTTACCACATTCCAAAACTCGTCCCAATCTATTTTTCCAAAATCATAATGATCTCTTTCTTCATTCCATTTCAAATCAGGATCAGGAATGGTAATGCCCAAAATATCTGCTTGTTCTTTGCACACATCAACAAACTTTTGCCTTAACTCATCATTGGAAAATCTTTTGATCTTCCATTTCATACTTTGAGCTGTGTGGGGAGAAGCGTCATCATTCGGACCAAACATCATCAGGCTGGGCCACCACCAACGGTTCAGCGCATCCTGAGCCATCGCTTTTTGTTCTTTCGATCCACGACAAAGCGTCAATAAAATCTCATACCCTTGCCGTTGATGAAAACTTTCTTCCTTGCAAATCCTGATCATTGCTCTTGCGTAAGGACCATAAGAAGCGCGGCAAAGCGGCACCTGGTTCATTATCGCGGCTCCATCCACCAGCCAGCCGATGGCGCCCATATCTGCCCACGAAAGTGTAGGATAATTAAAAATGGAAGAATATTTTGCCCGTCCGCTCAGCAATTGAGCCACCATTTCTTCACGCGAAATATTTAAGGTTTCTGCCGCGCAATATAAATACAATCCGTGGCCCGCTTCATCCTGCACTTTGGCGAGCAAAATTGCTTTTCTGCGAAGGGAAGGAGCGCGGGTAATCCAGTTGGCTTCCGGCAACATGCCGACGATTTCACTGTGCGCATGCTGGCTTATTTGCCTGATCAACATCTTGCGATAATCACCCGGCATCCAATCTTTTGGTTCAATTCTTATTTCATGCTCAATTTTGTCGTTGAATCTTTCCAATTCTTTTTCTTCAGTCATATCAAACGCTTTATTCCCAAAGTTACTGATTCCGACAGGTAAAATTGGAGACGGGAGGTTAAAAATAGAAAAAGGAAATATTTGTTGTTTTACTAAACCTGGTCATAGTCAACAACCACTTTTTCGGTGCGTGGATGCGATTGGCACGTAAGAATATAACCGGCTTTCAATTCGCTTTTTTCGAGGCCATAATTCGCTTCCATATCCACTTCGCCTTCTATTAATTTTGCTTTGCAGGTGCAGCAAACGCCGCCTTTACAGGCGAATGGCAAATCAGCGCCATGTCCCAAACCGGCGTCCAAAATACTTTTGCCGTTGTAGTCCAGTTTAAATTGAAAATTTCTTCCATCAATTCGCATAGTGATGTCGCTTCCTTCTTCAACCGACTTTTCAATCGGCTGATAAATTTTTGTATGTTCTTTGGTTGGCGTGGTGAATAATTCAAAATGGATTTTTTCAGCATCGATACCTTTTGAAATAAGAAAATCTTTTGCCATGAAGATGAGCGGTTCGGGGCCACAAATAAAAAAATTATCAACTAATGTAAAATTAATCATCTGCGAAAGTTGGTTTAACCTGGTCGCATCTATCCTTCCGGAATTGAAATCGATTTCTGTTTGTTCGCGACTGAAAATATGGTGAAGATTAAATCTTTCCAGGTATTTATCTTTTAACGCTTCCAACTGCTCTTTAAAGATAATAGAGTTCATATCTTTATTGCCATACAGTAATGTTACGCGGCTTTCTCTTTCAATAGCAAAAATTGATTTTATCAAAGAAATCACGGGTGTGATTCCGCTACCAGCAGCAATAAAAACATAATTTTTTTTCTGAGAAGGTAGAATTTGTGTGTAAAAATTTCCGGTCGGTGGCAGCACTTCAAGAACATCGCCTTTTTGAAGTTCTTCGTTAGCAAAAGTTGAGAAGGTTCCGCCCAACACTTTTTTTATTGCTACCCGCAATTCGTTTTCAAAAAGGCTGCTACATATAGAATACGATCTTCGTATTTCCTCACCATTAAATGACTTTCTTAAAGTAATATTCTGACCAGGAATGAACTTAAAATCATTTTCAATCTCTGCAGGAATTTCAAACGCAACCGATACGCAATCTTCCGTTTCTTTCCTGATATCCTTTACCTTAAGTTTGTGAAAATGTATCGCCAATTGTTCTCAATTTTATTATTTTCAAATGTACGGCAACAAACATCAACTTGTTTTTCCTACAAAAACCAGGGTTTTTAATGATTAAATTAATAACTCAAAAGAATTAAGAATAATTATTTTTGTGCTCGAAAAATCATTGCAAATGCAATTACAAGCAGTAGACAGAGTTGAAACAATTTCAGGGGAAGATTTTAAAAATAACTATTACCGCCCGCAAATACCTCTTATCATCACAGAGCTGGCCAAAGAATGGCCGGCTTATAAAAAATGGTCGTGGGATTATTTTAAAGAGATCGTCGGAGATAAGAAAGTTGCGCTTTATAACAATGTAAAAAGTGATGCCTATACACCGATTAATACGGCCGATGATTACAAAACTTTTGGTGAATATATAGATATGATCCAGGAAGGACCTGCGGCCTGGCGGATATTTCTTTTCAACATTTTTGATCACGCGCCACAACTGATCAATGATTTTACATGGCCTGAACAACTAATGACGGGTTACGTAAAAAAATATCCCATGCTTTTTACCGGCGGACAAACTTCCATTACCCACATGCATTTTGATATTGATCTTTCACATATTTTACATACACAGTTTGGCGGAAGAAAAAGGGTTTTATTATTCAGGCACGAGGAACAACATAAGCTTTACCGGAAACCTTTTGAAGTTTTGAGCCTTGCCGACTTTTCAAATTATTATAACGGCAACGGAACGCCTGATTACGAAAAATTTCCCGCGCTAAAGTATGCGCAAGGATATGATCTAATTTTAAACCCCGGTGATACCTTATTTATGCCGGCTGGTTATTGGCATCACATGGAATACCTTGACAGTGGTTTTGCTATGAGTTTAAGGGCGTTGCAAAGTTCATTAAGCGGAAAAATGCACGGCGTGTGGAATTTATTCGGAATGAGAAGTATTGATACTGTTTTAAAAAAAACGGCGCCAAAATGGTGGTATGATTACAAAATCAAAAAAATTGACGAACTGGCAAAGAAGGAAATAAAAAAAATTTTAAATTAAACATTAGAAATATTGTTTAAATCAATAAATATATATTAATTTAGCATTCCCATCTTTTTCTCCTTTTCCTATTTTAAAAAAGACCGTGCGCTGTCCAATAATTAAAACAACAGGTTTTTTTTATTTTAAATAATTTGTTTAATTATAAATTACCTTTTATAAGATTTTAGCAGGAAAATAAACTTTTTCTTGTGGTTTCAGAGGTAAGCAAGGCCGGTGATTTTTATCACTGGCCGTTTTTTTAAGCAAATAGTTCTTGTTCTTTTCTTAATTTTATATCATCCTGGTCATTGTCAAATCGCTTTAATTAAATCAAAATGAGTTTACCTGGGAAGCAAAATGGAGCAAGACAAAATAATTCTCCTTCAGAAGGAAGCATAAAAGAAGAACAAATTAGCTACGAAATAGACGGGACCAGGCATGATGGATACGTTTATTATAATGAAGAACAAAAGGGAAAAAGACCTGGAATTGTAGTAGTTCATGAATGGTGGGGCTTGAATGATTATAGCCGCCACCGCGCCAAACAACTTGCCCGGCTTGGCTACATTTCTATGGCGGTGGATATGTTTGGAAATAGCAAAAATGCAGAAGATCCGACCAGTGCACAAAATCTTGCAATGCCTTTTTATAAAAACCCCTCGCTTACTAAAAAACTTTTGGATCCTGCCATTGATCTTTTAAAAACATACCCTCAAACAGATGCTTCAAAAATAGGGGCCATCGGCTATTGCTTTGGAGGATTTGTAGTATTGAATGCAGCCAAACTCGGGTCTGATTTGAAAGCAGTAGTTTCATTTCATGGCGGATTGAATGGCCCTAAGACGGAAAAGGGAAAAGTAAAAACTAAAGTACTCGTGTGCCACGGTGCTGAAGATCCTTTTGAAAATCCTAACGTGGAGAAATTTAAAAAGGAAATGGATGCAGCCGCTGTGGATTATACTTTCAAAGCTTACCCGGAAGCGGTTCACGCATTCAGTAACCCTAACGCTACTGCAAAAGGTAAAAAATACAATATGCCAATCAGGTATAATGAAGCTGCCGACAAAGCATCATGGAACGATATGAAAATCTTTTTTAAGGAAGTCTTTGAATAAGTACAATTTGATAAAAACCTTCAGACAGTAAACAAACTTTTATTGAGCATTTTTATTTTGTGGAAAGAACTCAACAAGACAATCTTACTTCATCACCCATTTTTAAATAACTTCCGGCATCGATTCCTTTTTTTAGCCTGAATTTACTGGCTTTAGGGGTTGTTTTTTACAAAAAGAGAGCCATTTTTCAACTGTAAAAAATTCGGAATAGTTTTTTCTTGTATTCCATTGTTAATCAAAAAATACACCCATGAGAGAGTACGATTGGAATCCTTATCCGCACGATTGGCACAAATCAAACGATTACAGGAATTCACGCTGGAATTATGATCCGCGGGACGAGAATTATTATCTCGGGCGGATAGATAACTCCGGAGATTCAGACCCCGATCAAAGATATTACTCTGACGGAAGCGACCGCTATTACCGCAATGAAGAAGTGAGACAACGCATTGAATTGCCGCCGGGCGAGCATGAATTAAAAGATGAACATGCCTTTAAAAACAATGCCTTTTATGGTGAAAGAAAAAGAAATTATTCATGGGGACCGCATCGTGGAAAAGGCCCTAAAGATTATGCCCGGCCAGTGGAAAGAATCAGGGAAGATGCTTCAGACCGGCTGATGGAAGATTCTTTGGTTGATGCTTCTGAGATCGAAATATGGATCAAAGACAATGAACTGATTTTATCGGGAACTGTTGAAACACGGTTTAAAAAGCGACGGGCCGAATACCTGGTAGAAAATGTTTCTGGTATAAACCACGTTCAGAATAATTTGAGAGTTGCAGGAAACAGAGCAACCGAGCCTCATGTATTCGAATAAAATTATAAATTGTATTTCCTGTCGATTACTACCCGTCGGAGTTAAAACCGGCTTCGTTAATAATGGTCTCCATTTTTCGTTTTAAATTTGCCTGATGGCGGAAAACAAACAACGAAAAAAATTATTGGACCTGACTGCCCTGCGAAAAGTTTTTGCTTATGCACTGCCATACAAAAACAAGATTTTCCTTTCTATATTTTTGTCTGTTATCCTGGCCATTCTGTCGCCACTTCGTCCTTATTTGATTCAATATACCGTAAACCATTTTATAAAAGATAAGAATATGCATTGGCTCATTCTTATCACTATCATCCAGATAGGTATGTTGCTGGTGGAATCGGTATTAAGTTTTTATTTCAGGTATCTTACTTCATGGCTGGGACAAACTGTAGTGAAGGATCTGCGTGTAACCGTTTATAAAAAAATATTAAGTTTAAATCTCCGGCAATTTGATAAAACGCCAATTGGTACTTTAACCACCAGGACGATCAATGATATAGAATCAATCAACGATATTTTTTCAAATGGCTTGATTCCCATTATTTCCGACCTGCTTTCGATTATCTCGATATTGATATTTATGTTTTCGGCAGATTGGCGTTTGTCATTGATCAGCCTTGTGCCTTTCCCAATACTTATTATCGCCACCTATTTCTTCAAAGAAAGCGTGAACCGGTCTTTTATAAAAGTGAGAAATGCAGTAGCTGCTTTAAATGCATTTGTGCAGGAACACCTTACCGGAATGAGTGTGGTACAGGCTTTCGCAGTTGAAGATAAGGAATTTAATAAATTCAACGAGATCAATAAACAACATCGCAATGCCAACATAAAAGCGATCTTCGCTTATTCTGTTTTTTTCCCGGTCGTAGAGATTGTGCTTGCGTTTTCAATCGGGTTACTCGTTTGGTGGGGAGGAAATTATTCAGCCAATCCCGGGGTCATTATTTCCTTCATCATGTATTTAAATTTATTGTTCAGACCGCTCCGGATGATCGCCGATAAGTTTAATGTATTGCAAATGGGAATGGTGGCAAGTGAAAGAGTTTTCAAGGTAATGGAGAATGAGGATGTTACGCCTAATAAACACGATGGTATTCACGCAGGCAAAGTTGAAGGCAAAGTTGAATTTGACCATGTATGGTTTGCTTATAACAATGAAGATTACGTTTTAAAAGATATTAATTTTTCTATCGCTCCGGCGGAAACATTAGCAATTGTTGGTCATACGGGAAGCGGCAAAACTTCGATCATTAGCTTGCTCAACCGCCTTTACCCGATCAACAAAGGAGAAATAAAAATTGACAATCATAATATCCGGGATTATGACATTGATTATTTGAGAAGCAGGATAGCCGTGGTTTTGCAGGATGTGTTTTTGTTCAGCGGCTCTGTATTGGACAATATTACCTTAAGAAATCCAAACATAAAAAAGAGTGATGCGATCGAAGCAGCCAAAATGATCGGTGTTCATAATTTTATTATGCAATTGCCCGGCGGGTATGATTTTAATGTGATGGAACGCGGTTCCACACTTTCTTTGGGCCAGCGACAATTATTGTCTTTCATCCGCGCGCTTTTATACAATCCTGCCATTTTGATTTTGGATGAAGCCACCTCCTCAATTGATAGTGAAAGTGAGTTGCTTATTCAACACGCCATCGATAAACTGATCAGTGGACGAACATCCATTGTAATTGCACATCGTTTATCCACTATTCGAAAAGCGGATAAAATTATGGTCCTTGATAAAGGAGAAATAAAAGAAATGGGAACTCACAATGAATTGATGGCTTTACAAGGCCATTATTTCAATCTTCACAATATGCAGTTTGAAATGCAGGAAAGCACCGCATAAAAGATATAGTAAACCAATAAATTTTTACAATTTCTATTTCCCGGGAATTTCAATTTGCAATCCATCATACGCCAAATGTATATTGGCTGGTAATTCGGCTTCAATGTCGGCATGCAACCCAAGCTGGTGGCTAATATGAGTGAAATAAGCGGTAGGAACTTTTAATTCGTTTACCAGGTCAATTGCTTCCTGCAAAGTAAAGTGAGAGATGTGTTCTTTTTTGCGAAGCGCATTTACAACAAGCACTTCGCTTCCTTTCATCTTTTCTTTCTCTTCCTCTTCAATACGATTGGCATCGGTGATATATGTAAAATCTCCGAAACGAAAAGCCAGCACCGGCATATTTAAATGATACACCAGGATAGGAATTACGGGAATATCGCCAACCATAAAGGGCTTATCGGTAATCGTATGCAAATCAATGTGAGGGACGCCCGGATATTTTTTTTCGGCAAAAATGTAATAATACTCCCGTCGTAGAGCTTCTTCGGTCAGTTTATTAGCATAAACTTCAACTGCTTTTTGTTGAAAATAATTGAAGGCTTTAATGTCATCGAGGCCGGCAATATGATCTTTGTGAGGATGAGTAAAAATAACGGCGTCCAATTTTTTTACATTTTCCCGCAACATCTGCGCGCGAAAATCAGGCGTAGTATCTACTACCAAAGATGTTTTTTTACTTTCAACAAGTATGCTGCTCCGCAACCTTTTATCCTTTGCATCTTCAGAAGAACAAACCGCGCAATCGCAGGCAATCATGGGAACACCGCCGCTTGTGCCGGTTCCTAAAAAAGTAATTCGAAGATCAGGGTAACTCACTTTTCAAAGCTATAAAATATTTCACAGAGGCCAGGTTGAATAAAAGAAATTTTAAAACGAAATAATAAAACTATTTTCCGACAGCGGCATTCTTTGCTATCACTTCGTCGTATAGTTTTTGCGATTCATGGGTAAGCGCGTCGTAGTTAATGGTAAGGGAAGGAATTATATCCATCAATGTGTTGATCCTTCCTTCGGGAATTAAAAATTTATTAAGCACTACCACTTTTTTGTCCTCAAGAATACAATAGCCGCTCTGGAAAGAACCACGTTCATAGCGAACGATGTAACCGGCTTCATCGAGAATTTTTTCGAGCTTATTTAGTGTGCTTTGATTATATTTCAAAAGAAATTTTTTATTTTTTATTAAAACAAATTTACAATAAACCCGCTAATATAGACCAGTTTGCGATTTTTAAAAGCCGCGAAGGCTTCCATTAAATAAGAGTTAATTTTGTATCCTAAATGTATTTGACCCTTGGCTGACATCATCAATTTATTGCCTGAAAATATTGCCAATCAGATTGCCGCAGGAGAGGTGATACAAAGGCCTGCCAGCGCCGTTAAAGAATTGTTGGAAAACGCCGTGGATGCCGGAGCTACCGAAATACAGTTACTTGTAAACGATGCAGGCAAAGCGTTGGTCCAGGTGATCGACAACGGAAAGGGAATGAGTGAAACCGATGCCAGGATGTGCTTTGAACGCCATGCCACTTCCAAAATAAAAAATATTGACGACCTGTTTCATATCAAAACAATGGGCTTTCGTGGCGAAGCATTGGCAAGTATTGCCGGCGTGGCACAGGTGGAATTGAAATCAAAAAAAGTTGGTGAAACCGTCGGTACTTTCATTGAAATTGAAAACAGCGTAGTAAAACGACAAGAACCGGTTGCGACAAATGAAGGCACTAATATTTCGATGAAAAACCTGTTTTTCAACGTGCCGGCAAGAAGAAATTTTTTAAAAAGCAATGCTTCTGAACTACGGCATATAGTGGATGAGTTTATTCGGGTGGCTATGGCTTTCCCCCAACTATTTTTTTCTCTCACTTCAAATGGCCAGGAAGTTTTTCATCTGGAGAAAGGATCTTTAAAACAAAGGATCATCCAGATTTTGGGAAATAGTTATTCGGCAAAATTAGTTAGCGTGAAAGAAGAAACGGATTACATGAACATTTATGGCTTTGTTGGCAAGCCTGAAACCGCAAAAAAAACCAGAGGCGATCAATATTTCTTTGTCAATAACCGGTTTATAAAAAGTGCGTATCTGAATCATGCGGTTTTAAATGCTTTCAGCGATATGATAGCCAAAGACAGTTTTCCAATGTACACTTTGTTCATTGATATTGATCCTTCAAGACTGGATATAAATGTTCATCCTACCAAGCAGGAAATAAAATTTGAGGATGAAAAATTAATTTACGCTTTTGTACAATCAGCAGTAAAACATTCGCTCGCGCAATACAGTGTAACGCCAACTTTGGATTTTGACCTGGATGTTTCCATTCAACAATCTGACGCAGTGAGTAAACCTTTTACACCTGAAAAACAATATTCGGCAACAGGAACTTCACTTTACAAAACATTTTCCCAAAAAAACCAGGCACATTTTATAGAAACTAAAAGTGACCTGCAAACATGGGATGAAAATTTGCCTAAACAAAATTCTTTTGATCGTTCCTTAAATAATTTAGAAATTCATAAAAAGGAAACTGATGATTTTCCTTCTGCATTTAAAAGCGGAAGTCCATCAACAGCCGATAAAAAGCCGACCAACGACTCCTTATTACAACTACATAAAAGTTTTATTGTAGCTGAAAATGAAAATGGTTTTATCGCGATACACCAGCAAAATGCACACGAACGTATTTTGTATGAACGATTTACTGAAGCCATGCAAGGCAAGCCTATTGCAGTTCAAAGAAGTTTATTTCCAACGGCCATAGAACTTACACCTGCAGATTCTGTATTGCTGACTGAATTATTGCCCGATCTTCACATTCTTGGCTACCAGGTAGAATCTTTTGGTAATCACGCTTTCATTATCCAGGGTACTCCCGCGGATGTACCGGATGGCAATGAAAAACACTCGCTCGAAAAAATATTAGAGCAATACAAGCATTTTAATATGGATGTAAGTTTCAGCAAAAGAGAAAAATTGCTTCGTTCCATGGCGTGGCAGCAGGCAATAAAAGCAGGAACTTCATTGTCTGAAAAAGAAATGGAGAAGCTTGTGCAGGATTTATTTAATTGTAAGGTTAGCAACACAACACCAAATGGCAAACCGGTTTTCCTTGAATTTAAGAAAGGGGAAATGGATAAAATGTTTGGAAGGTAATTACCAAAGCAGTAAACAAACAAATAACGGGTATTTTACTTAGGTTACCTTTTAAATCTATCTTCAATTCATATTTTTTTGAAAGCAATTATAAATTCACAACTGATGGAGCGGAAGCTATCAGATACTAAAAAAAATCGAAAAGCTGATTTTGAAAAAGCCATTAAAACATCTTATAAAGAAAGATTTTTAATGGCCATTTGCTTGTCAAAAATTCAAAGCCCGATAGAAAAACTGTCATAACACATAAACCGTTCATCGGTAAAAAGTAATTGATCTGCCAAAAAAAAATAAACGCAGTTAAATTGGAAAAAATCAAGAAAATAATTAATGATTTTACACTTCTGCTTAATAAAAAAGGGAGAAAAAATTTCTCCCTTTTTTTATATCAAGTATGACATTATTCAAACTGTTTTGCAATGCCTTTTGCCAGTTCCACCATTTTCTTAATTCCATCTTCAGGCAAATTTCCTTTCTTAAATTCGGCAAGTACTTCCGGCAGTTTGTTTTCCATTTCCAGCAAGAACTGTTCTTCAAAATCCTGCACCTTTGAAACGGCTACATTACTTATCAACCCATTGGTTCCGAGATAAATAATGGCAACCTGCTTTTCAACAGGATAGGGAGTAAACTGAGGTTGTTTTAATATTTCTACGTTTCTTGCACCTTTATCCAATACAGATTTTGTTGCAGCATCCAAATCGCCACCAAATTTTGAGAACGCTTCCATCTCGCGATACAAAGCCTGGTCAAGTTTTAAAGTACCGGCTACTTTTTTCATGGATTTGATCTGCGCATTACCGCCCACGCGGCTTACAGAAATACCGACGTTGATCGCAGGACGAATACCCGCATTGAACAAGTTTCCTTCCAGGAATATCTGTCCGTCAGTAATTGAGATCACATTCGTAGGAATATAAGCAGAAACATCACCAGCCTGTGTTTCAATAATAGGTAACGCTGTTAATGAACCTCCACCTTTTACCAGATGCCTGATATTTTCAGGAAGATCATTCATCTTTTGCGCGATCTCATCTTTTGAAACTATTTTTGCAGCTCTTTCAAGCAAACGGCTATGTAGGTAGAACACATCACCGGGATAAGCTTCGCGTCCCGGAGGTCTTCTCAATAAAAGCGAAACCTCGCGGTAAGCAACTGCCTGTTTGCTCAGATCATCAAAAATGATCAAAGCGCTTCGGCCGGTATCACGGAAAAATTCGCCGATTGCAGCACCGGCAAACGGAGCGTAGAACTGCAACGGAGCAGGCTCAGAAGCAGATGCAGCAACGATGGTTGTATATTCCATCGCGCCGTTGTCTTCCAACACTTTCATTACGTTCGCAATAGTGGAAGCTTTTTGGCCAATCGCTACATATATACAATATACCGGTTTTCCGGCGTTGTAAAATTCTTTCTGATTAATTATGGTGTCAATGCAAATGGCACTTTTACCGGTCTGTCGATCACCAATCACCAACTCACGCTGGCCACGGCCAATCGGGATCATTGCGTCGATCGCTTTGATACCTGTTTGCAAAGGTTGTTTTACCGGCTCACGAAAAATAACACCCGGCGCTTTGCGTTCCAAAGGCATTTCGAACAGCTCACCTGTAATAGGGCCTTTACCATCAATCGGCTCCCCTAAAGTATTAATTACGCGTCCGGCTAGTCCGTCGCCCACTTTGATAGAAGCGATTTTACCTGTGCGCTTTACCGTACCACCTTCTTTTATGTCACCACTATCACCCATAAGAACCACACCCACATTGTCTTCCTCAAGGTTAAGCGCGATGGCTTTTACACCATTTTCAAATTCAACCAATTCACCTGAACTCACATTGTTCAATCCATAAATACGGGCAATACCATCGCCCACCTGCAATACAGTTCCAATTTCTTCAAGATTCGCTTCAACGTCCAGATTACTTAGCTGGCTTTTAAGAATTGCCGAAATTTCATCGGGTTTTATGTCAACCATAATGTTATCTTTTTTTGAGGCTGCAAAGGTATGTAAAGCAAATTCAATTTCAAAAGTAAAAAACCGTGAAAATTGATAAAATTAAAGACCAAAAAAGATGGCTGTGTTGCTGTTACTTTAAGGGTATTAACAATAAAAATTCACTTTTTTTCAGAAACAAAATCCTTTATTATCACGGCTTCATTATGCGCCTCATCTTTGGCTGCAAATAATAAGGTAACATTTCCTGATCTTAAATGCTGTTTTAATTCTGAGACCGCCTCCGGGTTTGCCTGAAGTTCTTTCTTATATTTCTTTTGAAATTCTTTCCATTTTGCAGGATCGTGCGCAAACCATTTGCGCAACTCTGTTGAAGGAGCAATGTCTTTTAACCAAAGATCAAGTGCCGCTTTTTCTTTGGTAACCCCACGGGGCCAAAGGCGGTCAACCAAAATCCGGAATCCGTCTTCCTTTTCAGAAGGCTCATATATTCTTTTTACCTTCAGTTTCATCTTTAACTAAATTTGAAACAGCAATTCCAGCAAACAGTAAACACACATTTTCTTCAAATTCTTATTTTAAATCGCTTTTATCTGCCTGATCATTTGATTGGTAAATCCCCATTCATTATCGTACCACGTCATAACTTTACAAAGATCTCCATCCACCACGCGTGTCATTTCTGTATCAACGACGGAAGCGAACGGACTTTGAATGATATCCGAAGAAACCAAAGGCGCTTCGGAAACCAGGATCACTTCTTTATAGCGATCTGTTTGAGCTTCTTCTTTTAAAATATTATTGATCTCTTCAGGCGTTGTGGGACGATCGGTAAGGAATGTAATGTCTGAAATGGAACCCACAACAACCGGTGTTCTTACGGCAACACCGTCAAATTTTCCCTGGAATTGAGGTAAAGCCTTCGTTGTGGCAATTGCGGCCCCTGTGGTTGCCGGAACCAGGTTCATTGCCGCAGCCCGACCCATTCTCAGTTTTTTCTTTGAAGGACCATCCACAATAGATTGTGAGGCAGTATATCCGTGAGTTGTGTTTAAAATCGCTTTTTTTATCCCGATCCGTCTGCCAAGAATTTCGATTACGGGGCTTATGTTATTTGTGGTACAACTCGCGCACGAAAAAATAGCGACCTTTCCCTCGTCTGTGTTTACGCCATAAACGATCGTTGGTGTGTCAACACTCTTTGTTGGCCCGGAGATAACAACGTGTTTGGCGCCTGCATGTAAATGTTTCTCGGCATCTTCGCGGTTGGTAAAAAGCCCGGTGCTCTCGACAACAATTTCTACTCCATGGTTTTTCCATGGCAGTTGCGCGGGATCTTTTATCGAAAGATACTGAATGATTTTACCATCCACTTTCAATTTGCCTTCTTCAAAATCAACACTTTTATTATAATTCCGATACACCGTATCGTATTGTAATAAATAAGCGGCGTTCTGAATGGTCATCAGATCATTAATTGCCACCACTTCCAAATCGGGTGTGTCCATTATTACTTTTAAAGCGGCACGTCCGATACGGCCAAATCCGTTTATTGCAATTTTTTTCATCTATAAAATTTATTTTTTGGTAAAGGGAATGAACCACAATCTATGCCATCTGTTTCTTTCTTTTAGATTCTATGGCTTTTAACAATGAATCATACGATTTATTGAATTTTTCAACGCCTTCTTCTTCGAGCTTTTGAGTTACCTCGTCGATATCGATATTATTTTCTTTTAATTGTTCCAATACCTGTTTTGCTTTAACGAGATTATTTTCAAGATGGTCCTGTACTTTTCCATGATCTCTGAAAGCGTCAATTGTTTCCATCGGCAGTGTATTAATTGTATCGGGGCCAATCAGTGCCTCCACATATTTGACATCACTGAAAGAAGGATCTTTGGTGCTGGTGCTTGCCCACAAAACTTTTTGCTTCTTGGCGCCTGACTTTTCAAGATTCCTGAAACGATCGCTAAAAAATACTTCTTTAAAATTTTCATAAGCTACTTTTGCGGAAGCGATCGCTACTTCACCCACCAGGCCGTTGAGATTTTTATCTTTCAAAACCGGGTCAAGCATTACATCAATCCTGCTAAGAAAAAAACTCGCGACAGAAGCCAGGTGATCAATCGGTTCATTATTCTTCAAGCGGTCTTCGAGCCCGGAAATATACGCTTCGGTGACTTCCAGGTAACGCGGAATACCAAACAATAAAGTAACATTTATATTAATTCCTTCACTGATACATTTACGAATTGCTGGCAATCCTTCCTTCGTTCCGGGAATTTTGATCATCACATTTTTCCGGTCAACCGACTTCCATAATTCCCGTGCCTGCTTTATGGTTCCTTCAGTATCGTTTGCCAAATGTGGCGAAACTTCAAGGCTCACAAAACCGTCGGTGCCTTTTGCTTCATCATACACCGGTTTTAAAATATCAGTAGCCCTACGAATATCTTTTGCTGCAAAACCGAAAAAGATCTCCTCATTGCTTTTGTCTTCATCGGATAATTTTTTGATGTCTGCATCATAGTCTGAACTGCTTGTAACCGCTTTTTCGAATATGGAAGGGTTGGACGTGATACCGCATAGGCTGTCTTCATCAATCATTTTTTGAAGTTTGCCGCTATTCATCAACTGGCGATCAAAAAAATCAAGCCAAATGCTTTGGCCGAGATCATGAATGTTTTTTAAATTACTCATTTTCAATAAATTTTAAATTCGGGAATGCCATATAAGCCTCAAACGATATGCCATCATTCAAGCTTAATTTACAAAATAAAAATTGATTTTATTTGTTAGTTTACTCAATCGGCTCGCCTTCCCGCTACCGCTTTGGAAAGCGGTATCCCTTTTTCTTTTTCTCTTTGCAAAAAATAGAATGTGGCAAAAAACTCCATAGAGACCGGCCATATCATTCCAAGTGATAATGCAGCCGAAACGAGACAAAGTGTGCACCATGAATGCAAAATGAAAGCCTGGAATATGACCAAAAAGATGCTTACAAGCCCCATTACTCCAACTAATGCAGAGTATAGAATTACAATCCACGGCTTTGTTTGCCAGCGAACATTATTTCCAAAAGATACTAAAATCACATCGCCCAGGTAGCCAAAAGCGCCCAAAAGTGCATCCGGAACGGGCAGCGAACGTGAGATGGAAGAATGCAATACGGCGTTAGTGCCATTTCCGAAGAAAGGTTCCCACACGTTTTGAAAAGCTTTTAATTGGTATAAGCCAAGATACAACGCAATAGAAAATCCTGCTAAGGCCAAAATCAGAAGTGGTATTCTTTTCTTCCGCGAGGACGGATTAGAATTATAGGCCGGAGGTATGTTACTATTTTTTGGAATCATTCATCATTCTTTTATCATTGGTACTTTGAAATTTTTATTTTCCCAATGATTGGCTTTCTTCCAGAAAAACGTAAAATAAATTTCTTCGGCATCTACATTTTGCAAATCAATATCGGCTATATGGATGCCTAGTTTGGTATCGCTCGTGTCTATATTTTGAGTGGTTTTCCACTTATCAGTTGACCAATGGATAGTAGCTTCTGCCTGAACTTCAATTCTCAGGTTTTTACCCGGCGGAATATTTTTGCATGGCCATGAAAAGCGCCAAACAACAAACGGGCATTTCACTTTGTTCTTAATATATCGCTCCCTGGTATGAGGAGATATATCAAAGATCTTCTTCTCTTTAATTGAGTAACATAATTTTATATACTCAGCATGTGCCCAAACCAACGGCATTGCTGAGCCTGAATGTTCACCGAAGAACAATCCCTTTTCGGGAATATCATCAGTATCCCAAATCTGTTCTGATAAAAGTCCATTGTTGGCAAATTTATCTATCGATTTTAAAATTTCTTTTGCCCCTTCTATGTTTCCGGCGGCTATTTCATAATGAGCTCTCTCAGCCGCTAGTAATGGCCACGCTCTGCCTATTCCATAACCATTCCCTGAAAATGGGTTCCCATTTTTATCTTCACCATATCCGTCATTTGTGTAACGGTGCCAGCAAGGACCATTAGGTGTATCTACTTTCAATTTAGCATCTACTACTTTTATAGTATTTAAAATTTTAGGATCATCTGCGCCACGTAGCCCAAACCTCACCAATGCAAGCGCATCTACACAAACCAATTCGTGTAAGTGCATTTTCCCATTGTCCTTGTTTCTGTTTTTAATATAAATTAAATTGTTTTTTACTTCTTCAGCCGGTTCATGAGTCGGATTTGTACGCATATAATAACCTTCAACACCTACTTCTTTTGAAAGTGGAGTATCAGTAACATAGGTCCACTTTTCGATTTGCTCATTCCAGTAATCTGCAGTTTCTCTGCAATATTGTGCCATTGCCACATCTTTATCTATTTCAGCCAGGTGGGCCGCACTTAATAAAGCGGTTACTTCAGCAGCCAGGGTGAAAGCAGTTAACCCAGGTTCTTCTTCCCACCTGTCTTGTTGGGTATAAGGACCATTAATTATCAAAAAGGAAACTGCTTTTTTTAATCCGGGCCAATATCTTTTTAGCCTTTCAAGGCTTGCTTGTTTGTTGTGAAAGCATTTGTCTACCAGAACAATTGGCAACGCTATTTCATCCATTTGTAGCCCCGTCCAGTTAGGTTGTCCTCCAAGCCACATATTCTGGCTCCATTTGCCACTATCTTCCTGCGTTGCCATCAGATAGTTTAGAATTTGAAGAACGTCATTTTCTGAATTCAGGGCTGAAAAGCCACCCGAAGTTTCCACCAGATCACGGGGCCAGACCAAATGGTACCCGCCTTTATCGCTATCTCCTTTTATTTCACCCCAGGGAATAGAAAGGCTCGCAACTATTCCCCCCGGAAACTTTTTAGATTTATGTATGTTTAAAATAGTGGCACTGGTACGGAAGTATTTACCAATCGCATTTCTATCTGATTTTAAACTGGATAATTTTTTTTGAAATTTTTTCCATCCATTTACATATTCTTCCCTGGCAGTGTTATATCCATCTAATAAGCTTGCCCAGGCATGATGCGCTGCATCTTCTTGTTTTGCGCCAAAGCTTATCGCTATTACAAATTCATTGGTTTTTGAAATATCAATTTCCGCAGTAAGAGCAATATTTCCATTATGTGCGGCAGTATATTCCCATTCCATTTTTTTGTGCTGCTTTAAATCAGTATAGCCATCAGAAGTACCAACATATCCGACAGATCTTTTTATAAAATCAGAATAAAAACAAGCAATGGCAAGCGTAATACCATCCCGGTTAGCAAATAACATGGGGACTCCTTTATAATCTCCTGTCCATCCGTCATTATTTTCTCCCTTATCGTTAAGATGTGGAGAAAGCAGTAAAAAAAGCTTATACTTTTTTGAAGTATTGCTCTTTTTGTTAGGTTTAAAGCGTACTCTTTGTAAAACTGTATCCCTGAAAGGATCTGTTATTATTTCCTTTTCAATAGAATACCTTTTTTGTTTACAGGTGTTTATAATTTTAAATGCCGGAATTCCTTCACCAACCCATTTGGTGGTATGATCTGTATCTCTTTTTTCTTCAGAAAAAAAATCTTTTCCATCGGTTACTATAAACTCCATATCCCTTGTACTGGCGATATCTTCCCTTGGAAAATAAATTTCGTCCATAATCCCGTGGCTCAAAGTGAAGATCACATTGGATGAATAAGAAAAAGCCTTACCAACGCCTGATTTGGCGCTGGAAGTCCATTTAGGTGAAACGCCCGGCGCACCAGGCGCTGTTGTATTATAAGACATAATTTTGTTGATTACTGATATTTATATTTTAATTAAGGGTATCCCGGCCTTTTTATCCATTTCCCTTTGCAGGTAAACCGGAGATTCATTAAGAATAATTTCTAATGTGGGATGCACAATCCCTTTTATTAAATGTCCGCCATAAGCCGTTCCGTCTTCTTTTGCCAAAACAATATGGCCATGCACTTTGTACTCGCCGTTAAAAAGGGTAATATCTCCGGCTAGTGAGAGAACTTCTAATTGTTGTCTGAAATGTGTTTTCTTATAATCTTTTATTGAAAAATCATAAAAACCTACCGTGGTTTCACTAAAAGCACCGATAGCAGTAAATTGTGAAACTGCCACTTTTTTCTCTTTGGCAAAAGCCTTCAATTGTTCTTTGGCTTCTTCGCCACTTTCTAAAATAATTGCGTATGTCTTTTTCTTATCGTTGTTTATTAATTTATATTTCATGTTTTTTGTTCGTTCACTGTATTTAATAGTGATAGTATTAAGGTTACTTTAAACTTAGAATAAATTGAAACCATATCACTCTTAATTATTTTTATTGCCATTACTCATCAGAACACTTGTGCAAACGCCGGCAGCAATAGCACCAATAATTCCGAAAGTGAGTTTTTTGTGAGTTACCATCCATGTTTCAGGACTAAAATTCGTCGCTTCCTTATCGAATGATCCATGAGCACCATGATCGCCGGGCAATGGTTGCCACAAGTTATTTTCCCTGTCGGGAGATTCAGGCTCATCAGTTTGTTGGCCGCTGTAGCCCGTTTTTGCGA
Source organism: uncultured Chitinophagaceae bacterium (assembly GCA_963814075.1). Lineage (GTDB taxonomy): Bacteria > Bacteroidota > Bacteroidia > Chitinophagales > Chitinophagaceae > Ginsengibacter. Next base: position 268,888 of record CAWFBO010000003.1, on the reverse strand, counting down.
GATAATCATCCAGAAATCCTGGTGCGACTTTATTCCCCCAAATAGTTTTTACAGTTGGATAACCCACGTAAAGTTCCCTTTCTGGGTCGCGCGCGATACTCACCACCGCCCTTGCCGCTACCTCGGGTTCAAATATTTTGCCCATTGGCTTTGGCTTATTTTTCAAATAGCTTTTCACCCAACCAAATTGAGTCGTGTTCATTGCTGGTAATTGAACCATACTTAGTTTTACGTTGCTGTTTTCTTTGATCAGTTCACTTCTCAACGACTCAAAAAATCCATGTATAGCATGTTTCGCCCCGCAGTAAGCTGATTGTAAAGGAATTCCCCGGTAAGCTAATGCTGAACCGATAAGTATAATCGTTCCCTTATTTCGTGGCAGCATTCTTTTTAGAGCAGCAGAAGTACCATAAACCTGCCCGAGGTAAGTAACGTTGGTTACATGCTCAAAATCTTTAGCTTCCATCTTCTTAAAAGGGCCAAAAACGCTCACCATCGCATTGTTGATCCAGATATCAATGGAACCAAAAAATTCTTCTATTTTCTGAGCTGCGTTTTCTACTTCATCTGCTTTTGAAACATCGCACTGAGCGATAAAAGGATGACCGCCCAACTCTTCCACTTCATCATTTGCTGCTTTAAGACCATCCATTCCTCTCGCGATTAATCCCACATTGGCACCATGTTTAGCAAACTCCCGCGCCATTGCTCTTCCAAGGCCTGCTGAAGCACCTGTGATTACAACCGTTTTGTCTATAAAATCTTTTTTCATTTTTAATTTTTTTTATTTTGATGATAAATATTCAAGCTATTTTGCCTTTAACGTTCAGTCATAATTGAATCAAAAACTAAACCAGTTCCCACAGCATACGCTGCGTGATAAAACGCATCTTTAGCTATGGTTTGGGGTGATTCTTTAGTAACCGGTGGCGCAACTCTAAGAGAAGGCAGCATCACAAGTTCTGTAACCCAAACCGCACCAAAATGCATCGAAGTTGCCGCTAGTCCTTTTAAACCATACAGTGAAATAAGGCCTCGAATAACCCCCAGGGCAGTTCCGTAAACCCAATGCACACGCGTAGATAATTGTTTGCTTTTATCCTCGCTAACCGGCTTGATATCGAGTGCTTCCCTTACTGCACTTGCCGGCGTAGTACTTCCTTTACGTCCTGTAATTTTCATATCGATTCGTTGAAAAATCGTCATTACAATTGTCCCCCCAAGTCCGGCAATCAAGCCAACTCCTATTGCCGTCCCAACTTTCGCCAAAGCGCTTTGATTATTTTCATTTTTCATTTTTTTTGCTTTTGCTTTTCAGTAATAAGCAACCTACCGCTACTAAAGAGGTTACCGTTAAAAATCCTACGATCCGTTTAGCGGTTAAAGCAGAAGAATGCAATTTCATTCCATCTACATATTTATTTTCAGGGAAATTTGTTGGTTTACTGTCTGAATTTGATTCGCCATTTTCATGTAAAGCCATTTGGATCACCTGCGCGGTATGCATTCCTTTTCTGTCTGACATTTGTTCGATCTGCTCCCTGCAACTATACCCATCACTAATTATAATTGTGTTTTTATCCGCCTTTCGTACGGCAGGCAACAAAACTCTTTCTCCCGCTTTTACAGAAACATCATATTGCGCACCTTCCAGGTAACCAAAATAACCTGCCATTCCACAACAGCCTGTTTCAGGAACTGAATAGTCGAGTTTCATTTTATCAAAAACCTTTTCTTCACTTTCCAGTTGCATGATCGCTTTATGGTGGCAATGCCCATGGACCACCGCCTTTCTTTTTAAGACAGGTATTTTAAAATCAGGTGCTTTCTTTTCTAAAAATTCAGCCAGGGTGTAGGTCTGGGATTTTAATCTTTTTGCGTCTTCATTGGCCAAAAGAAGATCGCACATTTCATCCCGGAAAACAGAAACGCAACTTGGCTCAAGTCCGACAACGGGTGTACCATCCCGGATTTCATCCCGTAATTCTGTTAATATCTGCAAAAGCATTTTTTTGGCAGTATCCAACATCCCAAAATCATATAATGGCCTTCCACAACAAATAATTTGTTTTGAAATGATCACATGGAAACCTGCAGCTTCCAGCACTTCTTTTCCGGCAACCAAAGTTTCAGGTTTGAAAAAATTGTTGAACGTATCTACCCATAAAATCACTTTTGGTTTTCCAACATTCCTTTTTTCCTGGTTGCCAAACCAGTTCCTGAAAGTCTGCTGGGCAAAAGTTGGAATCGTCCTTTTTTGTGTAACACCGGCTACAAATTTTGCTATCGTTCTAAGTCCCGGAGTATGAGTAACAAAATTGACGACTCCCGGCATCACAGAAGCTAATCTTGACCACCAATAAATCCAGCCAAAAGCAAAAGCTGAGCGGGGGCGCATTCTTTTTTTATAATAATGAGATAAGAATTCTGCCTTCAATGTGGCAATATCTACATGTACCGGGCAATCGCCTTTGCAGCCTTTACAGGCAAGGCACAAATCAAGCGACTCCTTAACGTAGTCATCATTCCAGCCATCCTTAATTACATCTCCCTGGAGCATTTCAAAAAGAAGATGCGCACGACCACGTGTTGAATCTTTTTCTTCCCGCGTAACCATGTAACTCGGGCACATAGTTCCGCCTTCATGCCTGCGGCATTTCCCTACGCCAACACACCTTAAAGTGGCGCGTGCAAAACTTCCTTTATCATCCTGGTGAAGAAAATTAAAATGCGTGTGAGGCGCAGGAGGATTATAATTGGTACCTATTCTCAGGTCTGCCAATTGTCCATAACTATCAATAACTTTTCCCGGATTCATCATCCAATCAGGGTCCCAGATCGATTTGAATTCATGAAAAGCCTGTATAATTTCCTGGCCGTACATTATCGGAAGTAAACTACCCCTGGATTGTCCGTCACCATGTTCACCGGAAAGTGAGCCACCATAGCTGACAACCAGTCGCGGCAGCTTCCATCGGTAAACTTCTTGTATTTTTCCAATCCTTCTTCTGTTTTCATATCAAAAGAAACACGGCAATGAATACATCCCTGTCCGAAGTGCCCGTATAGAGAAGGATTGTAACCATATTTTGTAAATAAGTCTCTCAGATCTTTAAGATAATCCCCCACCTTTTCCGGTGGAACTGCCGAATCTTCCCAACCGGGATACATATCAGGTTTATCAGGAACAAATGCAGTCGCACCCAAACCTGACTCCCTTATCTTCCCAAATTTTTTTCTCCTGTTTGGGATCGTCGAAAAGATTCATGTTTGGAGGATTTTCGCCTTTTTTTAACTCTTCCATCAACGCTTTGCATTTGCTATCCGCCTCTTCTTTGTCTTTACCATCAAACTCTACCAACAACCATCCATCGCCTTTTGGTAAAAGAGGAATATCATCGAGGTTCAATCCTTTATTCTGCATGTATTCAATCAACAAATGATCAATTCCTTCAAGGCCAATAGGCTTATGTTTCATCACTTGCGGACATGCATGTCCTGCAGCATATACATCGGGATAACCCAGTACAACCAATGAGCGCGCTTTTGGTTCAGGCATTAATTTCATTTCGGCTTCAAGAATCACTACGCAGGTTCCTTCTGATCCTACAATTGCTTGTGCCAGGTTGAAGCCCTGTTCTGGAAGAAGTGCCGGCAAATCGAATCCCGAAACGCGCCTTGGGATTTTAGGAAATTGCTTCCTGATCTGATCGGCATATTTATCTCTCAATTCTTTTAAACTGACGATAAATTTCTCCTTTCCGTCCGTCTTCCTTTATATTTTTTTCAAGTTCTTCATCCGTCGTGGGACCAATCTTCATTTTGATTCCATCATAAGTGAGTATTGTTAACGACTCGGTATTGTCCGCCGTTCTTGCACCGTATCCATAAAATTGCGCCATTACCGAATGAATTCCACATGAATTATTCCCAAGCATTCCCCCGATAGCACAATGACTGTGTGTCGCAGGATCGGGCCCAAAGGTGAGACCGGCTTCTTTTTTTGTCGCGTTTCTCATCTCATCTAACACAATTCCGGGTTGAACCGTTACTGTTTTTTTCACCTTGTCTATTTTCAAAACTTTGTTGTAATACTTCGTCATATCCATCACCACTGCCACATTACAACATGCGCCTGTAAGACTTGTACCACCTCCGCGTGATAAAACAGGTGCTTTATATTTTCTGCAAAGTGCTACCGTATTTATAATATCCTGCTCGCTTTTAGGAAGTACAACACCAATTGGAATTTGCCGGTAGTTGGATGCGTCGGTTGCATACAACGCCCGGCTGCCATCATCAAAACGAACCTCGCCCTGAACTACTGCTTTCAGTTCGCTTTCCAACGCCTTCGCGTCAACATTCTTTGCATATTTCGTTTTATAGCTGAGTTCCTGCAGCTCCGTTTTTTCTTCAATTGTATCAACTTGTTTTACCATAATAATTATTATTAAAAAAGATCAAAACAAAAATGTTTCTTCATTGTTGTTTTACTGTTAAACCTTGTACTTTTCCGCGTCCTTATGCTTGAATTCGAAGCCAAAACCCGGACGGCTCATGTCGGGATATAATTTACCATCAACCGGTTTCGGAATACCGTCAAAAAGCATGTTTTCAATTCTCACATGATCATAAAAATATTCACCGGTATAAAATGCCGGCAAAGACATGGCGGCGTGCATATGAAGTGAAGGCGCGCAATGAGAAGAAAACGGCAATTGCTGTAGCTTCACATAATTGGCCTGACTTTTAAAAAAGTACGAAATACCGCCGCAACGGGTAGCATCTGCTTGCAAAACGTCTACTGCTCCGGCATTCAACATTTCCTGGAAATAAGGTAAATTATACCCATATTCTCCTGCTGCAATTTGCATTGCCGGAGGTGCCTTTTCCCTTACAAAATTCAATCCTTTCAGATTATCTGCCGCGACAGGTTCTTCAAACCAGATCACCTTAAAATCTGCAAAATGCCATGCAAAATCCAGTGCCTGTCTTGCTGTATACGCGGCATTTGCATCTACAAATAAACCGGTATCCTTTCCGATTGCTTCACGCGCTTTTTTCACACGTAAAACATCTTTATCCGGTTCACGACCGATCTTCATCTTAACTTGCTTAATTCCCTGGTCTGCCCAGCCACCTAATTGTTTTTGCAATCGGTCTACAGAATAAGAGGTAAAACCACCGCTTCCATAAATTTGAAAACCGTCATGGAATTTTCCGAGTAGCGAAACCAAAGGAAGATCTAAAATTTTAGCTTTCAGGTCCCATAAGGCATTATCGACAGCAGAAATTGCCATAGCGATGATGCCAGCGTTTCCATTGTTTCTTACACTGTGAACCATGGTATGTAAGATCGTTGCTATCTGTAGCACATCCTGACCTTCAACGAGCTTTTTGAGTTTCTTTTCTATAAAATAAGCTGAGGCTTCATCAGCATACGAATAGCCGATTCCTTTTTGATTTCCGGCAGACACCTCCACTAAAATTAAAGTAGTGCTTTCCCATTTAATAGTGCCGTCAGACTCGGGGCTGTCTGTGGGAATCGTATATGCAGAAACCTTTACTTCTTTTATCAGTATGATATCACGCTGTTTCAACCGGCTCTTTCTCTTTATGAGGAATAAAGTTTTCTACTACATCTTTCCATGATTGTTTTATCATATCCCACGTATCGGGATCTCCCTTAGTCATTGAAAACATAAAATTTTTAGCCTGCTTGAATGAAATATGTGGAGGTAGCGGCGGTACAGAAGGATCGGTGTAAACATCAATAACCACAGGCTTGTTCAACTTAAAAGCATATTCCAATGAAGGAACAATATCTTCCGGTTTGTCAATTTTAATTCCATCAAGCCCAAGCATTTTCGCATATTCAGCGTAAGGGAAATCGGGCACATCCTGTGATGCTTCAAATTTAGGGTTGCCTTCCATTACGCGTTGTTCCCATGTTACCTGGTTCAGGTCGCGGTTATTCAAAACCACAATCATCATGCGCGGATCACTCCAACGTTTCCAGTATTTTGAAATCGTTATCATACCGTTATTACCGAGCATCTGCATGGCTCCATCCCCAACAAGCGCTATTGACATTTTATCGGGATGAGCAAATTTTGCAGCGATAGCATAGGGCACTCCGGGACACATTGTTGCAAGGTTACCTGAAAGAGAGGCTCTCATTCCTTTACGTATTTTTATATCACGTGCAAACCAATCGGCGGATGTCCCTGAGTCGGATGATAAAATACAATTATCCGGCAACAGTTTTGACAACTCCCAAAAAACTCTTTCAGGGTTGATTGGGTCAGCACTGTTCATGGCTCTTGCTTCAATCACTTTCCACCATTCTTTTATATTTTTTTCAATTTCTTCGCGCCAGCTCCTGTCTTCTTTTCTTTTTAATAAGGGTATTAATTGCTTTCAAAGTTTTTTTGCTGTCGCCCTGGAGATTTAATTCCATGGGGTAGCGGATGCCGAGCATTTTACCATTGATATCAATTTGTATTCCTCTTGCCTGCCCTTCTTTTGGTAAAAATTCTGAATAAGGAAATGAGGAACCTACCATTAACAAAGTGTCACATTCCATCATCAAATCCCAACTGGGTTTTGTACCCAATAAGCCAATGGCCCCTGTAACATAAGAAAGATCATCCGGCAGCACATCTTTACCCAGCAATGCTTTAGCAACGCCTGCACCCAGCAGTTCTGCAACTTGCATTACTTCATCGGCTGCATCGTAAGCCCCTGCACCGATGAGCATCGCCACTTTTTTACCTTCATTTAAAATATCTGCTGCTTTTTGCACATCGGATGGCGCAGGCACAATTTGCGGATAAGCAAAATGCAAACTTGTGTGAATTGAATTATGCATCCGTGCAGGCTCTTCGTATTTTTCATCCTGCAAATTATTTGGAACAATGATACATGTTACCGTGCGTTCAATTTTTGCAATTCGAATAGCACGGTCAACAAGCGTACGCGTTTGAGAAGGATCCATCAATGTATGTACATATTCATGAGCCACATCTTTGTACAACGAATTCAAATCTACTTCCTGCTGAAAATCCCCACCCATCGCCGTTGTAGCGGACTGGCCAACAATAGCGACCACCGGCTGATGATCTAATTTCGCATCATACAATCCATTTAATAAATGAATAGCGCCAGGCCCCGAAGTAGCCATGCATACACCTACTTCACCCGTGAATTTAGCATGAGCACAAGCCATAAAGGCGGCATTTTCTTCATGCCTTGCCTGCACAAAATCCATCATATCTCCTGCACGGCCGAATGCACCGATAATACCATTTATACCATCACCCGGAAAACCAAAAACCCTGGTAATACCCCATTCACTTAATCGTTTTAATAAAAAATCACTAACTAACTGCGCCATAAAAATTATTTTTGAAAAGGTGAGAAAAACGACAAGGAACTTTTAGATCAGAGACGAACTTTGAAGAAATTTCAGTTCCTTAAACGTCTTGATTGCAACAAACACTATGCCTAGCCATACCAAAAACTTTGCTAAAAGCCCCTCGTATTCCGGGCTTTTTAAAGTAGAATAGAAAGGTTTTTCTAAAAATTTCTACTTCAACATTAGATTGGATTTAGAAAAATTTAGAGGCAAAGATTCCTCATCAATTTATTTTAAGTGTAAAATATTCACCAACTTACTGCCCGCTTTTTAACGCAACAGTAAAACAACAATTTCGAAGAATTTCTTTTTTAATCAAACCACTTTCACCAAGTGAAATAAAGAAGTGCCTGAAGAAATATTTTGCAAAAACCGAATAAAATTTTACAGTAAACGAACAAATAAACAATAATTTTTATCTCACGTATTACTCGTGCATGTTTCAATAAGGCATAGTCTTTGAGAAGTGCTTCTTCGTTATCGGCTTCCCTAAATACTAAAGGTTGTGCGGATCTTTTCCGGATTTTTTGGAGTTAAAAATAATTTCATACTTGCTTTTTAATGCTACTTAAAAAAGAAGCCAATAACAAATGAGAATGAACAACTATTGATATTAATGCTATATCTCCTTACTTTTTTTTTATTGCAGTCAGTGGAGAACCCGGCTTCGCAGCAGGCCGATAAGATTACAAGACTTTTCAATTATTTTAACGTCGCGGCAGGCGGCATGCTGCTGCTGGTAGGCTTTCTGATCGTTTATATCTGCATCAAATTCAGGCAAAAAAAAGGTGATGCCAATACACCTGTAAACACAAAGCAAAATAAGAAGCTTGAAATTTTAATGATCGGAGGTCCTTTCTTATTGCTGGTCTTTTTCTTTTATCAAACGATTATTATCATGAATGCTGTAGCGCCTTCACAAAATCCGAAAGGTAAAAATCCTGATGTAATTATCACAGGGCATCAATGGTGGTGGCAAGTTGAATATCCTAAAGCCCACGTAATAACCGCAAATGAAGTTCATCTTCCCGTAGGCAAACCTTTGCTCATTGAAATGCGCTCTGCGGATGTGATCCATGACTGGTGGGTGCCGGAGTTGGGAAATAAAATTGATTTGGTCCCTAATCAAAAGAATTATTTATCACTCAACATTAATAAACCTGGAAATTACATTGGTGCTTGCAGCGAATTTTGTGGTGCACAACATGCGTGGATGCGTATTCATGTAATAGCACAAACATCAACGGATTTTAATAAATGGCTTGCTGCAAACGAAAAAAATGCAGTAGAGCCGCAGGATACTTTGGCCAAAATTGGAGCACAGTTATTTCAAACAAAAACATGTGCCAATTGCCACCGGATTCAAGGCACAGCCGCAACAGCAACTATTGGCCCGGACCTTACGCATCTTGCGGAAAGACATGAAATTTTAACCGGCTTAATGAAAAACAATAAAGCCGATTTATTCAAATGGGTTAGTCATCCACAGGAAGTAAAACCCGGAGCGCACATGCCCGATTTTAAATTTAAAAAAGATACCGTAAACGCAATTGTGCATTATTTGCTTCAATTAAAATAACGAATGAAGGAATCAATAGAAATACCGGAACCAGCCACGCATTTTCCAGGGATTGGTGTAAGTACTGACCAGGGATTGCTTCAATGGATATCGTCTGTTGATCATAAAATGATCGGCATAATGTATTTACTGATGGCTTCTTTATTCTTTCTTCTTGGCGGCGTGGAAGCCCTGATGATGCGGATACAACTTGCCATTCCTGAAAACCATTTTTTAGGACCTGAAACCTACAACCAGTTTTTTACGATGCATGGAACAACCATGATTTTTTTGGTAGGAATGCCGGCAGTTTTGGGTTTCTCAATCTATTTCAGCCCGTTGATGATAGGAGCAAATGAAATGGCTTTTCCAAGAATGAATTCGTTCAGTCTCTGGATCAGTTTTTTTGGAGGATGCCTGTTATATTTTAGTTTCCTGGCCGGGGGTGCACCTGATGTTGGTTGGTTTAATTACGCGCCACTCAATGAAAAAAACTTTTCAATCAGCCAGGGAATAGATTACTATTCATTGGGATTATTGCTGTCGGGAATCGGTAGCGTTAGCACTGCCATCAACCTTATCGTTACTATTTTAAATTACCGTGTAAAAGGATTGGCATTGAACAAACTGCCCCTATTTGTCTGGATGGTTTTAGTAAATTCTTTTCTCATTGTAGTCGCTTTCCCCTCGTTAAATGCGGCGCTGGCCATGTTGCTGCTCGACCGGCAGTTTCACGCTCATTTTTTCAACACGATTAACGGAGGTTCTGCTTTGTTGTGGCAACACTTGTTCTGGATCTTTGGACATCCTGAAGTTTACATTTTGATCCTTCCTGCGTTTGGAATTTTATCTGAAATATTCCAGGTCTTTTCACGGAAACCGATTTTCGGTTATGCATTCGTCGCAGCTTCCAGCGTTGCCATAGCCTTGTTGGCGTTTGGCGTTTGGGCTCACCACATGTTTGCGGTAGGAATGGGAAATACAGTTGACGCCTTTTTCTCTGCAAGCAGCATGTTGATTGGCATTCCAACGGGCGTAAAAATATTTAACTGGCTGGCGACAATGTACGGCGGTAAAATACAGTTCACCACTTCAATGCTTTTTGCCATTGCCTTTTTGTTTGAATTTACCATTGGTGGATTATCAGGGATTGCATTTGCCATAGTGCCGATTGACTGGCAATTGACCGATACGTATTTTGTAGTGGCGCACCTGCATTATGTTTTCATCGGCGGAACTTTCTTTGGACTGTTTGCGGGCTTATTTTACTGGTTTCCGAAAATGACAGGAAGAAAATTGGATGAGAAATTGGGCAAATGGTTTTTCTGGTTGTTTGTAATTGGTTTTAACGCGACATTTTTCGTGCAACATATTTTGGGAATGATCGGAATGCCAAGAAGAGTCTATACGTATCCGAATCTTCCCTGGTACGGAACCTTAAATTTCATTTCAACAGTTGGCGCTTTTATGATGGGAGCATCTGTGCTGTTGCTCTTCTACCTCATCATCAAAGGAGTTAAGAAAGGAAAAAAAGCAGGAAAAGATCCATGGGATGCTTTCACTTTGGAATGGTATACTCAATCGCCGCCGCCCTTAAAAAATTTTGATGAGGTTCCGGCAATCAACAGCCCACTTCCCTTGTGGGAATTAAAATATGGTAATAATGCAAAAAACAGCAATGATGAAAAAGGACAATAAAACGATGATGAAACTGGTGGTGGGCACAGAGGGAATGTTTTTTATTTCCCTTATAATGGCTTTCGTTTACATGGCCTACAATTCAGGGTTTGAGCCCTACCAGGTAAAAGCACTGGACATTAAAACAACAGGCATATTTACCATTTTCCTCATGAGCAGCAGCTTTACCTTTTGGCGTGCAGAAAAGAATTATGAAAAAGGAAAAATAAAAAATTTAAAGATCTGGCTGATCGCGACTATTGTTTTAGGAACCGTTTTTCTGGTTGGACAAGGAAAAGAATACTGGCGGTTAATACAAGAAAATATAACCTTAAACGGAAGTGTTTTTGGAACCAGTTTTTATACCCTCACAGGCTTTCACGGTTTTCATGTTTTTGTGGGGTTGGTCATTTTGATCATCATCTTGATCATGGCTTTTTTGGGAGATTTTAATAAGAAAGGCTCGAACGTGGTGAGTACAGTGGGAATCTACTGGCACTTTGTAGATGTAGTTTGGATTTTTGTTTTCACGGTGGTTTATGTGCTTCCAAAATTTACAAACATCTAAATTAAAAATTATGAATTCTTTATTTTCCTATTGGCATTTCGATCCGGGTATCCTTTTATTCCTAACAGGAATTTGCTTTTTTTATTTGTTTACTACCAATTTTAAATTTACTACCAAAGCTTTATACTTCGCTGCAGCAATTGGTATGATTATACTTTGCATGGCGTCGCCGCTACATTTTTTGGGCGAAAATTATTTATTCAGCGCTCACATGCTTTCGCATGTTTTGATACTATTAATTGCGGGTCCATTAATTGTAGCTTCTATTCCGAAAGAGAACAGGTTTAAAAAGTCCTTACTTTTCTTTTCGAAAAAAATAGAAAGAACACCCGTTTTGGCATGGCTTTGCGGCGTTGTGATGATGTGGTTTTGGCATATTCCTGCCGTATTCAACCGGCTATTTGAAATGAATCAATCCAAAGGCATTCATTTCATGAGTGGTATAATGTATTTGCATTTTGCAAGTTTGTTGCTGGCCGGAATAATTTTTAGCTGGCCTATAATTAATCCGTATAAAACTTACCGGCTCCGTGCTCTTGCCGGTGTGCTTTATCTTTCTACAGCCTGCGTTTTTTGTTCGCTGCTTGGATTGGTTATTACCTTTTCTCATCCGGGCACTTATACTCATTACATCAACATTACAGACCACTTCGGTTTTTTGCCCATGATAAGAAACGGTTGGAATATTTCTGCAGCAGCAGATCAACAAATGGCGGGATTAATTATGTGGGTGCCTTGTTGTTTTATCTATTTATCGGCATCTATGTTTCTATTGATAAAATGGTTCGGAAACGATTATAAAACAGTAAGAGAAACAAAAAATATTGGTTTGGAAAGTTTGAAAGTTTAGAAAAAATAAAATGCATGAATATTGAAGATCACATTGAAAAAAACCAGGTTGAAAAAGTAAAAGCAAAGCCTGAGATTTTACCAAAGCCCACGTATTGGCCTTTTTTCCTCGCGCTGGGATTAGCTTTCATAGGCTGGGGATTATTGACTACGTGGTATTTTTCGCTGGCAGGTTTGATCGTATTTGTAATCTCATTAATCGGATGGATAAATATTTTACGCCATGAATGAAGAATCAAAAAATAACGAAGAATCAAAAGAAGAGATAAACAGGAGAAAATTCTTTGTAAAACTAAGCCTGGGTTTTGCAGGAATTAGTGCGGCTGTTGCGGCAATTCCTGTCGTAAGTGCTTTGATCGCGCCTTTACTCGAACATCCGCGAAGGAAATGGAGGACGGTAGGTAAAACAAACGACTTCCCTTTGGGATCAACTACGTTGGTAAAATTTATGGACGCCGACCCGAAACCTTATGCAGGTGTTACGGCCAAATCCGCCGCATGGATCAGAAGAAATGAAAAGAATGATTTCATTGCTTTTGCTATCAATTGCACCCATCTTGGGTGCCCGGTACGATGGGAAAAAAATGCAGATCTTTTTATGTGCCCGTGTCACGGGGGTGTTTATTATTCTGATGGAACTGTGGCGGCCGGACCTCCACCAAAACCATTAACGAAATACGAAATAAGAGTGTATAACGATCAAGTGCAAATAAAAACAGCGCCTATTCCACTTACCAGCATCGGCGCATCAAAACAATCATGAAGCGATTTTTAAAAAAATTAGGGAATTGGATTGAAGACAGGACCGGATTGGCAAAAAACATTCTGCCAATTATTAAACATCCTGTTCCACCGGGTGCAAAGTGGAGCTATGTGTTTGGAAGCGCCACATTGTTTTGTTTTGTATTGCAGGTAATTACCGGCATAGCGCTTGCCTTGTTATATCAACCAAGTTCTAACAACGCGTATCAATCGTTAGAGTTTATTACCAATAAGGCCAAATTCGGAAATGTACTTCGTGGCATTCATTATTTTGGCGCATCGGCTATGATCATATTGGTTGGCATTCACATGATCAGAACTTACATTACCGCTTCCTATAAATTTCCGCGGGAAATGAACTGGATCAGTGGTGTTGTATTGTTGTTATGTACCATCTTCATGGGGTTCACAGGGCAATTGCTTCGTTGGGATTCAAGCGGTGTCTGGTCGTCGGTTGTGGCTGCTGAACAATTAAGCAGAACACCCGTTGTAGGAAAATACCTCGCGCGTTTGCTCATTGGCGGCGATACGGTTGGAGGACAAAGTTTAAGCCGTTTTTTTGATTACCATGTTTTTATTATACCTGCTATGATCTTCATCTTTATTGGATTTCATTTATACCTGGTAATACAAAACGGAATTTCTGAACCACCCAAACAAGGAAGATTGATCGATCCGAAAACGTATCGCAAATGGTACAACAATATGCTGAAAGAAAAGGGAGTTCCCTTTTGGCCAAACGCCGCATGGAGAGATACAATTTTTGGTTCGCTGGTAATTATTTCCATCATTGCCCTTGCCGTATTTTTTGGACCTCCTGCTCTTACCAACCAGCCCGATCCTTCAATTGTTCATACTTCTCCAACTCCTGATTGGTACATGATCCCATTCTTCGCGCTATTTGCTTTAATGCCGCATAAAATGGAATCTATTGCAATGGTGATGGGCCCGATTCTGACTATTATATTATTGTTTTCAATTCCTTTTATTTCTAATCGCGGTGAAAGAAGTCCATTAAAAAGACCCTGGGCCATGTTTGGTGTTATATGTGTAGTGGTATTTGTTCTTAGCCTGCTGTATGTTGGGTTTAAAGCCCCGTGGTCACCTCATTTTAATGCAAAACCATTACCATTAAGTGCCATAAAATCTCGGGCACCCGACTCTACCATAATAGAGGGAGTACAACTATTTTATAACAAGGGTTGTGAGTATTGTCACGCTATCAATCACTATGGCGGGATAAGAGGACCGAATCTTACAACTGTTGGTAATCGCTTATCTCCTGATGCTTTAAAGATTCGTATCGTAAACGGAGGAAACAACATGCCGGCTTTTGGCGGCATACTTTCGAAAGATGAATTAAATAAAATAGTTGCTTTTCTTTCCACCCAGAAGTAAAGCCAGTAAACAAATTTATTCTTTACATTTTGATTTTACGTTCTGGCAAAAGGCACAACTTTTGTTAGTTGTTAATTTATAATAAGAGGTAATATAAAATGGGGCACCATTTTTCCTCGTCTCTTCAATTCTGTTTTCTTAATCAAATAAATTTACTTTATGCCCGAATCCGAAACAGGTTCACCTAAACACTATTTAAGTTTTTCAAAAAAAGTGTGGATCGCAGGCGGAATACTTTCCCTGATCATCATTTTTATTCTTCTCTTCAAAGCTTTATTCAGCGTACTTTTGTTATCACTCACCGGGATATTAATCGCAGTGTATTTCAGGGGCTGTGCCAGTATTCTCCATAGAAACTTTCACTGGCCTATTAAATTGTGTACTTTTCTTTCTGTATTCATTAATACCCTATTACTGGTAGGGTTCTTTTGGTTTGTGGGAGCGCGTCTTCAGCAACAGATTTCAGAATTATCTGATACTTTACCAAAAACAATAGAGCATGCCAAAGAACAATTAAACCACACTACCCTTGGAAGCAAAGCTTTAAATTTTTTAAGCAGTTCGGGCAGTTCCATAAAAACAAAATCTGTAGCTAAAAAGTTTTTTTCAAGCAGCTTTGGGGTTCTGAGTGATCTTTATATTGTACTTCTTCTTTCAATATTTTTTACTGCGGATCCATTCCTTTATAAAAAAGGTATCATTCAATTGTTGCCTGAAAAAGTAAAAGATAAAGGAAGTAACCTGCTTGACGAACTTGATGATGTTTTAAAAAAATGGCTTAAGGGGCAAATCATTGGTTTCTTTTTTATTGCTATTCTTACCGGTATTGGCTTATGGATACTGGGGATGCCACTCATACTAACTCTTGCGCTTATTGCCGGCCTATTGAATTTTATTCCAAATTTTGGCCCCATCATCGCGTTGATCCCTGCCGTGTTACTTGCCTTGATGCAAGGCCCCACTACCGCCATTATTGTAGCAGCAATGTATACTTTTATTCAAATGATTCAAAGTAGCGTAACGCAACCGCTTATTCAGAAAAAAATGGTTAGCATACCACCGGCTCTTACCATTTTTGCGCAGGTAGCATTTGGAATCCTGGCCGGTTTTTGGGGTGTTTTAATGGCTACACCTATTGTAGCACTTTTAATAAAAATTGTAAACCGCCTATACGTTGAACCGCCGTCGCTACACAAATACAAGACAAGCTAAGAAGAAGGCGGAACAAATATTGTATAAAATTTTAAAAAATTGAATCTATCCATGGCGGAATCAAGAGCTTCCATATTCGGAGCATTAATTGCAAACGCGACTATCGCAATTATTAAATTTATAGCCGCCTTTTTCAGTCACAGTTCGGCGATGCTATCGGAAGGGATACACAGCGTAGTAGACACCAGCAATGAATTATTGCTTCTTTTGGGAATGCACCGAGCTAAGAAACCAGCTGACAAGCGGCATCCTTTTGGTCATGGTCCGGAGCTGTATTTTTGGTCACTAATTGTATCAATTCTGATCTTCGGCCTGGGAGGAGGAATGTCTGTGTATGAAGGTGTTAGTCATATTTTACATCCGCGTCCTATGACTAATACCTTATGGAACTATATTGTCCTGGGTAGCGCTTTTTTATTTGAATCGATTTCTTTTTACGTTGCTGTCAGGGATTTTTTAAAACAACCGGGCTATAAAAACAGTTTCTGGAAAAAACTCCGCAACAGCAAAGACCCGGGATTTTTCATCGTGATCTATGAAGATGCCGCTGACCTTACAGGATTACTCATCGCTTTTGGAGGAATTGTTTTATCAGCTTATCTTAATAACCCGTTGATCGATGGAATTGCTTCTGTTTTGATTGGCGTAGTGCTTACTGTTATTGCAATTCTAATGATTATCGAAAGCCATAATTTGTTGATCGGCGAAAGTGCCGGAATGGAATTAGTACAACAGACCGAAAAGTTGATTAGGGAAGATGACGATGTATATGAAGTTCAAACCCCTTTGACAATGCAGCTTTCACCGGATGAAGTGCTGTTGGCATTGAGTTTGGAATTTAAAAAAAATCTTACAGGATCACAAATTGTTGATACTATCAACCGGCTGGAGGAGGTGATACGCAATAAATTTCCCCAAATAAAACAGATCTATCTTGAAGCCGGAAACCTATCAAAAAAGAAAAAAGATTAATAAAATATAAAAATTATCATGTAATTAGCGTTAAAGAAGAAATAATTATTCAATTTTACACAAAAATAAGTTGGCGGAAGACGTTTGCACTTGTTTGGAATGATATCGTTGTTGTGTAAATTTACTATTACAAATATTAAAAATCCATTTTATGAAACGCAGTATCAAAAGCCTTGAAGGTTATTCTCTTAAAGAAACCGATGGCGAAATCGGGGAGGTTGATGAGTTTTATTTTGATGATGTAAGTTGGACCATTCGTTATCTTGTCGTAAAAACCGGTAATTGGCTCTCCGGTCGCAAAGTGCTAATCTCGCCCGAGGCTTTGTTACAACCCGACTGGGAAAATGAAGACTTCCCTGTAAACCTTACCAAAGACCAGATAAAAAACAGTCCTGATATAGATACTGATAAACCGGTTTCCCGCCAACATGAAGAAGAGCTATCATCTTATTACACCTGGGACGCCTATTGGGGTGAAGAACCTCACGGAGCCGGAATTTTTGGAGCAATGCCAAGCGAATTATATGAAAGCGAAATTGGCGAGCCTGAAAATATCGATACCGGTTCCGGCGAAGACCAGGAAAATAATGACCCTCATTTACAGAGCACCGACGCTGTAAAAGGTTACACGATTCATGCAACAGATGGCGAAATTGGTAAAGTGGTAGATTATATTCTCGACGACAGCGACTGGAAGATTGATTACCTGGTGGTAGATACAGGCAATTGGCTTAACAGTAAAAAAGTGCTTTTAGCAACAAGTTGGATCACACAGGTGAAGTGGGATAATGAAATCGTTGTGGTAAATGTTACAACCGATGCGGTGGAAAGTAGCCCGGCCTATGATTCTTCAGAGCCGATAAATGCGGTTGATGAAAAAAATCTGTATGATTATTACGGCAGGCCTCATCCCAAAAAATAAGTATCTTCTGCCGTCTTCACTTTTTCATCTCAAAAAATTTTAAGATGAAGGCGTTGATCATTGTTGACGTTCAAAATGATTTTCTTCCTGGAGGAGCTTTGGCCGTAAAGGAAGGCGACATGATTATTCCCGTAATCAATAAAATTCAAAATAAGTTTGATCTTGTGGTAGCCACACAAGATTGGCACCCGGCAAATCATAAAAGTTTCGCATCATCACATAAAGGGAAAAAAATATTTGAACAAATCAATCTAAATGGCTTGCCACAGGTTTTATGGCCCGACCATTGCGTTCAAGGCACTTTCGGTGCAGCTTTGTCCTCTGCATTAGATCAAAAAAATGTGGAAGCCATTTTCAGGAAAGGAATGGAAAAGGAAATCGACAGCTACAGCGGTTTTTTTGACAATGGAAAAATGAAAGCTACAGGAATGGGCGATTATTTAAAAGGAAGAAATATTTCTTCAATATTTGTGGCAGGTTTGGCAGCCGATTACTGTGTGTATTTTACCGCTTTAGACGGATTGGAACTCGGTTTTCAATCAACACTTATTACTGATGCTACAAGAGCAATTAATCCCAATGATTTTGCAACCAGGCTGGACTCATTTAAATCAAAAGGAGGAAAGGAGATTACCTGTGCATCACTCAATTCCCTTTAACCTGGCTTTAATCCAAAATATCAATTGTAGGTTTTTGTTCGTTCACTGTCTTTCTCCCGGCAGAAAAATCTATTTTTTGTTCCTTTGCTTTTCTAACAAAAAAGCAAAATGTTATGAAGAAAAGAATCAGCATTCCCAGGATAGAACCGGCTGCATATGAAGCAATGAGCAAGTTAGAACAATACACTAAAAACTCTTCTGTGCCGCCACTGCTCAGGGAAATGGTAAAGATAAGAGCTTCACAAATAAACAGTTGCGCTTATTGCATCGATATGCACACGATCGATGCAATAAAAATGGGTGAAACACCACGTAGAATTTTCGCATTATCAGCCTGGAAAGAATCTCCGTTATTTACCGAGCAGGAAAGAGTTGTATTGCAACTAACGGAAGAAATTACGCTTATTGGCCAAAACGGTGTTTCGGATGAAACGTACAATAATGTATTGAAGTTTTTCTCTGAAATTGAATTGGCGCAGCTCATTATGCAGATTATAGTTATCAATGGCTGGAACCGGATGGCCATTTCAACCAACCAGGTTTTTCAACCGAAAAGTTGATTAATACTTCTAGTGTGCTTGTGCGAAAGCGTTCAAATATTTATCAATGTAGATTTGTTTGGATTTTGCCTTGTATTGCATAATGAAACGGGGATGTTCCAGCGGAATTACTTTTTTAAAAAATTGAAATTCATCATTCACCTGGCTGAAAAATTTTTCATTTTTACCTGTTCCAAATAAGAAACATAAGTCGGTGCTGACACCAAAACTGATTTGCGTCTTTATATTCGAAACGATAAAATCATAGACGCAATCCGTCAACTCTTTACTGTCGTAATAATTATAATTCACTTCTTTGCCTTTGTCATTTACAATGGTAAAACCAAGCGGGCAAACGGATTGAATATAAAAATCTCCATAAAATTTTTGTACGCCTCCGTACGCATTAATCACATCATACACGAAAACAGAAGAAGGTTCGTGCGTTGTTCGTCCTGAAAATTCCAGCCCACATTCGCTCGATAGCCGCTTCGTATCGGTAAACGGAATTCCGGTAAAACCGGCGCCAAACCTGCCGGGATTAATGCCTAAAATGATGTGACGTTTATGGTGATCGTTATAAAAATTTTTGTAAAAAGCGGAAGAAATTTCCAGCGCTTGCTTATTTTCCCGGAAAGGATTCATAATCCTCATGCTTGCCGGCAATGAACCCTTAAAAGAGAGATTTTTGTTGAATAAAATAATTTTTTCGGCAAAAGTTTTCATGCTGATCTTAGCCTTTTTCAAGCACCTTTACCCATTTGATCAATTCGCTCACGGGCGTATACTCTTTATAAGAAACCATCAATTTGCCTTTCTTGTTGAAAAGGGCTGTAAACGGTGTATGCTCGAGCTTATAATAATTTTTTAAAAAGAATACCGGCACTTCAACTCCCACTTTAACATTGGGATAATTTTTAGTGTGATAATGATTTTCAAACCACGCCACATCATCCAGAGATTCAAAAGTTGCCATCAGGATTTCTGTGTTTTTAAAAGCATTCATTTGCGGTAAAAGTTCGTTCATCAATGCCCTGCAATGCTCGCAATCGGGCGCAAAATAAATGACGAGTAAGGGCTTTGTGTGAGATACCTGGGAAGTAGAAAAGGTGCTTCCGTCTGTCAGTTTCATTTTAAAATCAGGCAACTTTTGCGAAACTGCATGGTCACTAAAAACAAGTAAAGCAATTAAAAACAAGGGCATTAGAACAACAAAGAAACTTTTCTTTTTCATGCGTGTCGGATATTTTTTAATTGCAGTAAAGCCACAAAAAACAGGAATTTTTATTTTACAGTTTTTTGATCTTTATATTTCTAAACCACACATCATCACCATGATCCTGCAAAGCGATCTTTCCTTCTTTATAAGCAGAAAACCCGGGCATATCTTTAAACTTACTGATGGCAACCATTTGTTTCCAGTGTGTATCCCACATTGTTGTCGAAAGCGTATGTTGTCCATTCATATAAAAATCGAGTTTACCATCTTTACATTTAATTTCCACAGCATTCCATTCGCCAAGAGGTTTTGCCACTTCTTTTGAAGCTAACAGATCGTACAAATCGCCGGCACGATGAGTATAAAGTTTGCCATCTGGCTGACCTAAACGGGTAGGAGTGCCATTATCCAACACCTGCATTTCGATTCCTGTAACATACGTTTCGTGGTATTTTTCAGGATCTTCATGCACATAAAAAATGATGCCGCTATTTCCTTTCTCAGAAATCTTCCATTCTAATTTCAGATCGAAATTTTTATATTCGTCATTGGTAACAAGGTCGCCACTTTGTTTGTTGGGAGTGGATTCATCCAAATGAAGTACGCCATTTTCCACTTTCCATTCGCTGCCTGCTGTCTTCATACCGTAAGTGTGCCAGCCATTGGTTGTTTTTCCATCAAATAAAGTTATCCAGCCGTCATCCTTTTGTACTGAAAGGGTTTTTTGAGAACGACTTATCGGACTGCTTTTAAAAGAATTGAAACTTAAAAAAATTACCACAGCAGCTAATACTGAAATGAACTTGTACATTATTTGTTTTTATAAATGAAAAAAAATTATTGTAAGCCTAAAACTTTCTTGTTAAGATCTTTGTCAGGAGCAGTTCCTGCAAAATCATCAAATGCTTTTTCTGTCACGTGAATGATATGGTTCTTTATAAACTCAGCACCTTCTCTTGCTCCGTCTTCTGAATTTTTTAAGCAACATTCCCATTCTAAAACTGCCCAGCCGGGATAATCATAAGCGGCCAGTTTACTGAAAATTGCTTTGAAATCCACTTGCCCGTCGCCGGTAGAACGGAAACGACCGGCACGATTGAGCCAACTTTGATAGCCACCATAAACACCTTGTTTTCCTGTGGGATTAAATTCTGCATCTTTCACATGGAAAGCGCGAATGCGTTCATGATAAAAATCTATATACTCAAGATAATTGAGCGCCTGCAAAATAAAATGAGACGGATCGTACAACAGGCATGCTCTTTTATGATTATTTACATGCTCCAAAAACATTTCGTATGAAGCTCCGTCATGGAGATCTTCGCCCGGGTGAATTTCATAACAAACATCGACTCCGCATTCATCAAATTCGTTCAGTATC
This sequence comes from uncultured Chitinophagaceae bacterium, assembly GCA_963814075.1. Classification (GTDB taxonomy): domain Bacteria; phylum Bacteroidota; class Bacteroidia; order Chitinophagales; family Chitinophagaceae; genus Ginsengibacter. Next base: position 247,755 of record CAWFBO010000003.1, on the reverse strand, counting down.
GGGATCCAGCGTTTGGCCAATTCATTAAAACCATCTTCTACCAAACCATCGGGGCGTTGCGGCCACGGATACACATTTGGCCATAATAGGGCTCCGCTGAAAGTGGCGTGCGCATTCAATCCTAAATTTTGGGAAGCTTTCGCCGCATATTTTAATTGTTGCACTGCCCATTCCTGTCGCGCTCTCGGGTTGTTGCGAAATTGCTCCGGGGCAAAAGCGTCAAACAATGCATCATACGCGGGGTTTACTGCAACAAGCTGCCCCTGCAAATGGGTTGAGAGTTCGGTAATGTCAAGTCCAAAACTGTTTACTGTTCCTTTTAATTCATCAGCGTAGGTTTTACTTTCGGCAGCCTTTTGCAGATCAATAAACCGGGCATCCTGCGTAGGAAGCTGAACGCCGACAAAACCTTTATCTTTTGCCCACTGGCAAATACTTTTCAAACTGTTGAAGGGCGCTTCATCACCGATAAACTGAGCTATAAAAATTCCGGGACCTTTAATTGTTTTCATTTCTGTTCAATTCGTTTTAATGGTTATAAATTCTGCGTTTGCCAGTAAACAAACTTTTCGATAACATTTTTATTTTGATTCAAATATTTATTCGCCTGAACTGTTATTATTATTGTCGTCTTTAATGCCTGCTCTTTTTTTCAATTCCGAAATCGGCATCGCAATGATTCGTCCCATTTTCTTATCACCTCTATATGTAACCACTTTTAACATTACAGCATCCTCCGGAGGAGTCAAAGGTTCGGTATAAGTTGGATAATAATTATCAGGAAAAGAATTATCGAAGCTGTAATGAATCTGAAGGTCTTTAATTTCAGTGCTCAAAGTAATTTTTAAGCGGCCACTATCGTCTTTGCTTGCTTCAAAGATCGGATCATACATGCTTGGTGCATATTTTATGTGCGCTTCATCCAACCTTGGGAATTGCTTTTCAACCCTGGAAGAAAAATCGTCCCAGTTTTTCTTTGCTTTTGGTGTCCACACATCTTCTGCAATTGCCATGGCCCGCGGCCAGATCATGTATTCCAGGTGACGCATGTTGTAAATCTGCTCTGTCCACAAATTTCCCTGTCCGCCGAGGATATATTTCGGATCAATACTGTCGGGAACCGGCTCAAACTCGTACGCCTTTCTCAAACGTAAAGTTGCATACACATGAGGTTCTATTATCGGATCGCCATTCATATAATCAAGGTAAGCATAAGTTGTAGGACTCATCACAACATCATGATGCATTTTTGCTGCTGCAATTCCCCCTTCCATTCCACGCCAGCTCATTACAGTGGCGCTGGGCGCGAGGCCGCCTTGCAAAATCTCGTCCCAACCCATAAATTTTTTACCTTTGGATTCAACAATTTTTTCCAGTCTTTTTTCAAAATAACTTTGAACCTGGTCCATATTTGTTAGTCCTTCTTTCTTCATTAAAGCCTGTACGTCCGCACTTTTTTCCCAGAAATTTTTTGGACATTCATCGCCACCACAATGGATGTAGGGGAAAGGAAACAATTCCGCTACCTGCGTCATTACTTTATCTAAAAATTCGTACACTTTCGGATTGGCAGGACAAAGGGTATTATCAACCAAAGCTATCGGAGGCTGGCCGTGAGACCAATCCATAATTTCTTCGCCGGAACGCACGCGATACTTGTCCGCACCTTCGGTACATGAAAGATCCGGATAAGAAACGACGGCAGCCAAACTGTGGCCGGGCACATCAATTTCAGGTAAAATATTTACGAAATGGTCCGCTGCATATTTTACAATTTCACGAATATCATCCTGTGTATAATATCCGCCATAGTCAAGCGGTTCATCAGGTTTCGGCGGAGCAAAAGTGCCAAAATAGCCAACCTTGCTCACTCTCCTCGAGCCAACTTCGGTAAGCCGTGGCAAACCTTTAATTTCAATTCGCCAACCTTCATCATCCGTCAGATGCAAATGCAACAAATTGAATTTGTATTTCACCATCTGGTCAATAAATTCTTCTACCTGCTTTTTTGTAAAAAAGTGGCGGCTTACATCCAGCATCATACCTCTCCAGCCGAAACGCGGATAATCGGTAATCTTACATACAGGAACATTCCATTTTACATTTTTAGCAACAGAACTGTCATTGATTTCTTTCGGAAACAACTGATATAAAGTCTCCATTCCATAAAACAAACCTGCCGGTTTGTTGGCAGAGATTAGAATTTGTTCAGGTGTAACATTCAGGTGATAACCTTCATCGCCTAACGCGGCATCTTTTATCAAAGACAATTTAATTCCATCCTCCACTTTTTTCGAACCAGCAACAACAGGAACATTATAACCTGTAGCGCGTTTTAGTTTCTCAGCAATATAATTACCCACTCTTTTTGCATCTGCATTGGAAGTCATTACATGAATATTGGTTTTGGCAGAAAGCACAAAATTTCCTGTGCCGGAAGTAACAGAAACGGGTTCCGGGATCAACATTTCGGCCACATTGTTTTTCTGTGCAAAAACAGAAACAGAAAGGAAAACCAATACTGAAATGAACACGCTCTTTCTCATGGAATCAATTTTTTTCGTTAAAGTGAATTAATGCCATGAAGATAGAAAATTCGTAGCAGCTAATAAACAAAAAATTATTTTTTGCTCTTCAACCCGAGCGGTAAAATTGTCCTTCCGTAAACTTCGTTTAGTAAAGCTCCAACACCTGCATAAATTGCCGAAGCGCCACATACAATTCCTTCATAACCTGTAAATGTTTTTATAGAAGCGCCTGCTTCAGATTCACCATAGGCTAATAGGAAAAACAGGATGGCTAACGTGGCAAACACAAATTGTAAAGCCCGGCTATTTTTGAGTGTTCCAAAGAAAAGAAGCGTTGTAAAAATTCCCCACATTATAAGATAAGCAATCATTGCTGAAGCTGAAGCAGCCGGCACCCAGCCAAATTTTGGAATGACGATCAGCGCTACAAGCGTGAGCCAGAACGAACCGTAAGACACAAAAGCTACAAAACCAAAAGTGTTGTTCTTTTTAGATTCCATAATGCCCGCGATTATTTGCGCGATGCCGCCATAAAATATGCCCATGGCAAGGATCATTGAGTTCATTTCAAAAATGCCGGCGTTATGCAGGTTTAGTAAAACAGTAGTAAGTCCGAAAGCAAGCAGCCCAAGTGGCGCGGGATTTGCTGAGTTATCTTTAATAATAACAGTTGTTGGTTCCATATCGAGCGTTTTAGTTTTTAAAATTTAAAGTACTATAATTAATCTGAAATCAACAAAAATTATCATTCATCGTCTTTATTTTTTGCAAAACAATCTATTTATCAATTTTAAAAATTAAATTATGACTACCAAACAAATTGCCAACAGGCTGGTTGAAATATGCAGGCAAGGCGATTTTGAAAAAGCACAAAAGGAATTATTTGCTCAGGATGCGGTAAGCGTAGAGCCCGAGGCTTCCGGAGGATTTGAAAAAGAAACAAAAGGATTGGCGGCTATCGCTGAAAAAGGGAAACGTTTTTCAGAAATGGTAGACAAAGTTCACGGGGTTACCATTTCTGACCCGGTGGTTGCCGGAAATGCTTTCGCTATTTCGCTTAATATGGATGTGACAATGAAAGGGCAGAACCGTGCACCGATGGCAGAAATTTGCCTGTATAAAGTAAAAGACGGGAAAATAATTTCTGAGCAGTTTTTTATGTAAAAGCATTTTCGACAAAATTTGTTGCTTTACTAAACCTTTCATCATAATCGCCAGAAATTTGATACCAGGGAACCTGTTGGTTCACCAAAAGATCTTTATAAAAATAGTAGAGCTTTTTGCGCACTTTCAGATCCGGATATTCTCTCAAATCATCCTTCACCCAGGGAAGATCGACGTCGCACAACAAATAGAGATCATATTTTCTTTCTGCAATACGGTTTAAAACCCAATTATTGCATTTATTAAAAACAAACTCAGACCAAACCTTCATTACATACATATCGGTGTCAATAAATAATGGTGAATGGTGAATGGTGAATGGTGAAATGTGAACGCCGGAAGGTTCTATCGATTGGCTATTTTGTATTTTTTCAGTCACTTCATCTTCCAATCGAAGTTGGCCAACGGCTATGTCATACAAATCTTCAAACGTGTATTTCGCGCCATGTCTTTCAAGGTATTCACGAGCATATTCTGGAACCCATGAAGTGTGGTAATGCTCTGCAAGCTTTTCGCAAAGCGTGCTTTTGCCGGTGGATTCCGGACCGATGATCACTATTTTTTTTATTGTTTCCATTTAGGCAATTCTTCTTTCTTTTTCAGATGTTCATTTGCTCGCCTTTTCCATTCCAACAATCCTGAAAATGCCATGATTAAAAGTATCACATAATACACACTTGTAAAAACATAATGTTTTACAAAGTACAAAGGAATGGATGCGCAATTTGTCGCGATCCACCAATACCAGCTTTCCACTTTTTTGCGCGCCATAAGCCACATGCCCGTAAAAGCCGTGGCACTTGCAAAAGCATCGGCCCAGGGAATAGCGCCTGGCGCAAAATCCTTTTTAAGATAACTGAGCGCAAAAAAGATCGCCACATAAAACGAAGCAAAAAACAGCACTTCATGCAGCCATTCTTTTTTGGTGCTCCACATAATACTTACTACATGCTCCTGTTGCTGGTTTCTTTTAGCCCACAAAATCCACCCGTAAATACTCATGATGGTATAGTACAAATTTACACTTGCCTCGCCGAGCAAACTTCCTTTAAAACTCAGGTAGATATAAAAAATTGTATTGATAAGTCCGGTAGGATAAACCCAGATATTTTCCTTTCGCGAAAACCATACGCTCACAATTCCTGAAAACACAGCAATGTATTCGAGCCACGTGGTTTCTTTCATTCCTTCTACAAAAGCATGGAAAATTTCAGGTAAACTCAATACAAAATTTTTAGCGCCAAAAGTAATGTAGAATACGTTATGATAAAAAGCTATAGTAAACAAACAAAAAAGGAAGATTTTATTTTCGCCTCATTTGAAGTACATAAAAAAAGCACCTTTTTCAAGGTGCCTCATCAGATATTTATTTTAAAACGGTAACTTATTTGGAAGTAGCCACTACTTCTTTCACTTCAGGTATCATTCGCTTCATCATGCCTTCTATACCGGCTTTCAAAGTGATCATTGAAGATGGGCAACCGCTGCAGCTTCCCTGCATCATCAGGTTTAGTGTACCGCTTTCATAACTTAAAAACTGTATGGCGCCGCCGTCCATCTCAACGGCAGGTTTTACATAATTTTCCAACAATTCTTTGATCCTTTTTACCACATCACCATCTTCTACGTGAATTTCATTAGTGCTTTCGGGCTTTCTTGCGGCCAGTTCTTCTTCATTAATGATCACATTTCCTTCCTCGAGGTATTCTTTCAAAAATTGCTTTACAGAAGGAATTACATCCTGCCAATCTTCGGTCTCATCGGTTTTGGTGAGCGTAACGAAATTGCTTGCAATAAAAACTGACTTTACGAACGGGAAAGAAAACAGCTGCATCGCCAAGGGAGAAGCAGAAGCACTTTCTTCGTTTTTAAAATCCACACTTTTTCCCGGGTACAAAAGCTTGTTGGCCACAAACTTCATCGTCTCAGGATTCGGCGTCATTTCAGTATAAATACTCACAACGGTATTGCCGGTTTTGATCATAATACTTTTATTTAGACATACAAAGGTAAAGATTAAACGCGAAAATGTAATTTCAGACTTGTTAAGTTATTGAAAGATTTTATTCAGAAAAGTGTCTTTTTTAGCTTTAAATTGTATGCAAATTTTTTGCGGCGGCTTTATCCAAAAACCAATGTAATTCACCGTTTTTAGGAGAAATAAGTTGTGCCGGATAGTGGGAAGGTATATATTCACCTTCGAGCACTTTTTCTAAAACCGGCGCTTTTTTTTCTCCATCCACCATAAAGGCTATTTTTCTTGCTTTATTTACCAGCAGAGGCATCAGCGTAATGCGGTACAATTCCTGCTGCTCATGATAGACAGCTTTTACCCAATTGGAATTATCGTCAATGATCAGCGAGTGAGGGAACAAAGAAAGTGTATGACCATCATCGCCCATGCCAAGCAAGACAAAATCAAAACTGTAGGCAGTGCTGTCAAAAAAAGAATGAAGTAGCTTTTTGTATTCCGCTACTGCAAAATTCGGCTCTATATCAGTTCTCATGATATGGACCTGGGAAGAAGGAATATTTACATGATTCAGCAAATAATCAAAAGCCATTTTAGCATTGTTTCGATCATCGTTGAAGGGAACCACCCGTTCATCACCCCAAAAAATGTGAATGCGTTGCCAGTCAATTTTGGTTTTATACTTTTCAGAAGCCAATTGTTTGTATAAAATTTTAGGTGTTTCGCCACCTGAAAGAACCATTGAAAAAAACTGCTGATGTTTCAGAGTATCTGCCACCAAATCACATATCCATTCAGCCAGCTTATCGCTCATGATTTCTTTATTGTCGAAAATATGCAGTTTCATTTTTTATCTCTGTTTTGTTTGCTGTGAGATCCAGTTGTGCCCGTCTCTTGCTATAAGCGCTTCTGCATCTTCCGGTCCCCACGAATCCGGTGAATAATTAGGAAAGTTCAAAGGTTTGCGCGCTGACCAAACTTCCAGGATCGGCATTACGATTTCCCATGCAGCTTCCACCTGGTCGGCACGCATAAACAAGGTAGCATCGCCATCCATTACATCATACAAAAGTGTCTCATACGCTTCGGGTTCTTCGCCTTTATAAGCATCTTCGTAATTAAAAACCATGTTGACCGGATTAAGTATCATTGCCTGCCCGGGGCGCTTTGCCTGGAAACTGAGACAAATATCCATTGCCGGAGAAATGCCTATTGAAAGCCGGTTTGGCCGCCATGTTTCCGTAGCTTCTTTAGGAAAAGCAAAGTCCGGAGCCGGTTTAAACTGTATCGTTAATTCGGTAGATTTTTCGTGCAAGCGTTTACCCGTACGCACATAAAACGGAACGCCTTCCCAGCGCCAGTTATCAATATAAAATTTTACGGCTGCAAAAGTTTCTGTAGTTGAATTCGGGATCGGTTCCATCTTCCTCTTTGTAACCGGGCACTTTTTCTCCCTGCATCCAGCCTGCACCATATTGCCCGCGTGCTGCATAATCCTGTACCTCTTCTTTTGTAATCCGCCGGATAGCATTTAATACATCTACTTTTTTATTCCGTGATCTCATTTGAATTAAAAGAAACGGGAGCTTCCATTCCTATCATACATACCAATTGTAAAATATGATTCTGGATCATATCTCTTAAAGCGCCGGAAGTTTCATAATATCCGCCGCGGCCTTCCACTCCCACCGTTTCAGATGCTGTAATTTGTACATGATCTATATAATTCCTGTTCCACAAAGGCTCAAATAAAGCGTTTGCAAAACGCAAAGCCAAAATATTTTGAACTGTTTCTTTTCCGAGATAATGATCGATACGGTATATCTGGTCTTCATCAAAATATTCACAAAGCATTTGGTTCATTTCCACGGCACTTTTCAAATCATGACCGAAAGGTTTTTCCACCACAATCCGGGTCATTTTTTTATCCTTGCACTCCTCCATTGTGGCAATATTTTTCACAATCTTCGGACCAGTTGCGGCGCCACTGCCATATAAAAAACAACATTGGGGTGATGACCAGCTTCTGCCTCTTTTTCCTTTGCGATCTTCGTAAGCTTTTCATATTCTTTTGGGTCTGTTGCATCCATCTGCAGATAACAGATATGTTTTGAAAACTCTTTCCATTTGCCATTTGAATCTTTTATTCTGGAAAACTGGTCGATTCCTTCTTTTAAATGCTTTTTATAATCTGCATCTGAATATTCAGAACGGCCGATACCCACAATACTAAAATGATCCGGCATTGCATTGTCCAAAAAAAGATTGTATAAGGCAGGATTTAATTTCCTGTAATTAAGATCGCCGCTGCCGCCAAAAATGAAAAGAACCGTTGGTGGTAATTTTTTATAGTCTAACATTCTGTTGTTTTAATTTTTAATTATTTTGTGAGCGATTCCCAAACAGTGTGAAAAATTCCTTCCTGGTCAACTCTCTGGTAAGTGTGTGCACCAAAAAAATCGCGCTGAGCCTGTATAAGATTTGTGGGTAAGAAATTGCGCCGATAGGCATTGAAATAGTTTAAAGAAGCCATCATGCCTGCTGCAGGGATAATTATGAACGCCGCTGTTGAAACTACTTTTTGAATGGCGCCTTCTTTTTCCTGCAGCATTTTTGCGATTGTTTTATCCAGCAATAAATTTTTAAGTCTTTATTTTGATAACATTTTTTAAACAGGTCGAGCATCGCTGAACGAATAATACATCCGCCACGCCAAACGCTTACCACTTCAGGCAAAGGAATGTCCATATTTAGTTCTGTAGAAGCAACGGTGAGCATAGCCAGTCCCTGGGCATAACTTATAATAGAAGCAAAATAAAATGCATCGCGCAGTTGGCTGATAAATTCTTTTTTATCAGTTTTTATTTCTTCAGGAACCGTTTTATAAATGCTGGCGGCTTCATCTCTTTCTTCGATCAATGACGAGAAATTTCGCATCATTACTGCAGAATCTATCGTAGGAATCGGCATCGGCAGATTAAGTCCTTCCTGCGAAGTCCATTTACCGGTTCCTTTGGCGCCGGCTTTGTCCAGAATCTTGTCCAATAAATAAAAATGAAGTTTTTCATCTTTTTTCTCAAAAATAACTGCAGTTATCTCCAAGCAAAAAAGATTTAAGTTCTCCCTGGTCCCATTCTGCAAAAACCTCGTGAAGTTCATCATTACTCATCTCCAACCCATGATGCATTATATCGTAACATTCACTTATCAGTTGCATTATCGCATACTCAATACCGTTATGAACCATTTTTACATAATGCCCGGCTGCATTGTTTCCAAGATATCCCACACAAGGTTCTCCGTTCACTTTTGCAGCAACTGCTTTCAAAATGGGCGCAACTTCTTTGTAGGCTTCTTCATCGCCGCCGGGCATAATGCTCGGTCCTTTGCGCGCTCCTTCTTCTCCGCCGGAAATTCCAATGCCCATAAAATGAAAACCGGATTCTTTTAATTCTGTTATTCTCCTTAGGGTATCTGTATAATGAGAATTTCCGCCGTCAATAACAATATCTCCTTTTTGCAACAGAGGTTTTAAATCGCTTATCACGCTGTCTACCGGCTTTCCGGCAGGAACCAGCATCATCAATTTTCGCGGTACTTTTAATTTTGAAATCATTTCTTCCAACGTGTTCACTCCCTTTACCGTTGGTTCCTTTGGTGGCCGATGCTTCGAAGGCTGCTGTCTTCTCAGGGTTTTTATCATATCCGATAACAGAAAATCCATGATCGGCCATATTCAGCAAAAGATTGCTTCCCATTGTGCCCAAACCGATCATTCCAAAATCATATAAACTTTCTTCCATAAATAAAATATTGAGTTTGTAAAATTAATGAAAATGCCCTTGAGGGATAAAATATAAGGGAAGCCGTTCATTTAACCTAAATCTTAGCAATTTGTAAGTATTGAGAATCTGTACCTTTGCGGCATGAAAAAGAAAATAATTATTTATACTGTTTTTTCGATAGTGCTGCTTACTGCTTTTTATATTTCCCTCTCATTTACTAAAGGATATTTTGATGTAAAACTTCCTGTGATGAGTTATGTGCAACCCTTTTCATTTACCGATCAAAACGGGCAGCCGGTAACTGAAAAAAATGTAGATGGAAAAGTATATGTCACGAATTATTTTTTTACTACCTGCAAAGGCATTTGCCCGAAGATGAATTTTAATCTGAAAGGCGTTTATGATGAATTTAAAAACAATAAAGATTTTGCCATTATTTCTCACAGTTCAATGCCCGAAACCGATTCTGTTGCTCAACTGAAAGATTACGAAGAAAAGATGCTTCCCAATGATCATGACTAATCCTGCCAAATGGTATTTTGTAACGGGCAGCAAAGATTCTTTATACAAAATGGCACGCCAGAGTTACCTGCTGGACAATGATAAAAATAACAGCGAAAATATTAAGCAAGCCTTTATTCATACCCAGTTCATTGCTTTAGTAGATAAGAAAAAAAGAGTGCGGGGAATTTATGATGCGCTTAAACCTGATGAAATTGCCCAACTGGAAAAAGATATTGCCAAATTATTGAAAGGCAAAGATTCCTAGTAAACAAACAAATTTCACCGATTTCTATTTTGTCCCTTTGATAAAATCCTGCAATATCATTCACTAATGTTTGGTCTATTGGCATCGTTCCATCGGTGTAAGTTTTATTTTCATTGGCGCAGTTTTCTCCCGCATTTTTCAACGTGTGCGACATATTTGGGATAATATCCAATGTGCTTTTTTTATTGGCTTCATGGAGATTTTTAGCATCCATTTCTTTTACCTGGATATCGCAGCTGCCTTGCAAAATCAAAATCGGGCAATTAAGTTTTTTTATTTCTTTTTGAGGCGAGTATTTGAGCCATGAAATTATATAAGGCTGAATGGATTTTCTGAAAAGAGGAGCCAACATTGGCGGCGAACATCTGTTACTTCTTTTCCCGTTTTTAAGCTGATTAAAAATCACCGGAATTTGTTGCTTTACTGAATCAGGCAATGGCTGATTTTGCATTTGCTCTTCCAGCACTTCATCAATCGGCCTTCCTGCTCCTGCAACTAGAAATGTATCCTTTAACTTTCTTCTTTTCAGAAGCCAGCATTGCTATTAAAGATCCTTCGCTGTGGCCAACAAAATAGATATTTTTAAACCCAAGTGTGTCGTGCAAATAATCAAATATCTTTTCTGCATCTTTTACGTAATCATCAAAAACCAAATTGCTTTCTTTCATGCTCGCGTCGGCGCTTTTTGCAATTCCCCGCTTGTCGTAACGAAAGGTGGCAATATTTTGTGAATCCAAACTGTGGGCAAGCATTCTGTATTCGTTGGTTGGCGCGCTGATGGCACTGTTCCCGTTTCTATCTGTTGGCCCGGAACCCGCAATAATAATAGCCAGCGGTTGTTGATTATTTTTTGATAACAATGTTCCATATAATTTACTTCCAGACAGCAGAAGCCATTTCAATCTCTTTTTCGCCAGGATGAACAGGAATTGAAGTTTGCGTTTCTTCCTCACCGTTAGTTCTGTGAGAAATTTAAAGGTAATTGATTTCCACGCTGTGTCCAGGTTCCTGTCATAGAATCATTACCGACAAATTTACCTTCATAAGAACCATCAATCATTTCAATGGCAATATGAACGCTGTCGTCATTTGCTTCAATTGAACTGTATGGCAGTCCCATCGCGTTTTGTTTTGGGCTATCCCATTTTCCATCCAGATTGCCGTCACTGTTTTTATTAAAATGGAAAACGATAGGAAGTTCAATTCCTTGCGCTTCAACACTTCCCTTCCAGTTGCCGATTATTTTTTGGGCAAATATTGCAGGACAAATAAAAATTACTATTAAACTAAGAAGTAGTATCTCTTCTTCATTTTTTTTGGACAAAGCTATTGAAATTAGTATCAAAGAAAAGAAGAAGCATTACCCTACTTAAACTGTAAGATTTCTAAAAACTTCTTCCAGGGTTTTGCTTTGGGTTTTAAGAGAAAGAATATCAAGGTTGCTTTTGCAGGCTGAATTCAAGAAGTAGTTTTTTTACTTTTTCGGGATCGGAAGTTTGTAGCTGGTATTGATTTTGATTTTCCTGAACTTCTTCCACTGCAGGGATATTTTTTAATAATTGTACATCAGCCCGGCTGGCAAATTCAACCAAAATGACATGCGAATTTTTATTTGATGACTGAAGATTTACTAAAGTATCATCTGCCACAATTTTTCCTTTGTTAATGATAATAATTCTATCGCAAATACTTTCAACTTCCTGCAAAATGTGTGATGAAAAAAGGACCGTTTTATTTTTTCCAAGTTCTTTTATCAATTGACGGATTTCCACGATCTGGTTAGGATCGAGGCCTGTTGTGGGTTCATCAAGTATCAATATTTCAGGATCGTGCAGAAGCGACGCGGCGAGACCAACTCTTTGTTTGTATCCTTTACTCAACTGCCCTGTTTTCTTATTGCTTTCAGGACGAAGCCCCGTAATTTCAATAACTTCCTCAACCCTTTTTTTTAAACCGTTTTTTATTTCATGAATTCCGCCAATAAACTGAAGATATTCTCTCACGTACATTTCATAATAAAGCGGATTTCCTTCGGGTAAATAACCGATTTGCTTTTTTGCCTCGACAGGGTCCTTATTTACATTTAATCCATTTACGGTAGCCACGCCGGAATCGGCTGCCAGGTAGCCGGTAATGATCTTCATCGTTGTCGATTTGCCGGCTCCATTCGGGCCCAAAAATCCTACAATTTCATTATTGCCTGCCGCGAAATGAAATATCATCTACCGCTTTTTGCTGACCATAAATTTTTGTGAGATTAGAAACTACGATTGACATACAAAGCAAATGTAAAACAAAATTTATGCGACGATCTGCATAAACTAAAACCGCTAACAGTAAACAAACAATTAAAACGTTTTTCTATTTTCAAAAAAAAAAGAAACATCACTTTTGAAAATGTTCATTCAATTATTTTGTTGCTGCCACGTTGTTCTCTGTCCATTTTTCCAGTTCGGGACAGGAAGCATAATCCTTCGACACATTTATATAAAATGCCGGCATCTTTTTGCTGAACCAATCGTCCAACGCCTGGTTCTTTTTTTCTGCAAGTGCACGCTGTGCCACTTTATCATAATCGTCTTTCAGGTTTTCACGATGCGGTTCTGTTTCAGAAATAATTTCAACGATTCTAACAGCCTTTTTGCCTGTTGACGGATCTATATAATCCATCGGCTCGGAAAACTTGCCAACTTTCAAATCCTTCAATCGTCTAACCAACCCGGAGTCAAGCTGATCAATGGAAAGAAAAGTCGTTTGTCCATCTGCACCGGTTATCAGTCCACCTGTAAATTTGCTTGCATCGTCTTCACTGAATTTAGAAACCGCTTCACCAAATTGCATTTTACCATCCTGCAAAAGTGTTCTTATCGAATCTAATTTTTCTTTGGTTTCATTAATCTGGATAGAGCTTACCTGTGGAACTTTTAAAATGTGCCTGATCGTGGCATCATCGCCCCTGCGGCTCACCATTTGAATAATGTGATAACCAAATTGAGTTTTAAATACATTTGATATCTGCCCGTCTTTTAAACTAAACGCTTTGCCAAGAAAAACCGGATCAATTTGAGTTTCGTTCCTGTTAATTTCCATAAGGCCTCCTTGATCTTTTGTTCCGGGATCGTCAGAAAAAAGTGAAGCGAGCACTTCAAATTTTTTACTTCCGTCTTCCACTTCTTTTTTATATTCCTTCAACTGTTCAATTGCGTAATTTTCAAGGTCGCGGCTTGGTTTAGGGTACATAACGATTTGCCCAACTTCGAGTTGTGATTCGTAAAAATGCAAGGCTGTCTTTCGGAATCTGGTTATAATAAGCTTCTACTTCATTTGGCGTAATTCTCACATCACCCACAATCTTATCACGCTCTGCAGATGCCAGTTTTTGGTCACGAATTACAGGGCGCATCTCTTCTTTTAGTTGAAAAACTGTTTTTCCGGCTACTTGTTCCAATATTTCTTTTGATCCATACTGGGTAATGTAATAGCGGATCTTATTATCGATTTCAGCATCGACATCTTCGTCAGAAACAGGAAGTGAATCACGCTCAGCCTGCAATACCAACGTCTTTAATGCTAAAGCCTGTTGCAATAAAATACATGAAGCATTCGGTGGAACGTCAATATTCTGGCGTTGCATATCATGAATACTGTTTTCGATATCGCTGCGCAAAATAATTTTGTCTCCTACTGTCGCTATAATTTTATCGGCCAAAACTTTTTTTGTCTGTGCAAAAGAGGCAACAGCGACAAGAAGAAAACAAAGAGTAAACAAACTTTTTTTCATCAAGAGATTTTTGAAATTCGAATAGCAGGAAGTGCCTTAACTTTTTTAAAAAAATTAATTCATCAAAAATACACCGCTAAAGTTGTGAGTTATTTTTTTTGAAAGTTAAAAGTTGAAGCGCTTTTGTTAAAGAAATGTATAATTCAGGATTTATAAAGTTCTTTTTACCTCTATTTCTTCGAAGGCTTCCACCATATCACCCACTTTCAGATCATTATAATTCTTAAAAGTAAGGCCGCATTCCATATTATTAGCTACTTCTTTTACATCATCCTTAAAGCGTTTCAGGCTTCCCAATTCACCATTATGAATAATAATTCCATCTCTCACGAGACGAACGCGATTGTTTCTTGCTATTTTTCCTTCCACCACCATACAACCGGCAACAGTTGCTTTATCGAATTTGTAAGTTTCTTTTATTTCAGCAATGCCCAACACTTTTTCCTGGATCTTCGGTTCCAACATTCCTTCCATTGCACTTTTCACTTCATCGATTGCATCGTAAATGATTGAGTATGTTTTAATTTCCACTCCTTCATGTTCAGCAATTTTTGACGCCTGCAATGAAGGACGAACATTAAAGCCGATAATAACTGCGTCAGAAGCAGTGGCCAGCATTACGTCTGTTTCTGTGATCTGGCCGACACCCTGGTGAACGATACTTACAGCAATTTCTTCGGTACTTAATTTTTGTAAAGAATCGCTTAAAGCTTCCACTGACCCATCCACATCGGCACGGATCAGAAGGTTCAATTGTTTGAAATTGCCCAACGCAAGACGACGGCCGATTTCATCTAGTGTAATATGTTTTTTGGCGCGTATTCCCTGCTCGCGAAGAATTTGAGCTCTCCTGTTGGCAGTATCTTTTGCCTCTGATTCGTCTTCAAAAACTTTAAAAGTTTCACCTGCCTGCGGCGCACCATTCAAACCAAGAACTAAGAACCGGTGTTGACGGCGGAGCTGAAGTTACGCGCTGGTTTCTTTCATTGAACATCGCTTTGATGCGTCCATAATATTGCCCTGATACTAATAAGATCTCCCTGGTTTAATGTTCCGTTCTGTACCAAAATAGTAGCCACATAACCACGGCCTTTATCGAGTGAAGCTTCAATTACTGTTCCGCTGGCAGCCTTTTTAGGATTGGCTTTTAGTTCGAGCATGTCTGATTCCAGTAATACTTTATCAAGAAGTTCATCTACATTTAATCCTTTTTTAGCGCTTATTTCCTGGCTTTGAAATTTTCCTCCCCAGTCTTCCACCAGGATATTCATTCCGGACAAGTTGCTCTTTTATCTTTTCAGGATTGGCGCCATCTTTATCTATTTTATTCAATGCAAAAACCATCGGGACTTCTGCAGCCTGCGCATGAGAAATTGCTTCTTTGGTTTGAGGCATTACCGCATCATCAGCCGCAATAACAATTACTGCTATATCGGTAACTTTGCACCTCTTGCACGCATCGCTGTAAATGCTTCGTGCCCGGGTGTGTCAAGGAAAGTTATAGCACGTCCATCTTTTAACTTTTACTTCGTATGCACCGATGTGTTGTGTAATTCCACCAGCTTCGCCTGCTATCACATTTGCATGGCGTATATAATCCAACAAGGAAGTTTTACCATGGTCAACGTGTCCCATGATTGTAACAATCGGCGCGCGCGGCACAAGATCTTCTTCATTTTCTTCCTCCTCTTCTTCTTCAACATCCTGCTGGTTGTCTATATCAATAAATTCAACTTCGTAATTAAATTCGCTCGCAACCAGTTCTATCACATCTGCTTCCAAGCCTTTGGTTGATAGAAACCATGATGCCGAGACTCATACATTTACTTATTACGTCAGCAAAACTTACATCCATCAAATTGGCAAATTCACTTACAGAAATAAATTCTGTTACCTGCAATTTATTATCTGTTGCTTCTTCTCCTACGGTTTCAGCAGCCTCTTCTCTTTTTTGTTTGCGGTATTTTGCTTTGAGGCTTTTACCTCTTCCGCCGGAACCGGCAAGTTTGGCCTGTGTTTCCTTTATCTTATCCTGAATTTCTTTTTCATCAATCTCTTTTTCTTCACGTCTGCGCAGGCGCATTCCTGTTAAATCTTCCACCTGCCGGCCTGTTGCGGCCCATGTTGTCTTTGTCCGCCCGGATGAGGCGGATGGTTTCCTCCTTTCTTATCAACAATAATGCGTTTGCGTTTGCGCCTTTCGTCAGGTTTAGGACGGGTTTCATTATTAGAAGGAAGTTCAATCTTTCCCATAATTTTAGGGCCTTCTAATTTAACCGCTTTAATATTGCTGATAACCGGCGCTTCTTTTTCCGGTTCAGCAACCGGTCCTTTTGGAGCTTCTTCTTCTTTTCTTCTTTTGATTCTTTAGAAATTACACCTTTTACTTTCCCTTTTGCCGCTTTCTTTTTAGATTCTTTTTTGGGCCTCACAGAAGAATCAATCGTACTAAGATCAATTTTATCAACTATTTTCAATCCTTCTACTTCAGGAACTTCCACATTTTCTATTTCTGTTGTAGGAGCTGGTTCGACCGGAACTTCGTCTGATTTATCTTTCTTTTTTTCTTTTTTTACTTCTGCAGCTGCCAGGAACTTCTTCCGCCGGAATTTCAGCTTCTTTTTCCGCAACAACAGGCTCTGTAATTTCTTCAGCTTTTTGTTCTTCTACCGGTTTTTCTTCTTTTGCCGGTTTAGCGGTTTCTTTTTTATTAAATGAAAGATCCTGCTCATCTCTTCTCTTTTTATTATCCGAAGGAGTATTTTTTGGAAGATCTATTTGTTCGGCTTTTTGTTTAGCTACCTTATCAGGCTGAAACTCTACCTGCAGGACACGGTACATTTCTTCCGAAATTTTTGATGACGGCTTCAGATCGCTTGTTTCAAAACCTTTAGACACAAGAAAGTCTGTCAAGGTACCCGTACCTATGTTAAACTCTTTGGCCGCAGCCATCAACCGTGGTGTATTTATTTCTGCCATTAATCTTTCCCTACTTCTTACTGAAGTGATTTTTTATTTTTTTAATTATAGTAAACAAACAAATTTGTTCAAAAATTCAATTTGTTATTATTCGTCTGAAAATTCTTCGTTCAATATCTTTTTCACTTCAGCGATAGTTTCCTTTTCCAAATCAGTCCGACGCTCCAGTTCTTCATCAGACAAGTCTAACACACTTTTCGCTGTATCGCATCCAATCTTTTTTAATTCATCGATCACCCAGGTTTCTAATTCATCTGTAAATTCATCCAAATCCACATCGTATTCTTCTACCTCTCCTTCATTATCGCGGAACACGTCAATTTCAAGTCCTGTAAGTTCGCAAGCGAGTTTAATGTTCACGCCTCTGCGACCGATAGCCAATGAAACCTGGTCTGGTTTTAAATATACACTTGCATGTTTTGCTTCCATATCCACATCCATGCTGGTAATTTTTGCAGGAGTGAGTGAACGCTGAATCAAAAGTTGAATATTGTTAGTCCAGTTGATCACATCAATATTTTCATTTTTCAATTCACGCACAATGCCATGAATACGGCTTCCTTTCATTCCCACGCACGCTCCAACAGGATCAATACGATCATCAAAACTTTCAACCGCCACTTTTGCTCTTTCTCCCGGATCGCGAACAATTTTCTTTATCACAATAAGGCCGTCAAATATTTCCGGAACTTCAATTTCCAGCAACTTCGCAAGGAATGAATTATCAGTTCTTGAAACAATAATAACCGCCTGGTTGTTTTTCAATTCTACATTTTTTACAACCGCTCTTATGGTTTCACCTTTCTTAAAATAGTCAGAAGGAATTTGCTCTGATTTAGGAAGCAACATTTCATTTCCTTCTTCATCCAGTAATAAAATTTCTTTTTTCCAAACCTGGTAAACTTCGCCCGTGATAATTTCGCCGATCCTGTCTTCATATTTTTTGATCAAAATATTTTTCTTCAGATCGTTGATACGGCTGGCGAGGGTTTGTTTACCTGCAAGTATCGCTCTTCTGCCAAATTCTTTTTGAATGTCTACTTCTTCATATAATTCTTCACCCACCTGGTAATCAGGTTCAATCTTGATCGCGTCTTTATATTCTACTTCCGTGAGCGTATTATACAAGTCATCATCATCAACGATCGTGCGGCGTCTGAAGATTTCAAGGTCACCTTTTTGGTCGTTAACGATCACATCAAAATTTTCATCGGATCCATATTTTTTTCGGATCAATGTTTTAAAGACATCTTCCATTACTTTCATTAAAGTAGGTCGGTCTATGTTTTCAGCGTCTTTGAATTCCTGGAAGGATTCAATTAAATTGATACTTGCCATACTGCTATTTTAAAAAGTTATCAGCACGGTTGTGTGCTTTATCTGATTAAACAATATTGTTGTTGTTTGTTTTGTCATTTTATTTCCTTTACCTGTTTTTTGTTCTATTTTAATTTCGTTTTCATTTACTTCTGTAAGATTTCCTTCCTTCTTTGTTCCATCATTCAAAACCACTTCCACATTGCGGCCAATATTTTTTTTGTACTGTCTTAAAAGCTGCAATGGCCTGTCAACCCCGAAAGAAGAAACCTCCAGTGAAAAATTACTGTCACCGAAAACTCCGTTTTCTTCAATAAATTTATAAAGGGCTTTATTGATGGCAGTGCAATTATCAATGGTAACTCCTTTGTCGCCGTCAAGCAATACTGTAACCTTATTTCCGGGAGCAATTTTTACATCTACAAGGAACAAATCCTTTGACTCCGCAATAAAATCTTTTACAAATTCTTCGATCTTCTCAAGATTCGGTAGAAGTAGTCATTTTATTGTACTCTTTTGAAAATAGAAGAAGGGAACGCTTCCGTTCCCTTTCACTAATCTTTTACGATTGCAAAGATACGTTAATTAGAAATTACGCTCCAAATTATGTTTTTGCAAAAACCATTCCTTAACAAATCTTTCAGGTACTAATTCATGAGCGGTACCGATCAATTGATTTAAAACGTTTATTTTTGTTGAATGAAATTTTTTGAAACCGCGGCCGAACTCTTCTTACTTTATTTATTATACAAGTTCATTTTTGATTTTATCATTCCTATTTACGAATCTTCCAAAAGAATTAAAAAGCAGTTTGGAGAAATGCAGGAAAAGATGCAGAACGATATGAGAAATTATCAAAATCAGCAACAACCCCCACAGCCAGCAATCCCGCTTCAAAAAAAGAAGGCGATTACATTGACTTTGAAGAAATAAAAAAATAGCTTCTTTACAATCCAAGATTTTCAATTCTTTTTTCAGGCGTTAAAAGTATCGTTTGCAATCCCGCTTTTTCTGCGCCTTCAATATTTTTTACTGAATCATCGATGAACAGAGTTTTTTGAGCATCAATTTTCAAATCATTTAAAACCCATTCATAACATTCAATATCCGGCTTTCGCAAACCGATTTCAAAAGAATAAAATGCTTTATTAAAATATTGCTCAAAAGATTTTTCCCTTTCTTTCTGATGATAATATTTCATAAAAAGAAATGAGGTGAATATTGTTGGTATTACTTAAAAGATAAATTGGATAACGCTCTCTTACTCTGTCTAAAAACGCGAGGCTTTCTTCACGAAAATAAAGCAGCATTGCATTCCAGGCTTCTCTTATTTCTTTTGCGAAAGGTCAAGCCCGGTATGCTCGGTTCATTTCTTTATAAAACTCTTCGTCAGTTATGATGCCGGTTTCCAGCTTTTGAAAAAGCTTGATCCGCATTTGCCTGCGAATACATTTCATCAAAATGGATGACGCCCAGTTTTTCAAAGGCAATACGCGTAAGATTGTAATCAATATCCAAGAGAACACCACCGAGATCAAAAATAATATTTTCAATTTTTTGCATCTCCAAAGAAAAATAATTCTTCTGACTTACTGAATTTTTCTATTTTTGCAGACCTTAAAATTACCTAAATAGGTAATTGGGCCTATAGCTCAGTTGGTTAGAGCACCTGACTCATAATCAGGTGGTCCCAGGTTCAAATCCTGGTGGGCCCACAAGAAAAAAACCGTACTTTAAAAAGTGCGGTTTTTTGTTTATAGTGTCAATGATTAATACCTGTTTAATATTGAACAGCATTGAGGATTATGATTTATTTTTAAATTAATAACTTGCCGCAAAATTTTTTAAAAAGTTTTTATTAGTCAATCCAAAATTTATAAAAGTGAAAATTAATATTAATTTAATTATTGCCGCAACAGCAATCGTATGCACCACAAGTTGTACGAGTACAAAAAAATTCAACGCGCTCTATTCCAATTACAACAAATTAATGGAACGGAACAGCCAACTCACCAAGGAAAGCGAGGAATGCAAAGGTAACCTGGATCATGCTAATGTTGTAATTTCAGGATTGCGCGACCAAATAAACTCTGAACGTAATCATGTAAAATCACTGCAGGATGCACTTGACAAATGTCTTACTTCCGCCAGCCAGGGAAATGTAAATGTTTCCAAACTGGTAGACGAGATCAACGCATCTAACAAATACATCCAGGAACTGATAGCTTCAAAAAGCAAAAGCGATTCTTTGAATATGGTTCTTACCAACAACCTTACAAGATCGCTTACCAATGATGAAAGGCAGGATGTAGATGTAAAAGTGCTTAAAGGGTGTTGTTTATATTTCTCTTTCAGACAATATGCTTTACAAATCCGGCAGCTACGAAATTTCAGACAAGGCAGGATCAACCTTATCAAAAATTGCAAAAATTATTACTGACTATAAAGATTACGATGTGTTGATAGAAGGTAATACCGATAATGTTCCTATATCAAAACCGAACATTAGAAACAACTGGGATTTGAGTGCTTTGCGAGCTTCATCTGTGGTTCAGTCATTACAAAATAATTTTGGTGTAGATCCTAAACGTCTTACAGCAGGCGGTCGTGGCGAATATAATCCTATCGCCAGCAATGATACTCCTGACGGAAGAACAATGAACAGGCGTACTGAAATCATTATTACTCCTAAACTTGACCAGTTTATGGATTTGATCGGCAAAGGCGCTCCTGCAGATTCAACTTCTACTCCTTAGCAGAAACTTTGATCAAATTATTGAAAAGCATTTATGACAATCAATTTTCATAAATGCTTTTTTATTTTAAAGAGAATTGAAGCTTTTTGCAGTGAACAAAGAAATAAAGGGAATTTTTATTTTTAGTTTTAATCAAAATAAAAATCTTACCAAGTTTGTTCGTTTACTATTCAAGGAAATTTGCTGTTCCCGGCAACTCAAACAAAATGACTTAAGATCAAAACGCCAATTAATCCGGTGACAGAAACAATGGTTTCCATTACCGTCCAGGTAAGAAAAGTTTGTTTGATCGACAGGTTAAAATATTCTTTAAACAACCAAAATCCACCGTCATTTACGTGAGAGAACATGAGGCTTCCGGCGCCGATTGACAACACCATTAATTCAGGCCTGATGTGCTGATTAATGCCAAGTATCGGCAACATGATTCCGACCGTTGTGAGCCCGGCAACGGTAGCAGAACCAATACAAACACGAATGATTGCTGCAATGAGCCAACCGAGAATTAATGGAGACAATTGCATGTCTTTTAAAATTTGGCCGATGTAAATACTTACGCCGCCGTCGCTCATTATTTGCATAAAAACGCCGGAGCCTGCGATGATCAAAAGAATTACCGAAATACTTTTAAAGGCTTCCTCCAGTTTCTTCATGATCTCCGGAATTTTATTCCCCCTTTTCATTCCTAAAAAATAAACAGCAATAAGAACAGAAAGCAACATCGCGATATTTGGATCGCCAAGAAATTGCATCACTTTTCCCATGGCACTTGTAGCAGGCACAAAATATAAAACCAAAGCGGTTACCGTCAATAAAATTACCGGCATCAAAGCGGTAAAAAGGCTGATCCCGATTCCCGGTAATTCATTTTCCGGCATGGAATGGATTTGAAAAATGGTATTGGTGGGAGAAGGATTGTATTTTCTTAATGTTTTTGCGAAAAGTGGCCCTGCAAGTGTAATTGTCGGAAGTGCAATATGATTCCGTAGATCAATGTTTTGCTGATACTTGCATGCAGTTGTTCTGCGATAGCTGTGGGAGAAGGATGCGGAGGCAAAAAACCATGCGCTACAGATAACGCAGCCAACATGGGAACACCGATATAAAGTAACGGTAATCCTGTTGTAGCCGCAATGGCAAAAATTAACGGAACGACTACGATAAAACCAGCGGTATAAAATAAAGGAATACCAATTACCAGCCCGGCCAACGCCATTCCCCACTGGATATTTTTTGTCCCGAAAATTTTTGTGAGTGATAATGTGATCTGTTGCGCCGCGCCGCTGTCTGCCACCAGTTTTCCAAGCATAGCGCCAAAACCTAAAATGATCACCAGCGGACCTAACGTATTTCCGATTCCTTTTGTGACCGAAGCGGATATCTGCTGAATGTTCATTCCCACAGCGATTCCAAGTAAAATGCTAACGATCAGGAAAGAAATAAAAGTGTCGAGTTTAAAATAAACAACCATTAATATCAACAGCAAAATAGCCGCTATACAAAGCAATAAGGGCATAAAAACAAAATTAAATCCATCAGGCAGATGACGTTAGAAAATGGTTTTAAAGATAACAGAAATACCAGAAGTTTGATCTTTTAATTATTTTATTCAAAAGGAAATTTTATAAAAAAAGGCAGGAGATTTGCTTAAAGAATTCAACGCGATCTTCTATTACAGTAAATCGAACAAATAACGATGAAAACAATTTTGTTTGTACGCCATGCAAAAAGTGCCTGGGACGATCCTTCGCTTTCTGATTTGAAAGAAAACTAACTCACCGGGGTAAATCAGATTCAAAAATCATGGCCAAACGGTTGAAACAGAAAGATCTGTCGAAATCGATGCTTTCATTTCAAGCCCTGCAAAACGCGCGAAAAAAACCGCAAAAATTTTCATGGAAGAATTTGAAAAAGGATAAAAAGAAATTACAATTAATTCCGTCCCTTATATGAGGCTTCTGTAAATGATTTTTATGAGGCGTTGAATCGCTTGATGACAATGATAAAACCGCTGCTTTGTTTTCGCATAACCCCGGCATTACCAACTTTGTAAATTCTCTCGGTTGCACGCCGGTTTATGACATGCCTACGTGTTCAGTTTATGCTAGTAAAGTTAAAACAAACCACTGGAAAGATTTTCGCGAAGCGAAAAAAGAATTTCTATTTTTTGATTATCCGAAAAATGAGGAATGAGGTCACTCTTCCCTCCAACGAATGGTAGAAATTAACCACGCACGTCCAGAGCATCTCTTAACCCGTTTCCGAACAAATTAAAGGCAAGCACCAATATCATGATAGCAATGCCGGGCGCAAGCGCCAGCGCAGGCCGGTGGGTAATAATAAAATTATAATTCTCCTTAAGCATTAAACCCCAACTTGGCGTTGGTGGCTGAATTCCGACTCCCAAAAAACTCAATCCGGCTTCAATAATAATAGCGCTGGCAAAATTGGCTGCCGCAATTACGATTACCGGGCCGAGCACATTGGGCAAAATATGGCGAACAATAATCCTCATATTTTTTAATCCCAAAGCTTTTGCCGCCTGCACATATTCCAATTCACGAAGTGCCAAAACCTGCCCCCGAACCACACGTGCCACACCTACCCACATGGTTAATCCCACAGCGATAAATATTTGCCAAAATCCTTTTCCCAAAGTGAGCGTGATTCCAAATACCAGAAGCAAAGTCGGCATGCTCCAGATCACATTTATAAACCACATGATGACATTATCAGTTTTGCCGCCGTAATAGCCCGCTGAAGCGCCCAAAATTATCCCGATAGTAAGCGAAATGAGAACGGTAATCAACCCTACAGCAAGGCTCACACGCACACCCACTAACAACCTGCTTAAAATATCGCGGCCAAAGGTGTCGGTTCCCAACCAATATGTCTTGGAATCAATAAAATTTTCAGGAGCAAGCTCATTCTTCGAATACACCCGTTTTTCCTGCAAGCCTTCATCAATATATTTTTCGACAACGACAGAATCACCATTTATGCTGTAACTATTGATTGGCACATACAAATACTTATCTTCTGCGCCAAATGCCAATTGCTTAAAAAAACCAGTCGAAGGAATCTCTTTTTCCTTTTTTACGCGCAGGAACATTTGAGAGAACCCCGGTTTGGAAGCCATTATTTCTAAAATTTCCCTGTCCGCATTTGGAGTAGAATCATTCCCAAGAAAATAAGCAAATATTCCAACGAAAACGGCAAGACAAATCACTATCAAACCAGCCATTGCGCCTTTATTCTTTTTAAGTCTGCGCCAGGCATTTTGTGAAAAGGAAAACGATTTTTGCATCGCAATAAAAATAGAGAAGTTTTAATTGAAAAAAGGAATTGACGGCTTTAATTTTCATTTTTAAAAATAAAAACAAAGCATTTGTCACTTGACTTTTCTTCCCTTCCATTGATAACTTCCGAATTTTCCAAGCCAGCCTGCGATTACGGTGTATACAATATGAAATGGCTGGGCCGGTAAAAACCACCAAAGTTGTTTTTGCTTCTCAAAAAATTTGGCAACGGGAAAAAGAAAAAACAATTCAACCAATGTTTTTATCAAAAGCAAAATCGCGAAAAGATAAAATGCATCGGGATTGAAAAATGAAAACAATCCAAGAAGCAGCAGCCACGCATTTAACAGGTAAACCAGCAACAAAACGGCTGTAATTTTTCTATCGGTATATCGATCTGCTTTGCTTGCCCAGCGGATTCTTTGATTCATAAAATCTTTAAAAGTTTCGGCGGTCTGCGTGGTATACGATCACCTCTTTCGATTTCAAAAACATTATTTCGTTCGGGTATTTTTCGTTGAATTTTATGCATCAGCAGCATATCGTCACCGCTTGCCAACTGATCAATTCCTTCAAAACCGCCAACTTCAAAAAAAACATCTTTTTCATAAGCAAGGTTTGCGCCGTTACACATTGCATGTATTTTTTTAAAAACGGATGCGCCTGTAATTCCCTGTAGCGACATAAAATCCAGCGATTGAAATATTTTAAAAAGTTTTTTACAAAATAGAATCTGTCGGCATAGGATCATTGAATTTTACCGGTAAAGCAACAAATACCGGCGATTTTTGTTTGTAAAAATGCAGCAAGAGTTTCATATCCATTTTTCGTCCGGCAATACAATCCGCGTCTGTGGTTACGATCAGTTCTCCTTTTGCAAATTTGCAGCGCCGTATCGATTGATTTTTTTTTGTAGGAATTCAATTGCCGGTCTTCTATAAAATCAGAAAGATGAAGAAGCGTGATATTTTCTCTTTTAAACGATTCGACAACCGAAACGGTATTATCTGTTGAATGATCGTCTGTAACAATAATTTCAAATTTATCTGCCGGATACGTTTGATTTAGAATCGAGTGAATGACACTTTCCGATATTCTTTTCTTCATTTCTCGCAGCAATAATTATAGAAATAAAAGGCAATCCTGTTTCCTTTGATTCAATGGCAACTTTAAAATCAGGAATTTCTATCCAGGCTCTCCTGTAATAAAGGATCAGCCAACCGTAGCCGATCAATAAAAAAACGGAAATCGATAGAAATATCATGCAAAATTATAATTGAACAGAAGCCTTTTAAGTTGTGATGAGCACACAAAAATAATTTTTAAATATCAAAAGGAATTATTAGATTTGTATAGTTGCATAAACAACTATATGATAAACAACCAATTTAAAAAAGGCGAACTCTATAGTTTCATTACCGGCAAAGCATCAACGGCAATAGCCAGGAGACTGCAAAAGAATTTTAAGGAAGCCGGAATTGAAATTACGATCGAGCAATGGAGTGTGTTGTATCATTTGTGGAAAGAAGACGGACAAAGCCAACAGCAATTGTGCGACGCAACTTTCAGGGATAAACCAAGCATTACAAGATTGGTAGATAATCTGGAAAAATCGAAACTGGCAAAAAGAGTGGCATCAAAAAATGACCGGCGAAGCAACCTTATTTTTCTTACCAAAGAAGCCAAAAACCTGGAACAAAAAACAATGGATGTAGCTAACCGTAACGTTGAACGAAGCGCTGGAAGGTGTTACCAACGGCCAGATCGAAATTGCCAAAGAAGTGCTGCAAATGGTTTATGACAATTTAAAATAATTTTTATGAATACTACATCAAACACAACATCTGTAAAAGGCGGCGAATGGCTTGTTAAAGAAAGTAATGCCTTTGATATTTTCACGCCTGAAGATTTTAGCGAAGAGCAATTGATGATTTTGGATATGTGCCTGCAATTTTTGAAAACGGAAATCTATCCGATTGTTGACCGGATCGATAAACTGGAACCCGGCCTGATGCCTTCTTTGATGGAAAAAGCAGGTGAATTGGGTTTGTTGAGCGCCTCGGTTCCTGAAGATCTTGGGCGGACTGGGAAAAGATTTTGTGACCTCCACTTTAGTAAGTGAAGGACTTGGTGGCGGATATTCTTTTAGTGTGGCAATGAGCGCTCATGCCGGAATCGGAACACTTACCCATTTTATATTTTGGTACCGAAGAACAAAAGAAAAAATACATTCCCAAACTTGCCAGCGGCGAATGGAAAGGTTCTTATGGATTAACAGAACCCGGCAGCGGAAGCGATGCGTTGGGAGCAAAAACAACAGCCACACTTTCTGAAGATGGAAAATATTATTTATTAAACGGGCAAAAGATATGGATCACCAACGGAGGATTTGCAGATGTGTATACTGTTTTTGCAAAAGTAGATGGAGATAAGTTTACCGCTTTTATTGTGGAACGGGATTTTGAAGGATTTACCCGGGGGCCGGAAGAACATAAAATGGGAATAAAAGGTTCGTCTACTGTGCAGTTATATTTCCAGGATTGCAAAGTGCCGGTTGAAAATGTATTGGGCGAAATTGGCCGCGGCCACATTATTGCTTTTAATATTTTAAATATTGGCCGTTTAAAATTAGCGGCAGCGGCAATGGGTGGCGCCAAACTTGCTTTAAGCCAATTCGATTGAATATGCAAAAACGCGCGAACAATTTAAAACACCGATTGCCAACTTTGGCGCCATAAAACATAAGCTTGCAGAAATGGCCATCAAAATTTTTGCTGATGAAAGTGCGTTATACCGAACTGCAAAATGGATCGATGAAAAAGAAGCTGAATTATTAGCCGAAGGCAAACCTTTTAATGAAGCACTTCTAGGCGCCGCAGAAGAATTTGCCATTGAATGCGCGATTTTAAAAGTTCATGGAAGTGAAGTGCTTGATTTTGTGGTGGACGAAGGTGTGCAAATTCATGGTGGCGTTGGTTTTAGTGATGAATACAATATCAGCCGCGCTTATCGCGACAGCCGTGTAAACCGCATTTATGAAGGAACCAACGAGATCAACCGCCTTCTTACGGTAGACATGATGCTGAAAAGAGCCATGAAAGGAAAACTGGATTTGATGGGCCCCGCAATGAATGTTCAAAAAGAATTAATGAGCATTCCTGAATTTGGAAATGGAGAAGAAAGCGCTTTTTCAAAAGAGACAAAAAATTATTGCCAACATGAAGAAGTGCATCTTGATGGTTGCGGGCGCTGCCGTGCAAAAATTAATGAAAGACCTGAGCAAAGAAGAAGAAATCATTATGAATATTGCTGATATGGCGATTGAAACTTTTGTTTCAGAAAGCACTTTGCTTCGGGTGATAAAAATCGCAGATAAAAATGGCGAAGAAAATACAAAAGAGCAAATCGCTATGATGAGATGCTATCTTAATGATGCAGTTGATAAGTTGCCAAAGCCGGTAAAGAAGCTATCAACGCTTTTGCAACAGGCGATGAACAAAAAATGATGTTGCTCGGGTTAAAACGTTTTACAAAAACAGAACCTTTCAACAGCAAAGATGCCAGGAGACTTATCGCTGATAAACTGATTGAAGAAGGAAAGTATATTTTTTAAAAGTTTACGAAACCCCGACCTTTCATAAGATCAGTAAACCAACAAATAATGCGATTTTTATTTTATTATCTCAACACTAATGTTTTAAAAGAACTGGTTCGTTTTTTGCCGCTCTTATTTGAAAAGTAAGCTCTTATTTGACTTGTTCTCAGAATTTAGACCTCTTACATTTTTTCTCCTAAATTTAAAAGGTACGGATTGAGTATTTTTTTCTTTTAAACTTAAATTCTTTATATGGATGTAAATAAAGCCTATCACCTCATAATGAATAAATTAACCGCCTGGATGGACGAGTTAATAAAAATGCTTCCTAATATTCTGTTAGCAGCAATCGTATTGGTTATCGGTTTTTTTATTGCAAAAAAAATTAAGCAAATTTGCCACAAAAATTATTAAACGGTTTTCTGATAACACCACACTGAATAGTTTATTCGCTTCTATTGTTTACATCTTTTTTATAGGAATTACTTTATTTACTGTACTAAGTATTCTTCAACTTGACAAAGCAGTTGTTTCTGTTTTGGCGGGTGCAGGAGTTGTTGGTTTGGCACTGGCTTTTGCTTTTCAGGATATTGCCGCCAATTTTATTTCAGGCATTTTTATTTCTTTCAGAAAGCCTCTGCACATTGGCGACATCGTTAAACTAAGTGATTATATGGGAAAAGTTGAAGAAATCAATTTGCGGGATACCGTTTTAAAAACTTTCCAGGGCCAATTGGTTATCATTCCAAACAAATAAGTTTTTCAAAACCCGATCGAAAATTATTCGATGCTCGGCAAAAGAAGAATTGATTTTACCATCGGCGTTTCTTATGGGGATGATCTTGAAAAGGTAAAAAAAATTACGATGGATGTCACTTGCCGGCATGAAAGGCTTATCCACCTATAGATGACGTCACTTTGTTTTATACAGAATTTGGAGACAGTTCTATTAATTATGTTTTGAGAATATGGATCAATTCTGCTGATCAACCTGAATTTCTTGCGGCCGGAAGTGAAGCTATTATGCGAATTAAAAAAGCGTATGATGAAAATGATATTACGATTCCATTCCCTATTCGCACTTTGGATTTCGGTATCAAAGGCGGTGTTCATTAGACGAAATGACTTTAAAAACCGAAAAATAGTTTTTCTTTTCTCTATAAAACCAAAGAGTATTTTTATCAAAAGATTTAAAGAGAAAAAGGTATATTTATATTCAACCTAAAAATTTTCAATCATTAGTATTACTACTAACATAAAAAACTCTATGGGTAAACTAAGCCATCTCGCCAATACATTGATCGGCAGTGAAATCGTAAGATTGGGCGGAGAAATAAAAGAAAAAATAAAGAGCGGAGAAAAGATTTACAATTTCACAATTGGCGATTTTGATTCTTCCATTTTTCCAATTCCCAAAAACTGGAAGAAGAAATCATTAATGCCTATCAAAATAAATTAACCACTTATCCTCCTGCTGATGGTATTCTTACAGTTAAGAGAATCTGTTTCAAAATTTATTAAAGAAAGGGAAGGATTGGATTTTAATACCAACGAAATTTTGATCGCCGCCGGTGGTCGTCCCCTGATCTATACTTTATACCGAGCCATTGTTGATAAAGATGATAAAGTGATTTATTCGGTGCCAAGCTGGAACAACAATCATTATGTGCATTTTACAGAAGGACGACATGAAGTAATTGGAACGACAGCAGAAAACAATTTTATGCCAACGGCAGAAGATATAAAACCACACCTGGATGGAGCGGTTTTGATTGCTTTATGTTCGCCGTTAAATCCTACGGGAACCGTTTTCAAAAAGGAAGAGTTGGAAAAAATTTGTGATATGGTTCTTGAAGAAAACAACCGGCGTGATGAAGATGAAAAAAAATTGTATGTAATGTACGACCAAATGTATTGGATGCTTACTTATGGAGAAACAAAACATTATAATCCTGTTAGTCTTCGCCCTGAAATGAAAGATTACACCATTTTTATTGATGGAATCAGTAAAGCTTTTGCGGCCACCGGAGTGCGTGTGGGCTGGGCTTTAGGGCCGGAATTGATTTTATCAAAAATGAAAGCGATCAACAGCCATATCGGTGCATGGAGCCCGATGGCGGAGGAAAATGCAACTGCAAAATTTCTCCTTCAAAAAAATGAGGTAGATGAATATCTTTCCGCGTTTAAGGCAGAACTCAATGAAAGATTGCAGCGTATTTATGAAGGTTTCCAACAATTAAAATCAGAAGGTTTTCCGGTAGATGCCTGTGCGCCGCAGGCGGCAATTTATCTTACGATCCAATTAAGCCTTGCCAGTAAAACAACAAAAAACGGAGATTTTCTTTCTACGCAATCGGAGGTAACTTCTTACATTTTAGACAAAGCAAAACTCGCTGTGGTTCCTTTTTATGCTTTTGGAGCATCAAAAGATTCTGACTGGTACCGGCTAAGTGTAGGCACTTGCAAAAAAGAAGAAATTCCGGCCATGTTCAGATCAGTTACGCGAAGCGTTGGAAAATTTACAATAAATTTTTACTTACCAGATATTCCGCGATTTGCACCGCATTTGTAGCAGCGCCTTTTCTAAGGTTGTCGCTCACTATCCAGCAATTTAAAGTATTAGGTTGTGTTTCATCCCGGCGGATTCTTCCCACAAAAGTTTCATCTTTTTCATGCGCGGTTAACGGCATCGGGTAAACGAAATTTTCCACATCATCCTGCACCACAACCCCCGGAGAGTTTGATAAAATTTCCCTCACTTCTTCCAGCATCAAAGTCATTTTCAAATTCAATATTTACGCTTTCACTATGGCCACCAACAACAGGAATACGAACACATGTTGAAGTCAATTGCAATAGTTTGATCGCCGATGATCTTTCTTGTTTCGTTTACCATTTTCATTTCTTCTTTGGTGTATCCGTTGTCAAGAAACACATCAATATGCGGAAGCGCATTTTTATCAATCGGGTATTTATAAGCCATTTCTCCTTTAACATTATTGCGCTCATTTTCCATTTGTTGAACCGCTTTTACGCCGGTTCCGGTCACACTTTGATAAGTGGAAACCACCACTCTTTTTATTTTATATTTTTTATGAAGCGGATTTAAAACCAACACCAATTGTATGGTTGAACAATTGGGATTAGCAATAATTTTATCATCCTTCGTAAGCACATTAGCATTCACTTCGGGCACCACCAGCTTTTTGGAGGGATCCATCCTCCATGCAGAAGAATTATCAATCACAGTAATTCCGGCTTCAGCAAACTTTGGAGCCAAATCCAGGGAAGTATTTCCTCCTGCTGAAAATAATGCGATATCAGGCTTTGCAGCAATCGCATCTTCAGCAGAAACCACTTTATATTTTTTATTTTTAAAAGTAATTTCCTTTCCGATCGATTTTTCAGAAGCCACCGGAATTAATTCAGTAACCGGAAAATTTCTTTCTTCGAGCACTTGTAACATTTTACTTCCTACAAGCCCGGTTGCGCCCACCACTGCAATTTTCATTTTTACTTTGTTTTTAAAAGGAATGCAAAGAAAAGCATAAAGTTTTATCTTTAAAACCAAAGCTACTGTTTATGGCGAAAAAATTTTCAGTCTCCTTTAGCTATTTTGCTGTTAATATCTTTAAGTCTGCAGGCACAATTGTCAGAAAATTTTAATGACGGAGATTTTAAAACGAACCCGGTTTGGACCGGAGATACTTCTTCTTTTCATCATAAACAATGATCTTCAGCTTCAAAGCAATAATTTCAATCAAAACAGCATTTTTTATTTAGCTACACCCAATTATCAACTTTGCACTTCCACCCAATGGGAATATTGGATGCGGCTGTCTTTTAATCCTTCTTCTGCCAATTATGTTGATACTTATCTGACTTCTTCCGTTAGCCAAACCGGAAAATTCAGCCAACTCAGGCTATTTTGTAAGAGCCGGAAATACTGAAGATGAAATTTCACTTTACCGAAGGGATCCAAATGGGATTAATAACAAAAATTATAGATGGAGAAAACGGCATTTTGGATCACAGCAATAATATCTTCAAAATAAAAGTGACTCTTGATTCTGCCGGAAAATGGAGCTTGTATCGCGATCTTTCGGGAACCGGAAATTCTTATTCGAAAGAAGGAACCGTTATCGATTCCACTTATAAAAGCTCATCCTGGTTTGGTTTTGTAATCAGGCAAAGTACAGCAGGATTTTTTCAAAAGCATTTTTTTGATGATATTGAAATAAAAAGTTTTGTTCCCGATGTTTCGCCACCAAAAATTGTTGCTGTAACTGCTATTTCATCTACAAAAGTGGATGTACTTTTCAATGAACCCATTGAAAGTTCAACCAATATCTTCTCAAACTATTCTGCAAACAATGGTCTCGGAATGCCCGATTCTGTTATGATCGATACACAAAATCCTTCTTTGGTTCATCTCGCATTTTCAAATTCATTTACTAACGGCTACACCTACACGCTAACAATAAACGGAACAAAAGATATTAACGGAAATGCAATCGACAATGCCATTTCAAATTTCACATTTTACAAAGCACAACGATACGATGTAATTATCGATGAAATTTTTGCGGACCCAACGCCACCGGTCGGTTTGCCGGACTATGAATGGATAGAACTTAAAAACATTTCGTCGTTCCCGATTGATATCAAAGGATGGAAATTGAGCGATGCAAGCACTACCAGTGGAGCTTTTCCCGAATTAAAATTACAGCCTGATAGTTTTGTAATTGTTTGTTCAGCTTCGGCTTTATCTTCATTATCAAACTTTGGAAAAGTAATTAGCATTACAGGTTTTCCTTCTCTCAATAATGACCAGGATCTCCTTTCGCTTACAGATGAAACAGGAAAAGTTATTCATGCCGTACAGTATTCCTCGGACTGGCATGAAAATGAATTGAAAAAAAATGGCGGCTGGTCGCTTGAAATGATCGATACAAAAAGTCCCTGCTCAGGCTCTGGCAACTGGACCAGCAGCAAAGACGAGAACGGTGGCACTCCGGGGCATAAAAATTCTGTTGATGGAACAAGTGCTCATGAGATTTCTCCAAAATTGCTAAGAGCTTATACAACCGATCCCTCAACTGTCACACTTGTTTTTAATGAGCCCATTGAGAGTTTGAAAGCAACCGCGATCAACAATTATCATTTTGATAATAATTTTTCTGCTTTGAACGCAAATGCAATTGCCCCATTATTTGACAGAGTAATGATTAACCTCGACAAACCCATTGTAAAAGGAATTATTTATACCGTAACTGCAACAAATCTTTCAAATTGCACCGGAAATCCAATCGGCGCAAATAATTCTGCCCGGTTTGGACTAGCGGAAAATGCGGATAGTTTTGATCTTGTAGTCAATGAAGTTCTGTTTAATCCTTTGCCTCCCGGCGTAGACTATGTTGAATTATATAACCGGTCGAAAAAGATCATCGATCTGAGTAAAATTTATATTGCCAACAGAAACAGCAGCAATCTTATCAGCAGCATTACCCAATTAACAACTGACCCGGTTTTATTCTTTCCAAAAGATTTTATTGCGATAACAACAGATCCTGCAATTGTAAAAAGTCAATACATTACTCCTGATCCTGATGCTTTTTTAAAAATAAATTCTATGCCTTCTTTTCCAGATGATTATGGCTATGTGATCATTTTAAATGAGCAGGGAAATATTATCGATGAAGTGGATTATAATGATAACTGGCATTTTCCATTAATCCACAACACCGAAGGTGTTTCACTTGAAAGAATAGATTACAATGCGCCTTCTGTCCAAAGCAATTTTCATTCTGCAGCAACTTCAGTTGGATATGGAACTCCTGGTT
The DNA here is from genome assembly GCA_963814075.1 of uncultured Chitinophagaceae bacterium. Lineage (GTDB taxonomy): Bacteria > Bacteroidota > Bacteroidia > Chitinophagales > Chitinophagaceae > Ginsengibacter. The sequence goes on along the minus strand of CAWFBO010000003.1, from coordinate 213,967 downwards.
ACAAAAATTCCCAATATCAATTGACTGAAGATTTTCGCGGTACCATAACCGTTACACCAGCAATTTTTTCTCCTGACGATGACGGCAATGAAGATTTTGCAACTATTAATTATAAATTTCCAACTGCCGGTTACGTTGCTAACATCACCATTTTTGATGCTTCCGGAAGGCCGGTTCGTTATCTTGAAAAAAATTCGCTGAGCGGAACAAACGGATATTATCGATGGAATGGTCTTAGATGAAAAAGGAAGAAAACTACCACAAGGCATTTATATTATTTATACCGAAATCTTTAATAAAGAAGGAAAAAAGAAACAGTTTAAAAACACCATTGTACTGGCAAGAAAAAATTATTAAAAATGCAGCTGCTTATTGAATTAGAAAATTTTGAAAGTCAGTACTGTCGCCATAAAAAATATTAAAATCAACCGGGCTTTTATTCCGTCAACCCGGCCTTTTTCACTGTGCTGCCAAAATACCCATTTGCTTTCAATCCTTGGTTTCTCCGGCTGGAGATAATGTGCAATCCATAACGGGTAATCTTCAAATCCTGTTTGAAAATAATGTTGGTAAAAATCAATATTGGTATAAATAATCGGCTTTACCCCATAATATTTTTCCACTTCATCCAGCCAGGTTTTTACGCCTTTTTGCATTTGTGATACAGAAACGCCAAGGCTCTTTTCCACATCCAGAACCGGCGGCATATCTCCCGTTTTTAAATTCACCATTTGGATAAAATTATCCGCCTGCTTCTTTGCACTTCTTGTGGGAATAAAAAAATGATAAGCGCCTTTTGGAATATTTTGCGCTTCAGCCTGCGAGCCAATTTCGTCGAAATTGTTCGTCTACTATGCTCGTTCCTTCAGTAGCTTTTATAAAAACAAACCCGATCTTAATTCCTTTTTCCTCCATATTTTTACCTCTTTCCAGTTGACCGTACTTTGATAACGGCTCACATCAATGCCATGAATTTCATAGCCATTCGGAATTTCTATCTGGAAACCGGGATAAAAAACGTGTGGTGGATAAATGAATAAATTAACCAGGTAATACAAACGCGATTATTACGAGGCAAAGCGCTAAAAATATTTTCAAAAATGTACCGGAAGAACGTTTCTTTTTTCTTGCCACAGCGTTCGCTTAAGGTTGATGCAACTATTATTTTATTGTTTCAGAATTTTTTTTGCAAACTTAACACCATTATCAGTTTCTATTTTCAGGAAATAAACGCCGCGTGAAAAATTTTGAGTGGAAACTTCGTAAAACAATGCGTTGTTGATTGCAAAATTATTTTTCGCCATTAAAGTTCCTTTACTGTCATAAATTCTCAATCGTTGCTTTTGTGGAAGGAAAATTTCTGAAGATCTATGTAAAAACTATTCAGGAAGGGTGAAGGAAAAACATCAATCCTATTTTGAGTCGTCTCTTCCAATTTTTCTGAGAGTATTATGGCCTGAAATCAGCCAGTAATCGGGATCTATAATCAACTGTATCAGCAGCAAAACCAATATCTCTTATAAAAATTTCATTGTTGGTTTGATTATTCACCACAATTGTTTTTTCCTGAGTTAGCATTTTTAAATTGTAACGCAACAGGTAATTCAAAAAAATTTACGGATGGATCGGATGTTTTCTCATTCATTTTTATTCGTACAAAATTATTATCTAATTGCGACCATTGAATATGATAGGTTGGATATCCTTGTCCATAAAACCATTCTTTAAAAAAATAATCGAGGTTTACACCGCTTACTTTTTCCAGATTTCTCTGGAAATCTTTTGTTGTGGCAAATCCATAAGCTAATTGACGGATCATTAAAATAACTTCTCATGCCACGAAAAAAAACACTATCGCCCAATATCCATCGCAACATATATAAAAGATGGGAGCCTTTTGTATAGGTAAGTCTTGAATCAAAAATCCTGTTCACATTGGTTGTATCGTCAACAAATACAGAGCCGCCGGGAAGAGAAGTGATCTTCTCTATTTCCTGTTTGCGCAGCAATAAAGTGAGTTGCGGAAACAGAACTTCTGCATCCATACTTGCAAGGTGAGTTGCAAATCCTTCATTCAACCAGATATCCTGCCATGATGCACAGGTAATTTTATCGCCAAACCATTGATGCGCAAGTTCGTGTGCCATCAGCGTTTCATTGGGAGTCACTATAAAAGTGGAAGTCTGGTGTTCCATTCCTCCTCCCCATCCAAACTGCACCTGGCCATATTTTTCTTTGACAAAAGGATAAGTGCCAAAAATGTTACTGTAATATTTAATAGTTAATAAAACAAGTGGCGTGTTTTGCTGCCATAGTGGAAGGTCCTCAGGATAGCAAAAAGTTTGCATCAGCAAATTCGTATTTCCCAACTGCACATGATTCTCAAATTCAGCAAAATTAGTTACGGCCATGCAAACCAGGTAAGTTGCAATTGGGTATCGGTGTTTCCAATGAGTAATTTTAGTATTTCCATCAATCACTTCGCTTTGCCTTAAACCATTTGACGCAGCGGTATATTTAGCAGGCGCATAAATGGAAACATCAATGGAATCGGCTTTATCTTTCAAACCATTTTTACACGGCCACCAATCGCGGGCTCCGTAAGGTTCGCTCAAGGTCCAGATAACAGGAACAGAATCATGAACTGAATTTATGAAAGAGCCAAAACCCGAATTTCCGGGAATTCCGTGATAATATATACTTACCGAATCCAAACTGCCTTTAAAGATCGGCGAACCGAAATCAACCTGTACCGTGTTATCTTTATGCGAAAAGGATAATAAATTTCCCCGCTGCTTTACGCTGTCCACAATTAAGGAATCTGTGAGATCATAGATAATATCAGAAGTTGTGGTTGTTATCAGAAATTGAGAGGTAACACATCCGCTAATAAATCTAATTTCCGGATCGACATGCCATTCGCATCTATAATAGCTAACATCAAAATTATTGGAAGAAGCTGTTTTTTTTACTGATTGAAGCCTGCTGAACGCCTTCCCTTCAAAAAAAGAGATTTCTTTTACGGCTTTTAGGTTGTTAAAAGGCCTTTGTGCATAAACTGTTGAATAACAAAATATTATAAAACATAACGCCCTTTTCATGGTATAATTTTTAACGGTTAAACCACCGTAAAGCTTGCATCTTAAAGTTTTGTTGATTAAATTTGCACGATTTTTGCACCATAGGGTAAATTACAAATTAAAAATCGACATAAAGTTCATCTTTTTCCTCTTAAAAAACTAAAGATCCCATTATTCTAAGATTGCGTTTTTGAAACGTGAAATAATTATTTGACCAGGAAAAAATTCGTCATGAAAAATATTCGATCAAAGAGCTTATTAACGTTGATTATAATTTTGTTTATAATTGGCTTTACAACTTCCGCAAAAAGAATCATCGGTTACTCCGGAGATAATTTTTCTGATTCTGTCGTTGATCCAATTTCAGCTCCTTCTACAGCCGGCAGTACACTTGTAAAAAATCCCGCTCGTGTCGTTTATCCGGTAGCACTTCGCGAGCATCGTGAAGAAAGCAAGGATTACGTAAAACAATTTGCTCACAAGCAAAGAGATTATATTATTTACATGTTCAGCCGCGGAAAAGATTATTTTCCCAAAGCCGCTAAAATATTTTCCAAATACGATGTACCGGAAGAATTCCAGGTGCTTCCGGCTTTGGAATCCAATTTTCATGCTGATGCAGTATCACACGCCGGGGCAGTTGGTTATTGGCAGTTCATGAGTGAACTTGCCCATGATTATGGTTTGCACACAGGAAGTAAAAGTGATGACCGAAAGAATTTTACCAAATCGACTATTGCGGCAGCAAAATTTTTTAAAGATCAACTGGATTTCTTCAACGGAGATATCCTGCTTTCTGTTGCCGCCTTCAATTGTGGCACCGGAGGCGTAAAAGTTGCCATGAAAAAATCAAATGTTTCTGATCCCGATTTTTGGGATATTAAAAAATATTTACCTACAGAAACAAGGATATTTGTAATGAAGTTCATTGCGCTTAATGTAATTTCCGCTAATTATAAAAAGTTCATTAATCACAAATTGAATTTTAGTGAACCCGCTTTAATCCAGTTGGCAGTTAAAGATTCTTCTAATGTCGACAATACGGTCGTTGCTCAAAATCCTTTATAAAAAAGCGATTCATTTTTAGCCGTTATCTTTGGTGTATGCCACAGGTGAATTACAATGATGCTATTAATTTCTTTTCTAAACTTACGTTGCGTCGTGTCTGGAATGCAGCAAAAGTTTATTCAAGCTATTATATCACACGAGTTATTAAAAAGCCTGTTCAATGGGGTTTGCCGGTTTCCATTTCCTTCGAACCTACCACTTCATGTAATCTTCGTTGCCCGGAATGCCCGAGTGGTTTAAGAGAATTTACGCGACCCCGCGGAATGCTGAAAAGAGATTTTTTCGAAAAAACGATTGATGAAATTTATAAAGATATTTTATATCTCATCTTCTATTTCCAGGGCGAACCTTATTTGAATAAGAATTTTTTGGAAATGGTTTCTTATGCATCTTCAAAAGGTTTGTACACTGCTACTTCTACCAACGCTCATTTTCTTACCGATGAAATGGCAAAGAAAACTGTTGAGAGCGGGCTCGACAGGCTTATTATTTCTTTAGATGGCACCACACAGGAAGTGTATGAACAATATCGCCGGGAAGGTGATATCGAAAAAGTAATTGAAGGCGCGCGAAACATTGTGAAATGGAAAAAGAAATTAAAAAGCAAAAAGCCTTTTGTGTTTTTTCCAATTTTTAGTAGTCAGACCTAATGAACACCAAATTGAAGAGGTAAAAAAACTGGCTGAAGAAGTAGGGGTAGACGAAGTACGTTTTAAAACCGCACAGATCTATGATTATGAAAATGATCCTAATAAACTAATTCCAACAAACGAAAAATTCAGTCGCTACAAAAGAAATAAAGACGGAAAGATTATTGCCCGAAACAAATTGCAAAACCATTGTTCCAAACTTTGGGAAGCGAATGTAATTACCTGGGATGGAATGGTTGTTCCCTGTTGTTTTGATAAAGATGCCACCCATCGTTTGGGCGACCTGAAAAATCAATCTTTTAAAGAAATCTGGCACAATAAGAATTACAAGCAGTTTCGAAAAGAACTTACTTCAAGCCGCAAGAACATTGATATCTGCGCTAACTGCAGTGAAGGACTTTCTGTTTGGAAGGACTAGCCTTCTCAATATTTTTCGGAAATAAAAATCCAGGTAATTTGTTGGTTTACTATTGGAAGTAAATTTTCAGCTGCTGTTTTTTCCGTTTAAAAAAGACACGGTAAACTTTAGTCTTTTTCTTAGTATTTTTAGTGAATGAATGTGTTTAACAATCACCTGCGCCAAATAATTTTATTAGGTCTTATTGTCCTTATTGGCGTTTTAATTGTAAATCACTTCTTCATTTTTCTGCCCGGTGTGTTAGGCGCAGTAACATTATACATTCTCAGCAAAAAATCTTATTTCAACCTGGTTGAAAAAAGAAAATGGAAAAAAAGCTGGACGGCGTTGCTTTACATTTTAGGGTATACAATTATTATCTGTCTTCCGGTATACCTCGCTGTTGTGATGTTGCTTCCCAAACTCATCGCTCTTTTTAATAACCCGGTTCCTTTGATTGTGGCGGTAAAAGGGTTTTCTGAAAAAATACAGGGAGCTACAGGCATCGAACTATACAACGGAGATAATCTTCAGTTAGCGATGAAAAATCTCGCCGGCAGAGTACCAATGCTTTTAACCAGTACGGCCAACTTTGTTACGAATCTTGTACTTATGTTTTTTGTGTTGTACTACATGCTGTTTCATGGAAGAAAAATGGAAGAATTATATCAACGACTTTATTCCCTTAAAAAACAAAAACCGTGAAACTGCTAAGCGATGAAACCGACCTGATGATAAGAGCTAACGCGATAGGAATTCCTTTGCTTGCTATTATACAAGGCGTTGTAGGAATGCTTGGTTATTTTATTTTTGGGATAAAAGAATTTGGAGTTTGGGGATTTCTCACAGGAGTCGCTTCATTAATCCCGATCATCGGAACGGGAATTATCTGGGTTCCGTTAACGGTTTATCTTCTTGTTTCAGGCCATACATGGCAAGGCGTTGGCCTCGGCATTTATTCACTTGCTATTCTTACGAATGTTGATTACGTTGCACGTATTACATTGCTGCGAAAAATAGGAGATGTTCATCCGCTCATTACGATTTTTGGCGTAATCGTCGGGTTGAGTTTATTTGGCTTTTTGGGATTGGTATTCGGCCCGTTATTGATCAGCTATTTTATTTTGCTGGTAAAAATCTATCGAAACGAGTTCAATTCTGTTCCTATCAATACTGTAACTGTCGAAGAAGAAACTGTTCATCCAATTAAAGATCTCGATTGAAACACATTTCCCATTTATCGAAAGATAAAAAGCTTAAAAAAATTATTGACTCACAACCGCCTTTCGTATTAGAAAAAAGAAATAAAGTCTACCTGCGTTTGTGTTCCTCCATTTTAAGCCAACAGTTAAGCACAACCGTTGCCAAAGTTTTATACAAAAGATTTCTTGGCTTGTACAATGGAAAAGAACCGAGTGCAAAACAAATTTTAAATACACCCGCAGAAACGTTTCGAAGTATTGGTTTCTCAAATGCAAAAGCGTCTTACGTGCATAATGTTTGTCGCTTTTTTATTGAAAATAAGATTACAGATGCACGTTTGCACGAAATGAGCAACCAGGAAGTGATTGATTTGCTTACACAAATAAAAGGCGTCGGAAAATGGACGGTGGAAATGATCTTAATGTTTACGCTCGGCAGGGAAGACGTCTTTGCAATGGATGATCTTGGATTGAAACAAAGCGTCATCAAACTTTACAATATTAAAGAAACTGATAAAAAATTGTTGTATCAAAAGATCGAAAAGATCTCGCTGGAATGGAGTCCTTACCGCACTTACGCATCCCGTTATCTATGGAACTGGAAAGATAACCCGCCGGATTTATAAATTCTTTACAGTTTGTAGTAAACCAACAAAAAACGAAGATTTTATTTTTTCCTCACCAAAGGATTGTTCAATCCGTTAATGACATTATCAACCACCTGGAACCCGGGCAGTTTAGAGAAAAACTGGGTTAGCGTTTTACAACCATACGTTCTCACATCAAAACTCGGATCGAGCTTACGAAGGTTAATTCCCATGGTAGAAATATACGCTTCATTACTTTCATTCATGCTCATATCGTATGCCTTGTTGATCAGCTTTTTATTAACGTTGGCGGTCGATTTGGTCTTCTGTTTTTTTACGGTTTCCTTCCTTTCGGGTGTTTCGGGCGTTTCTGTTTTAGGCTCAAGGTTTTCAACGAACGTAAAAATCTCACACGACTTCACAAAAGCCGAAGGCGTTTTTTCTTCTCCGATTCCCATCACAAAAATGCCGGCTTCTCTTATTCGTTTCGCAAGCCCGGTATAATCGCTATCGCTGGAAACTATACAGAATCCGTCTACGAGGCCTGCATGCAAAATATCCATCGCGTCAATAATAAGGGCGCTATCGGTAGAATTTTTGCCAGTTGTATACGAAAACTTTTGGATCGGATTAAAAGCCATTTCATTCAGTTGGCCTTTCCAATGGTTCATGTGTTGTGTCGTCCAGTCGCCATACACGCGACGGATGGTAACTTTTCCATATTTGGAAGCTTCCTCTAAAATCAGATCCATCATTTTAGATTGTGCATTATCTCCGTCTACCAGCAAGGCAATCCTGTTATTTTTAACTTCCATACATTTTATATTATTACAAAAATAGGTTTTAAGATTCATAACAGATTTTTTCACCCTTTTGCGCCTCTCATGTACTCCAATTCCCGGCTGAATTATATATTTTCGTTTGCTGGTAAGAGTTGGATAAATGGTGAACATTTTATTTCTTCTCATTAATTTGAATCTTTTATCTTTGGCATTAAACAATTTTTATGAAGTTCATTGTTTCCTCTTCGCAATTATTAAAGCATGTGCAACAAATAAGTGGAGTTATCAGCGCCAATACAGTTTTACCAATACTCGAAGATTTCCTTTTTGAAATAGATAAAAATAAACTCACTATTGTAGCTACCGACCTGGAAACAGTTATGAAAATTCATATGGATGTTGAGGCTAAAGACAGCGGCAGAGTTTGTATTCCCGGAAAGATCCTTCATGACTCATTAAAGAATATTCCTGAACAGCCACTTACTTTTAATATTGATAAAAACAACGGTGTAGAAATTACCAGTGATAACGGGAAATATAAAGTGATGGGCGAAAATCCCGATAATTTTCCAAAAGAGCCTCTTGCAGAAAGCGCCAGTACTTTTACAATGCCTTCTTCTGCTTTGGTAACGGCTATTAATAAGTGCATTTTTGCTACCAGCACCGATGAGCTCAGACCTGCAATGACAGGAATTTTCTTCGAACTTTCTCCGCAAGGAATTACTACTGTCGCTACTGATGCCCACCGGCTGGTTCGTTTTTCACGCACCGATATTTCATCGCCGGAAAAGGCTTCGTTTGTGGTTCCGAAAAAGCCGCTTAATTTATTAAAAAATGTACTTCCGAATACGGATACAGAGCTAAAAATATCTTACAACAGCAATCATCTTTTTGTTAGCCAGGATGGAATAGAAATGGTTTGCCGGCTTATCGATGCAAGGTTCCCTGATTATAAAGTGGTGATCCCGGCAGATAATCCCTATAAACTCACTGTAAATAAAAATGATTTTCAGAATGCATTGCGAAGAATAAACGTTTTCAGTAATAAAAGCACCAACCAGGTTGCGCTGTCGATAACCGGAAGCGAATTGCAACTTTCGGCACAAGATGTAGATTTTAGTTTTGAAGGAAATGAAAGAATGAATTGCCAGTATGATGGCGAGGATTTACAGATTGCTTTTAATGCCAAGTTTTTAATTGAGATGCTAAATGCCGCAGACACCGACGAAGTGATAATTGAATTAAGTACACCTACGAAAGCCGGAATTATTAAACCAGCAGAACAGGAAGAAAATGAAGAACTGCTGATGCTGGTAATGCCATTGATGCTCAACAGTTAGAATATAGTTTTTTATTAGGTTTCAGTTTAATTGGTTAAATGGAGTCTGCTACCAGGCTCCATTTTTAATTACAACAATCTTTTAATTCTCATCGCTTTCCCGATCAAACAAATTCTGTATTTTTAAGACATTCAAACAATGTATTATTAAATATGATAACTGTACGGACCTTTCAAAACTATTTTTCGGCTCACATCGTTCTTACAAAATTAAGAGATGCCGGGATTAACTGTTTTTTAAAAGATGAATTTACCGTAACAGTTGACCCGATTTTATCCAACGCAGTTGGAGGCATAAAACTGGTTGTAGTAAAAGAACACGCAAATGAGGCAATTAATTTATTAAAAGAATTCGATGAAGATTACCGTAAAACTGTTGTTTGCCCAAAATGTGGAAGTCATTCGATAGAACTGGTTCCCAAACAAACAACGGCAAACCTTGCCACAACACTACTTACATGGCTTTTTGGTAGTTATGCCATTTCGCCCAAAAACGTTTATCAATGTTCTTCGTGTAAATACGAAAGTGAAACTTTACCCGAAGCTTTTAATTCGGCTTTGGATTTAGGAGAAAACAACCTGAATTAATACAACCAGGCTAATGAAAACAATTGCGTTTATACCTGCACGTTATGCCGCCACACGTTTTCCCGGAAAACTAATGCAAATTCTTGGCGACAAATCCATCATTCGGCACACTTATGAAAATACTGTTGCCACAAGGTTGTTCGATGAAGTCATTGTGGTGACAGATAGCCAAGTCATTTTTAATGAGATTATTCAAAACGAAGGCTATGCAATCATGAGCAAAAAACAACATGAAAGCGGAAGCGACAGAATCGCTGAAGTTGTTGCGGATATCGATGTTGACATTGTTGTGAACGTCCAGGGAGACGAGCCATTTGTAAAAAAATCCTTGTTGGAAAGTTTATTAATGCCTTTCAATAATAAAGATAAGGAACAAATAAAAGTAGCTTCACTGATGCACCCGATAGTAAACGAAGAAATAATCAATAATCCTAATCATGTGAAAGTGGTGGTTGATAAAAACAGTAATGCGCTTTTATTTTCAAGAAGCGCAATTCCCTTTCACCGGGATAAAAATATAGTAGCCACTTATTATAAGCACATCGGCATTTATGCATTCCGAAAGAGTACTTTAATGAATTTCGCTTCCTGGAAAGCCACACCGCTTGAAATGATTGAGAAACTCGAGCAACTTCGTTATCTTGAAAACGGCGTAAAAATTAAAATGGTTATAACAGGCGAAAGTCCTGTTTCCATTGATACTCCCGAAGATTTTGAAAAGGCAAAAAAATTATTGTATCTTTTTTAAAACGGTTCATTTTATCTTTATTTCTTTATTATTTTTAAAATAATGCGATGCTCATTAAACGAACTTCTAGCTTCCTGTATATTATCTCTGCATTTGTCTTATTCTCATGCAGCCAACAGGATAAAATGGATATAGAAAAATCTGCCTCCTCATTTGATATTAAACAAGGAGAGGCTTCCGTTTTGCAATCAAATCAAAATTTTATTAAATCATATAAGGCTGCCGATTCCGCCGCAGTAGTGCAATCCTTTACCACAAATGCAAAAGTGATGATGGCAAACCAGTCGCCTACGGAAGGAAGAAACGCTATAGGCAGTCTTTTTTCGGGCATGATGAGGTCTGGTGTAACGGATGTGAAGTTAAACACCGTAAAAATCTGGGGCGACAGTACAATCCTTGTAGAGGAAGGCAAGTACCTTTTGTCAAATAAGAAAGGAGATCAAACTGATAAAGGCGAATATATTTCACTTTGGCAGCAGGAATCAGGCAACTGGAAAATTTACAGGGACATGTGGACGAGCAGTGTTCCAAAATCTGTAATAAAAATTACCGATTCCACATTGATCAAACATTAGCATTCTTTTTATCTATCTTAAATAAACAGCTCAAAATGAGAACCGAAAGGTACTTATCGTTTATAAAACCATTAGAAAGGTTGATTACAAAAAAGGTCCTCCAGGTAAACCCGACGGTCGCACCCTTGAGAAAGGAACCGGAAAAAACGGTAATTTTTGTATATGAATACGATAAAGATGGGGTGGATTGCCGGCAATTAAATTCAATTGAAGACACTTTTAAATACAGTCAAAGCGTAAAGAACTTCTGGATCAACCTTGGAGGATTAAAAAAAGCCGATATTGACAGAATATGTGAACACTTTGGTATTCATCCTCTTATTGCCGAAGATATTCTAAGCTCCGGGCAACGTCCAAAAATGGATGAACTGAACCGGCTTATCTTTGGCCTGCTAAACATGTTGTATTTGAATAAGGAAGTACCTTCTGTTGAGAGCGAACAGATCAGTATAGTACTTGGTTCCAACTTTGTTTTAAGTTTCCAGGAAGATGCATCGAGAGATGTGTTTGATCTTTTGCGGCAGAAAATAAAAATTGCAGGCAGCAAAGTGAGAGAAAACAAGGCAGATTATTTATTTTATTCTCTTATTGATCTTATTGTAGACAATTATTTCGTGGTAATGGAAAAGTTGGGAGAAAAAATTGAGGACCTTGAAGAGGACATTGTTCATAGGGCCGATACGAGAACGCTTGCAAAGATCAATTTCCTAAGGAAAGAAATGATCTTTCTTAAAAGAAATATTTCTCCTGTGCGGGAAATGATAAATGGAATTTTGCGTAGTGAAACAGATCTTATAGAAGAAAAAACCGAAAAATATTTTAAAGACATTTACGATCACATTGTACAGGCAAATGAGCTTGCAGAAAACTACAGGGATATGATGATCAACCTGCAGGATCTTTATTTAAGTAATGTCAATTTAAAAATGAATGAAGTAATGAAAGTTATGGCTGTCGTTACGTGCCTTCTTGCTCCTGCCACTGTTATCGGCGGAATTTTCGGGATGAATTTTATCAGGATTCCCGTGGCTTCACAATCCTTACGGGTTTTTTATTGCCGTAGGCTTAATGCTTATCATTCCTGTTTGGATGATTTGGATCTTCAGAAAGCGAGGCTGGTTTTAAAGTGGCTGTCATTTCCCGGTCGAGTCTGTTTTCAAAAGGCTTTCCACCTGCTTTAATGCGTTAATATTATTTTCCCTGTGCATGGACGCACTTACTTCTTTTTTTTCTCTTGCTGTTAAATGAAAATTAAGCGGAGCTTCACCTTCGGGATTTTTTGGAACATACATAAACGAAACGCGATGAAGGCTGTCGCCAAAATTGTTTTTTAAATAAGAAAGTTCGTCTTCCTGGAAGTAATCCTGTAGTGTAAACCAGTTGGTTTGTATCATCGTAAATGGATTAGTTATAATATCAGAAATGCCACCTATTTTATAACCATTGTTCCAACTTCCTTTTTTTCTTGATCTTACCTGAATGAGCAATATTCCGCGTGTATTCTCTTTTATCCAGTCTTTAAAAACATTTAAAAACCTGTAAGAGGTTTCTGCGCCTGTATTGTCACGCAATCCCGCATCCATCACATCAATAATTGGCTTTGAAGGAAGCCACACTGCAGGCAAAACATAGGGGTAAGTTGCGTTCATCCTGAGGGCGGTCAGCAATCTTAAATTCATGGGATCCATGTTTTTAAAAAAAGCGCCAAAATCAACAGCATCCGGACCGGTAATAACTGTAGTGCTGTCTTTAAATGATGGTTGCATCATAAAGCTGATCGGCTGAGTAGAAATCATCATTTTTTTGAAATCGCGTGTGATGGTTGAATTCAAAATCATCAACGGTATTTTGGCCGACCTCTCATCTTTTACATAGAAACCAATTGGTAAGTCCAGAACATATTGAGTGTTGAGGTTAAGTTTTTCTTCAAAGGCATAGCCCCGGTCTTTTACATAACGATAATGGCTATACGAAAATTTTTGAGAAGGTGAAATAAGGTCCCGGGTAATTAAAGAAGAAAAAACAGGATTTAAAAGATCTTTGGAAATATTATCAAGATATTCTTTATTTTCAGGGTTGATTCTTGCACCATTCATCCTTAACCTTGACAATTCACGGAAATAAGCCGCGGCCAACATGCCACCTGAAGCTCCGCTCATCAGCATGGTTTTACTCATAATTTCGCCCCCTGAAATACTATCCAGCGCCTGCAGCACATTCATCGAAAAGCTTGCACTTCTTACGCCGCCACCGCTAAAATTAAAAACGATCAATAATGGTTTATCCTCATTCTGATTTTTTTTCCAATGATCAAGAATGCTGATCATATTGTTTTTATCAGAATCTATCTTCGATTCTGTATCTAAAGATTGCAGGCTTTGAAGGGAATACGCCGGTCTATCGGGACTTAAATAATTTAACCCATAAGCCTTATTGCGTGGATCAATCACATCATATTTGTAGAGTACATTCAGGATTGAATAAAGCAGTATTATAAATAACAAACTCCAGCTTCTTAAAAAGTAAGAGAGGGCACCCATCACTGATATTAATATGGCGAAAAATAAAAGAATACTCGCCGCTGCCGGTATCTGGAAGATTTTATTGTCGAGAAAAAAAGCAATGAATAACATGAAAACAAAGGCAAATAAAATGGAAAGCATTGCCGAAAAATGATGGCGTTTAAAAATTACGTCAAGAAAATTCTGGCTGTAATGTCTTACCGACCGCACCTTTTTCACTTTAAACCTGGTGCTGAGATAATTTTTTACGGGCAATCCGAAATCATCCACTAATATTTTTTCTTCGTCTGTTTCCGGAATTTTATTTTCATCAATATCCTTTAAAACCGGTGGCAAGGTTCTTATTATAGTTCTGTCTGCACCAAAAAAATAGAGAAATGAAATTAAAAGAATGAGTGAAAATCCACCGGCAAAGCCAGCAACAGTAAACAAGAATTGCTTCAATGGAATCAATTCTTTTACCCGGTCGAAATACAACGCTTCAAAAAAATACAAGATTAAAAAAACTACAGGAATGATCGCGTTGTTAACGCAATATTTTAAAAAAGGTTTTGAGCTGGTTGCCAAAAACCGAAACCGGCCACTGTGCAAAATAAAAGTGGTAATATCCCAACTAATAATAAAAATTCCGGTAGCAACTCCTGTAATAGCACCACCTGCAGCATTCACATTTCCCAAATATTCAGGAGCAAGAAATAAAGTGTTGGCGCCGAATGAACCCATAAAATGACCCGAAACGGTAAGAAACAATATCAACCACAGGATCAACAATACCTGGGATTTTCGAAAATGAAGCAGCAGCAACTGAATGGGAAAGGAATAATAAAAATTGTGAAAAAATTTTTTCATTATCTAAATTATTTCAGGCAGCTTAAAAATAGCTTTGTTGCACCACTGCCGGTCTTATAACATACAGCATAAAAATTATTGACATCAAAAACAAAATGGCTACCAGCTGATGCGCAACTCCAAACCAAACCAGGTAATTTCCATAAGGAGACAAAAGAACTGTGGTAACGCCTAATGTCACCTGCAATAAAATCAAAAACAACGGAATGTATTTTGTTCTTAAAAATAACGCGCTTCCCCGGATTTTTCTTGCGTTTGCCGTCCAGATTATTACAAGTATCAAAAGTGTATAAGCAAAGCTGCGATGGATAAACTGAACCGTAATTTTATTATCCAAAAAGTTCTTCCAGCCCGGTGAAAGCTTATTCAAAGAAGAAGGAATCCATCGTCCGTTGATCGTAGGCCAGGTGGGTGCCGCTGTTGCAGCATGCAGGCCGGCCATAAATGCGCCATAGATCAATTGGAAAAAAAGAACGATCATTATAATCCGGGTTAGCTTTTGCAAGGGCTTATTAAACGTTTTCATGCTTGAAGGAACAGAAATGCTTAAAGCAAACCAGAAAGTATAACAAAGCAAAAGCAAAGCTGTCATAAAATGAGTCGCAAGCTTTATATGATCTACAAACAACCTGTCCGGAACCAGGCCACTGGCCACCATTATCCAGCCTATGGCGCCTTGTATCATTCCCAATAAAAATAAAATGACAAAAGGAATGATCATATCTTTTTTAAACTGCTTTTTAACAAGGAAATAAAAAAAACCAACTAAAAAAACAATCCCCATTAGCCTTGCCCAATTACGATGAAACCACTCCCAAAAGAAAATCGATTTAAAATCGCTTAAAGTAAAATCAGCATGAATATGTCTGAATTGATCGGTTCCTTTATATTTACTAAACTCTGCCATCCACTCGCTATGGTTCAAAGGAGGCAAAGCCCCGGTTATCGGGTTCCACTCAGTGATGCTCAATCCTGATTCAGTAAGTCTTGTAATACCTCCTAATACAATTTGGATCACCAGCATAAACACGCCCAGGTAAAGCCATTTGGCAATATTCTTATTTGTTTTTTTCAATACAATCTCAGCCATATTTTATTTGGATTTGTCATTATTGGTTTTAGCTCATTGGATATAAACACTTCAAAGGTAACCTCCAGCAGCTTATGTTTCTATTCAAATTGTATTAAATTGAATGTTTAAAACTTAATAAGGCATAATAAAAAGTGATTGTTATTTTTGAAAAAAAGTTCCGGAAATTGCTGCTTCCTTTTTTTCATAATAAATTTATTGAAGCCGGTTTGGATGAAGTAGGCCGCGGCTGCTATGCCGGTCCCGTTTACGCTGCAGCAGTTATTCTACCAAAAACCTTTTATCATCCGTTATTAAAAGATTCAAAGGAACTTACAAAGGAAGAACGAAATATCCTGCGACCTGTTATTGAAAAAGAATGTTATTCATTTGCAATAGCAAGCGTTACCAATGTTGAAATTGATCGTATCAATATTTTGCAGGCTTCTTTTAAGGCAATGCATCTTGCGTTAAACAAACTCACAACTTCTCCTGAACTGTTATTAGTTGACGGCAATCGGTTTAAAAAATACAAAAAACTTCCACATCAATGTATAATTAAAGGCGATGGAATTTATGCGCCGATCGCAGCTGCAAGCGTCCTTGCCAAATGTTACAGAGATGAGTACATGGAAAACCTGCACGAAAAATACAAGATGTATTCATGGGACAAAAACAAAGGCTACGGAACGCGTGAACATCGCGCCGCTATTGATATACATGGCTTATGCCGGTATCACCGCAAAAGTTTTAATATCTGGCCGAGCTTTTCAAATGAACCTGAGACAACAGTGGAGGATTAAAATAAAAATCTGTCTTCTTTGTTCGTTTACTGGCCTACGCTTTTTCTTCTTATTTTTAGGATTTCATACAAAAGAAGATTCACTGCAAAATAAAAAGTTATGCAGCCCATTCTCCCAAACCTTCCCGAAGAACCACCCAATTATCAGTTGTGCAATCTACAACGGTTGACGGGATAATTCCGCCGGGACCTCCATCAATTACAAGGTCAACCTGGTTGCCAAAAGTTTCATTTATTTTTTCAGGGTCTGTCACCTGTTCTACCTTTTCTCCGGGAAGAGATGCGCTTAAGATTGGATTCCCTAATTCTCCCAAAATGGACTGGCATATAACGTTGTTGGGCACACGCAATCCTATGGTTTCTTTCTTGCTTTTCAAAATTTTAGGAACCTGCTTGCTGGCAGGTAATACAAAAGTGTATGGCCCGGGGAGGCATAATTTAAGTGTGCGGTAAAGGGGAGTATCAATACTTTTAGTGTAATCACTCAGGTGACTCAGATCGCGGCAGATGAATGAAAGTCGCGATTTCTTCGGATCAATATTTTTTATCCTGCAAATTCTTTCTACGGCTTTTGGATGATGAATGTCGCAACCAAGTCCGTAAATTGTATCGGTAGGATAAATGATCACGCCGCCGTCTTTCAAACACTCAACAACCTGCTTTATCAGCCGCGGTTGTGGATTTAACGGATGTATTGATAAAAGCATATTCAAATTTTAGAATACAAAGATAATTTTATTTTCACCTTTTGTAATTCAATCCTGTAAGGCAATTAACAAATTAACTATAGAAGCAATCGACTATAATCTTTTACATTTGCACCGATTAAAAAGAAATTAATTCTTTATGGCAATAATTACTCTTGGTTCGATGGCTTTTGATGCAATAGAAACTCCCTTTGGAAAAACAGATAAAATTGTCGGCGGCTCGGGAACGTACGTAGCGTACGCAGCGAGCCACTTAACAAATCCAATTCAACAAATTTCAATCGTTGGAAATGATTTTCCGGAAGAGGAAATGAATGAACTAAAAAAACGTGGCGTCAACCTTTCCGGTGTTGAGATCGTTCCGGATCAGAAATCTTTTTTCTGGAGCGGACGATATCATCTTGACATGAACACAAGGGATACATTAGTTACTGACCTGAATGTGTTGGCCAATTTCAATCCAAAAGTTCCTGAAGAATACCAGGGAGCAGAATATTTAATGTTGGGAAACCTGATGCCCAGCCTGCAGTTGAGCGTGATTGAGCAATTGCGCGACCGGCCGGATCTCGTTGTATTAGATACAATGAATTTTTGGATGGAAACAGCAATGGACGACCTGAAAAAAGTTTTGAAAAAAGTTGACGTTTTGTTGATCAATGATAGTGAAGCTCGTCAACTCAGCGGCGAGTATTCTTTGGTAAAATGCGCAAAAGAAATTTTGCAAATGGGCCCACGGTTCTTAATAATCAAGAAAGGCGAACACGGAGCTTTACTTTTTCATGAAAACCAGGTTTTCTTTGCGCCGGCATTGCCTCTTGAAGAAGTTTTTGACCCTACCGGCGCCGGCGATGCATTTGCCGGCGGATTTATCGGCCATATCGATAATACTAAAAATATAAGTTTTGAAAACATGAAAACCGCCATTATAGTGGGATCCGCAATGGCTAGTTTCTGCGTTGAAGCATTTGGCCCTCAGCGGTTAAAGGAAATTTCGAAAGAAGATATAAGTCTCCGGCTTGACGAATTTGTTCAGTTGGTAAATTTCGATATTTCTCTTGTATAAACTTTAAATAGATCATATTAGTAAATGCTTGAAATAATTGCACTCATTTTTCTCACAAAGGACATTGGTAAAATCGCCGCCCAAAAAGGGCTTAAGCCAATTACCTGGAAAATATATACCGTTATTGCCTGGCTGGTTTCCGAAATCATCGGTATCATGGTGGGCATTATGATCTTTGGAGTAGATAATGTAGTCTCTTTTGTTCTTGTCGGAATTACTTTTGCTATAACCAGCTTTTTTATAATCAAGGCGCAATTGAATAAATTACCAAATCAAACTTTTGATGACGATATCAACAACGTAGGGCGTTTTTGATATTTGTAAATTTTTCTTTTTAGGAGGCACAATTGTAATTCCACATACCCGGCGCGCTACCGAATATTGGGAAGCTTTACAGAAGTAGTTGTTCTTAATTGTAAGAAGAACAAGTTTATGGAATGAATTTTCTTTAATTTTAAGCAATAAAATATAATTGTCCAGGTGCAGTTTTTGAATACTATCTTTCTTTCTAGTGACAAACGGAACTTCAAGAAGCAACTCCGCAATGTGCTTGGTTTCACTCCGCGGAAATTGGAGCTCTACCAGATCGCTCTTAGCCATCGTTCGGTGCGTGAAGGGTCAGATGAAAACAATGAACGGCTGGAATACCTTGGAGATGCAGTAATAAGCACAATTGTAGCGCACTACCTGTTTATGCGCTATCCTTATAAAGATGAAGGTTTTTTGACAGAGATGAGAAGTAAAATGGTCAACCGGAACCAGCTAAATGAAATTGCTGTAAAAATCGGTCTAAAAAAAATTACCCTTTACAATCATTTTGATCATTCTCTAAAAATATCGCAGATATTCGGAAATACGCTGGAAGCGCTTGCCGGCGCTGTTTACCTGGATAGAGGATACGATCAAACGAAAAAATGGGTTATAGAACGAATAATTGCTCCTCACTTATTCTTGCAGGATTTGGAGAATCTTGATATAAACCAAAAAAATAAATTGTACGGTTGGGCGAATAAAAACGGGAAAGTGCTGGAATTTGAAACGCTCGATGAAAGTATTGAAAACGGAAGAAGATTGTTCACAATAGGAGCTATGGTTGATGGAGTTTTGGTTGCAGAAGCAAAAGGTTTTAATAAAAAAGATGCCAGCCAGGTAGCTGCTCAAATAGCTATTGAAAAATTAAACCTATCATGAAATTTGGAATTATTGGAAGCGGGAGCTGGGGAACAGCGATTGCGAAGATTTTAACCGATAATAAAAACCAAATCAATTGGTGGATAAGGAGCGATTCAAATATCCATAGTTTTAAACGACGAAGGCATAATCCTCACTACCTGAGTAGTACTTTTTTTGACACAAAGCTTATAAATTTTTCGACCAATACGGAAGATGTAATTAACAGCAGCGATACAATAATAATTGTAATCCCCTCCTCTTTTGTTGCCAAAACTCTTAACGAACTTTCAAAAGATATTTTTAAAGGAAAAAAAATAATATCAGCCGTAAAAGGGATTTTACCGGATCGTAATTTGTTGCTGAATGAATATTTAAAAACCGATTTTGGATTTCAGCTTAAAGATTATTTTACAGTACTCGGTCCCTGCCATGCGGAAGAAGTAGCAGCTGAGAAATTATCGTATCTGACATTTAGTGGTATCGATGGGAAAACAACAAAAAAAATTGCAGCCTCTTTTAAGACGCCCTATCTTATTCCCGTTTGCAACTCAGATATTTTTGGAGTTCAATATGCGGCCGTTTTAAAAAATATTTATGCGATAGGTGCCGGAATTGCGCACGGCCTTGAATACGGCGACAATTTTTTAAGCGTTCTTATTGCCAACAGCGCCGATGAAATGGCCGGTTTTTTAAGAAAGGCCGGAATTGAAAATGTGGAAGTGGGATCAATAGAACATCATGCAATCTTAAAAAACAAAATTCCACGAACCAATTATGCGGCATCGGTTTATTTGGGCGATTTGCTGGTAACCTGTTATTCTTTGTACAGCCGAAACCGCACCTTTGGTAACATGATAGGAAAAGGCTATTCCGTTCAGGCTGCTCAACTGGAAATGAATATGATAGCAGAGGGTTACAACGCAAGCAAGTGTATGTTTCTCATTAATAACAAGGTAAAGGCAGAAATGCCAATAGCAGAAACCATCTACAGGATTTTGTGGAATAATCTCCCTGCAGATGAAGGATTTGAACAAATTGAAAAGGAGCTGGTTTAAAACGTTTATTAATCTACAAGTGTCTCATTTGAAACTCTCAATCTTTGTCTTTTTAGCACTACTGATCTTTTATTCCTGCAAAAAAGATTCATTCATTACAAGTCCCGATGCAAGTTTGTACACCAGTGCTGATACCTTATTTTTTGATACTGTATTTACAAGTGTTGGTTCGGTTACCGGTTCTTTTAAAATTTTTAATAACAATGATCAAAAGCTTAGAATTTCATCAATAAAACTTTCCGGCGGTTCCTCCTCTTCGTTCAAAATAAACGTGGACGGCACTTCTTCTAATGAAGTTGATAACGTGGAAATTAACAAAGACGACAGTATCTATGTTTTTGTACAAGTGAATGCAGATCCTTCTTCGGCAACACTTCCGTTTATTTTGCGCGACAGTATCGGAATCAGTTATAATGGAAATACAAAGTGGGTACAATTACAGGCTTATGGGCAAAATGCAGTTTTTCTTAAAGATCAATTGATAAGTGGCAACGTATCCTGGAATAAAACTTTGCCGTATGTTATTATCGGCGGAATACGGGTAGATTCAAACGCTACTTTGAATATTGAGGCAGGAACAAGAATATTTTTGCATGCAGACGCGCCTTTTTTGGTGGACGGAACTTTGATAGCAACAGGAACAAAAGACGAACCGGTAACTTTTTCGGGAGACAGGCTTGATGCAGATTATAAGGATTTACCAGCAAGCTGGCCGGGAATTTATTTCAGAAATTCCAGTAAAAACAATTCACTCGTTCATACAACAATAAAGAATGCTTACCAGGGAATTGTAGCTACAGGACTTTCTGATAATTCAAATCCTAAACTTAATCTTTCAAAATGCGTCCTTGATAATATTTATGACGCCGGGATTTTAGGAATAAATACCAATATTTATGCTGACAATTGTCTTGTAAGTAATTGCGGAAGCAATATAAACCTTGAAGGAGGAGATTTCCGTTTTATCAATTGCACAATTGCATCTTATGGAACCAATTATCTTTCGCACACAAAGCCGGTTTTACAATTATTCAATTATTTTACTGATGTTGGTCCCAATCAACCTTTCAACATGAATGCCTTGTTTCAAAATTGCATTTTTTGGGGCGATGGCGGAACCGTCGATAACGAAATATCGATTGATAAACAAGCAGCTTCTGCTTTTTCTGCCACATTTGATCATGTTTTGTACAAAGCGAAGCATGATATACCCAATGCGGATTTTATTTCTTCAATAAAAAATGAAACGCCAATGTTTGACAGTATTGACGTTTCAAAAAACATTTTCGATTTTCATTTTAATGAACATCCAAATTCACCTGCAATAAATGCGGGCGTAACTACCGCTTTCCCTTCCGATCTTGATGATAAACCGCGCGATGCAAATCCGGATATCGGCTGTTATGAAAGATGAAAACCGATCAAAATAAAAATCTTTAAAATTTATTTGTTTACTATGACAAAAATTTTCAAAAATTGTAATCATCTACAATCATATCAGCGATAGAAAGTTCGGTTTTTGTTTGAGTGGTAGCTACTGCAACCACCTTCATCCCGGCAGCTTTTGCGGATTTAATTCCTACGACGGCATCTTCGAATACAAGACAATTTTTGGGCGGCACCTGAAGCAATGAAGCAGCTTTTAAATAAATTTCCGGATCTGGTTTTCCTTTGGAAATGTGCGATGAGTTGATAACTTCTTTGAAATATTCCCGGATAGGCACTTCTTCAAACATAAAATCAATATTTGGCTGTATTCCTGAAGTGGCAATCGCCATCGGAATATTCCTTTCTTTCAGCGTGTCCAAAAAATTTATTAAACCAGGAAGCGGTTTAATAAAAGGTTTATATAATTCGCGATAAAGGGATTCTTTTTCCAGAGTATATTTCAAAATTTCTTCGTCAGACATTGGCCGGTTATAAATATATTTTATTACATCGCTATTGGTTCTGCCATTGATATTGGCATTGTATTCTTCTTCCGAAATATTGCGACCGATATTTTTCAGGTACTCCATCCAGCTTTTTAAATGATAGGAATTATTATCCAACAGTGTTCCATCCAGGTCAAAGATGACCGCCCGGGTGTCAAACCTTTCAAGTATTGCTTTTATTCTTAACTCACGAGTCGCAGTATCAACATTCTTCATTTTTATCTTTTAAGCGTGCAAAGTTCGGATAATTGTCACTGAATCTTTACGTCAAATGTTTTTTTGAATTGCTATCTTTATAAAAAAGTCATGAAAAAAATAATTTTTGCGGCATTCCTTTTATTCTTCTATCATTTATTATTCCAATACACAAATCTCCTGTTTCAAAAGCAAATTCAATTTATCAATTTAAAGTGCCAGGCCTACTCGGTGGGACGATAGACTTTTCAAAATTTAAAGGCAAAAAAATTCTTGGTGTAAATACCGCTTCAAAATGTGGCAATACGCCTCAATATGACGACCTGGAAGCATTGTACAAAAAATATAAAGATAAATTGGTAATCGTTGGATTTCCGGCAAATAACTTTGGAGGCCAGGAACCGGGAACGAATAGTGAAATTGCTGAATTCTGTAAAAAAAACTATGGAGTTACCTTTCCAATGGCCGCGAAAGTTTCTGTAAAAGGAGATGACATGGCTCCAATTTATAAATATATGGTGGATCTGGCCGAAAAGAATGGTTTCGCAGATCCAATTAAATGGAACTTCACTAAATTTCTTTTTGACGAAAACGGGAAATTCCTGACTGTATTTTTCAATAGAGACAGGCTTATACCAAACAATCCGGATCCAAAAGGTAAAGAAGCTTACGAAATGCTCTTAAAATATTTAGGCGACTCTTAAACTTTTATATTTCGGGAACTTCCTTTATAATGCTAAACTTCTCTTGTTTTTGATTATAACGAAAGTTATCTTCCGGCCGATTTAACTCCTTCTTTTTATGCAGTTTGATAAAATAATAGCGCAGGAACCGGTAAAACATAAATTAAAAGAACTGGTTCAAAAAAACCGGCTTTCGCATGCTCTTTTATTTCTGGGCAAAGAAGGAAGCGGCGCGTTGCCTTTAGCCATTGCATTTGCCCAATATATTCTTTGTGAAAAAGTAAATGCCAAAACAGTAACGAAAAGCATGCTCTTTTTGGTGAGGAAGATCAATCGGAAGAAACAAGCTGATTTATGAAGATAGTTGTGGCAAATGTGCTTCGTGTCTGAAAGTAAACCAGCTTATTCATCCGGATTTGCATTTCTCTTATCCTGCTTTAAAAAAAGATAGCCGGCATGACCGGGTTTTAAGTACAGATTATATTTCGGAATGGAGAGAATTTATCCAACAATCTCCTTATAGTAATGTAACAGATTGGATCAATTTCTTAAAAGAAAATTCAAAATCAAAAATTGAAAACCCTGTAAATAAACAAGGAAATATTTCTGTTTTCGAATG
Source organism: uncultured Chitinophagaceae bacterium (assembly GCA_963814075.1). Classification (GTDB taxonomy): domain Bacteria; phylum Bacteroidota; class Bacteroidia; order Chitinophagales; family Chitinophagaceae; genus Ginsengibacter. The sequence goes on along the minus strand of CAWFBO010000003.1, from coordinate 190,280 downwards.
CGATGATATATCTCATAAAATAAGTTTAAAATCCTTTGAAAGCAATTATAAGATACTGATTATGTGGATGCCGGAGTATCTTGGAAAAGAAGGAAATAAACTTTTAAAACTAATTGAAGAGCCTCCGGCTAATACCCTTTTTATTTTTGTAGCAGAAGATGAAGAAGCTATTTTACCAACAATTCTCTCAAGAACGCAACTTATTAAAATCCCCTCTCTTATCGAATGAAGAAGTAAAAAACTGCGCTTATAAATGGAATTATAATGACTGATGAGACAAAAAGCTTCGCAAATCGCGGGTATTTCAGAAGGAAATTTCAGGGAAGCTTTGCAATTGCTACAAAATCCGGAAGAAGATCTGCAGGAACAAGTCAGTGAATGGCTAAATATTATTGTAAAGAACCACGCTGGTTCCCAATTAAAGTGGGTAGAAGAAATAAGCAGAATCGGAAGAGAAAAACAAAAAACTTTTTTAAAATATTTCATCCACTTGCTGGAGCAAGCTGTTAGAAGCAGTTTTTTAAGTGATGAGAATTTGAAAATGATACCAGAAAAAGATCTTGATTTTTCAGTACGATTAAGTAAAATCTGTTCTTTGGAAGCCCAGCAAGCCATGGTAGAAGAACTTGAAAAAGCCGTCTATCATATCGAAAGAAATGCTCACGCAAAAATGCTATTCCACTCGCTAACCATTCGCTTTTTTCATATTATTAAAGATAATTCGCTAATTTTGGTTAATTGAGTGAAAGGTTCACTTAGGTGCTATAGAAACTTGATTCAAAATATTTATAGTTTATAGTTTTATCAAATTAGATTGATTATAAACGTATTATAAAAACAGAATAATTTGGTGGGGAGTTTTTCTTTTTTAAGATCTTAAATAACCCACATTAAAATAGTGATTTTATTGCCTCTGACTGAATCCTTTCTCTCTAATTATTTTAACTTACTTTTTTAACTCTTAATATGGGATGTACGAGTTGTGGAACCGGTAAACCAAATGGCTGCAAAAGCAATGGAGGATGTAGTTCAGGCGGTTGCAATCGCCTAAATGTGCATGATTGGCTTTCTAATTTACCGATAGATGACATGGAAAGTTCATGTAAAATCGTTGAAGTCTCTTTTAACCAGGGAAGCCGTATAGATTTTTACAGAAATAACACTATTCATTTTTTTACAAAAGGAGATATTGTTGCCGTAGAAGGAATTAGTGGATTTGATGTGGGTACGGTAAACCTTACTGGCGAATTAGTAAGAATACAATTGAAAAAGAAAAGAATTGACGAAAACACCGCTGATTTCAAAAGAGTATTACGATTAGCAACTGACAATGATATTGCCAAATGGAAAGAAACCAAAGCCAGAGAACGACAAGTTTTAGTCAGAAGCAGGGCAATTGCAAGGCAGTTAAATGTGGATCTTAAAATGACTGAAGTAGAAATTCAGGCAGATGCAAGAAAAGCCACTTTTTTTTACATAGCAGATGAAAGAGTAGATTTTCGCGAATTGATTCGTTTATATGCGAATGAATTTAAGGTAAAGGTAGAAATGAAACAGATTGGAGCGAGGCAGGAAGCCGGAAAAATTGGTGGTATTGGCAGTTGCGGGCGCGAACTTTGTTGCAGCACCTGGCTTACAGATTTTAAAAGTGTTAATACAAATGCGGCTCGTTATCAGAACCTTAGCATTAATCAAACAAAATTAAGCGGACAATGCGGAAGGTTGAAATGCTGTTTGAATTACGAACTTGGATACATACCTGGATGCTTTACAGTATTTTCCTGACGATGCAGACGTAATCGAAGTGGCCAAGGGCCGTGCCTTTTTGGTTAAAAAAGATATTTTTAGGAATCTTATGTGGTATTCCATGGCGGATAGTACCAAACATTATCCTCTTTCAATTGAAACAGTAAAGAAAATTAAGGAACAAAATAACCAGGGTATAAAACCCGCTGCACTAGAAACTGTAGAAATAATAAGTGAAAAACCAAAAGAGGTGGAACCCGAATTTGTGGATGTAGTAGGTCAATTGAGTTTAAAATCCCTGGAGAAAAATAGCCGCAAAAGAAGATCAGCTGACAGGAAAAACGTAACAAACAAAAATCGCCCGAAAAACAGGCAACCGCAAAAAAAACAAGAAAAGACGCCTCAAAACTCAGGAAAACAACAGCGCCCAAACAGTAACAAAAATAACGGCAGAAGAAACCCGCCCCAAAAATAGCCTGTTGTATTTATAGAACATCGAAATGAAAATCTCACCGAATTTGTTGGTTTACTATCAGCTATAATACTGCTGATTCTCAATTTCTTCTTTTACTATATCCGGAACAAGATACCTGATTGATTTGCTTTGTTTAATCATTTCCCGGATTCTTGTGCTGGAAATATCAAGCAACGGCGCCTTCAAAACAACTCTCCGCTCGCTTAAAAGCTCCGCTTTTACCCTAAATCCTGGCCTTTCGTAAATAAAAAAAGAAAAATTATCTAATAAGTATTCTGCATTTTTCCATTTTTTAATGTTCTGGAAACTATCACTGCCCAAAATAATCGAGAAAGTATGCTGTGGATATTTTTCACCTAAGTAGACTAGCGTCTCAGCCGTATATGACGGTTTTGGAAGTTTAAATTCAATATTTGAAGATCTGAGTTTTTTTTCCCCCTCAATTGCCAGGTCAATCATGTGCTTTCGATGGTTTTCGTTAATGAGCGAAGCCTGCTTTTTAAACGGGCTTTGAGGAGAAACAACAAACCAAATTCGATTTAATGTAGTATAGTTGGCAATATAATTGGCTATGATCAGGTGCCCATTATGAACCGGGTTAAAGGACCCAAAATACAATCCAATATCCATTCTAAGTATTTACAATAAGATCAACAAAAATCTGTTCTGCCTCATCCAATCTCAGACTCAGAGAGTACCCTGAAACTAAAATATAGATTGGATCACCCAAGGGGGCTTTTTTCCAAACCGTGATCTCTTCCTCCGGCAGGCAGCCCATTTCCATCAGTTTTAAAACTATTTCATGGTTTTCGAATGACTTAATCTTTACTTTTGTACCTGTTTTTACTTCTGATAACTTCATTAGCTCATAAATATTTCTTCAAGTTCTTGTCAAAATTCACGCATTTTGGGCACAATCACTTTCAACAATCACAATATTAAATTCAACTTAAAAGACAGGCTATATTTTAAATCCTTCTTGGCGCGTGTTTTTGCCGAGGAAGATATTCGCTTCAAATCTATCTCATATATCTTTTGTTCAGACGAATTCTTGTTAAAATTAAACCAACAATATCTTAACCACGACACATTGACGGATATTTTAACTTTTACACTTTCGGAATCTTCCCTGGATATAGTTTCTGAAATTTATATCAGCATTGAAAGAGTAGAAGAAAATGCCCTTAAACTCAGGGTTCCGTTTATTACCGAACTGTATAGAGTAATGATCCACGGTATTCTTCACCTATGTGGGTATTCTGATCAGACCGAAATCGAGAAGGCACGGATGCGCAAGAAAGAAGATCACTATCTCGCTTTGCTTTAGCGTTTCACGTGGAACACTGACATTGGATGCTTACTGTTTCACGTGAAACATATTTTCAATAAATTTTCATTTCGGTACTTTTGCAGCATGTTCAAGGAATATGATGTAATAGTAGTAGGTGCCGGCCACGCCGGCTGTGAAGCTGCGGCCGCAGCCGCCAATTTGGGTAGTAAGGTGCTTCTTATTACCATGAACATGCAAAACATGGCTCAAATGAGTTGTAATCCTGCAATGGGAGGTATTGCAAAGGGTCAGATAGTTAGAGAAATAGATGCTTTAGGCGGCTACTCCGGAATCGTTTCAGATAAAAGTATGATTCAATTCAGGATGTTGAACCGAAGTAAAGGACCAGCAATGTGGAGTCCGCGCACCCAGAATGACCGGATGCTATTTTCGCAACGGTGGAGAATTCTTCTTGAAAAAACATCAAATCTTGATTTTTACCAGGATTCGGTTGTCGGCTTGCTCAAAGATGCCGGGCGAATAACGGGCGTGAAAACAGCGCAGGGGCACTCAATAAATTCAAAAGCGGTAGTTCTGACTAACGGCACTTTTCTAAATGGCATTATACATATTGGCGCCAGTCAATCAAAAGGAGGCCGGATGGCAGAACGGGCTTCAGAAGGAATAACTGAACAATTAGTTAAATGGGGTTTTGAAAGCGATCGGCTCAAAACAGGAACGCCGCCCCGCATTGATGGCAGGAGTCTAGATTATTCAAAAATGGAAGAACAGAAGGGAGACCCAATAGTAACCGGATTTTCCTTTTTGGATACACAAAAACCAAAAGAACAAAAAAGCTGTTGGATAACTTACACGAATTCTGAGGTACATGATATCCTTAAATCAGGCTTTCATGAAAGCCCCATGTTCCAGGGAAGAATAAAAGGAACGGGACCCCGGTATTGCCCAAGTATAGAAGACAAGATCAATCGTTTTGCAGAAAGGGAACGTCATCAGCTATTTGTGGAACCTGAGGGATTTGAAACGGTTGAAATTTACCTGAATGGATTTTCCTCTTCTTTATCAGAAGAAGTACAATACAAAGCCCTTCAAAAAATTCCTGGCTTTGAAAATTGCAAAATGTTCAGGCCTGGCTATGCCATAGAATATGACTATTTTCCACCGACCCAGCTTAAAACAAACCTGGAAACCAAATTAATTAAGCATCTTTTTTTTGCAGGACAGATAAACGGAACCACCGGCTATGAAGAAGCCGCGTGCCAGGGTATAATGGCAGGAATAAACGCGCATCAAAGCGTAAACGGACTCGAACCATTTACTTTGAAAAGAAATGAGGCCTATATTGGAGTATTAATTGATGACCTCATTAATAAAGGAACTGATGAGCCCTATAGAATGTTTACCAGCAGAGCAGAATACAGAACCCTGTTGCGGCAGGACAATGCAGATCTTCGTCTGACGGAAAAAAGTTTACCGGTTGGGATTAGCATCGGAAGAAAGAATGAAAAATGTGATAGAAAAAAAGAATGAAATAAAAAAAATTATCGATTTTCTTGAGACCAAAAAGCTGGAACCAAGCGAAATGAATAAGTATCTTGAAGATAATTCTTCCGCATCCACTCAACAAAAGATTAAAGCCTCACAGGTTCTATTAAGGCCACAGGTTAATTTGCAAGGTATGGTTCATGCCATTCCGGTAATACAGGAAGAGTTAAAACATTTTTCAAATGAAGCGCTTGAGCAAGCTGAGGTTCAAATCAAATACCAGGTCTATATAGATAAAGAAGAAGAAATGGTTAAAAAAATGCGTTTACTGGAAGAACAAGTAATTCCGGACAGTTTTAATTATGAAAACGTGGCTTCTTTGTCAAATGAAGCAAGGCAAAAGTTTAAAAAAATAAAGCCACAAACACTTGGACAGGCAAGCCGGATAAGTGGCGTAAACCCAAGTGATGTGCAAATTCTTATGGTCTATATGGGCCGTTAATTGCGCTTAAGCATAACCGTTACAATAATAAATATGGAATTAAATTTATCCCCGGATCTTACAAGAAATCAAGTCTTTGATGAAGTAAAAAGCTACTTGGAGAAAAATCACTTCGTCATCATTAATTCTGATCAAACCCGCCCCTGGGGAGGCTTTTTTGTCATTGAGGAAAATCAATCTCAAAAATTTATTGACTTCTTTTTTTCAGATCTTGAAGATTCAAAAAAAAAGAGCACCGGAAAAATTAGCCCGAAGATCCTGATAGTAGAAAAAGAAAAGCGTCTTAGCTGGCAGTACCACCACAGGCGATCTGAATTGTGGAAAGTGATCGGGGGGGAAGTAGGTGTTATTCAAAGTGACACTGATCACGAAACGAATATCCAAACAAAAAAGGTTAACGATGTTATTACGTTAAAACAGGGAGAACGTCATCGGCTTATAGGCTTGGAAACGTGGGGAATTGTTGCCGAGATTTGGCAACATACTTATAATGATAACCCGAGTGATGAAAATGACATTATCAGAATACAGGATGATTTTGGAAGATGATTTTCAGAACCAGTTTTTATCTCTCTCTCTCTCTCTCTCTCTTTCTCTCTCTCTCTCTTTTTTTTTATTTTATTTTATGCTTTAACTTTAAGAAGCGCTTTTCGATAAGATTCCAGGAAAGGACAGCCATTGGCAAAACAATACAAATAGTAAGAAGGAAAAGAAGGTAAGGATCTTGCAATTCCCTTAGTTACCAATATTTGCTGAATGGGAAAAGAAAAAACATAAGTTCCATAAGTAAAGTCTCCATATTTTCCTGCATAATTTGTTATTCCTTTAATTTTTGCGACTCCATTGATCAGTAATGGAAGAGAAATAAAATATATAAAATCGATACCAGGAAATAAAACTCCCAAAAAGAAACCAATGAAAGCGCTAGTAATTACAAGAGAAAGCCTTTTTTTAAACCGAAAGTTTGTGAGGTACAATGCCGCTGAATTAAGAAATAACAACGAATAAAAGAAAGCAACAGTTGACAAATAAGGAAGGACTTCTCCATAAAAAAAATAGCGGTTAACGAGGTAGAAAATGTTTAGCAAAAAAATCAGGAAAATGAAATAGTTGGATTTATCCTTCCTGTACAAAAAAACAACAGTCATTAAGAAGATACATTCTTTCTTCCACGATCAATGTCCATAAAGATCCATTTACGCCTTTATCCCCCAGCTGATGCACAAAAACTCCCGGCAAAGTAAACTGAATACCAAAAACAGGCAAAATGTTTCTAAAATAGCTGTAAGTGTGGCCATCCAAAAAATAGGATTTTAACGGTAATTCCGTAAAAAGGGCCCAAGTAAAAAAACAGTAAAAAAACAGGTAACAATAAGTAACGGTTGGATACTCAACAGCCTCTTCCAGAGATAATTAACTACGACCAGGTGATTTGACCGCACTCTTAGCAATGAGGTATCCGCTGATGCAAAAAAATATGCTTAAGCCAATAAAAGAAAAATTAATCCTGCCTTTTGAAAGTACAACAAGCGGTTCCTCACTTGTTTTCCCAAAAGAGCAAAAGAATGAAAAAAAATAATGCAAAAAGCTGCAAAAATTCGCAGAAGATCGTAGTTGTTTTGGAACCTTTCTTTTAAATGCATTTAAAATTAATTTCCTAAAGGAAATGTAGCATATTTTTTAATAAATTCTCTATTCCAAAAATAAAAAGCCCCGATTTTGGGGCTTGTGGTGTGGGGCGGGATCGAACCGCCGACACAAGGATTTTCAGTCCTTTGCTCTACCGACTGAGCTACCGCACCAATGGGCGCAAAAATAGAATTATTCATTTAAAATAAAAATTCCTTTTTATCTTTTTTTAATTCCCATATTCACATAAGAAATTTTATCCTCACTATTTTCAATTGTTCCAAAGAATAATTGCCATCAGCAAGTTCTTCTTTGGCAATTTCAAGGCTGGAAGTTTCACAACCTTTAAAATAATCGATGATCTCCTCCTCTTCATATTCCTCCATCAGATCTTCAATGGCATAATCAAGATTGAGTTTTGTGCCGCTAGCAACAATTGTTTCCATTTCTTCCAAAAGTTCCGGAAGCTCCAGGGTCCGGTTCTTGGCGATCGTTTCAAGCGGCATTTTTTTATCAACATTCTGAATAATAAAAATTTTATTGTTGTTCTTGTTAACCACACTTTTCATCACAAAATCGTCCGGCTTTTCAATATCATTTTCTTCCACATATTGGGCTATCAGATTAACGAAAGGTTTTCCAAATTTCAATGCTTTACCAATGCTTACTCCCTGGCATTTTTCCAATTCCTTTAATGTTGTTGGATAAAGTGTGGCCATATCTATCAGGCTATTTTCAAGGAAAATAACAAATGGCGGTAAATTTCGCTTTTTTGCTTCCTGCTGACGCAAATCTTTTAAAAGTTGAACCAGTTTTTCATCTGCCGCTCCGGCTTCACCAGTTCTGCGCTATCATCATCTTCTTCCATATCTGTTTCATAAATATGGTTTAAAGCAATTTTGAAAGAAGTTGGCTTTTTTAAGAATGATTCTCCCGTTTTTGTAATCTTCAAAACTCCATAATCTTCTATATCTTTTTGGATCAGATTTTCAAGAAGCATTTGGCGGATTAGATGAATTCCAAAAATGCTCATCCTTGTCTTTCCCAGAGCCAAAAACCGGTCATTTCTTCATGCCGGTACATTTTTATTTGGGGATTCAATTTGCCAATTATTACAGGAATCATATAAGTGATTGGAAACCTTTCTTCCAACGCTTTGATTGCCTTTAATGCTATTATGGCTTCCGATTTTGCCTCAACGACTTCCTTTGGATTCTTACAATTATCACATTTTCCTCCACAATTATCCTGGTCATATTTTTCACCAAAATAACTCATCAGCATTTTTCGCCTGCAAACACCACTTTCAGAATAAGCAACCGTTTCATTAATCAACTGTGCTCCGATCTCTCTTTCACTTAAAGATTTATCACGCATTAAATGTTCAAGTTTGCCACATCTTTATGAGAATAGTAAAGAAGGCATTTCCCTTCAAGCCCATCCCGTCCGGCACGGCCTGTTTCCTGGTAATAATTTTCTATTGATTTAGGAATATTATAATGAATCACAAACCGAATATCCGGCTTATCAATTCCCATTCCAAATGCTATAGTGGCAACAATTACCTGGATATCTTCACCTAAAAACTGGTCCTGCCTTTTTGCTCTTAATTTAGTATCAAGCCCTGCATGATAAGCCACCGCCTGGATACCATTTGCCATTAATGTTTGCGCAAGTTCTTCTGTTGTTTTGCGGTTTAAGCGTATAGATGATTCCGCTTTTCCCTTTGTTTTGAGAAATAAATTTTACAATGCTTTTTATTGCCTGGTCCTTTCTTAACTTTGGGCACTACTTCGTAATAAAGATTAGACCGGTTAAAAGAGGAAATAAAAATATTAGGATCACGAAGTCCCAGATTTTTTATTATATCACTTTGGACTTTTGGTGTTGCAGTAGCTGTCAAGCAATTACAGGCTTTGTTTCATCAATCTGATCCATTATTTCCCTTAGCCTCCGGTATTCAGGCCGGAAATCATGACCCCACTCACTGATACAATGCGCTTCATCAACAGCAAAAAATGAAATTTTTAAATCTTTAAAAAATTCAACATTTTCTTCTTTTGTCAATGTTTCAGGAGCAACATATAATAGTTTTGTATTTCCTGACAATAAGATCATCTTTTACAAGCTTTTGCTGACCTTTATTTAATGAGCTGTTCAAAAAATGAGCAATATTATCAGTACTGCTGTAACCACGCACCAGATCAACCTGGTTTTTCATTAGTGCTATTAATGGAGAAACAATTATGGCGCAGCCTTCACTTATGATAGCCGGTAGTTGATAACAGAAGACTTTTCCCGCCACCTGTAGGCATGATAACAAAAGTGTCTTTTCCTGAAAGAAGGCTTGTTATTATTTCTTTTTGGGGTTCTTTAAAAGAACTGAAGCCAAAATGTTTTTGAAGCTGTTCTGTAAGAATAATATCGTTAGCTATTGTGCCGTTACTACTTTTATCTGAAGTTCTTGGTTTTTTGGATTCTTGGATTTTTTGATTTTACTGTGGGCATGGTTTTTCGTTTCTACTATTCAATCTATAAAAGGTTCCAAAGTTAATTCTTTAATTGAAAAATCAGGTTAAAGTTATTATAGAGAAATGCACTTTTGATGGGTTAATTGGGTTAAGGTACGAAGTTTTTGGGTTAATAAAACAAAATCCTTTGCTTTGTCCAACCATTCATTTCAAGTACGTTTGCATTCATTTCAAAGAATTTCTTCATATTTGAAGATCAGAACCCAATAAGATCTTTTTTGAATCAATTTTAATGGCCAACAATATTATAAGCACCGGTAAACAAACAATTATTGCAGAATCTCATTCTGTGGCTGCGCTCGTAAACTATATCAATGCTGATTTTGAAAAAGCAATTTCCGAAATTTTTGAATCAAAGGGAAGATTAGTAATAAGTGGAATTGGTAAAAGCGCTATCGTTGCACAAAAAATTGTTGCTTCGCTTAACAGCACAGGAACTCCGTCTATTTTTCTTCATGCCGCAGATGCAATTCATGGCGATATAGGAATGGTGCAGCCGGAAGACATTGTAATGATCATCAGCAAAAGTGGCGATAGCCCGGAAATTAAAGTATTGGTTCCACTTATAAAAAATTTCAAAAACACTCTCATAGCCATTTGTGGAAATATGCAAAGTTACCTGGCAAAATGTGCTGATATTGTTTTAAATACCACTGTTGAAGAAGAAGCTTCGCCTTATAACCTAGCACCAACAAGCAGCACAACCGCGCAAATGGTAATGGGTGACGCCATTTGTGTATGCCTGATGGAATTACGCGGATTTGATTCAGAAGATTTTGCCAAATTTCACCCGGGTGGTGCATTAGGTAAAAAATTATACTTACGGGTGTCTGAACTTTCAATAAATAACGATAAGCCTTCGGTAAAAGCAGAAAGCTTATTGAAAGATGTTATTATTGAAATTACGAAAAAGCGTTTAGGCGTTACTGTTGTATTGGATGATTATGAAAATATTCATGGCATAATTACGGATGGGGATCTTAGACGAATGTTGGAGAAAGGTTTGTATCATGCAGGTACAAAAGCAAAGGATATAATGACTTTAAATCCGAAAACAATTGATAGCAAATCACTTGCGGTCAATGCTCTTGAAATCATGAGAAACCAAAATATAACACAGCTAATTGTAACCAGGGATAACAAATATTTTGGAATCATTCATTTACATGATTTAATTAAAGAAGGAATCATTTAATAATAAAAACCATGATAAAGAATAAAAATAATTATGTGGCTATTATGGCCGGTGGAATCGGAAGTCGTTTCTGGCCTGTGAGCAGAGTCGATCTCCCTAAACAGTTTTTAGATATTTTAAATACCGGAAAAACACTGATTCAGTCAACTTTCGAACGGTTTGCCCAATTTATTCCAATAGAAAATATTTACATCGTTACCTCTTATCAATATAAAGAAATCACACGCAAACAATTACCGGATTTACCGGAAGAAAATATTGTGTGTGAACCGTCAAGAAAAAACACGGCGCCCTGTGTCGCATATATATCTTATAAAATTCAACAATTAAACGATAATGCTAATTTAATATGTGCTCCTGCAGATCATCTCATCCTGGATGATGTTGCTTTCATTAAAATAAGTCTTGAGGCATTAGAGTTTACCGAAAAAAACAACGCGCTGCTCACCTTGGGGATCAAACCTTTTCAACCAAACACGGGATATGGATACATCCAATACGAGCAACATGCAGTAAACGATAATATTTATAAAGTAAAAACATTTACGGAAAAACCCGATCTGGAATTAGCTAAAACCTTTATCGCGAGTGGGGACTTTTTATGGAATGCCGGCATTTTTGTATGGAAAACAAAAAGTATCATTTCTGCTTTTGAAAAATATTTGCCGGAAATGCACGAGTTGTTTGATGGAGCGAAAAACGCTATGAATTCAGAAATGGAGAATGAAGCTATTGAGGTGATCTATCCTCTATGTGTGAACATTTCTATTGATTATGGTATTTTGGAAAAAGCAGAGAATGTATACGTTATCCCTTCTTCTTTTGGCTGGAGTGATCTTGGTACGTGGGGTAGTGCCTATGAAAATCTTGAGAAAGACTATCATGAAAATGCTGTTGCAGGTGACAATATTATTCTTTTTGATTCATCAAAAAATATTGTTCATACTACCGGAGACAAATTAACCTTATTGCAGGGGTTGGACAATTTTATTGTGGTTGATACTCCCGATGCATTATTGGTTTGCAAAAAAGAAAACGAACAAAACATCAAAGAATACCTCGCAGAAATAAGAAGAAACAAAGGAGATAAATATTTATAATTTCCGGAATAAAAGGTCGAAGTATGCACACTTTTCCCAGAAGTAAACTACCAAATACGGGTATTTCCATTTTTACCGTAATGAGTGTCTTGGCTGCTGAGCATCATGCGATTAATCTAGGGCAGGGAACGCCGGATTTTGAAATTAGTGAAGAACTTATCGATCTGGTAGATAAAGCAATGCGGGATGGCCATAATCAATATACTCATAGGAATGGCTTGCTGGCATTAAGAGAGAGAATTGCTGAAAAAATAGATCTTTTATATCACAATAAAGTTGACCCCTCAACAGAAATTACAATTACTCCCGGAGCCACATATGCTATTTACACAGCATTAACTACTATCCTGAAGCCCGGCGATGAAGTAATCGTTTTTGAACCGGCATACGATAGTTATGTTCCTAATATTAAAATAAATGGTGCCGTGCCTGTTCTGATTCAATTACAGTATCCCGAATACAAAATTGACTGGGACAGTTGTAAAAGAAAAACTTACTTCTGCTACCAGGATGATAATGTTGAATTCTCCCAATAACCCAACCGGTAAAATCATTGGTAAAGAAGACATTCAGCAATTGAGAGAAATAGTAAAAGGAACAGATATCCTTGTTCTCAGCGACGAAGTATATGAGCATATCATTTTTGAAGGAAGTCAACATGAAAGCATTTTAAAATACCCGGACTTGTTTGAAAGAAGCTTTGTTGTTTTTTCTTTTGGCAAAGTATACCAGTGTACCGGCTGGAAAACAGGATATTGTGTTGCGCCGGACATACTAATGAAAGAATTTTTAAAGGTTCACCAGTATAATTGTTTTTGTTGTAACACACCCATTCAATATGCACTTGCCTCATTTCTTGCAAAAAAAGATGAATACCTCCTGTTAGCCGATTTTTTTCAAAAAAAGAGAGATTATTTTGAATCCTTAATGGCAAAAACCAAATTTAAAGCCCTTCCTTCTTACGGCAGCTATTTTCAGCTTTATTCCTATCAAGATTTAAGTGATCAGGGCGAATTTGAGTTTGCTAAAAAACTGACAGAAAGAGCAAAAGTCACTACTATTCCGGTTTCAGCTTTTTATCAAAACGGAAAAGAAAACCAGGTTTTACGTTTCTGTTTTGCAAAAAAAGAGCAAACATTAAAAGAAGCTGTTGATCGTATCCTTGAATTTCAAAAAGATTACCTGCAATAAATTGTTAGGAAGGCTATTTTAATTAAAACATCGGGCAAATCATTCTGCTTTAGGTAAAAAATTCAACAAATCTGCTTATGTAATCTTTCCTGTTTTGGCTCTCTCATACTGAGAGCACTTCATGGAACATATTTTGTTCACTCTCCATATATCTTTAATCTTAAATATTAAATTTTTATGAAAAAGTTAAGTATTGCAACAATGATTGCAGGAGCAATTATTTTCGCTTCCTGCAACGGAAATTCAAATTCGACTAGCGCCACCGATAGCACCAATACAATGAGTTCCGCCGATACAGGAATGAATACAATGAGCTCCACAGATACATCAGCTGCAACAGTTGATCAAAATGCAGTGAATTTTGCACAGGATGCCGCTTCAGGAGGTATGATGGAAGTACAACTTGGTAACCTTGCACAAAAGAATTCAAAAAATAAAGCCGTGCAGGATTATGGTAAAATGCTCGTTGATGATCATACAAGTCTAAATAATGACTTAAAAGATATTGCAAGTAAAAAAAATATCAATCTTCCTATTACAGTAACCAGCGATCAGCAGGATAAAATAGATAAATTAACGAAGAGAAACAGGTTCAGCTTTTGATAAGGATTTTATTTCCATGGCTGTTGATGATCATGAAAAAGATATTGACTGATTTCAAAAAAGCCGGAGATAACATCACCGACCAGGATTTAAAAGATTTTATAGTAAAAGCGTTACCTATACTCCAAAAACACCTTGATCACGCGAAAAATATTAAAAAGAAAATGTAAACACCAGGGATAAAAAGGAGTGCCTTGATGCACTCCTTTTTTTAATATTTACACGAAGTTTTTCTTTTTCCCTCCCACATAATTTCTCCTTCCTTTTTATTAACTAAAATATTTACCAGATAAATACTAAATTTATTAGTGTTAATAAATATTAATTTCTATATTTGCTCAACAAATACCTTTACAATTTATAATTATCATATAATATAAATACTATGGCAACAAATACGCCGGATAAACTATCCGAAAAACTAAAGGCTTTAAAACTTACTATGGATAAAATAGATAAGGATTATGGAAAAGGAAGTGTAATGATGATGAATGAACGGTCGCAGGAACCGCACGAAACGATCTCCACCGGATCTATTGGATTAGATGTCGCATTAGGCATTGGCGGACTTCCAAAAGGAAGAGTTGTTGAAATTTACGGACCAGAGTCCTCGGGTAAAACAACGCTGGCAATTCATGTTATTGCAGAAGCGCAGAAAAAAGGCGGGATGTGCGCTATTATTGATGCCGAGCATGCTTTTGACAGTGCATATGCAAGAAAATTAGGTGTAAATGTTGATAATCTTTTAATAAGTCAGCCGGATTATGGAGAACAGGGATTGGAAATCGCTGACAGGTTGATTCTTTCCGGAGCTTTGGATGTGGTTGTAATAGATTCCGTTGCAGCGCTCGTGCCAAAAGGTGAATTGGAGGGTGAAATGGGAGATAGTAAAATGGGATTACAGGCCCGATTAATGAGCCAGGCGATGAGAAAACTTACCGCTACCATAAGTAAAACCAATTGTTGTTGCATTTTTATAAACCAGCTGCGTGATAAGATTGGTGTGATGTTTGGCAATCCTGAAACTACCACCGGAGGAAATGCATTAAAATTTTATTCTTCTGTAAGACTGGATATTCGCCGGATGGCTCAAATTAAAGATGGCGATCAATCTATGGGAAATCGTGTAAAAGTAAAAGTGGTAAAAAATAAAATGGCGCCACCTTTCCGTGTTGCAGAATTTGATATCATTTTCGGTGGTGGTATTTCGAAAGTTGGAGAAATTATTGACATGGGTGTTGATCTGGGAATCGTTCAAAAAAGCGGAAGCTGGTTTAGCTATGATACTACCAAACTCGGCCAGGGCCGCGAAGCAGTAAAGCAACTTTTTATTGATAATCCTGAACTGGCTAATGAAATAGAAGCTAAAATAAGAGCTAAAATAGCCGAAGGTGTAATTTAAGAAGCTTTTTATTAATAAAAGTAATGTCATACCTGTTTCTACCGACAGGTATTTTTTTAAATCAAATACACAAATGGTTTTTATAAAAAAATGAAAACTAAAATCTGTGAAGTTTGTTGCTTTACTGTATTATAAGCCATATTTTTTGCTTATCTCAAGCATTCTTTCTATAGGTTTTTTGGAAGCTGCTATTAAATTTTTATCCATAATTATTTCCGGCTCTTCATATTCCATGCACAAATACAGCTTCTCAAGTGTATTTAATTTCATATATGGGCAATCATTGCATGCGCAGGAATTATTAGGCGGCGCAGGAATGAAAGTTTTGAACGGAGACTGAATTTGCATTTGATGAATTATACCTGATTCTGTTGCAACAATAAATTCTGTTGCCGGATTTTCTTTTGAATACTTTAATAATGCGCTGGTACTTCCGATAAAATCTGCTTCTTTTAAAACAGATTCTTCACATTCGGGATGAGCAATCACTTGTGCATTCGGGTGCCGCATTTTTAGTTTTGTGATCTTTTCAAGACTGAATATTTCATGAACCATGCACGACCCATTCCATAAAACCATATCTCTTCCCGTTTTTTTTATTAGATAAGCGCCTAAATTTTTATCAGGGGCAAATATAATTTTCTGCTCTTTTGGTAAACTGTTGATTATTGCCTCAGCGTTGGATGAAGTGCAGATTATATCACTCAAAGCCTTTATTTCTGCAGAACAATTGATGTAAGTGATTACGATATGATCAGGAAATTTTTCTTTAAATTTTTTAAAAGATTCAGCCGGAGCAGAATCTGCAAGTGAGCAACCGGCATTCAAATCAGGTAATAAAACTTTCTTATCCGGGTTCAGAATTTTAGCAGTTTCAGCCATGAAATGTACGCCGGCAAAAACAATCATATCCGCAGTGGTGGATTGAGCTTTTTGAGCAAGAGCAAGACTGTCGCCGATAAAATCTGCAACATCCTGGATATCCGGTTCCTGGTAATAGTGGGCAAGTACAATGGCATTTTTTTTAATTTTTAAACGTTCTATTTCGGAGAAGAGGTCCAAGTTAACATCAATATCCAAATCCAGAAAACCTTTTTTTTCTAAATTTTTTTTTGCTTCTTCAATGTTAATATCTGCCATAGTATTTAGTATTAATACCTTTTTAATTTAAAAGCCTATTACTATTAGGAATGTGAATTTGTGGATAGATTCTTTTTTTTATCGATGCAAATTTAAATTATCCTTTTTATCCACATTAGTCCCACACTAATCTAACAACCAAATTTATTTCCCAATCTTATTTAGCCCTCATTTTTAACATACTGTTGATAAGAAAGCCGGTTGATAAAATTATAGAACTTTCGATTTAAAATTTTGTGAATTCGAAAGGGAAAAAATGTTGCTTTTTCTTCTTAAAAAAGAAAAAACGGAAAACTATGGTTAGTTATTAGAAGTTATTCAGCTAAAAATTTCTGAAAGACA
Source organism: uncultured Chitinophagaceae bacterium (assembly GCA_963814075.1). Classification (GTDB taxonomy): domain Bacteria; phylum Bacteroidota; class Bacteroidia; order Chitinophagales; family Chitinophagaceae; genus Ginsengibacter. The sequence continues at coordinate 173,648 of CAWFBO010000003.1, read as the reverse complement.
CGTTTTCCCACAGGAAAAAAAATTTTCTCACAGTGATTTGTTTAAAACTAATTTTGGTTTTTTCGAATGAAATTTATTTAAAAATGCCGGATAATTAAAAAACACTACCAGCGCTAATCCTGATGCGTTATCCACAGTTTGTTCCTATTCTATTTTACACTATTTTTGCCGCCTCATTTCAAATTTAAGAGAAAATACAATATGTCAATCATTCAGACTATCCGTGAAAAAGGGGCTGTGATAGTAATTTCGCTCATTGCAATAAGCCTTATCAGTTTTATTTTAATGGATTCCTTGAGCAGCCGGCGCGGGTTCATTGTTCGGTGGTAACAACACTACATCTGTGGGCGAAGTAAACGGCGAAAAAATTAACATAAATACTTTCAACGACCGGGTGAAAGAAGTAGAACAGCAATATCCTAATGCGGGCTCTTCTCAAAACAACCAGATAATGGAATCTGTATGGAACCAGATGGTGGCCGAAAAGGTAGTTGAAGATCAGTTTAAAAAGCTTGGCATCACATTCACTCCGGAGGAAATGAGTTCAATTATGTTTAGCGACCAGGCACCTCAACAATTAAAGCAGGCTTTCACTAACAAAGAAACGGGAGAATATGATATCGAGCAGGCAAAACAATGGTGGGCACAAACGAAGAAAAGCCAGAATGAGCAACAACGAAATGAGATTATTTCTCAAATAATTGATCCAATGCGTTTGAAAGCTCTTTATACAAAATATACCTCGATGATCGCAGGAAGCATGTATCAGCCAAAGTGGCTTATAAAAGAGCAGAGTGAAGAAAAAAATCAGTTTGCCAAAATATCTTATGTTGCGGTTCCTTATACTGAAATAAGTGATAGTTCTGTAAAAGTTACAGATGATGACATTCAAACTTACCTACAAAATAATAAGTTAAAATATAAGCAGGAGCCCGGCGTAAAGCTTTCTTATGTTTCATTCAGTGCGGCGGCTAATGCTCAGGATAGTCAATAAATTTTACAAGTCATTAGAAGATTTAAAGCCACAATTTGCCGCTGATTCTAACGCTAAATTTTTTCTCGGAAGAAATTCCTCAGTAATTCCTTATTCTGATACTTACGTTCCGCAATCAAACATCCAATCACCGAAAAAAGACTCTATTATTTCTTTACCTGATGGTGGCGTTCTTGGTCCTTATGAAGAAAATGGAAATTATGTATTGGCCAAAAAAATTGCCAGTAAGGTATTACCGGACACTATTAAATGTCGTCATATTTTGATTGGAACCATCAATCCACAAACTCAACAACCTTTGATGGATGACACAACCGCCCACAGAATTGCCGATAGCATTGCTACTGCTATCAGAAACGGTGCAAATTTTGATTCGCTGGATCAAAAATATTCAACAGACGAGACAGCTAAACAACAAAACGGCGTGATGACCTTTGATCTTCAAACTATTGAAAGCGACAACTTTGCAAAACCCTTTGCAGACTTTTTATTGAACGATAAAGGAGAAACAAAGAAAGTGGTTAAGACGCAGTTTGGCTGGCATTATATTGAAATCCTTGATAAAAAAGATTTTCAGCCTAGTTACAAAATTGCTTATATGGCAAAAGAAATCGCACCAAGTGATGAAACAATAAACAAGGCAAATACCGAGGCTATAAAATTGTCCGGCTATGCAAAAGACGAAAAATCTTTTGATGATTATGTAGCTAAAAACGGGTTGAAGAAAGTAGATGTTCCTACGGAAATAAAAGAAAATGATTACCAGTTCGGCGCGCTGCAGGATGCAAGAGCTATTGTAAGATGGGCCTGGGATGCTAAACAAGGCCAGGTTTCTGATCCTTTTTCTATAAAAGATAATTTCATTGTGGCAATTGTTGACAAAAGATTGAAAGAAGGCATTCCTGATGTTAGCACGGCGCGTCCGCAGGTTGAAGGAATTATAATGAACAATAAAAAAGCCGATATAATTAAAAAGAAATTGAACAACCCTTCCACATTGGAAGCGGCTGCATCTGCTTACAATTTACAGGTTCTTTCAACAGGAGATGATTCAACACTTACTTTTGATGCGCCAATAATCAACGGAATCGGACATGAACCGAAAGTAGAAGGCGCGGCATTTAACAAAGCGTATCAAACAAAAGTTTCACCCCCGATTGACGGAAATTCAGGTGTGTTTGTACTAAAGGTAAATGGAGTTTATCCGAAGGCGGCTGCAAATGAATCGTTACAAAAACTACAAATGAATGATGAATTGAATAAAAATGTGCAGGCAACCTTAAGCGCTTCATTCCAGGAATTAAAAAGTACAGCTGATATTAAAGATTATAGAAGTAGATTTTTTTAAAAAACGAATAATTTTATTTCAAAAGCCATCTTATTAAAAGGTGGCTTTTCTTTTAAGACAACCATAGCAATTGAGCAAAAATCGATTTAGTAACTTTACAGAAATAGTGATTATGGAAGATGCAATCGTAAATAAAGTAGCCCAAAGTGCACTGATAACATTAGATCTTGGCGATTTTTATCCGGAAGAAGAGATAATAACATTTGATGTGAAGGATTATTTGTTTATGGAATTGATCTTAAAGGAAAAAGAGTATCGGGAAACTTTAAAAAATCAAGGATTGGAGTGTATATAAAAATAAGATTGTAGCCATTACCTGTTCTGCAGATGCGATTATTCCTCTCTGGGCTTATATGCTTGCCGTTTCTTATTTGCAGCCATATGCAAAAGATATTGTCTTTGGAAATCCTGATGAAGTATTTAGAGATATTATTTTTAAAAAATCTACAGCAAATTAGATGCAAAAGAATTTGCAGAGAAAAGAGTGGTGGTGAAAGGCTGTGGTGATAAAAAAATTCCTGAAGCGGCTTTTGTTGAAATCACAAAAATACTCAGGCCTGTAGTTAAAAGCATTATGTACGGAGAACCATGCAGCACAGTTCCTATTTTTAAAAAGAAATAAACAACAACCCTATTCCAAGAATAAAAATTAGTCTTATTTATTCGTTTACTGGTTGCCGTTAATTTTTGATCCAAACTGAAACAGAACCGCCGTTGCAGAAAAATTTACCCCACCCATCTTTATTAATTTTTACTTCTTCCTTTCTTTTTTGCAAAAGGTCGACGAATATTTTGCCGGCATATCTTTTTCCTATTTCCATATTTTTATAACCATTATCGCCATTGGACACTAAACGAGCACAACCGGTGTGATTTTCATCACCTTCTCTTATCCAGCCGATGCAGTTTTTATGATTGAAGTAATCCCGGGTGGTTCCAAAAGCATTGTTGTGTCGTGCCTGCATCAGCATTTCCAGTTCTTCAACTTTTTCGAGCCAAATCTCATATTCATTCCCGTCTTCGCCCGTATCTTTATAATGGGCTCCATAAATATCGGCATAAAAAATACACGGATATCCTTCAAAACGAAGTAGAATTAAAGAATAAGCTATAGCTTTAAACCACGACTCGACCGGTGCTTCCAGTGCCTGTAACGGTTGTGTATCATGATTATCAACAATGGTTACCGCTCTTTCCGGATAGTACTCTTAATAATGTATTGTCGAATATTTTACGCATGTCATACTTTTTTCCCTGCACGGAAGCTACATGAAAATTATTTTGAAGGCAACAATCGAACAAACTCATTCCATGATTAGTCTCTTCAATGTATTTCAGCAATAAATTAAGAGAATGAGGTGCCCAGTATTCGGCTACCGTAAAAATCTCTTTTCCGGTATATTCGCGGATTTCTTTTAACCAATCTGCATAAAAAGAAGTAGGAATATGTTTGACCGCATCAAGGCGTACACCATCAAAATTTCTTTGATACCAATACCATTTTCCCCAATCAATAAGATGTTGTTTTACTGAATTGATTTCTAAAATCAATATCGTTGAACATCAGGTAATCATAATTTCCTTTTTCATCGGTTATCATATCCTGCCATGAATCGCCGTTGCCATTTAAAATTTTAAAAATACCTTTTTCTCCGGTATCATGTGCATAATCAACTCCTGTAAAACACATATAATCCCATTCAAAATCTGAGTATTTTTTGTTTCTTCCCGGAAAGGTAAATTTCGTGTAAGCATCAATTTCCATTGGTTCTGATATCACTTTTGTTCGGTCTTCCGGATCCACTTTTACCACTTTTATTCTTTCACATTCGTCACCGCCTGCTTTGTGGTTAAAAACAATATCCACAATCACCTGCATTCCGCTTTCATGAACGGCATCAATCGCCTCCAGATATTCCTGCCGCGTTCCGTATTTTGTTCGTACCGATCCTTTTTGATCAAATTCGCCAAGATCGTAAAGATCATAAGGGTAATACCCTTCGCTATATCCGCCGTGTGAACCTTTATAAGCAGGCGGAAACCAGATAGAAGTAAATCCCATTTCCCTTAGCCTTGGAGCTTCCGATTTTATTTGTTTCCATAAATTTCCATCATTGGGCATATACCAGTGGAAATATTGCAACATGGTTCCGTGGGGCATTTAGTTTTTCTTAATCGTACGTCAAATCACGTACCGAAAGAATGATAGTCACAACTCTTTATAATCAATGGTATCCATCTCAAATACCGCGTCAAAATTTTTTGCTGAAAAAGGCTTCCGGGAATTTGTTTTCTAATAAAAACGTAGCGGCAATTTTTCCTAATGCATCACTGCTCATCGCTGCATAACCGTTGCCGCCCGCTGCCACAAACAAATTGTTTTCGATCTGGTCAATGTATGGTTTGTTATGTTTTGTATAGCAAACAATACAACGTTTTTCGTGGACCTCTTCAATAGTGATTTCGGGAAGAATTGATCTCAATGCTTTTTCCAATACCGGGCGGTTATCATTTTTATTGCCGTTTTTGAACCATTCCTGTATCTCAGGCAAACTTTTGAAATAAATGATCCGTTGGGATATTGGCGCCCATTTTTAAATAATAATTTCCATCAGGATATTTCAGCGGCCGTATCAAATAAATATCCTGGATTTCTGGTTCATCAATTTTATATAAAAGCGGGGGCAAAGACGAAAGCCGCCGCGCTTCTTCTTCATTTACTTTTACCCAAATAGTAGTTTCGCTTTTTACTTTTAGAGCCAATTTTTTTCGCAAAAGATTTAGAAAATTGATAAAAGAACCCGGTGCCAACAACACTTTTTTTGCATGAAAAATTTGATCATCGATACACGTGAGTTTAATGACACCATTTTCAAATGAAATATCACGAACAGTATTATTAAAGACCTTTCCACCATTTTTTTCAAAAACGGTTGATTGCCCTTTTATTAAGAGTCGCGGATTGATGTGACCCGACGGTGCTGGTTCATAAATTCCTTTCGCCGAACCGGGAAAAGAAGATGAGCGTTAAACGCCTTCAGTTGTGAAGCATCATTAAATATTTGATAATCGACATCAAATTTTTTTGCCTCCTCTTTATAGTGATCTATAAAATTATCGTTATCGTCGGGCGTTACAAGCAAACAGCCATCGGTCGACGTAATAATTGATGTTACTTTCTTTTTCCAGTTCCGTATGTTGTAAAGCAGATTGTAGATTGAGCAAAGTTTCTATTGAATCTTTTCCAACAATTCGTTGAATTCTGGCACGATCGTAATGGCTGGCATATACAATTCTCTGTTCCAATGTAGTTGCTTCGTCAGGGCCGATGAGGGCCACATTTTTTTGCGACCGGCTGATATATTTTGCCGCGGCTGAACCGATCAATCCTCTTCCAACAATTATGCTTTCGTAGATCATTCAGTAATTTACTTCTTTTATTTTGTATCAATAATCCAATGGTTTTATTCTTCTTCCTTCTTCGCTGTCTTTAATTAATTGCAATAAACGCCTGAGTTTTGTTTCTTCTCTTTTTGCACTCATTACCCAGTGTATTGCTGTTCGTTTATAAGACGGGGGCATTTGCTGAAAATATTCCCATGCATTTTTATTCGTCTTTAAAATTCTTTTCAAAATCTTTTTGAAATATCATGCGATTCTTTTTCATAAGAATAAATCCGCGATTTATGTTCTTTTCTTTTTTTGAAAGCTTCCATTCCTGATGGGTGCATTAAGCCTTTGTCCGAAAGCTCTTCAACTTTTTTGATATTGATTGCGCTCCAGATACTTGATGATTTTCTTGGAGTAAAACGAATACAATAGCTTTCTTCATCAATCGATTTTCGCACGCCATCTATCCAACCAAAACAAATTGCCTGGTCGACAGATTCACTCCAGGTAATGCTCGGTTTGCCGCTTTTTGCCTTGTAAAACCCAACAAGCAATTCTGTTTTTTTATCATGATATTTCAAAAGCCATTTCCTGAAATCGGAAGTCATTTCAAAATAAACCGGCTTCTTAGAATTGTTCATTCGTGTTTTCTTTTTTCAAATGTAAATTTCTAAAAATACTTTTACAGTAAACCAATAAAAAAAATAGCTTTTTATTTTATCTAAAATAAAACGGAATTTGTTTGCCGCCCCAAAATATAAATGGACTGGTGAAAGAAGCCCGACTATAGCTTTCAATTCCCCGAATGGGAAAAGCGATGACTTGCGCACGCGAAATAAATCTGCCCGGAATGTAATGGATCCTTCACGAAAAAGCATTGAGGAAAATATGGAAACGTAATATCTTTATTCTGCTGTCTGTTATTTTACCATTCTTACAAAAGATCCGGAAAAGTCCGTAAAACCGTGTGAAAAAATTGCAAGTAAGATACTTCGGCTTTTGATGGTTGTCCAGCCAAAAATGTATCCAGCCGTGGTGGTGTAAATAAAATAAATTGGGTCAAAAGTAAAGGAGTAATTTTTTGTCATTGTCAATGCGTGCATCAAACCAAATAATACAGACGTCAAAAAGATTGAAGGATTTCCAAGAAAAAAAATTTTGCCTTTTAAAGAACTGGCCAAAAGGCAAAGCAAAATTCCTCTAAACATTATTTCTTCGTCAATACCGGGAAGCGTTAATTGGAAGGTAAGAGTTTCAAAATCGAATTTAGATTTCCCCGCAAAAAAGGAGAGTATCATTGTAAACAGGCCAATTGCAATACCGGCAGTCAATGCCTTTTTAAAATTTTTCTTGTTCTGTTTAAGTGTAAAAAAATTATTGTCAGCAAAATATTTTTTGAATAGGAAATAACAGGTTATTCCCCACAGTATTCCTAAAATTTTTCCTGTCCAATTCCAATGGCTGTCAGAAAAAATAAAATGGTTATTCCTTAGTCCAAGAACAAGAATTAAATTATAAATCAAATAACAGAAAATAAAAATTGCAATTCTTTTAAAATTGATTTTGTTTCTTTCCTTTAAAAAAATAATTGCAAAAGGTACGATGATCCCAATCCGTAAAAGCGCTTCAAGCAGTGGTTTTATCATGTTTTATTTGCTTTCAAATGGTTTCTGCGTAAAACAAATAATGGACATCGTGTGTCCTTGTTACACCAGGTGCTTTAAAAACTTCCTTCTGCAAAAGTATTTCCCTGGCTAAGGTCACCGGTTTCGTAACCTTTCTTAAACCAGTACATTCTTTGTGCTGAAGTTCCGTGTGTGAAAGAATCGGGTGTTACTGTTCCCTGGTATTCTTCCTGCAAGCGATCGTCGCCGATTGCATTGGCGGCGCTCAGCGCTTCCTGGATATCCTGTGGCTTAATTACGTTTTTCATTTGCTGATCATAATGTGCCCAGACGCCTGCATAAAAATCCGCCTGAAGTTCAAGGCGCACCGAATATTTATTATAATCGGTTTCATTTAACCGCTGTTGAAGTTGTTGCATTTTATCAGTTACACCCAGCAAATCCTGCACATGATGGCCCACTTCATGTGCTACCACATAGGCCATCGCAAATTCTCCTTTTGCACCAAACTGATCTTTTAATTGTTGCGCGAAAGAAAGATCGATGTAAAGATTGTCGTCTTCCGGACAATAAAAAGGGCCGGTTTGGGCACTTGCATATCCACAGCCAGACGTCGTTGTACCGTTGAATAGAACGAGCGTAGGATCGGTGTAAGTTCTTCCCATATCGTTAAATAGTTTCGTCCACACATCTTCCGTATCGGCTAATACCACTTTTACAAAAGCCGCTTCCTGATCTTGTGCTGCTTTTTGCTCCTGTGTCATTTCCTGTTGTTGCGGAGGAACGAGCTGTTGAAGATCATTGAGGTCGCCGCCGCCCAATAAAAATTTTGCCAGGATAAAAATTACGCCGATTACGCCGCCGCCGATTGCCAATCCACCACCTGAAACGCCCCTGCGGTCCTCAACGTTTGAACTTTCTCTTCTTCCCTGCCACTGCATATTTGTACTGTTTAAGGGTTATAAAATTTTTGCAGAAAAAATAGCTTCTTATTTTTTTATCTTATTCTTAAAAGCCTCGATGGCATTTTTGCTAAAATCACCCAAGATCAATCGCCCACTTAGTTTGGCTCTTTCTTTTAAAATTGAATCCCAGTTTTCTGTTCCCTGCCAAAACATTTTTTTCATTTCCGCCATGGCTTCCGGACTCATGTGTGCCAGGGAAGTGGCGAGCCTATAAACCGCTTCGTCCATATTTTGAACCGACTGATGTACTTCTGCGAAAAGACCTTTGTGTTTTGCCCAGTCTGCATTTCTCCAAAGCGTAGCATCAATCGAAAGCTGGCTAAAAGCGGAATTTCCGATTTTTCTTTCAATTGCCGGCCCTACGACGAATGGTGCGATACCCAAAGACAACTCACTTAATTTTACTTCTGATTCTTTTACCGCAATGGCATAATCGACAGCGGCAGCAAGACCCACTCCACCCCCAACGCATTTTCCATGTATCCGGCCGATTATTAATTTGGTGCATTTTCGCATCGCATTTATCACATTAGCAAAGCCGGAAAAAAATTCGTAACCTTCTTTTTCATTTTTTATCGCCGTCAATTCCTCAAAACTGGCGCCGCCACAAAAAGCTCCGGTCCCTGCGCTTTTCAATACCACCACTTTTGTATCGTGCGTGCCGGCATAATGAATTTCCAAAGCCAGCGCATCGAGTAATTTGCCCGGTAAAGAGTTTCCCTGGGGATGAAAAAATTCTATTGTTGTAATTCCATGCTCACTGTGAGAGCTAACGTACGGTTCCATTGAATGTAATTTTATTTTCTTTTTCTCACCATGGTAAGTATTGTGGCAACACCTGCAATTTCTTCGGTATCATCCATAATTTCAACGTACCATTTCACAATTCCTTTTGGTATGTCAATTCCTTTTACATTTTTTGTTTCAGGAGTAACTTCTTTTAACTCCTGTTCGATCTTTTCCTTGCAGGTTAATTTAATATAAATTTCCGTTCCGGGATAAACCGGCTTGGTGAACCGCAGTTCTTCAATCCCATAATTCAACAAAACCGGGTTCTTTTCATAACTATCAACAAACAAGCCAGCCGCGGCGCTGATGATAAAATAACCGTGAGCCACCTGCTCATCAAACATGGTATCAGAAAAATCGGTATCTTTTAAATGAGCATAAAAATGATCACCACTTAAGTCAGCAAACTTATCAATGTCTTCAGAAGTGATGATTCTTTTTTTGGTTATTAGTTGATCGCCGATTTTTAAATCTTCAAAATATTTTTTAAAAGGATGAATCGTTTCCGTATTGGCTTTGGCGCCTGGTTGATAAACGTTTGTAATAGCCGTCAGCATAGTTGGCGAGCTTTGCAACGCTACTCTTTGCATATAATGTTTTATTCCGCGCAAACCGCCCATTTCTTCTCCCCCGCCCGCTCTTCCCGGTCCGCCGTGAATCAGCAACGGCAACGGCGAACCGTGGCCGGTACTTTCCTTTGAGCAATCTCGGTTCAACACTAGAATTCTTCCGTGATAAGTTCCCGCGCCCAAAATAAAATTCTTTGCAAATTGTTCGTTTACTGTAACCACAGAACTAACCAAACTTCCTTTTCCCATTTTTGCCAATTCAATCGCTTCATCAATATTTTTATAAGGCATGATAGTACTCACCGGTCCGAAAGCTTCAACATTATGTACTTCATCGCTTTGAAAAGGAGTATTCGTTTTTTAATAAAAGAGGACTAACAAATGCGCCCTTGTTGCAATCCGCGTCAATCACTTCAACGCTATCGAGACTTCCGTAAATTATTTGAGAAGAAGCAAGCAATTTTTGAACTTGTTCCATTACCTCTTTTTTTTGAGATTGTCCGGCCAGCGCGCCCATCCTGACTTTTTCATTTTGCGGATTGCCGATAGTGGTTTGAGATAATGACTTACTCAAATCTTTCCAAACGTCTTCCATTTTATTTTCAGGAACAAAAATTCTGCGGATGGCGGTACATTTTTGCCCGGCTTTTGAAGTCATTTCTTTTCGGATCTCTTTTATAAAAATATCCCATTCAGGCATTCCCGGCTCCACGTCGTTTCCCAGACATGATACAATTTAAAGAATCTGCTTCGAGATTGAACGGCACATTTTCCCTCAACACATTTGGGTTTGATTTCAAGCATTAAACCTGTGGAGGCAGAACCAGTAAAAGTGATTACATCCTGCGAAGTAACATGATCCAAAATATCGCCGGCACTTCCGCAAATCAATTGCAAAGCGCCTTCGGGTAAAATTTTTGAGGCAATAATTTCTCTCACCACTGCTTCGGTAAGATAGGATGTAATAGAAGCAGGCTTTACAACCGCCGCAACGCCGGCCAATAAATTAACCGCAATTTTTTCCAACATTCCCCACACAGGGAAAATTAAAAGCGTTAATGTGAATCGCCACTCCTTCCTTTGGTAATAAAATATGTTGCGCTGCAAAAGTGCCGCCTTTACTTAGACCAATATTTTCACCATCAAGTGCAAATATTTCGTCGGGAAGTTTTCGTCTCAGAGAAGCATTTGAAAAAAGATTACCGATGCCGCCTTCAATGTCAACCCAGCTATCAGCACGGGTTGCGCCGGTTTGATAACTTATAGAGTAAAATTTTTCTTTTTGTTCGAAAAGATGAAGTGCGAACGCTTTCAACATTCTTCCCCTTTCCTGGAAAGTCATTTTTCTTAAAGCAGGCTTCCCGTTTTTCTTCCATATTTCAATATAGATCCAAAATCTAAACCCTTTGTTGTTGCCGTTGCAATGAAATCTCCATTTACCGCATTGTACAATTTCTGTCCTTCTCCATCTCCTTCTATCCATTTTCCAAGGACATAATTTCCAAGTTTCATTTAGTAAAGAATTTTGTATCAAAGTTATTTGAAAATAAACACAAGTTGGGAAGTTGAGAGAAGTAACGTAACTGGTATCGTTGCAGAAGGGTTTTATCTTATTCGTCCGATCGTAAAGAAATAATAGAGGGTTTATTTTCTCTCATGATTAGGATCGGTATTCTGTAGCCCGTTTTCTGTAAAAGGTTTTTGTAAACTTCAAGGTTACCGCTAAAATTATTATCAATTGCCATTATTACATCGCCATTTTTCAGGCCGGCTTTATCTGCCAGGAGATCCCTTGACGATATCGTCAACAAAAATCTCCCCATCCAAGCTATACATAGTCATTCCTGTATAGGAATAATCAAAAGGGTCACGAAAATGGCTATTTGGCGTAAGATAAATTTCCTTCTGCTGATAATTAATGATCAAATTAAAATGTCGCAAAATATCATCTCCAATCAGTCCGGCTCTTTGAGGATAAGCAAGAACATTAAATTCATCATCAAAAAGATAAGTTGGCACCTTTCTGAATTTAAAATTTCCTATTTGTAGTTCTTTAATAATGAAAGTCGCATTCTTTTTTTACCTCCCAATCCCTGGACTTCTATTTCTACCGGTTTTCTTCGCTTCAATAAAACCGAACTGTCTTCATTAAACCGGCTGCTCAATAAAAGACACAAACCCGCGCCTGTATCAAAAAAATAATTTGAAGAGAATCTTTTTGAATCTTTAATAATTACCGGCACAATTGGCAAGCCCTGGAAAGAAGGGTGCAATAGCGCGCCATGCGGGGGATAATTTATATAACCTGGTGCGAAAACATTTATTTTCATACTGTCGAAATCTACTTTTACCAAATACCTGGATAAGAAGCTATAACCAATAATCCCATCTATTTTCATGCCGTATACGCTTGTAAGCACTTCATAATCATTTATATAGAAATTAAGGCTGTCCACTGTCAACCCTGGAAAGTTAAGTGTTTGGTTGGGAGCATAGTCTACTTTTCGTACTCCGGCAATTCCATAAATATACCGGCCTGAAGGTTCATGAGGAATGTGGTAAACTTCAGTGGTGGTAGAGTCTAAAGAAATGCCGCCGCTTCCTGTATCTAATATAAAATTAAATGTATCGGTAAGATTATCAAACCTTGCTTTTACCAACATTACCCCTCCGTTCAATTGTTTAAAAGGAAAAGAAGTAATAAACTTCGCCGGTTTTTCCCAATACATTTCCTGTCCAAATAAGGTTGACAAGAAAAAAAGAAAAATAAATAAAGGAAAATTCTCATACCGGTTAAAATCTAAATTTAAGATTTATGCATGTATTTTTGCTTAAATTATTATAGAGGGCCTCAGATGTTCTCAAAATGAAATTTAAACACATGAAGACATCGAAATTATTAGAAAAAGCTTTACGTTTTGAGTTTCTCACTGTAGAAGAAGGCAGTTATTTATTTAGAAATGCTGCATTGGCAGAATTAATGTCTGTGGCTGATGAATTAAGAAAAATTCAGGTTCCGCATGGGAAAGTTACCTGGATCATTGACAGGAACGTAAATACGACCAATGTTTGTATCGCTAATTGTAAGTTTTGCAATTTCTATCGTATTCCCGGCCACAAGGAATCTTATATTACAGATATAGAAACCTATAAAAGAAAAATTGAAGAAACTTTTAAATACGGTGGCGAACAATTACTGCTACAAGGTGGTCATCATCCTGATCTCGACTTAAATTATTACGTTACTCTCTTTAAAGAATTAAAAAAGCTATTTCCTAAGTTAAAGCTTCATGCGCTTGGTCCACCCGAAGTGGCACACATCACCAAAATCTCAAACTCAACACACCGGGAAGTATTGAAAGCTTTAAAAGAGGCAGGACTTGATTCTTTGCCGGGCCCAGGCGCTGAAATACTAACTGACAGGGTCAGACGCTTAATAAGTAAAGGAAAATGCGGTTCACAGGAATGGCTTGATATTATGGTGGAGGCTCACAAATTAGGTCTTACCACTTCCGCAACGATGATGTTTGGCCATGTAGAAACAATTGAAGAACGATTTGAACATTTAGCAAAATTACGAGACGTTCAGGCGAAAAAACCTGAAGGGGCTGTTGGGTTTTTAAACTTTATTCCCTGGACTTTCCAGGATGTAGACACTTTGCTGGCAAGGATCCGGGGCGTTCATAACCTTACTACGCCTGAAGAATATATCCGCATGATTGCGATGAGCCGCATCATGTTGCCCAATGTAAAAAATATACAGGCGAGCTGGTTAACAGTTGGTAAACAAGTCGCACAACTTTGTTTACATGCCGGCGCCAATGACTTTGGAAGTATTATGATCGAAGAAAATGTAGTAAGTGCAGCCGGCGCGCCTCATCGTTTTACGGCAAATGGAATACAGGAAGCAATAAAGGAAGCGGGATTTGAACCGCAATTGAGGAACCAACAATATGAATTCAGGGAAATGCCCGAATTGGAAGAACAGGTAATTGATTACTGATTATTTATTATTTTTTGCATGAATTTTATCCGTAGTGATCAAAAGTATTTTTAGTGATATTTTTGATTCATGTCATTTCAAACTTTTACTCCCGGACAAGCTCTTCCTAAAATAAAGCAATATTGCGCTTACCAGGAAAGATGTCATTCTGAAGTTCGTGATAAATTGTATTCATTTGGCTTGCATAAAAACGATGTTGAGGAAATCATTTCCACTTTGATCACTGAAAATTACTTGAATGAAGAGCGTTTTGCAATCCATTTTGCAGGAGGAAAATTCAGGATGAAGCAATGGGGAAAAACCAAAATAAAGCGAGCATTAAAATACAAACAGGTAAGCGATTATTGTATTCGAAAAGCGCTAAAAGAAATTGATTCTGCTGAATATCAAAAAACTTTTAAGAAACTGGTTCAGCAAAAAATGAAAAGCCTGAAAAGTGAAAAAAACATTTTCATAAAGAAGAGAAAACTACAGGATTTTTTATTGCAGAGAGGCTTTGAAACAAATATGATTCGTGAAGTTGTCAAACAGCTTTGACCCGTTGATTGATCACAAACAAATAACTTTGTTACTTATTTTTAATTATGTCCTCACTCACCATAACACTTATTCAGTCGAATATATTTTGGGAAGATAAACAGGCCAATTTCGAAATGTTTCAACAAAAAATTGAAAGCATTAAAGAGAAAACCGAAATTGTAATTCTTCCTGAAATGTTTAATACAGGCTTTAGCATGAAGCCGGAATTATTTGCAGAAAAAATGGATGGAGAAACAGTGGAATGGATGAAAAAGATTTCAGCAGAAAAAAAAATAATTCTAACGGGAAGTTTGATGGTTGAAGAAAATGGAAAGTATTTTAACCGGTTGATCTGGATGTTACCAAATGGTGAATTCGGTATCTATGATAAAAGACATTTATTTGGATATGCTCATGAAAATGAACATTATTCTCCGGGCAATAAAAAGTTGATTGCATCTGTGAAAGGATGGAAAATTAATTTGCAAGTTTGCTATGATTTGCGGTTTCCTGTTTGGGCGCGACAGGCACCAGGCGAATTAGAAAATAAATACGATCTCCTGATTAATGTGGCAAATTGGCCCGAAAAAAGAAGTCTTGCCTGGAAAACTTTATTGCGTGCAAGGGCGATCGAAAACCAATCATTTGTTGTAGGAGTAAATCGTGTTGGAGAGGATGGTGATGAAATTTCTTACAACGGTGGTAGCACTATTATTGATCCGCTGGGGGAGATTATGTATCAAAAAGACGACGAGGAAGACATTTTCACTTTCACAATAGAAAAAGCAAAAGTTTCGGAAACAAGAAACCGGTTTCCATTCTGGAAAGATGCCGACGATTTTATAATTAGGGATTAAGTTGATTAGCAGTAAACAAAGAAAAACCGATGTTTCTAATTTTAAGGGAAATATTTATAAATGTCTTTTCTGTTCAAGACTCTTATTAGTTCAACCGTATTGTTTTCATAAAAGAAACCAATTCGGTAACTCCCCAATCTTATTCTATAATAACCTTTGTGGCCTGTCAATTTTTTGCATGAGGACAGTTCGGAAAGCTTTTCTTTTGTCAAAATTTCCCGGATCGCTTTTTATATCAAAAGTTTTACAGATGCAGGCAATTTAGCAACGTCCTTTTCAAACGATTTCCTGATTTCAAGCTTCAATCCGATTTTTTTAAATTTCTGATAAATTCGTCCTTTTCCTTTTGATTCAGTAAAGCTGTCTTTCTTCCGTTTTGGATTGCTTTATATAATGCTGCATCTTCGTCGGCTTCTGAATGGAAACCAATTTTTAAGCTATTAAGAAAAGCTTTCAAAATAGTTTCTTCTTTTTTATTTTTTGGTGTTACAATAAGTGCCATAAAGTCAATTTGAAATAGTATTAATACAGAATTTACTAAAATTGTTTATTGTGGTTAATTAAACTAAAAATACAATTTTTTAAACTCCTTATCTCTAATTGTTTCTTATTTTTTCTCCACCTCTCTTTTCCTCACCTGTGCTTTTCGTAAATTTGCAACTATGCAGGAATATTTACAGGGATTGAATGAATCGCAACGCGAAGCCGTACTTCATCGTGACGGACCTATCATGATTGTAGCAGGTGCGGGCAGCGGAAAAACCAAAGTCTTAACCACAAGAATCGCACACCTAATGGCATCCGGCGTGGATGCTTTTCAAATACTGGCGCTCACTTTTACCAATAAAGCGGCAGCGGAAATGAAGGAGCGAGTGACACATATTTTGGGAAATAACGAAGCTCGTAATCTCTATATCGGAACTTTTCACTCTGTATTTGCAAGAATTTTAAGAGCCGAGGCGGATAAGCTCGGCTATCCGCGGAACTTTACTATTTATGATACAGATGATGCAAAAAGCGTAGTGAAAACGGTGGTGAAAGAATTGAATCTTGACGACAAACATTATAAAGCCAACACAGTTTATAACCGAATTTCAAATGCGAAAAATAGTTTGATTGCTCCTGAGGAATACATCAACGATTTTGGGTTACAGCAGGAAGATATGCGCGCTAATCGTCCGATGATCGGCCAAATTTACACAGCCTACTGCAACCGCTGTTTTAAAAACGGCGCAATGGATTTTGATGATCTGCTCCTTAAGTTTTACCAGTTGCTAAAGACGCATCCGGAAAGCCTGAGTAAATACCAACGCAAGTTTAAATACATCATGATTGATGAATACCAGGATACCAATACTTCGCAATACCAGATCATAAAACTATTGGGCGCAATGCATGAAAACGTAGCCGTAGTAGGTGATGACGCACAAAGTATTTATAGTTTTCGCGGCGCGACGATAGAAAATATTTTACAGTTTCAGAAAGATTATGATGAAGTAAAAGTGGTAAAACTCGAACAAAACTACCGCAGTTCCCAAAATATTCTTCATGTGGCCAATCATATTATTGCCAATAACAAAGGACAAATTCCGAAAAAGCTCTGGACAAGTAATATTGAAGGAGAAAAAATAAATTTAGTAAGAACAGCCACTGATAATGAGGAGGGAAAATATGTAGCAGATGCGATACAGGAACAGAAGCTACGCAACCATTATCGAAATAGTGATTTCGCTATTTTGTATCGCACCAATGCGCAAAGCCGCAGTTTTGAAGAAAGCCTTCGGCGTATGAATATTGCTTACCGCATTTATGGCGGCATCAGTTTTTACCAAAGAAAGGAGATCAAAGATTTTTTAAGTTACCTGCGTGTGATCGTAAATCCGGGAGATGAAGAAGCGCTAAAAAGAATTATAAATTATCCCGCAAGAGGGATTGGAAAAACAACTATTGAAAAAGCGATTCTTTATGCCAACGAACAAAACGTTTCTATGTGGAATGTGCTGGAACATGCAGCACAATTTGGTTACAGGGCAAACACACTTGAAACGATCAGCAATTTTGTAGTGATGATCAAAATGTTCCAGAGTGAATTGCAAAAGAAAAATGCTTATGACCTTGCAGTTCTTGTTGGAAAAAATACGGGCATTGTAAAAGATCTTTTTAATGATAAAACCACGGAAGGTTTGGCGCGTTATGAAAACCTGCAGGAATTATTAAACTCAATAAAAGAATATACAGAAACACCAACAGAAGATGGCGAATTATTGGATAAAAGCCTTGGAAGTTATCTTCAACAAATCACTTTACTTACTGATGCAGATGACGACAAAGGTGAGAGTGATGTTGTAAAATTAATGACGATCCATGCGGCTAAGGGCTTGGAATTTCCGGTTGTATTTGTTGCTGGTTTGGAAGAAACTTTGTTTCCAAATGCAATGTCGATCAATACCAGGGAAGAATTGGAAGAAGAAAGAAGATTATTTTATGTAGCGATAACGCGCGCTAAAAATCGGCTTTGGTTAACTTATGCAAACAACCGTTACCGTTTTGGAAATCTTGCCCAAAATGAACCAAGCCGTTTTATCGATGAACTTCCGCAGGAGCGCCTGGATAAATCTTTTGCTGGTGGCAACATGCGGAACAATCAAACCAATTATTGGAATGCCTTCGACAGGCCAAAATTTCCAGCGGGCAGCCAAAGGAGGGAAACAAAACCTGAAAAACCTGCCTATCTCGTCTCAACTCCCGTAATAAAAATAAAGGAACATGTTCCTTCTCCTGATTTTGCGCCGAGCGACACCAGTAATTTACAAACCGGGCAAAAAATTGAACACCAAAAATTTGGTTTTGGAGAAGTTTTAAAAATGGAAGGAGCAGCGCATAACCCTATAGCCACTGTAAAATTTGAGCATAATGGCGAGAAAAAAATTATGCTTAATTATGCCAAATTAAGAATTGTGGAATAAAGTTCGTTTACTGCTTAATGAACATGCCGCCGTTTGATAATTCCGCCGGAAGCTTCTTTTATAGTGCTGGCAAAAACAAATGAACGCGGATCAACTTCGCTTACAAGGTTTTTAAGTTTTCGTATTTCAAGCCTGGTAATTACAGTAAAAATTATATCGCAATCACTATGCTGCTCAAATTTGCCTGGTAAAAACCCCCGTTCGCCTTTGTAAATTGTAATTCCTCTGCCCATTTCATTTACCAGACGGTCTTTGATAATTTCACTTTTGCTTGAAATAATAGTAACGCCTATGTAAGCTTCTAAGCCTTCAACAACATAATCGACTGTGCGGGATGCCGTAAAATAAGTGAGCATAGAATACAAGGCCACCTGGATTCCAAAATGGAAAGCAGCAACGCCAAAAATGAGTATGTTAATTGCAAGGATAATTTCAGTAATGGTAAAGCTTGTTTTTTTCCATGTGTACAATGCGAGAATTTCAATTCCATCAATAGCGCAGCCGGCTCTCATCGTTAACCCAATACCTGCGCCTATAAAGAATCCGCCAAAAATAGAAACGAGCAATTTGTCTGACGTAATAGAGTAATGCGGGAAATAATACAAGCAAACTCCAAGTAATAAAATACAAATAAACGTTTTTAGCGCATAATTAAAATTGACCGCATAAATACAAATAATGATAAAAGGAATATTTGCGATCATGATCACATATGAAATATCAAAATGATAAAGCTCACTTACCAACAAAGAAATACCGGTAATACCGCCATCAAAAAATCCGTTTGGAATAAGAAACCCTTTGAGAGAGAATGCGGCTAAAAGAACGCCGAGGATGATAAATAAACCATCACTTAACCAGCCGGAAATTTCAATAGTATTTTTTGGCCTTTTTTGTTTGGCCGCTCTTGCTTTCAGCTGTAACGCTATTTGATTTAACCGGCTATTTAATTTTTTTTCCGCTATGGATGTAAAATAATGATGCCTTTCAACAAATTTAATTTCTTCATTACTCCATTCTTCTCGATTTTTTACAAGACCGGCTTCATGCAACTCTTTATACAATTTTTCTGCGCCAATAAAATATTTATCTGTACCTAGATAATAAAGATCAGCGTCACAAAGCACCTCCCCTAATTTATTTTTAGGTTGCTGCGGTATTCTTGTAGCCATTATCAGGCTACAGATCTCTGCGATTTCATCCTGGTTATAGCCAAATTGTGGTAACCATTTCCTTGCTATCTCACACGATATTTCTTCGTGGTCACTGTAAGTTTCTAAAAAGCCTGAATCATGAAAGAGTGCAGCTGTCTTTAGCAGGATAAGATCGTCACCACTAATATTTTCCTGCCCTGCCAGCTGTTCCGCCCGTGCAATTACATCTTTTGTATGCTCCGCATTATGATAATGGAGGTATGGTGGCAATTCTGTTTCTAATTTTTTAATCAGGAAGGAGTAAACTGAATCAAACTGCATTTGTTGTGAGTGAGCCAAGAATTTTAAATTTATTTATTAAAAATAATGATTTACACGTATTGCTTCAGATAGTTTGTTTTACAAAAAGTGGTCTAACAAATCTAAACAATAGGAAATAAAAATATTAAAAATGTATCTTCAAAGGGAAAATGTAAAACCTTAACCAACAAACTGAAAAGTAAATAAGGGCTTTTCATATTTTCCTTATGAGTAATTCCTACGATATTTTTATTTGGAAAAAAGCACCATTTCTTCGTTTGCTCATTCCTGTGATGGCTGGTATCCTTTTGCAGTTTTATTTCCAAACACCTGTTTCCACAATTATTTTTTTTGCTATTGTATTGGCGGTTTTGTTGTATGTTTTTTCTTTCTTACCTCAGTCAATGCAATTTAGGTTCAAACCTGTCCGGGGAATTCTAATCACCTTATTGCTGCTTCTCTTCGGTTCGTATTTTGTATGGCATAAAAATACCAGGAACGATAGCCAATGGTATGGACATTTTACAAATGGCCAAACTTTTATAGTCGCGACAATTGCAGAGCCTCTGCAAGAAAAGGCAAAATCGTTTAAAGCAACTGCGAACGCCGATGCCATTATCCTAAACGAAAAAGAACGAAAAACCCATGGCAGATTTTTGATCTATTTTTCTAAAGACAGTGCCTCACGCAATTTAAAGTATGGCGACCGCATTATAGTGAAACAAAGTTTTAAGTCCAATTTCTAATTCAGGAAATCCGGCGGCTTTTGATTATGCACAATATTCAGCTTTTCACAATCTTTATCACCAGGTCTATTTAAAACGAAATGAATGGATTTTATTAGCTTCAAAAAATAAGAGTGTATGGCGTTCAGTTATCTTTTCGATTCGCGGAAAGGTGATTTCTGTTCTCGACAAATATTTAGGAGATGAAGATGAATCTGCTATTGCAAAAGCTTTATTGATTGGTTATAAAGTTGATCTGAACAAAGACCTCGTACAAGCTTACAGCAATGCCGGCGTGGTTCATATTATCGCCATTTCAGGCCTGCATATCGGTATTATTTACGCCATTTTGCTTTGGTTTTTTTCAGTACTTCCTTTCACCAAAAAATCAAGGCCTTTGCGCTTATTTTTTATTCTTACAGGCTTATGGCTTTTCGTGCTACTCACCGGCGCGTCTCCTTCTGCTACACGCGCTGCTATTATGTTTTCTTTTATTATTATTGGCGCGGCATTCAACAAAACCGGTTCAGTTTATAATTCAATTGCGGCTTCGGCTTTTTTATTGTTGTGTTTCAATCCCTACTTTTTGTGGGATGTGGGTTTTCAGCTTTCTTACCTGGCAGTTTTGGGAATTGTGATTGCGTTATAAGCCAATTTCAAACTGGCTTTATTTTCATAATAAAATATTGCAAAGAGGTTGGCAACTACTGTGCAGTTTCATTGTCGGCACAGTTATTTACTTTTCCGCTTTGTTTATATTATTTTCACCAGTTTCCATTATTATTTTTATTGTCAAATCTTGTCGCGATTCCGCTGGCTACCCTTGTATTGTGTGGATGTTTGGTTTTGATTCCTGTGTCATTTGTACCCGAGTTGCTTTTTATTTTGCAAAAATAATTTATGTTACAATCCATGGTGCTGAATTATTTTGTTTTAAAGGTTGATTCAATTCCTTATTCCTTATGGGCGGGTATTTCATTTCTGAGTTTGGAACACTTTTGTTGTATTTAATGGTTATAGCTTTCGTATTTGCCTTCATCCGGAAAAATAAAACCGCTTTCAAATATGGTGTTGTATTTTCCTTTTGCTTCGCTTTTTTCAAAGCTTATAGAGAATGGAAATTGTTTCATCAAAAGAAAATAATTGTGTACAATATTCCGGAAACATAAAGCAGTTGAATTTATTGACAAGAATCAATTTTTTCTTTGACGGCGATTCAGAAGTAACGAATGATAAATTGTTAAATAATTATAACCTAAGACCTGTGCAGCTTGCTTTTCAACTCAAATGATGCGCCTGAAAAATTGAATCATTTGTTTTCAAAAAACAATTTTTACCAGTTTTACAACACGAGAATTTTGATGATTGATTCATCATTCAAAATTTATAATTCGGATAAAAAAGTAAAACTGAATTATATCCTTATTTCTAAAAATCCAGAAATAAAAATTACTGATATCGAAGAAATTTTCGACTGCAACAATTACATTTTTGACGCTTCTAATCCACCATGGAAAATAGAGCAATGGAAAAAAGAATGTGAAGAATTACATTTGCACTTCCATTCTGTTCCCGAACAGGGTGCCTTAGTAATCAATTTGTAAATGAAAATTTTTTCTTCGCCCAATGCAACAAAAAATTAAGTCGGCTCTTATTTCAGTTTTTAATAAAGATGGATTAAAAGAAATTATTCCTTTGCTTCAGCAACAAAATATTACTATCTACAGTACAGGCGGCACACAAAAATTTATTGAAGAAAATGGTGGCAAATGTGTTTCTGTTGAATCGCTTACCGGCTATCCTTCTATTTTGGGAGGAAGAGTTAAAACCCTTCATCCTGTTGTGTTTGGTGGTTTTTTGGCAAGGCGGGATGTGGAGAATGATCTGAAAGAAATGAAGCAATATAACATTCCTGAAATTGATTTGGTGGTAGTTGATCTTTATCCTTTTGAAGAAACCGTGAAATCAACAAATGACGAAGCGGCGATCATTGAAAAAATTGATATTGGCGGGCCATCAATGATTCGCGCGGCAGCAAAAAATTTTAAAAATGTTTTGGTGATTGCTGATAAAAAAGAATATACTGCGCTTGAAAAAATTTTAAAAGAAAAAAATGCTGAAACTTCTTTGGAAGAAAGAAAAGATTTTGCAAGAAAAGCTTTTGATGTTTGTGCCGGTTATGATATTGCTATTTCAAATTATTTTAATAAAACGAATTTTGCCAATCCTTTTCAGACAGAAAGAAAAGTATTGCGATATGGCGAAAACCCACACCAGCAAGGATTTTTCATTGGTGATATGAGCGATATTTTTGAACAGTTACATGGCAAAGAACTTTCTTATAATAACCTGGTGGATGTTGATGCTGCGTTGCAATTGATGAAAGAATTTAAAAAGAATGGCGAATCTGATCGATACCACATTTGCGGTGATCAAGCACACGAATGTTTGTGGAATTGCGCAAAGAAAAAATGTTTCAGAAGCTTTTTCTGCGGCCCTTGCCGGCGATCCGGAAAGTGCTTTTGGTGGAGTTTTAATTTCCAATTCTTCCATCGATATAAAAACTGCAGAAGCTCTTAAAGATTTGTTTATTGAAGTTTTGATCGCACCGGCTTTTGACGAGGACGCCTTCCGGTTTTAAAGTCGAAAAAGAACAGGATCATTTTAAAACTAAAAGAATTTCCAAAAGAAGAACAACAAACAAAAGCGTTATTGAACGGGTTATTGATCCAGGAAAATGATAAAGGAAATTTTACTGAATGGAAAGAAGAAGGCGGAAGAGCCTTCTTCCGAAGAAGAAAAAGAAGATCTTGTTTTTGCCAACCTTGTTTGTAAACATTTAAAAAGCAATGCAATTGCGATTGTAAAAAACAAACAGCTTTTAGGAAAAGGAGCGGGGCAAACATCTAGAGTAGATGCATTAAAACATGCCATTGAAAAAGCCAACCAATTTGAATTTGATTTGCAAAATTCAGTTGTCGCCAGTGATGCATTTTTCCCATTTGATGATTGCGTAAAAATTGCACACAAAGCCGGTATTACTGCATTTATTCAACCTGGCGGCTCTATTCGCGATAAAGATTCGATTGATTATTGCAAAGAAAATAATCTGGTAATGGTAATTACGGGTTTAAGGCATTTTAAGCACTAGAATAAAAATCTGGTGAATAAAAGTTAGTTTGCTAATAATTACAGTTTTGTTTATTGAAACAAGAAATTGAATTATTTGTTTGTTTACTGCAAGTGAAACTCATTTTTTTAATTGTCTTTCCTCCTTCCACATTTCATTAAAAGTCTTTTTGCTAAACTCAAGTGGCGCGTGATATTTATCCCAATTTTTAAACAACCGGTTTACGATTTTAGTTTTCAAATTTCCATTTCCTATATTCATCATTCCTCTTTTTAAAGAAGCTATTTTCCAAATTTTCCAGGCCATTTTTTCTGAAAAAGGTGGCATCCCTTGTTCCACACTTTCATTCCTGTTTTCCAATAAAAGTTCATGGAGATTTATTTTAACAGGGCAAACTTCTGAACATGCGCCACACAAAGAAGAAGCGTAACTTAGATGTTTGAATTCTTCAAACTTTTGCAAATGCGGAGTGATCACACTTCCAATCGGCCCGCTGTAAGTGGTGCCATAAGTATGTCCGCCAATATTTTTATAAACCGGGCAAACATTTAAACAAGCGCCACATCTGATGCAATAAAGGCTTTCTCTTTGGCGCGCGTTTGCAAGAATATTGGTACGATTGTTATCTAAGAAAATAACATACATTTCTTCAGGACCATCGGTTTCTCCCGGCTGTTTCGGCCCGCAAATAATGCTGCTGTAAACCGTTACTTTTTGCCCTGTTCCATAAGTAGCCAATAATGGCCAAAGCAAAGCAAGGTCAGTCATTGACGGAATCATTTTTTCAATTCCAACAATCACGATGTGAGTTTTGGGCCAGGCAGTGACTTAATCTTGCGTTTCCTTCATTTTCGGTAAGTGCAATTCCTCCAATATCACTTATAACAAAATTAGCGCCGGTAATTCCCATTTCTGCCTGCACATATTTTTCTCTTAATTTTTGCCGGGCCACCAATGTTAATTCTTCAGGAGAAAGTTTGGATGATGTTCCTAATTTTTCGGAAAAAAGTTTGGCAACATCTTCTTTGCTTTTATGCATCGCCGGTGTTACAATATGGTAAGGAGGTTCCCCGTCCAATTGCTGAATGTATTCACCCAAATCAGTTTCTACACTCTCAATATTATTTTTTTCAAGAAAATGATTCAGATGAATTTCCTCTGTCACCATGCTTTTGCTTTTCACAATCGTGCGGCAATTTTTTTCTTTACATATTGCAAGAATTTCGTCTAAGGCTTCCTGTGAGTTTTGCTGCCCACAAAACTTTACCGCCGCGCGCTGTAAAATGCATTTCAAATTCTTCCAAATGCTGATCAAGTGTTTCCAGTGCGCGCCATTTAATATTTTTTGCTCTTTCTTTTACTAGATTATATATCTTCAAATTGTTGCTTCCCTATCGGCACAACAGCATTGTATTTTCCAATATTAAAATTGATCTTTTGCCTGTGATCCAGGTCAGCAGATTTTATGATGCTTTTCGCTTTAAATGTTGCTGCTGTTTCTGTCATACCACTTACTTCTGTTTATTAAAATCTATTTCAAAACCGCCAATTCTTTTCCCACTTTGGTAAAAGCTTCTATTGCTTTGTCCAAATGTTTTTGTTCATGCGCAGCGCTTAATTGAACACGAATTCTTGCCTGCCCTTTTGGAACTACCGGGAAGAAAAATCCTATTACATAAATCCCTTCTTCCAATAATCGTGCTGCAAACTTTTGCGATAACACTGCATCGTAAAGCATAATAGGAACGATCGGATGAACGCCAGGCTTAATATCAAATCCTGCTTCAGTCATTTTTTCCCTGAAATATTTTGTATTTGCTTCCAGTTTATCACGCAAATCGGTTGTTTCACTCAGCATATCAAAAACAGCTATTGAAGCACCGACAATATTGGGAGCCAATGTATTGCTGAATAAATAAGGGCGGCTTCGCTGGCGAAGCATTTCAATCACTTCTTTTCTACCGGAAGTAAATCCGCCATTGGCACCACCAAGCGCCTTACCAAACGTGCTGGTTATAATATCGATTTTTCCTTGCACACCGCGATATTCCGGAGTTCCTCTTCCGGTTTTGCCAATAAAACCTGTGGAATGCGAATCATCAACCATTACAACCGCGTCATATTTTTCCGCCAGTTCCACAATTTTATCCAATTGTGCAATGGTTCCATCCATACTAAAAGTGCCGTCAGTAACAATTATCCGGCTTCTTGCATCTTTCGCCTCCTTCAGTTTATTTTCAAGATCGGCCATATTGTTATGCTCATAACGGAAACGCTGCGCCTTGCACAAACGAACGCCATCAATTATACTTGCATGATTTAACGCATCAGAAATAATCGCATCTTCTTCACCAAACAAAGGTTCAAAAACACCACCGTTCGCATCAAAACAAGCGGCATACAAGAATGGTATCTTCTGTTCCCAAAAAATCAGATATCTTTTTTTCAAGTTCTTTATGAATGTCCTGTGTTCCACAAATAAAACGCACACTGCTCAATCCATATCCGCGTTCATCAGAAGTTTTTTTAGAGGCTTCAATTACTTTTGGATGTGCAGCCAAACCCAGGTAATTGTTGGAACAAAAATTCAAAACCATTTTGCCTCCTACTTCAATTTCTGCTCCCTGGTCGCTCGTAATAATCCTTTCATTTTTATAAAGGCCGCTTGCTTTTATTTCTTCTAATTCCTTACCAAGCCTCTTCGAAAAATTTTCATTCATACTTGCTTATTTTTGATAGTACAAACCTACAATGAAAACCATAAAATCCGGCCTTAAAAAATAGTTTTTCGCTGAAATGTAACTTTATTTCCGGTGAATCGTATTATATGAAAACAACGGCTGATGTAATTTAAAAATTACCTGATTGTATGACTGAGAAAGAATTTAATGATTGTGTAAACCTTTATGCCGACAATGTTTACAGGTTTATTGTAAAAAATTTAAAGCATGAAGAAGATGCCCGCGATGTGGTGCAGGCATCTTTTGAAAAAATGTGGATCAACCGGGAAAAAGTGGAAAATGAAAGAAGTAAATCTTATTTGTTTACTGTGGCGTATCACCAGATGATAGATCTTATAAGAAAAAACAAAAGAGTAAAACTGGAAGAAGATTTTTCATCTTCGCTGAAAACAACGAGAGAGCCACAGACCGAAATAAAAAAAATATTGAATGAGGCTTTATACAGGTTAAGCGAAACGCAACGAAGCCTTGTTTTATTAAAAGATTATGAAGGTTATTCTTATGATGAAATTGCAGAAATAACCTCGTTAAGTATCAGCCAGGTAAAAGTGTACTTGCACAGAGCAAGAATACAATTGAAAAATTATTTGGTGAAACCTGAAAATGTAATTTAAAATGAATATCAATAGAAATAATTACGAAGAATATTTTTTACTGTATGCCGATAATGAATTATCGAAGCAGAAAGAAAAATGGTAGAAGTATTCGTAAAGGAAAACCCTGAATTGAAAGAAGAATTTTGTATGCTCAAGCTTACAATCAATCTCTCCTGATGAAGATATTAAACTGGATGATAAATCATTTTTATATGAAGAAAGAATCCTTTTTGATTAATGAAAATAACTACGAAGAAATATTTGTTCTTTATCATGATAACGAGCTTTCTGAAAAAGAAAAACTTGAAACTGAAAATTTTGTAGCCAAACATCCAGATTTAAAAACGGAATTTGAATTGATCGGAAAAGCAAAATTAATACCCGATTCATTGATTGTATACCCGGATAAAAAAGAATTGTACCGAAAAGAAAAATCAGGAAAAGTAATTTCAATGAGCATTTGGAGATATGTTGCTGCAGCGGTTTTGATCGGTTTTGGATTATGGATTTCTGTTCCTTATTTTACAAATCACCACAGCAATACTCCGGTTGTAGCGCAAATAAATCCTGTAAAAAAATCCGGCGCCACAACACCGAAAAGTGTTTCGCCGTAGAACCTAAGAAAGAAACAACTCAGATTGCCTCTTCCGGCCATAAACGAAGAAACAAATTATTTTCAAAAGCAGCCGATAAAGAATGATAAACCCACTGATAAAACCAGACAAAAAATGTTGCAACTGGTTAAGAGTGAAGTGAAAACTGAAACGCCTTCTATAACAAAGCCAATTCAACAATTAAAAAAGGAACCGGTTGAAACAGTTGCGCTAAAAGCACCGATGAAAAACATTCAAGAAAACTTGACAACTATCAAAAGCCTATTAGAAAATGAAGCAAAAACGGCTATTCAAAAAACTGAACCAGCAAATTCAAACACAATTATTCACAAACCGCAGCCTATAATCCTGATGCTTCAGTCAACAATGACAACTATGTTTTTTATGATGTTCCTGCAGAACAATTCAAAAAAACAAAAGTAGGTGGCTTTCTGAAAAAAGTGAAGCGAATAGTAGAAAGAACCAATCCTATAACGCGCCTGCTTGAAGGCAATGAAGAACCAGTCGTTGCAAAGAATTTTTAAAAAAATTAATCACTCATATACATTTAAAAATGAAAAAGTCAATTTTACTTCTAACAATAGTATGCGCTGCAATGAGCAGTTTTGCCCAAACAGATTCAGTACAGAGTCAAAAGAAAAAACGATACCGTTCGCATTGGCGGAATGATTATTCTTAAAAAAGGAGAACCCAATGATGAAAAGCGTGTAACCGTAACCGTTGGCAACAGGCATCACGAAAATCATTCAAATATCAGCACTTCCTCTTTTGTTTTCGATCTTGGTTTTGCCAACTGGACAGATAAAACCGATTATGCCGCATGCCACCAATGACGGATATATTGTAAACAAGCCCGGTTCACCGGCGCTATCAGCAAATGACCTTAAATTAAAAACTGTAAAATCAGTAAATGTGAATATTTGGTTCTTTATGCAAAGACTGAATCTCATAAAAACGTTATGTGAATCTAAAATATGGTTTGGGCCTTGAACTAAATAATTATCGCTTTACACACAATGTTAGTTTTAATGAAGGAGGAATGAATCCATATAATTCAGCTCAAAATATTCCTCATCCGTTTATCTTCCAGGATTCCGTTAGTTTCAAGAAAAACAAGCTGGCAGCAGATTATATCACTGTCCCTCTAATGATCAACTTTATAAGCAATCCCGAATTATAATAATAAAGGAATCAGCCTGAGCGCGCGGCGTGAGTATGGGATATTTATACAGCAGCCGTAACAAGCAAAAAAGTAGTGCACGCGGAAAAGAAAAAAATCGCGGAGATTATGATCTTGAAAAATGGAAATTTTCTTATATCGGCGAGCTTGGCCTTGGACCTGTTCATCTATATGGCTCTTATAGTCCTCGAACTCAATTTTTAAAAACGATTTAAATTTTACGCCTTATAATGTCGGATTAAGGTTTAGTAATTGGTAATTCTTTCTTTCTCATGTTTAGTTTAATCAGGATGTAAAAAACCTGCCCAAACGGGCAGGTTTTTATTATTTGAGAAAAATTAAAATTCTTTTTATTTCTTCGTTTATTGGTAACCGTTATTTACTCAGGTGCATGCTTCTCTCCCGGTATAAATGCCTGAAGTAAGGATCGCGCAAATCTTTTATAAATCGAATCGCTTCGCCGGTGCTTTTCATTTCCGGCCCTAACTCTTTATTAACACCTGGAAATTTGTTGAATGAAAAAACGGGTTCTTTAATGGCAAATCCTTTAAGCTTTTTCTCAAAAGTGAAATCTTTCACTTTCGCTTCACCCAGCATTATTTTTGTAGCAATATTTAAATAAGGAATCTGGTAAGCTTTCGCAATAAATGGCGTGGTTCTGGACGCACGGGGATTTGCTTCGATCACAAATACTTCTCCATCTTTTATGGCAAATTGAATATTTATAAGACCTTTTATTTGTAAAGCGCGTGCGATCTTTTCAGCATATTCTTCCATTGTTTGCACGATTAATGGCGATAAATTAAACTGAGGCAATACCGCATTGCTATCGCCGCTATGAATGCCAGCTGGTTCAATGTGTTCCATTAACCCCATTACGTGAAATGTTTCTCCGTCAAATATTGCATCAATTTCCGCTTCCTGGCAACGGTCCAAAAATTGGTCGATTAAAATTTTATTTCCGGGCAAATGTTTTAGTAAACTCAACACGCCATTTTCCAATTCTTCGTCATTCAAAACAATTCGCATTCTTTGTCCACCTAAAACATAGCTCGGTCTTACCAAGACTGGATAACCCACTTGTCTCGCAATCTCAATCGCTTCATCCGTATCGTAAGCGGTTCCATATCTGGGATAAGGAATACCCAAATTCTTTCAGCATATCGCTAAACCGCCCCCGATCTTCTGCAATATCCATATTGTCATAAGAAGTTCCGATAATTTTTATGCCTTTTTCGTGCAATCTTTTGGCAAGTTTTAAAGCCGTTTGCCCGCCAAGTTGAACAATTACACCATCGGGTTTTTCCAGTTCAATTATTTCCCAGATATGTTCCCAAAAAACGGGTTCGAAATATAATTTATCAGCAATATCAAAATCTGTAGAAACCGTTTCAGGATTGCAATTGATCATGATCGCTTCCATGCCGCATTCTTTAATTGCCAATAAACCGTGCACGCAGCAATAATCAAATTCAATTCCCTGGCCGATTCGGTTGGGACCGCTGCCAAGCACAATAATTTTTTTCTTTTTAGAAGGAACAGATTCGTTGTAGATAATGTTATTGTTCATTTTAGTTTTAAATATCAATCAATAATAATCGCTGAAAAATATTACTCGAAAGGTGCTATAAAAGTAGGGTGTCTTTGCTTCAAACTCGGCGCTGCAGGTGTCCACCATTTTGTATACCCGCGATAATTCCCAATTCTTTTCTTTTTTCATAAACATCTTCATCAGTACTTCCGTCTTTCATGATCTTTGATATTTGTTCGTCGCTAAAACCAAGGCGTTTTGCTTCTTTCAAAAGTTCCGGAGAAATATCTTCAAGGGAAGTTTCTGCAATTGCTTTTTCACAATTCACTATTTTTTGGATCTGGTAAATAAACCAACGGTCTATGCCTGTGGACTCGCAAATTCTCTTACGCTTACCCCAATCATTAAAGCATCTTTGATTCGAAAAATTCGATCCCACTTTGGAGTTTTTATATATTCAACTAATTTCTTCCGCATGCATCAGGCTCTTTCCATAATAACCCAGTCCAACTGCATTATTTTCCAGGCTCTGACAAGCTTTCTGAATCGCTTCAGCAAAACTTCTACCGATTGCCATCACCTCACCTACCGATTTCATCTGAAAACCTAACGTATCGTTGGCACCTTTGAATTTATCAAAGTTCCAGCGCGGAATTTTTACGATCACGTAATCCAGGGCCGGTTCAAAATAGGCGGAAGTCGTTTTGGTAATCTGGTTTTTTAATTCATCCAAAGTGAAACCAATTGCCAGTTTCGCAGCAATTTTTGCAATTGGATAACCTGTTGCTTTACTTGCCAGAGCCGAAGAACGGCTAACTCGCGGGTTTATTTCTATAGCGATCAATTCTTCTGTCTGCGGATTCAAAGCAAATTGAATATTGCATCCGCCGGCAAAATTTCCAAGATTTCTCATTATGGCAATGGCCGTATTTCTCATTTTTTGATAAGCCGTATCGCTCAATGTCATTGCCGGGGCAACTGTAATTGAATCGCCCGTGTGCACACCCATCGGGTCAAAATTTTCTACAGTACAAATGATAACTACATTATCATTATCATCGCGAAGCAATTCGAGTTCGAATTCTTTCCAGCCCATCATTCCTTTTTCTACAAGTACTTCATGCACTGGCGAAGTGGTTAAGGCCCGGTTCAAAGCTTCATCCAGTTCCTCTTTTTTAAATACAATGCTTCCTCCCGAACCACCTAAGGTGAAAGATGGACGAAGTACAAGCGGAAACCCAATTTCCTGCGCAATTTCTTTTCCTTCCAGAAACGAATTCGCAATTTTTGCCGGCGCAACGGCAATATTCATTTCGATCATCCATTCACGAAATTTATCACGGTCTTCTGCCTTATCGATTGCTTTAATATCTACACCAATGAGACGGATATTATTTTTTTCCCAAATCCCCATTTCATCAGCTTCCTTGCAAAGATTTAAAGCAGTTTGTCCGCCCATAGTTCCCAGCACAGCATCTATTTTGAATTCACCAGATTGGTTTTCCTCAATGATTTGCTCTATGCTTTCGGGCGTTAAAGGCAGCAGGTAAACTTTATCTGCCATCATCGGATCTGTCATGATCGTGGCAGGATTGCTGTTAATAAGAAGAACGTTGATTCCTTCTTCTTTTAAACTTCTTGCGGCCTGTGTGCCTGAATAATCGAATTCGCAGGCCTGGCCAATAACGATAGGACCGGAACCTATAATTAAAACTGTTTTAATAGAATGATCTAATGGCATGGAATTATAGTGTGTGGGCGCCAAAATTAAAGGAAACTAATTAAATGAAATCGGAAAAGTATGAAAAGAATAGTTTAAAAATTTAATGAATGTCATTAAAGGCAAAATAAAAATGCTGGAAATTTATTTGTTTACTGTCAAATAAAAAACAGGCTTTTCCCCAAAAGCCTGCCTTTAAAATTCCTATCAAAGAAGGAAATCAGTTACAAAAGATAATGTTTATCAGAACCATAAAGGCTCTTAAACATTTTCTTCAAAATATAAACTTTATCAATCCATTCATCTTCTCCTTTGCTTTTGAATTCATCCATATAAAGTTCCACTTTTTCCACAGTATCTTCCACATTATCCAACAATTCGTGGGTTTTGTCTTTAAGGAATTCGTAAAAATCATTGCGTTCTTCCTGTGGCATTTTTAGAAATTTTATCAAAGCGAAACCTCCTGCAACCCCTAATATGATCGCTGCCACCTTACTAGATTTTGCCATTGTTCAGTAAAAAATTTTAGTTCTTAAATTTGTAGATATGACTACATTTTTCATTAAAAAATATACTATACATAAACCGTTCCTGTTTTTTATATTTTTGTTTTTTTCTGCCTCCATTCGTGCGCAGTTTTTTCCTGCAAAACATTATCCAAAAGATTATTTCATTTATCCTGTAGACGCAAGAATAAGCCTTGCGGCAAATTTTGGAGAACTCAGGCCCAATCATTATCACATGGGATTGGATTGCAGAACAGATCACGTGGTGAACCGGCGGGTAAAAGCCGCAGCGGAAGGATACGTTGCGCGGGTAACGGTTGAGCCATTTGGTTATGGACAGGCCATTTATATTAATCACCCAAATGGGTTAACAACGGTTTACGGACACTTAAACCGTTTCTTTTCTGCATTGGAAAAATATGTAAGAGGAAAGCAGTACGACCAGGAAAAATGGAATGTTGATCTGACGATTCCTCCCGGAATGTTTCCTGTTAAGCAGGGACAATTTATCGCTTACAGTGGAAGTACAGGTGGATCTACCGGTCCGCATACCCATTTTGAAATACGCGATACCAAAACTGATAAAGTTTTAAATGAAATGCTATTTGGTTTACCAATTCCGGATAAAGTTCCACCAACAATTATTCGCCTCGCAATGTATGACAGGACCAAAAGCACCTACAGCCAGTCACCGGAGCTTTTCAGTCTTAAAAAGGTAAATGGAGATTACACCACCAATGAAAATATTATTCCTGTTCATTCTGATAAAATAAGCTTTGGAATTTCTGCAAACGATAAACAATCCGGCTCGAATAATCCAAATGGAATTTATGAAGCCATCATTTATTTGGACGATGTTCCCCTTTCTGCCTTTGAACTGGATAGTATCAGCTATGCGGAAACCCGCTATGTAAATGCCCATGTGGACTATAAAACCCATGCGGCCGGAGGCCCTTATATTGAACATCTTTCAAGACTACCAGGTTATCCGCCGGGGGTTTATAAAGATATTAATGGAGATGGCATAATTGAATTAAAGGATAACGACGTACATAACGTGAAAGTGGTTGTGAAAGATCCGTATTTAAACACTTCTGTTCTTAATTTCAAAATAAAGAAAGGGACTGTTGACGATGATCCTCCCGCTGTTTCCGGTAAGGAAGCAATTGAGTTTCAACCGAACGAGGTAAATATTTTTGAAAACCAGGATCTGCAGCTTTATTTTCCTGAGGCTACTTTTTACGATTCGCTTGTATTTACACATTCTGAAGAAAATTCAGATGCTTCAAACGTTTATTCACCTGTTCATTCAGTATTATCGGGATTAGTTCCGTCGGAAGATTATTTTACCGTAAGAATAAAAGCAAATAAACCGGTTCCCGGAAATTTAAAAGATAAAATGCTGATCAGGCAAAGTTGGAAGGGACGCGATGAAGTAGTGAAAGCAACCAGAAACGGCGATTGGTATTCAGCAAAATTCAACAACTTTGGCGATTTTGAACTGATTGCAGATGATGAACCTCCGGTGATTCATGTTGATTTTCATGACAGGGCAAACATTTCCCGATACCATACAATTGTTGCAACGCCTTCAGATAATAACGATGAGATCAAAAATTTTCGCGCAGAATTAGATGGAAAATGGCTTATGTTTACGAACGATAAGGGCAGAAAATATATTTATTATTTTGATGAACATTGCCCGGGAGGGAAACACGTATTAAAAATTTCTGTTCAGGACGAAGCGGGCAACGCAACTGTAAAAACATATCATTTCACCCGGTAAAAAAAACAATTAAAATGACAACATTAACTGAGGGACAAAAGGCGCCGGATTTTAAGGCAAAAGATCAAAATGGAAATCCTGTTTCATTAAAAGACTTTCGTGGCAAAAAAGTGGTTCTCTATTTTTATCCTGAAGATGATACTCCAACCTGTACGGTGGAAGCATGCAACTTAAGGGACAATTATTCTGATCTGACAAAAGGAGGGTTGGTAGTTATTGGCGTAAGCCCGGATGACAAAGTAAGCCACAAAAAGTTTGAAAAAAAATACAAATTGCCATTCACTTTGTTAGAAGACCCGGAGAAAAAAATCATAAATAAATATCAGGTTTGGGGCGAAAAAAATATGTATGGCAGAAAATATATGGGACTTTTACGAACCACTTTTTTGATTGATGAAAAGGGTGTGATAATGAAAGTATTTAAAAAGCCAAAGTCAAAAATCCACAGCGAGGAAATTTTGAAAGCAGTAAATACTGCTTAATTTTTATCACGCAACTTGCCATTCACAATTGATTCTATGATATTTGAAATAAAAGAAAATTCATGGATTGCAAAGATTGCTTCCACCAAATTGAACAGTGAAAATGCGGCTATTGTTTTAGGAAAAACCATTCATCTTTATCACGTTTCGAAGGAAGATTTTTTAAAAAATAAAAAGTGGCTAAAGCATGAAATGTGCCACTTGCAGCAATTCAAAAAATATGGGTTTTTCAGTTTTATATTCAGATACCTTTGGGAAAGCATCAAGGTGGGATACTACAAAAACAAGTTTGAAGTAGAGGCCAGAGACGCTGAAAATCTTTGAATCAGGTAAAATAAAAATTCAGGTTTTTTATTGGTTCACTGTATTTAATCCAATCCCTTAAATTCAACTTCATCAAAATTGAATTTCCTTTCAGCCGAATCTTTTGTGATCAATTGCCCGGAGGGGGAAACTGCAACTATCTCCGTTTTAATGAGTACATTTTTTCTTTTTAACTTCACCATTTTGCCGCGGGCGTATAAATTTTCATTGTATTCTTCAAGCATTTTTTCAAACTTACCGGCTTTTAATTCTTCAATTCTTTTCAATAGGATTTTGTGAAGTTCATCAGCCAATTTAATTACTTGAAATTCATCACCCGTTGACGCTTTTAACGAAGTTGCTTTTGAAATGGTTCCTTCAAACTTTTGCTGGTTAATATTTAGTCCGATCCCGATAACCGCCCACTGCCATATTTTACCCTTAATGACGTTCTCTATCAGGATACCGCCTGCCTTACTGTCATTGATGAAAATATCATTGGGCCATTTTATAAAAAGATTTGCTAAAATATATTTTTGAAAAAGATCGTAGCAGCTTAGCGCTGCCGCCACACTCAATTCAAATTGCCGTGATACAGCCAGCCACTGCATTGGCATAGCAACCGATAAGATAATATTTTCAGCTTTGTTGCTTGTCCAATGCTTTCCACGTCTTCCCTTGCCCATTGTTTGTTCCTTTGCAAATACGGCAATTTCGCTGTCAATTTCTCGTTTTTGTATCAACGCCATGGCATAGTTGTTGGTACTATCCACGCTGTCAAGAATCAACATGTTTTTTGGCGTAAAAAGCATAGAAAACTGATTAGTAAAGAATTAGTATTTTTGATAAAATAGTTACAAAATTTGTGTTGAAAGCTGCAATCTAAGAGAATAAATTTATTTTTGCTGATTGCCGGATAAGCATTAGTTAAAAGAACACATTTGAATAATTTAACATTACTGGAAAAAAGAAAAAAATCAACCATAGCAAGGATTACAAGAAACAGCAAACTGTTTAAAACGATAATCCACGCGATACAGGAAAAAAAAGGGGAAAGAATCATAAGCCTCGACCTTAAAAAAATCCCTGAAGCAGTAACCGATTTTTTCATTATATGCGAAGCTAATAACCCTATACAATTAAAGGCGATAGGAGATTTTGTAGAAGAAGAGGTTAAAAAAAAATGTGGCGAAAGCCCTTATAAGCACGAGGGCAGGCAGGGAGAACAATGGATACTGATTGATTACGTAAATGTGGTAGTTCATATTATGCTACCGGAGCCCAGGAAGTTTTATAAACTTGAAGAAATGTGGAGTGATGCGTCATTGATTGAACATTAATTCAACAAAAAAATCACACATAATTAATAACAAAATTCTTATTCTGATAAAGAAGAATCAAGATAAAAATATTGCAGAAGCAATCAGATATGGCAACTGAAGAACCGAAAAAAAAACCATTACAAAGAAGATTGAACACAAATATGACTCCGGGCACACCGGACGACGACCCTAAGAAAAAGCCAAGATTAAGTATTTACTGGGTTTATGGGATCATTTTTGCAGTCATTATAGGTTACAATCTTATCAGGACTACCGCCGGTACTGGTGTTGAAATAAATGATACAGATTTTTATACAATGCTTAGCAAAGGCGATGTAGACCAGATAAAAACGGTAGGCAACAAAAAATTAGTTCGTGTTTTTATCAATCCGCAGAAATTGGATAGTGACGCCAGTTACTTCCAAAGTGTGTTTGGACAGAATTATGATGAGGTAAAGAAAATGAAAGATGGGCCGCAAGCCTACTTTGGCATTATTAAAGACGAAGTTTTTGCCACCCAACTGGCTCAATTTTACAAAGACAATCCTGACGTAAAACGAGTACCTGATAAGCCCGCCGATGAAGGAGAATTATTTGGACAGATAGTAAGTACACTTTTACCTATACTCTTGATCGCACTTGTATTCATTATGATGATGCGTAAAGTAGGAGGCGGCGGAGGAGCCGGTGGCCCGGGTGGTATTTTTAATATTGGAAAATCCAAAGCTACCCTTTTTGAAAAAGGCACCCGGGTAAACATCAATTTTAACGATGTGGCTGGTCTTGATGAGGCAAAGGTGGAGGTGATGGAAATTGTGGACTTTCTTAAAAATCCCAAAAAATATACTAACCTTGGAGGTAAAATTCCTAAAGGAGCATTACTGATTGGCCCTCCGGGAACGGGTAAAACATTGCTCGCAAAAGCAGTGGCCGGTGAAGCGCAGGT
Organism: uncultured Chitinophagaceae bacterium; assembly: GCA_963814075.1. Lineage (GTDB taxonomy): Bacteria > Bacteroidota > Bacteroidia > Chitinophagales > Chitinophagaceae > Ginsengibacter. The sequence goes on along the minus strand of CAWFBO010000003.1, from coordinate 136,587 downwards.
TCCTTTTTTCAGCCTTAGCGGTAGTGATTTCGTTGAAATGTTTGTGGGAGTAGGTGCCAGTCGTGTAAGAGACTTATTCAAGCAGGCAAGAGAAAAAGCACCTTGCATTATTTTCATCGATGAAATTGATGCCATTGGCCGTGCGCGTGGAAAGAATATGATGATGAGCAATGATGAAAGAGAAAATACTTTAAACCAGTTGCTCGTGGAAATGGATGGTTTTGGTACTGATCTCGGAATTATTATACTTGCCGCCACCAACCGTCCAGATGTGCTGGATAATGCTTTATTACGCCCGGGAAGATTTGACAGGCAAATCACCATTGATCGTCCGGATCTGGTGGGACGGGAAGCGATCTTTAAAGTTCATTTGGTTCCTATCAAAGTTTCTCAAAACCTGGATACACATAAATTGGCTGAACAAACTCCCGGTTTTGCAGGTGCTGATATCGCTAACGTGTGTAATGAAGCTGCTTTAATCGCAGCCAGGAATGGAAAGGAAGCTGTCGATATGAATGATTTCCAGGATGCCATTGACAGGGTAATTGGCGGACTTGGAAAAGAAAAATAAAATTATTCTTCCGGAAGAAAAAGAGATCATTGCCTATCATGAAGCCGGACACGCAATTTGCGGGTGGTTTTTAGAACATGCCTATCCATTGTTGAAAGTTACGATCGTGCCAAGAGGTACGGCTGCTTTAGGCTATGCGCAATATACACCCAAAGAGCAATATTTATATAATACTGATCAGTTACTCGATCAGATTTGTATGACACTTGGTGGCCGGGCATCTGAATCAATTTTCTTTGGGAAAATTTCGACCGGTGCAAGTAATGACCTGCAGCAGGTAACCAAAATGGCTTATTCAATGGTAACTGTTTATGGAATGAATGAAAAAATCGGCAATGTAAGTTATTATGACCCGCAACAGGAAAATACTTTTCAAAAACCTTTTAGTGAAGAAACCGGAAAAATGATTGATGAGGAAGTTCGTAAATTAATTGAATCGGCCTTTGAAAGAACCAAACAATTATTGACGGAGAAGAAAAAGGAGGTTGAAATTATTGCTCAGGCTCTATTAAAAAGAGAGGTTCTTTTTAAAAGCGATGTGGAAGCATTAATCGGAAAACGTCCTTATGAAGATAAAAAGGCACTGGATTTTGTGGATAATCCAAAAGATGCCGTTATTGATCCTCCTATTCATGTGGTAGATAGTAATGACACCGATATTAAATCGTAAAAATGAAAGTTTCTTCTTCAAAAGAAAAAATTTTAAAAAAAATAAGAGAGGCACTGAGTAATCCGGTGCCTTTGCCTTTTCCTAAAAGTGAAGGAAACTCTCCTGTTTTTTCACCTGCTACAGAAGAACTGGAAATTTTATTTGCAGAAGAATTTACAAAGCTTCTTGGGAAATTTGCTTTTTGTGTAAATGAAACTGACGCCAAAAATCAAATTAAAGAATTGATTAAGCAGCAAGAATGGAGTAATATTTATTGTGTTGAAAAACAATTTTCAGATTTATTAAATCCCCGGGAATTTCCTGAGCTAAATCAATCTTCTTTGCCAGACTGCGATGCAGCTATTACCTCATGCCATTATCTTATTGCAAGAACAGGCGCTATTGTAATGAGCAGTGCCCAGGAAAGCGGCCGCACCGTAAGCGCTTATGCTCCTGTTCATATTTGTATTGCTTATGTTGATCAGTTAGTTTTTGATACACGTGATGCACTAAAGGGCTTAAAAAGTAAATATGGCAATAATCTCCCTTCATTTATCACATTTGCCGCCGGCCCCAGTCGTACTGCCGACATTGAAAAAACTTTGGTTGTGGGTGTGCATGGCCCTAAAGAAGTTTATTTATTTTTGATCGATAAACGACAGGCTATTTAGATAAATACATTTAGAATCGCAGTAAACCAACAAATACTAAGGATTCCTGTTTTTTTAAATGAATGCGCTTTTCCGGGCTTCGCCTGACAATTTATAAAGATCATGGAAATACCAACCGGGAAAAAAATATATTTTCTCTCTGATTTTCATCTTGGAGCTCCTGATTATGCCTCCAGCCTTGAACGTGAAAAACGGGTAGTTCGGTTTCTTGATGAAATAAAAAAAGATGCTGCCGTGATCTTTATTCTTGGCGATCTGTTCGACTTTTGGTTTGAATATAAAAAAGTGGTTCCTAAAGGGTTTGTAAGGATTTTGGGAAAATTGGCAGAACTTACCGACAGCGGAATTACCATTCATTTTTTTGTAGGCAATCATGATATGTGGATGAACGGATATTTTGAAAAAGAATTGAACATCCAGGTATATTACGAACCGCAGGAATTTGAATTTAACGGCAAAAAATTTTTAATAGGCCATGGTGACGGATTAGGACCCGGAGATCACCGGTATAAATTCATGAAAAAAGTTTTCAGAAACCAATTTTCTCAAAAACTTTTCGGAATGTTACATCCTTCAACAGGTATTGGTATCGCCGATTATTTTAGCAGAAAAAGCAGGGCAGCAGCCGGCAAAAAAGATGAACAATTTTTAGGTGAAGAAAAAGAATGGCTTATTGTTTTTGCAAAAGAAATGTTACAGAGACAACACATTGATTTTTTTATTTTTGGGCACCGGCATTTGCCAATTGTGCACAAGCTTGATGATAAAAGCGTTTACATAAACCTTGGAGATTGGATAAAATATAATAGTTATGCGATTTTTGAAGACGGAGCGGTTGACCTTAAATATTACCTGTCATGAGAAAGAAATTCGTCCTGCTTTTCCTGGCTTTTTCTGTTTTTTTTGTTCGGCAAACTTTGCGCAGAACGATTCTGTTTTTCACTTCATTAATCAATTCAATTATCCCGTTTCTTCCTTTACAGTTGATAATATTGGCGCGCTTTATCTCATTACTCCTGATAACCAATTAAAAAAATACAATGAGAACGGCGATTCTGTAGGTGTTTTTAACCAGGTAACCAATATGGAAAGCTAACTTATGTGGATGCAGAAAATCCATGGAAAACGATTTTGTTTTATCAAAATTTTTCTACCATTGTTTTGCTGGATAAATACCTGAATGTAGTTACATCCATCAATTTGCGAAAGCAAAATATTTTTCGTGTTCGAGCTGTCACCAGTTCTTATGATAATAACATCTGGCTATTTGACGAACAGGATAATAAATTAAAAAAGATTGATGACAATGGGAATATACTTTCAGAAACCGTTGATTTTCGATTACTTTTTGATTCTGTTCCCGAACCCACAAAAATTATTGATCGCGATGGGTTTGTCTATTTATACGATCCGGAAAAAGGCATTTATATTTTTGATTATTACGGAAGCTTTAAAAGCAAACTTACCTTTTTAAACTGGACCAATATTGAAGTGTTTGGAAAAACAATTTATGGATTTGATAAGCAAAATGTTTACAAATATACTCCGCCATTGCCGGACTTTACTGCTTATAACTTACCTGGAGAATTACAAAATAATACGGCTGTAAAGCTTGCAAATCATAATATTTACATTCTCAAAAACGGAAATCTTTCCGTTTATTCCTTACCTTAAATTTATTATTGAAAATTCTTTTCTTAGCCGTTCATAGAAGTAAGGAACTCGGCATTGTCCTTTGTTCCTTTCATATTCTTCATCAGCGTATTAATCGCCTCTTCCGGATTCATGTCTGCCAAATGATTTCGCAATACCCACATTCTTTGAAGTACTTCTTTATCAAGAAGAAGATCATCGCGGCGGGTTGAAGAAGAAACAATATCGATAGCAGGGAAAATTCTTCTGTTGGATAATCTCCTGTCGAGTTGAAGTTCCATATTACCGGTTCCTTTAAATTCTTCAAAAATCACTTCATCCATTTTGCTTCCTGTATCAACAAGTGCTGTAGCAATTATAGTAAGCGAACCGCCATTTTCAATTTTACGGGCAGCTCCAAAAAACTGTTTTGGTTTTTGCATCGCATTCGCTTCCACACCACCAGATAAAACTTTACCGCTTGCAGGAGAAACTGTATTATGCGCACGTGCCAAACGGGTAATACTATCTAAAAGTATCACGACATCATGTCCGCATTCTACAAGACGTTTTGCTTTTTGCAAAGCCATTGTGCTCACTTTTACATGTTTTTCAGCAGGCTCGTCAAAAGTTGAAGCAATTACTTCTGCTTTTACACTTCTTTCCATATCTGTAACTTCCTCAGGCCTTTCATCAACCAACACGATCATCAAATAACATTCAGGATGATTGGCAGCAATGGCATTGGCAATTTCCTTCAATAGCATTGTTTTACCGGTTTTCGGCTGGGAAACAATCAAGCCACGCTGGCCTTTACCAATTGGCGTAAACAGATCAATAATTCTGGTAGAATAATTATTTGGCAGTTAAAAACAAATTCAGTTTTTGGAAGGGAAATAGCGGGGTCAGGTAATCAAATGGAACACGATCGCGAACTTCATCCGGGCCCCGGCCATTAATTGTTTCAACTTTTAATAATGCAAAATATTTTTCACCTTCTTTTGGCGGACGAACCGAACCATAAACTGTATCGCCGGTTTTCAATCCAAATAATTTTATCTGTGAAGGAGAAACATACACATCATCAGGAGATGACAGATAATTATAATCGCTGCTTCTTAAAAAGCCATAACCATCCGGCATCATTTCCAAAACACCTTCGGCAAGTATAATTCCGTCAAATTCAATATTAAAAGCCGGTTCTTTTTTCTGAAAATTTTTATGCTGTTGATGGCCGTTGGAAGGAGGCTCCTGCATCATTTCTTCTTCTTCCTCATCTTCATTTTTTAGCAATTCAATCAATGCCGGCGCAATTGTTTTAGGATCAGCAAGGTGCTCTACATTTTCATCTTCATCATCGTCATATTGGTCAAAATCCAGTTCAGCATTTTCTACCTCTTCTTCTTTCTGCTTTTTGGGAGCAGGTTTCTTCTTTTCATCCGCTTTTTTGGTTTTGCTTTCTTTTTCTTCCGGCAGCAGGTGTTTCTTCTGTTTGTTGCTTTTTGGCAGTAGCTTTTACAATACGTTTTCTTTTGGGCTTTTCGGAAGTAGTTTCCTTTTTATCATTTGGGGCCATGGATGCTTGTTTATCAAGAATTTTATAAATTAATTCCTGTTTTTCTAAATTTTTTGTATCAGTTATATTTTGCTGCTCAGCTATATCGAGCAATTCCGGAACGAGCATGTCGTTCAGTTGTAAAATGTCGTACATATAGAGACGTATAGATTAATAGTCAAAAACGCAATTGAAGTTGTAAAATCTAATTTTGATATTTATAATGGAATGGATTCTGTTAATACTGATGTAACCGTAGCAAAGGAAAATTAGTCAGCTTTAATCTGATGCAATATTACATTAAAATAATAAAATAATAAATTTTTTTCATTTTTGAATTATAACTAAAAATCAGGCGTTTTCTCTCTTTAATAGTGTTTCAACAAGGATTAGACCAGAAAATTTATTTGTTACTTTATATTTGCGAATATAATAGAAAGAAATGTTGAATAAAAGAATTCGGATAAAAGAAATATTGCGAAATGAATTAATTAACCACGAGTTAACAGTAATGGGTTGGGTTCGCACTTTTAGAAATAACCAGTTTATTGCACTCAATGATGGAAGTACAAATTCTAACCTGCAGGTAGTTTTAGAACTTGGAAAATTTGATGAAACCTTGTTGAAAAGAATCACTACTGGTGCGGCGTTAAAAGTTTCAGGAATCTTAGTTCCTTCTTTAGGCAAAGGGCAAAAAGTGGAATTAAAAGCCCAAATGGTGGAAGTTCTTGGTGATAGCGATGCGGAAAAATTTCCACTGCAACCCAAAAAACACAGCCTGGAATTTTTACGTGAAATTGCACACCTTCGTTTTCGCACCAATACTTTTGGGGCTGTTTTCAGGGTAAGGCATTCGCTGGCTTATGCGATTCATGAATTTTTTAATAAAAAGGGATTTGTTTATCTGCATTCGCCGATCATTACCGCTTCTGATGCGGAAGGCGCAGGAGAAACTTTTCACGTTACCGCTTTCGATCTTGAAAATCCTCTAAAAAATGAAGATGGAAGCATTAATTATAAAGAAGATTTTTTTGGGAAAGCCACCAATCTTACGGTAAGCGGGCAACTTGAAGCAGAACTTGCCGCATTGGCCTTGGGTGATGTTTATACTTTTGGTCCAACTTTTCGTGCAGAAAATTCAAACACAGCAAGGCATCTTGCAGAATTTTGGATGATAGAACCTGAAATGGCTTTTTCAGATCTGGAAGATGATATGAATCTTGCAGAAGAATTTATCAAATATATTATTAAATATGCGCTGGAAAATAATCGGGAAGATCTTGACTTTTTAGCAACAAGGCTTGTTAGACGAAGAAAAACAAAAACCCCAAAATGAACGCAGCGAAATGGGATTGATTGAAAAGCTGAATTTGTAATCAATAATGATTTTGAAAGATTTACTTATACCGAAGCGATTGAAATTTTAAAAAATTCATCAGCCAAATAAGAAAAAGAAATTTCAATACCTGGTAACTGAATGGGGAATTGATCTGCAGAGTGAACATGAAAGATATTTGGTAGAAAAACATTTTAAAAAGCCTGTAATTCTTATCAATTATCCAAAAGAAATAAAAGCATTTTATATGCGGCAAAATGATGATGGGAAAACGGTGGCGGCGATGGATATTCTTGCTCCGGGCATTGGTGAAATTGTCGGCGGTTCTCAACGTGAAGAAAGATTAGATGTTTTGGAAAAAAGAATGAGGGAAATGAATATTCCGGTTGAAGAAATGAACTGGTATCTAGATACAAGAAGATTTGGAACCGTTCCTCATGCTGGCTTTGGGCTTGGTTTTGAGCGACTGATACAGTTTGTTACCGGCATGACCAATATCCGCGATGTAATTCCTTTTCCGCGGTTTCCAAAGAATGCAGAGTTTTAAAATGTAAAATAAAAATCAGTTTTATTTATTGGTTTACTGGTCAAGCAGAAAATTTATTTTTCTAAAAAGCTTCTGATTCTTGTTCCCACATTCTCCCTGATATTTTCATAAAAAAGATTGTAATCGGCAATGTGATAATTTTTTGTTTTTAGAAAAATACTTCCAAAAAATTTTGGCTTGTTTACCCACAAAACATTTCCATGAATCTGCGCATGCACAAGGCCGGGAATCACTTTATTAAAATTGCGAAGCACACCGCCTTTGTTTAAATAAGCAGGAGCGAGTGCTGTATCCATTGTCCATGTAAGCGGATTAATAACATATGCTTTCTGTGTTTCTTTTTCTACATATGGCGCTTCATATCCTTCTTCAAAAGTTCGCCAGCTAACAAAGCAACCGGTAGAAGTAGAATCTTCGCAAGGTTTTAGTTCAGAAAAATAATCAGTAAAAACCGGCAAGCCAATTATGTAAGCGCAAACCAATTGTTTTTGCAAGGGCTTTCCTTCAAAAAATTCTTTCAAGCAATCTGCCGGCATGCCACGTTCCCTGGCTGTGAGAAGCAATAATTATCGGCCGCCCGTTATTATAATGTTTCAAATAATATTCAAACGCTTTTTTTACATCCTCGTAAGCCGTGTCCAGTGCGGCATTTGCCAGCCTCTTTATTTTTTGTATAAAATGCTTCAAGATTTGCCTGGCGGTAACGCGGCGCAAAAACACGGCAATATTTATTAAAAACACTTGCCTGGTAAAGTATCGAAGCTTTATCTGTTTTTGAATTTATTTTTTCATCATCAATATCCGCATTCCATCCATCCGGCATTTTTAAATCTGTATAAGAAGTGGGATAAATAAAAAACACATCAGCAAGAGAATCTTGTCTCAGAATTGTTCAGATCTTTTGGTACTTCATCCGATGGATCTTGCTTAAAAGGAGAAGCTGCCCAATAATTCGAGATCACTATAATCAGGCAAATCGTTTTTACTTTTAAAATCATAATTTACTGGCTGACTGTACATTTTTTGAGAACATGAAATCATTGCCCGGGACGGAGAAAAATAAAAAAATAATTACTATACCTTTAGAAAAAAAATATTCTTTGTAATTTGACATTGGCTGCGTTACATTCGTTATTAAAATTAAATTTTAAAAATCAATGACCATCCCAGTAGTTGATTTGTCTGAATTTACAGGCGAAGATCCTAAACTAAAAGAATCTTTTGTGCAGAAGCTTGGTAAAGCTTATGAAGAAGTAGGTTTTGTTGCTGTAAAAAATCATGGAATTCCTGCCGATCTTATTGAAGATCTTTACAAATATGTTCAACAGTTTTTTTCACTTCCGGCAGATAAAAAAAAGAGCTATGAAATTCCTGAACTTGCCGGACAAAGAGGTTATACTTCTTTTGGAAAAGAACATGCAAAAGGAAGTGATGCTCCCGATCTTGAAAGAATTTTTTCAATACGGTCAAATCGTTCCTGCAGATCATCCTTTAAAACCTGAATACCCGGATAATGTAAGTGTGGAAGAAGTGGAAGGCTTTAATGAAACACTTTATAAAGCGTATCGTGCTTTTGAAAAATCGGGAAAATCTTTGCTGCAGGCAATCGCGCTTTATCTTGGTCTTGATGAACATTTTTTTGATGATAAAGTGGAAGAAGGAAATTCTATTGTTCGTGCCATACATTATCCGCCAATTACCGAAGAACCGAAAAGCGCCATTAGGGCCGAACAGCATGAAGACATTAATTTAATTACTTTATTGGTGGGCGCTTCCGCCGGCGGACTTGAAATTCTTACCAAACAAAATGAATGGGTGCCGGTAACTTCTCTGGAAGACCAGATAGTGGTGAATGTAGGCGATATGCTACAACGGCTTACCAATAATAAATTAAAAAGTACTACCCACCGTGTTGTAAATCCGCCGCGTGAATTGTGGCATACTTCGCGTTTTTCCATTCCTTTTTTCCTTCATCCAAAATCGGCAATGGATCTTTCGGCGCTTGAAGAGTGCGTTGATGAAAATCATCCGAAAGCATTTCCGGATATTACCGCCGGAGAATATCTTGATGAACGCCTAAGAGAAATCGGATTAAAAAAATAATAAATATCAATTACTGAACTAGTCAATAACAAATTTTTCTGCATGACAAAATTTTTATTCCAAAATATTTAAAGGCCTGACGGAAACCAATGATAATTTTTTAAAAAAATATTTTCATGATACTGCACAGGCATATTCCCTTTTTAAAAGCTGTTTTTTATTATACCATTTCTGCATTTGGCGGGCCGCAAGGGCATTTGGGAATGATGATGAAAACTTTTGTTGAAGGAAGAAGGGATGTTACCAAAGAAGAATTAATGGAATATGTCGCGTTTTGCCAGTTGTTGCCCGGCGCTTCTTCTACACAAACCATCACACTTATTGGTTATAAACGAGGAGGAGTTCCACTGGCTATTCTTACACTTTTGATCTGGATTTTTCCAGCAAGTATTTTAATGGCGGTTTTTTCTTTCCTCTTTTATTATGTAAATACGTATCATGTGAACCTCGACCTGTTTTCTTATATTCAACCAATGGCGGTGGGCTTTATTGCCTTTGCCGCTTTTAGAATGTTCAAAGTATCTATCAAAAATAATATTACGTTTATAATAATGATAGTGGGCGCTATCGGAACTTACCTTTTTTTTAAAACACCCTGGGTTTTTCCTATCCTGATTGTTCTTGGCGGCGTGGTTACCAATTTTAGTGATAAGCGCTTTCCTGAAAAAGAAAATATAAAACCACGGCATATCAAATGGACCAACATCTGGCTGTTCCTTCTCATCTTTCTGATTGTTGCTTTCTTTAGTGAAACTGCGCGAAAACAGGACTGGCAGCATAAAAGAGCTTATAACCTTACTGAAAATGTATATCGTTATGGAAGCCTTGTTTTTGGCGGCGGCGATGTATTGATGCCAATGATGTATGAACAATATGTTACCAGGGAAAAATCAAATTATCTCGATAAAGAAGAATATTTAACCGGTTGGGGAATTGTTCGTGCTATCCCGGGCCCTGTATTTTCGGTAACGTCTTATATCGGTGGAATGGTTTTGAGAGATTATGGAAGAAACTGGCAGATCATTGGCTGTTTTATTGGATGTATTTTTATTTTTTTACCGAGCGCATTGCTGGTTTTATTTTTCTTTCCGGTATGGCAAAATTTGAAAAAATATGTAGTGGTTTATCGCTCTCTGGAAGGAATTAATGCCGTTGTCGTAGGAATTATGTGGGGATCGTTTTTGTACCTGGTAAAAGATATTTCCATTACCGAGCTTGATACGGTAAGCTTTGTAAATCTTTTTGTGATCATCGGCACTTTTTCTTTGCTGACCTTCACCAAAATTCCTGCTCCGTTTATTGTTTTGGGATGTTTTCTTATCGGATTTATTTTTTGAAAAAACAGTAAACAAACTTATTATAGAGATTTCTGTTTTGTAGTAGTGAACAAATAAATTCGACAGATTTTTATTTTGCTTTTTTAAAAAAGCTTTACATCAGATCATAATCCAAAATACGGCGCAGGTATCTCCTGTCTTGGATGATCCAGGTTACCTCATAACTTCCGGTTCTGTTTTTTGAATATAAATAAAGGTAAACACGCTGACCTACTTTTGAGATATAAACTGCGTCAGTAGTTCGTTCTACACCTTTATCGAAGTAAGTAAAATGTAAATTAAAGAGATCGCTGTAAGCCAGCCGGCGGAATAGCAACTGTATCTCCGCGAATGATCATCATTACATTACTGATTTCAGTTTTTGGAATTTTTCCATAATCGCCATAATAAGGCCTGCGATCAATTCTCACTAAATATTTATCATCATAATTAAGCTTATGTTTTGCCGGATCAAAAGGCGCTGTTTTCACTTCAGCTTTTATTCCATTTCCTTCAAAAACGATTGAATCTTTTCCTACAGAAGTATAAGGAACTTTTTCCAATGGCGTTGTGGCGGCTCCTTCGCCAATTCCGGCCAACGTAAATGTTGCACAGCTCAGCTCTTACGTCTTTTGTATGAAACCTTTCAAACGATTCTGTTTTTCTTCGTGAATCCGGCATATCATCATTTTGAGCAAAACTGCGTGCAGTAAAAAACATTGTTGTCGCAAAAACCATCAATTGTTTAGCGTTCTTCATTTTATTATTTTTTGAGCTTATTGTGTTACCTGCGGATATCCTTTGGCAATCCAATCGGTTTTAATATTGTGCGGCAAATTGAGTAAATGATAATTGGTAAATTTCATTTCTTTCAACAATGCAAATTGCAGGACGAACATTCGGGCAATGTTCAAAAGGACAACAGCCACAATAAATTACAATATTGGCATCGCGTGGAACTTTACTTAAAGAATCTTTTAATTTCTGAAGATTCTTTTCATCTTTTGTCATCCCGATATCAATAGAATGCGGAATAACAACCCCGGGACCAACACAATAAATAAGTGGAATATTTTTATCGCTTTGAGTGTTTGAGCAAGCGTTGCCGGCTCTATTAATTGGTCTGAAGTCCAGTTTTCAGGATTGGTTTGCTGCGCCTTGCATTGCTGAAATCCAACAAGGATAAACCCCAAAACGAAATAATAAATGATTTTTTTTAAACTCATAAAGAGGATTTTCTCAAAAATAAAATAAAAATTTTTGAGTTTTTGTCAATTAACTTTTTTGAAAACTCCTGAACAAACGCATTGATATGTTACTTTGGAGAGCTATCATTGTTTGCCTTTTCAGCTTTTGCTTTCTTTTTGAAAAATCCGCGAAGCAAAAAATTATGTTGAACAGCTTCCAGGTCATCATTCAGTTTTACACTCGCTGATTGAAGGTTTTGCATTGTTGTTTTTAATCTTGCCGCTGTTTTTTCATCGCCCAATAACATTCCGGCAGGCGTGTTGGGATTTTTTAATCCCTCGTTTACCGTATTTGCTGCATCCTTCAGGCTGCTGATTACTTCATTTGATTTTTCAGCCACTTGTTGTAACTGGCACTGTTGAATCCGCAATTTGCTGAAGATAACCGTATCACTAACTAGATCATTTGCCAACGTTCCTGAATCATTCAGCCTTGCAGTGTATTGGCTCACGTTTGCAGAAAGTTGTTGAAGATTGGCAGATGCATTTTTTAAAGTTACAACCGTTTTGTTTAACTCATCTGCAAATGTTTCGTCGTTTAGCAACTTTCCCACAGATCCTTTTCCTTCTGCCATCTTGTTACTGATCATTTTCAGATTATCAGTAATGGCGAGAAGGTTATCATTGTTTTTTGAAAGCGTAGCCATCATTTCATCGGTGCTTAATAATTCTTCATTGTTCAAAACATCGCCTTCTGAAATTGTGGGCGCCTGTGAAGAGCCGCCATAAATTTCGATGATCTTATTTCCTATCAATCCATCTGTAGAAAGTTTTGCTTTTGCATTTTTATGAATGTACGGAATTGATTTTTCATCAATATTCATATCTACTTCCACTTTTCCGTTTCCAATCAGGGTTACCTTCTCTATTGTTCCCACTTTTACCCCTGAAAACCAAATATTATTTCCCTTTTGGAAGGCCGTTTACATTTTGAAAAAAAGTTTTTACTGTAATTGATTTCTCAAAAGTATTTTTTTGTGAACCAAGCGTGAGTACAGTCCAGATAAATATGGCAAGCCCGAGGAAAATAAATATTCCTACAATAATGCTCTTCTGTTTCCGGTTGATCTCATAATTATTTAATAAAATTATATTTATAAAAATTTTGAATTCTTTCATCATCACTGGCAAATACCTCGTCAAAAGTCCCTTTTCTAATAAATTTTCCATCATATAACATTGCCACTTTATCCCCTGTTGTTTTTGCACAGGTAAGATCATGCGTAATGATGATGGAAGTGGTATTAAAATTATGTTTTACCTGGTTGATCAAATTGTTTATTTCAATACTGGTAATCGGATCAAGACCGGATGTTGGTTCGTCATATAACATAATCTTTGGCCTTAAGATCAGCGTTCTGGCAATCCCGATTCGTTTTCGCTGGCCGCCTGAAAGTTCTGATGGCATTTGATTGATCGTTTGCACCAACCCTACTTCATTCAATACTCTTTCAATTTGTTCCTGGATCTCCTTTTTTGATAAATGCTTTGCATGCCGGACCAACGGAAAAGCCAGGTTTTCTCTTACCGTCATACTATCGTACAATGCACTGTTTTGAAAAGAAAAACCAATTTCTAACCTCAGCTGCTGCAACTGTTTATCACTTAATAATTCCACTTCCTGCCCCAATACATTTACTTCACCGCTATCCTGTTTTAACAGCCCGCAAACTATTTTAATCAATACTGATTTTCCTGTGCCCGATCTTCCTAAAACTACTACGTTTTCTTTATTATGCACCTCAAGATTAACGCCACAAAGCACTTCATTTTCACCAAAAGCTTTATAGAGATCTTTTATTGAAATCACAACTTCACTCATCCTTTTTTTCATTATTTAATTCCATCAGTACCTTATGCTATTTGTTATTTGTACAATAAGAATTTCTTCTATAAAAATTAAAAACATAGAAAGAACAACGGATAAATTGGCTGCTTTTCCTACACCTTCCGTTCCGTTCTTTGCATGAAAGCCTTTATAACATCCCACCATTCCTATGGTAAATCCATACACGATGCTTTTTATCAGTGATGAAAAAATATCCAGGAAAGAAATCTTTTGAAATGCCTGCTGAAAGAAAGTAATAAAACTGGTCATTTCATTTTGATGCACATTTAAATAAGCACCCATCATCGCCACAAAACCGGTATAGCACATCAGCAATGGAATCATGATCGTTGTTGCCAACACACGGCTTACGACTAAAAATTTAAAAGGATTTACGGCAGAAACTTCCATCGCATCAATTTGTTCGGTAACTTTCATCGAACCTAATTCGGCAGCAATATTTGATCCCACTTTTCCTGCGCAAATTAATGCGGTTACCAAAGGCAGCCAATGCCCGAATAATGGCAATGGCAACCAGGCTTGGCAACCATGAAGTAGCGCCGAACTCTGATAAAGAAGGACGGGATTGCTTTGTAAAAACCAGACCGGTTATAAAGCCGGTAAGAGAAATCAGGAATAAAGATTTATATCCTACTTCGTAACATTGTTTAATAATTTCTTTTATTTCATAGGGCGGTACAAAAAGCTCTTTAAAAAAACGGAGTATAAACTGAAAAGCGGAATAAAGATCAATAAAAAGGGAATCTATCTTTTTTGAAATCAAATTTTTTTCAACTGGTTTACTATTCATCATACTAACTCTTCTTTTCTTATTGCAAAGATGGCTCCTGAAAATTAAAATATAGAAACTTTTTATGGCACGTCAAAGATCAGGCTAAAAAAATTAGAAAGTGTAATCGGTTTGTAAATTGATTTAAAATAATCGGCTGTTTTTTTGCTATATATAAATAAACTATATTTTTTTATAAAAAAATTTGAAGCTATGACTCTCTTCGGATTTCTCATCCTTTTATTGATTGCCGCAATCGCGGCGGCATTGGCCAATCTCTTGCAGGCTATAACGTAGGCGGATGTCTTGTTTCAATTGTTGTGGGTTTTATAGGAGCTTACATTGGTCTTATGGCTGGCCAGGCAAATGGGATTGCCCGATTTTTTTACAATAAATGTTGAAGGAAAACCTTTTCCCAGTCATTTGGGCAATCATAGGTTCGGCAATATTTACGTTTATTGTTGCTTTACTGCGAAGAGCTTTTACCGGCCGGCCTTAAAAAGCTATTTTTCCTCTTTTTCAAAACCTAATACCACCGAATTGATACAATAACGCAAACCCGTTGGTGGCGGGCCGTCTTCAAATACGTGCCCGAGATGAGAGTGGCATTTTCCACATTCCACTTCAGTGCGTTTCATTCCAAAAGAATTATCGGGAAGATAAATAAGGCTGTCTTTTGAAATAGGTTCAAAAAAACTTGGCCAGCCACAACTGCTGTTGAACTTTCCATTGCTTCTAAAAAGCGGATTACCGCATACGGCGCAATAATAGGTTCCCACCTCATTATGTTGATAAAATTTCCCTGTTCCCGGTCTTTCTGTGCCCTTTTTCGCGGGCAATATGGTACACTTCTTTTGGCAAAACTTTTTTCCATTCTTCATTTTTCACTTCGGCCGGATTTTTTTCTGGTGACAGAAAACCGTTTGTTTTTTTTTCTGTGTCCATTTGTTTTCTTTTAATTTTAAAGCATTGCAGCCGGTTTTGTAAAATTACGTAATCAAAAAAAGAAAGGATTGTCAAAAAAATTCCTGCTTTTTATCATACAGTGCCAATTTTTAAAAAGCATCAAGTATATTTGATGCTCACAAGGATTTTTTTACGCCGATGTTCAATCTTATTTTATTTGGCCCACCGGGCAGCGGAAAAGGAACGCAGTCAGAAAAGTTGATCGCAAAATATCATCTGAAGCATCTTTCTACCGGCGATTTGTTGAGAAGTGAAATTTCCAGGAAAACACCATTAGGATTAGAAGCAAAAAAATATATGGACCAGGGACTCCTGGTGCCTGATGAAGTGGTGATCGGAATGATCAACGATGCTTTGGACAATCAATCCTGATGTTGCGGGATTTTTATTTGATGGTTTTCCGCGAACTGCAATCCAGGCGCAGGAACTGGATGATCTTTTAGCCAAGAAAAATACCTGCATCGATGTGATGCTTGCCCTTGAGGTAAGTGAAGAAGAATTGATAAAAAGGTTGGTAAAGCGTGGAGAAACAAGTGGCCGTTCGGACGATAGCAATGAAATGGTTATACGGGCACGTATCCTGGAATATCATAAAAAAACAGCATCTGTTGCCGATCATTACCGAAGAGAAAATAAAGTGGTGATGGTAAAAGGCGAAGGAACTATAGAAGAAATTTTCAAACGGCTCACTGATGAAATTGATCGGCTGATGAAAATGATAATTGCCTTTGATTATTCACTCTCTAATTTATTACCTCCGATTTTTATACCTTTGGCGATAGTAAAACAACTTTTTTCGCCAATTTTTATTTTTTCATTTTTCCCTTTTTTCACATTTCATTTTGCTTCACTTTTTATCTCTATTTGGGAAATGATTTCGTTTGCCGCAATTTTGCAGCTATGATTAAGTTTGAAAAGTTTGTTTTGGATAATGGGCTGAGGGTTATTGTCCATGAAGATAAAAGTACTCCGATGGCTGTGGTAGATGTGATGTATGATGTAGGCGCACGTGATGAAGATGAAGAACACACAGGCTTCGCGCATTTATTTGAGCATTTGATGTTTGGCGGAAGTTTGCATATCGAATCTTATGATGAACCGCTGCAAATGGCCGGCGGTGAAAATAATGCTTATACTACAAGCGATCTCACCAATTACTTTTGCCAGTTACCGGCAGAAAATATTGAAACCGCTTTTTGGCTTGAAAGCGACAGAATGTATTCACTCGCTTTCAATGAAAATTCGTTTGGAAGTGCAACGAAAAGTAGTGGTTGAAGAATTTAAAGAACATTATATCAATAAACCATATGGCGATGTATGGCATAAACTGCGCGACCTTTCTTATAAAGTTCATCCTTATAAATGGATGACGATTGGAAAAGAATTAAGTCATATTGAAAATGCCACCTTGCAGGACGTAAAAGATTTTTTTCATAAACATTATACGCCTTCCAATGCAATACTTACCGTTGCCGGAAACGTGTCTGTTGAGCAGGTGAAACAACTTGCTGAAAAATGGTTTGGAGATATTCCTGCAGGAAATAAATATGAACGTAAAATTAAACAGGAGCCTGCGCAAAAAGAACCACGAATGATGGAAGTTACCGCTCCTGTTCCGCTGGACGCATTATTCAAATCGTGGCATATTTCAGGAAGGCTGGATAAAAGATATTATACCACCGAAATTATTTCAGAAATTCTTGGGGGTGGCACCTCTTCACAGATTGTTTCAAAACCTGGTAAAAGAAAAACAATTATTCAGCAGTATCGATTGTTCTCACATGGGAAGTACTGATCCCGGGCTTCTTACAATAAGCGGAAGATTACTAAAAGGCGTTTCGCTTGAAAAGGCAGAAAATGCTGTTTTTGAGGAACTGGATAAAATAAAAACTGAAATGATAAGTGTGGCAGAATTAGAAAAAGTAAAAAATAAAACAGAAAGCATGATTGCTTTTGAAGATATCAGTTTGATGAACAGGGCCAATAGTCTTGCCCATTACGAATTACTGGGCGATGCCAATTTAATGAATACAGAATTGGAAAAATATCATGCAGTAACAAGAGAAGAAATTTTA
Source organism: uncultured Chitinophagaceae bacterium (assembly GCA_963814075.1). Taxonomy (GTDB): domain Bacteria; phylum Bacteroidota; class Bacteroidia; order Chitinophagales; family Chitinophagaceae; genus Ginsengibacter. Next base: position 119,301 of record CAWFBO010000003.1, on the reverse strand, counting down.
GAGGAATGCCAAAATATTTTTACAGATAATAACAGCAATACGCTTTATTACCGTTCTTCAGATGTAAGAATGATTTTGGAATTTTTGATGAAACAGTTTAAAATATTGAGATGCCCAACAGAACGATATCTCCGCCAATAAAAGACGCGATAGATTATAAAATAACACTTAAAGCCTTATACGAAATTCTTATTGTCGAATGGGGCGCCGGTTTATTACATCAATGATGGTGCTGAAGAAGTGGCGATGATAGATTTTGTTTTTGATGCCGGAAATAATTTTGAAAATAAAAACGCAATTGCAGCAGCAACCAACCACCTGATCAAAAACGGAACGAAAAATAAAAGCGCTTTTGAAATAACCGAATACTTTGAATATTACGGCGCTTATTTAAACCGGAAATGTGGAAATGAAACCGCATCTATCACGCTTGCATTGTCTTTCAAAACATTTGAAAGAATTGCTTCCGGTTATAAGGGAATTGATTACAGAATCTATATTCCCGGAAAATGAATTGGAAATTTTTAAACAAAACAGCATTCAGCGGCTTTCGGTTAATTTGCTTAAATGCGATTTTGTAGCCAACCGGCTTATTGATGAATATTTGTATGGACCGAAACATCCGTATGGAAAAGTGAGTAACAAAGAAGATATTGAAGCAATTAAAAGAGAAGAACTTATGCATTTTTTCAATAAATATTATTTAAAATCAAGGTGCCGGATATTTTCTGCAGGAAAACTACCGGCAGATTTTGAACAATTACTTGAAACCCAATTTGGCGATTTGTCGCTTAATGAACCAATTATAACGGAGAAGCATAAACGCGAATCCTGCTGCTGAAAGAAAATATTTTATCAATAATGATGATAAAGGCGTGCAGGGAGCCATTCGCATTGGCCGTCCGTTTCCCAACCGAAAACATCCTGATTTTAAAAAATGCATTGTGCTTAATACTTTGTTTGGTGGTTATTTCGGTTCCAGGCTGATGGGAAATATTCGGGAAGAAAAAGGATATACCTATGGCATTCACAGTTATCTTGAAAATCACATTCAGGAAAGTTCATGGGTCATCAGCACAGAAGCCGGAAAAGAAGTTTGTGAAGCAACCATAGAAGAAGTTTATAAAGAAATGAAATTGTTAAGGGAAGAACGTGTGAATGATGAAGAACTTTTGTTGGTAAAAAATTATATGATGGGATTAAATCTTGGATATATTGACGGTCCTTTCCAGGTTATTTCGAGATGGAAAAGTCTGATTTTGAATGATCTTGATGAAAATTATTTTTATGATTCTATCAAGATAATTAAAGAAATTACTTCGGAAGAATTGCAACGACTTTCCAATAAATATTTACAGACCGGAGATTTTTATGAATTGCTTGTAATATGAGTTATTTTTAAGAAAAATTATCTTTCATGAAATTCATAGTAAGGCTATTGGTTACAGCAGTCATCGCTTATGGATTATCAATGCTTTTAAAACCGCATATCTTTATTGATTCTTTTTCTACTGCATTGATTTTTGTAATAGTGCTTGCTATTTTAAATGCGATTATTAAGCCGCTTCTTATTATTTTAACCCTGCCAATAACCATTATCACCTTGGGAATTTTTCTTTTGATCATTAATGTTTTCATGATAATGCTTGCGGGTAAATTTGTTGATGGGATTCATATTGACGGATTTTGGTGGGCGTTTATTTTTGGCGCATTGTTGTCTTTTACATCTTCAGCTATCAGCAATCTTCAAAAGAAATAAAAGATTTTCTTTCATAACGAAGTTTTTTCAGTAAATAAACTTATTTTGGAAAAATTTATTTTAATATCTTTACTTTCGGATAAGCTTACAATATTCAGATAAATTGCTAAGTTGTTTTACTGCTCCTTCACACAATAGCTTTGTTATAAATTCTTATTTCATCTATGGAACCATTCCACCAATATGGAAATACAGAACTTTCTGCACGGCCAATAAAAAGATCATTTGAATTAGGAGTAAAAACTGCGCCTCCATTAACAGTGCTTTTTAGTTGACCATTTATATAAAATTTTGAAACCTGCCCATCGAAAGTATAAACGAATGTTAACCATTGGTTTGTTTTTATAAAATCACTTTCATCATCGGCGCTTGCTGCATATCCATAATCTCCATAAAATCCTAGGCCAATCTCTTTTGAAGTATCTATTGTTGAATAACAGTCTGATGAAACATACTCCACTCTTAGACTATAAACTCCCTGGTTCTGATCTACTGTCCCTTTCTGAAAAATTTGATTAGCATGGCATGTTCCTCTATAAAAATCATTAAGTTTTACTATTCCCATTAATGTAATAGCTCCTTGTGGATTTAGGCTGCCACTATTTGCTACTTGCATATAGGTACTTGTTCCATTAAATAAATAAGCATTATTAGCTCTTCCAAATCTATCTGTTGTTTTTGTTGCATTATTGAATATTATATTATTACCATGTCCGCTACTATCATTAAGGTTTCCATTATTAAAATTATAATAAGCTATCAAACCATCTGCAAATCATAGCAGGAGCAATTGATACTATCGACGATTGTTAGCGTATCAGTAATGTTTATAGTGTCTCGTGTATTTATTGTAATCGTATCTTTTAAATATAAGGTATCGGTTTTGTGTCACAATTCTTTTCGCACGAACTTAAATGGGTTTGCATTGAAAAAAATATCGTAAAAAATAAGAGCGTCCGAAAATAGATTTTCAATTCTCATAAGCTTGGTAATAAAAGATCAAAGTACAGGTAGTGATTAATAACTCATAAATTTTTTATCATTATATTCGGCTAAACTAATACATTAAAAATAGAAAACGAAAGAAAATAAATCAGTAAATTCTTCGTATTGATTTTTTATCGCAATAGTTTTCCACAGCAGTAAACAAACTTATTTTGGCAAAAGCTAATTAGTTATAAATCGAAAACCTGAAATTTGCATCATGCAATTCAACAGAAATAATTTATCCGATGAAACTCTGATCGAACTATACAAAGAAATTCTACTTCCCCGCATGATTGAAGAAAAAATGCTTCTATTACTCCGGCAAGGAAAAGTTTCAAAATGGTTTAGCGGTATTGGGCAGGAAGCCATTTCAGTAGGCGCTACGCTGGCCTTCAACCTGATGAATGGATAATGCCGTTGCATAGAAATCTCGGTGTTTTCACTTCAAGAAAAATTCCGTTAGGTGATTTATTGAAACAATGGCAAGGCGCATTCGATGGCTTTTCGAAAGGAAGGGAACGCAGTTTTCATTTCGGAAGCAAGCAACATTTTATTTGTGGAATGATTTCACATCTTGGGCCGCAACTTTCCGTGGCTGATGGTGCTGCGCTTGCTTATAAATTAAAAAACCAGCAAAAGGTTTCTCTCGCTTTTACAGGCGAAGGCGGAACGAGTGAAGGCGAATTTCATGAAGCGCTGAACGTTGCCGCAGTTTGGGATCTGCCGGTAATTTTTATAATTGAAAATAATGGATACGCTTTAAGCACGCCGGTTTCAGAGCAATATCGGTGTCAGAATTTGGTTGATAAGGCTAAAGGTTATGGAATGGAAGGCGTTCAAATTGACGGAAATAATATTCTTTCGGTTTATGATACGGTAAAAGGTGTTCGTGAATATTGCATCAAAAATCAAAAGCCGTATTTGATCGAATGTATGACGTTCAGAATGCGCGGGCATGAAGAGGCGAGTGGTGTAAAATATGTTCCGAAAGAAATGTTTGAACAATGGATTGAAAAAGATCCGATCAAAAATTATGAACAGTTTTTGGTCGAAGAAAATATTTTGACCAATCAGCAGATTGCAGAAATGCGTGATGAGATCCGTGACTATATTGATAAGAATCCTATTGAAGAAATTGTGCAACAAGCGATAGCAAGTTCAGAAATTTCTAAAAAAGAAATAGAAGATGTTTATGCAAAGAGAAGTGTTTCTTTTGATATCAGTAAAAAAGTTTTTGATGAAAAAAAGAATGCTTTTCCAAAAAAAAGGAACGCGGAAATCGCTTTGTTGATGCTATTCACGAAGGATTGCGTCAATCGATGATTGCTCATCCTGAGCTTGTTTTAATGGGCCAGGATATTGCAGAATATGGCGGTGCATTTAAAATAACAGAAGGATTGATGAAAGAATTTGGAAAAGAAAGAGTTAGAAATACGCCTCTTTGTGAAAGCGCTGTTGTTGGGGCTTCGCTTGGTCTTTCATTAGAAGGATTTAAAAGTGTAATGGAAATGCAGTTTGCCGATTTTGTTTCAGTAGGATTCAATCAGATCATAAATAACCTTGCAAAAATTCATTACCGTTGGGGACAAAATGCAGATGTGGTAATTAGTATGCCAACAGGCGCTGGCGTTGGTGCCGGGCCGTTTCATAGCCAAAGTAATGAAGTTTGGTTTGTACATACACCGGGATTAAAAGTAGTTTATCCTTCCACACCTGAAGATGCAAAAGGATTATTGATTGCGGCGATAAATGATCCAAATCCCGGTAATGTTTTTCGAACATAAAGCATTGTATCAGAAGTGTAAGCTCCAATTTTCCTGAAGAATATTTTGAAGTTGAAATTGGTAAAGCACGGCAAGTGCGTTCAGGCATTGACGTTAGTATCATTACTTATGGGATGGGGGTAGTTTGGGCTATCAGCTTATGCGGATAAGCATCCGGATCTTTCAATTGATATTCTTGATTTGAGAAGCTTGTTGCCATTGGATTACAAAGCAATAAGAAATTCAGTTAATCAAACAGGCAAAGTTTTAATTCTTCATGAAGATACGCTCACAGGAGGCGTTGGCGCAGAGAGTAGCTGCGTGGATTTCGCAAAATTGTTTTGAATTTTTAGACGCGCCGGTAATGCGTTGTGCTTCTCTTGATACGCCGGTTCCGTTTAATCCAGCAATTGGAAAAAAACTTTTTAGCTAATTCAAGATTGGATGAAATGATGCAGAGACTAATACATTATTAGTCATTAATTTTTTTGAAATAAATCTTTTGTCGGAACTTCCATTTTTTAATTTATCTCAAATTTTTTAAAATGCATTTTAAAACCAGTATCCTTTTACTAAGTTTTTCCTGTTCTTGCTACTCGTTACTTGCTCAAAAAAAAGAAATTTCAGTCTTATGATCCGCATCAACTATTTGCTCAAAATTTTTTTACAAAAAACGGGAATGAATTTCGTTCTGCAAATGGAACACCCGGCCAAAAGTATTGGCAAAACCGTGCTGACTATAAATTACATGCTTCTATAGATACGGTTGAAAATGTGCTCACCTGTACAGAAACGATTCATTACAGCAATAATAGTCCCAATTCCTTGTCGTCTCTTGTGGTTCCAACTTGATCAAAATACCTATCGAAAAGATGCGCGGTCTAATTTTTTACTTCAGCTGTTTCCGGGATACGGACATACTGATGGTTACCAGTTTGAAAATGTAAAACTGGAATTCAATGGCAAAACCACTGCTGCCGATTTTATTGTGAACGATACAAGAATGCAAATTCGTTTAAAAAGTCCTTTGCTTGCCGCACGATTCTATTCAATATTCTTATGAAATATTTTTATAAAATTCCCGGAGACGTTTGGTGGTCGCACCGATTACTTTCTCCACCAAAAATGGCAAAATTTACGAGATAGCGCAATGGTATCCGCGCATGTGTGTGTATGATGACCTTGAGGGTTGGAATACTTTACCTTTTCTTGGAAGTGGTGAATTTTATTGCGAATATGGCAATTTCGATTACACGGTTACGGTTCCGACGGGGTATGATCGTAGCAGGCAGTGGCGAATTGCAAAATGAAAATGAAGTGTTAACGCAGAACAAATGATCAATTAGCAGAGAGCCAGGAAAAGTGACAGCACTATTATGATTCGTTCTGAAAATGAAGTGAACGGTATCAATTAAATGACACAACAATAATTGATAGTACGGAAAATAATATGGCCAAAGCAGACTCTACAAACGATCCGGACTCTTTAGCTACCTGGCATTTTAAAATGAATAACACGCGAGATGTGGCTTTTGGCGCATCAAAAGCTTATATGTGGGATGCGGCAAAAGTAAATTTGCCGGGAGGTAAAACGGCTCTTGGCCATGTCGGTTTATCCTGTTGAAAGCGCAGGCAGAGATGGTTGGGGAAGAGCAACAGAATATTTAAAAAAATCAATTGAATATTTTTCAAAAAAATGGTTCGTTTATCCATATCCGGTAGCAGTGAATGAAGCAGGAATGGCCGGAGGAATGGAATACCCGGGAATTGTTTTTGATGGCATCAATGATAAAGCCGGAGAGCTATATTGGGTAACAGCGCATGAGATTGGGCACAACTGGTTTCCGATGATCGTTGGAAGCGATGAAAGTCGCTATGCTTTTATGGATGAGGGTTTCAATACGTTTATTGATGTGTATGCTGATGATGAATTTAATAATGGCGAATATGCACCAAAACGAGATGGAGAATATGCGCCGGGAAAAGGAAATCCGGCTGATGAAATTATTCCCTGGTTAAAGGATTCTGCAGCTCCAGCTATGATGACACGAGCAGATCAGTTTGCCGGAAACATATAGGCATCCGATTGAATATTTTAAACCGGCATTTGGATTGGTGCTGCTTCGAGAAGTGTATTTTGGGCCATGATCGCTTTGACTATGCTTTTAAAAAATACATTGAAAGATGGGCCTATAAACATCCGGCACCTGATGATTTTTTCAGAACGATGGATAATGAAGCCGGAGAAGATCTTTCATGGTTTTGGAAAGAATGGTTTTATAATAATTGGCAACTTGATTTGGCAATAGAATCAGTGAAATATGCAAACGGCAATCCGGCAAACGGTGCAGATGTTACTATTGATAATCTTCAAAAAATGGCAATGCCTTTCACACTCCAGGTGATATAAAAAGGAGGAACCAAAAAAATAATAGAAGTGCCGGTGGAAACGTGGCTGCAAGGTGAACACACATACTATTCATGTTGACTCAAATAAGCCCATACAATCGGTAACGATTGATCCAAAAAATTTATTGCCCGATAGTAACAGGAAAAATAATAAGTGGAAAGAATAATTTTAAAATGAATATGTTTGTAGTCATTAAGAAAACATACTTCGACATGAAAATTATTTTTACTTATTTATTTCTTTCTTGACAACAACCTTCGCCTTCTGCTCAAACGCCAATGCAAACAACTGTTGAATATAACGGACAAAAATATCCGTGTTATATTACAGAATACAATTTGCCGCCTGATGAAGCTAAAAGATGTGATTGTAAATAAATTAAAATCTGAAGGTTATAACGCAGATAAATCCAAAGGTTTTTTGGTGTATAGAAATGCGCGATTGAAAGATCTGAATCCCGATGAGGCGCAGGATGTTCTTTTTAAAATTGAAAGGAAAAGCCGCAAGGAGCAGGATAAAAGCATCGTGACTATGATTGCTGCCAAAGCTGGTTTGATTCCGGAAGAAAAAGTGAAAGGCGCGAAAACAGTAGCTGACATTGAACCATCTGCCAATAGTGTTTCGTTTATAAACAGTTTCCAAAGTGATATAAAAATGGCCTCTTATAATCTTGCTGTTTCAAACCAGGAAGATGAAGTATCGAAAGCCGAAAAAAAACTTAAAAACCTGCAGGATGACCAGGCTAAATTGGAAAAGAAAATAAAAGATTACCAGGATGATCTTGCAAAAAACAAAGCAGACCAGGTTAAACAATCTGATGAAATAGCGAAACAAAAATCTATTCTGGACGAAAAAAAGGCAGCAAAAGCCTGGGAATAAATACGATACTTTTTCGCTGCATCAACAAAAAATTTTTTGGGATAATTCGAAATTTAATTACTTGAAATATTTCTTTGTACAACTGTGATCGCAAAATTAAACACCACGCGAAATTCTTTGATTTTTAGCCATCCATTTTTTGAACCGAAAAGTTAAAAAAGTGGCGGAAAAAGTGAGGCCGGAAATAAATCCTGTCCAGATGCCTGCAGCACCCATTTTAAAATAAAATGCGAGGAGGCAACCAACAGGAATACCAACAGCCCAATAAGCAACCGCAATAAAAACAGTAGGAACCTTTACATCTTTTATTCCACGCAAGAAACCCGCACTTACTGCCTGCGTGCTGTCCGAAATCTGGAATAAGGCAGCAAATAAAAGTAAATATGAAGCCATTTGTACCACCTTTGTATTTCCATTGAAGATCAGAGGCAATTGGTTTCTCAATAGAATAAAAATGATTGCACAAAACGCTCCGTAAATCAACGCCATATACAATCGTGCTTTTTCCAATAACCCGAATCAAATTTTTATCATTTCTTCCAAATGAATTGCTCGTGCGTATTGAACCCGCTTGCGATAATCCCATTGAAACCATAAAAGTTAAAGAGGCGCAACTAAGAGCGATCTGGTGTGCGGCCTGTTCAACGGCACCAAGTGTTCCTATCAATATCCCTGAAACAGCAAAAGCACCGGCTTCCATCGAAATTTGAAAACTGCTTGGAATTCCGATGTGCAACAAGTTCTTTAATGTCTCCATCTCAGTTTCCAAACGATGCTTCTTACTGCAATATATCTTCTGAAAGTTTTATGATTTAAAATAATTAAACCGAGAACCATAAAAATAAAAATTCTTGTGATCAATGTAGCCCATCCTGCGCCCATAAGTTCCATCCTCGGAAATCCCCAGGTTCCGTAAATAAAAAGCCAGTTTAAAAATGCATTTATCGGAAGCGCCGCAAGCGAAAGCATCATGGCTGTTTTAGTAAATTCCAACCCATCAGTGAATTGCTTTAAGGGCAAGAAATAAGATCATTGGAATTACCGACCAACCCATTATTTGCAAATAGGGCAAAGCCAATGTGGCAACTTCCGGATCCTGGTCAAGGTGAAAAACAATATTTCTGCTTAGTTCGATCGCTAGCGAAATCGCTACTGCTGAAAAAGCACAAAGCCAAAAACCATTGTAGAAATAATGGCTTACCAGTTTTCCGTCTCTTCTTCCATGTGCCATGGAAACCATTTGGGAAACAGAAATCGTAATTCCTATTCCAAAAACATAAGGAATGTTGATCACACTCATTACCAACGCTGCCGCTGCAAGTTGCTTATAATTTACCGCGCCTACCATTGCTGTATCAATAATGCCAAGCATCATTTGGGCTACTTCTCCCAAGATAATAGGGAAAGCAAGCTTCAACGTTTTTTTTGCCTGGTCAATTAACATAGTATTAAACATGATTTAGAAAAAAGGCCGATGAAGATAAGAAAGATTGAAGCGAAATATTATCTGTTTAGTCAATCCTTTGGCACCATAATTCTTTTAAAACATTTTATCTTTATCGGCCTTTACATTGAAAATTAAAAAAAGTTGTATGTCACAAACTCCGGAAGAAAATCTTTTAAAATCAGGACTTGGTTTTGCCACCTGCGCCAAAACCCGCCGGGGTTTATAAACCATTGCTCCGGGTAGGATAATTTAATTTATGTTTCCGGCCACGGACCTGTTTTGGAAGAAGGAATATTAATAAAAGGAAAAGTTGGATACGATATAAACGCAGATGCAGCAAAGGTTGCAGCGCGTCAAACCGGTTTAACGATTTTAGCTACTTTAAAAGCCGGCCTCGGAAGCCTTGACAGAATAAAAAGAGTAATAAAAGTTTTTGGGATGGTAAACTGCACTTTAAATTTTGAAAAGCATCCTTTTGTCATCAACGGTTGCAGTGAATTGTTTGCAGAAGTTTGGGGAAGTGAAAATGGTGTGGGCGTTCGCAGTGCTGTAGGAATGGGTTCTTTGCCCGACAATATTTCTGTTGAAATTGAAGCTATTTTTGAACTTTACGAAAACGCAGATGACGTAGTTATTACCGAATCAGTAACGGAAATTGAAATTGAAAGAAATGCCTGAAAAACAATGGTATGAATTGAAGGATATCGAAGAAATTGATTCTCCTGCTTTATTGATATATAAAAATCGTGTCGCAACAACGTTAAACGATGATCGAAATTGCAGGCAATGCAGCACAGATTGGTACCTCATGTGAAAACGCACAAGATGGCCGAAATTGTGAAGATGCAAATTGATGCAGGTATTTCAAAATTAAAATGTGCCACCATTGCAGAAGCAGAAATGCTGGCAAATGCAGGCGCGGAAAAATATTTTATTGGCATACCAGCTCAATTTTTCCAAAGCAACAAGATTTCTTTCTTTAATAAAAAAATTTCCTAGCCACTATTTTTTCTTCTTTGGTTGATAATATTGCATCGGCTGAATTGTTGAATAATCTCGTTTGCAAACGAAAATAAAAGTTGCCGATGTTTATATTGATGTTGATGCGGGAATGCATCGCACGGGAATTGCACCCGATGAAAAACTTTTTGATTTGTTTTTAGATTTGGAAAAATTGCCAATATTGATTTCAAAGGACTTGCATATCTATGACGGACACATTCGTGATGAAAATTTCGAAGAAAAGAAAACAAATAGTAGAAGAAGCCTTTGAAAAAGTAAATGCAGTAATAGCGAAACAAATCTTTTCGGAATTTAAATTGGATGAAGTAAAAATTATCGCAGGTGGAACACCTACATTCACGGTTCATGCTTTAAACAAAGAAGAATATTGCAGCCCCGGAACTTGTTTGCTTTGGGACTATGGATATGATTCTTTATTGGCTGAACAACCTTTTGAGTTTGCCGCAGTTTTAATTACAAGAGTTATCTCAAAACCAGCAAAAGGAATTATTACAACTGATCTCGGACATAAATCTGTTGCAGCTGAAAACCCGATTTCAAAAAGAATTTTCTTTTTGAATTTGGAAGATTATGAAGTGAAATCCCAAAGTGAAGAGCATTTGGTGATTGAAGTAAAAGATACGGAAAAGATAAAAGTTGGAGACATTTTATATGGCGTTCCTTATCACATTTGCCCGACTGTGGCTTTATACGACGAGGCAAATATTATTGAGAAAGGAGCCGTTATTGATCAATGGAAAATTGATAGCACGAAAGAAAAAAATCACTATTTAAACAGACTTAACCTCTTCAAAACACATCTAAACAAAACACATAAATGTCCGATCTGATTTTTGATGCGCACCTTGATCTTAGTATGAATGCGATGGAATGGAATCGTGATCTTACTCAAACGGTGATGCATATACGCGAAAGAGAAAAAGGAATGAATGATAAGCCGGATAGAGGCAACGGCACTGTTTCTCTTCCGGAAATGCGCAAAGGGAAAATCGGTATTTGTGTGGCAACACTTATTGCAAGATTTGTAAAGCCCGGAAGCCCTTTGCCCGGATGGAATTCGCAGGAACAAGCGTGGGCGCAAACACAAGGTCAACTTGCCTGGTATAAAACCATGGAAGATGCGGGAGAAATGACGACAAATAAATGATCTCAATTCGTTGCATAAGCATCTTATCGATTGGGAAAACAGTAAATACAAATGAATTGCCTGTAGGATATATTTTCAGTCTTGAAGGTGCAGATTCCATTGTGAATATGAAGTATCTGGAAAAAACCTATGAAAATGGTTTACGCGCACTTGGCCCGGCACATTATGGACCGGGTGTCTATGCATTTGGAACAGATTCTGAAGGCGGGCTTGGAAATAAAGGCCGTGAATTGCTGAAAGAAATGGAAGCGCTAAATATTATTTTAGACGCTACTCATTTGTGCGACATAAGTTTTTGGGAAGCGTTGGAAAATTTTAATGGCCATGTTTGGGCAAGTCATAATAATTGCCGCGCACTTGTGCCACACAACAGGCAATTTTCTGATGAACAAATCAAAGCGTTGATTGAGCGCGGTGCTGTAATTGGTGGTGCTTTTGATGCATGGATGTTAAAACCAAACTGGGAATCGTGGAAAATCGAAACCGAAAGAAGAAGGCGTTTTTATTTCAACCGTAATTGACCATATTGATCATGTCTGTCAACTTGCCGGCAATTCTTTGCATTCAGGAATAGGAACGGATTTGGATGGCGCTTTTGGCACAGAGCAATGCCCGGCTGATTTAAACACGATTGCAGACCTTCAAAAAATTCCGGAAATTTTAAAAGAGAGAGGTTATTCCGAAGATGATATTGATAATATCATGTATAAAAACTGGGTAAGATTTTTAGAAAATGCCTGGCAGTAAACCAACTTTTTTCATCAATTATTATTTTGATAAAGCAGATGCATTTCGTCTTTTAAGAGCGGGATAAAGATTTTTAAAAATGGCAAAATTCTCTTCGTGCTTTTTGTGATTTTAACCACTTAGGTTTTATTATTTCATTTACAGGCGGCTTAAATGCATCATAATTATCAATTACATTCATCGCTTTCATATTTAACAATGCTGCGCCAACTGCAGAAGAATCCTCAGTTTCTATTACAAATATTTTTTTCCCCGTAATGTCCGCGAATATTTTGATCCATTTTTTTGTATTGATAAAACCTCCTCCTACAATCAGTTTTTCAATTTTTTCGGTTGATGATTCTACGTCTCTAACACCTGGTTCAAAGAATAACAAATGCCTTCAACGCCGCCCGCAAAAAATATTCCATGTGTATGGAAAGGCTTTATTCCAAAATAAACGCCGCTTGATCTGCCGTCCCATATCGGCGCTCTTTCACCATATAAATAAGGAAGAAAAATCAAGCCTTTCAGCTTCCGGCAGGTACGGAATCTATTTTTGGAAAAGATTGTGATAATCTTTTTCTGACGCTTTTTCAATTTCAAAAAACTTTTAAAACAGCCATTGAACTATGTTTCCGCCATTATTTACAGGGCCTCCGCATATAAAAGTATTTTCGTCCATCACGTAATTGAAAGATCATTCTCTTTAAAATTGTAGATCGGCTTTGGGCTGGCAATTCTTACTGCACCACTTGTTCCAATGGTTAAAGCCGCGGTTCCTTTCTCAATTGCATAACTTCCTAAATTGGCCATACAGCCATCGCTGCCACCGATACAGAATGAAGTTCCATGAGAAATTCCCATCGATTCTAACATCGCAGATTCCATAATTTTTTCTTGTAAATTTTGTGGGAACAGGCTTCGGAAAGTTGATCACTTTTTATCCTGGCATAATTGAAGTGAAGGATCATTCCATTTAAATTTATAATGTTGAACAGCCCTGTAGCAGAAGCGATAGAATGGTCAATTTCATACACGTCAAACAATTTGTACCAAATGTATTCCTTGATCGATATAAATTTAAACGCATCTTAAAAACTGAAGGCTGTTTTCTCTTAGCCAGATGATCTTGACAAAGCGGAGACATTGGTGGATCGGCGTTCCGGTTGTTCGGTAAATACTTTCTGCTCTCCGGAAGTACGTATTCTTTCTGCAATTTCTTCACTCCTTGTATCAGACCATGTTATTAAAAAAGTGATAGGCTTATGTTTGTTTATTTATGCGATCACTCCATGCATTGCGCTGCTGAGGCTGATTGAAACCGGTATATATTTTACTTCTTCCACAATCTTTTTTATACAATCAGCAAATGCTTTTCATAGCAATTTCGGGATCTTGTTCTGAATAACCGGGATGCAGATTTGTAGTTGAATAATATAATTGAGAATCTGCAACAATTGTTCCTTTATGTTGATGGCTATGGCTTTTGTACTCCCTGTGCCTATATCAATTCCGATAAAATATGGTTCTTTATCTTCTTTGACCATGATCCGATAATTTATGAGTAAAAGAATTTTCTTTTAGCAACGGGTAATCAAAATAACTGAATAATCTTTATTCATTATTTTAATAACCTCTTTCATTCTTGCCTTCCATATAGTTTAGAAAAGCTTTATTCACCACGCGATTTCCACCTGGGGTTGGGTAATTGCCGGTGAAATACCAGTCGCCTAAATTGGTAGGGCAACAATCGTGCAGGTCTTCAATGGTTTGATAAATTACTTCGACAGGAATATTTATTTCCGGAGGGGTGATCAATTCAGCAATTTTTTTGTCAATTTCATCTAATGAGAAAGGCTTATAAATCTCCCGAACAATGTTTTGTGCGTATGTAATTGGTTATTTCTTTTTAGTTCCTTACACTTTTCAAAAAGGCATTTAGATTCCCGTTCCATTCCTCTCTCTTTTATTAATGCCATAGCGGCTTTGAAAGCCACAAATTCGCCGAACTTACTCATATCAATTCCGTAACAATCAGGATATCTTATTTGCGGAGCAGAAGAAACAACGATGATCTTTTTAGGTTCAAGGCGAGAAAGCATCCGAATAATACTTTCACGAAACGTGGTGCCTCTTACAATCGAATCATCAATTACAACCAATGTATCGATTCCTTTTCTGACAGTTCCATAAGTGATGTCATAAACGTGCTGCACCATTTCGTTCCGGCTGAGATCTTCGGTAATAAAAGTGCGAATTTCACATCTTTTATCGCAATTTTTTCCATCCGCACTTTTCGATTAATCATCTCCGTTAGTTTCTCAGCGTCATAGTCTTTTCCCCAGCTTAATATTCTTTCGGTTTTTATTTCATTGAGATAATCCTGCGCGCCCTTTACCATTCCGTAAAAAGCAGTTTCGGCCGTATTGGGAATAAAAGAAAAAATGGTATTTTTCAAATCGTAATCTACGGCCTTAAGTACCCTTTCACTCAAATGGTAACCAAGTGCAATTCTTTCACGATAAATCTTTTCATCACTGCCCCTGGAGAAATAAATTCGTTCGAAGCTGCAGGCTTTTCTTTCTTTGGGCTCAAGAATTTGTTCAATGGAAAATTCTCCGTCAGGCCTAACGATCAGACCCATTTCCCGGCATTAATTCCTTTACCGCATTTTCGCCCACGTTAAACGCAGTTCTTATGGCAGCGCGTTCGCTTGCTGCAACAATTACTTCATCGTCAATGTAATAATAGCAAGGACGAATACCATGGGCATCTCTTACAACGAAAGCGCTCCCATCACCCGTGAGGCCGCCAAATGTAAATCCTCCGTCAAAAAAGGGAACCGACCTCTTTAAAACCGCAGCAATATCAACACCATCAGGGGAAGCTTCATCTGCTTTTATCAAAAAATGTTGAATCATTTCCATCATCGCTCCAAGGTCACTTTCGCGATCCTGCCCGCTTCTCGGACTGTTTATTATTGAATAAAGTTCATCTTTATTGATCAGGTTGAAATTACCCGCAAGGGCAAGATTGCGCGCAGGGATGGTATTTCTCTTTATAAAAGGATGGCAAAACTCAATGTTGTTTTTTCCCTGTGTACCGTAGCGTAAATGACCAAGCAGTAGTTCACCCAAAAAGTCAATATGCCCTTTCATCAGGCCGGGATGTTGTTCAATATCGGGTTGATACTTTTTGATTTCATTCACCTGGTTTCCTATTTGCTGAAAAAGATCAGCAATAGCCTGGTTGGCTACGCTTCTGTTCCTGTGTAAAAAGGGGTAACCGGGTTCTGTATTTAATTTTACAGCAGCTATACCGGCGCCATCCTGGCCGCGGTTGTGTTGCTTTTCCATCAATAAATACAGCTTGTTTAAGCCGTACAAGTACGGTACCATATTTTTGACGGTAATAGGAGAAAGGTTTGCGTAGCCTGATAAAAGCAAGGCCACATTCATGTTTTATTTCGTCGCTCATATTGGAAAGAATGCAAAATTACGATTAATCCTATTCGCCACGCGTTTTCTGCCTATTTTAATTACTGTTATAATATTGCTATTTTCCTTATGATTTATTCAAAACAAACTATACATAACTTATTGATATGCAAGTTAAAACTAAATCAATATAAAAATATTTTTCTTTGCACGATCGACTTTTTTTAATTTAATTTCATACTTTGTATCAAAAAAATAAATTATGGCAAGACCCGTTAGAAATAATGAAGTTGCAGGCAAGTTAAAAACCCTTAAAGAACAATTAGCAGGCTATAAAGAGGAATTAAAAACTGTTCATCCCACGTTTAAAATATCAAAAAACGGTAAACGTTTGAGTAATATAAATGCAACAATTGTAAAATTGGAAAGGGAGATTGAAGAATTGAAAAAAAGGTGAAGAAAGTTGCTTTGGAAAATGGAATTTTTCATTTCCATTAAAAATTATTGATGAATTAGTAATAAAAATGCATTTCTCAATGTGAGAAGTGCATTTTTTTGTTTGTTTTATCCTCAGTCGCCGGACAGGGACTTTCTATGTCACCTCCATCCCTTTTTGTTACCTGTTTCTGTTGAGGATGCAAAAGTTTACCTTTGCAAAAATTTTATTGAATTGATTGCTTCAATGGCAATGTTTATTGATTTATATGAATACTGAACATCTTTCGGAACAGCAAATTATACGCAGGGAAAAATTAAAAGAATTTTCTAAACTTGGAATTGATCCTTTTCCCGCAGAATTATACCCTGTAAATACTTCTGCAGCTTTTATAAAAAATAATTATAAGAGCGATGAGAACAAAGACGATTTTGCTGATGTATGTATTGCAGGCCGTGTGCTCAGCATTCGGGATATGGGAAAGGCTTCTTTTGCTGTGTTGCAGGATTCAACCGGAAAGATTCAGTTATATGTGCGAAGAGATGATATTGCCAAAGAGGAAGACAAAACACTTTACAACATTGTATGGAAAAAGCTAATTGATATTGGCGACATCATTGGGGTAAAAGGTTATGTTTTTACTACTAAAACCGGTGAAACTTCTATCCACGTTTCAGAATTTAAAATTTTATCAAAGTCGCTGCGACCTTTGCCTGTTGTAAAAGAAAAAGATGGCGAAACTTTTGATGAAGTGACTGATGCAGAATTTCGTTACCGGCAGCGTTACGCTGATCTTATTGTAAATCCGCACGTGAAAGAAATTTTCATAAAAAGGACCAAAATGATGAACGCCATCCGGGATTTTTTAAATGAACGTGGCGCTCTTGAAGTGGATACACCGGTTTTACAAAACATTCCCGGCGGCGCTGCTGCTCGTCCTTTCAAAACACATCATAACGCATTGGACATTCCTTTTTATTTGCGTATTGCCAACGAACTTTATTTAAAAAGACTGATTGTCGGCGGTTTTGAATGGGTGTATGAATTCAGCAGAAATTTCAGAAATGAAGGCATGGACAGAACTCACAACCCGGAATTTACCGTACTTGAATTTTACGTGGCTTATAAAGATTATTTGTGGATGATGGAAACTACAGAACAATTGATGGAGAAAACGGCCCTGGCTGTAAATGGAACTACTGTGGTAATGAACGGCGATAAAGAAATTGATTTTAAAGCGCCTTACAAAAGAATCAGTATGTATGATGCTATTAAAGAATATACAGGCATTGACATAAGTAACAAAGATGAAGAAGGATTGCGGCAGGTATGTCAACAGTTAGGCATACACGCAGATAAAACAATGGGTAAAGGCAAATTGATCGATGAGATTTTTTCTGAAAAATGCGAAGAACATTTTGTCCAACCAACTTTTATTATTGATTACCCGGTTGAAATGAGCCCGCTCACTAAAAAGCATCGTTCAAAAGCGGGCCTGGTAGAGCGTTTTGAACTTATCGTTAACGGAAAAGAAATTGCCAATGCTTATAGCGAATTAAATGATCCGATAGAACAAAGAGAACGCTTTGAAGAGCAATCAAAATTAATGGAACGTGGTGATGACGAAGCAATGTATATCGACCAGGATTTTTTAAGAGCACTTGAATACGGAATGCCGCCCACAAGCGGCATTGGTTTTGGGATTGACAGGATGGTCATGTTGTTCACCAATCAGCCCTCGATACAGGATGTATTACTGTTCCCACAAATGAGGCCCGAAAAATTATTTACTGAAGAAAAGAATACTGCACAAGATTCCAAATAATCACTTAGACTTTTTGCTTCCTTCATATTCAGTTTTTTGTTATCTTACAAAAAACCAACTGCATGTGGCAATTATTCAAAGAATATTTCAGCTTTACCAAAAAAGAAAGAAAAGGAATTTTGATAGTTGTTCTTTCGATTTTTTTCATATCTCTTCTGCCTGAATTCTTTCATTTTTTTGTAAAAGACGAACCCCTAAATACAACTGAGTTTGAAAAGGCGATTGCAGCCTTAAAAGCAGATTCTTTACATTCAAATAGTTATTCAAAAAAAGAAGACGAATAACTATGATGATTATACGCCTTCCTATAAAAAAGAAGAACCTGTAAAAAAAGAAGCGTTTTATTTTGATCCGAATACTGCGTCTGAAAACGATTGGATAAGGCTTGGAATAAGGAAAAGAACCGCTCAAACTATTCAAAATTATATTGCAAAAGGAGGAAGATTCTACCAACCCGAAGACATAAAAAAGATTTACGGATTAAGTGAAGCCGATGCAAACAGGCTGATTCCTTATGTTACGATCAATGAGGTTAAAAAAGAATCTTCTTTTAATAAAAATAAATTTGCCGAAGCCAAAACGTATTCAAACAAACACATCATTCAGCCAATCGATATAAATGATGCCGGTTCCTCCGATTTTATTGCATTACCGGGAATTGGAACCGTTCTTTCAAAAAGAATAATTGCTTTCAGGAAAAAGCTGGGCGGTTTTTATTCTGTTGACCAGGTTGCGCAGACTTATAATCTCCCCGATTCAACCTTCAAAAAAATAAAAAAATATTTAGTTCTTAACAGTAAAACAATAAAAAAGATTAATATTAATTCAGCCACAATTGATGAAATGAAAGCTCATCCATACATTAATTTTAATATGGCCAATGCGATTTTTGAATACAGGCAGCAACACGGAAATTTCAATTCTGTGGACGACCTGAAAAAAATCATGACGATCGATGACGCATTTTTTAATAAAGTTTCTCCCTACCTGTCTGTTGAATAAATACTTTCAGTAAACCGATAACTAAAACTGGTTTTTATTTTTCTTATTGCATCATAGGGCTTTTGCCCGGTTTTATTTTTAATAAAAATCTTTTCAGTTACCAGTAAACAAAGAAATAAGAATGATTTTTGTTTTGCTTTTTAAACAGCATTCAAGGATTAGAAACAAACGGTTGCTTGGGTCAAATTAAAGAAAATAAATAATTATTTTATTCATTCTAAATTGCAAACTCACAAAAGTGAATAAATTATGGACTTTGCCAAAAATGAATTAACGACTCAGGTAGCCGAAACGGTAAAACAATTTGCGGAGCAATACATCAGGCCACACGTGATGGAATGGGACGAAAACCAGGAATTTCCTGTGCATATTTTAAAAGAGTTAGGAAAACTTGGCCTCATGGGAATTTTGGTACCGCAGGAATATGGAGGAAGCGGGCTTGGTTATTTTGAGTACAGCACTGCCATCCAGGAGATTGCCAAAGTCTGCGGTTCGATCGGGCTTTCTTATGCCGCGCACAATTCCTTGTGCACAGGACATATTCTTGCATTTGCAAACGAAGAACAAAAGAAAGAATTTTTGCCAAAACTGGCTTCTGCAGAGTACATCGGAGCGTGGGGACTTACAGAACCTAACACCGGCAGCGACGCAGGAAATATGCAGTGCGTAGCCGAAAAAAACGGAGACGAATGGGTGATCAACGGAACAAAAAGCTGGATCACTCATGGAAAAAGCGGCGATGTTGCTGTAGTAATTTGCAGGACTGGAGAACCGAGAACCCGTGACAATTCTACATCATTCATTGTAAAGCGTGGAACGGAAGGTTTTCGCGCAGGAAAAAAAGAAAATAAACTTGGGATGCGCGCCAGCGAAACGGCTGAAATGATATTTGACAATTGCAGGATCCCTGACTCAGCAAGAATGGGCGCTGTGGGAGATGGATTTAAGCAAGCGATGGGAGTTTTGGATGGAGGACGAATTTCAATTGCTGCCCTTGGACTTGGAATTGCCAAAGGGGCTTATGAAGCCTCGGTTCAATATTCAAAAGAAAGATACCAGTTTGGAAAACCGATCTCAGATTTCCAGGCAATTTCCTTTAAACTGGCTGACATGGCAACCGAAATTAAAGCTGCAGAATTGCTGATTGACCAGGCATGCGATTTAAAAAACCGGGGAGAAAGCGTTACAAAAGAAGCGGCGATGGCCAAATATTATTCAAGTGAAGTGGCGGTGAAGGTTTCCACAGATGCCGTGCAAATCTTCGGCGGTTACGGATACACAAAAGATTTTCCTGTTGAAAAATATTACAGGGATAGCAAGTTGTGCACAATAGGCGAAGGCACAAGTGAAATTCAAAAAATTGTTATTGCAAGGGAAGTTTTGCGATAAAGACCTACTTGTCTTTATCTCCCCCGAAGAGCCCGCTCAGATTTTTTTTGGCAAAGTCCTCAATGTTTTCATCATTTGCGCCCGGAATAAATTTTGAGATTTTATCCATAAGATCGCTGTTATCATTGATAGGATCGGCAACAGTCGATTGAACGTCTTCCGGCGTAGTGCCAGGTCCTGTGGGTGTCGTTCCAGATTGAAAAAGATTATCTATAGCGCCACCAACCATCGGAAATTTTTCTTTAAGATAATCAGCGATGGTGCTTAATATTTTATGTGATTCTTCTGCAGAAAGTCCGTGATTGGTTTGCAATTTTTGGATCAATTCGTCCATAGTATTCTTTTTTTAATTTTTCGGCTTATAAAAATAATCATTTTTATAAAACGTACTTCAGTATTTATAAAGCACTTGGTTTTATCTCGTTACTTTTGCATTAATCTAAAACCATATATACTTTATGAAATCATTATTTTCATCCACCCTTTTCCTTCTTTTTATGGCTTTACATTTTAATTCTTTTGCCCAGGATCAAACGGTAAAAGGATTGCAAAATGATGCAACCCAGGATGTGAAAAAACAAACAATTGACAGCAGTAAAACCTGGAATACCGGCGGTCAATTAGACCTTAATCTCGCCCAGGGAAGCCAGAGTAACTGGGCTGCAGGTGGTGATGATTTTTCGTTCTCGTTGAATACTTATTTAGGCGTTTTTGCATTTTATACAAAAGGTAAATACAGTTGGGATAACACCCTTGATCTTAATTATGGATTAGTAAATACTACCAGCCAGGGTACCAGGAAGAATGATGACCGGATCAATCTTTTAACTAAGGCAGGATATGAAATTGCCCCTAAATTAAGCTTATCAGCTTTATTTAATTTCCGTTCGCAATTTTCAAAAGGCTATAACTACAACAAAGATGGAACGAAAGATCTTCTTTCTAACTTTTTAGCGCCTGGTTACGTTTTATTAAGTCTCGGGTTGGATTATAAACCCGCCGACGGACTATCTATTTTTGTTTCGCCAATTACCTCGCGGTGGACGATCGTTAGGGATGACAGTTTATCTGCGAAAGGCGCCTATGGCGTCGCTCCGGGACAGAAAAGCAAAAATGAAATAGGAGCATTTGTTAGTATTAATTATTTGAAAGATTTGTCAAAGACGATAACCTATAAAGGGCGTTTGGACTTGTTTTCAAATTACGAACACAATCCTCAGAATATTGATGTATTGATGAATAATATGTTTGCAGCCAAAGTGTCTAAAGTGCTAACTGCGAGTGTAGGCCTTGATCTTATTTATGATGACGATGTAAAACTTTTTGGCCCGAATCACGATTCACCGGGATTGCAATTAAAATCGCAGATTGCGGTGGGAATGAGTTTGAAATTTTGATTTTCAAGTAAACCAATAAATTTTACAGATTTTCAATAATTCCTGCAATTCCCTGGCCACCGCCAACGCAAGCGGTGACTATGCCATATTTTTTATTCAATCTTTTTAGATCGTTGATAATTTGAATAGTAAGTTTTGCGCCAGTACAACCAAGCGGATGGCCTAAAGCAATGGCGCCACCATTAATATTTACTTTTTGGGGATCGAGTTCCAATGTTTTTATTACGGCAACGGATTGTGAAGCAAAAGCCTCATTCAATTCTACCAAATCAATTTGTGAAAGATTCATGCCTGCCTGTTTTAAAACTTTTGGTACCGCTTCAACAGGTCCAATTCCCATAACCCGCGGATGAACGCCGGCGCTTACACAGGCGACCAGTCTGGCAATGGGTTTAAGTTTTAATTCGTTCATCATTTTCTCGCTCATCACAATTACAAAAGCAGCGCCGTCGCTTGTTTGAGAAGAATTGCCTGCTGTAACCGTACCTCCTGCAGCAAATACGGGTTTTAGCTTTGAAAGCGCTTCTAATGAGGTATCTGCACGGACTCCCTCATCCGTATCGACCACAAAAGTTTTCTTTTGCTTTTTTAAATTTTTATCCAGGTAAATTTCTTCTACAGGCATAGGAAGAATGCCGTTTTTGAAATAGCCATTTTTTATGGCGTTCAAAGCTTTTTGATGTGAATGAAGGCTGAATTCATCCTGCTGTTCGCGTGAGATATTAAATTCTTTTGCAACCGCTTCCGCCGTTAATCCCATACTTAAATAATAGTCGGGCGTTTCTGAAGTAACCGAATAAGCCGGCACAGTTTTCCATCCTGAAGTAGGCACCATTGTCATGCTTTCCGTTCCACCGGCAATAATACAATCGGCCATTCCGCTCCTGATTTTTGCCGTTGCAATAGCAATAGTTTCTAAGCCGCTGGCGCAATAACGGTTTACTGTCATTCCCGGCACTGAAATTCCCAGCGCTCTCACGCTTATCATTCTTCCGATCTGCAAGCCTTGCTCGGCTTCAGGCACAGCGTTTCCAACGATCAGGTCATCTACCCGGCTGCTTTCTAATTCAGGAACAGAATCCAGTAATCCTTTTATTAAATCTACGGCAAGGTCATCCGGTCGATAAAAACGAAAACCGCCGCGTTTGGCTTTTGCAACCGCTGTCCTGTATCCTGCTACTATATATGCTTCCATAAAATTTTTATAAAAATGAGTTAAGCAATTTACTTTTTATCTTCTTAAAAACCTCTTGAATTAACATTACATCTGCAGTAAACACACAAATAATCCGAATTTCTATTTTAGATCCTAATCTAAATAATTTCCTACAATCGGCATTCTTCTGCCTGTCCCGAAAGCTTTTGGAGAAATGCGGATGATGGGACAAAACTGGTTTCTTTTATATTCATTTCTGTTTACCAATTTCAAAATTCTGTCAACCAAAGCTGCATCAAATCCCATTGATTTTATTTCATGTGGACCTTGTACTCTTTCAATATACTGGTATAAAATTTCATCAAGAATATCATACGGCGGCAAACTGTCAGTGTCTTTTTGACCTGGCCTTAATTCTGCTGAAGGCGCTTTAGTAATGATATTTTCAGGAATAATTTCCCTTTCCCTGTTGATATATTTTGCGAGTTCGTAAACCTGTTGTTTATAACAATCACCCAACACCCCGATCCCTCCTGCCATATCGCCATAAAGCGTTCCATAACCTGTGGCCAATTCACTTTTATTGGAAGTGTTCAATAAGATGTATCCAAATTTATTGGCAATTGACATCAACAAATTGCCTCTTGTCCGGCTTTGAATATTTTCTTCAGCGATATTGAAAGGAAGATCTATTAAAAACTGGTTTCAGTTCTGTTAAAAAAGCTTCGAAAATACTTTTGATAGGAATGATGTCATAAGGATTTCCAAGTGTTTTGCTTAATTGTTCCGCATCAGAAACGGAATGCGAACTTGAATATTCAGAAGGCATCAAAACGGCTCTCACATTTTCTTTTCCTAATGCGGCACAGGCAAGCGCAATGGTAACCGCGCTGTCAATTCCGCCGCTGCTTCCGATGATGGCTTTGGTAAAACCCATCTTTGTAAAATAATCCTTGATGCCTAAAACAATGGCATCATAAACCTGGCTTATATTTAGCGAAGGTGTAAATTCCAAAGGTTCCAAAAGCACATTGGCAACTTCGCTTGCGGGCCTTATGATCGGGGCATCAAAAGTTCCATCGTCATTCAAATTCACTTCTTTCAATTCTTCTTTAAACTGTGAAAGTTCGTGGCAAAGATTGGCATCTTTATCAAAACACAATGACACTCCGTCAAAAATGATTTCTGTCTGGCTGCCGACCGCGTTGCAATAAATAAGCGGCAGTTTATATTTCAAAACATTCGCTTTTATGGTGGCCCTTCTGTCGTCTGCATGTGTATAATCAAAAGGCGACGCAGAAATATTTATCATCACATCAGGCTGCTGCTCCATCAAAATGTCCATCGGGCAAATACGGTAAAGCGGGTTATCACCAAGATTCCAGATGTCCTCACAAATGGTAAGTGCAATTCTTTTTCCTTTAAACTCAATGACATTCCAGGTAAAAGCCGGTTCAAAATATCGGTATTCATCAAACACATCATAGTTGGGCAAACAGGTTTTATGGGCAATGCCTTTTACCTGTTTTTCATAAAGAAGAAAGGCTGCATTGAAAAGGTCTTTTCCTTCTCTTACCGGGTTGCGGTCGGGCGAGCCAACAATAACGCCAATCGTATCGGCGTGCTGTTTTATCTTTTCGATGCTATTGAAACATTTGTCAATGAAATCTTTGAAATCAAGAAAATCTTTAGCAGGATAGCCACAGATGCTCATTTCACTAAAAATAATAAGTTCAGCCTTATGAGATTTCGCTACATTGATCGCTTCGATAATCTTATCAAGATTCTTCTCAAAATTTCCGATGTGATAATTCTGCTGTGCAAGAAAAATTTTCATTTTGTAAAATTAAGCCAGAATAAAATGACCTGAATTCTTCATTTAACAAAATTGTCTTTATTTTTTGCTTTTATTTGGAGAATGAGAAAGTTATTAGTTTGTTTGTTTACTGCAGCCCTTTTGGTTTCCTGCAACGGGAACAAAAATATTCCCGACGTTTCATCCATAAAAGTGAACCTGGAAACAAGAAGATTTGAAAAGGATTTTTTTGCAATGGATACTACCAAAGTTGCAGAATCAATGAAAGTTGTTTTACAAAAGTACCCGGATTTTTTACCGCTTTTTACCGCTAATATTTTAGGATTGGACCTGGATAGTCTTTTGCTGCCGGGAAATAAAGAAGATGCAGCGATCCGCATGTTTATCCATGATTATACACCTTTAAAAGATTCTGCTGAATTACTTTATAATAGTTTTGATAAAGAGACAAAATCAATCGAGCAAGGATTGAAATTTGTTAAATATTATTTTCCTCAGTATAAAATTCCCCAATCGATTATCACATTCATTGGCCCTATCAACGCTAATTTTGAAACTTCTTTTGGTGTGCAGGGAGATGTGCTTACGACTAAAAGTCTTGGAATCGGATTGCAGCTTCACATGGGAAAATATTTTTCGTTTTACCGCAGTACAGAAGGGCTTGAAGAATATCCTGATTTTTTATCAAACAACTTTGATAAAGAACACATTCCGGTAAATTGTATGAGAAATATTGTAGACGATCTGTTCCCGCGAAAAGTGAAG
The DNA here is from genome assembly GCA_963814075.1 of uncultured Chitinophagaceae bacterium. Taxonomy (GTDB): domain Bacteria; phylum Bacteroidota; class Bacteroidia; order Chitinophagales; family Chitinophagaceae; genus Ginsengibacter. The sequence continues at coordinate 93,934 of CAWFBO010000003.1, read as the reverse complement.
GGGGCAGCGTTAATCGAACAAATGGTTGATCGTGGAAGGCGAATGTATTTACTTACCCGGTTCCTGCCTAACACACCCGAGTACGAGTGCATGGGTTATACAAAAAAGCAAATGGATGATGCCGAAAAAAATGAAGCGGTGATATGGGATTTCTTTTTGAACAACAATCTCTTAAATAAAACCGATGACAACATTGTTCAAAACTATATTGGCGAAAGCCCTAAAACTGAGGAACTTGGTGAAGGCGCACCCGGAAACATCGGAACCTTTTCGGGGCTGCAAATTGTAAAAAAGTTTATGGAACTAAATCCGGAAACAAACCTTGCCGAATTGATGAAAACAGATCCTAGGGAAATTTATGATAAGTCGAAATATAAGCCGAGGATCTAATTCAGCTTGGTGGGCACGATCATTTCAAAAGCAGGTATATTAATGATGAATGTTTGTTTGTTGTGGAAGTTTTCCATAAAGTACATTCCGTGCATTTTTCCCATTTCACTACGCAAATTACAGCCGCTTACATATTGATATTTTTCTCCGGAATTGATGACAGGCTGAATGCCAATCACTCCTTCACCTTCCACTTCGCGATGCTCGGAAGTGCTATCGAAAATATACCAATGGCGCCTCAGTAACTGTACCGGGAATGTATTATTGTTTTCTAATGTAATGCGATAAGCAAACATGTATTCGCTGTTTACAGGATTGCTGTATTCAGGTTGATAAAAAGTTTCCACGCTTACGGTAACACCTTCAGATATTTTTGAGACCATGGTTGTTTGGTTGTGATAAAGTTATTAAAACTGGTTAATTGAATAAATTAAATTTTACGTGATTTACGATATCCATTCTTTAAAAGCCATTGTAATATTTTATCTCCGTGATCGCCCTGGATGATGATTTGGTTGTCTTTTGCCGAGCCGCCTGTACCACAATACGATTTTAGTTTCTTTGCAATTGCTTCTATCTCAGCATCTTTCATTATAAACCCTGTTACGATCGTAACCACTTTTCCGTTACGGTGCTTTTTATCAAGAACGATCTCTAATAATTGTTCATCTGGTGGTAAAAACTCATCTGTATCTTCTTCGTTGAAAGAATTGAAATCCTCTGCAGTTGAATAAACAATTCCTCCTTTTCTATATAACTTTTTCTTTGACATATTTATTGTGTTATTTCTGCTTTTAAACTTAAATCCAGGCTGGTCGCCTGGTGTATAATTGCGCCGCTTGATACAAAATCAACGCCCGTAGCAGCATAACTTTCAATGTTTTCTAACGTGATTCCGCCACTTGCTTCTGTCTCAAATCTGTGATTGATTATTTTCAAAGCTTCCCTTATTTTTTCGGGGGAAAAATTATCAAGCATTATGCGATCCACTTTTCCCGTTTGCATTACTTTTTTCACATCTTCAATATTTCTGGTCTCCACTTCAATTTTTAATCCCGGTTTTATGTGTTGTACATAATCGTATGCTTTGTTAATAGCTTTTTCAATTCCGCCGCAAAAATCAATGTGGTTGTCTTTCAAAATGATCATGTCGAACAATCCAAAACGGTGGTTAATCGCGCCGCCAATTTTTACTGCTTCTTTTTCTATCAATCGAAAATTTGGCGTAGTTTTTCTCGTATCCAGCAATTTCGTGTGATATCCTTTTAGCTTATCTGCGTACTGTTTGGTAAGCGTGGCAATGCCGCTCATTCGTTGCATGCAGTTGAGCACCAGTCTCTCGCAGGAAAGAATGGTCCAAACTTTAGCGCTTATTTCAAAAGCTATATCTCCGTAATCCATTTCATCACCATCTTTCTTGTATTTTTTTATAGTAGATTCCGGCTCAAGAAACAGGAAAATTTTTTCAGCGATATCTATTCCTGCTAAAATTCCCTTTTCCTTAATTTTTAAAACTGCTTTTCCTTTTGCAGTTGCGTCTATACACGACCGTGTGGAATGATCACCGTCGCCCAGATCTTCCTTAAGTGCGCTTGCAATAAATTCCTGGAGTTTGTTTTGATAATCTTCGGAAAAGGTCATGAACAAATTTATAGAAACGAAGGGGTAATAGAGCGGTTTAAAATCAACTAAATATTCACATAGCAATTAAAAACCAATAGTTAAAAATAATTATTAATAGCCGGTTGATTTTTATTTAATAATAATTTTCAATCGTTACTCCATAAGTCAGCAAAAGGTTTTCCCTGTTGGTCCGGCTTATTTTATTATAAGTCATGGATGCGTCTATCGAAAGCCATTTATTTAATTTAACTGACAATGTGTTGTTTAATTTTAAAATATAATCATCAAAAGAAATCACCGATGGCTGGTAAAAATCTGCCCCTTCCAGGCTGAACGTTTTGTTATACGACCAACGGTACTTCATTCTCAATGAATTTCTTACAGTCTGATATACATCTTTTCCTATAACAGGATCGGTAAGGTCACTTGTTTCAAAAACAAAACCGTCACTTACTTCGAAATCTAAATTAGGTTCTTTTATAAATGTGTAACCAACGCCTGTTCCAAATTGAAAGCGATAATTTATTTTTAGGGAATAGCTGTTGTCGTAATTTACCAATCCCCAGTAATAAAATTTCTGTACGTCTTTCAAATAGTCAATATTAGCGACTGCAGCAAAGTCATTATTGGAAAGCTGTTTATTTTGAGTGCCATAAATCCATGATCCGCCTGCATAAAATGCAATTTTTTTTTGATTGATCCCGAATGAAACGGTATTGTTAAAAACAAAGGATTTCAGATCTTTCGTCTTGTTATAAACGCCGGTTGATGTGAACGAAATATGATGATGTATGGAATCATTAAACTGGCAAAAGGAAAGTCGTGAACATAAAATTGCAAGAATAACTAAAGAAATTTTTTTAAACATGATCTCTGCTTATAGGGCTTACCAACAGGCGGAAATGTAAAAAATTATTAGAGAAATTCGTTCAAAAATTTAATTTCATCGTGGATCATCTTTAAGCATTAAAGTAAAAAAGCTGCAATTGTTTAACTTCTTTCCGACAGTAAACAAACAATTAAAACTGATTTTTAGTTTTGCAAAAAAATTAGGTGCGATTATTTTTCGAACCGGAGTTCCTGGATTAATTGTTTAGTTCCTACTTGTTTCATATAAATGGTAGTGCGAAAATCCCCGTTAGTTGTCGTTAAGTTTCCAATGCAATATTCTGATCCGGTCTTTTCGCTTTGATGAAGTACCTGGAAATTTTTTACCGGATTTTGATTAAAAAAATCGTGTAATACAAGTTGAGCCTGGCTTTTACTAAAAGAACTGCTTTTTCCCGGTAAAGTGAGTTCTACCGTATTATCAAAATATTTAGCGACTTCAGTGGCATTTCCGGATTTTATGGCATTGATCACTTCGGTAAAAGAAATGTAAGTGAATGAAGAAAAGGCAGTTATTACAAGAGCAGCAAGTAAAATTTTTTTCATGTAGAGTAATGTGTAAAGTAATTATGTACCAAAATAGTCCAAAAACGTGCCAATTGGTAAAATTATGAAAGGATTTGTAAATTCTTTTAATTATATAAACGCTAATAATTAGCTTTGAAAAATGGAAGCAAAAAAAGTTATTTTAGTAATAATGGATGGATGGGGCCTTGGGCAAAAAAAAGAAAGCGATGCAATTCAGAATGCCAAAACACCATTTGTAAGTTCTCTTTATGATAAATATCCACATACCACTTTAACTACTTGCGGAAGGGCGGTGGGCTTGCCGGAAGGGCAGATGGGAAACAGTGAAGTTGGTCATTTAAACCTTGGCGCCGGACGTGTGGTTTTCCAGGAACTGGAAAGAATAAATGTAGCGATTGAAAATGGGGAGTTTGAAAAAAATCCCGCACTCCTTCAAAGTTTAAATTATGCCAAAGAGAACAAAAAGCCTTTGCATCTGATGGGGTTGGTAAGTGACGGCGGCGTACATTCTCATATTAATCATTTAAAAGCGCTTGCCACCATTTGCAAAAAGCATGGACTGGAAAATGTATATATTCATGCTTTTACTGATGGCCGTGATACCGATCCGAAAAGTGGCATCAATTTTTTGGAAGATCTTCAAAAACACCTTGATAAAACAACCGGTAAAATCGCAACCATCACAGGCCGGTACTATGCCATGGACCGGGATAAAAGATGGGAAAGAATCAAAGTAGCTTATGATGCTTTGGTGCATAGGAAAGGTGAAGTGACTACCAATATTTTTTCTGCCATAAATACTTCATATGAAAACGATGTAACGGATGAATTCCTAAAACCAATTATTAATGCTGAAACGACCTGATTCCGAAATGATGGACGGCGATGCAGTGATTTGTTTCAACTTTAGAACAGACAGATGCAGGGAAATTACTGAGGCTCTTACGCAAACTGCATTTCCGGAGTATGACATGAAGCCTTTGAAGCTCGATTATACAACGATGACCTTATATGACCATACTTTTAAAAACATTCGTATTATTTTTCAAAAAGATGACCTGGTAAATACTTTAGGAGAAGTTTTGCAGGCCAATCATAAAAAACAGATACGAATTGCAGAAACTGAAAAATATCCTCACGTTACCTTTTTCTTCAGCGGCGGCAGGGAAGTTCCTTTTGAAGGGGAGAACAGGATAATGATCCCTTCTCCAAAAGTGGCCACTTATGATCTGAAACCCGAAATGAGTGCCTATGAAGTGACAGAAGCTTTATTACCCGAGATCAAAAAAAAATCGGCTGATTTTATTTGTCTTAATTATGCCAATGCTGACATGGTGGGGCATACCGGTGTTTGGGATGCAGTTATAAAAGCGGTAGAAACAGTTGACCATTGTGTAGAAGAAATTGTGACAGCTGGTTTGGAAAACGGATACACCATTTTTCTCACTGCAGATCATGGAAATGCGGATTACATAGTGAATGAAGACGGAACGCCCAATACCGCACACACGAAAAACCTGGTTCCGTTTTTTATAATTGACAAAGAATGGCGGGGAAAAATTCATCCAGGGAAACTTGGCGACGTAGCTCCAACTATTTTAACCATGATGAAATTACCAATACCTTCGGAGATGACTGGGAAAGTACTGATTGACGCTTATTAATCGCATTGCTGCTATTTACTTCGAAATTCAGGAGGAAATTAAAAAAAATGCTGTAGAACGGTTATATTTTAAAAAATTTCTATTTTTTATTTAACAAACTTTTATTCATGCAGCATTTTAAGTTAAAAATTGTCCTATCTTAGTAGGGTTAAACAAGCAAACTATGACAGAAGAGATAATGCTTCAAGGCTGTCTTGATAACCTTTCAACTGCGCAGGAGGCTTTATACAATCGGTTTAGTCCGCGCATGCTTGGTGTTTGCTATCGTTACGCCCGCAACAGGGAAGATGCTGAAGACATGCTTCAGGAGGGTTTCATAAAGGTATATTCTCAAATCCATCAATATAAGGGATCAGGTGCGCTGGAAGGATGGATCAGGAAAATTGTGGTGCACACCTGTATCAATATTTTGAAAAAAAATAAAAAGTTCTCTGATAGTGTTGACCTGATTCATGCATCGAGTATCCAGATTAGCGATAATAATATTCCATCGATGCTTCAGGCAAAACAAGTGGTGGAATGTATACGATTATTGCCGATTGGTTATAGAACGGTACTTAATTTGTATGCAATTGAAGGATTTTCTCACAAGGAAATTTCTACAATATTGGAAATTGAAGAAAGCACGAGCAGATCTCAATATACGAGAGCGCGGGCCTTACTGGAAGAGATTTTGATAAAGAAAAAGATATTGCAGAAACCGAGAGAAAATATGAGAATGGTTTCGATTAAATAAAAACTATCTGTTTGTAGATATTAAATCTCTGTCACTACTAACTGAAACGTATGAAAAATGGAAAGAAGATTTGATATGAGTGATTTTGAACAGTCTCTTAAAGATCATGCGGATCAATTTAAGATGATACCTTCCAGGCGCATATGGAATGGTATTTACAACAATTTACATCCGGGAAGTAAATGGCCCTCAATCACTGTTGCCATAGTTTTTTTAATTACCCTTGTTACAATTGGTAGCCTGAACAATTCTCCTGGCCATTCAGACCATCTCGCTAATGCAAATGCCAAATCTCTAAACAGTACTTCATCTGTAAACAATACTTTAGGGCAAAATGAACCGCAGGCCGGCGAAGTGTTTGCCGATCAAAATACCGGTAGAATCAATTCCTCAAAAATTGACCTGAAAAATGGTAATAGTTCAAACAATACGACAAAAGATAAAATTGATTCAAAAAATATAATTCCTTCCGGTAAAATTTCATCATCTTCTCTTTCAATAGTTAAAAATAATTCTGGCGAAAAAGGCAAATCTGAATTAAACACAAGGAACCAATTGGCTTCAAATCGTGTTTCTGCCGAAGGGGAAAACTTTAATGTTCTGCCCTTCGCAAATGCTGCAGTAAACGAACAAATAAATGAAATTCCTGTTTTTGCACAACAACAAGAACCGGAAGCAAATCTCCAACGTGGAATACTACAACAGAGTGAATTGTATAAAAACGATCTGACAATACCCGTTTCCTACCAGATATTTGCTTCTCCGCCGCCAGAATCACTTTATTTAACTACGAGATCGCGGAACAAAGCCAAAACAGATTTTAAAGATGAAAATGTGTTAAATCAGAATACATCCGTTGATGCTTTTAAACTTCATAAGAAAAGGAACAATAAGATAGAGTGGACGTTTTATGTAAACCCGACTATAAGCACTGTTTCAATTAATAGGAAAACCATTCAGCCTTCGGATAATACTTCTTCCCTCGTTGTTTTGTCAAATCAACCTTCTTTCAAGTTGGTACACAACACAAGATTTGGCGTTGAAACCGGAGCAGAAATGAGTCTTAAAATTGCAAAAAAATTTAAGTTCATTACAGGTCTTAATCTGAGTTATTCCGGTTATAATAATGTATCCAATCTTGTGCATCCCACTTTTGCTACTTTAACATTGAATGATAAGAAGGGAGGCACCTATTCTAAAAACTATATCACTCATTATGGTAACGGTCAAAGCCAGGACCACATAAATTTAATTAATTACAACATTCAGGCATCGATTCCCTTGGGCGTTCAATATAACCTTTGGGGAAATGAAAAAATACACGTGGATATTTCTTCGTTGCTTGAACCGTCTGTTGTGTTGAGAGACGATGCATACCTGGTTTCTTCTGATGGTAGGTATTATGTAAACGATCCGATGCTCGTAAGAAGGACTAATCTTGATGGTCTTTTCGGTTCTTACATTACACTGATTGGTAAGAAAATCAAATGGCATTTGGGTCCTGATTTCAGGTATCAATTGTTCTCAACTTACAAAAATATCTATCCTACCAAAGAGCATTTAATAAATTATGGCATAAGAATTGGAATATCTAAATAAGAAATTAAACAACATAGGTTCATCGTTTTTAATTTTTAACTGATTTTTTCTAAAAGCCGTTGCTTCGTACCCTGCAACGGCTTTTTTAATTTGTAATTTTGCGCATGCAAAAATTAGTTTTGTTTCTCCTGTCGGCTTGTTTTCTTTTTTTTAGCGCTTGTCATTCTGCTGAAAATGCCCCGCCGGTTGCTACAGAAGCTTCCGTTGATAGTGTAAATATTTTCCCTGTAACCAGTTTTTTGAGGGCGCAGTTAAAAGATCTGGATACTATGCCGGTAACTCCGTTGCTGATAGTTACTGAAAAAGGAAAGAAAGATTCAACCTGGCTAAAGAGGCCCGATATCCGGAAAGGTGCGGGGCCATTTCTTTTTCCTGAAATTGATTCAGCAAGTATGCATTCATTGTTCAAAGAAAATTCCTTTCTTGATCAGACGATCAATGCATACACTTTTTCCTATGATCCAAAAATACGATTACCGGATTCTATAAATCTTACCCATTGGGATGTTTATATGAATCCGCAAACAAATTCTGTAGAAAGGATATACATGGTTAAAGAAAAAGATTCAGCCGATCAAAATATTACCACTCAATTAACCTGGTTGGTAAACAAATGGTACAGCATCAGGACCATCAAACAAATTCCGGGGCAACAGGCGGAGGTAAAAGAAGAAAAAATGATTTGGGACTTTGATTAATTGCCGTTAGCAGTAAATGTGATTCAGTTTATGACCGCAGATTTTTTTCAGACGATAGTAAAAACTATACCTGCTCAACCGGGTATTTACAAATATTTTGATGAGCAGAATGAATTGATCTATGTAGGTAAAGCAAAAAATATCAGGAAAAGGGTGAGTTCCTATTTTACCAAAACCTTTACCGGCTACAAAACTTACGAACTTGTTAAAAGGATAGATCGTATTGAATTTACAATTGTAGACAGCGAACAGGATGCCTTTCTTCTTGAAAATTCTTTGATAAAACAATTCCAGCCGAAATTCAATATCAATTTAAAGGATGACAAAACGTACCCATACCTTGTTATTAAAAATGAGCCTTTTCCGCGCATATTTTTAACGCGCAATAAAATAAACGACGGCTCTGAATATTTGGGCCCGTTTACTTCTGTGGGCAAGGTGCGCGACCTTTTGAATTTTATAAAAGAGTTCATTCCCCTGCGCACCTGCAAATTGAATCTTACAGAAAAAAATATTTCAAAAGGGAAGTTTAAAGTTTGCCTGGAATACCATTTGGGAAATTGTAAAGGTCCATGCGAAGCATTACAATCGAAGGAAGATTATGAAGAAGGGCTGCAACAGGTGAGGCAAATGATCAAAGGGAATTTGGGTCCTGTTATTCAACGTTACAAAGAAGATATAAAGTTCTATTCTGAGCAATTGGAATTTGAAAAAGCGGCGATGATAAAAGCCAAACTGGAAGGACTTGAAAATTACCAGGCAAGGTCGGTTATCGTAAGCAAAACACTTTCCAACGTGGACGTGTTTTCAATTCTGAGAGAAAAAGATACCGCATACATCAATTACCTGATGGTGCAAAATGGAACCATTATCCAAACACATACTATTTCACTGGAACCTAAATTAGATGAAACGGATGAAGAAATTCTGAGCCTGGCAATTATTGATTTGCGTGAAAAATTCAATAGCGAGGCCACCGAAATTGTAGTGCCTTTTGAAATAGAATTTGAGAGTGAAGGGATAACTGTCACGATTCCTAAGGCAGGTGATAAGAAGAAATTGCTGGATCTTTCAGAGAAGAATGTAAATTATTTTATGGACGAAATGAAGCGAAAGAAGATGCTTCGTTTGGAAGGAAAAACTGAAAAAGAAAAAACAGAAGTGTTGGCTCAATTGCAAAAAGACCTGCATCTTCCCTCTTTGCCCACGCACATTGAATGTTTTGACAACTCAAATTTCCAGGGAAGTTTTCCCGTGGCCGCAATGGTATATTTTAAAAACGGGTTGCCTGATAAAAATGAATACCGGAGATTTAATATCAAAACGGTGAGCGGAATAAATGATTTTGCAAGCATGAAAGAAGTAGTAAGCCGCCGCTATAAAAGACTGTTGAAAGAAGAAATTCCGCTGCCGCAATTGATTATAATTGATGGAGGAAAAGGACAATTGAGTGCGGCGGTAGAAGGCTTGGAAGAAATAGGGATAAAAGGAAAAACCACGGTTGTAGGCCTGGCAAAAAATGAGGAGGAAATATTTTTTCCCGGAGATAAAGAATCTATCAAACTGCCGTGGGACAGTGAAAGTTTGAAACTGATAAGAAGAGTGCGCGATGAAGTGCACCGGTTCGGAATTACTTTTCATCGAAATCAAAGAAGCCGGGGCACATTTGTAAACGAATTGGAAACGATAAATGGAATCGGTAAAAATTCGGCCGATACTTTATTAAAGAAATACAGGTCAGTTAAAAAAATTAAAGACCTCGACGAAAAGATACTTGCAGAAACCGTTGGAAAATTAAAAGCCGCTTTGATCTACAGGCATTTTCATTCCTGATGACATACACAAAACAGAAAATAAAAATCCGTTGTTTTTGTTTGTTTACTGTGGGCTTATTTTTATAAAAAAATTTTAAAAAACGATTTCTAACTTTATAGGATGAAATTGCTTGCGATTTTTGTTCCGGCTGTTTTCATGGTTCTGACAACAAGTGCGCAAAATCATTTTGACGCTGAACGGATGTATGTCAACATTCCTTCTTCCCAAACAGCTTCTTCTGCAGGCATTGCGGCTTACATCAATTCTCACTATTCTTCTGGCGATAAAAAAATTTCAGCCATTTATTCATGGCTTACAGCCAATATAAAATATGATGCAGATAGCATTCACTACGTAATTCTGGATGAAGACAATGAAGAACGCGTGAGCTGGGCGCTGCGCAGAAAAAGAGGTGTGTGTGAAAACTTCGCCGCTATTTTTACCGACGTTGCCAACCAGTGCGGCATTAATTCTTTTGCAGTGCAAGGCTTTACCAAACAAGGCGGGAGCCTCGACAGAGCACCTCACGTATGGTGTGTGGCTTTTGTTGATAAGAAATGGGGACTGTTTGATCCTACATGGGACGCAGGCAGGGTGGGTAGTATAAGCTTTGATCCACACTATAAATATTTCGACGTTCCGCCGGAAGAATTTATTCAAAGCCATCTGCCATTTGACCCTGTGTTTCAGCTTTTAAATTATCCTGTAAACTATAATGATTTTGTAAGAGGAAACACGACCCAAACAAATCGCAAAAATTATATGAACTATAATGATTCTTTATCAGCGATTAAAGATATGGACCGGCTTTCGCGATATGAAAATGAGGAGTCAAGAATTGAAAATGCGGGCTGGCCATCATCTAAGATTGAAACAAAACTGAAAAGAATAAAGTTCCAGATGGAAGTGTTGAACCAGGATTCTGACGCCGATCTTTATAACACTGCTGTTGATGATTATAATTCTGCAATTAATTCTTTGAACGTTTTTTTGAATTACAGGAACAACCAGTTTCAACCAAAAAAAACAGCTGCAGAAGTGCAGATCCTTTTTCAAAATGTTGACAAGCTCATTTCCGCGGCCAATGAAAAAATAAAAAGGATCAACCGCTCAAAAGCTACACTGCAATTAGATACCGGCGACATCCAAAAAAAACTGGACGACGTGAAAGCCAACGTGCAACAACAACGATTGTTCTTTAAGAATTACAGCGATACTACTGTGAAGGAATGAAATAAAAATTCCGTTTATTTATTTGTTTACTATCAAATCAGGGCAAAAAAAATCGCCGTCGTTGACAACAGCGATTCTTCATTAGAATTTGTTTTTTACGCAAAGGCTTTGTCGCCTTTTTTGTAGGGAAGGTTTCCGTCGTAATGCCCCGGCGTTTCTACATAGCGCCTCGCCTGCTTGCACCCAATTTCTGAAGTGAAATAACCGAGCAAGGTCAGTTGCTTCATCATGGCATAATAATAATTTGGATCTGCGCGCCTTTTATCAGCCCACGGATCTTCGCCATCGTAATTTTTTTTCATGATCATTTGTTGCATCTGCTCGGGAGAAAGTTTTGCGTATTCTGCGTTTGCTTTTGCCTGGAAATCTGCAGAGGCTTTGTCAAGTTGAACCAATAGATCATGCTTTTGTTGCGGTGAGAGCTTCATGAAATCTTTACTGTATTTTTTGTTCGCTTCATCATTCAGTTTACCCAACCCTTCATGAAAGATTTTCTGATCAGGAGTTTCGTAACAATCGTTCACCATTACAGTCATAAACTGTCCCACCTTGGCTGCTTTTGCACCGGGCGTTTTTGTTGTTGGCAAAATAGTATCTGCTACTTCGTCCAAAAGTGAAATATCTGCATCAGAAAAAGTCATCGAAGTTCCGGATGGATTGCTGGTGCAGCCGGCCAAAAAAGCACTGCTACCGATAACTGTTCCGCCCACGATCAGGGAAATATATTGAACTGCTTCTCTTCTGTTCATTATAATAAATTTTTAGAGTTATACATTATAAGTAACGCCAAAACCGTTGCGGTAATCGCGTTTGATATATTCATTTACCTCATCTACGTTGGTAACTTTCATGTCATCATTGTCCCATTTCAATTCTACGTAGCGGGCCGGGTAATCATAACCCCCGCCACTGGATTTGGGCTTGCGAATATTATAACCGCGTATGGCAAGGTTTGCCATCAGAAGGGCTTCTGTCAATGGTCCTGCCATTGAAAAATCTGAACTTAAGGGAATTTTCCCGTAGCCTTCTCTTGCTGCTTTTACCCATTCGATATAATGGCCGTCTTCGGCGCCGGGCACGCGTGGATACTTCTGCGGAACTTTTACTTCATTGGTTTTGGAAGTAGGCAACAACTGCGGATTAGCTCCATAAGTAGCACACATCATGCTGCCTTTTGTTCCGATGAAATAGGTACCGTTTCCGCCATCACCAAAAACTTCATTTGGCCCTAATTCTGCAGGTCTTTCGGGTTGAATGCCGCCATCCATCCAATGCACCTCAACCGGTCCCTGAGTTTTGGAAGTTTTCGGGAATTTCATGATCACGTGGCTTGATGGGGGGCAACTATCAGGAAAATATCCTTCCCTGAATTCACCTACATACACAGTTCCGACGCTTGCCTGCACGGAATTGATATATCCAAGGTCCAATACCGCGAAAGCCGGTTGTACAATATGACAGCCCATATCGCCAAGGGCGCCGGTACCGTAATCCCACCATCCACGCCAGTTAAAAGGAACAAGGTTGTTGAAATAATTTTTTTCAGGAGCAGTGCCCAGCCATAAATTCCAGTCCAGTTCCGGCGGAATCGGGTCGGCAGTGGAAGGTCTCGGAATTCCCTGTGGCCAAACCGGCCTGTTTGTCCAACAATAGACCGTATGTACATCTCCGATAATGCCGGCGTCATACCATTCCTGCAGTTGCCTTACACCATCGCCGGACGCGCCCTGGTTGCCCATTTGTGTTACTACTTCATATTTTTTAGCTGCCTTTGTAAGCATCCGCGCTTCGTATACATCATGCGTGAGCGGCTTTTGAACATATACCGGCTTTCCCAGGCTCATGGCAGAATAGGCTGCCACAGCGTGTGTATGATCAGGAGTAGAAACGGAAACTGCATCAATATTTTTATGTTCTTTCTCAAGCAGCTCACGCCAGTCTTTATAATATTTTGCTTTAGGAAACTTTTTCACTGCGTTGGCAGAACTTCTCGTGTCAACATCGCAAAGATACCCGATGTTGGCTATGCCGCTTGAGTAAAAATGGTTGATATCGTCCCATCCTTTTCCTCCAACACCAATGCTGGCGATCGTAACCATGTCACTTGGTGCTGTAAAACCTTTTCCACCTAAAACATGGCGCGGTACAATCATAAACCCGGCTGCTGTTATGGCTGAATTTTTTAGAAAATCTCTCCTGGATGAAGTTAAAATGCCTTTGCCTTTTTGGTCGTCCATAATACTAATTTTTTTGAATTTTAAAAGTTCGTTTAAAAGATAAGTTTATTCAGATCGGTTAAATATTGCCTTTTTTCAATTCGCTCACTGCGTGATCTGCAGCTCTTGCTGTCATTGCCATATAAGTCAGCGACGGATTACAGCAATTTGACGAAACCATAAAAGAGCCATCTGTTACAAATACGTTCTGAGCATCCCAAACCTGGTTCCATTTATTCAGCACTGAAGTTTTAGCGTCTTTGCCCATGCGGGCTGTTCCCATTTCATGAATGCCTCTGCCCATAGTTCCGTCGCCATCAAAACCCCTCACATTTTTAACGCCTGCAGCTTCCAGCATTTCTATTGCATCGTTCTTCATATCTACCCGCATTTTTCTTTCGTTCTCTTTCCATTCCGCGTCAAACGCCAGTACATTTAATCCCCATTTGTCTTTTTTATTTTTATCTAAAGTCACTTTGTTTTCATGGTAGGGAAGAATTTCTCCAAAACCGCCGATACCCATTGTCCACGGACCGGGTTCTCCCAGCGCATCTTTAAAATCCCCTCCGATTTGTTGCATTTCAGGGATATTACGGCTCCATCCTTCCCTGCTGGCGCCTCCCTGGTAACCGAAAGCCTCTTATGTAATCTCTCTTATCGCCCAGTATATTGCGATAGTGCGGAATATAAACTCCATTTGGCCTGCGGCCGTAATAATATTTATCATCATAGCCTTCCACCATTCCTGAAGCGCCAACTCCTAAATGATGGTCCATTACATTATGCCCCAGCTCGCCACTGCTGCTTCCCAATCCATCCGGCCATATATCAGTTGCCGAATTCATTAAGATCCACGCACTGTTAAAAGTAGATGCATTAAGGAAGATCACCTTTGCATAATATTGGTAAGTCTTGTTGTTTTCTGCATCAAGCACTTCAACGCCTTTTGCTTTTTTTGTATCCTTGTCGTAAAGAATTTTGGTAACAATCGACCAGGGCCTTACGGTTAAATTTCCGGTCTTCATTGCTGCCGGAAGTGTAGAAGATTGAGTGCTGAAATAGCCGCCAAACGGGCATCCCAGCCAGCATTTATTCCTGTATTGGCAATTGGTTCTTTCCTGTATTGGTTGAGTGATATTGGCTGAACGGCCAATGATCATTCGTTTGGTTTTATAATGGTCATTGATCCTTGCGGCCACATCTTTTTCAACAACGTTCATTTCCATTGCCGGCATAAAATGACCGTCAGGCAACTGGGGCAACCCGTCTTTTGAACCATTTATTCCTGCAAATTTTTCAACATAAGTGTACCACGGCTCAATGTCTTTATAACGGATGGGCCAATCAATAGCAATTCCATCTTTTGCATTGGCTTCAAATTGAAGATCGCTCCAGCGGTAACTTTGCCTTCCCCATAAAAGGGAGCGGCCACCCACATGATAGCCACGAAACCAGTCAAATCTTTTCACTTCTGTGTAAGGACAATCTTTTTCATTCACCCACCAGTCAAGGTTCATTTCATTTAGCGGATAATCTCTTCTTAACACCGGGTAATCTTTGATCATCTCCTCGGTGCGTCCGCCGCGGTGAGGAAACTCCCAAGGGCCTTTTACCGCATTTACATAATCTTTTACATGTTCAATGTTTTTTCCTCTTTCGAGCATGATCGTTTTGAGGCCTTTTTCTGTGAGTTCTTTTGCAGCCCAGCCGCCTGAAATTCCTGATCCAATAACGATTGCATCATAGGTATTTTCTGCCATAATCTTAATGCAGCCTCGTTTGAATTTTGAGGCTTATTTTTTAGTGTGAGTATTTATTTAAAAATCTGTTCGTTGTTCTTATCAATACGTCTTCTCAAAGTACCGATTTAAATGGCAAAAATTTTATTAAAATCTGTCATTTTCTTACACATCACAAATTTTTATCGCTTCCTTCAAAGAATCTAATTTGTCCGGATAAGTCGGCATAAATTCCTGCGCCACATAACCTTTGAAACCAGTTTCAACAATAGCTCTCATAATTGCAGGATAATGTAGTTCCTGCGTGTTATTTATCTCATGCCTGCCGGGAACCCCGCCCGTATGGAAATGCGCGATGTACTGGTGATAATCCCTGATGTTTCTTATAATGTCTCCTTCCTGGATCTGGATGTGATAAATATCAAAAAGCAATTTAAAATTGTCTGAACCGATCATCTGGCACAACGCTGCGCCCCATTCTACGTGGTTACACATGTAATCCTTATGGTCAATCTTACTGTTTAAAATTTCCATCACCATGGTCACCCCGTTTTTTTCTGCAAAAGGTAATATTTTTTCCAGTGCTACCCTGCAATTTTTCATTCCCGTTTCATCATCCATATCTTCCCGCGTTCCGCTAAAGCAGATCAGATTTTTATACCCCGCTTTTGCCATTACCGGAATTACGTCTAAATATTCTTTTATTAGCTTTTCATGATAAATGGGATTATCAAGCCCTTTGTATAAATCATTATCGCCTGCGGTATAGCACATGGAACTATAGATACCATGTTTTTGTAAAGTAGGCCAGTCTTTAGGTCCCACGAGATCAATTGCACTGAAGCCAATTTCCTTTACAGCCTCGCACAACTGATCCAAAGACAAATAATTAAAAGTCCACCTTGAAACGGAGTGATTGATATTGCCTTTCAATTTATTGTTTTTTTCCAATGAGATTTTATCAGCAAAAGAAATAGCGGGTGCTGCTATGGCTGCTGACGCACCCAGCGCCAGGTTTTTAAGTAACGTCCTTCTGCTTTGTTTTTCTTTCATAACTATTATTATGTATAAATAACCGGTTTTTCATTTCGATCGTGGAATGCAAATGCAAATAATAAAAATACTATCACAGCAATACCTGAAGGGATGATCCAAATCATTTTCCAATCGGATATGACCGTTGAAACACCATTCACAATTGAAGTAGTGGTGTATGCATCTTTTATCAATCCTGCAACTTCAAAACCTATAAACATTCCAATACCGTAAGTCGCTAAGGTAATTAATCCCTGCGCGGCGCTTTTAAATTTAGGTCCTGCTTTGGCATTCGTATATATCTGGCCTGATACGAAAAAGAAATCATAGCAAATCCCATGTAATATAATTCCTATAATCAGCATAAATGCCAGGCTTCCCGCATTTCCGTAAGCGAATAATGCATAGCGTATCGCCCAGGCAAGCATCCCGGCTAAAATAGTTATCTTAAATCCGAATTTTTTGAAAAAGAACGGAAGCATCAACAGGAAAAATATTTCGAAAAATTGTCCCAGACTCATTTTGGCCGTCGGATTCGTCATTCCGACATCCTGCAGAAAAGGATTGGCATATTGGTAATAAAATGCCAGGGGAATACAGATCAAAATTGAGGCAATAAAAAAGATCAGGAAATTTTTATCTTTTAATAATTTTAATGCATCCAACCCCAATATTTCGGACACTTTTACTTTAGCACCTTTGGTAATTTTAGGTGGAGTTTTTGGCAAAGTGAAACTGAATATTCCCAAAACCGCAGAGGCGACGGCCGCCAGCAAAAAAGTATTTTTCATCAAACCGGCATTTACACTTTTTGCAGAATCCCAAAAGAAAACAAAACTGATCGCCAGCCCCGCCACAATCCACCCGATGGTGCCCCATACACGTATTGGCGGAAATTCTTTTTCGGTATCTTTCATTTGGTTAAAAGAAATTGAATTTACGAGGGCCAGTGTGGGCATATATAGAATCATGTAGCATAATAAATAATAGAAAACGGAAGGAGGATAAATGGCAGTAACTGCCCCGGCTTTATACACCTCATATAACAGAAAGGCGCCTGCCAGGTGTAACAGGCCAAGAATTTTTTCCGCATTAAAATAACGGTCGGCAATCAAACCAATTATAAAAGGAGCAATGATGGCTCCCCACGATTGCGTTGAAAATACTGCTCCGGTTTCTGCACCGCTCGCATGAAGATTATTGATTAAAAAAGTGCCAAGCGTAACAAACCATGCGCCCCAAATAAAAAATTCAAGGAACATCATAGTAGAAAGTTGCAACCGCGTGGTAATTTCATTTATAAGAACGATTTAGGTTGAATGGATTTTAAATGGTGTTTTCAATTAAAATAAAATGATTTTTTTCAAAGAAAAAATACAAAAAGCAATACCTTAAATAATGAATTGAAGTTTAAATGTACATATTTTATGTTTACCGTAATTTTTCTTTGAATTTTTTTTTGCTTAATCTGCTGTATTTTAAAAAATGATTTTTTAATGACATAAAATGGTTCACTATAGTTTTCTCTTCCCATTTTTTTCAAAAAGTTTTTGATGAAGAGTTTAGTAAACCAACAAATAAATTGAATTTCTGTTTTCTTAGCTTGATCAATGCCGGTTTGGTTTTCAGCATGCAGTAAAGCAACAAATTCGAAAGATTGTTATTTTCTTTTTTTTATTTGGCAAACATTAATTTTAATTTTTACCACAAAAAAATTGCTTTTATTTTACATAAGAATTCCTACTTTCATGCCTGATTTTTAAAATCCAGTTTATTGATATGGGAGATTTTCAAGTAAAAGTTCAGCCAAAAAAATATGATGCAATTATTGTCGGTTCCGGCGCCGGCGGCGGAATGGCAGCTTATGTTTTGGCCAATGCCGGTTTAAAAGTTTGTTTGCTGGAAGCCGGCCCGAATTATAATCCTGCTGTAGATTCAAAGCAGCTTCAAAATCCATGGGAATCGCCGCGAAGAGGTGCCAGCACCAAGTTTCGGCCTTTTGGTGATTTTGATGGTTGTTATTGGGGATGGGAAATTGATGGCGAACCATATACCAATGCCAAAGATTCCAATTGGGAATGGTGGCGGGCAAGAATGGTAGGCGGCCGAACCAATCACTGGGGAAGAATTTCTCTGCGTTTCGGTCCAAAAGATTTTAAAAGAAAAAGTATTGACGGGCTGGGTGACGACTGGCCAATAAGTTACGATGATGTAAAACCTTATTACGATAAAATAGATAAACTGCTTGGCGTTTTTGGAACCAATGAAGGTTTGGTTGATGCTCCGGACGGAATTTTTCTTCCGCCGCCAAAACCCCGCCTACATGAACTAATGATCAAGAAAGCGGCTACAGGTATTGGAATTCCGGTAATTCCATCAAGGCTTTCAATTCTCACCAAAAAAATAAATGACTCGCGCGGACAATGTTTTTATTGCCAGCAATGTGGCCGCAGTTGCAAAATATTTGCTGATTTTTCTTCTTCTTCCGCTCTCGTACTTCCGGCTTTGCACACCGGTAATGTTGACCTGGTAGTGAACGCAATGGCGAGAGAAGTGTTAACTAATAAAGAAGGATTGGCCACAGGTGTTTCCTATGTAGATAAGACAGACATGCAGGAATACCAGGTAACAGGCCGCACCGTAATTCTTGGTGCCAGCACCTGTGAGTCTGCACGGTTATTGTTGAATTCAAAATCTCCGCGGCATCCCAACGGGTTGGCAAATGGAAGTGATGTGGTGGGCCATTATCTGCACGATTCTACCGGCGCGGATATGGGCGGGATCATTCCTGAATTGTTTGACAGAAAACGCTACAACGAAGATGGAGTAGGCGGTATGCATGTTTACACGCCATGGTGGCTTGATAATAAAAAACTTGATTTTCCGCGTGGCTATCATATTGAATACGGCGGCGGATTTGGAATGCCTTTATATGGCTTTCAATGGGGAATTGAAAATCTTAAATGGCACTTATAAAGTAAAAGGCAAGCAAAAAGAAGCGGGCGGATATGGCGCTTCTTTAAAAGAAGATTATCGCTTTTTCTTTGGTTCACATGTGGGCATGGCCGGCCGCGGCGAAGCGGTAGCCCGGTATGATAATTATTGCGAAATAGATCCCGATGTGGTAGATGTGTATGGAATTCCGGTTCTGCGTTTCCATACCAAATATTCTGACTACGAAATAAAACAGGCAAAGCACATGAAAGAAACTTTTGCGGGCATTTTACATTCAATGGGAGCGGTTTCTATTTGGGGCGATGATGACGGCCCGGAAAATAATTATGGCTTGCATGCTCCGGGAAATATCATTCACGAAGCAGGAACCATCCGGATGGGAAATGATCCTAAAACAATCGCCTTTAAACAAATGGGCGCAGGCTCATGAATGTAAAAACCTGTTTAATGTGGATGGCGGTCAGTTTGTTTCCCAGGGTGATAAAAATATTACCTGGACGATCCTTGCCTTATCAATGCGCACCTCAGAATATATAGTTGACCAGTTGAAGAAAAATGAGATTTAGGGGACGGTGAATTGTGAATGGTGAATAGTAAAATTTAAACTTTCGAAATGGTCAATTTATGAACGAGCACGACAACTCATAACCCATAACTTTTAACTCATAACTGATAAAAAATGGACAGGAGAAAATCACTTAAAGTAATGGTTCTCGGAACGGTATCTTCAGGCTTTTTATTGGAGGCCTGTGAGAGTTCCAATAAAAAAACAGTTCTTAAAAAAGCGCCTGAGGAAACAGCGGAAAAGCATCCCGGCCTGATGAAGGAAGAAGTGAAACATTTGAAGGAAGTAAATTCCTCTACTTTTTTTACACCGCATGAAATGCAAACCATTACTATTCTCGGCGATATTATCATTCCGAACGATGACGTGAGTGGCAGCGCTTCAGATGCCAAAGTTCCTGATTTTATTGAGTTTATTGTGAAAGACAAACCGGAACACCAGGTTCCTATGCGTGGCGGCCTTCATTGGCTGGATATGCAATGCCTAAAAAGATATAATAATGCTTTTGCCGAATGCAATCATCAGCAACAAATGGAAATGGTAGATGAGATTGCGTGGCCTAAAAAAGCAAAGCCCGAAATGAAACCCGGCGTAAAGTTTTTTAATCTTATGCGTAACCTTACGGCGACCGGCTTTTACACTTCTGAAATAGGCGTTAAAGATGTGGGGTATATAGGAAACACACCCAACCAATGGAATGGCGTTCCTGAAGATGTATTGAAAAAACACAATCTCGCCTATACCGAGAAAGAACTCAAAGAGTGCATCAGTTTTTGATTTGAACTTTCAATTGTGACAACTATAATTTTATAATTTTTTAAATTTTTTGGTATGAGAAAACTACGAATGGGAATGGTAGGCGGCGGTAAAGATGCTTTTATTGGAGCGATCCATAGGATTGCCGCAAATATGGATGGGTTGATAGAATTAAGTTGCGGTGCGTTGAGCATCAACCCCGAAATTGCAAAAGAATCGGGTAAAGAATTATTTCTTCCGGAAGACAGGACCTATCTCACTTTTGAAGAAATGATCAAAAAAGAAAGTGAGATGCCCGCAGATAAACGTATTGATTTCATAACTATTGTTACTCCCAATTTTGCCCATTATGCTCCGGCTGCCATGGCACTTGACCATGGATTTAATGTGGTTGTGGAAAAGCCGATGACCTTTACTTTGCAGGAAGCAAAGGATTTAAAAAAGAAGCTGGAAGAGAGTGGAAAGATACTTTGCCTTACGCACACCTATTCAGGTTTCCCCATGGTAAAGCAGGCACGCGAGATGGTGAAGAACGGCGATTTTGGAAAGATCAGGAAGATCATTGTTGAATATAACCAGGGTTGGCTCAGCCGCTTGTCAGAAAGAGAAGGGAATGCACAGGCTTCATGGCGCACCGATCCTAAGAAATCAGGAAAGGCAGGTGCAATGGGAGATATCGGAACACATGCTGCACATCTTGCAGAATATATTTCAGGATTACAGATCACCAAACTTTGTGCTGATCTGAATATTTTGGTTGAAGGCCGGGCATTGGATGATGACGGAAATGTGTTATTGAGATTTAATGATAATGTTCCTGGTGTATTAATGGCTTCGCAGGTGGCCGCCGGGGAAGAAAATAATTTAAAGATTCGCATCTATGGCGAAAACGGCGGCATTGAATGGGCAGAGCAGGAGCCCAATACTCTGTGGGTAAAATGGCTCGACAAGCCAATGCAGGTTTTCAGAGCCGGCGCTAATGCGCCCGGTGCAAGCGATTTTGAAATAAAGAATTGCCGTACACCTGCCGGACATCCGGAAGGGTACCTGGAAGCGTTTGCAAATATTTATAGAAATTTTGCCCACACATTAATGGCAAAAATGGAAGGTAAAGAACCAACAAAGGAAATGCTTGATTTCCCTGGCATTGAAGATGGCATTAGAGGAATGGCGTTTATTGAGAACGTAGTGGCGTCCGGAAACTCAACTGAAAAATGGACCCCATATAATATATAATGTGTCGGCTACGGCCGGGAGATAACTTATAATATTTTATAGGAGATAACATATAATATTATATATATAATAAGAAGACGAAGTAGCCAACCGCTGCTTCGTCTTTGTTTGCACCAAAATAAAAAATGTAATTATTTATTTGTTTACTGTAGAAGAAATTATTTGGCCTGATGATCCGCCCGGAATATTATGAAATGTTCTTTTAAAAAAAGGATCATTTAACTTTTAGTAATGATAAATTTTGGAGTCATATTTCATTCTTCTTTTTTTGGTTTATTTTCTTTTAAATTGTCTTTTTTAGCCCACTGATTGCCATGCTTCTTAAAAATTAGTTATGTGTAAAAAATACACGTTATTTTAAACTGATTGACAGACAATCAATGAAACAGGAATTATATTATTTAATAATAGGTGAAGTTTTTTGGATTAATTCTACTGTTTCAGTACAATCTTTTATCCTGTTAGGCTTATTTTACAAATTTGTTACAAAAAATTATTTGTTTGTTAAAAAAAGAATGTAAATTGAGCTTTAATTAAACTTTAACACAAACCTAATTACTTGATTATGAAAAAAAGATTACTGCTTAGTAGCCTCTTCATGCTATTTTGTTTTCTTCAGACCATGGCACAGCAACGGACAATTACCGGAACTGTTATATCAAATGATGGCACTCCGTTAACCGGGGCATCTGTTGTTGTAGTTGGTCAAAAGACCGGTGAAACTACCGGTGCTGACGGGACCTTTTCGATTAAGGTTTCTGAAAGTGCAAAAACATTAAGAGTGAGTTACGTAGGCTATGAGAGCCAGGACATTTCTATTGCGGGGCAAAGTAATGTCACTGTTACTCTTAAATCCACAGCGACAAATTTGAATGAAATCGTTGTTACCGGTTATACTTCTGAAAAGAAGAAAGATTTAACCGGCGCGGTTTCAGTTGTAAATGTAGACCAGATGCAGAAGATGCCTGCCGGTACCGGTGAGGCCGCGCTTCAGGGCCGTGCATCGGGTGTTAACATTATTACTTCCGGCCAGCCGGGAGCTAATAGTGATATCCGTATCAGGGGTATTACCGGTTTCGGTAGCAATCAGCCTTTGATTATTATTGATGGGGTGAGAGGTGATTTAACGGATATTAATGTTAATGACATCGCTTCAGTTCAGGTACTGAAAGATGCCTCTGCCGCCATTTATGGTGTTGCGGGTTCCAATGGTGTAATTATTATAACAACCAAAAAAGGTAAAACGGGTAAGGCCAAAATAACTTATAATGGTTATTATGGTGTAACTACCCGTGGTAAAGGTTGGGATATGGCAAGCCCGCAGGAGGAAGCAAACGCTATATGGCTGCAACAAATGAATTCAGGAATCGCAAATCCAAGCAGTAAACAATACGGCAGCGGAGCAACGCCGGTTGTTCCCGATTATATTACCCCTTACGGTTACTCTGTATGTAATTGCCCTGCTGATTCGGTAGTTGATCCTGCATTATATGATATCAATACTTACCAGATTACCAAAGCCAATAAAGCGGGTACCAACTGGTATGATGAAATCACCCGTAATGCACCTACACAGAGTCACAATATTTCTGTGGCTGCAGGCTCCGACAAAAGTTCGTATTATATAGACTTTGGATACCTGAATCAACAGGGTATTGCCAAATACCACTTACCTGGAAAGATACTCGTTAAGGGCCAATACCCAGTTCAATATAAGCAATCACATCAGGATTGGAGAAAATGCCTACTTATTTTACAAGAACAATCCGCAAGTAAATAACCAGCAGGAAGGCAGTCCTTTCAGTATGGGATTCCGTGAGGACCCGATTATACCTGTTTACGATATTATGGGCAATTTTGCCGGAACCAAATCACAGGATCTGGGTAACGCCCAAAATGTGTTTGCCAATTTATATCGTTCGAAGGATAATGTAGGACATAACTGGCAGATGCAGGGAAATGTTTTTGCTGACGTTGATTTCCTGAAAAACTTTACGGCGCACACCAGCTTTGGGGGTTCAATTAGCAATGGCCATTACTACTATTTCAATTATGTGGCCTACGAAAATGCGGAAGGTAATACTGGTTCTAATTCTTTTCACGAAGGAGGCAGTTACGATGACAACTGGACATGGACCAACACCTTGCAATATAATAAGGTGTTTGGCGATCACAGTGTGAATGCATTGGTGGGGATGGAAGCAGTTTCCTATTATGGACGAGGTATCCAGGCTGACAGGGGCCCTTATTTTTCTGAAAATCCCAACTACTGGATCATTAACGCAGGGCCTACCGCCGGAGCCAACAATTCAGGATACGCCTATCAAAGCTCTATATGGTCCCAGTTTGCGCAACTGAAATATGCCTACAAAGATAAATACCTGATTAGTGGAACTATTCGGCGTGACCAGTCTTCGGTTTTTCTTGACAGTGTAAGAACAGGTTATTTTCCTTCTGTGTCAGCAGCATGGAGAATATCCCAGGAAAATTTCTTCAGGCCTGTTACCTTTGTTAATGACTTAAAGCTTCGTTACAGTTGGGGTAAAATGGGTAATACTCAGAATGTTGGTGCCACCAACCCGTATAATTTGTATGGGACAGATGGAGGCCGTTCTTATTATGACTCTGCAGGGCAACAGCAATAATCCGCTGGTTGGATATTATAAAAGCAACATTGGAAACCCAAATACCAGTTGGGAAGGTGATATCATTTCAAATGTTGGGTTGGATGCTTCTATCCTGAACAATAAAATCGATTTAACGGTTGACTGGTACAAAAAGAAAATAAGCGGATTACTTTTTGGTGCTTCCGGAGTTCAGTATGATAGGATATTCACAGGCGATGCGAATTTGCCACAAGTGAATATTGGGGATATGCAAAATACCGGTATTGATGCGAATGTTACCTATCATGGCTCTGTTGGTAAAGACTTCAAATTTGACGTAACAGGAACCTTTACTTCATACAATAATAAAATTGTAAGTATACCCGGCTTGCCTTATTTCGATGGACCTACTATCAGGAATGTTATTATTCAGCGCAACCAGGAGGGACACGCCGTGGGCGAGTTTTTTGGTTACCAGGTGGTCGGGCTTTTCCAAAGTGCGGACGATGTGTCTAAATCTCCGACACAGGATGGTGCAGCGCCCGGGTTCTTTAAATACAAAGATGTAAACGGGGATGGGAAAATTGATGCAAATGACAGAACCTATATTGGTAATCCCAACCCGGATTTCACCTATGGTTTGAACATTTCATTTAGCTATAAGAACTTTGATTTCTCTACCTTCTTCTTCGGGTCTCATGGAAATGATATCTTTAATAACAGCTTGTTCTTTACTGATTTCCCTGATTTCTTCAAAGGAGCGATGAGAAGGGAAGTGGCGCTTAAATTCATGGACGCCTACCAATACCAACACTTCAGATTCCTAAATTAACAACAACCGGTGGTTTTAGTACTGATGGGGTAACCAATAGTTATTTTCTCAGCAAAGGTTCCTACCTGAAAAACAAGCAAATGCAAATTGGGTATACACTTCCTGCCAGCCTTCTTTCAAGGATTTGGAATTGACCGGTTACGTGTTTATGTACAAGCTACCAATATGTTTACCATTACCAAATACAAAGGATTGGATCCGGAATTACAGAGTGCTAGTGGCAATAATGGTGGTGGCACAAGGTAGCTATTATTTGGGCTATGGAATTGACCAGGGTAACTATCCACATACACCTGCTTACCTGTTTGGTATAAACCTTAATTTTTAATTCTAACAATTTCTTAATATGAAAAAGATACAATTTAAGTTTTTAATTTCGGCGCTGCTGGTAGTAATAGTGGTAGTTGCCGCGTGTAAAAAAAGTTTCCTGGACAAACCGCCACTGGGTACTTTAAATCCACAGATCATGGCCTCAGAGACGGGTGTTCAGGGATTGCTCATCGGAGCCTATTCCCTGGTTGATGGTGCAGGTGCCCCTGGTGACGGACAAACATCAGCCGCATCTAACTGGGCTACGGGCGGTGTAGCGGCTGATGACGCGTATAAAGGCTCTGATCCTACCGATATATCCGGTTTACAGGCTTTTGAAAAATGGTCAACAATGGTTCCTACCAACGATCAGATTGGACAAAAATGGGCCACAATGTACGCAGGGATTCAGCGTTGTAACGACGTAATAAGGACATTGGCTATTACAACTGATGTACCTGCCGACGAAGCGACCCAGATCACAGCTCAGGCCCGTTTCCTCAGGGCCTTTTATCACCTGGAGCTGAAGGAAATGTATGGAAATATTATCTACGCTGATGAATCCGTGTCACCGGAAAATATTGATGTTTCCAATGCTGACCAGGCCGCAGTTTGGAGCAAACTCGAAGACGACCTGAATTATGCAGTGGCTAATTTGCCTGAAACATGGCCGGAAGTTGGAAGAGTTAATATGTGGGCGGCAAAAGCAATGCTGGCTAAAGCTTACATGTTTGAAGGCAAGGAATCGCAGGCTTATCCTTTATTAAAAGACATTATTGCTAACGGCAAAACTTCAGCCGGTGTGCATTATGCCCTTCTTCCTAATTTTTATTCAAATTTCAACCCGGCTCAAAAGAACAGCGCTGAATCTGTATTCGCGGCACAAACTTCTGTGCATGATGGTTCATCGGTTACATGGAATGGTGAGCCAAATGGTAACTATGGCGACATATTGAATTTCCCTTATAATGCGGGGCCTGGTGCTTGTTGTGGTTTCGATAACCCGTCACAGGATTTGGCCAATGCTTATAAAGTGGATGCCAACGGTTTACCTCTAATGGATACCTATTATAACGGAAATTGGGTAAGTGATCCTACTACGCCTTATTCAGGCCCGTTAGATCCGAGGATTGACTGGACCATAGGCAGACAAGGAATTCCTTATTTGGACTGGGGCCCCCATCCCGGCGATGACTGGATCAGGAACCCGGTAAATGATGGCCACTTCAGCCCTAAGAAAAATGTGTACGCTGCTTCCCAGAAAGATCAATACACTGATAATGGTAGTGCTTATTGGGCTCCCCTTGAATTGGTAGCCAACAACGTTAATATTATCCGTTTCTCTGAGGTTATTTTATGGGCAGCAGAATGTGCTGTGAAAGCGGGTGAAATACCAAATGCAATGGATTATGTAAATATGGTGCGCGCCAGGGTAATGGATAATCCTAATACCTGGGTATATAAAAACAGTGACTACGATGCAGCCACCGCGATGTATACAAATCATACCACTATGGCAGATGATTACAAGATTGGTTTGTATACACCTGCTACTTTTACTGCTGACAACGCAATGCAGGCAGTACAGTTTGAAACAAGGCTTGAACTGGCAATGGAAGGCCATCGCTACTTTGACCTGGTAAGATGGGGTATTGCGGAACCGGTATTGAATGCCTATTATGCGAGAGAAAAAACCATAAGACCATTAAAATCGGATGCGCATTTTACTGCGCCTAAGAATAATTACTTCCCAATTCCACAGGGAGAAATTGACAATATGAATTCTGATGGAACAGTAAGATTAACGCAGAACCCCGGATACTAATGGTTCTGTATAAAATAATAACGGCAGGGGATATTTATTCCCTGCCGTTTTTTATTTATTTTAATCCCAATTTATAAAGAAATAAGAAAATCCATCTTATCTTCAACTGCTGAATATTCCCCGGATTTAATTCTAGACATTTAAAGATTTTTAAAAATTTTAAAATGAAACCGTTGAGGCTTTTGTTATTCTCTTTTATTGTTGTTTCCCTAATTTCCTGTAATCGTTCCAAAACACTCTTTAAACTTGTTTCCTCCAATCATTCAGGTATTCATTTTAATAACAAAATAATTGAAACCGATTCCCTGAATCCTCTTACTTCGGTAAATATTTATAACGGAGGCGGGGTAGGCATTGGTGATTTTAATAATGATGGATTGCAGGATATATATTTTGTCGGAAATATGGTTTCAAACAAATTGTATTTAAACAGGGGTAAATTAAAATTCGAAGACGTTACCAAAGAAGCTAAGGTAGATGGGGAAGGAAGATGGAGCAAAGGCGTGTCGGTGGTTGATATAAACAATGATGGCTGGATGGATATTTATTTAAGTGTCACAATGAATAATGATCCGGAAAAAAGACGTAATCTGCTTTATGTAAACCAGGGATTGGACAAGAATGGAATACCGGTATTTAAGGAAATGTCAAAAGAATATGGACTTGATGACACGACTGCTTCTACCATGGCTGAATTTTTTGACTACGATAATGACGGTGATTTGGATATGTACCTGACCGTGAATCAAATTGTTCCCGGAAATAGTCCCTCCGTTTTTCGTCCCATAATTAAAGATGGATCTTTTCCAAGCACTGGCCGGTTGTTCCGCAACGACTGGGATCCCGTTTTAAGACATCCCGTTTTTCATGATGTTACAAAAGAGGCAGGTTTAACTATTGAAGGATATGGGCACGGTGCAACTATAGCAGATTTTAATAACGATGGATGGAAAGACATATTTGTAACCAACGATTTTAATTCAAATGATTTACTTTATATCAACAATCATGATGGGACCTTTACCGATAAAGCCAGCACTTATTTCAAGCATACATCCGCAAACGGAATGGGGCAGGATGTGATAGATATAAACAACGACGGTTTATCTGATGTTGTAGAACTTGATATGAACCCTGAGGATAATTATCGTAAAAAGATGATGATGAGCTCAAACAGCTATCAAACCTATATCAACACTGAGCATTTCGGTTACGAATATCAATATGTAAGAAATAGCCTTCAATTGAATAATGGCCCAAGGGTTAATGCTAATGATTCGTTGGGTGATCCTATATTTAGTGATATAGGCTTTTATGCGGGAATTTCACAAACGGACTGGAGCTGGACTCCGCTCGTCACAGATTTTGATAATGACGGGTATCGGGATATAATTATTACAAATGGTTATCCGAGGGATGTTACGGATCATGACTTTACAAGTTTGCGGCAGGAATCTTCTACAATAGCTTCCAGTTCGTTTATCCTGGATCAGGTACCGAAGGTAAAATTGGCTAATTACGCATTTCGTAATAATGGCAATCTGACTTTTAGTAATGTGAGTGCTGATTGGGGTATTACCAAGCCATCTTTCTCAAATGGTGCTGCTTATGCTGATCTTGATAATGACGGAGACATGGATATGATTGTTAACAATATTAATGACGAAGCTTTTGTTTACGAAAACACGACGATGGACAACAAGGCTCACCATCCAAATTACCTGGCGGTAAAATTGAACGGCGATTCATTAAATGTTAATGGGCTCGGTGCATTCATTGAGTTACATTACCAGGGACGTCAACAGGTTTATGAACAAACACCCTATAGAGGATATCTTTCCACTGATCAAATTGAACCACACTTTGGTTTAGGGAACGTATCTGTTATCGATTCTGTAATCATAAAATGGCAGAACGGTAAAGAACAGGTATTGACGAATGTAAAAGCCAACCAAACACTTCCGGTAAATGAGAAAGATGCCAACAGATCTTATTCTTTTCCTTCAAACAGATCGGACAGCATTTCCCTGTTTAAGGACGTGACCAATTCATTAAACGTTCACTATGTTCACAAGGCTAAGGACTTTATTGACTTTAACCGGCAAATGTTGCTACCGCATAAATTCTCAGAATACGGTCCTGCACTTGCGGTTGGAGACATTGATGGTAATGGCCTAAATGATATCGTTAGCGGAGGATCTATTAGCTATTCTGCCCGCGAGTTTTTACAACAACCAAATGGAAAATTCATTGAAAGAAGTTTATTGAACGGTAAGGATACGCTCAATAAAAATAGCGAAGATGAAGGCCTTTTGTTATTTGATGCTGACGGTGATGGAGACCTGGATCTTTACATTGCAAGTGGCGGATTTCAGGCTGCTGCCAATTCTTCCTATTACCAGGATAAACTTTATATTAACGATGGGAAAGGCAATTTTACCGAAGACACATCTGCGTTGCCCGTTAACCATACGAGCAAGTTTTGTGTTCGCGCAATCGATTATGACAGGGATGGTGATCTTGATCTTTTTGTTTCCGGCAGGGTAGACCCGGGAAGCTATCCGAGGCCTGTTTCCAGTTTTATTTTTAGAAACGATTCCAAAGACGGTCACATAAAATTTACAGACGTAACTGAATCTGTCGCTCCGGCATTGAAAAATATTGGCTTGGTAAGCGATGCTTCTTTCACTGATTTTAATAATGATGGATGGCCGGATTTGATACTCGCAGGCGAATGGATGCCAATTACCTTTCTTGAGAATGATAAAGGTGTTTTCAAAGATGTCACGTCAACGACGGGAGTAAGCAACAAAACAGGCTGGTGGAATACCATTGCATCAGGCGATTTTGATAATGACGGAGATATGGATTATATCGTTGGAAACCTTGGTCGAAACTCATATTACCAGGCCAGCGATAAATATCCTGTAAGCATACTCGCTAAAGATTTTGACAATAACGGCTCTTATGATGCAGTGATGTCGATGTATTGGCCGGCTTCACAAAGTGACACAACAAAAAAAGATTTTCCTTTAGAATCAAGAGATGATATCCTGAGGGAGATGCCGGGATTAAGAAAAAGGTATGCAAATTATAAAAGTTTTGCGGTATCGTCTATGGATTCAATATTTTCTGCTACTGAGCGGGAAGGAGCGCTACATCTGCAGGCTAATTACTTCTCTTCTGCCTTGTTAAGAAATGACGGAAAAGGTCGGTTTACTGTCGTTCCTTTACCGGTGCAGGCTCAATTTTCTGTTTTAAATGGGATAACGGTGGATGATTTTGATGGTGATGGCAATTTGGATGTATCTCATAAATGGTAATGACTACGGGACGGAGCCTGTTATTGGCAGATATGATGCCTTAAATGGCCTGTTGCTAAAAGGAGATGGCAAAGGAAACTTTACCCCATTATCAATTGCTGAAAGCGGAATATATATTCCGGGGAACGGAAAAGCGCTCGTCTGCCTGGAAGGGAAAAATGAAAAATTACTGGTTGCTGCAAGCCAGAATAAAGGGCCTTTAAAGATATTTGAATTAAAAAGAAATGTAAAAATCATTCAATTAAATCCTTTGGATGAATCTGCCATCCTTTATTACAAAAATGGAAATAAGCAAAAGCGTGAAATAAATTACGGGTCTTCATTTTTATCACAATCAGGTAGATTTCTTGCTGTTGATAGAAATGTGACCTCAGTGGAAATAAAAAATAATAAAGGCGAAATCAGAAAGATAAATCTATTATGAGGATTTTTAACGAAACATGAAAACCGCGGGGAATTTAATATATAATAGCAGTTTTTTTTTGATGTTGTTCTTTCTTACAGCAAGCCTGATTTGCTGTACTAGCAACCATTATAAAAAGAACAGCACTCATAAAGAGATTTCTGATGAAAGTATAAAAAAAGGTCAGGAAATGGCTAAAATGTTTTGTCAATCCTGCCACATGTTGCCAGATCCGTCTTTAGTAGATTCAAAAACATGGGAAAAAGGTGTTTTGCCACAAATGGGTCCAAGGTTAGGAATTTTCAACTATGGTTTTCAGTCATATCCCCGTTCAAGAGATTTAAATATAGGTGAAAACTTCTATCCTTCTCACCCCGTTTTAAGTTCTTCTGACTGGCAAAATATTTTAGATTACTATGAAGCTACATCACCCGATTCTTTGCCTGCACAAAAAAGAGGACAACCTATAAAAGCCGGGCTTTCACTTTTTACAATAGAAAAGCCAGTAGTTGAGTACACCAATTCCGCAAGCAGTTATTTAAAAATTCTTCCCCCAGGTTCGTCTCATTCAGTAATTGTCGGGGATGC
The DNA here is from genome assembly GCA_963814075.1 of uncultured Chitinophagaceae bacterium. Classification (GTDB taxonomy): domain Bacteria; phylum Bacteroidota; class Bacteroidia; order Chitinophagales; family Chitinophagaceae; genus Ginsengibacter. Next base: position 62,372 of record CAWFBO010000003.1, on the reverse strand, counting down.
GGTAAGGGATAAGCTCTTTTTTCTAAATAAACATTTACAGGTTGATGATTCTGTAAAAACGTATGGGCCGGTTGTGGACATTGATTTTAATAAAAATAGTATGCTTGCCTGCGATATCGGTGTTCTAAATCCTAACAATGAAAAATTTGGTAAAGCAGAGGTTATCAATTTTAATGCAAAAGGAAAGTTGCAAAAGGATTCGCTTCCTCTCATTAAAGATTTACAAAGGCCTGTACAAATTACTGTTGCCGATCTTAATAACGATGGTAAACCTGACTATTTGGTTTGTGAGTTTGGCTTTTTAACGGGGGAACTTATCATGGTTTGAAAATAAAGGTAATGGAACGTTTGAAAAGCATGTATTAAGAAATGTACCCGGCGCCATAAAAGCCTATGTCAGGGATTATAATCATGACGGATTACCTGACCTATGGGTGTTATTTGCCCAGGGTGATGAAGGCATTTTTCTTTTTACCAATAAAGGAAACGGCAATTTCGACCAGGAGCAGGTGTTACGATTTCCTCCAAGCTATGGTTCTTCCTATTTTGAACTGGATGATTTTAATAAAGATGGTTTTCCTGATATTTTATATACTTGCGGCGATAATGCTGATTATTCGGTGATATTAAAACCCTATCATGGAGTTTATATTTTTATGAATGATAAAACCAATCATTTCAAACAAAAATTCTTCTACCCTATTGATGGTTGCTATAAGGCAATCGCGAGAGATTTTGATGGAGATGGTGACCTGGATATCGCAACCATTTCATATTTTGCTGATTATGAAAGGCAACCGCAGGAAGGTTTTGTTTATTTCGAAAATACCGGCAATTTAAATTTTCAGCCTTACTCGTTGAAGGGAACTGAAGTTGGCCGCTGGCTTACAATGGACGCCGGCGATATTGATGGAGACGGGAAAACTGATCTTATCCTTGGAAACTTTTCTATTGGTCCCAGCATGATGAAACATACCGTTGACTGGAAGCTTGCCCCACCTTTTATTATTTTGAAAAATACGGGGAAATCAAAATAGCCATTTTTTGTTTGTTTACTGTTTGCTGCTTTAGATTTGCTGGTCAATAATGCCTGGATATCAGGGTCTGCTTCCAGGTTATTCATTTGGCGCATTATCCATGGATAGCGATAAGCCACTCTGTGCGACATAGGATGAATGGTAAATAGAACGGGATTTGGAAGGCATGAAGCGATCATCGCCGCTTCTTTTCGAGAAAGTTCTTTAGCATTTTTATTAAAATAATATTTGGCAGCCGCTTCTACTCCAAAAACGCCGGGGCCTGTTTGAGCCACATTCAGATACATTTCAAGAATTCTTTTTTTACTCCACAATGTCTCGATCATGAAATGTAAAATATACTTCCAGCCCTTTCCTGAAATAACCACCATGTTGCCAGAGAAAAACGTTTTTTGCCACTTGCTGGCTTATAGTACTTGCACCTCGTAATGATTTACTTTTTTGATTATGCTTCATTGCTTTTTGGATACTCTTAAAATCAAAGCCATTATGATCAGGAAACAACTGGTCTTCACCGGCCATTACAGCCAGTTTAATATTTGAACCCATCTCATCATAATCAATATAATTTCTATGAAGGCCTTTGCCGGTTATAAGACTATCAAGCTGAGTGATGGTTATCGGAGGATTGATCCATTTGCAAAAAACAATGTAGAGGATGGAAAGAAGGAATCCGTATAAAATGATTTTTAAGAAAGTACGTCCAAGCCTTCTGAATAAACCGCGTTTTCTAAAGTAGGGCTTTTTGTCCAAAAAAAGATGAATTTTACTATTTCAGTTTTATATAGTGCAATGTATATTTTTTTCCCAACTTCATTGATTTGTTGCCGGATTTTAATAGAATATATCCAATTCCGCGCAAGAACTGCAGCGCCAATTACCAATTGTGGCCGGGCGTAATAACGCGTGTTTGGTTTAGCAAATATCCAGGTAACCAGGCCGGCTGTTGTGAGTAAAACACCTCCGCCAAAAAGTGCGGCACCCGACGCATTCCAGTTAAAATTTCTCGTGTTTTTGCCAATTGAAATAATATCCTTATAAGCGACTACAAAATGATAGGCTGACACGGTATCTAAAACGAAAACGCCAAGATTTGGAGAATACACTTGCCTGACATCGTATTGAACCAAAAAAACTGAATCTCTTTTTATCTCTGTCAATCTCTCCTTCATAATATCGCGCTTCAGTTGAAAAATCCATTTCTGATCCCGGAAAAAAAGATTGTATGGTGCGGTTGTTTTTTTTCAGGATAAGCAAATCGTTTTGAGCAGCACAATTTGTAGCATAAAAAAGAGTCAACGGATAAAATAAAGTAAGCAGCGCATAATATTCAAATTTTTCGTACAAAAAACAAAACCCCAAAAAGCAAAACAGTGCCGAAAATAACAAGGATCAATCCTGAAATTTTGTTGATCAGCCGAATGTTTTTTACTGTTAATTTTTTTCGCAATTTACCTGCCAGAGTAACTTTTGCAATGTCGGCCGACATATTCAAAATAAGAGCAGTAGCAAAAATAATAATTCGATCCCTAATACGTATGTGAAACCGCAATGGCAGTAGCGGCCGTAAGCCAGAAAGCAATTACCGCAGGATTTAAGGTATTTAACAAAAATCCCTGCAAGGCAATTTTTGCGTGGTCGCTGGTTTTCAAAGAAGTGGTAACATCTTCCGGATGAATGTGAACCTTCTTGAAAAAGATATAAAAAATTCCCATGGCCATCAAAAAAATACTTCCGGCAATTCCTATCTGCATTTTGAAATCCATTAGGGTAGTTACCAGTTCTGAAAAAAGATTACTTAAAACAACGAGTAAAAAATCGCTGATCCAAACACCTACTACAAAACTAAAACCACCACCCCTGCCATTATTGATACTTTGCTTAATTATCGTAAATATTACCGGGCCTACGGATATTACAAGCAATAATCCCATTGCTATTCCTTTGAGTATTGCTTCAATAACATCAACCATTTATAAAGGAGGAATTTTATTTTTGGTTAAGAGAAAATAGAAAGCGGTAAAATTAAAATAATAATTAAAACTTGCTTTACTGCTCGTCAATGTTAAACTCTTACTTCTTTCAGAAATTTTTGCCATTCATCAAGCATTTTGCCTTTTAAAACGCGGGGAAATTTATGTTGGCCTCCTACTTTGCCTTTTAATCTCATGAAACTCATAAAAGTTTCTTCACTTAAAACATCCACAAAAATTTCTTTTAAAGCATGATTTCTTTCTACCTCATAATCATCATTTAATTCTTTTAATTTTTTATCCAGCAGAAACTTCAGGGTTTCCGAATTTACTTTATCATCTGTACCAATAAACCAATGATGCGCAAAAAAATCTCCATACGGAACTCCGGCAACAGTGAATTCTCCAATGGAAATATTTAAATCTTCACTTACCAGGTTTATTGCCTTATTCATATTATCTACGCTTAAATGCTCCCCTACGAGACTTAAAAAATGTTTGGTTCGGCCGGTTATCACAATTTCTGATTTCTCTACATCTACAAATTGAACAGTATCGCCTATCAGGTAACGCCATGTACCGGCATTGGTGCTTATCAATATTGCGTAATTCTTGCATTTTTCCACTTCGTGTACCATTAAAGTTTGCGGGATTTTCAACCATATTGCCATCCATGTCAAAATTATTTTGATCAAAAGGTACAAATTCAAAAAAGATATTATTGTTGGTTGCCAGCCTCATCCCTTTTGCATTTTGCCGGTTTTGGTAAGCAAGAAAACCTTCACTTGCAAGATAGGTTTCAATATAAGTAATAGGTTTACCCAAAAGTTTATTAAAGCCTTTTTTATAAGGTTCCAATGCAACGCCTCCATGAACATAAAAAGCAAGATTAGGCCATATTTCATGAATATTATTAAGCTCGTACCTTTCAATTACTTTTTCCATGCACAATTGAACCCACGCCGGGACACCTACTAAAAAAGCAATGTCCCACTCAGGTGCTTTTTCTACAATTTCATTAAGCTTTTTAGACCAATCTGTTACTTTGGCAATTTTCTTTCCCGGCTTATACATTCCCTGGAACCAGAAAGGAATATTTTTAGCCTGTATGCCACTAAGATCACCTGCATAATAGGTAGCTGTTTTTTGCAAATGTGTGCTGCCACCAAGCATCAGCCAGCCTTTGCCGACATATTTTTTAGGAACATTATTATAAGACGCAAGACTGATAAGTTGCCTGAAACTGGTAAGTGTATTAGCTCTTATCAATTCTTTTGTAATAGGAATGTATTTGCTGGAAGCTTCACTGGTGCCACTACTGAGGGCAAAAAATTTAATCAGTTCCAGGCCAACATACATCCGGCTTACCCTCAAGTGCCCTGAACCACCATTCATTGAATATTTTTTCATAAGTAAACGTAGGCACAACGCGTTGAAAATTTTTTTGCGGGATGCTTACTCAGCAGGATTTGATCGAAAAGATATTTTTGACCAAATTCAGTAAAACGGGCTCTCTTTAATAACTTCTGTAAAACTTTTAATTGTTGTCTTTTGGTAGAACTTGCAGGAATACGCAATGCCCGGTAGAATGATTTTGGAAATTTAATATCTATAAATGCCATCCCTTAGTAAGTTGTTGACAATAACAAATTTAATGAATAGTTAATCTACACCGGGTATAAATTTATGAATGGTTGATTGGCCACTTTACTTTTTTGAACTGAATAAAAATTGCATAATTGCAGTTATTTCAGGCTATTATTCCTTTGGCTGTTTATGCTGCCATTTAATAACTATAATCAACCACCTGCTAAATAACAAAAAAAAAGAACAAAAAATTAATGAAATTTAATAGGTGTTCTAAAGATACCTTTTTCTTTATATTTTCTAAACGATTATTCTTCAATAAATATAAGTGTGTGTAGTTTTTAATCAGGATGTCCCTCGCAATTTGTGAGGGATTTTTTTAATGCTATAATTATGGAACTTTTTTTGCTATAGAAGATTTTAATGTGCTTTTGGGGTGATTAACAGTCATAAAAACTTAAAAGTTTTTCATGATAAAAAAATTCCGTTAATTTTAACGCTCAATAGCTAAAATTTATTCAATATTAACGGCGTCTGATCTCCGGATGTTGGTATCACTTCTTAATTAAAAACTCTCTCCTAAATGTATAATCACATCTGGAAAAAATATTTGCCAATTGTAAGGATATTAATGAAGAAATCAGTTGCCGAGGAGCAGATTTTAGATCTTAACCGTATTGATTTTGAAAGAGCCGGTACAGGAAGAAAAGCCGGGTATAAGTTTAAAATTGAATTTACTGATGGAAAGGTGGGAAACGTGATTAGTGGCTCAACATTAGCCATGCACCTTGCACAGGTGATACTTGGAAGACGATGCGGCACAGGAAATCCTCAATGAACATAATTTTGAAGTGAGTCTTAATACCAAATTTCAGCTTACGATAAAAAACGTTGAATAGTTCCGCCGCTGTTCGCAGTAAACGAACAAATACTTACAATTTTTATTTTACTGTAAATGTTGCAACTTAAAATTTAAATTACCTCACACCTGGTGTAATATGTTTTGATCTTTTGATGGCAATAATGAATATCCCATCAGATATTCATCTACTTTTCTTGCGCATTCCCTTCCTTCAGAGATGGCCCAAACAACCAGCGATTGGCCACGCCGCATATCCCCCGCAGTAAATATTTTTGAAATATTTGTATGAAATTCTTTATCTGATGCTTTAATATTTCCCCGCTCATCCAAAGCAACATCCAGTTGGCTCAAAAGCCCTTCATGTTGAGGATGTAAAAAGCCCATTGCCAGAAGCGCGAGTTCACAAGGAATTTCCGTTTCTGTTCCGGCAACTTCAACAAATTGCGCGGGTTTGTTTTCTTCTGTAAATTTCCACTCAAGGTCAACGATCTTTAATGCTTTAAGATTTCCGTTTTCGTCGCCGATAAATTCTTTGGTGGCAATCGCCCAGTGCCTTTTTACACCTTCCTCGTGAGAGCTTGTAGTTTTTAAAACCATCGGATAAGTAGGCCAGGGCATAAAAGGAGTGCGGCTTCCCGGAGGTTTAGGCATCAATTCAAATTGGGTAACTGAAGCGGCTTTTTGCCGGTTTGAAGTTCCTACACAATCGCTTCCGGTATCTCCACCACCAATTACAACTACATTTTTACCTGAAGCAAAGATGTCTTCTTCCTTTACTTCCTTTAGAGATACTCTTTTGTTCTGTTGTTTTAGAAAATCCATTGCAAAATGAATTCCTTTTAAATCACGGCCCGGAATACTAAGGTCTCGAGGAATAGTTGAACCTCCCGCTAAAATTATTGCATGATATTCTCTTAAAAGGTCATTTATGCTGATATTAACACCAACATTTGCATTACATTTAATCTCCACTCCTTCCTCTTCCATTAACTTGATTCTGCGTTCAACCACCCATTTTTCCAGCTTGAAATCAGGAATACCATAACGCAACAAACCACCGGGTTCATCATCTCTTTCAAAAACAGTAACTGTTGTGGCCGGCTGAATTTAATTGAGCAGCTGCAGCTAATCCTGCAGGTCCGGAGCCAATAACCGCAACTTTTTTCCCGGTTCTTACAGCCGGTATTTTTGCTTTTACCAATCCTTTTTCAAAAGCAATTTCTATAATATGTTTTTCGATTTCTTCAATGGTAACTGGTGGCTGGTTGATTCCTAAAACGCAGGAAGATTCACATGGCGCCGGACAAATGCGCCCTGTAAACTCGGGAAAATTATTGGTGGAAGAAAGAACTTCATATGCTTCTTCCCAGTTTTTACGGTAAACTGCATCATTAAAATCGGGTATTAAATTTCCCAAAGGGCATCCATCATGACAAAAAGGTGTTCCGCAATCCATGCACCTGGCAGATTGTTGATTCAGCTTTTCGTCTGAAAACATTTCTTCAAATTCCTTAAAATCTTTGACTCTCTTTTCAGGAGGTCTTTTTTTAGGAAGTTCTCTTGTAAATTCTAAAAAGCCTGTTACTTTCCCCATTCCGTAATTATTTCTTTTATTTATTGATATTAACTTCTTTGGCCGCAACTCCTGCCTGCAGACTTTTTTATAATCTTTAGGAAACACTTTCACAAATGACTTTAACTGATTTTCAAAATCATTTAAAATGAATTTTGCCACAGAGCTTCCTGTAAACTTGTATTGTTTGTTTATCATCTCATGCAAGAACTTTTCATCGCTTTCTTCAAGTTCATCGAGATCTACCATTTCTTTGTTGCAAAGTGCATCAAAGTTGTGCTGTACATCATATACGTATGCAATTCCTCCGCTCATTCCTGCAGCAAAATTTCTTCCTGTTTGCCCAAGAATAATAGCATTTCCACCAGTCATATATTCACATCCATGATCGCCAACACCCTCAACTACAACATTAGCGCCTGAGTTGCGAACACAAAAACGCTCTCCTGCTTTTCCGCGAATATATGCCTCTCCAGAAGTAGCTCCATAAAAAGCAACATTCCCTATTATGATATTTTCTTCAGGAACAAAACCTGCATCTTTTGAAGGATAGATGATGACTTTTGCTCCACTTAAGCCTTTGCCAAAATAGTCGTTTGCATCACCTTCCAATTCCATTGTTACTCCTTTGGTATTAAAGGCCGCAAAGCTTTGACCGGCGGTGCCGGTAAACTTAAAATGAATGGTGTCATCAGGTAATCCGGCGCCTTTATATCTTTTTGATATTTCATTTGATAAAAGGGTTCCCGTTGTTCTGTCAGTATTAATAATTTTAAATGAGCCTTTTACTTTTTTCTTATTTTTCAAAGCGGGTTCAGCGATCTTAAGGAGCTCCCAGTCTAATATTCCGTTTAATCCGTGATCCTGTTCTTCTGATTTATAAAGTCCTACATACTTTGCCGCAGGTTCCTTATATAAAACAGGAGAAAGATCTAATTTGCTGAATTTCCAATGATCAATATGCTCTCTTTTTTCCAGGAAATCTGCCTGGCCTACCATTTCATTTATGGTTCTGAAACCAAGCTCTGCCATTATCTCTCTTAATTCCTGTGTTAAGAATTTAAACAGGTTTACGACGTGATCAGCTTCCCCCGTAAACCGCTTGCGCAATTCAGGATCCTGGGTAGCCACGCCAACAGGACAAGAATTCAAGTGGCATTTACGCATCATAATGCAACCTTCTACGATTAATGCAGCGGTCGCTACGCCCCACTCTTCTGCACCAAGTAAAGTTGCAATGGCAATATCACGGCCGGTTTTCAACTGGCCATCCGCCTGCACAACCACACGGCTGCGCAATTTATTTTTTACCAATGTCTGGTGAGTTTCAGCAATACCCAATTCCCATGGCAAACCTGCGTGCTTTATGGAACTTATTGGCGAAGCGCCTGTTCCGCCATCGTGCCCTGAAATTAATATTACATCGGCCTTGGCTTTTGCAACTCCGGCCGCAATCGTTCCTACACCCGCTTTTGAAACCAGCTTCACATTTATTCTTGCATTCCTGTTTGCATTCTTCAAATCAAATATCAATTGCGCTAAATCTTCAATAGAATAAATATCGTGATGTGGCGGTGGTGAGATCAATCCAACACCTGGCGTTGCATGCCTTACTCTTCCAATCCATTCATCTACTTTAAACCCTGGTAATTGTCCTCCTTCACCAGGTTTCGCGCCTTGCGCCATTTTTATTTGTAATTCATCGGCTTCGCTTAAATACCAGCTTGTAACGCCGAACCTTGCAGAAGCGACTTGCTTAATAGCACTACGCATTGAATCTCCGTTAGCCAGTTTTTGATAGCGGATTTCATCTTCTCCTCCTTCACCGGTATTACTTTTGCCTCCCAGCCTGTTCATCGCAATTGCCAATAGAGTATGGGCTTCCCAGGAAATTGATCCGAAAGACATTGCTCCGGTCGCAAATCTTTTATAGATACTTTCAGCTGGTTCTACCTCATCAATTGAAATAGAAGGGCGATTCTTTTTGAAACTGAATAAGCTTCTTAAGGTAACTGCTTTTTCACTTTGTTCGTTAACTGCTTTTGAATACTTCTTAAATATCTTATAATCGCCCATTCTTGTAGAATGTTGAAGCAAATGGATGGTGACAGGGTTGAACAAATGAAATTCACCTTTTCTTCTCCATTTATAAATACCACCGACTGTAAGCTGATCGAAAGGAATTTCTTTCCTACTGAAAGCGAAGGAATGTTTTACCAAAGTTTCCTTTGCAATTTCATCAAGGCCCATTCCTTCAATTCTTGAAGTAGCACCAATGAAATATTTATCTATAACCGACTTATTAAGTCCGAGAATTTCAAAAATCTGCGCTCCCTGGTAAGATTGGAAGGTGGATATTCCCATCTTTGAAAAGACCTTTAATAAGCCATCATTAACGGCTTTTTTATAATTCTTTTTAAGTTGATTGGAATCCAGTTCGTTACCTAATTTTCCCTGTATCCTCAGGTCGCGGATGGTAGAAAGAGCTAAATAAGGATTGATTGCAGTAGCGCCAAAAGCAATAAGACACGCAAAATGATGCACTTCCCACACATCACCCGCTTCTATGATCAAACCAACCTGTCCGCGTAATCCTTTTTTGATCAAATGATGATGAACCGCAGAAGTCGCTAACAAAGAAGGAATAGCCGCATGTTCCGAATCTATAGCTCTGTCACTTAAAATCAAAACTTCAAAACCATCTTCCACCGCTTCAGCTGCGTAACGGCATAAACGCTCAATTCCGCGTTGAAGAGAACCAGGCTTCCCGTCAGCCATAAAGTAAGTTTGCAAGGTATGTGCCTGGAAAATACCCGTGTCGATACTCCTGATTTTTTCCAGTTCGGTGTTTGAAAGAACGGGATGTTTTAGCGCAACGGTATGGCAAGACAAAGGATCGTCTTCCAATAAATTGCCGTTATTTCCCACAAAAGTAGCCAATGACATTACCAATCTTTCCCTGATTGGATCAATTGGTGGATTGGTAACCTGTGCAAAAAGCTGCTTAAAATAGCTGCTTAAATGTTGTGGCTCATCGCTTAAAACTGCTAATGGAACATCATTTCCCATTGAACCAATAGGCTCTTTACCGGAAAGTGACATTGGTGAAATAATCAGATCAAGATCTTCTTTGGAATAGCCAAATGCTTTTTGGTATTTAAATATCTGGTCGTGTTCAAGATGAGTAAACATTACACGCGGGGCCGGTAATTCTTCCAACCGGATTTTGTACTTATTCAACCACTCGGCATAAGGTTTTTTTGAACAAATCTTTTGTTTTATTTCTTCATCACTTATAATCCTTCCTTCTTCAAGGTCAACTACAAACATTTTCCCGGGTTGTAACCGTCCTTTTTCTTTGATCAATTTCGGATCTACAGGAAGAACGCCTGTTTCAGAAGCCATTATTACCCGGTCATCTGTTGTGATGCAATATCTTGAAGGACGTAATCCGTTTCTATCTAGTGTGGCACCAATTACTTTTCCATCTGTAAAAGAAATGGAAGCAGGGCCATCCCACGGCTCCATAAAGGAAGCATGAAATTCGTAAAAGGCTTTTTTTACCGGATCCATTTGCTCGTTGCCATCCCACGCTTCCGGAATCAACATCATCATCACGTGAGGTAACGAACGCCCGCATAAGTGCAACAATTCAATCATGTTATCCAGGCACGCAGAATCAGATTGTCCCTGTTCCACCACAGGCAACAACATCTCCATTTCTTCTTTAGAAAAGAATTGTGAAATAAAGCCTTTTTCACTGGTGCGCAACCAGTTTAAATTTCCCTGCAACGTGTTGATCTCGCCATTATGAGCAATATACCTGAACGGTTGTGCCAATTTCCATGAAGGGAATGTGTTGGTGGCAAAACGTGAATGTATCAGGCCAAATGCAGAAACAATTTTTTTATTGCTTAAATCCGGAAAATAGCTACGTAATTGAAGGCTGGTAAGCTGCCCTTTATAAATAATGGTTTTGTAAGAAAGAGAAGCGACATAAAAACCAATTGAATCCTTTTTTACCGTATTATTGATGGTTTTGGCAGCGTAATTTCTTAAAACAAAAAGCTTTCTTTCAAATTCATCCGGGTTGGTGATGTGGTCAGGACAGGCAATGAAAACCTGCTCCATTTCGGGCTCAACAGACAAAGCAGAAGATCCAATATCTTCAGAATTTACGGGCACACGACGATATCCCATTACTTCCAGCCCAAGCGTTTCGGCACAACGATTAAAAATATCCCTGCATTCTTCACGAAGCCTGATATCTTTCGGAAAGAACAGCACACCTACGCCATATTTACCATATGAGGGCAAATGGATTCCCAACTTTAAACATTCATCAAAGAAAAATTCGTGTGGCGTTTGAATTAAAATGCCCGCTCCGTCGCCGGTGTTCATTTCGCAACCGCAAGCGCCGCGATGTTCCATATTTTCAAGAATAGTGAGCGCATCTGAAACAATTCGATGGCTTTTGTTGCTTTTGATGTTGGCAACAAAACCAATTCCGCATGCATCATGCTCAAATTCCGGAGAGTATAAACCTTTATATTCCATAATCAATAGCTCGTTTGTTCAAAGTTATTCCAGCTTTATTGCAGTTTCCTGAAAGATATTAAATTGTTGGTTGTTTTCTATAAAAATACTTCCAAGGCAAATGCTGCTGAAATTATCTTTAAAAAGGTTGCAAATAAAATAAAAAATGACTTAATTCTACAATTGGCAACTTCTTTGATTTGTTCTGAAACGCCTTCGTGTAAAGCGTTTGGCCCAAATAGAACTACAGTTTCCAAATGTGACCAAATCCGCTTTTGTTAACTTAAAAATAAGAATTGGCAGAAATTGTTTATTTACTATGAGAATAAATTGTAAGATGAACCGGGAAGATAGCCGATCTTTCAATTGTTAACCAATCACATCACGATACAGTAAATCAACTTTTTCGCCCCATTTTTCTTCTAAAGAAATGATATTATCACGATCTTCAAAAGGCGCTATTTTTTTGGATCGAAGCGTTAGCCGTTGAAAATGATGGATGTAAATTCCCAGGGCCAATTGAATGGGTTTGATGTCTTTCGATTCAATTGATCTTTCTTTTGTTCTAAAAAAAAGATCAAAATCTGCCACTTGCATTCGCTCATCCCAAATACCGATTTTATCAAAAGCACTTTTTTTTATTAAAATACAGGAACCGCTGAATCCTTCAATCACTTTATCCTTAAATCGTTCGTAACGACCACTACAAAAACGCTCAAGATCGCCGTACATGATATTTACCATAAGTTTTAGCGATCTTGTATTAGTTCCCAAAATAGCTCTTACTGCATATTTTACTCTCTTCCAGCGTTTATGAAGTTTGCGTTGAACTTTTTTATTTTCCAGGTGATCATTTGTTGCGAAGGAAATCACTTCAATATTTTGTTCATCCATTATACGCAAAATATTTTTATCCCAGTTTTTTGGAACAAGAATATCATTGTTGAAAAAAGCGATGTATTTATATTTTGCGGCTGCAATTCCCTGGTTCTGACAATGAGGATAAGAAAAATTGGCGTTATTTTCGATTAAAACATCAGCATTTTCTTTAAAAAATGCGCGGCTTCCGTCACTGGAAACATTGTCAATTACGATAAGTTCAAACGGAAGGGACGAATTTTTTTTTAGAGTTTCGTAAAACAGTTTATTCATGTCGAGTTGGTTGTGCACCGATGTTACAATACTGATCATGAATAATTGCAGTTGATAAGGAACAAAAATAAATTATTCGCTTTGGGACAAACTAAAAAAACGCCGCAAAAACCGTTACTAAACCTGCTCTACCTGTTGTGCCTTTTGCGATTTCTTTCTTTCATCTTCGTTTAAAATCACTTTTCTCATGCGGATGGATTTAGGCGTTACTTCGATACATTCGTCCTGCTGAATATATTCCATACATTCTTCCAGCGTCATCAATGTTTTCGGAGCAATGCGTGAAGCATCGTCAGCGCCACTCGCACGGTGGTTGGTCAATTTTTTCGGTTCAGTAGCATTCACTACCAAATCTCCCGGTTTTATATGTTCGCCAATGATCTGGCCTATGTAAACTTCTTCTCCCGGATCTACAAAAAATCTTCCCCTGTCTTGTAATTTATCAATTGAATATCCTGTGGTTTTATCCTGGTTTTTTGAAATGAGAACGCCATTATTCCGGCCCGGGATAAAGCCTTTCCATGGTTTATATTCCAGGAAGCGGTGAGCCATTACAGCCTCGCCTGCGGTATTGGTAAGCATGTTGGAACGCAATCCTATTAAACCCCTTGAAGGAATTTCAAACTCGAGGTGTTGCATTTCCCCTTTGTTTTCCATGATGGTCATTTCTCCTTTTCTTTGAGTGACAAGGTCAATCACACGGCCACTATATTCTGAAGGCACATCAACTACCAGGTTTTCGTAAGGTTCACATTTTTGCCCGTTTATTTCTTTGGTGATTACCTGCGGCTGACCGACAGTGATTTCATATCCTTCACGTCTCATCGTTTCTACCAAAATACTTAAATGCAAAATTCCTCTTCCATACACCATGAAACTATCTGCACTGCTTGTTTCTGACACGCGAAGCGCCAGATTCTTCTCCAACTCTTTCTCGAGCCTGTCTTTTAAATGCCTGGAGGTTACAAACTTTCCGTCTTTACCGAAAAAAGGCGAATTATTAATGCTGAACTGCATGTTCATTGTGGGCTCATCTACACTAATAACCGGTAGCGCCTCGGGATTTTCGAAATCTGCTAATGTTTCTCCGATATTAAAACCTTCCACGCCTACAACAGCACAAATATCCCCTGCGGCTACTTCAGTTACTTTCTTTTTACCTAAACCTTCAAAAACATATAATTCTTTAACACGCGTCTTTTGTGTTGTTCCATCCAACTTCATTAATGATAGCGGCTGGTTGTCTTTTATAATACCTCTTGCCACCTTTCCCACCGCAATCCTTCCTAAAAATGAAGAATAATCCAGCGAAGTAATTTGCATTTGTAACGTTCCTTCTTCAGCAGAAGGCGCAGGTACTTTTTCGAGAATAGTGTCTAATAAAGGGAAAATATTATCGGTGGGTTCAAGAGTTGTGTTCATCCAACCTTGCTTGCTTGATCCGTAAATGGTCGAAAAATCAAGTTGTTCTTCAGTAGCATCCAGGTTAAAAAATAGTTCGAAAACGGCGTCATGAACTTCGTCCGGGCGACAGTTGGGCTTATCAACTTTATTGATGACTACAATTGGGCGAAGACCTAATTGTAGCGCCTTTTGCAACACAAATCTTGTTTGTGGCATTGGACCTTCAAAAGCATCTACTAATAGAAGCACACCATCAGCCATTTTTAATACCCGTTCTACCTCTCCGCCAAAGTCACTGTGGCCGGGCGTGTCAATTACATTTATTTTTACGCCATTATAAGTAACAGAAATATTTTTACTAAAAATGGTAATACCCCTTTCTCTTTCAAGATCGTTATTATCCATGATCAATTCACCTGAATCCTGGTTTTCACGAAAGATGTTCGTGCTGTGTAAAATCTTGTCAACCAGGGTTGTTTTTCCGTGGTCGACGTGAGCAATTATTGCGATGTTTCTAATGTCCATAATTTGGTTTAAAAAAGGCGTTTTAAGCCCTAAATTTTTTAAGGCTGCAAAGGTACGTCAATTAAGGTTCTTAGCAAGCCAAAAACAGAAACTTAACAGTTATAGTAAACTAACAAAAACAAGGAATTTTTCTTTTGTATTTTTTAAAATTTTTAAATCAAGCCCCTGTTTCCCTTTTCTTTAAAATCCAAAATCTCTTTGCGACAAAAAATAAGTAGTTTTAAAAAATTAAATCACAATGACCATGACCAAATTAACTTTCACTTTGTTATCACTTTTTATATTACAAATAACCTCTGCGCAATCCCAAAAGATTACCGGGTTTTTTGACAAAAATGTTCCTGATGAATTACAAACAGAATCTTCATTCGACAAAAATTTAAGTGCTGAAAATGTTGGTGAAACCATGAAAAAGCTTTCGGCGCAACCTCACCACCTTGGCTCTCCAGGCAGTAAAGCCAACGCTGAATATATCTTAAACCAGTTTAAGAATTGGGGATGGGATGCAAAAATCGAAACATTTAAAGTGTTGTTTCCTACACCAAAAACTCGTTTGCTGGAGATGACTTCACCCACTGTTTATAAAGCTGGTTTGAAGGAACCTGCGTTGAAAGAAGATCCGACAAGTGGCCAATCCGGCCAATTGCCAACTTATAATGCGTACAGTGCAGATGGCGACGTTACCGGTGAGTTGGTTTTTGTAAACTATGGTTTGCCGGATGATTACAAGATTTTAGATCAAATGGGAATTTCAGTAAAAGGTAAAATTGTTATTGCCAAATATGGACATAGCTGGCGCGGTACCAAACCGAAAGTAGCGCAGGAACATGGTGCTATCGGATGTATTCTTTACAGCGACCCGATAGATGACGGATATTTTGCAGGAGATGTTTATCCAAAAGGTCCTTTTAAAAATGAATATGGTGTGCAAAGAGGATCTGTTATGGATATGGTCATTTATCCCGGCGACCCGCTTACTCCGGGAATCGGTGCAACCGAAGGTGCAAAAAGATTAGATAGGTTAGAAGCCCCCAATCTTTTAAAAATACCTGTTCTTCCGATAAGCTATCACGACGCAACGCCTTTACTGGAAGCACTTGCAGGACCTTTAGCTCCCCGAAGCTGGCATGGCGGTTTACCGTTCGCTTATCACATCGGTCCGGGAAAAACTACCGTGCATTTAAAAGTATCTTTCAGCTGGGATTTAGTTCCATGTTACGACGTAATCGCTAAAATAAAAGGTGCGAAATACCCTGACCAATGGGTGATAAGGGGTAATCACCAGGATGCGTGGGTAAACGGTGCAGCCGATCCCATCAGCGGACAGGCGGCTATGCTTGAAGAAGCCAAATCGATCGGCGATCTTTTAAAAGCCAACTGGAAACCGGATCGAACTCTCGTTTATTGCGCCTGGGATGGCGAAGAACCGGCTTTGCTGGGCTCCACCGAATGGGTGGAAGAACATGAAAAGGAATTGCAGCAAAAAGCGGTTGTATATATTAATTCAGATAATAACGAACGTGGTTTTTTATTTGCTGAAGGTTCACATGCATTGGAACCGATGATGGACGAAATTGCAAAATCCGTTACTGATCCGCAAACGGGGGTGAGTGTTTTTGAACGTGCAAAAGCGCATCAAGCGATTTCAACCACAAATACGGAAGCAAGGGAAAAAATATTAGCACAAGATCACCTGAAATTATACGCGATGGGTTCAGGTTCTGACTATTCTTCTTTCATACAACACGCCGGAATCCCGGCATTAAACCTGGGTTATGGTGGCGAAGGCAGTGGCGGTGAATATCATTCAATTTATGATTCTTATTACGATTTTTCAACTTTTAAAGATCCGGGCTTTCATTATGAAGTGGCTTTGGCCCAAACTGCCGGCCATGCAGTATTAAGAATGGCAGATGCAGACGTGTTGCCTTTTGATTTTACTCATTTGTATAAAACAATAAATGGTTATGCCGATGAATTAACAGCGCTTTTAAAGAATGAAAGGCAATCTACTGAAGTGCAAGACCAATTGATTCGCTCCGGCGATTTTAAAGTGGGAGAAGACCCGAAAAAACATTTGCTGGAGCCTGAATTAAAAGATGATGTGCCTTATCTTGATTTTTCTCCTCTTGAAAATGCCTTGGCAAACCTCAGAAAAAGCTCGGATAGTTTAAAACAGGTTTGGGAAGAAAAAGTGAAAACAAATTCTATTGATGCAGAGTTTAATCGATCTCTTTACAGGGCAGAACAGCAATTGCTCAGCGAAAACGGTTTGCCGCGCCGGCCATGGTACAAACACACGATTTATGCTCCCGGATTTTACACCGGTTATGGTGTAAAAACATTGCCCGGTATCCGTGAGGCAATTGAGCAAAGAAACTGGAAGGAGGCGCAGCAGCAAATTGAGGTAGATGCAAAGAAGATCGATGATCTTGCTGATTATTTAAAAAACATGGAATCAGAATAGTGCAGTAGTAAACCAACAAATAAGCATGATTTGTATTTCAATACAAACAAAAAAAATTATTAAATGGAACATGTAAGAATACTTTCAGGGAAAAAAAGAATTGCTCTTGTTGCGCATGACAACAAAAAGAAGGACCTGATAGAATGGGCGATTTATAATAAAACCGTTTTGTCAGAACACGAACTGATCGCGACAGGAACTACCGGCAGATTGCTGGAAGAAAAATTGGGAAGGCCGGTAAAAAAATTATTGAGTGGCCCGCTTGGTGGCGACCAGCAAATGGGTGCAATGGTAGCTGAAGAAAAACTCGATATGATGGTTTTCTTTTGGGATCCGATGGAAGCGCAACCTCATGACAGCGACGTGAAAGCGTTGCTGCGGCTCGCCGTTGCCTGGAATATTTTAATGGCGTGTAATCGTACCACGGCGGATTTTATTCTCACGTCGGTCTTGATGCAAACAGATTATCCGGCGGTGGTTCCTGATTATACTTCTTATCTCACAAGAAAACTGATTGAATAGGGACAATATTTCGCAGCTTAATTTCATTGAAAAGAAAAATTTACTACTTAATTAGTCAAAAACTATTTTTTGAATTGTGCAAACATTATCAACGATCACAGTAATTGTACCATTGACTTTATGAATGGTATTGAAGTAATTGAAAAACGCAGTTGTTACACCTGGATTATAAGAGGGACTAACAGGGAAAACATTAGGCGTAGTTTCAGCACTCCAATGGTAGATACCGGTTGGAAGATGGAATGTCACAATATTTTTGTCTCCAAAAAGTTTTGCATAATGTGGTGCATTACAATCAGCTGGACAATTCTGGCACCATACTCCTGCAAGATAATCGGATAAAGAATCCAGTTTGATGGTAACAAGTTTTAAGTAGTTACCGGCATTATCATCCCATTCCATCCACAAGGATGAAAAGCCATTTGTATTAAAATTCACTGTTCCTGTTGGCTCCGGCCAATAAAATATCACATCAATTGAATCTTCTTGATTCTGTTGCGAGGTATCTTTCACTATAATTATTACTGTGTCCTGGTCAGATAATCCCGCGTTGTCAGTCACTTTTAATTCAAATTCGTAAATTCCTTTTTTTAGGGAGTCTACAAATGATAGGGCTGAGTTTGGACTATTTAGTGAAAATGAAAATGGTCCTGATATTCTTCTCCATGTAAAACTTGTAATCATTCCATTGCTCGAACTAGAATTGCTCTCGTCGAGTGTAACGACATTTGTTGGTAAAGTAATAACCTGATCGGCGCCTGCATTCGCTACCGGAGATTTCTTGAAACAATCCGCACAGAAAAGCTCGTGCTTACATGAATAAAGCAGGGAAATGCCAACAATTAAAATATGAAGTTTAATAAACGACGAGGCTGTAAACTGGCACTGCATTTTATTTAGTTTAAGTTATAACTGGAATTTGCATATTCCTATAAAACCTGTGTTTTCCTGGTTAATTAGCTCCCTTCGTAATATATTGTTATTCATAGAACGGCGAATTCAAATATGGCTATATTTTCGTCCAGATTTTTCGAGTTGAAATAATTCCTTGAGCGATTCGAATACATTGAAAAATTACATCATATTTGTGATGCTTTACCAGTAAATCGACTAAAAGAAAACTATGACGAAACTCTCAATAAAATTTCGCCTAAGTGATTTCAGTCGTACGTTTTGCCGTTAGTCGAAAAACAAAACTGTTTGTCCATTTAGACGGTGAGGATTTGGAAGCAACAATTAATATGAACTAAATTGTAGTTAAGTTCAACGAAATGAAAGACTATATACAAAACCCCTTTGTTTTCTCGCCGCGCTATCGGTTATTGCGTCACGCCACTTTTTGGACAGTTCATATTCTTGTTTTTTCTTTTTTGTATAAAGTGCCCCAGCAATCGTGGTGGTTACAATATGCAGAATCGTTGATTTGGGTGTTTGCGTTTATTATTTACAGCTATCCCATAATGTATATAATCATACCGCATTTTTTGCTGAAGGGGAAATTGTTCCAATTCTTTGCTATTCTTATAATATGGGGAGTAACCGGGTATTTTTTTAACTATTTCTACCGGAAATATGTTTTTTTTTCACTTACGGCATTTTTGAGTATAAAAATGAATGTTCCTTTTATATATGCGAACGCTGATCCCTGGGCACCTGCCGGATACATCGTGATGAACCTGATGGCAGGATATGGTAGTATGATTGTATTATTCAAATACTGGGCGAAAAAGCAAAAAGAATTCTTGAATGCTGAAAAAGAAAAAGTAAATGCCGAATTACAGATACTTAAAGCTCAGGTTCATCCTCATTTTTTGTTCAATACACTTAATAATATTTATTCTTTTTCCTTGCAAAACTCTTCAAAAACTCCGCAAATGATTTTGAAACTTTCTTCATTGCTCAGTTATATGCTTTATGATTGTAAGGGTAATGAGGTGTTGTTGGATAAGGAAATCGAAATCATGAAGAATTATATAGATCTGGAAAAAGAGCGGTATGCAAAACTCGAAGTGTCATTGAATATTGAAGGGGATATAAAGGACAAGTGGATAGCGCCATTGATATTATTGCCATTTTTGGAAAATGCTTTTAAACATGGCACCTCGGAGCAATTAGAGAAATGCTGGTTAAGCATGGAGATTTTTGTAAAGCAAAATATTTTTCGCTGTAAAATTGTAAACAGCAAGAATGAAAATGAATTAGCACATGAAAAGGGTATCGGAATTGATAATGTAAGAAGAAGACTTAGACACATTTATGCCGGTAAACATGATTTAAAACTCAATGATGAAGGTGATTTTTTTGTAGTTTCTTTGTTACTCGAATTAGACCAGAATACCATCTCGGAAAAATACAAAAAGCAGCTTTCATTACCGTAAAAATTAATTTATGAAACTCCGATGCTTGCTTATAGATGACGAGCCGCCTGCATTAAGGGTTTTACAATCACATATTGCAAATATGAACGGTTTGGAAATTGTTGCCCTTTGTAAGAATGCCGTGGAAGCATTGGATGTGTTGAATGAAAAGAAAGTAGATGTTATTTTCCTCGACATCAAAATGCCTAAGATCCTGGGCACTGAATTTTTAAAAAATATTCCTAATCCTCCAAAAGTTATATTTGTTTCTGCATATCGCGATTATGCTCTTGAAAGTTACGAACTGGATGCCGTGGATTACCTGGTAAAACCGGTTTCTTTTGAACGGTTCCTGAAGGCTATTGGAAAAGTAAAACGTTTAATGGGGCACGAAAGCGATAGTGATATTGAAGAGCCTAAGATCAATCCGGAAGCGTTTGTCTACCTGAAAGTAGATAAAAACATGCTGAAGATTTTGATCAATGAAATACTTTATATCGAAAGTTGCAAAGATTATGTAAAAGTGTTTATGAATAGCGGCAAAAACTGGCTTGTAAAACAATCTATCAGCTCCATGGAAAATCTCCTATCTGAACATAAATTTTTGCGGGTGCACCGATCGTATATTATTTCATTAAATAAATTAACGGGTTATAATAATCTTTGTGTGCAATTAGGGATAAAGGATATCCCAATCGGGCGCCTATATAAGCAGCATGTGATGGAAGTGATTCAATCAAAATAATCTTACAAAATCTAATTACAATTGATTTTTCTAACTGGGGGTATAAGTGATTTTATTCAATAAATCGACATTTTTGACGGTCATAGTGCTGATTTCGAGGTGTTAATCTTATTCATTTCCTCACTAAAATCCTATCTCCTTTGTAAATTGCATATCCACTATGCGTTTTCAACTTAATTCAACATATAAGCCTGCCGGCGACCAGCCGGAAGCTATTGATCAACTTACCAAAGGAATTCTTGAAGGTGAGAAGTATCAGACTTTGCTGGGCGTTACGGGAAGCGGTAAAACTTTCACCATGGCCAATGTAATCCAAAATGTGCAGCGGCCCACGCTGGTACTTACGCATAATAAGACATTGGTAGCACAGTTGTACGGCGAGTTTCGACAATTCTTTCCTGATAATTCTGTGGGTTATTTCGTTTCTTATTACGATTATTATCAGCCGGAAGCGTATATGCCTGTCAGTGATACCTACATCGAAAAAGATTTAAGCATCAATGAAGAGCTGGATAAACTTCGTCTTGCTGCGACATCACAATTGTTAACAGGAAGACGAGATATCATTGTGGTGGCAAGCGTAAGTTGCATTTATGGTATCGGTAATCCAAAAGACTTTGCAGAAGGTGTTGTTAGAATTCAAGAAGGTCAAACCATCAGCCGGCAAGGTTTTCT
Source organism: uncultured Chitinophagaceae bacterium (assembly GCA_963814075.1). GTDB lineage: Bacteria > Bacteroidota > Bacteroidia > Chitinophagales > Chitinophagaceae > Ginsengibacter. The sequence continues at coordinate 40,957 of CAWFBO010000003.1, read as the reverse complement.
GCATTCTTTGGTCAACAGTCTGTATTCACGAACGCAGGGAGATTTTGCCCGCGGCACTTTTCGGGTTAAAGGTGATACGGTTGATATCAATCTTCCTTACATGGATAATGGATACCGCATTACTTTTTTTGGCGATGAAATTGAAAGCATTGAGACCCTTGAATTAAGTTCAGGAAAAAGAATTTCAAAAGTTGACAATGCAGCTATTTTTCCTGCCAATTTATACATTGCGCCTAAAGATAAACTGCAACAAATCTTATATGAAATACAGGATGAGGCGGCGAGACAAACAGAATATTTTAAAGAGACAGGAAAATACATTGAAGCGCAAAGGATTTCAGAAAGAGTGAATTATGATGTGGAAATGATTCGTGAGTTGGGTTATTGTAACGGCGTTGAAAATTATTCTAGATTCTTTGACAGGAGGGAACCCGGAACACGCCCATTTTGCCTGCTCGATTATTTTCCTAATGATTTTTTATGCATCATAGATGAAAGCCATCAAACGATTCCACAAGTTAGCGGAATGTATGGTGGTGACCGATCAAGAAAATTGATTTTGGTTGATTATGGTTTTCGTTTGCCCTCGGCTTTGGATAACCGTCCTTTGAACTTTAATGAATTTGAATCAATGCTGAATCAAACGATTTATGTAAGCGCCACGCCGGGTGATTATGAATTAGAAAAATCAGGAGGCATAGTAGTGGAACAGGTTGTGCGTCCAACAGGTTTGTTAGATCCGCCAATTGAAATTCGTCCTTCAGTAAATCAAATTGACGATCTGTTAGATGAAATTGACAAAAGAGTAAGTAAAGGTGATCGTGTTTTGGTCACCACGTTAACCAAGCGGATGGCGGAAGAAATGGACAAATATTTACACCGGATCAACATTAAATCGAAATACATTCACAGTGAAGTTCATACGCTTGACAGGATAGAAATTCTTCGCCAGTTGCGCCTCGGTGAAATTGATGTTTTGGTAGGTGTGAATCTTTTGCGCGAAGGTTTGGATTTGCCTGAAGTATCGCTCGTAGCGATTCTGGATGCAGACAAGGAAGGTTTTTTGCGTAATGAAAGATCACTTACCCAAACTGCGGGTAGGGCTGCCCGTAATGTGGAAGGGCTGGTAATTTTTTATGCCGATCAGATTACGGAAAGCATGCAGAAAACAATTGATGAAACCAATCGCCGGAGAGAAAAACAAATCCAGTACAATATTGAACATAACATCACACCAAAGACGATTAAGAAATCTATAGAACAAATAATGGGACAAACTTCGGTGCTGGATATAAAAGGAACTACCGATTCGCCTTATGCAATCGATGATAATTTAAATACAATCGCCGCCGAAGAGCAGGTAGAATATAAAACCATTCCACAATTGGAAAAAGCCATTTCACAAATAAAACGAATGATGGAAAAAGCGGCGAAGGATATGGATTTTATGGAAGCTGCAAGATTGCGTGATGAAATGTTCAGGATGCAGGGAGAACTAAAGGAAATGAAAGGAACAAAATAAAAATCTTCAATAAAAGTTCGTTTGCTGCAAAAAGTAACTAGAATAAAATAAACGCATTATTTAATTTTAGCAGGATCTTATTTTCCTATGCTTTTTCAATTTTATAAATAACGCCTTTTTCTCCTGTTTTATCTACGAGGTAGCCCATTACAAAAATCTGGTTATGTGCGTCTATAAAGCATCCGCAGATAAAGAAATCCTCAGTGGGTTTATTTACTATTTTCAAAGAATGGCTTTTCCAAATACTATCTTCATTTTTTGAAAGTGCGAATATGCTTCCATGCCAATCGGCAAAAACGTATTTGTTCTTTAGTGCCGGTATTTCATTTCCGTAATAAAAATTTCCTCCAATGACACAAATACCGGTTTTGTGGGTGTAAGTGAAAATTGGCGCTGTGAAATTTGTATCCGGATCAGAATTATTTTTTTCAAAAGTACTATCGCCTTCTTTGAGGGGCCAGCCATAATTTGAACCTCTCTTAACTATGTCAATTTCCTCCTCGCTATTTTGTCCAACATCGCCTCCAAATATTTGATGGGTTACCGGATCAAATGAAAAACGCCACAACTGCCGAAAACCGTAGGCCCAGATTTCGGGCCGCGCATTCTTTAAGCCTACGAAAGGATTATCTGCCGGAATTGCATACGGTGTTTTACTTACATCAATACGAAGCAATTTCCCGTTCAGGTATTTCAAATCCTGGGCGAGATATTGCCAGGTAGTGTCTTCCGCATTATTGTCTCCCAATGCAATATATAGATATCCGTCAGGTCCAAAAACGAGTTGATCTCCATTATCCTGAACGGTTCGCCCTTTAAATTCGATGATGCGGTGTTCAGAGTTCATATCAGCCATATCGGGATTTGTTTTGCTGGCCGTAAATTCTGAAACAACCATTTTAGCGTTGTCCGTATGAACTTTAGAAGGGGCATTATAGTAAACATAAAATTTGTGGTTGGTAGAATACTGCGGGCTAAATGCAACACTGTAAATCATACCAATCAGGGAATTTTCAGGCTGCTTCCCGATTTTATCATGGATATCAAAAAATGGTTTTGGCCCTAATGAATCATTTTGAAGAATCCATATTTTACCTGTGTTGTCAGTAACAAATACTTTTCCATCAACATTGGCGGGTGTATTTAATTCAACAGGAAGGCCCGAAGAATAGGTAACCAACTGGTATTTTACATTGATTGAATCATCATTGGCAGTATTCTCTTTTTCTGTTGAACTTCTTTTGGATCCCGTATTGCATGACAGCAGAAAGGCAATTGAGACGACCATAAAGTAATATGCACGATTCATATAAGCGTGTTGAGTTTGAAAAAAATAATTTTACATTTTAAGACGAATAAGAAATTCTATAATAACCAGGTGGGTAATTCAACCAGGAGTAGCAAACCAAGTCAATACTTATTTCGTGAAAATAACACAATTAAAAATAGGGCGTGAAAATATCTTTGTCGCGTTCATTTTGGAACACTAACGTTAATGACAAGTTAAGAACCAAATTAAATCTGCATTAAAACTTCGTTTACTGGTTACCGTTTTTTTGCAAACGCCGGTTTCGATTTCAACACTTTTTTATAAACCGGGCAGCTTTCAATATGCGCGCCAGGCAAATATCCGGTGCTCATTAAAAATTCATTTACAATTTCTCCACCGGTAAATTTGAAATGTGTTTTGAAGATCTTTACCCATTCGGTTTTTGTTTTTGGATGATGATGATCGAGCCATTTTTTAAAGGAACCAAATTCTTTTTGAAGCTGTTTTATTCGTTTCGCGTTTTCAATTGCTGCATTTATTTTTAAACGATTCCGGATAATTCCTGCGTCATTCATTAAGCGTTCAAAATCTTTTTCTTTAAAAGACGCCACTTTTTTAATGTTGAAATCTTTATAAGCTTTTTTAAAATTTTGCTGTTTGTTTAAGATAGTTGTCCAGCTTAATCCTGCCTGGTTTATTTCCAAAACCAATCTTTCAAAAAGTTCGTTATCATCTTCGATCGGGAAACCATAAAAATTGTCGTGGTAAATGCGGTGAACGTTGTCATTGTCCATTAAAACAATTGCTTCGCAATAAGATTTCGGTTTGTCCATATACAGCTTGTTTTTTTAAAAAGAATTGAAATTAAGTAAAATTGGAAAGGGGTGATTATCTTTATTTAGAAAGAAACAGTAAACGAACAATTTAAAGTAATTTTTATTTTAAAAATGCCTTTTGAGTTTGATACAACACAGGAATATATTTTAGAGGATGAACGTGTGTTGCTTCGTCCTTTGAAACTGGAAGACTACGAAAATCTTTTGCCATTCGCATTGAATGAGCCTGAACTTTGGAAATATTCACTAATTACGGCAGCCGGTGAAGATGGCCTCGCAAACTACCTTGACATTGCGCTGGAAGCAAGAACTGCAGGGAAGGAATATCCGTTTATTGTTTTTGATAAACAAGCAAGCGAATATGCCGGCAGTACGCAGGTTTTATGATATTAATCCCGCATTTAAAACCTTGCAACTTGGTTATACATGGTATGGTAGAAAATTTCAACGAACAGGTCTTAACAGGCATTGCAAATTTCTTTTGTTGTCATTTGCCTTTGAAGATTTGGGAATGGAAAGAGTCGAATTTCGCGCAGATAATAATAATGAAAGAAGTATTGCGGCAATGAAATCTATCGGTTGCAAAGTAGAAGGTGTTTTAAGAAGTCACATGCCAACAAGAGACCCGAATGTAAGAAGAGACAGTATTATTTTAAGCATTTTAAAAGACGAATGGTTTGGTGGAGTGAAAGAAAACCTGGAACGGCTAATTTTCGTTGTACTGAGAAATCAAGCGTTCGTTAATTTTCTCCGTTAAACCTTATCCTATAAGCTAATCCCAGTTTCACATACACATTATTGTTAGCCCGCCAATCGGTTCTTGATTTATCCCTTACCCCTGTTCTTATTTTTCTTAAAACAGAATGACCGGTTTCGATATTTAAAACAATTTTTTGTGTTAAATACCAATCAGCAAATACGCCCAACTGGTTTTCATCCACACGCCAGTATTGACCCGAATCCGTGTATGAATTTGTAAAAGCTCTGAAAGTTCCGCCATAGTATAATGCTTTTTCTTAAGCTCATGCTCAAGCGTCATATTTCCAGGTAATACACCAAATAAATTGGTTTTTGAATTGATTTGCCAATCTACTCCGGTGAGCGGCATCACAAATAGTCCAAATAAATCTCCATTGATATACAATCCCGAACTTATAAGTGAATTTTCGCCTGCATTTTTATGAGATACAAGCAGCGGCGCCACCAAATTGCGATTTGCTTTTTGAGCCAAATGTTGTGTCATTTATTCGCACGATCGGAGTAACGAGAATACTCCATTTTGAATCTAATGATTTTAGAAATGAAATTGGCAAACCGATGCCAACATGATTTTTGCGAAAACTTTTTACGTCTTTAATTTTTGTTTCCCACTGCTCATAATAGGGACTAAATATGATTGCGTCTTTTTTGTTCTTGAATAAGACAGGCAATGTTGTGGACACATTGAAATAATTTAAATTAGTTGATTTTTTGCTGTTGTGAAAAAAGCCAATGTCGGGGCTTTTGCAGTAACGAACATTAATAATATCAATGTACGGTTGTGCAAATGCAGAACAAATACTGCAAATTGCCAGTAAGAAGATCAACGCAATATTTCGTAATAATTTTTTCATTGTTCCATTTTGCCATTTCAAATTTCCCACATTCTTATTGATATCTCACAAGATTTTCCGTTTTCACATAATTTGAAGTCTTAATTCTTCTTTTGATGATTCCTACTCCTTTTGCCCAGTAATAATTGGTTTCTAAATAATAATCAGCAGTGGTGTCAGGTGAGTTGAAATCAGAGCAAAAAACTATGTTTGAGTAACTTTTCCCTTCGATTGTCATGGAAGGAATTATAGTTGGGGTTAATGAAAAAACAGACCCACCTTCCGGATAAAAAAAAGCATAATTATTTACACGAATGTTATTGAGCGTATCTATTTCGACTAAATCCACCCATGAAGTAGTATCAGAATTTATAAAAAAATTGGGCCCGTTGGTAGCAATGCCGTAAAACCAATCCTGTGGAGATGAACCACTATAATTAGTGAGCAAAAGTGTGAATTGCTGATAATAATAGGCAGCTAAATGCCAGATATATAAATCATTACCGGATTCCTCAGGATGGAATTTTGTTTCAAGGACACTTTGTGTTACGACGACTGAATCAAGTGTTCCGCTTGCAGAATCCTTGTAAATATAATATGTATTTAGGGGTAACTGGACATACGCCAGTGCATCAGCAGAAAATAGATAGGAATTCGGATCAGTATCGTCAATCCGAGGTTTACTTTTTTTACATGAACATAATAAACAAAGCAATGTAAATGAGCAAATGAATGAAAGTTTCATAATGAATTTATAAATGATAAAATTGAAATTGATAAAATAACTAATGATAGATCTCCGAGATTTCTACTATAAATGATTGCACCTCGTACCATCATTGTTATTCCTCCTCCAGATAATATTCATGCTGTAGTTTTTTGATTTTTTAAATAATAATCTTTTTCATAATTTAATTTTTAAATTCTTCAGAAAGGAAATTTGTTGGAAAAGAAACAGCACTCTTTCCACGCACTGCTTCTCTTTTTATTAGTTCCGCACAGCTATGGACAAGCCAAGCACACCCTCAATCATATTCATATTATAAGATGTTTTTCCATCATAGGATTGTAAATCTACAAAGCTCGCATTGGGCGCTATATTAAGTGCCGCGAAAAGCTCTATTCCAAGAAGTTTTCTTTGCTTTCCGAGGGGTGTGCTTCCGGTAATTGAGAGACCGGGTTTCAATGCTGTATGTTTTTCGGTTAAAGCATTGTTCGTTTGGGTGTGGTTGTTCTTACCTGATTCTGAAATAAAAAGAGAAGGGCCTCCACCTAATTTAGATCTTGAGTTGGAAGAAGAGAACTGATATCCTCCGCCTAATTGATAAATGTGGTATTTTATATTTTCTGAGTGGTAGCCATCATAGCCACGGACCTCCCCGTTCCCCGGCATTCCAAAAAGGAAATAAACACTTCTGTTTTTATTTATCTGTCTGCCCAACATGCCTAACAAAGAAGCACCATGCACAGTTTCAGGATAATGAACCGGGCCGTAGATCCAACCTTGACTTGCCTGGTCAAATCCATTATCGTTCATATATTTTTTAAGAGAAGAAGAAGGCCCTGCTATTTGCAACCCGGTGGAGAATGTTACAAACCACTTTGCAGTCTGTGCCTCTATTGCCAGAGAAATTGAAATAGCACACGATAGTAAAATAATCTTTTTCATAATAAATAATTTTTTGAAATCGATTTGTCTGTTTGATTTCCGATAAAATGAATTTTACTCAATTACAAGCCGGCAAGGGTGATGGATATGAAGTGGCATATGTATTATTCTTCCAGCAGTTATTGTTTCCACTGCCATCCCACAAGAGGTCAACGCCAGGCAAAGGCAATCCTGCAGGCGGAGCCGTTCCGTTGTTTACCAAAACGTTATCGACAATTTTAGATCCATCGGGGTTCGGTTCTATATCAGAAAAGGCTTCAGGTGGAAGTCCCGCCAGGGCGCCCAAAACCAGATCACTAACTGTCGCAATACCTGTAAAGTTGTTATTGGAAATTTTATTGTTTTGAATCGTAACGTTGTCAACTCCCAGGTTAAGAATGCCTGTGCCTGAAGGAACCAATGATTCAAATCCTGCTGAAGGATCACCAAAGTTTACGTGATTGTTGTTTTCGAAAATATTTTCTTTCACTAAAACATCTGAAGCAACTTTCACGTCCAGGCCCGGAAGCAAAATTATCAGCAGCCCGGCGACATTATCAAATCCGTGATTTTTAAATGCAGCTGTATTGGTACAATTTTCAATTTCGAAACCATTTACATTTCCATAAGCAACATTGTACTGCATTACCACATCGCTGGATTGTCCTACATAAATACCCGTATCGGCGCTACCGCTTGCTGTACAATATTCTATTACACCATTGGTGCAATGCACAGGATAAAGGCCATATTCTTTGCAGCCGATAGCCGTAATATTCGACAGCAAAAAATGGTCTATGTATTCGAGATAAACTCCGTTTTCGGAAAATCCTTCGACCGTTACATTTTTTAATACAAATCCATCGCCTCCCTTGTGAACCATAATGCCGCAGTCTTCATCGCCGGGGTTTTTAATAATAACTTTTTCATTCGGTGAACAGTCCATTCCGATGATTTGAATATCGGCTTTGCTGATCGTGATCTCGCCACTATAAACACCCGGCTCGATTAAAATTGTGGAACCCGGCGCAGCAGCGTCTACTGCAGCCTGAATAGAACCTCCGTTCTTAACTACAATAGGTTTGTTTTTCCCTTCAGTCCGAATTTGATCGTTACAGGGAGAAACTGGTCCCTTTTTACAACTTGCAAGGAACATTGCAGCAGCAAATACAAATACGGAGAGCCAAAGACCGTTTCGTGAACCGGAAAGGTTTTGTGTCGATTTTAGAAGACTTTTCATGATTACCTGTTTTTAAAATGATGAATTGATATGACAGCAAGTTTTCATTGGATGACAGCAAATGCGTCAGCAAAATACTGCCGTGGAGGAGGGTTTTGAAATTACTTTCTGCTCCGGGAAGAAGTATTTAAGGAAAAAATAATTCTGTAGAATGGAAGAATATCAGCCAGTGACGATATTTACTAAAACCCGAAAACCTATGCAGTTCAACGGGAATAATTGCAAAAAACAAAATGAGCTAAATTAATTTTTACTAAAATTTCTTTGTTTACTGTAACTTTTTAAAGTTTCGAAAAATATGGTGACAATTTTTGGGATTAGCGTATTTTGTAATCAAATAATTTGTCACTTTCTGATGAAAAGAGAACTTACTTCATGGTACAGCCCGTCCGTAAACAAAGAAATGCCGATTGCCACCTATGGCGATTATGGTTTTGCACTTCTGTTAATACCCACTGCAGCAGCCGATTACCTGGAATACGAACGTTTCCAAATGATTGATTCTATAGCACCTTTTATTGATTCGGGAAAAGTAAAAGTTTTTTCGATCAACAGCCTTAATAATGAAAGCTGGATGCATCCTACAATGTGGGGCGAACATAAAGCCATTCGTCACAACGAGTTTAATCAATATGTTTTTAACGAAGTAATTCCTTTTATAAAAAATAGCACTTCTGCAGAAACGCCGATCATCACCTGCGGCGCCAGTTTTGGCGCGTTACACAGTATGAATTTGTTTTTAAAAAGGCCTGATATTATTGATGGCGTTATTGCGATGAGTGGGGTTTATGATTTGCATGAATACACGAAAGGATTTGATGACGAGCAGGTTTATTATAATTCGCCGATGAATTATATGCCCAATCTTACCGATTCGTGGTATCTTGATAATATCAGGAAAAGCAACCACATTCACATTCTTTCCGGAAGTGGTGAGCACGAAGATCCGGGCGCTGCCGGAAGATTTGCGAAAGTATTATATGATAAGGGAATCAATTATGAACTGGATATTTGGGGAAGTGATATGCGGCACGATTGGCCTACCTGGCGTGATATGCTTCCTTATTATCTCGATTCGAGATTTTAAACAAGTTCTTATATAAACTTAACCAGTCCTTTACAAACAACGCCTTACATACTGTATCGTAATCGTTATTTTTGTCAGATGGAAAAAAAGTTATTTCTTCTTGATGCCATGGCGTTGATCTATCGCGCATATTACGCGTTGATACGCAGCCCGATAATCACCACCAAAGGAAAAAATACCAATGCGCAATATGGTTTCACCAACACTTTATTTGATCTTATCAGTAAAGAAAATCCAACACATCTGGCTGTAGCTTTTGACACGTATGCGCCTACAGAAAGGCATACCGACTTTGCCGCATACAAAGCACAAAGGCAGGACGCACCTGAGGATTTACTGGCAGCAATTCCCGACATAAAAAAAATAATTGAAGGCTTTAACTTACCTGTTGTGGAGTGCGATGGCTACGAAGCTGATGACATTATTGGCGGATTGGCACAGCAGGCAGAGAAAGAGGACTATGAAGTTTTTATGGTTACGCCGGATAAGGATTTTGGGCAATTGGTTACCGAAAATATCAAGATATATAAACCGGGTTACCAGGGTGGAAAAGTAGAAATAATGGGCGAGAAAGAAGTCTGTGAAAAATGGGGAATAAAAAATGTAAGCCAGGTGATTGATATACTTGGATTGATGGGCGACGCGGCAGATAATATCCCCGGTATTGCCGGTGTTGGCGAAAAAACGGCCGCTAAATTGTTAGCGCAATATGAAACACTTGAAAATGTGGTAGCAGATGCGGATAACATCAAAGGCGCGCTGGGAGAAAAGATAAGGGCCGGGAAAGAAATGGCGATTCTCAGTAAAAAACTTGCAACCATAATTACGGAAGTTCCTTGCCAGTTTCATGAGGAAGATTTCAGAATAAAAGCTTATGATACCGAGGCACTAAGAGAGATTTTTACGGAACTTGAATTTAAAAGTTTGGGTAGAAGAATTCTGGGTGATGAATACAATGTGTTTGTAATCGAAAAGCAGGTAGTACAAACCGACTTGTTTGGAAATGCGATGGAAACATCTGAACCTGAACCAAAGGAAACCAAAGCTCCGAAAGTTGAAAAGGAAAAACCGGGGCTTCTTGCCGAAAAAAATATCTCGAACACACAGCACAATTATTATTTGGTTGAGGGTGAAGATGCAATTAACGATCTTGTTAGAAAGCTATCAGGTGAAAAAGAAATTTCTTTTGATATAGAAACAACGAACGTAGATGCCAATGAAGCAGACCTTGTAGGATTGAGTTTTTCTTTCAAACCCGGAGAAGGCTATTATGTTCCCTGTCCTGATGATGAAGAACAGGTGATCAGAATTTTAAAACATTTTGAACCGGTATTTAGTGATCAATCAAAAATATGGATAGGTCAAAATATTAAGTATGATCTGTTGGTATTGAAATGGTATGGTGTTGAATTCAAAGGAACTTTATTTGATACCATGCTGGCTCATTATGTAATAGAGAGCGAAGGTCGGAGAAACATGGACCTTTTAAGCGCTCAATATCTCGGCTATATTCCGGTTTCTATTGAAGAATTGATAGGGAAAAAAGGCAAGAACCAGGGAAATATGCGGGATGTTGAAGTTGAAAAAGCGAAAGAATATGCGGTAGAAGACGCGGATATTACGTTGCAGTTAAAACATGTTTTTACGCCATTTCTGAAGGAAAAAGAAGTGGATAAAGTATTTGAGCGGGTAGAGTCTCCTTTGGTGAAAGTGTTGCTGGATATGGAATATGAAGGAGTGAATGTAGATGTTGAATTTTTAAATCTCTATTCAAAAGAACTGGAAAGCGAAGCGAAACGTTGCGAAGAAAGTGTGTATGAACAGGCCGGCATTAAGTTCAACCTTGCTTCTCCCAAACAGTTAGGAGAAGTTTTATTTGAAAAAATGCAGTTGGGTGAAAAGGTTAAAAAGACAAAAGGCGGTCAATATTCTACGGGCGAAGATGTGTTGCTTAAACTGGCAAAAGACAACCCTATCGTCGAAAATATTTTGAACTTTCGTGAACTTACTAAATTAAAATCAACTTATGTAGATGCGCTTCCGCAACTGATCAATAAAAAATCCCGTAGAGTTCATACCTCTTATGGTCAGGCAATTGCAGTAACAGGAAGGCTTAGCAGCAATAATCCCAATCTTCAAAATATTCCTGTAAGAACTGAAAGAGGCCGTGAAATCAGGAAAGCGTTTATTCCGCGCGATAGCGATCACCTGATCATTTCTGCAGATTATTCACAAATTGAATTACGAATTGTGGCGGCTATCAGCGGAGATCCGGCAATGTCAGAAGCTTTCAGGCAGGAAAAGGATATTCATACTGCAACCGCGGCCAAAGTTTTTAATGTAGAAGAGGATGACGTAACAAAAGAAATGCGCTACAAAGCGAAAAGTGTAAACTTTGGAATTATCTATGGACAAGGCGCTTTCGGCCTGTCACAAAATTTAGGAATTAGCAGAACGGAAGCAAAAGAAATTATTGAAAATTATAAAAAACAGTTCTCTCATATTCAGAAATATATGGATGAAAGTATCCTTTTTTGCAAAACTAACGGTTATGTGCAAACGCTGATGGGGAGAAAGCGCTGGTTGAAAGATATCAATTCTTCCAACTTTACGGTGAGGAGTTATGCTGAACGAAACGCGATTAATTCGCCGATACAAGGAACCGCCGCTGATATGATAAAACTGGCAATGATCAATATTCATGATGAATTCCGGAAAAGTAAATTCAAATCAAAGATGATCATGCAGGTCCATGATGAATTGGTTTTTGATGCTCATAAATCTGAAATTGAGATTATAAAACCGATCATTATTGAAGGAATGAAGAATGCTCTTCCGCTTCCTAATAATGTGCCTGTTGATGCCGGAATAGGTGTTGGCGAAAACTGGCTTGAGGCGCATTGATCTTCTTCAGCAAACGATTCACATTCTGTATTTATTTTCATTCACGTATTTTTATAAAAAAAAGTTTTTTGAACCAGACGATTTTTGCGAAAGATCTAACTAAGAAATACGGTAAACGTACCGTAAACAATAAGGTTTCGTTCCATGTGAGCCAGGGCGAAATTGTCGGATTGCTGGGGCCAAACGGCGCAGGAAAAACTACTTCCTTTTACCAGGTCGTTGGATTGGTAAAACCAGATGAAGGAAGCGTTTTTTTGGATGACCTCAATATTACCAAACTTCCGATGTTTAAAAGGGCAAAAATGGGTTTGGGCTATTTGCCACAGGAGGCCAGCATTTTCAGAAAACTCACCGTGGAAGATAATATTGCCGCGGTGCTCGAAATGACCAAACTTTCAAAAAAGGAACAACAGGAAAAACTAGAAACCCTGATTGACGAATTTAACCTTGCTCATGTGCGTAAAAGCAATGGCGATGTATTGAGCGGAGGCGAAAGAAGAAGAACAGAAATTGCACGCGCTCTTGCTGTGGATCCAAAATTTATTTTACTCGATGAGCCTTTTGCAGGTATAGATCCAATCGCTGTGGAAGATATTCAATCGATAGTTACAAGATTAAGATATAAAAACATTGGCATTCTAATTACTGATCACAATGTAAATGAAACGCTTTCCATCTGCGATCGAGCTTATTTGCTGATTGAAGGGAAAATTTTTATTGAAGGTTCAGCAGAAGAACTGGCCAAAGATGAACAGGTGCGCCGGTTGTATCTCGGTAGAAACTTTGAGCTAAAAAGAAAAGATTATTTACATTCAGATGTTTTTAAATGATCCAATTAGATCGGGGAATTAAATAACAATAAATCAGCAACTTGAAACTTCTGAGTCCTGTCATATCACACTTAGCAAGAATGCGTTTGTGGGGTGTTGAGAATTGGATAGCTTATCCGATTTTGGCACAGCGAAATGTTTTGCAACATTTGGTGACACAGGCACAATACACCGAGTTCGGCAGAAAATATCATTTTTCAAGAATGTTTACAGTGAAGGATTTTAAGAGCCGCATTCCCATTCATGAATATGATGACATGAAGCCGTATATCAAAAGGATGATGGAAGGCGAGCAAAATATTTTATGGAATACGCCCATAAACTGGTTTGCCAAAAGTAGCGGCACTACTTCTGATAAAAGTAAATTCATTCCGATAAGTGATGAAAGTCTGAAAGACATTCATTTCAAGGGATCGAAAGATGTGCTAACTAATTATTACAAAAATTTTCCCGATAGCGATTTGCTTACCGGCAAAAGCCTTGTGGTGGGAGGAAGCCACCAGGTGTATAATCTTGATGAAGATATCCAGTATGGTGATCTAAGCGCAGTATTGATGCAGAATACACCGTTTTGGGGCCATTGGATAAGAACACCGGAACTTAGGATTGCCTTGCTTGATGAATGGGAAAGCAAAATTGAGCAATTGGCAAAAACGACTGTAAACGAAAATGTCACTTCGCTCGCCGGCGTACCTACCTGGACGATCATTTTGATAAAACGCATCCTGGAAATTTCGGGAAAAAAAACATTGAAGGAAGTATGGCCCAACCTTGAATTATATATGCATGGGGGAGTTTCGTTTACGCCTTACCGTGAACAGATAAATAAACTGATTGGAGCGCCGATAAATTACCTGGAAATGTACAATGCCAGCGAAGGTTTTTTTGCGGCACAAAATATGCCGGATGATGAAGGCTTGTTGCTATACACTGATCACGGAATTTTTTATGAATTTCTTCCAGTAGAAGAATATGGAAAACAAAGTGCCAAAACCATTGGACTGAAACAAGTTGAACTAAATAAGAACTATGCACTTGTAATTACTACAAATGGCGGCCTTTGGCGATATTTGGTTGGCGATACGATTCAATTTACTTCGCTCAAACCTTTTAAAATAAAAGTAACCGGAAGATTAAAACATTATATGAATGCCTTTGGCGAAGAAGTAATTGTTGAAAATGCAGATAATGCGATTGCCATTGCTTCAGCAAAAACGAATGCCGTGGTAAAGGATTATACAGCAGCGCCTGTTTTTTTTACTGAAGAAAATAACGGGGCGCACCAATGGCTGATAGAGTTTGAAATACCTCCGCAGGATCTTAAACTTTTCACCTTTGAATTGGATGAAGCATTAAAATCGCTCAACAGCGATTATGAAGCGAAAAGATATAAAAACATCGCGCTACGTTTGCCGTTGGTCCATTCTTTACAAAAAAATACTTTTAATAAATGGCTTAAAAGCAAAGGCAAATTAGGTGGTCAACATAAAGTGCCAAGACTGAATAATGAAAGAAAAATGATTGAGGAAGTTTTATCAATCTCCGAAATATTAGAATGAAAAAATCGCTTATTTGTTTGTTTACTACCCCGGTTCAAGTTTCAGATATTACTTTAAAATGCTTTTATGCTAATTCAAAAAGCTGTCCACTTCTAAAAATATAAAAGAGATAAATTTATGAAAAGAATGATTCCTGCTTTGATTATTATGACGTTAAGTCTGAATGCAACAGCGCAACAAAAAGATGCAAAAGAAACACAAAGCAGTAAGCGCAACCCGATGGTTATCGTTGATTCTTCGGTTACTATAAAAAACACAATTACCATTAAAGGGCAAGTTGTTCCTTATACTGCAAAATCAGGTACACTACCCATTTGGGACGGAAACGGCAAACCAATTGCTTCTGTTTTTTATACTTATTATGAAAGGAGCGATGTAAAAGACCGTGCTTCGCGTCCATTGGTAATTTCGTTTAATGGCGGACCCGGGACGCCTTCTGTTTGGATGGAAATCGGTTATACGGGCCCCCGCATTTTGGATGTTGATGATGAAGGTTTTCCTGTTGAACCTTACGGCTTGCGTGATAATCCCAATTCGATTTTAGATGTAGCCGATATTGTGTATGTGGATCCGGTTAATACAGGCTATTCGAGAAAAATAAATGAAGATATTTCCGGAAAGCAATTTTTTGGCGTGAATGAAGACATCAAATATCTGGCTGAATGGATCAATACTTTTGTAACACGGAATGACCGCTGGGCTTCGCCAAAATTTTTGATCGGCGAAAGTTATGGTACTACCCGTGTTTCAGGCCTTGCACTGGAATTACAAAATTCACAATGGATGTATTTGGATGGCGTAGTGCTTGTTTCTCCGACCGATCTTGGAATTAAGCGCGACGGCCCTGTTGGAGAGGCTTTGATGCTTCCTTATTATTCAGCTACTGCCTGGTATCATAAAGCGCTTGAGAGTGATTTGCAAAGCAAAGACCTTACAGATATGCTGCCTGAAGTTGAAAAATTTACCATTAATGATTTAATTCCAGCGTTAGCAAAAGGAAGCATTTAACGGATGAGGAAAAAGAAAATATCGCCGCAAAAATTTCTCATTACTCGGGTTTATCTCAAAAGGTGATTTTACAACATAATCTTATTATTCGTCCAAATTTTTTCTGGAAGGAATTGTTGCGCGATAAAGGATACACAATAGGAAGATTGGATTCACGCTATCGCGGAATTGATAAAGAGGCTGCAGGAAACTCGCCGGACTACAATGCAGAACTAACGGCATGGTTACACGCTTTTACGCCTGTCAATGAATATTTATTTAAGAGATGAACTTCACTACAAAACAGATCTGAAATATAATATGTTCGGCAATGTTTGGCCCTGGGATGATAAAAACGATAACACAGGCGACAACCTTCGGCAGGCAATGGCGCAAAATCCTTTTTTACATTTAATGGTTCAGTCCGGATATTATGATGGCGCTTGCGATTTTTTTAATGCAAAATATAGTCTCTGGCAAATGGATCCTTCCGGAAGGTTAAAGGATCGAATTACCTGGAATGGCTTGCGTACCGGTCATATGGTTTATATGCGCAAAGACGACCGGGCAACAGCAAACGAACAATTAAGGCAATTTATTCTTTCGTCAATTCCTAAAAAAGGCGAAAGCGCAAAATTTTAAATAGCGGTTAAAATGTTTATGAAGTTTGCTTCTTTAAAAAGGATTTGGCAAAAAACAATGCGACACAACTAAGTAATGCGGCTGAGCAAAGATAAAATCCAACATATTGCAATCCATGATTTTTGGCAATACTGGTAGCAAAATAGGGCGTAAGAGATCCGCCTAAAATGCCGGCAAGCGTAAATGCCAACGATGCTCCCGTATAACGTACGGGTGCAGGAAATAGCGAAGCAAGCGCTGTTCCCAAAGGCCCGTAATTAAAACCAATCAAAAACATGCCGCCGGAAAGAAAGGAAACCAATAAAAGCCAATGATCTGCAATAAACATTCGTGCAATAAACAATCCAAAAAAGAAGATAACAACGGATGACAACAAGAGCATATTCAGCGGGCTATATTTTCCCGCAAGCCAAGCCGACAAAATGATGCCTGCAGCGAAAAACATCATAGATACAATTTGTGCGGATAAAAAAACGGAACGCGAATAGCCCAGCACCGTCGTGCCCCAGCTCAAAGTGAACACTGTAAGCAGGTAAAAAAATAAAAATACCAGGATGGTAATGAGTGTGCCCAGAATAAGCGCTTTTGCGTATTTCGTAAACACATCGCCTAACGGGAATTTTGCTCGCTGGTTGTTTTCCAGAACTTTTACAAAATCAGGCGTTTCTACAATTTTTAACCTTACATATAAACCCAGGCCCACCAACAGCGCACTTGCAATAAAAGGGATTCTCCAACCTACTGTAAAAAATTGTTGTTTGGTGTAAAGGTTAGTAATGATGAGAAAAACACCTGACGAAAGAATAAAGCCGAGTGGCGCTCCTAATTGAGGGAACATACCATACCACGCTTTTTTATCTTCGGGCGCATTTTCGGTTGCCAACAAAACAGCACCGCCCCATTCGCCGCCAAGCCCCACACCCTGCCCGAACCGGAAAATACACAGTAACAATGGTGCGGCAACACCAATAGACATGTAACCCGGAAGTAAACCTATAGCAACCGTGCAAATACCCATCGTCATAAGTGAAGCAACTAATGTGGCTTTGCGACCGATCCTGTCGCCAAAATGCCCGAATAAAGCTGAGCCTACAGGGCGGGCAAAAAAGGCCAGTGCAAAGGTGGCCAGCGATTCCAATGTGCCGGATGTAGGATCGGAAGTAGGAAAAAACATTTGCGGAAATACCAGCACGGCGGCAGTAGCATAAATGTAAAAATCAAAAAATTCGATGGTAGTGCCGGCAAGGCTTGCAATAAGAATGCGCGTCGTCGAATTAGACTTTGTAGCTGTAGACATTTGTTTACAAAATAATAAGTGATAGTATCAATACGTTAGTTTCTGTAAAAGAAAAATTTACAATGTACAAAGTAGTTTAAAAATCTTGAAGTTGTTCATTGAATAGAAGTATCAAATAATCCAAAATTTAGTTTGCACCCACGCGAAAATTAAGAGTCCGGCGCAAATTTTTTTACTAATTCAATTAATTTTTCGTTTTGCTTTTCGTCATAAAATTTTTGAACCTGGAACTTTCCTTTCTCAATTAATTCTTTTCGCTTCTCCTCATCTTTAAAAAGAAGCATCATTTTTTCAGCGATGTCGTTAAAGCTATCTGGTTTTGCATACAAGGCTGCATCGGCGCAATATTCTTTTAAAAAGGTTATATCAGAAGCGATCAACGGAACTCCTGTTTTCATTGCTTCGATAAGTTCCTCTCCATCGCTTTCATAGAAAGGAACAGACACCATAGCATAAGCACAGGAAAGGATTTTTTGTTTTTCAGGCTCAGGTAACTCTACAAATACTTTTACCTCATTTTTAAATTTGTAAGATTGCAGTGAACGAACAAATTCTTCAAATTTTTCTCCTGCTGTTCCGGTAATAAGTAACTGCATTTTGCTTCTTTGTCTTTTTTTAAAAAAAGAAAATGCTTTTAATAAATTGAAGAGGTTTCTTTCTGAACTGGCAATGCCTTTGTAGATAAAATATTCATTTCCTTCCGCATATTTTTCTTTGAACAGCCCTTTTTCTTCAAAAGAAACAGTAATTAGTTTTTTTACTTCCGGATAAATCACCTGGATTTTTTCTTCAGAAATTTTATAACGCGCTTCGATTTCCTTTTTTAAAAAACAAGAATTTACAATTATCGCATTCGCTTTTTCTAAAAACCCGGGCGTATTTTTCTTGTAAAATGAGATCTGTTTTTTATCAATCAATGAAGGTCGATGAATGAAAGTCAGGTCAGGTGAAATTAATATTTGCGGAATTTTGCTTTTTAAAGAAATGAATTTTTCACTGATGAAAATATCGACTTTATTTTTTTTTAAAACTGAGGGCAGTTTGAGATTATACCAGATACGCCACTTGAGAGGAATCTTTGCCGGCGGCATGATTGCAACAGTTATTACATTCGTTGGGAGATTGGTTGATGTTGTTTCTGTATCAAAAATAAAAATAAAAGTATCGCCAGGATGAAGTCGGGCGATCTCAATAAATGTCTCAAAGTGATTGGTGTTAAAAGAAGCCGCGTTTAATGCAATTCGCATTCGGTTAACTATTTAGATTTTTTCGGGTAAATTTTTTTGCAGGTCAATTTATCGCAGCACTTTAAGTTTTACGGTTTCTATTCTTGTCTGGCTCACTTTCAAAATATCAAATTGATAATCGTCTATGATAATACGGTCTCTTTCGCGCGGAATAGATTCATGAAGATTAATGATATAGCCTGAAAGTGTTTCCGTTTCTTCATTTTTCCTGAAAGTCAGTCTATACTTTTCCTCCAGGTAATCAAGTTCCAATCTGCCGCTTAAAAGAAATTCGTTGGAGGTGATCTGCTTATCTACAAATTCTTCCTGCACATCATATTCATCATAAATGTCACCAAAAATTTCCTCCAGCAGATCTTCCATGGTTACAATGCCTGCAGTGCCGCCAAATTCATCAATAACCCAGGCAATACTTTTTCGTTCTTTGGTAAACTTATTTATCAGGTCTGAAGCGTTCATGCTTTCGGGAATTACCGGTATCGGCAATAAAATCGACCGAAGCGTTTCGGGATTTTTAAAAAGGTCAAGTTGATGAACATAACCCTGTACATTATCTACGTTGTTTTCGTAAACCACCAGTTTGCTTAGTTTGGTTTCAATAAATTTTTCCTTTAAT
Organism: uncultured Chitinophagaceae bacterium; assembly: GCA_963814075.1. GTDB lineage: Bacteria > Bacteroidota > Bacteroidia > Chitinophagales > Chitinophagaceae > Ginsengibacter. Next base: position 21,680 of record CAWFBO010000003.1, on the reverse strand, counting down.
TGTTCCAGGGTCCAATTCACATCTACAGCAACAACTTCTTTCCTTGGTACCAGGCATTCGCGCACGCGCGTTCCGGAAAGTGACAAAACATTTTCAAAAATTTCGTTGTTCATTTCGAGGTTTTCATCACTGTCGGTCATGTTTAACTGCTGCACATAATGGTCAAGGTCCATTCTGCTAAATGATTGCGTTTTGTTTTGAATCTTTACGTTGAACAGATATTTTAAGATCCATTCAGTAATATTCATAAAGTATTTTGCAACTACCGAAAAAAGCGAATAGCAAACTCTTATGCAAAGGCTGATGAAGTTACTTTTGGTAACAGAGTTGTTCTTTGCGCGCAGTATGGATCTGAATAAGGATTCAAAAAAGATCAGGATAACGGTCGCAACAATGGTTTCGGCCGCAAGAATTATATATTGATTTTCTATTGACCAATATTTCCAGACCGAAGCCAATTGAGTGCTGGTAAGCAACGTATAAATAACGATAAGAAGATTGGTAATTAAAAGTGTGGTTACAATAAAACGGGCCGGAGATTCTAAAAAAAAGGACCATGTTTTACCGCTGTAATTTCCCTGCTTTTTTCTTAATTCAATAGATAATTTATTGGCAGAAATAAACACAACTTCTATCCCTGAAAAAAATCCCAGCAGAAGTAAGGCTATTACGATGGGTATAACCGGTATCCAGTTCATATTTGCAAATTTATACAGAACCTGCCAGGTTTTAACTATTTAAGAAATCACCCACTATTCTGTCGGCTTCTTTGCAGGCAGCTTGAAAATTTTCATTGATGATTATATTTTCAAAATGTTTTTTAAAGGTCATTTCATAACTCGATTTATTAAGCCGGGCCTGTAATGATTCATCAGTTTCTGATCCCCGTAGTTTTAATCTTCTTTTTAATTCTTCAATAGAAGGCGCCTGGATAAAAATGGCGATGGTATTAACGGGGTACTGTTGTTGCACATGGATAGCACCCTGCACATCAATATCCAAAACAGGCACTTTATTTTCCTTCCAGATGCGTTCGATATCCGATTTTAAAGTGCCGTAGTATTTGCCTTCGTAAACCATTTCCCATTCCAGGAATTCTTTATTGTGGATCTTTTCACGAAAGTCTTTTTCACTGATGAAATAATAGTCGATACTATTTTTTTCATTGTCGCGCGGCTGTCGCGTGGTGGCCGAAACAGAAAAAGCAAGTTGAGGGAATTTTTTCATCAAATGGTTTACAATAGAAGTTTTACCTGATCCCGAGGGAGCGGTAATTAAGATGATCTTTTTGTATTTTTTTCCCATTGATTTTTGATTAGCTGATTAGCTACTGCAGTAATAAGCTAATCACATATACTGTATATTTTTTTGCATTAGCAGATTCGAATATCAGCTAATTCTCTTTATATCTGCTCCCAACGATTTTAATCTTTCGTCTATATTTTGATATCCCCTGTCAATCTGTTCTATATTTTGGATCGTGCTTTTTCCTTCAGCGCTTAATGCCGCGATTAATAAAGCAACGCCAGCCCTGATATCAGGACTTGACATGGTAATTCCCCGCAAGGGCAATTTGCGAGCGAGGCCCACAACTACTGCCCGGTGTGGATCACACAAAACAATGTGTGCTCCCATTTCGATTAATTTATCGACGAAAAATAACCTGCTTTCAAACATTTTTTGATGAACCAGCACACTTCCCTGCGCCTGGGTAGCCACCACCAGGATAATGCTCAACAGGTCGGGAGTGAGCCCCGGCCAAGGATGATCGTAGATAGTGAGCATAGAACTGTCCAGGAAGGTTTCAATCTCGTAAAGTTCCTGCTCAGGGATATGGATATCGTCTCCCGAAAATTCTAATTTAATGCCGAGCTGCTGAAATCTTTCCGGAATTACACCAAGATGTTCAATTCCTGCGTTTTTTATAACAATATCACTTTGCGTCATCGCTGCAAGTCCGATGAAGGAACCCACTTCAATCATATCGGGAAGAATGGTATGAGTTGTTCCATGCAATTTATCAACCCCTTCTATCGTGATCATATTGCTGGCAATTCCCGATATTTTGCCCCCCATATTGTTCAGCATCTTACAAAGCTGTTGTATATAAGGTTCGCATGCCGCATTGTAAATGGTGGTAATGCCATCCGCTAAAACCCCTGCCATTATTAGGTTAGCGGTTCCGGTAACACTTGGCTCTTCCAGTAAAATATAAGTGCCTTTTAATTTGGATGTGCGTAGGTGAAAGAAAGATACATTGGTAAAATAGTCAAATTCTGCTCCTAATTTTTTAAATCCAATAATGTGTGTATCCAGCCTTCTGCGCCCTATTTTGTCACCTCCGGGTTTTGGTATATAGGCGGTTTTAAAGCGAGCAAGCATCGGCCCGGCAAGCATTACACTGCCGCGCAGGCGGCCGGTTTTTGCCAGGAAAAGAGGAGAGGAAATATAATCAGCTTTTACATTTTCAGCTTTAAAAGAATAAGTATGCCTGTCAATTCTTTTGATAATTACGCCCAACTCCCGTAATAATTCGATTTGAAGATTTACATCTGTAATGTCAGGGATATTATGGATCACCACTTCTTCACTGGTCAGCAAAACAGCAGAAATTACCTGCAGCGCTTCGTTTTTAGCGCCTTGTGGTGTTATTTCTCCTTTTAATTTTTTGCCTCCTGTTACTTCAAATGAGCCCATTGAATTTTTATAAAATTTAAAATAAAAACCCCGGCAGTATGGCGCCAGGGTTACAAACGTATTTAATTATTTTTTCTCAATAAATTTATTCATGCATTATCTGCGATTTCAAAAGGTCCTGCGCAACCTAAACTTTTAAACTCGATTAATACCTCTTTTTCCCATACTTCCTGTTGTTCCTGTTATCACGGTTTTGATTGCGGTTGTTTCTTGAACCAAAATTTTTACGCCTACCACCAAAATCTTCGCGGTTGTTTTCGACACGGTGTTTTATGAACGGGCGGTTATTGAATTCAAGTTCACCTTTTGTGATGGATGAAAGTTCTGTTTGAATATTATCATCATGAACCAATTCTTTATGCCAGTTGCTGTAAGTGAGTTTCATGTAATAGGCAATTGAATTGGCAAATCCCTGGCGTTTTTCGGGATCTTCTTCCTTTAAGGCCTTGTCTATTACTACCTCGATATTTTTACCAAGATGATTGTATTTTGGGTATCTTTTTGGATAAGGAAGCGGCGCCGGCTTTGGTCTCAGCGTTTCTTTTGTAGGAATCGGGTAAGGGCTGTCCACATCTAACTTAAAATCGGTTATTAAAAAAAGATGGTCCCAAAGCTTATGGCGAAAATCTTCTACATTTTTAAGTTGCGGGTTCAAAAAGCCCATTAATTCTACAAGGGCGTTTGCGTTTTTCTGGCGTTTTTCACGATCTTCAATCGTCAACACGTACTCCGCCATTTTTTGAATATGGCGACCATATTCTCTAATTGTAAGATGGTTACGGGTTGTATTGTATTCCATGTTGTCTACATTTTTCATTAAGCAAATGTATAAATAATAAAATTAGGTTGGAAGCATCTTACGAACTATTGTTCAAAGTATTCTTAAAAGCAGGTTAACTTTTCCTTTTAGCAGCTGAACAAAAATCTTTATTAAAAGTTCGTTTACTGTATATCTTTCTTCTGAAAGTGTCTTAATATACGTGTAATGATCCAAAAAGCGATAATTACACCAACAGAATCAGCTGCCCAATCTAAAAGATCAAAATCACGACTCGGTACATAAAATTTCTGGAGAAACTCAATGGTAATACCCCAAATGATAGCTGCAAGGCTAATTTTTATTGAATAATTTAATTTTTGTTTTTCTGAAAAACGGGATTTTAAAAGAGGTAGTATAAATAACAAGGACAAACCGCCAAATAAGCCTGCATGAACGATTTTATCGAAGTTTGGAATGTTATCCATCCAATTCACTGTAGGGATATCTTTTGCAGGCATAAGTGTTAAAATGCCCACAACAAAAAACCAGGCAATGCCTGGTAAAAAGTATTTGAAATGAATTTTTTTATTTTCCATTTTTTTACCTATGAAACCATTGCCTGATAAGCATCGGAGTCCATTAACTGGTTTACATCGCCGGAGTCGTTTACTTTCATTTTTACCATCCACCCATCGCCGTAGGGGTCTGTATTTACTTTTTCAGGTTCGCTGTCGAGTAATGGATTTACTTCAATTACAGTACCGGCAACCGGTAAAAAAAGATCGCTTACGGTTTTCACCGCTTCCACTGTACCAAACACAGTTTCGGCTTCCAGCTTTTTATCTTTTGCGGCAATATCAACATAAACGATATCGCCCAGTTCATGCTGCGCAAAATCGGTAATGCCAATGGTCGCTATGTCTCCATTTAGAGAGACCCATTCATGGTCTTTAGTATATCTTAAGTTCTTTGGAAAATTCATTCGATAGTTTTTTTCTGAAACAGGTTTGCAAATTAATATTTTTATCGGTACTTCCTGTATTCCTTCTTTTTCATTATTGAAATTTTCATGTGAATATCATGAAGCGGCCTGTCATGTTCGTCTTTTGCGGTATGTGCAATTTTATCTATTACCTCTAAACCATTAACTACCTGCCCGAAAACAGTGTAGTTCATATCAAGGAACGGCGCGCCACCAATGGTACGATATATTGTTCTGTGGCTTTCGGGAATTTTAATTTTAAACTTTTCTTCAATTTTATTCATTTCAATGTCCGTAAAAGTTCGGCCTTCCACAATATAAAATTGACATGAACTGCTGGCTTTTTGTGGATTTACATCATCACTTTCTCGTGCCATTGCTATAGCACCTTTTTGGTGAAACAGCGAACTATCAAATTCTGCCGGAACAGTGTAATCAAGGCCACCTTCACCAAGCACTTTTCCCGGAGGCGCATTTTTACTATCCGGATCGCCGCCCTGTATCATAAATCCTTTAATTACACGATGGAACAAAAGCCCGTCATAAAAATGCTGTTGCACCAGCTTTAAAAAATTGGCTGTTGTTTTTGGTGTTTTTTCAGAAAGCTTTACAACCATGGTTCCTGAATCAGTTTCGATTTTTATAAAGTACGGAGGTTTTATAACAGTACTTTTGGATTTGGAGTGTTTAAGAACTGAGCATGAAGCGAAGAAAACTAAAATAAGCAGGTAGAGTAAATATTTCATTTTAAAAATTTTTAAATGGTTCTCCGATGTCTTCAAAGTATAGCAAGATATGGTCTTTTAAAAAGTTTTCCTGTTCGGCCATATTGTATTGAGGCAATTCTTTCAGCTGCTTAAAATGCGGCCATTTGTCTTCATCGTAACCTTTCAGTTCATAATATCCGCTTTGGCTTAGAAGTGTACAAACTGCCACATGCATCAGATCTTGTTTTTGTTCTTTTGTAAATTTTTTTTGGCTGCTGAAATTACCGATTTCCTGTATGCCAATTAAAAATAATATAGCTTCTACATCGGGTTTTTTGCCAAATTTATCAAAGAATTTGCTTTCTAATTTCCACCATCGTCGTTTGCAGATCGTCTTTTGCCTCCATGCAGCAAAAGTAAAAAGTTAATTGTTTAAATGTGTTAGAAGTTTTACCGGTACAAAGCTGTTTACTGCGCTATTTAATGTGATTAAACTCCTTACAGCTTGTTATATTTGCAACAAAATAAAAACAGGCGGATGTTACAGGTAAATTTTATAAAAGCAAACAGGGATGAGGTTTTAAAAGGATTGGCTAAAAAGCATTTTTCAGAAACTTCTTTGGTTGATACGATTATCGCATTGGATGATGAAAGAAAAAAATTACAGTTTGAGTTGGACGAAAGGCAATCGAAAATAAATGCTTTTTCAAAAGAAATCGGGCAGCTAATGGCAAAAGGTGAAAAACGTCTGGCTGAAGAAAAAAAGTTAGAAGTAGCAAGTTTGAAAGGCCTTTTACAACCGGTTAGTGAACAATTAACTCTTGTTGAAAAATCGCTTCAGGAAGATCTTATAAAATTACCAAACCTTCCCCACGCTTCAGTTCCTGAAGGAAAAACGCCTGAAGAAAATGAAGTAGTAAGAGAAGGCGGAGATAAACCCACGCTTCCAAAAGACGCCTTGGCGCATTGGGACCTTGCGAAAAAATATGACCTGATCAATTTTGAACTGGGAAATAAAGTTACCGGCGCAGGATTTCCTTTTTATAAAAATAAAGGCGCAAAACTGCAACGCGCATTAATTCAATATTTTTTGGATTTCAATACGGCCGCGGGTTACACTGAATACGAGCCACCATTTGTGGTGAACGAAGCGAGCGCTTATGGCACCGGGCAATTGCCGGATAAAGAAGGCCAGATGTACCATGTGACGGCCGACAATTTGTTTTTAATTCCAACGGCTGAAGTGCCGCTTACCAATATTTATCGTGATGAAATTTTGAAGGAAGAATGAATTGCCTGTAAAGATGACTGCTTACACGCCTTGCTTTCGCCGCGAAGCAGGAAGTTATGGAAAAGATGTTCGCGGCTTGAATCGTGTTCATCAATTTGATAAAGTGGAACTCGTACAATTAGTTCATCCGGAAAAAAGTTATGAAGTGTTGGAAGAAATGCTGTTGCATGTAGAAAAGTTATTGCAGTCTTTAAGATCTGCCTTATCGTATTCTTCGTTTGTGCGGTGGGGATATGAGTTTCACTTCTGCGCTTACTTACGATTTTGAAGTGTATAGTGCGGCGCAGCAAAAATGGCTAGAGGTAAGCTCTGTGAGTAATTTTGAAGCTTTTCAAACTAACAGGATGAAGATTCGTTTTAAAGTCTGATGGCAAAACGCAATTGGTTCATTCATTAAATGGTTCTTCTTTGGCACTGCCAAGAATTGTTGCGGCTTTACTGGAAAATAATCAAACGCGATGAAGGAATTTCATTACCTGAAGTACTTTGGAATATATTTTGGCGGCGAAAAGATCAGTTAGAACAGAAAATTCGCATAATTTGTTTGTTTATGTCAGATCGATAGGAAAATAATATTTTGCTATTAAACTTTTCAATTTTACATTTAGTCTATTAATTTTTCGGATAAAAAATTTATCCCATTTCGCCTCACAATAGATTAAATCATGTCCTTGAGCTAATCAAAAAAAGAACCAGCACTTGCTGTGGCGCGCAGCCTTTGGACCAATGGCCGAAAACGCTAATCAACTCAGCCATATTTCCCAAAAAGATTTGTACCAGGTTTTAATAAAAACATCTTCCAAAGAACCGGCAGCTTTAAATGTTGCGGGAAATATGTATGACGGTCTGATAAAGGGTCTTGCAGGACATTGGCAAAATGCAACAACTTTCAAAAGATCAGAAAAGACAGTTTCGAAAGCAGTCAGCAGAAGGAATAAAAAATCTAAATATTTTGTGGCTTGACGAAATGATCAACAGCCAGGCGCAATTAAGGGAAAAGATGAGTCTCTTCTGGCACGGGCATTTTGCCTGCCGGGTACTCAATATTTTTTTCCAGCAGCAAATGCTGGATGTTATCAGGAGAAATGCTTTTGAAAATTTTGGCGATCTTCTTCGGGAAGTGAGTAAAAGCTCCGTCAATGCTTGCGTTTCTGAATAATCAGCAAAATAAAAAACAACATCCCAATGAAAATTTTGCCCGGGAAGTAATGGAACTCTTCACGATGGGAAGAGGAAACTATACAGAAACAGATGTGAAGGAAGGAGCAAGAGCCTTTACAGGATGGGGTTTTAACCTGCATGGCGAATTTGTTGAAAGGCCTTTTCTTCATGACAACGGAACAAAAACTTTTTTGGGAAAGACCGGAAATTTTAATGGCGATGACATTATTGATATTATTCTTGAACAAAAAGCAACTGCAAAATTTATAACAAAAAAGATTTATAAATTTTTTGTGAATGAAGAAATTGATGCATGAAAAACTTGGAATTCTTGCCAGACGATTTTATCAAAGCAATTACAATATTCAGCAATTACTGAATGATATTTTTACCGGAGAATGGTTTTATGAATCGAAGAAAATATTGGAACAAGGATAAAATCTCCCGTTGAATTATTGGTTGGTATAAGGCGATTAATACCCATGGAACTTGATCGTCCCGAAGTTCAGATGTTGTTTCAAAAAGTACTTGGGGCAGGTTTTATTTTTCCCGCCAAACGTTGCCGGCTGGCCCGGCGGAAAAAACTGGATAGACAGCAGTGCATTGATGTTTCGTATGCGTCTTCCGCAACTTCTGACCAATTCAGAACAATTTTTAATAAGGCCAAAAGAAGATGATGACGTATCAATGGGAATGGAAAGAATGCAGTCGAACAATAATCCAAATAGCCTTTCTGTTAGCGTTGATTGGGATTCGGTTTATAAAGTATTTGAAAACACGAATCGGGAAGATCTTTTGCAAAAAGTGAACGAAATTGTTTTGCAGACAAAAACTTCAATCAATCCCAACATTTTAAAAAGATATATCGACAACAGTTCAAGAGAAGGATTTATCAAATCATCTATCATTGAACTAATGAGTACGCCTGAATACCAGTTGTGTTGATTTGGAATTATATAACAGTAACCTATAACCGAAATAATATCTCATGATAATAAAACGAAAAGAATTTTTACAAATTGGTTCATTAGCCTCCGCGTCCTTAATGATGCCTAAATTCCTCAAAGCCTTTGAAAAAAAAGCTTTGGTTCCGCCCGGAAACAAAGTACTGGTGGTTTTACAATTAAGTGGTGGAAACGATGGACTAAATACCGTAATTCCAATCCGGAATGATATTTATTATAAATCGCGGCCACACCTGGGAATACAAAAAGATAAAGCACTTCAATTAACTGACGAAGCCGGTATCAACCCCGCTTTGCCTTTTTTTAAAAATCTTTTTGACGAAGGAAATCTTGGAATTATGAATAGTGTTGGCTATCCTAATCCTGATCGCTCGCATTTTCAGAAGTATGGACATCTGGCAAAGTGCAAGTGACAGCAATCAATATTTAAATACAGGTTGGCTGGGCCGTTATTTGGATGCGCAATGCAGTGGCTGTGACAAACCAACACAGGCGCTTGAGATTGATGATGTACTTAGCCTTGCACTAAAAGGTGAAAATATAAAAGGTCTTGCCTTTCGTGATCCTAAAAGATTATTCAATTCAAGTAACGAAAGATATTTTAAGGAAATCAATGCTGCTCACGAAGAGGAAGAACCTATAGCAGATTATCTTTACAAAACACTGAGTGAAACATTAAGTAGTGCTGATTATATTTATGAGGAAAGCCGGCAACGCCCTTCCTCTCAAACGTATCCTGCTACTGAATTAGGCAAAAATTTACAAACTATTTCTTCCCTTATTTTAAGTGATATAAACACGAAAGTTTATTATGTGAGCCTTGGTAGTTTTGATACCCATGTAAACCAGGAAAACCAGCAGAAACGATTGTTCACTGAACTGAACGATGCGATTTCAGCTTTTGTAGATGATCTGAAAAAGAACAATCGGTTCCGGGATGTAACATTAATGACCTTTAGCGAATTTGGCAGAAGAGTAGCCCAAAACGCCAGTGGAGGAACTGATCACGGAACAGCCAACAATATGTTTTTTATCGGGGGCAGGATTAAAGCAAAAAGGATTAATAAACGCGATGCCGGATTTAAATGATCTTAACGAAGGCGACCTTATTCATAAAGTGGATTTTAAAAGCGTTTATGCTACACTGTTACATAACTGGCTTGGAGCAGATGATGAGATGATCCTTGGGAAAAAATATGACTTATTGGATTTTGTTTAATGCACCTCATAACAAAATCAGGTAATAAAAAAGTCCTTCAATGAAGGACTTTAGTATTTTGAACGTGAAATATTTAAGTAGGTTAATGGATATTAAATGCCTTTTGTACGGCACCCAAATCATTAAGATTTACATCTTTGTGCATTGATAATGCAGTTGCATCTATAAGTATTACCTTGGCAGTGATTGTTTGGCCCGGCGGACTAATAAGGTCCCCGGAAATAGCGCTGATATCTATACCCACATAACCCGGCGAATGAATAGCACCATAAGTAATGCCGTCAAAAACTTCAGGAAGAGCTTCAAAATAGGAAGTTCCCGAAAATGAAAGATACACCAACACAGCACCGTTTTGATAAATGACATTGTCAAGTTCGGGAACGTTTAATTCTGCGGTATAACTCAATCCATTATTATTGGTTGTCCAGTCGCCTGGCTGAATCGTATAGATTGCGGAATATGCCTGATCCACCTGCTCCACTTTTGTTACTTCTTTTTTACAGGAAGAAAAAATCAAGAATGCAGGAGCTAAGAGGAAAAGTAATTTTTTCATAATAGTGATTTTTTTTGTAAAACGAAATGGATAGTTTTTTGTTACAGTAAGTAAGACAAAATATAAATGGGGAAGTTTAAAATGTTAGTTATTAAGTCTGCGTGATCCAAAAAGGAAGTAAGATATTGGCACAGTATGAAAAAAAGCAGCGACAGTTTCATGCCGCGGTTCTTTTCATTTTATAATCTAAATTACGCCGACCCTGTTTTTTCTTTAACAATTGAATTCAAAGATTTTAACCGGCTGAAGATTAAAATTCCACCTAAAAAAGCTGCAACAACAAGAATTAAGAAAATACATTTTTTTATCCGTGAAATCATCCCAGAAACTTGTCATTACTCCGGCGAGTTTGCCACCAATTGCAGTTGATAAAAACCACCCACCCATTAGCAAGGCGGTAAGTCTTGCGGGTGCGAGTTTTGACACAAGCGACAATCCAATCGGGCTTAATAATAATTCGCTTATTGTAAAAACAAAATAGGTACCCCAAAGCCAATACGGAGATGTTTTTTGAAGATAAACGGAAGAAACTGACATGATTGCAAACACCATTACCAATGCCGAACAACCTGAAATAAACAGTGCCATTCCAAATTTACTGGCTGTCGAAGGTTCTTTATTTCGCTTTCGCAGATAGCTAAAGAGCATCACCAGCAAAGGTGTGAGGATGATAATAAATAGTGGATTAATGGATTGAAATAATTCGGTATTAGCCAATTCTTCACTTACCGCTTGGCGGCCATTCGCTTTTTGGAACATTATTAAAATACGGATCAGGGCCCATTACCTGTACTATCTTTGTTTTTTTATCCACAATATTCCCATCTACCAATTTTACATTATTCTCATCATAAGGCCCTGCCACTAAGGCTGCATCGTCTTTTATAGCCACAAAATGTTCATCTACTTTATCTACCAGCCGCGGGGTATCACTCACGGTTTGAAGAAAGCCAAGTGAACCGGCAACTTTTTTCGCTGTTGGTGACACGGTTCTGTCTGTGTGTACCTGTGCCCACAAAGTAAGCCCGGTAGAATTTTGATTATAGATCGTCCAGAAAATAATTGAAATGCCGAAAATAAATAAAAGCGCACCAATTGCTCTTTTATCAGTTCCGGTTGCTTTTATATAAAGTGAAACATAAAATGCAATGATGGGAAGGCAGGCAAAAATAAAGGCATCATTAGATTTGCTACCCATGATTGTAGAACCAAAAATTAAAGTTGGAACAATCCAGCCAATAATAGCAGCAATGATTGCAGGTAAAAAAACGTAGCCAAAAATTTTGCTCAAAGGCATGTCTTCCGGCCTTTTTTCTTTTTTTACTTCACCTTCACGAACACCTTTTAAGGAACTTGCCAAAATGATCATTCCAATCACCAATCCTACGCCGGCGGCGGCAAAAGCGTAACCCCAACCATATTGATTTCTTAAATAAGCGGCAACGAAATTGCAAAACAACGCGCCAATATTTATGCCCATGTAAAAAATATTGTAGGCATTGTCCTTTAAAGGTTTCAGGTCTGCACGATTATAAATATTTCCGAGAAGCGTAGAAATATTTGGTTTAAAAAACCCATTTCCCACAATAATCAATAATAATGAAATATACAAAGCAGTATTGCCGGGAAATGCAAGCCCAAAATATCCAAGAGCCATCAATGTGCCGCCAATGAAAATTGACCTGATATAACCCAAATACCGATCGGCCAATAAACCACCGATAAAAGGAGTAAGGTAAACGAGCGCAATAAAACTTCCAACAATATCGGCGCCCATTTTTTCAGTCATTCCTTTCCCTCCGGTTTTATCATCAATCAGGTAAAGAAGTAAAATACCCACCATTAAATAATAAGCAAAGCGTTCCCACATTTCTGTCATAAAAAGCACATATAACGCTTTCGGATGTTTGCCTTTTTTATGTTCGGCAACATCTTCCGGTATCAGCTGGTCTTCCATAATTGTTTTGGTTTTAGTTAATAATAATTTGGAAATGATTTTAATTAGATTGTAAAGTAAGGAGAAATTTAAAACTAAGTCTATTTTTAAATAAATAATTTATGGAACGCAAAAAATCATTTCTTTTAGTAAACCAACAAATAAATGGGAATTTTTAATTTCGGGTATATTCAAATCAAATAAATTTTTCAACAGAAATTATTTAACCGGTTGCTGATAGAACTTTAAGTTTCCTAACTTGCCACTTCTTTTTAGTACAACTCAAATACAACAATTTTGAAAATTCTTATCCTTGGATCAGGCGGCAGAGAACATGCATTTGCATGGAAAATCAGTCAAAGTACTTCCTGCTCAAAATTATTTATAGCCCCCGGAAATGCGGGTACAGCGGAATTGGGCAGAAAATATTGATATTGATATTAATGATTTTGATGCAGTAAAAAAAATTTGCCTCTCTAAAGAAATTGATATGGTGGTGGTTGGCCCGGAAGAGCCTTTGGTAAACGGCATTTATGATTTTTTTAAGGCTGACAAAAAACTTGAAAAAATTATTATTACCGGCCCATCTAAAGCAGGAGCTCAATTGGAAGGAAGCAAAGCATTTGCAAAAAGCTTTATGAATAAATATTCAATTCCTACTGCAAAATATAAAGAGTTTGATAGTTCAAATTTTGATGACGGGCTGGAATATATCCAGAAACACCCTCTGCCGGTTGTATTAAAAGCCGACGGCCTTGCAGCAGGAAAAGGGGTGATTATTTGTACTAATTATGTAGAAGCTTTGAGTGAATTTGAGCTGATGATTCAACAGGCAAAATTCGGAAATGCCGGTAAAAAAGTAGTGGTAGAAGAATTTCTTGATGGGATTGAACTGAGTGTTTTTGTTTTAACCGATGGTAAAAATTATGTGGTCCTTCCTGAGGCTAAAGATTATAAAAAAATTGGCGAAGGCGATAAGGGCCCAAACACCGGAGGGATGGGTGCAATAAGCCCCGTGCCTTTTGCGACGGAACATTTTATGAAAAAAGTTACGGAGCAGGTTATCGAACCAACCATCAATGGTTTGTGGCAGGAAGGGATTGATTATAAAGGATTTATATTTTTTGGATTGATAAAGGTGAATGAAGAACCAATGGTGATAGAATACAATTGCCGCATGGGCGATCCTGAAACCGAAGTAGTTTTGATTCGGTTAAAGAATGACCTGGTTGACTTGTTAGTGGCGATGGACGATCAAAAACTGGATACCCAAAAAATTTCTGTCGAAAAAAACAATGCGGTAACGATTGTCGCTGTAAGTGGGGGGTACCCCGGCCTTTACGAAAAAGGAAAACCAATCGAATTTTTCTACCTTGAAAACCCTCAAATCATGAGACACATTGATGACGAAGGCATTGGTGCTTTGGTTTTTCATGCAGGAACCAAAAATGTAGATGGTAAAACAATCACTAACGGTGGTCGCAGTACTCGCAGTTTCTGCGATGGCAGTGGGGATGGGAGATGCGATTGAGCTTTCAAAAACAATTTTGGAAGAAATATATTTTGAAGGAATGTACTACCGTGGCGATATCGGTTATGAATTTGTTGATTAAAAAAGTTTGAATACGCTTAACCGTTATAAACCAACGTTGTTTATTTTGGCAGCTTCCCATCCTATAATAGCCGCTTTTCTCGTAGTTCCCCAATGGTAGCCTCCAAAAATTCCTGAAGATTGGATTACGCGGTGGCAGGGGATTAGATAAGCAACCGGATTAGCGCCAATGGCAGTTCCTACAGCTCTTGACGCTTTCGGTTTTTGAATTTGGTTTGCGATTTTTCCATAAGTAGTTAATTTCCCGCAAGGTATTTTCAATAACGTTTCCCAAACTTTTAGCTGGAAATCTGTTCCCTTTAAATGGAGTTTTACTGTCTGTAAATTTTGCCAATCATTATTAAAAATTGTGAGCGCGTTTTGTTGAAACTGATCCGTGGCCTTTTTAAATTGTGCTTTTGGAAACTTGTGTTTTAAGGAATCAAAGGCACGCTTTTCATCATCTTCAAAAGCAAGGTAGCAAATACCCCTGCTGGTAGAAGCGACAATGATTTTCCCGAACGGGCTTTGGGAAAAATGATAATTGATCATAAGGTTTTCGCCTTCATTTTTAAATTCGCCCGGTGTCATTCCTTCTATATTGATAAAAAGATCATGGAGGCGGCTTGCTGCCCGAAAGCCCTGATTCTATTGCTGTGTCAAAAAGAGTGGCGTTCTCTTCTTTCAGCAAAGTTTTTTGCATATTCCACACTTATATATTGAAGAAATTTTTTAGGACTTGTTCCGGCCCACTCGGTAAACATGCGTTGAAAGTGATGTGGGCTTATATGAATATATTCGGCAATTTCTTCCAGGGAAGGTTGCGATTTAAAATTTTCTTTTATATAACCAATCGCTGCTGCGACTCTTTCGAAATTGATCTTTTGTTGCGTTTCCATATAGATTTATTTTAATTCTACCGAGTACAAATGTAGAAAGACGCGAATCTATTTCCTACCCGAAAATTGCTATCTTTTTCGTAATTTGTATAAAATGAAAATCGGTTAAATTTGTTGATTTACTGTATTCTGCAGCTATAAATTGAATGTTATATTATAATATTTTTCCTTTAAAACAATTTACAAATTTTAATTGCGTTTCATATAAAAACCTTCAATAGTAATAGGTTGTAATTCCAAATTATTTCCACAACTTTGCAGGCATTAGTAATTATTCAATACCTCAAATAAAACATGGGCCTTTTTAATTTTTTCACACAGGAGATTGCGATAGATCTCGGAACCGCCAATACGCTTATAATCCACAATGATGTTGTAGTTGTAAATGAACCTTCAATTGTAGCGCTTGATCGTAACAATCCCAAAAATATATTGGCTGTGGGTAAAAAAGCATTGATGATGCACGAAAAAACCCATGAAAGCATCCGAACGGTTCGCCCTTTGAAAGATGGCGTAATTGCTGATTTTAACGCTGCGGAACTGATGATCCGTGAGATGATAAAAAAAATATATGAGAAAAAACCTTTATTCCCTCCAAGCTGGCGAATGATGATTTGTATACCAAGTAGTATCACTGAAGTGGAAAAACGTGCAGTAAGAGACAGTGCCGAACAGGCAGGCGCTAAAGAAGTTTATTTGTTGCACGAGCCAATGGCCGCAGCGCTCGGTATCGGAATTGATGTGGAAGAACCGGTGGGAAATATGATCATTGATATTGGCGGTGGAACAACAGGAATTACTGTAATTGCATTGGCGGGTATCGTTTGCGATCAGTCGATCCGTGTGGCGGGAGATGAATTCACAGCTGACATAATGGAAGCCTTACGGCGTTATCATAGTTTATTGATTGGTGAACGCACAGCTGAACAAATAAAAATCCAGATTGGCGCAGCCATGAAGGATATTGATAATCCACCTGATGATATGCCGGTAAACGGGCGTGATTTGGTTACCGGAATTCCGAAACAAATTATGGTGAGCTACCAGGAAATTGCCGAAGCGCTTGACAAATCCATTTTCAAAATTGAAGAAGGCATTTTAAAAGCATTGGAAACCACTCCGCCGGAACTTGCGTCAGATATTTACAGGAGAGGCTTGTATTTAACCGGCGGCGGCGCATTGCTTCGCGGACTTGACAAAAGATTAGCTGCAAAAATCAAATTACCGGTTCATATCGCTGACGATCCGTTAAAGAGTGTTGTTCGGGGAACAGGGCTCGCCTTAAAACATTATGACCGTTATCCTTTTGTAATGAGATAAGTTTTGGAATATTAATTGCACTGCTCTGTTTTTCATTTGATCAGCAATTAAATTTGCAGTAATAATTACTTCAACTTCTAATAAATGGCTGTTTCGTTAATGCAGCCCGGATGAAATCATGCGAAACATTTTTCTCTTTATCCGTATTTATTTTACATTTATTTTCTTCTTATTTCTGATGGGAGTATCATTTTATATGATATTCAGTTACAACCGTTACCATCATGCTGTGTATTCAAAAACTGCCAATGAAATAACAGGAGGCCATAAGCAAAAGGTACAATAGCATTGAATATTATTTCCAGCTTAAAAGAACAAATGACTCTTTGGTAAAAGCCAATGCTGCCTTATATAATAAATTGCGGCAGGATTTTGAAATACCCGATACCGTCAATAAGGTTGCTATTGATACAATGAATCTTGATTCGATACATAAACAAAGAAAATATTTGTATATGGAGGCAAAAGTGATAAGTAACTCTGTGAATCTTTTAAACAATTATATTGAATTGCATCGGGGTGCATTACAGGAAGTCCGACCCTGACATGGGCGTAATTGATGTTAATGATGCTGTAGTGGGAACTGTAATTGATGTGAGTAATAATTACGCAGTAGTGATGAGTTTACTGCATGAGCAAAGTAACTTAAGCGCCCGTCTTAAAAAAGGCGGTGAAACAGGAATCGTAAGTTACGATGGAAAAACTCCGGGGATTTTATATTTAAAGGATATTTCCAAATCAGCTAAAATTCGTTCAGGCGACACAGTAATTACCAGTGGCTTTTCGGACAAATTTCCCGGCGGATTGTTGGTAGGTTATGTAAAGGATATTATAAATGATAAAAGCAGCAGCACTTATACTGTAAGAGTAAAGCCTGCGGCAAATTTTGAAAAACTGCAGTTTGCCTATGTGATCAACAATCTTCAAATTGAAGAACCCAAAAAACTTTTAAATAAGGTGAAAAGCAAATGAGCAATTTAATTAAGAATATAATCCGTTTTTGCCTTTTTATTCTGGTGCAGGTTTTTGTGCTTGATCAGATACCACCGTTGCACCAGCTTGGTAACGCCTTATCTTTATTTTCTTTTTATTTTATGGCTTCCTTTTAAGATGGGAAGAAGGATGCAAATGTTAGTGGCATTTGCTTTAGGCTTTGTGCTTGATTGTTTTAGTAATTCTTATGGAATGCATGCGGCAGCTTGTGTGCTTATTGCTTATTTACGTCCTTTCCTGATCAATTTGCTCATTTCACAGGAAGGCGCTGAAAGTAATTATAACGAACCTTCAATCCAGAGTATGGGATTTACGCCTTATCTCACTTATGTAACAATTTTAACGTTTATTCATCACACTTTTCTATACTTTTTACAAGCTTTGCAAACAGGGGGATATTTCTATTTCTTTTTAAAATCTTTGATTTCTACCGCAATAAGTTTGCTGTTAATATTGTTAATAGAGTTATTATTTCCCAGGAAGCAAAGATTTAGAACAAATACAATATAGAATAGACAAAGTATTTTTGCACTGAATAATTGCTTACCTGTACCCTCAAAATCAAACATAAGCTGTGTTTAATCAATCCCGTAAAAAGATAATAATTGCCATGTTCCTGTTCATGGGACTGATTATTATTTTACGGCTTTTTATCCTGCAGGTAGTGGATAAGAAATATTCCATCATGGCAAATGAACAGGGTAGGTTCAGAATGGTAGTGTATCCAAACAGAGGAATTTTATTTGACAGAAATGGTAAAGCGGTTTTAAGAAATACAGTAATCTATGATTTAATGGTAACGCCGTCCAAATTATACGGAATGCATCTGGACACAACAGATCTTTGCAGGATTTTGAACATCGATACGGCTGAATTCAGAAAAAGAATTATCACTGCTATAATTAAAAATCGCAGTTACAGGCCTTCAGTATTTGAAACTTCCCTTTCGGAAGAAAAAATTGCAAAGATCAATGAGAGCCTGTACAAATTTGTACCCGCATTTTATCTGCAGGCAAGGCCGGTTCGTGATTATCCTTATGATGCGGCGGGTAATATTCTTGGTTATTTATCAGAAGTGGATGCTAATTTTTTAAAACGGCATGAAGGAGAAGGATACCAGATGGGAGATTATGCCGGTAAGACAGGGCTGGAAAGAACCTATGAAAAAGTATTGATGGGCCGACGCGGAATTGAATATTGGAAACGTGATAATAAAAACCGGCTAACGGGTCGGCTCGATAATGGGAGATATGATACAGCGCCTGTTCCTGGTCAAAATCTACATATGGCTTTGGACATTGATCTGCAGAAATTGGGCGAACACCTGATGGAAAATAAAGTAGGAGCAGTTGTAGCCATAGATCCTAAAACCGGCGGCGTACTTGCAATGGTAAGTAGCCCAACTTATAAACCTAATTTATTAACGGGCGCGGACAGGCGAAAACATTTTTCGCAACTTTACCTGGATCCCCGTTTACCAATGTACAACCGCGCTATCAGAGGAACTTATTCTCCCGGTTCAACACTTAAAACCTTACAGGCACTTGTCGGTTTACAGGAAGGTGTTATCACCCCATCAACAAGGTTTTTATGCACCGGCGCTTTTTATGGATGTGGCCGGCCAATGGGTTGTCTTGATCCGGGTAACTTTAATTTAAAAGAGGCTATTACCGTTTCCTGCAATACTTATTTTGCAAACGTGATGCAAAGATGTATTAATAACCCTCAGTTTGGTTCTACAGATAGCGCTTTGCGCGTTTGGGATAGCTATATGTACGCTTTTGGCCTGGGAAATAGGCTTGGAATTGACATGCCTTTTGAAAAAGGCGGCATCATTCCAACTCCAAGAACTTATAACAGGATGTATGGTGACGGACATTGGAATTTTTGCACATTTCGTTCTGTAAGTATTGGCCAGGGAGAAGTGAGTGTAACGCCATTACAGGTAGCAAATGAAATGGCTTATCTTGCTAACCGCGGTTGGTTTATTACACCTCACATGATCGATTCCATTGATGGCGGTGATAAATACGGCTTGCTGGATTCTTTTAAATTGCGGCATCATCCATTAAATATTCCTGATTCGATTTTTGAAGCAGTAGCCGATGGAATGCAGGGGGTGATGGAAAGAGGAACCGGTGCGGCAGCAAAAGTTCCTGGTATTGTCGTTTGTGGAAAAACAGGAACTGTAGAAAATTATTATAAAGGAATAAAGCAAAAAGATCATGCTTTTTTTGCGGCTTTTGCCCCAAGGGAAAATCCTCGGATAGCAATTGCTGTTATATGCGAAAACGCAGGATTTGGAGCGAATTCTTCTGCTCCTATTGCCAGCCTTATGATTGAAAAGTATTTAAAGGATTCAATTGCTGAACCCGACAGAAAAACTTTAGTAGAAACGATTTCAAAATTAAACCTGATTCCGGCAAAGATGTTGGATGCAATGCGCGAAAGAGATTCAATTGCTCATGCAAAAAATGAAAAACAAGCTTTGGCAAAAGAATATATTAAATCGATAAAAGATACCACAGGAATTGAGGATGAAGACAGTTCGGGCACAATGGACGAATTAAATAAAGCAAACCCCAGTGAGCAACAAAATTCCGATTCTGCACCATTAAAAAATTCAACTTTAAAAGATCGCAACTATAATGCTGTTTTGCCGGAACAACAAAAGAAAAAAACGAAAAAATAATTCGTTTACTAATCAATTTTTATAAAAATTAATGCGCGATCAGGCTATAATATCTAAAGGAATAGATTGGGTAAGTGTTTGGTTATACATTATCCTTGTTTCCATTGGTGTGCTTTGTATTTTTTCTGTTGAATATCACAATGACGAAAATATCTGGCGTAACATTATCGGGCTTAAAAAAAACTATTCGCGGCAATTGCTGTTTATCGGTATCTCTGCTGTAGTAGCTACTTTTATTTTACTTACCGATAGTAAATTTTTTACGGCTACAGCCAATTTAAGTTATGCATTTGGTATCCTGCTAATGATGGCCACATTTGTATTAGGAAAAGATATTAATGGCTCACGTTCCTGGATTCCACTTGGGTTTTTTAACCTTCAACCTGTGGAAACATGTAAAATTTTTACCGCTCTTGCACTTTCTAAATATTTATCGCGGCCGGACACAAATTTTCAAAATTCCAGGTCACAATTGATAGCCGCTGCAATCGCTTTAACGCCCGCAGTATTTTCTCTTTTGCAAAATGAAACAGGTTTGGCTTTGGTGTATTTTGCTTTTTTAATCCCGATGTACCGCGAAGGGCTTCCACCTGTTTATCTTATCATTGGTTTTTCATTTGCCATACTGGTTGTTGCCACCATTTTGGTTGAAAAAAATTTATTAGCACTTATTCTTACCATAATTGCTGCAATTGTTATTTATGTTTTAAGAAGAACCATAAAACGCGATAAAGCAGTTTTAGCCCTGATATTGGGATTGTGGATGTTATGTGTTGGCATTCAAAGGTTTGCTGTTCCTTATATTTTTACACATGTGTTGCACCAATACCAGGTAGAAAGGATTATGAATACTTTTGGAGTGGATTATGTTCCGGAAGCAGAAACAGCAAGTTTGAATAAAAAAGAACAGTTGCAACAACATAAAGCAAAAAAAGCTAAAGAAAATTACAATGTAAAACAATCAAAAATTGCAATCGGCTCCGGAGGATTGTGGGGAAAAGGATTTTTAAAAGGCACGCAAACTCAAGGTGATTTTGTTCCTGAGCAGCACACTGATTTTATTTTTACTTCTGTTGGAGAAAATTTTGGTTTTTGGGGGAGTTCATTGGTTATTGTCTTGTATATGTTTTTTATGCTCCGCATGGTTTTTTTGGCCGAACGACAACGAAGTACTTTTACCCGCGTATATGCCTATAGTGTAGCGGCAATCATCTTTTTTCATGTTTCAATTAATATTTGCATGACGGTAGGGCTTGCGCCGGTTATCGGGATCACTTTACCATTGTTAAGCTATGGAGGCTCATCTTTGCTTACTTTTACCATTTTAATTTTCATTTTGATCAGGCTTGATGCCGACAGGCAAATGGTGTTGAGATAAATTAATCTGTTTAATTTTTAGGTATGGCTAAAATAATTCCTTTAAGCGAAGGCACTTTTACTGTAGACCAAACAAAAAAGTTTGTTCCTTTTAATAAGGAAAAAGATGATTTGCAGGAACGAAATAAAGGAAGCCTTTTAGTTGAAATTCAACCATTTGTTGTTGTTACTTCAAAAGACATATTGCTGCTGGATACCGGTCTTGGTTTTGCAGATAAGGAAGGGCAATTGCAAATTCATAAAAATTTGTCGGCGCATGGGATCAATTCATCGGATGTAACGAAGGTGCTTTTGTCGCATCTTCATAAAGATCATTCAGGCGGCATTGCTCAGCCAAATAAAAGAATTGTGGGCTTTGAAAACGCAACTTATTATATCAATAAACATGAATGGGAATTTGCTTTAAAAAAGGGTTTGCCATCTTACCAGTTAAACGATTTCTTATTACTTGAGAAAACAGGGGAAAGTAGTTTTTACAGAAGACGAAGGGGTGATTGATGGTTATATTTATTACGAAGTTACCGGTGCTCACAGCCC
>CAWFBO010000002.1:0-39757 GCA_963814075.1 uncultured Chitinophagaceae bacterium | reverse complement strand
ATTAGGCATTCCTGAAAATGAATTCACCGAAATGTTCACTGTACCGGTTCAGTTTGGCGCTATTCTCGCTGTCGTGGTTTTATATTGGAAAAAATTCTTCGATTTCAAAAATCTTCATTTCTATTTTAAATTAATTATTGGCGTTGTGCCGGCAATTATTTTGGGATTATGTTTTCAAAAAAAATTGATGAAATGATGCAGAGCACGACTGTTGTTGCACTGGCCATTCTTTTGGGAGGAATTGTACTTATTTTTGTTGACAAACTTTTCAACCATCCGCGTATTGATTCAGAAAAACAAGTTTCTTATGGAAATTCGTTCATCATCGGTATCTGGCAATGTTTAGCGATGATTCCGGGAATGAGCCGGAGCGCTTCTTCCATCATTGGCGGCATGCAGCAAAAGCTTACCCGGAGCGCCGCTGCAGAGTTTTCTTTTTTCCTTGCGGTTCCCACGATGATCGCTGCTACAGGATATAAATTATTTAAGCACTACAAAACTGCTGGTGGCTTTACAGCACCTGAAATAAAATTACTGGCGATAGGAAATATAGTTGCATTTGTGGTCGCATTATTAGCTATCAAATTTTTTATTGAATTTTTAAAGAAACATGGCTTTCGTGTTTGGGGTATTTACAGAACGATCGTTGGCGTTGTACTGCTGGTCCTGATTTATGCAGGTTACATTCAAAAATAAGCCTGCCGGTTTACCCGGATGCAGTGAACCAACAATTAATGAATATTTTTATTTTATAAATGAATGGGCTTCTATAAGATATTTTCATTATTTTGAACTTCTATTTCCTTTAAATGCAAACTGCTTCCAAAAAAGTAATTAATGGTTGGGCCATGTATGATTGGGCCAATTCTGTGTACAGCCTCGTTATTACTTCTACTATTTTTCCGGCTTATTATGAAAGCGTAACAAAAAATAATACCAACAGTGAAGTAATCTTTCTGGGAAGAAAATTTGTAAACTCAGCATTCTACAATTATGCATTGGGTGTCGGGTTTCTGATAGTGGCCATCATGTCGCCAATGTTATCCTCGATAGCCGATTATAAAGGCAATAAAAAAAGTTTTCTTCGTTTTTTTTGTTTTCTCGGAAGCGTGTCATGCAGCCTTCTTTTCTTTTTTAAAGGAACCGATACGTTATGGATCGCCATTTTATTTACCATTCTTGGCTGTATTGGTTTTTGGAGTAGCGTTGTTTTCTATAATTCTTATTTACCTGAAATTGCGGCACCTGAAGACCGGGACAGGGTTAGCGCCAAAGGCTTTTCAATGGGCTACATCGGCAGCGTGATTCTTCAATTGGTTTGTTTCATATTCGTTTTTAAACCAGAATGGTTTGGGATGCAAAATGACGCTACACTTCCTGCACGATTTTCTTTTTTATTGGTAGGAATATGGTGGTTTGGGTTTGCGCAATTTACCCTTACACGAATGCCGAAAGGTACGCCTGCAGCTAATCGCCCGGAAAAAAGTATGTTCGTCAATGGCTTTATTGAACTAAAAAAAGTTTTTGGACAATTAAAACATCTTCCGGTTTTAAAAAAATTCTGCTGTCTTTTTTCTTTTACAATATGGGCGTTCAAACGATAATGCTTGTTGCCGCACTGTTTGGAAGCAAAGAATTAAAATTGCCGACTGAGAAATTAATTATTACCATTTTGATCATTCAAATTGTAGCCATTTTTGGCGCCAATCTGATGGCCAAGCTTTCCGAAAAATTTGGAAATTTTCAAACGCTGCTATCTGTCGTGATCATCTGGATTTTAGTATGCATCGGCGCTTACCAAATCTCCGTTCTCAGTGAACAAGGAAAAAACGCAGAATTTTATTTTTACATTTTAGCCGCTGTTGTCGGTTTGGTAATGGGCGGCATTCAATCATTGAGCCGGTCAACTTATTCCAAACTCATGCCTGTTACAAAAGACACTACTTCGTTTTTCAGCTTTTATGATGTTACTGAAAAGATCGGCATTGTGATTGGCATGTTTAGTTTCGGATTGATTGAAGAATTAACCGGAAGTATGAAAAATTCTGTATTAGTAGTGATGTGCTTTTTTATCATTGGATTTTTCCTCCTGTTTCTTACTCTAAAAAAAGAACAGCATTATAAAAAAACATTGCTGCTTCACGCCTTCAGCAACCGCTCTTTAATTATTTTGTAATTTTACTTCTTTTCGATAAAAAACTGATCTGAATGAAATTGTACCCTATTAACGCAGGACATTTTAAACTTGGACGGCGGCGCTATGTTTGGTGTGGTTCCAAAAAGTATGTGGAATAAATTAAATCCTGCCGATGAAAATAATATGTGTAACTGGGCAATGAGATGCCTGCTTGTTGAAGATGAAGGTCGTTTGATTCTTATTGACAATGGGATGGGAAATAAACAAAGTGAAAAATTTTTCGGTTATTATTATTTAAACGGTGATGATACTTTAGATAAATCTTTGGCCAAATATGGGTTTTCAAAAGATGATATTACTGATGTTTTTTTAACGCATCTTCATTTTGACCATTGCGGCGGTTCTATAGAAAAAGAAGGCGACAAATTAGTTCCGGCATTTAAAAACGCAACTTACTGGAGCAATGAAAAGCATTGGAAATGGGCCACAGAACCTAATGACAGGGAGAAAGCCAGTTTTTTAAAGGAAAATATTTTGCCCATACAGGAAAGTGGTAAACTGAAATTTATTGAAACAAAAGAAGGCATTCAATTCACTAAAAATATAAAGCTTCGTTTTGTAAAAGGACATACCGAATCAATGATGCTGCCGGAAATAAAATATAAAGACAAAACGATTGTTTATATGGCTGATCTTTTACCCTCAGTCGCACATATTCCTGTTCCTTATGTGATGGCTTATGATACACAGGCCTCTGGAAACCCTGGTTGAAAAAAAATCTTTTCTGAATGAAGCACTGGAAAAAGATTTCATTTTATTTTTTGAGCATGATCCTGAAATTGAATGCTGCACACTTCAACTAACGGAAAAGGGTATACGCAGTAAAGAAACTTTTAAGCTGGAAAGTATTTTATAAACATTATTGAATGAAAAAGATAGCTTTTATTGTTCTTTTGCTCAGTATCGTTATCAATCATTTATTTCTTTATAAAGGAACAATTTAACGGGGTAGTTTTATCGCACACGGAGAACATGTTTTTATCAGTGACCTATCTTCTTGTAGGAATATCTCTGCTCGTATTTTCAGGTTGAAAAATATCGAAAATAAAAAACAGGATCAATTGAAAAAATAAGGTTTTATCTTTTAATCAGCGAAGTAAGCGGATAGCGCAAATTTTTATAGCCCATCATATCCACTTTGATAGAACCCACTGATATCGGGCTTTCCGCGCGCAACAATAAATGATTAGCATCATCACTCACCCATACATTCATCTTTTCACCGCCTTCAAAAATAGTTCCCTTTATAAGAAGCGGTTTAAATTTTATCGCGCGGAATTTTCCATATTTTGTTTTTACATTTTCCTTTCCTTCGTAACGCAGGTAAAGATGATAAATTTCATCGTCCAAAAACATATCAAAAGGAATTTTATCACCGGGTTTATATTTACTGAAATCTATATTTCTTGCATAATAAACAGAACTGATAACATCCTGGATGCATGAGGTTACTTTAAAAAGCCCATGCGTGCTTACCGCAGTTCCCGCCTCATGATTGAAGGTTACATTGTTATAAATTTTGTGCCGCCTTCATCCACATTTCGTATAAATTTTACAGGAAGCATTGTTGCCGTATCAATATAAGTTTCATAGCGGTCGCGCACTTTATAAAAATTATCAAAAAAAGAATACGTGTTTCCCACTCCCACACAATGATAGACAGGAACACCATTAAACTTTTCAACTGTTGTGGTAAATTTTGCCTCTCCCGCGCCTACGTATATTCCAAGCGTAGTGTAATAAACCCTCATCGTAACTTCTTCGCCATCTTTAAAGGCGGTATTGTGGATGCCGCAAAACGGCTCCTCCTGCCTGGCTGAAGTAAAAAGTAAAAGTAAAAGTGCAATAATTGCTTTCAAACCCAAACTATTTTTCTTTAAAAAATCTTATTCCCAAAATCAATATGCTTCCTGCAACTGCCGGAACAAATAAGTTGATGAACCAAATACCAAATGTAGTGCCTAATATACCAACCGTATTCATACTGTACATGCTTAATAATCCGGTACTAAACTTTACCACGAATTCCCAAATCCGCAATTGCAAAAGATGGTACGATTGCCAATACAAGAAAAAGAATACTAATAATCCAGAAACAATCGAACCAAAATATTTCTACGTGCAACACCTGCAGCAACAATATATATTGCAGGACGAAAACAAGATACCGAAAGAATGAAAGTGAAAGTAGCCTTAACAATAATTTAGCAGTAAACGCTTCTAAAACGTTAAAGTACTCTATAAACTTTGTCGATACCGGAATCTTTTCCAACAACTTTATCAGCCATGAAAGCCTGAAAGAAAAATAAAATAAGTATTACCGTTACGACCGATGAAATGAAGAGTAAAACCTTTATCCAGTAGACTGACAAGTCCCATCACAGAATCGGCATGTAATTTTTGAAAAAATAAAAGATAAGTTAATCCACCGCATCCCAATAATCAAAGTGATAATAAGTTGACTGATGCTTCCAGCAATTGACAAAGAGATAGCTTTCAGACGGCTTCCATCTTTTACATACAAGATCCTTCCGCCGTATTCTCCCATCCGGTTGGGTGTGTTTAGTGAAAGTGCAAGCCCGCTAAGCACAGACCGTATGCTCTCAGAAAATGAATTTTTTGCAAAGGTTTTAATAAGTACCTGCCACTTGCGCGCTTCAATTCCCCAGTTGACAAAAGCAAGTAAAATGACCAGCCAAAATCTCCAGGCCATTTCTCCAAAAGGCGCTTCTTTTATAAGTGATAGCGATTCATGAAGGTGTGGGTTGATGTTTGATTTGCTGGTACAAAGAATAAAATAACCATGCGCCAAGAAGTGGCCCCACAACATATTTGACGATTATTTTGAGTTTTTTATTTCGAATCATGAAAGTTTAATACAGAAATTTTGACTTATTTTACAAATCTGTTGTCAGAGCGGTAAAAATAAACTTCAATTGAATACAAATTCAAAAATCATTTTAGGCATTGATCCCGGAACGTTGTTTATGGGTTTTGGAATTATTGAAATTTCTTCATCAGGAATGACATTGATCATCATGGATGTACTGAAACTCTCGCCCAAAAAAGATGCTTATGAAAGATTGAGAATCATTCATCAAAAAGTTTGTGAATTGCTCACTGAATTTTGCCCTCATGAATTTGCCATTGAAGCTCCCTTTTTTGGAAAGAATGTACAAAGTATGCTAAAGTTAGGCCGTGCGCAGGGTGTGGCCATTGCGGCCGCTATGCAGGCCGGCATCCCTGTTACTGAATATTCACCAAGAAAAGTAAAACAATCTATTACGGGAAATGGGAATGCAGATAAACAGCAGGTTTTAAAAATGCTGCAACGTCTTATTGCTTTTGAGGAAGACCCAAAATATTTTGATGCTACAGATGCACTTGCCGTGGCTGTTTGCCACCATTTCCAGGGAAATTCATTGGAAAAAAATTCCACCAGAAAGCTGAATGGATGGAAAGATTTTTTGGTGCAAAATCCGGGAAGAATAAAATAAAAAACTGCGAATTTGCTGCTTTACTGCAGCTTTATTTGAGACGCTTCAGAATTTTCTCCTGTGTATTTTTCAATTCTTCTTTTGAAGGAGAAAGTTTTTTCCTCGTAAAATTGATATCATCCATATTGTTGATCGGAATCAAATGCAAATGCGCATGGGGCACTTCAAGGCCTATAACACTTAATCCGCAACGCTTGCAGGGAATCGCTTTTTCAATAGCTGCAGCAATTGGTTTGGCAAATACCAATATCTCTGAAAGATACTCTTCAGGCATATCCAAGAAATTTGTCTACTTCTACTTTCGGCACTACCAATGTATGGCCTTCCACCAATGGATTAATATCCAGGAAAGCAAAAAACTTTTCATTCTCTGCTATTTTGTAAGAAGGGATTTCACCTTTGATTATTTTACTGAATATTGTCATAATCTTTTTTTAAGAATTGAAATCGTTGCATCTTATCATTCACGCATCAAATCTTTCTCCCTTAAACCTCGAGTTTTGCGCTTTCACGCCGTTATATCATCGACCCTGAATTTTATAATTCCGGCAGGTACTTTTATTTCGGCGATATCACCTACAGATTTTCCCAGCAAACCGGCTCCTATTGGCGAATTAGCAGAGATCTTTTTTTCTTTCAGGTTGGCTTCTTTTTCAGAAACGATCTGGTAACTCACTTGTTTTTTGGTGTCCATATTAGTGAGTGTAACTTTCGTAAGAACAGAAACCCTGCTCGTATCAATCGTACTTTCATCTACAATTTTTGCTGTCGCAATCACCGCTTCCAGCTGTTTTATTTTGGCTTCCAGTAACCCCTGGGCTTCTTTGGCAGCATCATATTCCGCGTTTTCTTTAAGATCGCCTTTTTCACGCGCTTCACCAATTGCCCTTGAAGCAGCCGGCCTGTCAACGGCTTTCATATGCTGCAGTTCTGCCTGCATATGTTCAAAAGTATCTTTAGTTACATAATTAACCTGGCTCATAACATCTGATTTAATTGTCAAAACTTTATGTAATATTGAAAAAAAATACAACGTCCCAGTATTTACTAAGACGTTGTATGAATACAAATATAAGAAAGATTAAATTTTATTTCAAGCCTAATTTTTCCAAAAGCAATTTCGCCATTTTATAAAATGCTTCATGGGAATAACCGGCTATATGAGGCGTCAAAATTACATTAGGTTGGGCTAATAACCAATTCAGCCGTTGATTTTCTTCTTTCGAATAAGAATCAAGTTGTTCATTTTCCAATACATCAAGTCCCGCCCCTGCAATCTTTTTACTTTTTAACGCATTGATCAGAGCCCCGATATCAGTAACTTTTCCCCGGCAGGTAGAAATAAAGAACGGCGATCGTTCCAGTGAATTAAAAAAGGATTCATTCGCCATGTGATGTGTTTCCTGCGTAAGTGGCACATGAATACTGATCACATCCGAGTAACGGCAAACCTGTTCAAAATTGGCCTCTTTTACGTGATCTTTGCTAAAACCAAACTTATATTTATCGTAAGCGAGAACGGTTACATCAAAACATCCAAGCAATTTTGCAAAAGCCGACCCTGTATTTCCATAACCGATAATGCCGATTGTTTTGCCTTCAAGTTCTGTGCCGCGGTTCGCGTCTCTTATCCATTTCCTGTCTTTGATCTCTTCAAAGCTTGATGAAATTTTGTTGGTAAGATTCAGCAATAATCCCAAAGCATGCTCGGCCACTGCATTCCTGTTTCCTTCAGGGCTGCTCACACATTTTATGCCTTTCGACTGTGCATATTCCACATCTATCAGTTCCATACCGCTTCCAAGCCTGCCAATCCATTTCAAACGATTGGCTTTATCCAATAATAGATTTGTCAATCGGCATTCTTGTAGTAACCACCAGCCCTTCCGCCTGGCTGATGATCGAAGTTAATTCTTCATAGGTGATCTTTTCGGAAATAAGCACTGAATAGCCTTTATGCTGCAGTGTTTCAGTCAAAAACTTATGTGCCTTGGATGTTATGATTACCTGCCTGTTCAAAATTTTATATTTTTAATCTCCCTTTTTTATTCAGCATGCGTGCAGTTGATAAAATAGAATTATTGAAAATTTGTGGGTTTACTGTTCTTCAGCAATGGCAATCATGCTTATTTCCACATTTACATCTTTAGGCAATGTTTTTACGGCAACAGTTTCCCTTGCCGGGAAATCTTTATCAAAATATTTACCATATTCTGTATTTACTTCCGCGAAAGAACTCATTTCTTTTAAAAAAATTGTTGTCTTTACCACATTTCCAAAATTCAACCCAGCTTCCGTCAAAACTGCTTTCAAATTTTCCATCACCTGCTTTGTTTCTTCAGTAATGTTAGCCGCGTTTAATTCGGAAGTGCCGGGTATGAGAGCTATCTGGCCTGATAAAAATAAAAATCCTCCTGCCTTTACTGCCTGGCTATAGGGGCCTATCGGGGCGGGCGCTCCTGGGGTGTTAATGATCGTTTTACTCATATTATTTTCTTGAAAAGAGTTTAAAGTTGCAAAACTTTCCATCAACTAACAAACCTATTTTTGCAAAAAAATACAGCATGAATATTTTTATACTTGCAGATGAACAGCAAAAGAAAGAGATATTATCGATACAAGTTGCCGAAGACGCTTCTCTAACTTTTGCTTCTGCTATTGAAGAATTAAATGACTGGGAAAGCTATGACGCATTTTTCGTTTTAACCAATGATCACAATATCGATTTTGAAATCTTTCATGGAAGACCTGTTTATGTAAATAAAGTAATTGAAACATTGCAGGAATGCGGTTTCCCAAACAATGTCGGCAGGATAAACGCATGGCCCGGATTCTTGGAAAGACCACTTTGGGAAATTGTCTCAAATAGCGACCATAACTTTGAAACAATTTTCAATTCGTTAAACAGGAAAGTAATCGCAGTAAAAGATGAACCGGGCTTTGTTTCAGCCAGGGTAATCAGCATGATCGTAAATGAAGCTTTTTTTGCCTTTGGTGAAAAAATAAGTTCGATTGAAGAAATTGATATGGCCATGAAACTGGGAACCAATTACCCGGAAGGTCCGTTTGATTGGGCAGAGAAAATAGGCGTCGAAAATATTTATCTTTTGCTTGAAAGATTGGCAGAAAAAGGAGAACGCTACTTACAGGCTCCTGCATTAAAAAATTTATATTTAGAAATCTCAGAAAGAGTAGATCAATGAACTATATTTTAAATATTCATACTACAGCGGAAAAAGCCATCATAAATATTTGTAATGAAGATCGTGTTTTGGATACTGCAATTAATACCGAGCAAAAAGAGCATGCTTCGTTTTTACATATAGCAATTAAAAAAATTTTACAGGACAATGACATTGCCATTTCTGATTTGAAAGCCATCGGTGTTACTGCCGGACCCGGATCTTACACAGGAATAAGAGTGGGATTGGCAACCGCAAAAGGTCTTTGTTTTGCTTTAAAAATTCCGATGATGATATTTAATTCCCTGGAGTTAATGGCTTTTTCTGCAATTGAAAATTTAACCGAATTTGATAAGGAATCACTTTTTTGCCCTATGATTGACGCCCGGAGAATGGAGGTGTTTACAGCTATTTATGATAAAGATTTAAATGAAATAAATCCACCCATGGCATTGATTTTGAATGAAAACAGTTTCAATAAATTTGATCAAAATAAAAGTTTTTATTACTTCGGGAGCGGTGCTGAAAAATTTAAGAAACTAGTAGAGGGGCGGTCAGCAAATTTAAATTATATTTTATCCGAAATTCTTTCAGATTCCTTAGCGCGATTTAGTTGGAACAAGTTTCGAAAAAATGATTTTGAAAACATAATAGATGCCCACGCTTTATACCTTAAAGAATTTTATACTACAGCAAAAATTGGATAAAAGAAATAATTATTTTAATATTTCGTTACAAACTATATCTATTTACAATACGTACCTTTGCATAGAGAAATTTGAATTCTTTTGAAAAACATTAATTATCATTTAAAATCTAATTAGAATGACACTCACAGCTCAAAGTCACGAAACAAACCGGCTGGAGCACACACACGAAAGTGATGCTCTGAAAAACATGGATTATCTGAAAATAAAAAAAGCTGCTCTTGTTTTAAGAGCCCTTAATCATAAACTCAGGCAACTAATTCTTAAAACCATCGACGAGCATAAAAGAATTACCGTTACTGAACTCTATGTGAAATTACGTCTTGAGCAATCGGTTGCTTCCCAGCATCTTGCTATTTTACGTAAAGCAGATATTGTGAATACAGTGCGCGAAGGAAAATTCATTTTTTATACGATTAATGAAGAGCGTATCGCAGACATCAATAAGTTTGTAAAAGAACTTGTTGGATAATTTCCAATAATTTCACGATTTGCACCTGGATTTCCATAAAATATTCAGCCATATTTATGAACTTTGAATAAATATGGCTATTTTATTTTTTAAACCTGTCTTATGTACATACAACAAATCTATACCGGTTGCCTAAGCGAAGCCTCTTATTTTATTGAGAGTAATGGCGAAAGTGCGGTAATTGACCCGATAAGAGATACGGATTCTTACCTGCAGATAGCAAAAGAACATAACGCTTCTATTAAGTATATTTTTGAAACGCATTTTCATGCTGATTTCGTAAGCGGGCACTTAGACCTGGCAAAACAAACAGGCGCTACTATTATCTACGGCCCAAACACGAAAGCCAATTTTAAATTTCATCTCGGCAATGATGGTGAAGAATTCAAAGTGGGCGATCTTACAATACAAGTGATTCACACTCCGGGACATACTTTAGAATCCACCTGTTATCTCTTAAAAGACGAAAACGGGAAACCTCATTGCATTTTCACGGGAGACACTTTATTTGTGGGCGATGTAGGCCGTCCTGACCTGAGCAGTGGCAACCTTTCCAAAGAAGAACTGGCTTCTATTATGTACGATTCAATTCAAAATAAATTGATGCCTTTGCCTGATGACCTGATCGTATATCCTGCGCACGGACCAGGAAGCAGTTGTGGCAAAAATCTGGGGCCCGAAACGCAAAGCACCCTGGGTATTGAAAAGCAATCGAATTATGCAATGCTGCCACAAACAAAAGAAGAATTTATTAAAGCGGTAACGAAAGACCTGGCAGATCCTCCACCTTATTTCCCGGTCAATGCAAGGATCAATAAAGAAGGATATTCAAACCTGAACGAAATAAAATCAAAAGGCTTGCATGCTCTTTCCCTAAAAGAATTTAAAAAACAAATTGAAAATGACGCCATCATTCTGGATACGCGGAACCCCGAAGAATTTTCAAAGAGTTTTATTCCCGGTTCAATTTTCATTGGTCTTGATGGAAGGTTTGCTGAGTGGGCCGGAAGCTTGTTGCCATTTGACAAAACGATTCTTTTGATCAGCGATAAGGGAAAAGAAGAAGAAGCAGTTGTAAGGCTTGCCCGTGTTGGTTTTGAAAATGTGGAAGGTTATTTGAGAGGTGGATTTGATGAATGGAAAAAAGCCGGTGAAAAAACGGATATTATCATTAATGTGGAAGCCGATGAACTGGCAATGGATATTCCCTTTGATGATCATCTAACGGTATTGGATGTACGAAAATTTAATGAATACGCCGACGGCCATGTGAAGGACGCTATTAATTTGCCCCTGGCAGAAATGACGGATATTGCCCAAATTGCCCAACTGGAAGAAGACCGGAATATTTACATTCATTGTGGCGGCGGCTACAGGAGTGTTATTGCAGCTTCACTTTTAAAAAGACAAGGATACCACAGCCTGCGGAATGTATTAGGCGGCTGGGATAAAATAAAGGAACAAAAAGGTATTGAAACTGAAAAGGAAGTGAAGGTTTTGAATTAGTTTTTCCAGCCCAATCAAGTCTTAAAAATATTCCTCAGCCCTGGTAAGTTACTTCTTGTTCACGTTTTGGGAATCGTCTCAATTGCAAACTTATATGACGAATGTTTTGAAATCCGATATTCATTACCTCGAAAAGCTTCGGGATCTTTTTGCCGGAAGTTGGATACAAATTATAAAATCGAAAAAAATGAATATCATTTGAACGATTCAATTTTGGCAGATAAAAATCTTCGGCCTCAATGGAAGTCCCAGCTTGATTTTGTAAGAAAGTTAATCTTCGATATTGATAAGATCACAACTGCTATTGTCTCCTGATTTCACCTGGTAAAATCAAAATAAAAATCCGGAATGTTTATCTGTTTACTGCTGAAGTTTTCCTATCCTTCCTGTAGATCCTGCAAAATATACAGCATTGCCTGTTTTTGCCTTTCTGCAAACATTAAAACTTTGATCGCTGATCTTTAGCCAATTCATTCCGTTGTCGTTCGAAATATCAACACCATTTAAGCCGCAGGTGATCCAGTTGTCTTTTGATAAAAACTCCGCGCAACTTCTGTAGCCTGAGGGTGGTGATTTTGGCAGGATCCACGTCGTTCCACCATCTACAGACAAAGCACAATTACCTTCTGTCGCATCTTTTTTTAAAAAATCTCCTCCTACAACGATCATCGTTTTACTGCTTAAAGCAATGGAATTAGCGCCGGTAGATTCTTTACCCTGCAAAAGCGGGAGTAAAATCTTTTTTTGTTTAATAAAAATATGCGATGTTAAACCTCCTGAAACAAATACAGGTACTGATTCACCCTCCATTCTCACATTCGTTCCGCTGGCGGCAAAGCATGCTTCCCCGCTATCGGCAACCGGGCGGCGTTTATCCGCAACATTTTGCCAGGTTTTTCCTGAATCGTTGGTTGTCATTATGAAAAAGTGGCTGTTTATCGGATCACCCACAATAATTCCGTCCTGCTCATCCCGGAATTCCATGGCATCTAAAAACATTCCTTTAGAATCGATTTTCATAAACCACTTTCCAATTTTCACCACCATCATTCGTTCTTAAAATATAAGCCGGCTCATCTACGCCCATTATGATCGCTGCCCTGCTGTCAAATGCCTTCAATATCCCTGAAATCAGTTTTTTCAAATCCTTTCACCTTCATCCATTTCCAGTTTTTTCCCGCATCGATACTTCTTCCAACAGTACCATTGCTTCCGCTAACCCAAACCACAGAATCGTTTACAACGCTCAAGCCACGAAAAGAAGAATGAATGCTGTCAACGCAAATCTTAATTTGTTGACAGAAAATATTTTGAAATAAAAAAGTAAAATAGAACGCAAGTAAAAATTTCTTTCATAAAAATGTTTTTACAAAAGATAAATGGTAAATGTATGCTACGATTCTTTTTCAACAAAACTTTAAGGTTTGTGCCAATAATTGCAGTCCAGCCGTTTCTGAAATTTTCTTTTGCAAAATCAGGAAAAGAAGGAAATGTTTCAAGTCCTTCATGAGTAACTTTCAATCTTGGTTTTTTCGCCTTCAGGAAATAATTCAAATGTCACTTTAGAACTTCCGGGATAACCTTTATATTTCCATGTATGCGACAATTTTTTTTCAGGAATTACTTCAGTTATTTCACAAAGATGAGTGTAAGTTTTTGTTTCTGTACCACCTTTAAATTGAAATTGAAAGCCCCTTTCGGCTTAAATTCTCAATCTCAAAATACCATTTTTTCATCTCATCGTTATCAGTGAGTGCCTGCCAAACTTTTTGACAGAAGCATCATAAGTAGCTTCTACTATTACAGGATTATTTTCCATTTTAAAACTGAATTGATGTGATAAATTAGTAAGAGAAAGATAATAAAAGCCGTTGAATAGTTTTGATAAATTCTAAATGGGAAATAAAGAAAGGGTGAAATATTAAATAGAGAATATTCTTCTGAATAGATTTTTCTTCTTAGGAGTGCCGCCAGAATCTTCTCTATCTCATTTTTAGCGACGAAGTTGGTAATGCCATATTGAAGAGCAGTCCCAAGGGCTTTTTTTACAAATCCTGCGGATTTATTTATGACAAGTTTGCGCGAAAAATAACCTGCCCCAAGGCCAATGGCAACTTTTAATAAATTGTGTTTTAATTCAGTTGACTCCTGAACCTCGTGAATCGTATTTTTTAAAATATTTTTTGGTTTCAGATCTTCTGCAAGCGTATGAAAGCGAGTCTTTCAATTCTTCTTCCATCACAGCTTTCCTCCTTTCCAGCCTTTTAATGGCGGTAGCAAGGTCTGTTGTATTAGCAATAGTTTCCAGTTTTTCTTCAGCGGTTTCCCCATTATCCATTTCCTGAAAGTTTAATCTAATTAATTCTTTAATGAATTTGTTACTTATTGGCTCTTTTAAAATCTTCTTTCGGCCGGCAAATAAAGCAAGTCCGATGATAATATACAGAAGTGCCATGATAAAAAACCCCCAATAATGCATTGCCCAGCCATATTCCGATAAGCAAAGCAAAACCAGCACTGATACATATTAATACCAGAAACAAAAGGACTATTAAAATTATTGAAACAATTAAGGTGGATGTAAATCCTGAAACTTTATTAATTGCTTTCAATTTAAACAAGTCAACAGTCGTTTCACCATAATCTTTCAATTTGTAAAACAGTTCTTCTACAGCAGTTGGGTCATTTTCCATGTTCTTAATGTTCTTTATTTTATCACCGGACATATTGCCTTCAAAAGCAAATTTAAAAATAAACGTAATTTTATGAGTTGATCGGGTTAGGATTTCTGACATCATTTTTCATTGCGTTTGCTTTTTCTTTTGCCTGGTCTACCATGTCTTTTCCGACATTTTTACCCTCTGAAACAAGAGTTGATAATTTTTGTTTAGCAGTATCATACTTTTCTGAAACAGTATCTGAAAAGTCGTTGTATGTATCTTTTACTGTTCCTGCAAAGTCTGATCCTTTTTCAGCTATTTTACGTCTTGTTTCTGTTCCTTTTTCCGGTGCGAATAAAATGCCTAAAACAGCACCTGCTGCGGCACCTGCTAATACGCTTGCGAATACTTTTCCTGCGCCCATAATTTGTAAGTTTAAATTTTAAAAAATATTGTTTGCCGTATAAAGATAAAATATATTGCCAAGAAAAAAGATACAAAAAATTTTACGCTGAAACCCTTTATAGGTAAGCGTTTAAACGATTTGGAAAATGAATAAAGAGGAATAAAAATGTTGTGCATGAGTAAATTTTTGCCCACACTGAGGAAGTATTTTTCAAATTTTGAATTCATTTGTTCTCTTAAAAACAACAAAGTTGTTTTTTAATTTTTTTTCTAATGAGGTAAAAGTAATAATTGGCATAATATTTTGAGAGAGAATTAATTAAATATTGGACGGTGACTTTATCTTTTTTAAATAATAAAAAGTGAAGAAAAAAGAAAGCGAAGGTCAGAATGAACCATCGCCAGGAAAACAGGAATGAAAAAAAAGAGGAGCAACAAATTACTCAATTTTTTAATCGCTTTTCAGCAACAATTACCAAAGCGACGGGAAGCGCTTATGCATTTATTATTGCTGTTGTGGTTATGATTGTTTGGGGAATCAGCGGACCGATTTTTAAATTTTCCGACACATGGCAACTGGTGATAAATACAGGTACCACGATCATTACTTTTTTAATGGTCTTTATTATTCAGCATTCGCAGAATAAAGACACATCGCCCTTCAGCTTAAATTGAATGAACTGATTGCGGCAAGCCAGGCAAGCAATAAATTGATAAGTATGGAGGATCTTGATGATGATGAACTGGAACTAATGAAAAAGTTTTATGAACATCTTTCGGGACTTATCAAAAGAAGAGAAACAAAATAAAATTGCATTCCATGGAAGAAGAAAAAGGAAAATAAAAAAAGAACAAATATGAAGTAAGAAAAAGGAAAACAAAAACCAGGGGCCACCAGAAAAGCAACAAAAGAAGAAATAAAAACAAAATAATATGAACATAAATCGAAACTTAATCTTATTACCTCTATTAGCTGCTTGTTGTACTTCTGACTAAGCAGTTGCGAAGCTATCGGCGCAACTTTCAAGGCAGGCGTATGGGTTGGCATTATTATAATTGTTATCGTACTGGTAATTATTTTCTGGCTTATCAGAAAATTTTCGAAATAATCATTACCCTTTGTATATTTAAGATAACCCCAATAAACAATGGCAAAAAATTTTATTAATAGGATTACTACGCGAACACGGATCGGCTTTTTTGCCGCTATTTTCTTACTATTCATTTCCTACATCCTTACTTTCATTTCTACCAGGAAAGTTTCTGTACAGGATTTTTGGATGGATCATACAAATGAAGTGATCCATAATCTCGATAATATTTTAGGGTTTATCAGCAATGGCGAATCTTCTTTCAGAGGTTTCCTTCTTACCAACAATAATTCATTTCTTGAAA
The DNA here is from genome assembly GCA_963814075.1 of uncultured Chitinophagaceae bacterium. Lineage (GTDB taxonomy): Bacteria > Bacteroidota > Bacteroidia > Chitinophagales > Chitinophagaceae > Ginsengibacter. The sequence goes on along the minus strand of CAWFBO010000002.1, from coordinate 23,736 downwards.
TATATGATGAAAGCAAAAGAAAGACTGACAGTACTTTCTCAAAACTAAAATTACTCACCCTTCAAAATGAAAGTCAGCAAAAAAACCTTGATACCCTCACAACTTGATCGAAGATAAATACAGTTGGATTGAAAATATTATTTCCAATCCACGGTTTCAGATCAAAATTTGTCTATGCTTGATCTAAATGGCAAGGAAGAAGGAGTGGCGAATTCCATGGCAATAGATGCAATGATTCAAAAATGAAGCAGGAAGAAATTGATTTAAGAAATGACCGGTCACAAAAAATTTCTCAATATTCAGGGCTCATCCAGATACTAAATATTCTTTCAATTGTAATCGCATTTTTGCTTACAATTTATTCTTTGCTGGTGTATAATAAAGAGAATAAAGACAAAGAACATCAATGCAAAAAAAGCCGAAGAATATAAAGATCAATTGCAGGAAAGAGTGAATGAACTTGGCAAAACTTAATACTGAATTAATTGAATTAAGAAGGCTTGAAAAATATGCGGTAACAGGAAGAATTGCGCGTGTCATGGCGCATGAAGTAAGAAATCCTTTAACTAATATTAACCTTGCGTGTGAACAATTGCGTGCAGAAGTTGAAGACCGGAGATTCGTGCAGATTTTCTTTACGATGATCAAGCGAAATCAGAACGGATCAACCAACTTGTATCTGACCTTTTGGCTACTACCAGGGCCGAACTTGAACTTTTCACAAGCTTCTATTAACAATACTTCTTGATGCCAGTCTTGAGCTCGCACTGGATAGAATTCAATTGAATCAAATTAAAGTGAAAAAAGATTATGACGATAATGTTTGTTCACTGCCTGTAGATATTGAAAAAATAAAAATTGCTTTTTTAAATATTATTGTAAATGCAATAGAAGCAATGGATGAAAATGGGAATATTAGAGATATCAACGCAAAATCAAGATGGGAAATGTGTTGTAAAAATTACAGATAATGGGAAAGGAATGAAACAAACAGAAGTAGATCGTTTGTTTGAACCTTATTTTACAACAAAAGAAAAAGGAAACGGCCTTGGACTTGCTAATTCGCAAAATATTATAATCGGCCACAAAGGAAGTATTTCCGCAGAAAGCGAATTTGGCAAAGGAACTTCATTTACTATCACCTTTTACTAACGGTAGGGTAAACGTTTTAAAACTTTAAAACTTAAATAAAAAAAACCTCAATCAGTCTGAAAGAGGTTTTGTTTATTTAGCCATGAAAAACTTACAGGTTTTGAATCCAATTGATTACTTCATCTTTTGTTTTTCCGAGTTTTGCTGAAGCCTTCCTACAAATTCATCATCCTTGCCTTCTTCACGTTTCAAATCATCATCAGTAAGGTTTCCATATGCCTGTTTCATTTTTCCTTTCATTTCATTCCAGTTTCCCTTTAATTTTAATTTCCAGTCTTCCATGATATTTTGTTTTAAATGTTAAAAATTAAGCAGATCTGATCACTCTTAAAAGAATTGCTATTACCGCAATTACAAGCAAAATATGAATCAGGCCGCCTGTGTAAAATCCTCCTAAAAAGCTAATGGCCCAAATTACTATAAGAACCACTGCGATGATATACAATAAATTTCCCATTGTTATATTTTTTAGTTTTTAAATAATTGCCGTTTAAAAAGCAGCCAGTAAACAAATAAATAATTTAAATTCCTGTTTACCAATTTAGAATTGAATTTACGCACGGCGGATAACTCCCAAGAATAATAGCAATTACAGCGATGACCAATAAGAGGTGAATTAACCCACCGGTTACATGGTATACTAAAAAAGAGAGCACCCAAATAATTACAAGAATTACCGCGATTATATATAACAGACTTCGCATTTTTTTTGATTTTAAAATGTTGAATATTTATTTACAATTGTTATAATATTCAAAACTTTGCCAAAGACAATTTTGATTGAAAAAGAGGTGGTTTTCCTGCTATAAACGACTATAAAATAAGGTATTTATAAATAAAAGAAGACACGTTATGCTTGGGGAAATCCCTCCACGAAATGAGCATTTTAAAATTTCTAATGGCCTTTTTTTAAATACAATAGATATATTTATCAAAGCCATCCAGGTTTTCTGGTTATTTAAAAGCTTGTCTCGGCGATTGATGATAACTTCTGTGCTTAGGTATTTCCAAAATCTTTTGCAGTAACTTTAATTTCAACTGCTAAATAAATATTGTCCTACATGCCTTTGAAAAAAAATTTTTCGTCTTTTCTCTTGTCATAAAAGAAGTTTCGAGGGAATTTTCTGCAGATAATATTTTAAAGTACAGCGCTTCACTTGCTTATTATACCGTGTTTTCAATTGCTCCGTTATTCGTTGTTCTTACCACTTTATTTGGTTTCTTATTTGGAAAAGAAGCAATGCAGGGAAGAGTGTACGAACAGTTAAATAACCTGGTTGGAAGTAATGCCGCAATAGAAATACAGGATATTATTAAAAACATTCACCTCAGCAAAAACAGTTTTTTTGCCACCGTTTTAAGCGTGATTATTTTATTAATAGCAGCTACCAGCATATTCGGTGAAATTCAGGATTCGATAAATAAAATCTGGGGTTTAACGATCAAGAAGCATAAGGTTTGGTGGAAATTAATTCTTACCCGGCTCCTCTCCTTTTCTTTAATACTTAGTATGGGACTGATAATGCTTGTTTCCATATTACTTAATGCGCTGGTAGCTGCTTTTGGGAAATTAATAGGAAAGCTTATCGCACGGTTACAGTCTTTATTTTATCCAGGTTTCTGAAGCGGCTCTTTCCTTCCTGGTGTTAACTTTTTTATTTGCCTTTATTTTTAAAGTTTTGCCGGATGCGAAAATTCGCTGGAAAGATGTTTTTGTGGGCGGATTTATAACCGCCATTTTTTTTACATTAGGAAAATTAGGAATAAATTTTTATATTCAAAAGAGTAATATAACTTCACTTTATGGAGCGGCTGGCTCCATAATTATATTGATGGTTTGGGTCTATTACAGTTCAATTATTTTATACCTCGGAGCAGAATTTACAAAAGTATTCACAAAATTGTATGGCAAACATATCTTACCAAACGATTATGCTGACTGGATTAAAATCGAAAAAAAAACTGTGTCTTCGCCTGAGCTAAAAAACAAAGATTTAAGTTAACTTTGGAGCCCTTAATGCTTATACTTATATAAAACTTATGAATAAAAAGATACTGATTATTGATGATGATTTCGACATGTGCACACTGCTAAGCCGATTCCTCAACAAGAAAGGCTATAATACTGAAGTAGCACACAATGCATCGAAAGGTTTGGCAAAATTTAATGAGTTTCATTTTGATATTGTATTGTGTGATTTCCGTCTTGGTGATAAAGACGGAAAAGAGGTTTTAATGAAAATCAAAGAATCAAAACCAAAAACTATCGTAATTATTATTACCGGTTATTCTGATATTAAAACCGCTGTAGATGTAATCAAACTTGGCGCTTTCGATTATATTACCAAACCACTTATTCCTGATGAAGTTATTAATGTAATCGAGAAAGCAATTGCAGCGCCTGTTACCCAACAAACCACCCAACAGCAAAAGCCTTCCAGTCAATCTGCTGCCAAGAAAAAAATATATGAGCTTTCTTCCAATAATGAATATTTGATTGGCCAGGATACAGAGACTGCAAAAATCTATCGACAGATTGAAATGGTAGCTCCTACCAATTACAGTGTTATTTTATATGGCGAAAGCGGAACAGGTAAAGAAGTGATTGCAAAAACCATTCATGAAGCAAGTAAACGAAAAGGCAGACCTTTTATCGCGATGGATTGTGGTACTTTGTCAAAAGAATTATCAGGCAGCGAATTATTTGGCCATGTAAAAGGCGCTTTTACAGGGGCAGTAACGGATAAAGAAGGTCATTTTGAAATGGCAAATGGCGGTACTTTATTCCTCGATGAAGTTTCTAATCTTCCAAAAGACGTACAGGCTTCACTCTTGCGCGTTATCCAGGAAAGAAAATATAAAAGAGTGGGCGGAACCAAAGAAATGGATGTGGACGTAAGAATAATAGTTGCTTCAAATGAAAATCTGCAGGAAGCTTACCAAAAAGGAAAATTCCGTGAAGATCTTTATCACAGGTTTAATGAATTTTCAATTAACCTTCCTCCTTTAAGAAAAAGAAAAGGATGACATTCCGCTTTTTGCGCAGTTTTTCCTTGACAGAACCAATGAAGAATTGCAAAAAAATATTGAAGGATACGAAGAAGATGTAGAAGAAATGTTTTTAAATTATGCGTGGCCCGGCAATCTGAGAGAATTCAGAAACGTGGTTCGCCGTGCTGTTTTGCTTACTCCTTCAGGAAAAATAAATTCAAAAGTTTTGCCATGGGAAATCACGCAATCACCAATGCAGCCTGAATTGCATACAAACGGCGCAGAAGAAAATTCAGTAGCTGCAAAATGCAGGAGTAAAAGAAATTGATCTGAAAGACGCTGCAGCAAAAGCAGAATATGAAACGATAATGAATGTGCTGAAAGAAGTAAATTTCAATAAAACAAAAGCAGCAGAGATATTAAAGATTGACCGAAAACACTTGTACAATAAGATTAAGATATACGAGTCTTTATAACTAAAGTTGACATGCCTTAAATTTTCTACTTCCCCGGTAAAACAATATTTACCGGGGATTTTTGTTTCAAGTTTTTTTTCGGTATGCAATTTGTCATTTCTGTTATAATACATTGTAGATCAAAAATCTTTTTTATGATACATTCCAGCAGTGAATTTAAAACCCATATGACAACGCTTTCGGGCGTTTTGGAAAAACTTCGTTTAGAAAAAAATAGATAACGAGTTTAAGATGACTGACGAAGGATTTACAGCAGGAAAAGGTAAATATTATAACACCTGAAGATCTGAAAATTATCCGAACCTATCGTTTTGAAGGTGAATCCAACCCAGAAGACAATTCAGTTATTTATTTAATAGAAGCTAAAGATGGCCTTATTGGTTACAGTATCGATGCCTATGGAGTTTATAGTGATCATGATGCAGATTATGATGACTTCCTGCGAAAAATACCTGTAGACGAAAAAGAAGAAGCGCAAATATTTTAGCTTCACGAAAGCAAAATAAAAATCAGGAATATTTATTCGTTTACTGTTTAAGACGAATAAATATTCCTGATAGCTTCTTTATTTTTTTCCATTATCACTTTACGCCTCAGGCTCAGTTTCGGAGTTAACTCTCCATTTTCAGTAGACCAGTCATTGGGCAGTAATTCAAATTTCTTTAACCTGCTCCACATGATTGAAAAATTTATCGTAGCGCCGAATTTCTTTTTCAAACAGTTCTTTTACTGCCGGATCGCTAACTAATTTATTTTTATCGCTGCAATCAATATCATGTTCGCCGCACCAGGTTTTTAAATTTGGAAAATGCCGGTATTATCAAAGCACCAACAAATTTTTCGCCTGCTCCTACCACCATTATATTTTCAATAAATCTTGATTCCTTTAATTTATTTTCAATGGCTATCGGCGCCACATATTTTCCGCCGCTGGTTTTAAAAATCTCCTTCTTGCGATCCGTAATTTTTAAAAATTCACCCACCATTACTCCTATATCCCCTGTCTTAAACCATCCATCTTGAATGCATTCCGCAGTCCATTCAGGATGTTTATAATATCCCATCATCACATTTGGCCCTTTACACAAAATTTCTCCGTCATCAGCAAATTTTACCTCCACATTTCGAGTAACGAGGACCAACAGTTCCAAACATCCGCCCTTTTTCTTCAAAACGATTTACGCTGATTACCGGCGAAGTTTCTGTAAGGCCATAGCCTTCCATTATGGGAATTTTAGCAGCCGTAAAAATCTTTAAAAGCCTCAATTGGCAAGCGGCGCCACCACTTATGATGCAAACCAATATTATTGCCAAGCGCTTCACGCCATTTATTAAAAATCAATTTATTGGCCAGCGACAATTGAAGGTTATAGAAAAACCCAAGGTTTTTGTTTACCTCAAATTGCAAGTCCCAAGCCGGTGCGCCCAAAAAAATAAGCTTCTCTTAATACCCTTTAAGTTCACTCCCTTTTTCCATTATTTTCTCATACACTTTCTCCAATAACCTGGGAACTGTTGCAAAAATATCCGGCTTTACTTCTTTCAGATTCTGCGGAATCGTCTCAATGCTTTCTGCAAAAAAAATGCTGGTTCCTTTAAATAAATAAAGAAAGCTGATCATTCGTTCAAAAATGTGATTGAGCGGCAAAAAGCTTAACGCTTTCATATTTTCTCCGGGCGGAAAACAAGGAATGCTATCCATGACATTGCTTAAAATATTATGATGCGAAAGCATTACACCTTTTGGGGTTCCGGTAGTGCCTGAAGTGTAAATTATCGTCGCAAGATCTTCAGTTTTTATTTTATCTGAAATTGTTTTTATTTCACCAACGATGTTTTCTGTAAGAGGCAATAACAGGTCTTTCCAATGTTTTACGCCTTCAACTTTTTCAAAAGAAATAATTTCTTTAAGATTTGGAACATTCTCTTTAAGGCGGTTTGCCTTTTCAAATAAATCGCGGTCGTTTACAAAAATCAATTTTACGTTAGCGTCTTTTAAAATAAATTCCAATTCAATATCACTTATAGTCGGGTAAACAGGAACCAACACAGCTCCCACTCTCTGAACTGCCAGATCAAGCATTACCCATTCGGGCCGGTTTTTAGAAATAACCGCTACTTTATCTCTTCCTTCAATAGAAAAGTCTCCGGGCCCGATACCTGAATATAACAAGCCAGAGCTTAATTTATTTACAATTTCAGATACTTCTACGGTTGTATATTCCTTCCATTCCCCATTCTCCTTTGCTGCAAGCATAGTTCGATTGGGTGCATCTTTTAAATGCATCTCTATACAATCAAAAAGTCGTGAAGGAGACATAATTACCTTTTTAAATGTTTACTTTAAAATCATTGCATATGACCAAAGAAATTCTAAATTAAACAATTAAATAAAAAAAAGCGATTGAAAAAACTTTGGCTTAAAATAATTTTCAAAATCAATCAATGATAATACTGGCCTTTGGGAATTTTAAAAATAATACCGGCTTTAAATTTTCTAAAATTTTCTGCTTCGTCAGAATGTGTGCTTGTCCAGTTTTGATAGGCTGCAAGGTTTTGCGAAGCGCCGAAATATCCATTGATTATAGGCAGGAAATAAACCTTCTTCCAAAAGTTGTTGCTGCAAGTTGAAAAAGTTTGAAAGGAAATTTTCTGGCATAATTCCTGTTCCAGTCAAGGATAAACCGGGTTCTTATCATAGTAAGTGTTTCAGGATTTATTCCTCGAATCACTACATCGTTTTGCTTGTTCATGCAGGTTAAAAAAGCAATTTCAAAAGCACTTTTATCTTTTACATTTTTTAAAAGATCGGGATCAGCAAAAAGCCTTTTATAAGCATTCAATAAAAGGTCTTTTATTTCTGCAGTACGTGAAGTGAAAGATTCGATATTAATAAAAGTTTCGCCGTACAAAAGGCTCCAGATATAATTCCTGTTGTTGTAATAATATTTGCTGGCATTGTAATAATTATAGCCAAAAGAAGGATCCATTTCAATTCCTTTTTCCCACATTTTTATTGCTTCCGGATCGTGATTTTTAAAAAGCAATTCTCCATAGTCATTGTACAACCCACCACTATTAGGAAATTTTTTCAGCGCGTCTTTATAGTTTTTATCCGCTTCTTTTTCCTGTCCCAATCTTCTGTAAATTGTTCCTGCAATTTGGTAGGCCTGGTCATCAGCATTGTTATTATCTATAAAAGGCTTGATAACATTCAATGCTTTTTGATCTTCTTTTTGAAGAAAATAACTTAATGAAAGATCTTTCGCAATTTCAAGATTTTGTTTGTCTTGCTGCAGTGCGCGTGTTAATATAAGAGTCGCATTTCCATAATCACCTTGTTGCATAAACGCTTTTGCATTTTCATGAAGCTGGTCAACATCCTCCTGTTGTGCAATTACACTGGCAGTAAGACGTGCAAGAAAATTATGGCAAATAAGATCTTTTTCATCGGGTAAAGATAAAATACTTTAGCACCGGAAATCTTTATAAAAACAAAAAATTACTGGAATGCTGTAAAAATAAATCAACTGCTTCGGATAAATCATGAAGTGATAAGATGCGTTAAAAGCCCGTCTCTTAATTTTGGTTCAAACCACGTGCTTTTTGGAGGCATAATATTGTTGGTATCTGCAATATCAAATAACTGTTCGATGGTTACAGGATAAACGCTGAAGGCCACTTTCCATTCTCCACTATTCACTCTTTCCTCCAATTCGCCCATTCCTCTTATTCCACCTATAAAATCAATGCGCGTATCGGTACGCTGGTCTTTTATGCCCAACACGGGTTCCAGCAAATTATTTTGCAAGATAGTAATATCAAGAATACCAATAGGATCGGTTGAATAAGTTCCTTCCATTGCGGCAAGCCTGTACCACTGTCCATTCAGGTACATTCCAAATTCATGCGGCTCATGGGGTGCAAACGGCTTTTGAAACTTTGGACACTGAAAAATTTTTATTCAAATGATTCAAAAATTCTTCTTCAGATAAACCGTTTAAATCTTTTACCACGCGATTATAATCCATTATACTAAGTTCGGAAGCAGGAAATAAAGTAGAAAGAAAATGGCCGGCTTCTTCATCATCCGCTAAAATATATTTCACTTTAGCCGCTGAAGCCACACGATGATGCCCGTCAGCAATATAAGTAGCATTCAACTTCAGTTTTAAATATTTCAGTTATCCGGTCAATTATTTTTTCATCGCTCACCACCCAAACACTATGTTGAATTCCATCTTCTGCTGTAAAATTATAAACGGGGTTTTTTGAAGCTTTCCATTTCTCCATCATCTCATTTAATTCATCAACATCCCTGAAAGCAAGAAAAACATTTCCTGTTTGTGCGCCGGTAGTTTTGATATGATTGATGCGATCCTGTTCTTTTTCAGGCCGCGTCAATTCATGTTTTTTTATCAAGCCTTCTTCATAATCTGCTACTGAACTGCAACAAACCAAGCCCGGTTTGGGTTTTGTCATTCATCGTCAACTGGTAAATGTAATAGCAAGGTTTGCTTTCGCTAAAAAGAATCGGGCGGCTGATAAACGCGTCAAGGTTTTCCTTTGCCTTTTCATAAACTTCCTGGCTGTGAATATCTGTATTTGCAGGAAGATCAATTTCGCTCCGGGTAATATGCAGGAAAGAATACGGATTACCTTCTGCTTCAACTTTAGCTTCTTTGGTGGTTAAAACATCGTAAGGCCTTGAAGCGACTTGTTTGGCAAATTGAGGTTCAGGGCGCAAGGCTTTAAAAGGAGAAATAGATATCATGTTTTGTTTTAATCTTTTGCCTGGAAAGGCATTCAATTTTGTAAGGGCTGCAAATATAATTCAATCATCTAATATTTTCCCGTTACCCAAAACGGCTTTCTTCACAATATAACCTTTTTCAAATTCCTCCATTTTTTCCACCAAATATTGCACGCTCTCCAAAGGCAAAGCATTGTAAAGTGATGCCCTGAAACCACCGACGGAACGATGCCCTTTTATTCCGTAAATATCATTTTGCTTTGCAAAATTCAAGAAATTTTTTCTCTTGCTCTGCATCTTCCATCACGAAACAAACATTCATTTTGCTGCGATCTTCCTTGGCTACTGTTCCTTTGAAAATTTCGCTTTTATCAATGGCGTTGTATAGCAAGGCTGCCTTCTCGGCATTTATTTTTTCCATGGCTTCCACTCCCCCGTTTTCCTTAAGCCAACGAAGCGTAAGCATGGAAACATACACTGCAAAAACCGGCGGCGTATTCAACATGCTTTTTGCCTGGATATGATTCCTGTAATCCATGATAGCGGGAATAGCCCGTTTCACTTTTCCCAAAATTCGTTTGTTTACTACAACCAGCGTAGCGCCTGCAGCTCCCATATTTTTTTGAGCTCCCGCAAAAATCAAATCAAAGGAATTAAAGTCAAGTGTTCGGCTCAGAATATCGCTCGACATATCGGCAATTACAGGCATACTTACCTTTGGGATTTGTTGCCATTGCGTTCCATAAATGGTATTATTGGTCGTAATATGAAAATAGGTGGATTCGTTGGAAACAGCGAAATCTTTTGGAATAAAATTGTAATTCCTTTCCTTCGAACTGCATACTACATCCACGTTTCCAAAAAGTTTCGCTTCTTTAATTGCCTTGGTGCTCCACACGCCGGTATCAGCATAAGAGGCAGTTTCTTTTTCATTCAACAAGTTCATCGGAACCTGCATAAACTGAACCGTTGCGCCTCCATGCAGGAACAATACTTCATGATCCTCATCCAGTTTCATCAGCTCTTTCACCAATGATCTTGCTTCTTCCATTACCGATTCAAAAAGCGGCGTGCGGTGGCCGATTTCTAAAATTGATAAGCCACTGTTATTAAAATTAATAAGCGCTTCTGAAGCCTGCTGTAAAACACTTTTCGGAAGAATTGAAGGACCTGCGTTGAAATTGTGAATCATGAATAAAAATTAAAAAATGGTTTTTTTGTTTGTTTACTGCATTAAAAAAGAAATGCAAATTTGAAATAAAAAAAATAGAAATCTTCTTTTTTTGTTCGTTTACTGTGGATAAATTACTCGTGCTGTCTTCCTTTCATCTCTTTATTATTTTTCCAATCTTCATTTAATTTTTCAAATTCTTTCAGATCTTTCTCTGAAAAAGTTTGATTTGTCAATGACTGAAAGATCAGGCTGGCCGGCATTTACCCATGCCGTAAACCAGAAAGAAGCCACTGCGAAAATCGATTGCCGCATTCTTCGTTCTACCATTCCATCAAGCATCTTATTGTAAGCAATCGTATAGGCCGAAGAATATTGTTTGATCAAAACATTATTTCTTTTTTCAAAAGCATATTTTTTATCCGCAGGAAATTTAAGGGACAACTCTTTTTCAAAACGCAAAACAGAATCTGCAGCTTTTGCGCTTTCCAAAACCCGTTGCCAGATAAAAGCTGAAGGGTCTTTAATATATTCCGCTTTGCCAATAAAAAAATTAAAATTTTTATCCAGTAATTCCGGAACCCGGCTTTCCCAAAAAGCATGAATTCCTGTTTGGCCGGTAAGCTGTCCATCATAGTTTTCAGAAGTATGCAACGGAACATGTGCATCAGCAATATAATGGCCTATTTCGGCGCTGTTTTTTAAAATAGAAGAAAAGTTTTTTTCTTTAAAAGCCTTGGTTAGCCTGCCAAGCATCACCTGGATATGCCACGGAACAATTCCATATGCTCTGCAAAGTATCTTCTCCAAATTTCGCAACGGCATCTTTCCATTTATGCGGCAATTCAGGATAAGGATAACTTCCATAATGATCAATATCAATGTAATGCCTTGCTCCTTCTGCGGCTATTGAATATCTGCCTTTTATCAGGATCGGTTGCATGTTCAGAAATAAAATCAATATGAGGTTTGTAAAACAAAAGCATTTGCGGAGGCAATAAAAACACGGCATAATAATTTATTTTTTTGTGCGCATAAAATCCCCAGCAAAAGCATTGAGTGGTAATGCCAAAAAAGAAAATGAAAAGAATAATTTTTTTCAAACCAAGCAGTATTTAATGTATCACAGAATTATCCAACGGATCTGTTCCGATATTATCAGAAATGGTTTGAGTAACGCCACCACTCACCGCAAATTTCATTGATTGCGCAGCGCTGATGGAAGTTATCGGCCTGATCCTTTCCTTCGGTACAATGTATACATTTCCTGCAACAGAATAAGCCATTGGCAAATAAACCGCAACATAATTTTCCATTCCAAAAATACTCATATCTTCCTGCGTAATAAAGCCAACACGCCAAACATCCGTATCGTCCACACATGCCAACACGTTGTGCGTAAATTTCTTTTTGTTACCGGCGAATGCTTCAAAAAAATCTCTTACAAATGAATAAAGCAGTTTAATTCCCGGCGTTTTCTCCAAAAACTTATTAAACACAGATAATATCCTTCCCATTACAAAAAAGGAACTTAAATAACCAACGAAAAGAATAAACCCGACAATAATAATAAATCCAAGGCCGGGAATATTTATCGCCGGCCGTAGAATACTGTCGATCTTATCAAAAACAATATAAATAAAATAAACAGTGATAGAAACCGGGCCGAGGATCAATAATCCCTGCAAAAAATATTGAATAACTCTTTGGTAATTGTTCGACTTTTTCATAATAAAAAATAATTGAGATTTCAAAGGTAAGTGATGATGGTTTGATGACACTTCTCTTTAAATTAAAAAAAAAGTTCAAGGAAACTCTTGTTACTTAAAAAGTTTCCTTAGTTTTGCATTCCGATGGAATTAAAAGACAGAATAAAAGAAAAAGCAGATGAACTCTACCGGCGTTATGGAGTTAAATCTGTAACGATGGATGAGATAGCTTCGCAACTGGGCGTTTCCAAAAAAACGATCTATCATTCTTTTAAAGATAAGAATGAATTGGTAGATGCGGTGATTGAGGAAATGCTGGAATACAATAAAGTTTGCTGTACTAGAAGCCGCAATAAAGCCACAAACGCGGTACAGGAAGTTTATTTCGGAATGGAAAGCCTGCAGGAAATGCTTGACAATATGAATCCTTCTATCCTTTTTGATATTGAAAGAGGACATCCCCAAACTTTCAAAAAGTTCAAAGAATTCAAATACAATTTTCTTTTCGAACTGATGAAATCAAATATTGAACGCGGAAAAAAAGAAGGATTGTACAGGGAAGAAATAAATGCGGAACTCATTTGTAAAGTAAGAATAGAAACGATGATGCTTGCTTTTAATGAAGAAATTTTCCCTAAGCATCAATATTCACTGGTTTATATCCAGCAGCAATTGATTGAATATTTTCTGTATGCGATGGTAACTCCGAAAGGATATAAATTAATAACAAAATATCAAAAAGAAAGGGCCGGTAAAAACCCGGTAAAAAAATAAGTACCGATGAAAATAAAGATCAGATTGATTCTACTATCAGTATTAAGCATAGTTTGCTTTGGAGCCAAAGCCAGCAAAGTAATCAGGGCCACAAATTCATTCTTTTACTGCAAAGGAGGCCGTAGATTATGCGTTGCAAAATGCAATGCAGGTAAAAAATGCTTTGCTTGATATCAAACTTCAATATGAGCAAAACAAACAGGTAACTCGCAGCAGCGCTTTACCGCACATAAACAGCAAATGTTGGCCTTACGGATTATCTTTCAATACCCACTACGCTGCATTCCGGCAGAATTTACACGGATGGCCCTGCAGGCACCTTATTTTCCTGTAAAATTTGGAACCAAATACAGTGGGAATTATGGAGCAGATTTTCAACCAAATTCTTATTTGACGGGCAGGTTTTTGTAGGACTTGCAGGCACGGAAAGCTGCAATAAAAAATGCGGAGCTTACAGCTGATATTACGAAAGAACAAATAAAGGCAAATGTTTATAAAGTGTATTACCAACTTGTAGTTGGCCAAAGGCAAATAGCTACTTTAGATGCAAATATTGCCAACTATGAAAAACTGCTTCATGATACCAAAGTGATTTATCAAAACGGCTTTGCAGAAAAGCTGGATGTAGATAAAGTACAGGTTCAGTTGAGCAATCTGCAAACGCAAAAATTAAAAGCACAAAATCAAATTGATGCAGGAAAAGAAGGATTAAAACTTTTAATGAATATTCCTGAGAAAGATTCGCTCGTACTTACTGATACTCTTATCTGACCAGGAATTAAAATCCGGCATTCTTGATGAAAGTTATAATTATGAAGACAGAAAAGAATATCAGCAATTGGAAACTGCGATTGAACTTGGGAAACTATAATGTAAAAAGATACCAGTTAAGTAAATTCCAACACTGTCATTTTCTGCCAATTACAGCAAAAACGCCCAGCGAACTTCATTTTAATTTTTTCAAAGCAGCGAAAATTGGTTTACTACTTCTTTTATCGGCTTCAAACTGGCAATTCCAATTTTTGATGGAGGCGAACGAAATGCAAACATTGCTACAGCAAAGCTCAACCTGCATGAAACTGAACAATAACGTTGATCAATTAAAAGAATCAATTGACAATGATGTAGCGCAGTCAAGAATCAATATGAAGTCCGCAATATTAACGATGGATGCGCAAAAGAAAAATATTGACCTGGCACAGCAGGTTTATAATTCAACCAAATTAAAATATGAGCAGGGCGTTGGGAGCAACCAGGAAATTTCTACGGCGCAGGCAGATCTGGTAACGGCGCAAAACAATTATTACAGTTCATTATACGATGCAATCATAGCTAAAATTGACTACCTGAAAGCAACAGGAAAACTCTAAATAAAAAGAAATAAGTATCAAATAATTAAAAAATGAAAAAAATAACAACGATCGGTCTAAGCATACTGTTGGTTTCTTTTATTTCTTCTTGTGTGAATTCAAATAGCAAAGAAGCGCAACTAAAAGATAAGAAGGCGCAGCTGGAAAAATTAAAAACGCAGAAAGAAACTATTGATACAAAGATTGCCGATCTGCAAAAGCAAATCGGCATTTTGGATACTGGTTCTACAATTGCCGCAAAGCCAAAACTGGTTGCTTTGCAAACTGTTCAAAAAGGAGATTTCAAACATTATCTTGAACTACAAGGAAGTGTAGATTCAAAAAATGTTTCGTACATAACCCCCAGCGGGCAACCCGGGCAAATAAAAGCGATTTATGTAAAACAAGGTGACAAAGTTCATAAAGGACAACTGATCTTAAAGTTGGATGATGCAGTGGCTCAGCAAAATGTGGCAGCAGTTAAGCAACAAATGGGAAGTGTGCAGGCGCAACTCGATCTTGCTAAATCTGTTTACCAGCGGCAAAAAAATCTGTGGGATCAGCACATTGGAACTGAAGTGCAGTTGCTGCAGGCAAAAACAAATGTTGAAACTTTACAAAACCAGTTAAAGGCAATTGAGGCACAGGTAAAAACTGCGCAGGAACAAGCCAACCAAAGCAATGTTTACAGCAATGTGAACGGAACGGTTGATGATATTACAGCTCATGTGGGAGAAACCTTTAACGGCAACCCATTAACAGGTGGCTACATAAAAATTGTAAATGAAACTGATTTGAAAATTACCGTAACAGTTCCTGAAAATTATGCAGGTAAAGTATCAGAAGGTTCTCAGGTAATTGTTACCATTCCTGATATAAATAAAACTTTTAACAGCACCATTTCATTTCATCAGCCAGGCAATTGGAAATACTACCCGCGGTTTTACAGCAGAAATAAAAGTACCAAAGGGAATCGACCTGCGGCCCAACCAAATAGCTACGGTAAAAATCCTTGATTACAATGCTCCTAATTCAATCGCAGTTCCGCTGAATACCGTACAAACCGGAGAAGAAGGAAAATATGTATTACTTGCCGGCAAAAAGGGCGATACAGATGGTGGCCAAAAAAGAGAAACGTAACTATCGGACAGTTGTATGGAGACAGCATTGAAGTGAAGCAGGGCTTACAACCCGGCGATGAATTGATAACCGAGGGATACCAGGGTTTGTTTGATGGAGAGCCGATCTACACCAACAGTAAATAAACAAAAAAGGCAAAAATTGCTTTTGAGAAAAAGCACAATTAATTTAGTATGAGCTTAGCTGAAAATTTTAAGGAAAAATATAAAGAGTTTAAACCTACAAGTTGGGCAATTAAAAATAAAACGTCTGTCTATTTGCTGATACTTTTTGTATCGATGATGGGTGTTTACCAATTTGTTACTTTACCAAAAGAACAATTTCCTGACATTGTAATTCCAACGGTAGTGGTGCAAACGGTATATGCCGGAAATTCGCCAAAAGACATGGAAAACCTTGTCACCAAGCCTATTGAAAAACAACTAAAAGGAATTACGGGTGCAAAGATCAATAAGATCACCAGTACCTCGCTGCAGGATTATTCTATCATCACAGTTGAATTTGAAACAAGTGTAAAACCGGAAGTAGGTTTGCAGAAAACCAAAGACGCGGTAGATAAAGCAAAAACAGATTTACCCACCGATCTCACGCAGGAACCGACCGTGCAGGCATTCGACATCAGTGAAATGCCCATTATGTATGTAAACCTAAGCGGTGATTTTGATATGATGAGCCTGAAAAAGTTTGCGGATGATGCCAAAGACAAACTTGAAGAAATCCCTGAAATCACACGTGTGGATATTGTTGGCGCTCCTGAAAGAGAATTCCAGATTAATGTTGACAATTATAAAATGCAAAGCGCCGGTGTAACATTTGATGATATCGCCAATGCCATTCAAAGAGAAAATGTAGATATTTCCGGTGGTCTTGCTTGATGTCGGAAATATGAAGCGCACTTTGCAGATAAGAGGCCAGTTTAAAACCGCCTTTGATATTGAAAAAATAATTGTACGCAATACCTCAGGCGCTCCTATTTATTTAAAAGACATCGCCAATATTAAAGACACGGTAAAAACCAGTGAAAGTTTTGCACGGCTTGAATGGCAAAAATGTAGTTACGCTTAATATTATAAAAAGAGCGGGCGAAAATCTTGATTCAAACTTCAGATGATGTAAAGAAGGCGGTTGCAGAAATGAAAGGAACGATTTTGCCAACGAATCTGAATGTGGTAATTACAGGCGATCAAAGCCGCTCTACACGCACTTCTTTTAATGACCTGGTGAATTCGATTGTGATCGGTTTTATCCTCGTGCTTTTGATCCTGATGTTTTTTATGGGTGTTACAAACGCTTTTTTTGTGGCGCTTTCTGTACCACTGAGTATGTTTGTCGCCTTTTTGTTTTTACCCGCCGCAGATCTGATTGTCGGTGGAAATGTAACATTGAATTTTATTGTGCTTTTTGCGCTTCTTTTTGGCTTGGGAATTATTGTGGATGATGCGATAGTGGTGATAGAAAATACGCACCGCATTTTCATGGAGAACAAAGGCAAACTTTCTACGAGAGAATGTGCAAAAATGGCCGCGGGAGAAATTTTTGTACCCGTTCTGTCCGGAACGCTTACTACGTTAGCGCCTTTCTTCCCGTTGCTTTTCTGGCCCGGAATCATCGGAAAGTTCATGATCTATCTGCCAACGATGCTCATCTTTACCTTAACCGCTTCGTTGATTGTGGCATTTATTATGAACCCTGTTTTCGCGGTTGATTTTATGAATCATCCGGAAGGGGAAGTAAAAAGAAAGTCGGCTGTTTTTACAAGCAAAGCTTTTTTAATTCCTTTACTTGCAGGTATTTTATTCGATGTATTATTCAGGTCAACTTTTGTCGGCAACCTGCTTATTTTCTTTTCGATAGTCGTTGTTCTGAATACCTATCTTTTTGATTCGCTCATTCATAAATTTCAAAATAGTGTATTGCCGGGCATTATGACCCGTTATGAAAAGCTACTTCGTTGGGCAACGGCAAAATGGCGCCCGTTTGGCTTTTGGTGGGCACCTTTGGATTATTATTGTTCTCACTGATTTTGTTTCCAATTAAGAAATGTTCCGGTTGTTTTCTTTCCGAAAGGCGATCCTAATTTTATTTACGTTTATTTAAAACTGCCCGTAGGAAGCAGCGTTGATTATACCGATTCAATTACAAAAAATATTGAAAATAAGGTAATGAAAGTATTGGATGGGCCTTCAGGAAAACTGAATCCGATTGTGGAAAGTGTGATTTCGAATGTAGCCGTAGGCGCCTCCGATCCGTTAAGTGGCAACAATAGTACGCAACCGAATTTGGGAAGAGTGCAGGTTTCTTTTGTGGAATACCAGAAACGAAACGGAATTTCTACCGCCCCTTATCTTGATTCGATCCGCGAAGCGATCAAAGGAATTCCGGGAGCACGAAATTTCTGTGGCACAGGAAAGCAGTGGACCGCCAACCGATCCGCCAATTAGTATTGAAGTTTCCAGCGAAAATTTCGATGAGCTTACTTCCACCGCTACTGCTTTAAAAAATTACCTCGATAGTTTACAAATACCCGGAATAGAAGAATTGAAATTGGATGTTGATCTTACATAACCCGGAAATCACGCTCTCCGTAAACCGGGAGCGGGCCTTGATAGAAGGCGTATCAACCGCCCAGATTGGCCAGCAAATAAGAACGGCTTTGTTTGGCCGCGAAGTTTCTAAAATAAAAGAAGGCGAAGATGAATATAAAATTCAATTGCGCAACAATGAGGTACAAAGAAAAAACCTGAGCGATCTTTTGAATATGAATATTGTTTTCAGGGATATGGCGAGTGGCGGACAGGTAAAATCCATCCCGATCAGTTCGGTGGTTGATGTTGATTATACGAGCACTCTCGGAAGTATCAAAAGAAAAAATGTAAAACGTGTGATTACTATTTTCTCCAATGTACTTTCAGGTTATACGCCTACAGAAGTAAATAAAAATATCGCGTCTGCCATCAATGATTTCACTCAAAAAGGAGCCGGGGTTACCATCAAACAAACAGGAGAAGGCGAGCAACAGGCAGAAACAGGCGCGTTCCTTGGTAAAGCGTTGTTGATGGCATTAATGCTGATCTTGTTTATACTTGGTGTTGCAATTTAATTCCGTAAGTAAATCCGATTATTATTCTTACCGAAATTATATTTAGTGTTATCGGTGTAATACTTGGTTTTTCAATTACAGGAATGACAATTTCAGTAGTAATGACAGGAATTGGTATTGTGGGATTGGCGGGAATCGTGGTGAAGAATGCGATTCTTGTGATAGATTTTGCAGATGAATTAAGGGCGCGTGGAATGAAAACAAGAGAAGCGGTGATACAGGCAGGAAAAATCAGGATCATCCCGGTATTGCTTACCGCGCTTGCCGCCATTTTTGCCTTGATTCCTTTGGCGATTGGCTTCAATATTAATTTCGTTACCATGTTCTCCGAATTGAATCCACATATTTTCTTTGGAGGCGATAGCGCTGTTTTCTGGAAGCCACTTGCCTGGACCATCATCTTTGGTTTGGCCTTCGCTTTCTTTATGACGTTGATCATGGTGCCAAGTATGTACCTTATTGCAGAAAGGCTGAAACGGCCCATGCGCAGGCAATATGGAGGAAAATGGATTTCTATGCTGGGCATTCCGCCACTTACCATTTTGTTTATTCCACTGATGTTTATAACGATGTTCATTCATAATGCAGATGTAAAAAGAAGAAAAAGAAAACTTGGCAACCAGGTAGGAAAAAGATGGACGGGAAGTTGGTTTTAATGATTGGTTCTGGTTGATAACAAAATGCCTGCAGGCTTAAAGCTCGCAGGCATTTTGTTATTACAGTGAGCAGGCAATTGTAACGAATTTCTATTTTACGATTTTAAATATCTTCCGCTTTACAAGCGTAACCAAAAATGATCTTATGATTTCTTTAGAATTTGCAACTCCTTTTAGGTATGTGCTTTGTGGAAAATTTCCTAAAAGCGTACACTATGAAAACAAGATTATTGATATTAATCGGGGTTTTGGCAATTTCTATTTCGTATATAAGTTGTACTAAAGACCCTATAAAAAATTTAAACAATGAAGAATCCAGAATTTATATTACTGATCATGATTCTTCAGCAAATTTTTCAAACTATAACACTTACAGCATTCCTGATTCTGTAGCTGTAATTGAAAACGGCAATTCCAGGCGTGAATTAAACGCAGTTGACCAGTCCTACATTGATGCAGTAAAAAAATATATGAGCCAGGCAGGGTATACTCTGGTTTCAAAAAAAGAGAATCCTGATTTAGGCGTTGATGTAAACCATATTATAAATACTTCAACGGGGGTAATAACCTACGGTGATTATTGGTACAACTACAGTGATTATTGGAATCCTTATTATTGGGGTTATCCCGATTTTGGATATTATATTCCGTATGCCTACAGTATTTACCAGGTAAAAGAAGGAGCCTTATCAATTGATATACTCGATCTAAAAAATGCTACAGAGAATAATAACATCAATGTCATCTGGACAGGATTGATACGTGGCTCGGGGATTTTAGATTCAGCTGTAGCAGATAGCCAGGTAAAAGCATTATTTGATCAATCCTCTTATTTAAAACACTAAAAATTGAATGATGAAAAAAATAATAAAATTGCTGGCAACAGTATTCATAATAAGTTGTTTTTGTCTGCCGGTAACAGCGCAAAATAAAAAAGTAAACCTGGAACTTAATTACAATTACAGTATTCCAACAGGAGCGTTAAAAAGTGATTTGGTAAGTAATAGTTCTCCCCGGGGCTTTATGGGAAGCCTTATGTACCCTTTTTCAAACAAATGGTCTGCGGGTATAACTTATGGTTTCCAGGATTATTATCAAAAATATCCACGCCAGCTTTATCACTTGAGCAATACGCAGGATATCTCTGCTGTTTTAAGTAACTCAATACAAACCACCCCCGTTTTATTAAAAGCAAAATATTTTCCGGGCACCCAATCCTCTTTAAAACCGTATGTTTCCGTTGCCGCAGGCGGAAATATTATTGATCTAAAGCAATATTATGGTGAATTCGGAAACAGCCAGTCAAATTTCGGTTTTCGTGCTCAGGGTGGGCTTGGTGTGGTAATACCTTTTAAAAAGACAGGAAATTCAGGAATAAATGTTGGTGCCACCTATGATTATGCCCCTTATCACAAGAACGGCTTTACAGATTTTAACTCTGTAAATTTACAGGTCGGGATTGATCTTGAATTAAGATAGGTCATGATAGAACTAACTGCTATGTGGTATAAAAAACAACTTTTTTTCTGGCTTTTAATTTGCATTGAATAATAAAATTGAAGAAGAATCGTTTTTTTCTATACTTACAAGTTTTAACCAAAAATTCGCAACCTATGATCGTCAAAGAAATTGTCTGTGAAATGCTCATTGCCATCCATGTAATATTGTTTATCCAGTCAAGGAGAGAAAAATATAATGTAGAAAAATAAAGATCCCATCAATTTTTCAAAAAAAACGTCCTTCGTAAACCCCGGTTTAAAACTACTACCTTTTTAATCTCAATCTGCCTTTTGAGGTTATAATTTTTTGCGCTTGCACTTCCCGAATATTTTTTGTTATTTTGTTTTCTTTTCCCTCCAATCTTATTGAAAAATAATTTTTCAGACTTTTCAGATCGCTAAGTTATTTTTTTATTAAACCTATAAAAATGAGAAATATATTGATCGTTTTGCTAATGGTGCTTTTGATTGGAGCAACCATTGCCTCGTGCACCACTTCAAAAAAGGGCTGCTTTGCATCTTCCAAAATGGTAGGCTACTAGTAAATTTTGCTGCCGTGAAAGTTCATCGAAAGTTTCACTTCTGAGAAAGAAATTCCTGTTTTTCGGCCTCGGGATGAATCTGAGAATTGCTATTTTTATTTTTGGTTCAAAATGGCTAATTTTATAATTATTATAAAGGCGAAATTATATTATTAATATAATAATTTTTCACCTTATAAAAAGCACCTATGAATAATGATTCCTCAAACTCAGGATCGTTTGTAATACCGAAGAATGCACCATTTTTAAAAAAAATTTCGGGCATCGGCGGGGTTTTTTGTATGATTTTCCCTACGAAAATGCACGTTATTTTTCCGGTTTTTTGAAAGGTCAGCCGTGGTATTTGAATTTAGCTTATGGGAAAGGAAGCACTTTTCATTTTATGTACCATCAACTAACTCTAAATAATTTCATCCTATAAAATATTCACCCCAAAAAAACAATCCTGATTTTCAATGGAAAAAAAATGCGTCTTAATTTATGACGATGATGCTGAAATTTTAAACGTCTGTAAGGCAATACTCGACTCAGTAAATTACAGGGTAGAAACGCTTACAAACTGTGAGAATATTATTTCAGATATTGAAAAATTGAACCCACAGGTTATCCTGATGGACCTTTGGATCCCAAAGATTGGTGGCGAAACTGCTGTAAACCTGATGCATGAAAACGAGAAGACGAAAGATATCCCGGTAATTCTTTTTTCAGCCAATAACGAAATTGAAAAAATATCTGAAAGAGTAAACGCAACGGCATTTTTGAAAAAACCTTTTGATATAATTTCTTTCAGAAATACGATTGAGAAGCATATCTTATAAATACTTTGTTGCAGTAAACAAACAAATTGAAAAGATTTTTATTTTGGCCAGTTATTCAAAAGCCTTCTTAAAATGATTATTTCGCCCGTGTGATAACTATTATGATCTGCCAAAACCAAAGCTTCGCGCAACAATGTTTGTCCGTTTCCATGGTCAAAAACAGCAAACAATTTGTCAGGCGATTCTTTTAATAACGTGATAAAATCTTTACGGTCTGCTTTGATCTGCTCTACGCACTTTTCCCATTGCTTTTCTGAAGACGGTTTTGTTTTTTCAGGCCAATAACCTTCGGGCCATTTGGGAGATTCATAATGCGCATCTCTTGAAAATTCTAAAATATCTGATTGAGCAATGCGAATATGTTCAGCAATTTGATACAAAGTGTAAGGAAGATCGGGTAGTTTTTTACCTAATATTTCAAATGGTATGTTTTTTAAAGAGTCATCTAACGTTACATGTGCATTACCTTTGTTCAGTAAATCGATTAGATTATCAACGAGGGCTGAGTTAGTTGATTTATTAGCTTGCATTGCTTTTATTTAGATAATATTTGAAAAAAAATTTCAGTGTTTGTAACTTTTCCGGTTACCATACGTTACAACAACTATCCTTCCAAAAATTAAAACAATGATCATGAAAAAGTTACTTATTCTTATTTTGATGTTTACAGGCAGCCAGTTATTTGCGCAGCCCTGGAAAACAATTAAAGGTAATGGAAATCTAAAAAAAGAAACACGCACCGTGGCTGATTTCAGTTCGTTATCTTCTCACGGAGCAATGGATGTAAAAATTGAGTATGGCAATTCAAACAGCATCTCGGTGGAGGCTGATGAAAACCTGCTTCCCTATATTGAAACCAAAGTTGAAAATGGCAAGCTCGTGATTCAAACAACGAAGAATGTAAATTTAAAATCAAGGTCAAAAATGGTTGTTACTGTTTCTATGACTAAAATAAATGACCTGGAGTTGAGTGGAAGCGGTAATATGGATGGCAATGGTTCATTTACCTCTGGCGAAAAAACCGAAATTAAGCTTTCAGGCTCGGGCAATATTCATTTAAATTCAGGCTCATTCAAAGACCTGGATTTTTCCATTTCAGGAAGCGGAAATATTGTTGTAAAAGGTGGTTCTGCCAACACTGTTTCTGCGGCCGTGAGCGGCAGCGGCAATGTTGATTGCAGTGATATTGCTGCAGAAAACGTGGAAGTGAAAATAAGCGGAAGCGGTAATGCAAGAGTAAATGCCAATAAAAGCCTTACTGCAAAAATAAGCGGAAGCGGAAATGTATTTTATAAAGGCAGTGCAACAAACATTTCAACCAAGGTGGCAGGCAGCGGAAAAGCCATTAAAATATAACCTGAAAATATCATCTCTGTTATATAAAAGGAATTGTTTTAAAACGCAATTCCTTTTTGATTATAAATATAATTATACGAAGCTTATAAATTTATATAAGGCTTCAAATTCATTGCTTCTTATCTTCGCAGTCGTTTCTTAAAAAAACGGGGAAACAGTAAAGACAACTCAAATATTAGAAAATGAAGAAGCACCCTAATACGCAGGCCATTCGTATTCAGACAGAGAGAACAAACGAAAAGGAACACAG
>CAWFBO010000001.1:0-33057 GCA_963814075.1 uncultured Chitinophagaceae bacterium | reverse complement strand
AATCTTTTAAAAACTAAAACTCCGCACAAATACGATGAGTAGTTTATTTATTACGAAGCCTGTAAGCCATCTGATGCATGAAGCAGGTGAATCAGAAAATACATTAAAAAGAACATTAGGCCCGTTAAACCTTATTGCGCTTGGTATTGGTGCTATTATTGGCGCGGGCTTGTTTGTAAGGACCGCCGCCGCGGCCGCTCAACATGCCGGCCCTTCAGTAACCTATGGTTTTGTTATTGCTTCCTTGGGTTGTGCTTTTGCAGGATTATGCTATGCTGAATTTGCGTCTATGATCCCGATTGCGGGAAGCGCTTACACCTATTCTTATGCAACGATGGGCGAATTTATCGCATGGATCATTGGTTGGGATCTGGTGCTGGAATATGGCGTGGGCGCTGCTACGGTAGCCATAGCCTGGTCAGAATATTTTAATAAATTCCTCGAAATTTTTCATGTCCAGGTCCCGTATGAATGGTGCCATTCGCCGTTTAATGTCTCGATGGACCACCTGCATCACGGGATTGTAAATCTTCCGGCGCTTGGCATTGTGATTGTCCTGTCGCTTTTATTAATTAGAGGAATGCAGGAATCAGCAGTGGTAAACGGAATTATTGTGCTTTTAAAAGTAGCCATTGTAGTAGTGGTGATTGTTGTTGGCTGGCAATATATGAAGCCCGAAAATCATACGCCGTTTATTCCGGAACCAACTATCTATACTGATCACATGGGAATCTCTTATCACTATGGAGGTATTCTCGGAATCCTCGGAGCGGCGGGGGTCGTCTTCTTTGCCTTCATTGGTTTCGATGCGGTTTCTACTGCCGCGCAGGAAACCAAAAATCCGAGCAAGGATATGCCGATTGGTATTTTAGGTTCATTGGTTATTTGTACTATTTTATACATCCTATTTTCTTATGTACTTACGGGCGTTGCTTCTGTGGAAGAATTCAGAACCACAGGAAGTGAAGCTTCTGTTGTGTATGCTATTGAACACATGAAAGGCGCAACGGTTGGCGGTGTTTGGGTACCCGCTTTCAAATGGTTAAGCGATCTGGTAACTATCGCGATTCTCGCTAGGATTTTCATCCGTGATACTGGTGATGCTGATGGGGCAATCGAGGGTATTCTATTCAATGAGCAAAGACGGATTGGTTCCAAAAGTATTTTCTGATATTCATCCAAAATTCAAAACACCTTACAAGTCTAATTTGATCTTCTTATTGCTGGTAGGTTCTTTTGCCACTTTTATTCCCGGCGATATTGTGGGCGATATGACAAGTATCGGAACTTTGTTTGCCTTTATCCTGGTTTGCGCCGGCGTTTGGATCATGCGCGTAAAACACCCGGAAATACCAAGAGGCTTCAGGGTTCCTGCCGTATAAGTAGTTGCCATATTGGGTATTTTAGTTTGCGCCGCAATGATCTTCGGCCTGGGCTGGACCAACTGGGCACGCCTTTTCGGATGGCTGCTCATCGGTTTCATTATCTATTTTGGATATAGCCGCCATCACAGCCGCTTAAGAAACCCGGATAAATATCCTCCTGAAGACCGGGAACCTGTTCATGAGATTCCGGAAGATGTTCCTCCACTTATTTAACCAGATTCAAATTCACACAATAAAAACCGTTTCAGTAATTGAAACGGTTTTCTTTTTAATAATGGACAACAGCAAACGAAGTTTAAATAAAATTTTTATGCTGCAACCGGTGCAGAATCAACTCGCCTGTGGCTGCCGCTTTTCAATTCCCTTCCAAAACTTGTCGTATTCACCATAAAGATTGTCGCATTTAATCCCAACAGAATAATCTTTGTTGGCGAAATTTGATAACACAATAATTTTTAAAAAATAAATTAAAAGAGGAGGTGAATTACTATGAGAAAAATAATCGTGCTGTCAATGATTACATTAGATGGCGTAATGCAGGCACCCGGCGGCCCTAAGGAAGATACATCAGGGGGTTTCAAATATGGCGGTTGGACGGAACCCTACGGCGATAAAGTTTACGGCAAGGTGGTACAAAAAGAATTAAAACCCGCAGATTATCTTTTGGGCAGAAAAACATTTGAACTTTGGGCCAATTACTGGCCTGAACATGGTGACTTTTGGCCCGGCATCAATGAAGGCATTAAGTATGTTTTTTCCAAAAGCCTGAAAAAGTCTGACCCATTTATCACGGGGTGGAAAAACTCAGCAGTAATAAAAAGCGTTGCTGAAATCAAAAAACTCAAAAATTCAAAAGGCGCCAACATCCAGGTTTGGGGTAGCAGCGAGCTCATTCAGTTGCTTCTTAAGAACGACCTTGCAGACGAACTGAAACTCAAAATTCACCCCCTGACTTTAGGCAAAGGGAAAAAGCTTTTTGCGAAAGGAACAATTCCGGCAGCATTTACATTGACAAAAAAGTATTGTGACGCCGGGTGGCGTTATTATCGCCAATTATAAGCGTGCAGGAAAAGTAAAGACTGGCACTATTGAAGTTTAATGCCAGAAATTTTCCGTCTGCTCTATCGACAGAAACAGTAAAGGAACTTTTTCCTGATCTTTTTATTTTATATGGAAAAGGTGATGAGGCACAATAACGCAAATGAGAAGGAGTACTTTCTTGAGCATTTAATTTGGTTTTGATAATAAATGTAAATAATGTTTTTTAAAGGCAAGGCTGAAACCAGGACCGACAGGCAGAAGCCACTAAAAAAGTTGACATGGTTGCAGCATTAAACCGCGTTCCTTTATATCCACCTTCTTACCCTTTTTCTGTAATCATCATACACTTCGCCAAACGCACTTGCCAGGTAACCTTCTTCCTTTTTAATAACTGATAGTTGAACAATCAAAATAAGTAATGGAATTAAAATGAAAGTCCACCAGTTACCCAACAAAGCAGCAAGACCGCTATATAAAAGCAACAAACCAAAGTACATCGGGTTGCGGCTGTAAGAATAAATTCCTCCTGTTTCCAATGACCTTGCCGGCTTATGAGGATTCAAAGTGTTTTTAGTAATAAAAAACTTTCTTAGCGCACTGAAGTTAAATGACAGGCTTACCGCTATCAATGCCCATCCCATTACATTTGCCTGAAGGGCATGCAGCCAGCTTTTGTCAAGCGGTATACGTTTCTGCATCCAGACTGATAGAAAGAAAAAGGCAAAACATAAATTCCTTTATTTTGTTTGTTTACTGTAAATATTCTCAATCATTTTAAATTTGGAAGAAGATTAATAACTTTAAGAAAGGTGTTGTAATTGACGCAATGTCCCTTAAGTGAGCCGTTGCTGAGAAAAAGACCGCATAGTATCAGAACGTTAATACAAAAAGATAAATGAATGAAAATTGAACAACAGATTTTAGAAACCTGGTTTATTAATCACAGAACCAATCTAAAATTATTGGAAAACTTAACAGAAGAATCTTTAACACTCTCAACATCAAAACGTGGTGGCGGAAATGTTGGTCATCAGTTAGCTCACATTTACAATGTGCGTTTTTGGAAAATCGAGAAACTCAACAACGAACTTGTAAAAGATTTGACCACAATAAAAGCAGAGGACAACAAAACTATTGCTATGCTTAAAGAGTGTCACATCATTTCCGCCGGTTTCGTTGCAGAAGTATTGAAAAAAGGAATTGAAAATAACGGAAATGTAAAAGGAAATAAACGCGGAGTTGTTCCATTGTTAGGCTATTTTATCCATCACGAAGCGCATCACAGGGGAAATATTTTGCTGACATTAAAGCTGTGTGGTTTCAAACTTACAGATGAATTGAAATATGGAATTTGGGACTGGAACAAGATCTAAAAATACTGCCAGCTTTTCTAAGAGTCCTTCAAAATGAAAAAGCACCTGCTATCTGCACGTCTTCGACTACGGGCAAAAAATACATTGCTATATTTTGTGAACGATTACAGAAAGCAATTTGAATTATTAAATCAGGATTCTTGATTTAAATTAAGAACCGCCTGCATTGCACCACAGCAGCTACTTTTAGATGCCTGGTATTATAAAGCCAGGAATAGCCGGAAATCTCGCTTATTGTAAAATGTTTTCATCATTTAAAATTTATACTGAAAAAATCTGAATCAGATATAAGATTGCCGGCTCATCTATTGGCCGGCAATCTTAATTAAAAGAGCCTTCGATAGGTTTTATTTATGTCCACGATGGTTTAAGAAGTAGCCGATTTTTATAGAAAAATATTTGTTCTTAATGCTACCCGCGTCGCCACCGCCATCATCATTGTTAATCTTGCTTAGTCCCAGGTTATAATTCCCGGAAATCACAAAACCACCTTTCAGCCTGTAACCCGCGAGACCGTTGACCCCGAACTCCAAAGCTTTCACTTCATCAACGCCTGATCCAAATTTTATCTTTTGATTATCGTCAGGCATACCAGAAGCAGTATATTTATCCTTGCCTGAAATTCCATAAGCCAGAGAAGGCCCTGCGCCTATAAAAAACCCTTCATTTTTTTGAGTGCTGTAAACGAAGTTCAATGGCACTTCGAGGTAGTTAAGATTGACGGTTTCTTTGCTTCCCTGGTCTTTAACCATGTAGCCTTTTTGAACGAAATTCAATGCAGGTTGAAAACTGAAATTTGAACTTAATGGCGCATCAATTGCAATTCCTGCTGTAATACCGGTTTTTGATTTTGGTGACGCCGAAATGAATCCGGATTTAACCGTTACGTTTGAAAACGTAGCACCGGCGCTGATGCTAACGGATGTTTGCGCTGATAAACCAAATGCCGTTAAGAGAATCATTAACGTCATTAAGAGAGAAATTGATTTCATGTTGTTTTGTTTTTTGTTTTGAAAAATTGGTTATTTAAATATTTATTCCATGTTTTAATGCAAAGCCAGTTTTAAAAATTCGTCCTGGAAATCATAGAACACCTGCTGCAGGTTGCTTTTGGCATTAGTGCCATAATTGATCAAGAATATTTGTGTCACGCCGTTGTTAGGGAAATAAAATAAATTCGCAGAATAGCCAAGGTCGCGGCCTTTGTGGCCTATTCCGTAATCTCCATTGGCCTGGATGTAAGATTTTTGCAGCCCATATCCGTAATAATTCGTGTCATCTTTTTTGCCATACGTTTCCATTACGGCCAGTGATTTGGGCGTTAGCAAAGTCTTGTCAATAAATAATGCGTTCTCAAATTTGAGCAGGTCAAAAACGTTGCTGTAGATTCCGCCATACCCATTTCCGCTTCCTGTAACCAGGTTTGATACATTCACGATTGTGTTGTTGTTATACAAATCAAAATATCCTTGTGCAACGGTATTGGGCAGCACATCATGCGGCTGGTAAAACGTGTAAGTAAGATTCAGCGGATTTAGAACATATTGTTTCAAAAGCGCGCTATGGTCCTTATGAGTGGCGGCCTCAATTGCCATAATAACCAGGACAGTATTGGTGTTGGAATAGATTGCAGTATCTCCGGGATTAAAAACAGGCGGTTTGTTATAAGTAAATTCCAGCAACTCTTCGGGCTTCCATATTTTATTAGGATCATTTAAAACAGCGAGGTAAAAAGCGTCCTGGTCTATCACATCCGGTACACCGGTTTCATGCTTCATACATTGACCCAGGGTGATTTTATTCCCGTTTGGCAATTTATCAGTAATTGAAGCAGGAAGCCAGGTATTTATTTTTGTATTCAGTGCATTATACCCAAGTCCTGTGTTTGCGGAATCTTCAATAAGTTTAAATACCAATGTCCCGATAAATAATTTGGTGATGCTGGCCACTTTAGAAACCTGGCCCACTTCAAAAGGGATATTTTTTTCAATATCGGCTTTGCCAATTGCGCCTACCCATGTACCGTTAGCATCTTTCACTAACAGGGAAATGCCGGGTAAACCTTTATCGTGATATTTTTTAAGTAGTGCGGTAAATGCGGCGCTTTTCGGATGTTGGTTACTGCTATCCTGCCATGGTGTTTCAATGGAAGATAGTTGCGTGGGTTGTACCTGTGCTTTTTTACAGGAAAAGCAAATACCCAACATGCTGATGATGATTATATAATTTTTCATGATCCTATTTTTTATGGGTTGGTAAAGGAATAGAGCAGCCAATCAACAAACTGTTATAAGGAAGTATCGGCACATAAGCTTTTACAAAAGGCGTTTGTAAAAATTGCTGGTAGGTTATAAAAACTTTCGCTGGTTTTTTGGATGCGGGATTGATAGTATAGCCAATACTGATATTGGCTACGGCCAAAGCCTGGGCACGGCCAATACCTTTGTCATTTTTATATTCTCCGTTGCTGCTTAATTTTAATTTGGCTGTAGCAGGTATTGATTGCATATAGCCTGCACCCAAAGCAACCTGTGCACTTAATAAATTCGAAAATTTGTACCTGTACCCAATATCGCTGTACAATTGAATACCGTGCTGGACAAACCTGTGATAGAAATAAGAAACCTTAAAATCCTGGAACCAGTCGTGTTTGGCTTTTGTTTTCCGGTTAAACCCATATCCTAACTCTACACCGGGATGTTCAATACCGGAAAAGAGTTTGCCGAATTGAGAAAACGGATAAGCGCTTGCAGTGTTTACAAAAGCAACACTAATTTCCTTTTTTGGTTGGGCAGAAGCCAGCTCAGAAAAAAGCAGAAACATCAACAGGTAGATTACACTTTTCATGATAAATAAAATTTTATGGTAGTTGTTTGTAGCAGGTTAATTTCCCAAAGCCAAAAAAATATTCTGTTTCATAACCTTTGATTTACGATGTAAAGATCAATCGGGCATTAGCCGGATCATAATTGATGTTATCTAAAAGCGGGATTATGATTTGCATTTCCTGCAAGAAGAGAAGGTCTGGTTTATGAGATTGGTAATTTCTGCAAATCGGCCCCACCTGTTTATTACTCAGTACGACCTTGAAACGACAAACACATTTTTAGCGGTTGGACATCGAAAAAAACTTTGTAGGATAAGAAAAATCCGGCACTAATTTGAAGGAGGTTTAAAAACTATTTGAACGTCCAGAATTATTCTTTGTCATATACGGGTTTTCGTGATTATATTTAAATAATAATTATATACGATGAATGCTGCAGAACTTCAAACTGCTTTTTTAAAGCATATAAAAAATCAACTTCCGCCGCACCTGGCGTTGGTAGACGCGATTGCGGAACAGCTGAATTTAAGCAATGACAGTGCTTACAGGCGGATAAGGGGAGAAAAGCATTTGACGTTTGATGAAATACAGATTCTGGCTTCACACTATAAAATTTCATTGGATAGTTTCCTGCATTTGGAAAGCGATTCATTGATTTTCTGGGGAAAAAATATCGACCGTATTACGTTTGATTTTGAAAAATATTTACAGGGCATCGTTCGGCAATTGGAATATTTTATTCCTTTTACACAAAAACAGATGTTCTACCTCAATAAGGACATCCCCATTTTTCATCTTTTCCTGTTTCCTGAGCTCGCTGCATTTAAATGTTATTTCTGGGGCCGTTACGACCTCGATTATGCAAAGTTCAATAAAGACCAGTTTTTGATTGAAGACTATATTGACATTTTCAATACCACGGGGAGAAAAATTTCTGACCTGTATTTACAAATTCCTTCGGTTGAAATCTGGAATCTCGACTGCATTAACACTACTATCAGGCAAATAGAATATTACAGGGAAACGAGAATTTTTAAATCGCAGCAGGATATCGAAAATGTTTATGATTGCCTCGAAAAGCTGGTGAACCATATTGAGAAGCAGGTGGAGTATGGTTATAAATTTCCGCCCGGAAAACCGGAACAGGAAAATAAAGTAAAATACAGTGTTTATATCAATGAATTTAATTTAGGGGATAATACTATTATCGTTGAGGTGGACGGCGAAAAAATGGTTTTCCTGAATCACAATGTTATTAATTATATAATGACCAATAAACAGGAATTTGTTAATTACACTTTTGAATTTCTCAAAATATTACTTAAGAAATCGATGCTGATAAGCGAGATAAGCGAAAGGGACCGCCGGTTATTTTTTCATACCTTACGGGAACGTATACACGAAAGAAGAAAAGCGAAAGTAAACTAAGGAATTGGGTGAAGGCATGTGTTGTAAAATAGAAATATCAATTATTTATCGGTTTTACCGGACGTTGACAAGTTGCGGATTCTATCACACACCAATAATAAATGTTTCATACTTTTTCTTGTTTATAAAAATTTTCATGGTTTTAGATGTATTTACTCCAAAGAAAAAATGAATCTTAATCCATGGCCATCTTCCCGGCGCTATGCTTTTAAAAGACCAAACAGCGGTTTAATAATAAAATATTGGAATATCCGTTAAAAATCGTATGTTCATCTGATTAGCGTTACACAATCTGTAACCGGCAACTAATTGCAAAATCAATTTTATGAGTAATAATCAATTTCAGGATTTTGAAATACCCGAATCCTATTTAAGGGTTTTAAGAAAGGCAGCCAAAAATTTAAAGCTAATTGTATTTTCTGTTCTGCTGCTTGTGCTCTTCTTTGGTGCTTTTTTCCAGATAAACCGGAAGAATTAGGCGTAGTAACCAGGTATGGAAAATACAACAGAACGGTAGAACCGGGATTGAACCTGAAGATTCCATTCTTAGAAACCGTCTATAAAGTTCCGGTAGAAAGGCAGCAGAAGCTGGAATTCGGATTTAGGACCACCAGCACCAGCTCTCGTGAAACTTCTTATACCAAAACAAACACCAAAGCAGAATCTCTGATGCTTACCGGTGACCTTAATTTAGCTGATGTGGAATGGGTAGTTCAATACAGGATTGACAATGCCTATAATTTTTTATTTAAGGTAAGAAATCCTGAAACTTCCCTGCGTGATATTTCTGAAGCTTCGATGCGCCAGGTAGTAGGCGACCGCACTGTAAATGAGGTATTAACCGTGGGCAGAACCGAGGTGGCAAGCAGCGCCCAGGCGATGATCCAGAGATTAAGCAATGAATATTCTCTTGGTGTAAAAATAGACCAGGTAGTGCTCCAGGATGTTAATCCTCCCGATGAAGTGAAGGCTGCTTTTAACGCAGTGAACCAGGCGCAGCAGGAAAAAGAAACGCTTATCAATGAGGCAAAATCCGCTTATAATAAAGTAATTCCGAAAGCAAGGGGACAAGCACAGGAAACCATACAAAAGGCAGAAGGATATGCATTGGAAAGAGTGAACAATGCGCAGGGAGAAGTGGCCCGTTTTACTGATTTATATAAAGAATATATTAAAGCACCGGAAGTTACCCGAAGAAGAATTTATTTGGAAACGATGAATAAAGTATTGCCCCAGCTTGGCAACAAAATTATCACAGATAAGAATGGAAACAATGTACTTCCACTTCTTCAGATGCAAATGCACAATACTCAAAGACACCAAAAGAAAACTAATATGACAAAAAAGAAACTCATTATATCAGCCGTGGTTTTGATTATTGCTGCTTATTGCTATTAAAAGCAGCATGTACATTGTAAATGAAAAAGAGCAGGTCGTAATTACCCAATTTGGCAAGCCCGTGGGCAATGCCGTTACACAACCCGGCATACAGTTTAAAGTGCCTTTTATACAAAAGGTAAATGTTTTTGACAAGCGATATCTTGAGTGGGATGGCGATCCAAACCAGGTGCCCACGAAGGATAAGAAATTTATTTTCGTTGATACCTATGCCCGTTGGCAAATTACAGATCCACTCCAGTTTTATAAAAGACTTACCAATGAAAGAGGCGCCCAATCAAGACTTGATGATATTTTGGATGGCGAAACAAGGGATTATATTGCCAATAATAATATTGAAGAAACGGTTAGAAACAGTAACCGGATACCGGTTATGACAGATTCTATAAGCGAACCATCCGGCGATTCACTTGTAAAAATATTTGTAGGGCGCGAAAAGATAGAGCAAATGATATCTTGAAAACTGCTAATGAAAGAGCCGCAGATCTGGGAATTGTTATCCTGGATTTTCAGTTTAAAAGACTTAATTATGTGGAAGAAGTGCACGACCAGGTTTATAAAAGAATGACCAGCGAAAGATTCCGTATTGCTGATAAATTTCGTTCTGAAGGGCAGGGAGAAGCTTCAAAAATTAATGGCGAAAAAGAGCGTGAATTAAAATCTATACAATCAGACAGCTTTTAAAAAGGCAGAAGAAATTAAGGGTAAAGCTGATGCCACAGCAGCAGCTATTTATGCCGATGCCTATAACCAGTCAGCCACATCAAAGAGCTTATATAGCTTTCTTAAAATCAATGGAATCTTTTGAGAAAACTTTTGATGAAAAAACATCTGTTATTCTTTCTACCAATAGTGAATTTTATAAATTTTTGAAATCTATGGAGTGAGGATTTTTGTTATCGTGAACTATGTAAGGGCATTTTCGCAGTTGCAATACAACAGTAAACCAACTTTTAAAAAACATTTGTGTTTTGAAAAAAGACGAAAATTTTGGGCTCATTTAAAATCCATTCCGAGATTATACATCACGAAACTCCAGATGTCTGCTTCTTCATCAATTTGTTTATCGGTTGGCTTTCCGGCGCCGTGGCCTGCTTTGGTTTCTATGCGGATTAAGGTTGGATTAGTTCCGTCGTTATCGGCTTGCAAAGTAGCGGCAAATTTAAAACTATGGGCGGGCACTACCCTGTCGTCGTGATCAGCAGTGGTGATTAACGTAGCAGGATATTTTACGCCGGGTTTTAAATTTTGCAGTGGAGAATATTTGATGAGATTTTCAAAATCTTCTTTATTATCACTTCTGCCATATTCTGTAGCCCATGCCCAGCCAATGGTAAACAGATGATAACGCAACATATCCATCACGCCCACCTGCGGAATAGCAACTTTAAAAAGATCGGGCCTTTGCGTCATTACGGCGCCAATAAGCAAACCTCCGTTGCTTCCGCCGCGCATCGCTAATTTAGAGGGATTGGTATATTTTTTATCGATTAAAAACTGTGCTGCCGCAATAAAATCATCAAAAACATTTTGCTTGTTTTGAAGCATTCCTTCTTTGTGCCATTCTTCTCCATATTCATTTCCACCGCGCAGGTTAACTTCTACAAATACGCCGCCATGCTCAAGAAAAAAAGCATATGAAATAGAAAAGCCCGGGGTTAAAGGAATATTAAATCCACCATAACCGTACATTAATACAGGATTGTTTCCATCCAGTTTAATTCCTTTCTTATAGGTAATAAACATGGGCACTTTTGTACCGTCTTTACTGACGCAAAATGATTGTAACTGTTTGGTAATTATCGGCATTTACTTTTGCTTCGCTTTTTCGAAAAAGTGCAGAAGTTCCTGTTTCAATATTGTACCTGAAAATTGATGCCGGATAGTCGAATGATGTATAGGAATAAAAAAGCTCTTTATCTTTCCTGTGCGCATTAAATCCAGCCTGCAGAGCCTATTCCCGGCAAAATAATTTCCTTTGCATGATAACCTTTGTAGTCAGTTTGATACACGCGACTTGAAGCATCCTGCAAATAACTAAGGAATAATTTTCCGCCCGCAGTTCCAACTGATTCAAGCAATTCTTTTCGTTCGGGAATTACCGTTTCCCAATTTTCCCTGGCAGGATTTTTCGGATCAATTAACACTACTTTATAATTGGGCGCATCAGCATTGGTGCGCACCAAAATTTTATCGCCGTCATTATCAATCAACACTGGATTCTGTATCAAATCCTTTCACCAGCAAAACAAAATCATTTTTTGCAGATGTATTCTTGCATGTCTTTTACCCATATTTCTGATCCGCTTGTCCCTCGCTTTTTGTTACAATCAAAAAATGCTCATCTTCTGTAAGCCACGCTCCTATTACCCTTAAAGGATGCTCTTTGTCTTCATAAATCAATACATCTTCGCTTTGCGGAGTGCCGATCTTATGAAAATAAACTTTATGATTTTGATTTTGAACAGTGAGTTTTTCTTTATCATCTGTTTCAGGATAGCGGCTGTAATAAAATCCTTCATCGCCTTTCCATGAAGTGCCGCTAAATTTTATAAATTTCAATTCATCTTTCAATAAACTCTTGTCTGCCACATTCATCACGTGCGCCACTTCCCAATCACTTCCCGCCTGCGATTCCAAATAAACAGCATATTTATTTGTCTTTGCTGAAAGAAGGAACGCCGATAGCAGCTGTTCCGTCTTTACTCATTTTATTAGGGTCAATAAAAATTTCAGGTGTGGCTTCTAATCCTTTTTGGCGGTACAAAACCGCCTGGTTTTGCAAACCATCATTTTTATAAAAATAATAGTAATCGCCTTCCTTAAACGGAGAACCGTAGCGCGTATAGTTCCACATGCCTTTCAATTCATCTTTCACTTTTTGCCTAAAAGGAATTTGAGATAAATAACTTTCGGTCACCGCATTTTCTTCCTTCACCCACGCTTTCGGTTTCTTCGCTGTTATCATCTTCCAGCCAGCGATACGGATCTTTTATATGGTTCCGAAGTAATTGTCTTCCTGGTTTACTTTTTTGGTTTCAGGATATTTTATTTGGGAAAAAGTATTGTGTGTTATTGTCATCAGAAATATGAAAAGACTTTTCTTCATGATAAATTCAATTATCAAATGAAGTTAGACCAATTTAGAAAAATAAGTAGTTT
Source organism: uncultured Chitinophagaceae bacterium (assembly GCA_963814075.1). Lineage (GTDB taxonomy): Bacteria > Bacteroidota > Bacteroidia > Chitinophagales > Chitinophagaceae > Ginsengibacter. The sequence continues at coordinate 20,443 of CAWFBO010000001.1, read as the reverse complement.
AAGTTTTTAAAAAATAGCCACAGGCAGTAAACCAACAAAAAGACAGCGATTTCTATTCACCCAATTCCATTCACCTCAACTTCGCGTTTATTTTTGAAACCAATCCCTTGCAAAACCTTTCCGGGCCCACATTCGGTAAATTGAGTAGCACCATCCGCAATCATTTGTTCAATCGTTTGTGTCCATTTTACAGGGCCGGTAAGTTGGGCAATGAGATTTGATTTTATTTCTGCGGGATCTGTTACCGCTTTGGCAACTACATTTTGATATACCGGGCAAAATGGTTTATTGAATTTCGTATTTTCAATCGCCTCAGCCAATTCATCTTTTGCAGGCTGCATCAAAGGAGAATGAAATGCGCCGCCAACCGGCAAAACCAAAGCTCGCTTCGCACCTGCCTCTTTCAACAAAATACACGCTTCTTCAATTCCTTTCATAGAGCCGGAAATAACGATCTGCCCGGGACAATTATAATTAGCAGGAACGACTACCTCATTAATAATATCCGCACAAATTTCTTCAACCTTTTTATCATCCAAACCAAGAATAGCAGCCATTGTAGAAGGATTAATTTCACAGGCTTTTTGCATCGCTTTCGCTCTTACGGAAACCAGTTTAAAGCATCTGTAAAACTCAAACAACCATTAGCCACCAACGCGGAAAATTCGCCGAGCGAATGCCCTGCAACCATATCCGGCTTTGCATTGATTTCAGTTTTAAAAGCAATCACTGAATGCAAAAAAACAGCTGGTTGTGTCACATTGGTTTGCTTTAATTCATCCGCCGTTCCAAAAAACATTACGTCAGAAATCGGGAAACCGAGTACCTCGTTGGCTTCATCAAAAAGCAATTTTGCCTGTTCGTTTTCATCATATAAATTTTTACCCATCCCGATGAATTGTGAGCCTTGTCCCGGGAAAATAAATGCATGTGCCATAATTTTTGTTTTAATTTCTTCTAATGAGGTCTGCTTTGATAAGGCTGATAAATTCATTTCTTGTAGTTTGCTTTTCAAATTCACCAAAAAAAGCAGAAGTGGTAGTTACGGAATTTTGTTTTTGAACGCCACGCATCATCATGCATAAATGTTCTGCTTCTATTACCACGGCCACCCCAAAGGATTGAGGGAATCCTTTATCGCATCCAATATCTGCGTAGTCAATCTTTCCTGCACCTGCAATCTTTTTGAAAAAACATCTACCACCCGTGCAATTTTACTCAATCCTGTGATCCAGCCGTTGGGTATGTAGGCAATGTGCGCTTTTCCAAAAAAAGGTAACATGTGATGCTCGCATATACTGTACAATTCAATATTTTTTACCACGATCATCTCGCTTATATCTTCATGAAATTTTGCGGAATTTAAAATGGCTTTTCGCATCCTGTTGGTAGCCTTGTGTAGCATATTGCATTGCTTTTGCAATTCGCTCCGGCGTTTTTAATAAACCTTCCCTGTCAGGGTTTTCACCGATCAGCCTGATCGTTTCACGATAGTTTTTCATTATCTCTTCCGTTACCTCTTCATCATAATGTTCAATTTTTTTATAAGCCATAAATCACCTTTTATTTCATTAGAAAATAAATAAATCATTTTGCCGGATATTCTACAAAATTTCTCGGCGTTTCGTATAAGCGTACCTGTAAATCTAACTTGTTATCGATTTTGTCACGTAAAATATTATAAATAACAATCGCTATATTTTCAGCTGTAGGATTGAGATCCAGAAATTCCGGTACATCGAGATTCAGGTTTTTGTGGTCCAGTTTTTCAATCACGGTTTCCTTTATTAAATCACTGAAATATTTCAGGTCGATCACAAAACCCGTATCAGCAGCAGGTTCCCCGGTAACTTTCACCTCCAGCTCATAATTATGCCCGTGATAATTTGGATTATTACATTTACCAAAAACAGCATAATTTTTTTCTTCGCTCCAGTCGGGGTTATTCAAACGATGAGCAGCGTTAAAATGTTCTTTTCTATAAACTGATACTTTATTGCTCATTGTTTAAATGTAATAAAATTGATTGGATTAATTTCCAAAATACTCCACAAATATCCTTGGTGTTTCATACAGTTTTATAGAATGCATAGTTAACATCCTTTGGCAACAGGGGAAATTAATTGTTGCCATATAGCGATGGCAAGATTTTCTGCAGAACACATTTATCCCTTGTAAAAATTCTACGTCCAGGTTCAGGTTTTTATGATCCAATTCTTCCATAATATATTGCTTTATTATTTCGCTTAATATTTTTGCATCGATAACAAAACCCGTATCCAGCTCCACTTCGCCCTTTACTGTTACATGCAATTCATAATTATGCCCGTGCCAGTTTTCGTTGGCGCATTTGCCAAACACCTCTTCATTTTTTTCTTTACTCCAGGCAGGATTGAATAATTTATGAGCAGCATTAAAATGTTCTATACGTGTTAAAAATACCATTGATCTACAAAAATTTTTGCAAAGGTAAACCGATGAATTCATAATATGATTGTAAATACGAAATTTGCAGAATGAATTTATTAATTGTTGCTGCAACGGAATTTGAAATTGAACCATTTATACAACATAAAAAGAAAGCGGATATTTTGATCACGGGCGTTGGAATTCCGGCAACTGTTTATCATCTCACCCGAAAATCCATTGCAGAAAAATATGAGCTTGTCATTCAGGCCGGCATTGCAGGAGCCTTTTCAGACAAATTTAATTTAGGAGAAGTTGTTGCCATAAAAGAAGATACTTTCGCGGATATAGGAATTGAGGAAAATGGAGAAATTACAAACACTTTTTGAAACCGGTTTTTTAAAGAAAAATAATTTCCCTTTCACAAACGGATGGCTTGTAAATCCAGCATTCGAATTTTGAAAAAGTATCTTTGCCTTTGGCGAATGCCATTACCGTTAATAAAGTGAGCGATAACGATATTCAAAATAAATTCGATGCTCGAAAAATTTGGTGCAGAAGTTGAAAGTATGGAAGGCGCTGCATTTCATTATGTTTGCCTTCAGCAAAAAATAAATTTTTTACAACTTCGCAGCATTTCAAATCGTGTAGGAGAAAGAGATAAATCAAAATGGAAATTGAAACGGCAATTGAAAACCTTAACAACGAATTATTAAAAATAGTTGACAACTTATAAAAAGCATTATGAATTTTACACTTGGATTTTCCCCTTGTCCGAATGATACATTTATTTTTGACGGATTGGTGAATAAAAAAATAGATACCGGAGATTTTACATTTACCGTTCAATTGGAAGATGTGGAAACATTGAATGAAATGGCAAAAAATGAAGTGCTGGATTTCACAAAGATCAGCTATGGCGTATTGCCTCTTGTTGCTAATAAATATAAAGTACTCAACAGCGGAAGCGCTTTAGGGAAAGGCGTTGGGCCACTTTTGATTTCAAAAAAACCAGTTGAGTTTAACGATGTGAAAAATTATACTATTGCAATTCCGGGAGAAAACACAACTGCTCATCTTTTGTTTTCACTTGCCTTTCCAAATGCGAAAAATAAAGTTTTTAAAAGATATGATGAGATAGAAAAATCAGTTCTTGATTCTGAAAATGTTTTGGGCGTTATCATTCATGAAAACCGGTTTACTTATATGGAGAAAGGTTTGCACAAAATTGTTGATCTTGGGAATTTTTGGGAAGAAAAAACATCGCTTCCAATTCCGTTGGGCGGTATTGTTGGAAAAAGAACTATTGATGGAACTATTCTGAAAAAGGTAGATGTGTTATCAAAAAAAGCATTGAATATTCGTACAGCAATTATCCTTTAATCACTGATTATATAAACAATCATTCACAGGAAATGGAAGAAGAGGTAATGAAAAAACATATCGATTTTATGTAAATAATTATTCTCTGGATTTGGGGACGGACGGGAAAAATGCGATTGAAAAGTTTATTGAAATTTATAATAAAATTTCAGCTCGTAAAATTGAAAGAAGCTGAATTCAAATATGTATTCGTGTAAAACAAGATTCATTTTAAATAACGACCTTTCAAAGAATATAATTTTATTTTATCTTCTTCTATTTCATACACCAACCGATCTTTTCGGTAATTCTTCTGGACCATTTTCCAGCCAAATCAAATTTTAAAGGCTCTGGTTTCCCAATTCCTTTGAATGGAGATTCCTGGATTTCTTCAATCAACCTCCGAATTCGTTTTAATACCTGAACGTTCCCGGTTTGTTTCCATTCTCTCAAATCTTTTAACGATTTACCGATGAAGATCACTTCCATATATCATCCAGTTTCATTTTTTTACCCTTGCCTTTTTTAAAATCCTTGTCAGCTTTTTTAACCATAGCAACAAATGTGGGATTATAAGGGCTCTCCTTTATCTTCTCAAAAGGAACCTTTAACACCTTCGCCATTTCCTCAAACACTTTTATTTGTTCTTTTGATTCGGTATGTATTACTATACTTTCCATTAATTCTAGTTTTACCAAAGATATTAATTTATAATCCACCTGAAAACACAATAAAGAAACAAAAGATGGTTGATAATACTAAAAAATATCTCTTTCACTTTTTTATTTCCATAAGTTTTATTGCGAAAACGTTTTACCCATCTTATCGGCTGAATAGAATTTGTAAGAAAAACTTCGTCTGCTGATAAAATATCTTCCACAGAAAGCGATTCTTGTTCTATTTTATAATTTTTTATGAAAGCTTTTTCAAGAAGAAACCGCCGCATTACTCCGGCTACGCAGCCTTCTGAAAGTGGCGGTGTAATTATCTTTTCGCCTCCTACAATAAAAATATTGGCGATAGAAGACTCACAAATTCTTCCAAAAGCATTTAAAATAAGAGCTTCATCAAGACCATGTTTCGTCGCATAACGAGCAGCCATCAACGAAGGGAGATAATTGTTCGATTTTACATTGGAGAACTGATCGCAACTCTTTGCAGCCCCCGGATACACATCAATAACCAACCCTTGTTGATTCAATTCAATATTTTCCGGGAGAGGAAATGTTTCAAGAAGATAATTCGTTGAATTGTTCTCAAGGTCAAAAATCCCCTCTTCTCCCCGAAAAACCATTAACCGGATTCTGGCGTTTTCCAGAATAGAATTCTTCGATAAAAGTTCGTTTACTTTATCTGCAAAATAAGTTTCAGAAAAATAAGACGGAATTTCAAAATCAAGCAACTTCATGCCTCGCAACAACCTTTCAAAATGAAAATCGGCATTGATTATTCTTCCATTATACATGCGCATGGTTTCAAAAAGACCGTCTCCATAACGAAATGAACGGTTTTGGACGCTTATAACGGGGACGCCTGCTCGAAAAAATTCATTATTGTAAATAAAAAAATGCTCATTCATATTTTAGAAGATGAATGAGCAAAAATAAATAGTTGGTTTGGGTAAGCACGATTAATTTTCCTGGTCGAGCAGGTTATTTTTAACCGCGAACATAATCAACCCTGCAGTACTTTTGGTGCCGGTCTTCACTTTTAATTTGTCGCGAATAGCTTCTATGGTGCGCGGGCTAAGTTCTACTGCTTCCGCTATTTCACGGGTACTTTTTTCTTCGCACATCAATCTTAAAATAGTAATTTCTTTATCCGAAAGCACCGCCTCTTCATTCCCTGTCTTAAATGGAGAAGCTACATTTTTCTGACGAAGGTTATTTAAGAGCGCTTTATTTGTTAAAGAATTAAAATAAAATTCCTGCTGGTAGCAGGTTTTAATGGCTTCATAAATCACTTCCGCATCGGAGGTTTTTACGAGGTAACTGTTGGCACCCAGTTCCATTAATTTAGTAATAACACTTTGGTCATCGAGTAAAGTCAACATTATCACTTTAATGCCGGGATACAGTTTTTTATTTCCGGAAGCGCGGTAATTCCATCCATTATTGGCATTTGGATATCCAATAAAATTACATCCGGCTGAATTCCTTTAAGCATATTGAGAAGATGGGCTCCATTATCTGCTTCCGCAATTATCTTAATATCCTTTTTTGAGGAAAGAGCAGTTTTCACGCCAGCCCTGTAAAGAACATGATCATCAACAATCATCACATTGATCACATCTCCTGTTTCTTCTTTCATAGTATAATTGAATTTTTAATAGTAAATAACCCTACAAAATTCTACTTTATTGGCCTTAATTCAAATCGAATAATTACCAAATTTAGAGAATCGTAATAATACGCCTTAAAAACGTAAAATCACCCACAATATTTTATAAATGTAATTTAACAAATCCAAAAACCGGGAATATTAACTATCTTTTTATTCTATAGTTTTTCACATATTATTCCACAGTTTTTCACATAAAAAAACACCGATATTTATTCGGTGCTTTTTTACTAATATGACTTTGCTCTTTTTATTTCTTTTTCTGGCTTTTAGGAGCAAAAATCGCAAACATTCTTTTGCCTTCCAGTTTTGGCATGCTTTCTAAAGTGCCAACATCTACAAGCCTTTCAGCGAATTTTAATAATAATAATTCGCCTCTTTCCTTAAACATAATAGCACGGCCTTTAAATTGCACATAGGCTTTTACTTTGTTGCCATCTTTCAGGAAATTTTCAGCATGTTTTGATTTAAAATCAAAATCATGATCATCGGTATTTGGCGTAAAGCGGATTTCTTTTACTTCAGAAACTTTGCTTTTTGCTTTCATGTCCTTTTCACGTTTCTTTTTTTCATAAAGAAACTTATTATAATCTATTACTTTACAAACCGGGGGATCTGCATTCGGAGAAATTTCAACAAGGTCAAGGCCCTTGTTCGTTTGCGATTCTTTGAGCCTCTGCGGTACTGGTAAATTCCAACTTCAATATTTTCGCCCACTAATCTTACCTGTGGCACTCTTATCATGTGATTGGTACGGTGTTCCTGTTGTTGTTCTTTTTTAAAACGGGGATTAAAACCTCTGGGTCTTGGTGGAAATGCCATTAATTGATTTTAGGTTAATAATTTTTTTACTGTTCTGTTTTTTCCGGTTGATTTATTGTTTTATTTTCAACTTCCTCTTTGATATTTTCGATCACTTCATCTCAAAGTTTTTGCGCCCTCATCGCCTTTTCCCTGTCTGCGTACAGAAACTTTTTCTTCATTTACTTCTTTTTCGCCAATAATAAGCATTATCGGGCATTTTAGCCAATTCTGTATCCCTTATCTTTTTGCCTATCTTTTCACTTCTGTCGTCAATTTCAGCACGAATATCATTATTTTTTAATTGACTTAAAACATTTTCAGCATAAGTTATAAATTTATCACTTATCGGCAAAATTTTTACCTGCACCGGCACCAGCCACATCGGGAATTTTCCTGCACAATGTTCTATCAGCACCGCAACAAATCTTTCCAGGCTTCCAAAAGGCGCACGATGAATCATTACCGGCCTGTGTTTGGCATTGTCTTCACCAATATAAGTAAGATCAAATCTTTCGGGTAAGTTATAATCCACCTGTATGGTTCCTAATTGCCATTTTCTGCCAATAGCGTCACGAACCATAAAATCAAGTTTCGGTCCGTAAAAAGCTGCTTCGCCATATTCAATCACCACGTTTGGTAACCCTTTTTCTTCAACCGCTTCAATGATCGATCTTTCCGATATTTCCCAGTTTTCCTCGCTTCCGATATATTTTGAACGGTCGTTTTTATCACGTAAAGAAATTTGCGCAGTATAATCAGTAAAACCAAGAGAACTAAAAACATACAAAACAAGGTCAATCACTTTTTTAAACTCATCTTTTACCTGCGAAGGCATGCAAAACAAATGCGCATCATCCTGTGTAAATCCGCGAACCCGTGTAAGACCGTGCAATTCTCCGGATTGTTCGTAACGGTAAACCGTTCCAAACTCTGCAAGACGCAAGGGAAGATCTTTATAGCTTCTTGGTTCTGCTTTATAAATTTCACAATGATGAGGGCAATTCATCGGTTTCAGAAAAAACTCCTCTCCTTCTACCGGCGTTTTTATCGGTTGAAAACTATCGGCGCCATATTTTTCATAATGGCCGCTGGTAACATATAAATTTTTAGAACCGATATGCGGCGTAATCACAGGAACATATCCTGCTTCTATCTGCGCTTTTTGCAAAAACTGCTGCAATCTTTCACGAAGCATTGCGCCTTTTGGCAACCACAAAGGAAGCCCCGCTCCTACTTTTTCCGAAAAAGTAAATAATTCCAGTTCCTTTCCCAATTTTCTATGATCGCGCTTTTTCGCTTCTTCCATAAAACGGATGTATTCATCCAGTTCTTTTTGGTTGGGAAACGTAACGCCATAAATACGCGTGAGCATTTTATTTTTTTCATCGCCTTTCCAGTAAGCGCCTGCAATTCCTGTTAATTTAATTCCTTTGATAAAACCCGTGGAAGGAATATGCGGGCCACGGCACAAGTCAGTAAACTTGCCCTGCGAATAAAAAGTAATATTGCCGTCTTCAAGATTTGACAAGCAGATCCAGTTTATACTCATCTCCCTTTTCCCGAAAATATTCTATCGCATCTTTTTTGGAAATTTCTTTTCGTATAGTAAGGGATTATTTTGTTTGGAAAGCTCGTTCATTTTCTTTTCCAGCTTTTCAAGATCTGTTTCTGCGATCACGTTATCGCCTAGATCAATATCATAATAAAATCCTTTTTCTACCGGCGGGCCTACCCAAAATTTTACGCCCGGAAAAGTATCTTCCACTGCTTCAGCCATCAGGTGAGCGGAAGAATGCCAAAAAGTCGATTTCCCTTTATCATCATCCCAGGTTAAAAATTTTAGGGAAGCATCTTCGTTTACAGGCCGTGAAAGATCCCACACTTCGCCATTTACTTCTGCTGCTAATATTTTTCTTGCCAATCCTTCGCTGATTGATTTCGCAATATCCATCGATGAAACCCCTTGCTCATATTGCCTTACAGCGCCATCGGGAAAAGTTATATTAATCATTCTGCTCTTTTAAAACTTTTAGTTTTATTTAATTTTTGAACCGCAAATTTAACGAAGTATTAGACAAAGATGATATTCCTTTGAGGGGATATGATTTTAATAACAATTAATTTTGATTGAATCAATAATCAGGCATGATGAAAAGATTTTTTACCCTGTTACTTTTAATGTTTGTAAGTTTTGGTTTGTTCGCCCAACATTCGTATGCGCAAAATTTTACTTCTCAAAAAAAATCCTCACATTATAAATCCTATATCAAAAAAGATGTCAATTTTAATGGACAATGGAAAGGAAGTTTTGATGTAATGTAGCCTCCGGGATTCTACAGTATCGGGGGAAATACTAATGAATATGTTTTGGAATTAACTACCGAAGGCTCACAGATTTCCGGCTATTCTTACACTTATTATCAGGAAGGTTTAAAAAAATATTATACTATTTGCCGGATAACAGGTACGCTTAATCGCGCAAAACCAATGATCTTAATGGTAACTGAAATTGAAAGATTAAAATCAAATACGCCGCCGAATATCACCAATTGTTTTCAAATCCACGATTTGCATTATGAAAAAGATACAGGAAATATGGAAGTATTACGCGGAACATGGATTCCGGCACCGCAACCAGGCCTGCACGGACAGCGGAACCACTGTTCTTTCACGAAGAGTGGTAGATCCGCTACCAATCGGCTATATGCCGCACAATAATAAACCGGCGACCAGGTCTGTTGCCAAAGCGCCTGCAAAAAAACAGCCACATAAAAATTCTGTTGCAGCAGCTCCTCAAAGAACCGAAACCTCCAATGTATTAAAAATCAGCGCCACTGCAAAAATCAACTATTGAAAAAACAGAAGGCGTTGAAAGCCTGTGCAGCGAAAAAAGATTTTTCAAATTCAGATGTTGAAACCCCGGAAACTATTTCACCGAACGGTAAAAGGATTTGAAAGCCGGAGAAAAGACATTGTAAAAACCATTACAATCACTGCAACCCACTTTTAAACTTGATTTTTATGATAATGGCGAGATTGACGGCGATTCTATTACTGTTTTTTATAACGGAAAAGTGGTCTTATCTCATCAAAGATTATCAGACAAACCCATCTCGCTCACACTTTCAGTTGATAAAAACGCTCCTGAAAATATTGTGACCATGTATGCAGACAATCTTGGTACTATTCCCCCAAACACTGCATTAATGGTAGTTACAGACGGAACCAAAAGATATGAAGTGAGAATTGAATCGGATACTGAAAAAAGCGGAAGCGTAGTATTTAAATCAGCAAAATAAAAATCCGGCTAATTTATTTGTTTACTAAACCTTTTTCAACTTACGACCCATAAGTTATCTTCTTTGCAATCAGGATCATCCGTGGTGATTTTTTTATATCATATTTACCGAAATTATAATCGCCAAACACCTCCTGCACCTGCATTTCCCGGAAAGAAAGCATATCCACGAAATCTCCCAAAGTAAACATTTGGCAACTTTTTCACGAAACTCTAAGAGGCTCTTTCAATTTGCTCATCCTCCACAATTATTTTTTTATAAAAATGTGTTTCATCAAACCATTTGGTGATAAGATAACTTACATCTTTAATTTTTATTTCTGATTGGCGAACCAGGTGATCTTCCTCATAATGGACATTCAAATAATCAATTACGAAAATGCCTTCCGGGTTTCAAAGATTGCGCAACTGTTCTTATCGCATTGTCGTGCTCGCGTCGGGTTTTGAAATATCCGAAACTGGTAAAAAAATTAAAAGCATAATCAAAATAATTGATCCAAAAAGGAAGCCGCATATCATGCACAAAAAAATGCAAATGATCATTCTCCTTTTTTTTCGCTTTCGTGATACTGTGTTCTGAAAGATCAATTCCGGTAACATCAAAACCTTTGGAGGCCAATTGTACAGAATGACGTCCTTTGCCACAGCCGATATCCAGCATTAGGGCGCCGGGCTTAGGTTTTAAATAATCAATTAGTTTATCAATAAAAGCTGCAGCTTCGTCTTGTCTCTTTTAAAATATAACTGGTAATAATAAGGTGAATCAAACCATTCCTTGAACCACGGTTGCTGATCTTGTCATTTGCGTTTCTGATTTTTGCAAATTTAAAAAGTAAAAATCAGAGCTTAGCCGGAATACTTTTTATTGCTGGGAAGTGCAAAATTCAAACAAGAAAAAAGTAAATTTGCATCTTTAAAATATTGATGTGGCACTGATAAAAAGCATTTCCGGAATTAGAGGAACGATAGGAGGAAATCCCGGCAAAAATCTAACTCCTTTAGATATTGTAAAGTTTACCGCAGCTTTTGCAACTTCACTTGAACAGAAATTCAGGTAATAAAAAAATCGTGATTGGCCGCGATGGCAGGATCAGCGGAAGTATGGTGAGCGACCTTTGCGCGAACACCTTGATGGCGTGCGGTTTTAATGTGGTTGATCTTGGACTCACCACTACGCCTACAGTAGAAATTGCCGTGAAAGCAGGAAGAAGCAGCCGGCGGAATTATTTTAACCGCAAGTCATAATCCGCAGGAATGGAATGCTTTAAAATTACTGAATAGTGATGGTGAATTTTTAGATGCAGAGGCGGGAGAAAAAGTGTTGTCCATTGCAGAAAGCGAAAAATTTAATTTTGTTCCGGTTAGATAAATCGGCACATATAAGCTGATAATTCTTACCTGCAAAAACATATTGAAGCGGTTCTCAATTACGATCTTGTGGATGTGGAAGCGATAAAAAAAGCAAAATTTAAAATCGTTGTTGATCCTGTCAATAGTTCCGGAGCCATTTATATTCCGACTTTATTAAAAGCACTTGGCGTAAAAGATATTGTGGTAATTAATGATGAAGTTAACGGAAAATTTGAACATAATCCTGAACCGCTTCCTCAAAACCTTATTGGCTTAAGCAATGAAGTTATTAAGCAGAACGCTTCTTTGGGAATCGCTGTAGATCCTGATGTGGACAGGCTTTGCTTTGTTTGCGAAGATGGAAGCATGTTTGGCGAAGAATATACTTTGGTAGCCGTTGCTGATTATGTTCTGAGGCAAAGAAAAGGAAATACGGTAAGCAATATGTCATCCACCAAATCACTGAAGGAAATTACGCACAAACATGGAGGGGAATATTTTCCTTCACCGGTAGGTGAAGTAAATGTGGTGCATAAAATGAAAGAAGTAAATGCTGTTATAGGCGGCGAAGGCAATGGCGGAATTATTGTTCCTGATTTTCATTATGGCCGTGATGCGTTGATCGGAATTGGCTTGTTTCTTTCTCATTTGGCTCATTCAAAAAAAAGTATTAAGCAATTAAGAGGAATGTATCCCGATTATTTTATCTCAAAAAATAAAATAACGCTGGAAAATAATGTGGATGTAAAAGATATTTTTCAAAAGATAAAGGACAAATACAAAAACAATCCGATGAATACCGAGGATGGATTAAAGATAGAATTCGGCAATGACTGGGTTCATTTAAGAACCAGCAATACAGAGCCAATACTGCGAATTTATTCTGAAAGTAATTTTGAAACTACTGCTGAAAATATCGCAAAAAAATCATGAAAGATATTCATGAAGTGATGAGTAATTAGCTCGGCTAATTGGTAACCAGCAATTTATGGAAAGAATTTATTTTGACAATGCTGCTACCACGCCTTTGGACCCGGAAGTTTTCAAAGCGATGATGCCTTTTTTTACGGAAAAATTTGGAAATCCTTCCTCTATTTATTCGTATGGAAGGGAAACAAGAATGGCGATTGAAAATGCGCGAAAAACAGTTGCTAAAATTTTAAATGCACATCCTTCAGAAATATTTTTTACCAGCGGCGGCACGGAAAGTACCAACACGGCTATCAATGCCGCAGTGAATGATTTAGGCTGTAAACATATTATTAGTTCTCCGCTGGAACACCATGCCACACTGCATTCTATTGAACATTTGGCAAAAACAGGAAAAGTAAAATTATCTTATGTAAACATTTTACCGAACGGCGTGATCGATTATGATGATCTTGAAAACCTTTTGAAAGAAAGTGATGAAAAATGCCTTGTTACTTTGATGCATGCCAACAACGAAATTGGCAACATTACTGATATTGAAAGAGTGTCGCAACTTGCGGAAAAATATGATGCGATACTAAATGTAGATACCGTACAAACGGTTGGTCATTTCCCGATTGATCTTGAAAAATTGAATGTACATTTTATCAATGCAGCAGCGCATAAATTTCACGGGCCCAAAGGCAGTGGGAATGTTGTATATCAATAAAAATATAAAAATTCATCCCCTAATAAACGGGGGAAGCCAGGAACGCAATATGCGCGCGGGCACAGAAAATATTTATGGCATTGTTGGTTTTGCAAAAGCGCTGGAAATAGCGGTTGAAAATATGGAAGAAGAAAGCCGGCATATAAAAGAAATAAAAAATTATATGAAAGAAAGCCTGGTAAAAAATATTCCGGGTGTTCATTTCAATGGTGATGCTGAAGGCGAATCCCTTTATACAGTTTTGAGTGTAGCTTTCCCAAAACTGAAAAATCAGACATGCTTCTTTTTAATCTGGACATCAATAACATCTGCGCCAGCGGCGGCAGCGCCTGCACTTCGGGAGCAGAAGCTTCAAGCCATGTTATCAGCGCCATTTCTAAAAACCCGGATCAAACAACTGTTCGCTTTTCTTTCAGCAAATACAACACGAAAGACGAGGTGGATGTAGTAGTTGAAAAGTTGAAAGAGATCGTGTGAGAATACACCCGGCAAACCAGTAATTCTTTAGAATTCTTGGTTTAAGAAAGTAAGAAATAAACAAAGTACTTTTCGAAGATCGTTTTATTGGTACCCGAAAGCGCTTATCGAAGGCTTTATCGTTCTATAGTGGAGGTTTAAAGATGATCAAAACTTTCATAAATTGTTATATTTGAGACTCAATTTATTAATCCTTGCATTTCTTAAAAATTTTGCGTGGCGGAAAAGTGAAAATCTTTCTTCTCGCCATAATATTACATCTTTCCCTTTGTTTAATTTCCTGTGGTGGCAACAATAGCGGCGCAGCCAGCGATATTGATTCTTCATTAGTTATAAATACGTCCGTTAACGATACTTTTCAAAAAGGAAAAATCATCAACCCTGTTTATTGCCAATCTGATCCGACAAAATCTTACGCGCTTTATATTCCGGCAGATAGCAATAGCAAACCCCTGCCGGTAATTTTCTTTTTTGATGCGCATGGAAATGGCCTGTTACCGGTAAAAAAATATAAATCGCTGGCAGATAGTCTTAATTTTATCCTCGTCGGAAGCAATGATTCCAAAAACGGCAACGACTGGAATGAGGCAGAAAGCATTTGGAACACTCTGAGTGACGATGTACAAAAACGGATTTCGGTAGATGCGGCCAGAATTTACACAGCCGGATTTTCCGGTGGTGGTAAAGTAGCGACTTTTATAGCCTTGCACCACGATAATATCAAAGGTGTAATTGCCAACGGCGCGGTGCTTGAAGATATCACCACGGCAGGAAAACTGAATTTCAGCTTTACCGCAATCACGGGCACCGGCGATTTAAATATGACCGACCTGGTTTCAATTGACAAAATATTGGATAAGTCAGGATCGCGCCACCGCATTATCTTTTTCAACGGCATACATGAATGGACGCCTGAAAGTACCATGGTGACTGCGTTTGAAGGATTACAGTTTGATGCGATGCAAAAAAAATCAATTCCTGCTGACACTGCTTTTGTTCAGCGTTTTGCTAACAGTTCCAAAAAAGAAATTGCCGGAGATTTGAAAGATAATTTATACCTGGAAGCGGCACAAAAATGTAGTCTCGTAACCAGCATGCTCGACGGTGTTTCAGACGAAAGCGCCTGGTTTCACAAAAAAGAAAATTCCATCATTCACACAACAGCTTACCAAAAACAAGCGCAGCAAAGAGAAAACATTTTACAAAAAGAAGAAAATATCAAAGCCGTTTTCCAGCAACATTTTCAAAATGAAGATGAAACATATTGGGATGAAACCATTGCAGATGTAAAATCAAAATCAAAAGGAAAATCGCCGGAGGCGGCTATGTACCAGCGTTTGGACGCTTACTTGTCCTTGGCTTTTTATTCTTTAAGCAATCGCATCATCAATCAAAATCAAAATGACGCAGCTGAATATTTTGTGTCACTTTATAAAAAGGCGGATCCAACCAATAGTGAAGCCTGGTATTTTTCTGCGATTCTTAACGCAAGAAAAAATGATGCTGCAAAAGCCAATGACGATCTGCAAAAAGCTGTAGCCTTGGGTTTTGACGATAAAAAGCGCCTGGAACAACAACCGGAATTCACCAACAGCAAAGTCAACATCAATCTTGATGCGCTTGAAAAAAAAATGAAATGATATTTTTCAGATATTAAAATAAAAATGCGAATTATTTCTTCGTTTACTCTATGCCACTATAAAAAACTGATCAACGATGAATAATAAAAGAAACCATAAGAAAACACAACTTTCCTTTTCAACAGTTGCAAACACACGAAAGTTGATTTCGCAATTACTAAAAAAAGAATCAAAGTTAGTGCGAGAGGAATCGATGAACGTGCCAAGTGAATTCGAAAAACTCACATGAAAAAGTCACTGTATTTTAATGATCACTTCATTTTAAATCCTTCCAAAAACTTCGTTGTAAAATTCCCTTTCCTGAAATCTTCATTTTGCATCAGTTGAAGATGAAAAGGAATTGTAGTTTTAATTCCTTCGATCACATATTCGCTCAAAGCACGTACATGGTATCTATCGCTTCATCACGCGTTTGCGCCATCGTAATTAATTTACCAATCATGCTGTCATAATAAGGAGGAATCACATAACCGGAATAACAATGGCTGTCAACACGAACACCATGTCCGCCAGGTTGATGAAGAACGGTAATCCGCCCGGGTGAAGGACGAAAATCATTATAAGGATCTTCTGCATTTATCCTGCATTCTATGGCGTGCATTTCAGGATAATAATTTCTTCCTGAAATTCTTTCTCCCGCAGCAATCTTTATTTGTTCTTTTATCAAATCGTAATTCACCACTTCTTCTGTAACACAATGTTCTACCTGGATACGCGTGTTCATTTCCATGAAATAAAAATTACGGTTTTTATCTACAAGAAATTCAATCGTACCAACACTTTCATAATTGATAGCGGAGGCAGCTTTAATTGCCGCTTCTCCCATTCTTTCGCGCAGTTCGGGCGTCATAAAAGGTGAAGGAGATTCTTCCACTAACTTCTGATGACGGCGTTGAATAGAGCAATCACGCTCACTTAAATGGCAAACATTTCCATATTGATCGCCTGCAATTTGTATTTCAATATGCCGTGGTTCTTCTACAAATTTTTCCATGTAAATGCCGTCATTCTTAAATGAGGCGGCGGCTTCTGCTTTTGCAGTCTCAAAAGCTTTTTCCATTTCCTTCTCACTCCAAACTACGCGCATTCCTTTACCGCCACCGCCTGCAGTTGCTTTTAATATTACAGGATAACCTACTTCAGTTGCTGATCTTTTTGCATGATCTAAATCGGTAAGCAATCCTTCAACACCCGGCACTACAGGCACTCCCGCAACGATCATTGTTTCTTTGGCAGTGATTTTATCTCCCATTGAATTTATCATAGCGGGAGTAGGCCCAATGAATTTGATTCCGTGGTCAAAACAGATTTGAGCAAACTTGGCATTCTCTGCAAGAAAACCATAACCCGGATGAATCGCATCAGCATTGGTGATTTCTACCGCGGCCATGATATGTGGAATATTCAGATAGCTATCAACGCTCGCAGGTTTTCCGATACAAACCGCCTCATCGGCAAATTTTACATGCAGGCTGTCTTTATCAGCAGTAGAATAAACGGCCACCGTTTTGATGCCCATTTCTTTACAAGTCCTTATGATTCGAAGAGCAATCTCGCCCCTGTTTGCAATAAGTATTTTTTTAAACAAAGTATTCTAATTTGAAAATTTGAAAATTTGAAAATTTAAAAATGAAGAGCATGACTTTAATTTAAAGAATCTCAAACTATTGGTTGTAACTTGTTTTTAGACGTAGATAATATTTTACCTAACACTTTTTGTATTTCATCAAGCTTTAACTGTAACAAATGACAGTCGGGGTAAGTCTTTGCATATTCACAAAGCCGAAGCCAATATTGAGATTCTTCTGCTTCTTTTGCAGCGATTTTCATTTTGTGTATAAAATCAATTTTACTTTCTGCATTCTGAGCTTCAGTAGCATTGGCCCCGATAGAAGTGCCACATCTAAGAAGTTGCCTGGAAATGATATACTTTTTTTGTGAATCCAAAAACTCACAATAATCGATAATCATTAATGAAAAATCAAATGCTAATTTTAAAATCGGATTTTTTTCAAACAATTCTTTTTCCATGAGCCCGATGAATTTTTTTAAATGAGAAGCCAGTCATTTTCACATTGGCTAATTTTCACATTTTCACATTAAGCAGGCTCCACCAAAAACAACGGCTGATCAAACTCTACAGGAGAAGCATCCTCTACCAAAACCTTTACAATTTTGCCTGCCACTTCGCTTTCAATCTCATTAAATAATTTCATCGCTTCTATGATACAAACCACCTGGCCCACTTCCACTTCATCGCCTACGCTGGCGAACAACGGCTTGCCGGGACCTGCCTGACGATAAAAAGTCCCGATCATAGGACTTTTTATCGTAAGAAGATTTTCTTCTTTTGCGGTCTCCGACTTTTTTTCTCCGGCTTTTGCGGGAGCTTCGGAAGGTGCTGGAACAAGGGGTTGGGCAAGAGCCTGAACCGGTTGAACCATGGGCTGACTAACAATTTGCGCAGCTTCCTTTTTTTGTTTTATGGTGATTTTAAATCCCTCTTTTTCGATCATCAATTCACCGATATTGCTTTTGTTTACAAGCTTTACCAATTCATGAATTTGTTTAATGTCCATTTTGGAAATTATATTTAGGTTATGGGAAACGTGTGGCTAAGTTACTTTAATAATTGAAAATTAGATAGATAAATGTAAATAATAAATGATCAACATTCGTTGGATTTATTCTTTTACTCTTTCTACGTACTCGCCTGTTTTAGTGTTTACTCTTATCAATTCACCTTCATTTACAAATAAAGGCACATTTACGGTGGCGCCGGTTTCAACCGTAGCCGGTTTTAATGTTTTTGTAGCGGTATCGCCTTTTACGCCCGGCTCGCTATAGGTTACCTCCAAAACAATTTTATCGGGAAGTTCAACTCCCATTGGCTGATCAGTTTCTGTATTTATCAACACAGAAACTTCCTGGCCATCTTTTAAAAACTGCGGTGCATCTACCATTTCAGGAGCCACAACAATTTGCTCATAATTTTCAGTGTTCATAAAAGTGTAACCGGTATCATCTTTAAAAAGATATTGATAAGGCCTTTTTTCAACTCTTACAGGATGAATGGTTTCCCCGCTGTTCCATGTCTGTTCGATAGTACGGCCGTTGTCAACGCCTTTTAATTTTGCCCACACTTTAGCTGCGGCACGAGCCGTTTTATTTTGCCCAAATTCAATAACTGTATAAAGGCTACCATCAATTTTTAAAATCAATCCTGTTCTTATATCAGAAGTAGATGCCATAAAAAACTTTTTTTGAGGCAGCAAAGGTAAAAGATTTGTTTTATTGTTGGAACTGAAATTAAGAAAGAAACGACAGATTCGCCGTGGGAGTGGCCGAGGCTCAGATGTGACGGAACGATTAACATTCTCTTCTCTCATCACAATCAAACTTTTCCATAGCTTTATAAAAAAATTTAACGTGAAGAAACTTTTCATTTTTTGTGCTGCGGTTTTTATTTCGGCAACCGCTTTTTGTCAGATGGATTCTGCAGATCAACAAGCGCCTTACCTGAAGTATCCAACCATTCCCGAGTTCACACTTTATAAAGCGCCGGACAGCACTGCCTTTAACAGGGAAGATTTGAAGAAAAAGAAGAATACCATCTTTATAGTTTTTAGCCCTGAGTGCAGCCATTGCCAGCATGAAACTGAAATGCTTACAGAGAACATCAAACAATTTAAGAATACACAATTCGTAATGCTTACTTATTTGCCATTTAACGAAATGATGGATTTTTACCATCATTACCACATTGCCAATTACCCTCAAATCACCATGGCACGGGACACCAAATTTTTCTTTCCCATTTATTTCAGAGTAAGAAATTTACCATCCATCTTCGTTTATGACAAATCCGGGCATTTAAAAAAATCGTTTGAAGGCGATGTAAAACCTGAATCTTTAATAGCAGCATTATAACTGGACTTGCAGAGGGTTTTAGACCGAAATAAAAATCTTATTTAAAAGTTTGTCCACTGCTAATTAAATCTTAAAATCAATTATTCATTTTCAACTTTATTGTTTTTTATTAGTTTTATAAAAATTTTTCAGATGAAACGAGTTTTATTTATTCTTTCCTGCTTCTTTATATCTTACTCCGGATTTTCACAAACAAATGGCGCAACTGATAATAGTCCGGAGTTTGTAAAAGACCCAACCATTCCCAACTTTACAATTTATAAAGCACCAGACAGCACCGTTTATACCAACCACGATCTGAAAACAAACAAACCCACTTTGCTGATGATCTTCAGTCCTGAATGCGGACATTGTCAGAACGAAACCAGGGAACTGGAAAAGTATATCGATCATTTTAAAAATGTTCAGATCCTGATGGTAACCTGGCTTCCTTACAGTGAGATGATGGCATTCTATCATAATTATCAAATTGCCAACTATCCTGAAATCACCATGGGCTGGGACAGAAAAGATTTTTTCCTTCCTTATTATCATGTACAAATGTATCCCGACCTGGTGGTGTACAACAAACAGGGGAAGTATGTAGATTCTTTCAGCGGGGTGATTAAGCTGCAGGATGTAGTTGATGCTTTGAATAAGTAAAAGCTTGTTTTATTGTCAGGTTGTTTTATTTTTTTTGATTTCACCATTATACAAATACTTGCCCGTTAGGTGAAAAACAAAAAATAAAAATCCAACCAATTTCTTCATTTACTGCAAATACACACGTTTCATTTTTCTTCGAGCCCTCGGTTCTTTGTGGCGAAAAAAAATCGGTGCAAATCTGTTTGATCTGTGGCCGGAAAAACATCCATGATCAAAATCAATTATAACAATAACACAATTCATTTACCTTTGACGGATAACCTAATTTTTTTAAAATAAATTAAACAATAAGATGAAAGTAACTGTAGTAGGCGCCGGTGCAGTTGGCGCCACCTGTGCCGACAACATTGCCCGTAAAGAACTTTGTGAAGAACTGGTAATGCTCGACATTAAAGAAGGAATTACCGAAGGAAAAGCGATGGATTTTTTACAGAGCGCTACCATGCTGGGAAGCGACACCAAAATCATCGGCAGCACGAATGATTATTCTAAAACCAAAGGCAGCAATGTGGTAGTGATTACTTCGGGAATACCACGTAAACCGGGAATGGC